>JACKIV010000005.1 GCA_020638285.1 Rhodospirillales bacterium | reverse complement strand
CTTGCCGCGCCTCAATCGCGCTCAAAGTGCGCATACGCTCGCTAAGGGCAGGCAGGTAGGTTTGATTCATCGCGTGTTGCTGCACGTAGCGGCGGTCTCTGTGCGCCTTTCTAAAAGCGTCGGTTTCTTCCTTCTGCCGCTGGGCCAGTTGGCCCCGCTGCCATTTTGTCCACGCTTCAAGTTCCTGTTGCCGCTGCATCCGTTCCCGCTCGACCTTCCCGGCCGCCTCTTCCGTGAACGGTTCTGACTCATTTCGGCAGGCTGTGTCAAAAGCTTCCTTAGCAGTTCCGCTAAAACGGCCTTGCGCTTCCTGCTTTTCCCACGCCTCGTGCAACGCCTTATGGGCCTGTGGGCGGGACTTCTCCCCGCTACGGTTCCGCCATCCTGGCTTTAAAAAAGGCACTCATTTCTCTGCCTTGTTTTTAGGGGCAAAGGTCAGAAAATATAAGGCCATGAGATAGAGTGCTTTCTTAAAAGGCTTATTAACAATTTTAGAGATATTATAATTAAACATGATCGGATTTCCTTCGAGTTTGTTTTTTTGGAGATTGGGTCGTTTCCCGCTTGGCGGACCTCCTCCAGCGCGTTATCATGGACAAGCGTGTGAAATATGAAAGCTGCATTCAGACAGCCTGTTCGGGAGCAAATCGATATCATGTCCTCTCCTGAGGCAAAACCCCGAAAGGCGCGGAAAACGCGCTCGCAGGTGAGCCGTCTCCTGACGTCTTCTCCGACGCAGATCTGGAAAAGCCGGATCAGCTGGCGCATTACGCTCGTCGTCTTTTTGACCATCATGGCGGTTCAGGCCGGCATTTTGAGTATGACGATCCGGGACTATGAAAATTCTCGCCTGAATGAGCTGGTTGAAACCGCTCGTTCGTCTATTGCGCCGCTTATCAACTCCCGGATCATGGATCTTCTGGCGCCCCCTATTCCCGAGGAGAGTCTGGAGCGGCTTTTCGCAACGACCAAGGTCAAGGGCGTAGCCGTTTATTCTTCCGACCTAAATCTCATCCGGACCTATGGCGCGCCCACCGTCATTACCGTTCTGGATGTCTCGTCTCTTTACAAAACTCACTATGACGGGAATTGGTACGAAGTGGTTTTCCGTCCGCAGGATCTGCGTCGGCCCTTTGTCATTGTGGCTCGTATTGATGCTGAAACTGTTCCGCGTCAGGTGTATTCCTATGTCGAACAGACGATTTTGATTATGCTCTTGATGTCGGCTTTTGTGACGTCTGTTCTCATGGTGGCGCTGGGGCACTGGCTTCTGGAGCCGATTTTGTTTATGCGCCAGACTCTTTTAACTGCGACGGAGAATCCGGAAAATCCGAAAATTCCCGATTCGCCTTTTGATCCGAACGACGAGATCGGAGGTGCAATTGCTCTTGCCCATCGTCTGATTCGACAGAATGCGGAAAACATGCGCCAGATCAAAGGTGCCGCAGAAGACCAGATCCACAAACTTGCCTATTATGACAGCCTGACGGGTCTGCCTAACCGGACGCTGTTCGTCCAGAAACTTTCGGATCAGGCCCGACCTGACGGAATTGAGTCCCAGCCGCGCTTTGCCGTGATTACCCTTGATCTTGACCATTTCAAGGACATCAACGACTCGATGGGACACAATGTCGGAGATGCGATTTTACGCGCTATCGGAAAGCGCTTGCGTGCTGCTCTGCCGGAACAAGCCACTGTCGCCCGGACGGGAGAGGACGAATTTGCTATCATGACCCCCTTGCGGGACGGGGCTACAACTGCCCGCGAGGTCGGTGAGAGAATCATCAATGTCATTCGTTCGCACCCCTTCAGCGTGTTTAATGAGAATTTCCAGATTCGTGCATCTATCGGTGTGGCGACCTTTCCGGACGATGCTGTTGACCCGGATCAGGTTTTGAAAAATGCTGATATCGCCCTGAACCGCGCCAAGGAAGACGGACGAGATTCGGTTCGTGAATATTCCGAGGACTTCGATCGCGCAGTGCAGCATAGATTCCAGATGCTGCGGGATTTGCGTGATGCGCTGGAGAGCAATCAACTCAGTCTGTATTACCAGCCGCAGTTCGATCTGCGTTCTGGTCGCCTGATCGGGGCTGAGGCGCTGCTGCGCTGGTTCAAACCGGATAATAGCAAACAGGGCGGGACGTTTATCTCGCCTGCTGATTTTATTCCCGTGGCCGAGCAGTCGGGCCTGATCGTTCCCATTGGGGAATGGGTGATGCAGCAGGCCTGTATTGCCGCAGCCAAGTGGACCACGCCGGAAGGGCATGGGGTCCGCGTTGCTGTCAACCTGTCCGGTGCACAGTTCCACCAAAGCGACATCGTTGCCTATGTCGATCGTGTGTTGCAGGAAGCGGGCCTACCGCCCACGCGGCTTGAACTCGAAGTCACAGAAAGCGTCTTTATGGATGACATTCAGCACACAGTCCAGACGCTTCAGCGGCTTCATGGTCTGGGGGTCGAGATCGCCATTGACGATTTTGGAACGGGTTATTCGTCCCTGTCCTATCTGCGACAATTTCCGATTGATCGTCTCAAGATCGACCAGTCTTTTATCCGCAACGCTCTCAACAATCCGGACGATGCGTCGATTGCGCGGACCATCGTTGGGCTTGGCCATTCGCTTAACCTGAAAGTTATCGCCGAGGGCGTGGAGACAAAAGATCACGAAAACTTCCTGAAAGGCGAAGGGTGCGACGAGGTTCAAGGATATCGCTATGCACGCCCGATGCCCGGTGACAAGTTCCTCGAATTTCTGGCCGGGTATAACGGCGATTTGAGTGTTTTCGATAAGGCCTGATCGGCGTCATTTTCGGGGTTTCAAAACAGGACTCTGGCATCTGTGCCCCGATCGGGGTATATCCAATGGCAATGAAGCTTTCCACGGGCGTTTTCGATCGATATGTCCTTCGCCAGATGAGTCTGGCGACCGGTTTTGTTGCGCTTGCCCTGACCATCGTGATCTTCCTGACACAGTCTCTGCGGTTTTTGGAGCTGGTTATGGAGTCAGGGGCTTCTGCGGCATCTTTCTGGGTTTTAACTCTGCTGGCTCTCCCGCGCTTTCTGGAAATTATTCTGCCTGTTTCCCTGATGGCCGCCACGGTTTTTGTGTATAACCGAATGCTGATGGATAGCGAAATCGTGATTCTGCGTGCCGCAGGAGTTTCGGCCCTGAGGATCGGACGTGCGGCGATTTTGCTGGCGGTTGGCGGGGGTGTTTTTCTCCTTTTTGTCACATCATGGCTTGCGCCCGTGTCTTTGTCGGGGATGCAATCGATGCGTCAGATTATCAAGGCTCATTATTCAACCCTGATGTTCCGCGAGGGTGTCTTTAATTCCGTTGGATCCGGACTGACGGTGTACGTGCGCAAACGCTCCGCAGAAGGCGAGATGGAGGGGATATTGATCCACGATGCACGAGAATCTGTGGATCCGCCTGTGACTGTTCTGGCGAAACGGGGTGTTCTTGTTCTGGGGGATCAAGGGCAACAGGTCGTCGTTTATGATGGGTCGCGGCAAGAGTACGTCCCCGGGACACGTACACTGCGGCGGCTGGATTTTGAGCGCTACACCATTGATATTCCGGAGGATGCACCCGTTGGTCAACGGTGGCGAGAGCCGGACGAGCGGACTTTGTTTGAATTGTTCCGGCCCGATCCCAACGTGGTGAGAGATCAGGAAAACCGTCGTCAGTTCGGGGTCGAGGTTGCAAAACGCCTGATTGTGCCCTTTCTGGCGCCTGCTTTTACAGTCATGAGTCTGTTTTTTCTCCTGCTTGGTCCGGCAGAGCGGCGGGGGCAAGGGTGGCGGGTTTTGGCTGCGGTTGGAGGCGTGGTCGTTATCGAAAGTCTCTTTCTTGCGGCCTTTAATATTTCACGCCAAAACTCATGGGGGCTTGTCTTGATGGGGTTTTCGGTTTTTGGGCCGCTGTGCGGGTTCTGGTATCTTCTGGGCCCGGCCCGTGAGGGACTCTGCCCGATGGCGGTGCTCCAGTCCGCTTTCAGAAAAACGCGTTTTCCGGAGAAAGACGTACGGGCATGATAAAAATTCCCGCAACGCTGGGGCGGTATCTTTCGCGCCTGTACGTGTCCAATCTTTTGATGCTTTTGGTGCTTTTGGCGGGGATCATCTATCTGTTTGATACGGTCGAGTTGCTTCGCCGGGCCGGGAAGCGTGCAGACGTTCCTTTGTCCGTTGTTCTGGAAATGGGCGCGCTCAAAATTCCCGAGGCTGCACAAGTTACCTTGCCTTTTGCCATTTTGTTCAGCGCGATGTTTACTTTTTGGCAGCTTGGGCGGCGGAGCGAACTGGCGATTCTAAGGAATGCGGGTTTGTCCGTTTGGCAATTTTTAAGTCCGCTTCTGGCTGTTGCGGTTCTTGCCGGGTTTCTTCACATGATGGCAATTAACCCGGTCGGGTCTGTGTTTCTGGCTAAATACGACCAGCTCGAACGTGATCGTCTTACCCGCGAAAAAAGTCTTGTCAGCCTTTTTCGTGGGGGATTGTGGTTGCGCCAGCCAGGCCCGGAGGGAGACGGCGAGGTGATTTTGCATGCCGGGCGTATCCAGTTGCCCGAATGGCGCCTGCATAATGTCATGGCTCTGTTTTTTTCAGAAGGTGGAAATTTGATCCGCCGCATTGATGCGCCGGACGCAAGACTTGAAAAGGGAGAATGGATTTTTGAAAAGCCTGTCATCAATGCGTTCCCTGGTCAGGAGGAAAGTCCGGACACGTACACCCTTCCCACAGAGATGACGACATTGAAAATTGAGGAAAGCTTCTCCTCGCCTGAATCCATGTCTTTCTGGCACTTGCCCGGTCATATCGGTACGCTGGAGAGCGCCGGATTTGACGCCACGCGGCTGCATATTCATTTTCAGAACCTTCTCTCCCAGCCTCTGTTGTTTGCCGCCATGATCCTGCTGGCTGCGTGCGTATCCTTGCGCCCGCCGCGTGCAGGAGGGGCGGCTCTGTTTGCCGGTTTGGGGCTCATGGTGGCGTTTGTTGTCTTTTTTATGTCAAGTTATCTTCAGGCGATGGGCGCGGCGCACCAGATTCCATCTGTCTTGGCGGCGTGGTCTCCGGCCTTGATCTGCCTTTTATCAGGAATCGGTGTCATTTTGCATCTGGAAGACGGATAAGACTGTACGCCTTGCGTTGTTTACACGTACGGAGTGTACGCTTTTCGATGCTCACGATTCAAACTGCTCTTTCAGAATACGTTCCTCGAGGGATTCTCCGGAATCGAATAAAAGCGTACGACTCCGGTTCAGGCATGGAGAGATATCCACCTGCACCACGCCTCGGACTTCTGTAAAGTCTGCTGTTGCGCTCACCGGGCGGCGCAGCGCGTCGAGAATCTCGAACCGGATGTGTGCACCCGAAGGGATCAGGGCTCCGCGCCAACGTCGCGGGCGAAAGGCGCTGATCGGCGTCATAGCCAGAACATTTGCCGATAAAGGCAAAATCGGGCCGTGTGCCGACAGGTTATAGGCGGTGCTGCCTGCCGGGGTCGATACCAGAATTCCGTCGCAGATCAATTCCGGCAGGCGTTCTATGCCGTCCACGGAAATGCCGATTTTCGCGGCGTAACGGGATTCGCGAAACAGGGAAATTTCGTTAAAGGCCAGCGCCTCGCGTGACTCGCCCTCGCGAGTCAGAGCGTTCATGCCCAGCGGATAAATCGCCACGCCCTCGGCGTGGGTCAGGCGATCCATGAGGTCCTCTGTTCGCCAGGAGTTGAGCAAAAATCCCACAGACCCCCGGTTCATGCCATAAACCGGCAAATCCAGATCGATTGTGCGATGCAAAGCCTCAAGCATGGTTCCATCTCCGCCCAGAACCAGAACCACGTCCGAGGATTCGACCGGGTGGAGACCGTAAAGACGCTCTACTTCGGCCCGGGCAGCCTGTGCGTCCGGCGTGGGTGCACAGATACAGGATAATTTCGGCGCATTGCTCATGGCGGAGGCTCTCTTTTCCCTATTCCACTGTCACGCTCTTGGCCAGATTGCGGGGTTGATCTACGTCTGTGCCCTTCAGGATTGCTGCGTGATAGGCCAGAAGCTGGACCGGGATCGTGTACAAAATCGGCGCAATAAACGGGTGTGCCTCGGCCAGCGTTACGGACCATTGCACAAAACTCTCAAGGCGGCGAACACCCTCCGCGTCGGAAATAAGAAGCACGCGCCCGCCTCTGGCTACCGTTTCCTGAAGGTTCGATGCCGTTTTTTCAAACAGGGGATCACCCGATGGGGCAACCACCACGATTGGAACTGAGTCGTCAATCAGGGCGATGGGGCCATGTTTCATTTCTCCGGCGGCGTAGCCTTCGGCGTGAATGTAGGAAATTTCCTTGAGCTTGAGCGCGCCTTCGAGGGCCACCGGATACATTCCACCTCGCCCCATGTATAAGACGTCTCGCGCATCGGCAATGGTTTTTGCGATGTCACGGAGGATCTCGTCATGGCTCAGGACATCCGCTGCTTTTTTAGGCAGACCGCGCAAGGCTTCTGTCATGAGTGCTGCGCTTTCCGGGGAAAGCGTTCCCCGCCGAATCGCCAGAGCCAATGCCACGCAGGCCAGAGTACATAGCTGGGTTGTGAATGCCTTTGTCGACGCTACACCGATTTCCGGCCCGGCCAGGGTCCGCAGCACAAAATCGGATTCGCGCTCAATGGTGCTTTCAATGGTGTTGACGATCGAGACGATTTTCTGATTCGCGCGGCGGCAGTATCGCAGCGCCTCCAGCGTGTCCAGCGTCTCACCCGATTGGGATACAAAAATCGCCGCGCCGCCATCGGGCAGGGGCGCCTCGCGGTAACGAAATTCAGAGGCCACATCGGCTTCGCAGGGCATCCGGGCGATTTTCTCAAACCAGTATTTTGCGGCCAGACAGGCATAGTACGCGGTTCCGCAGGCGACCAGAGTCAAGCGCGGTGCGGCATCCAGAGCATCCAGAAGCGCATCCGGAATGGTGACACGCCCTGTCGCCGGATTGATGAAGGAATTGAGAGTGTCCCCTATGACTGCGGGCTGTTCATAGATTTCCTTGAGCATGAAATGGCGGTACGGGCCTTTTCCTGTGGTTGCGCCCGACTGGGCCGTGACTCGCACGGTTCTGTGGACGGGAATGTTGTCGTTCATATAGATATCCGCCCCGCCCCGGTGCAGAGCCACGCGGTCGCCATCTTCCAGAAAACAGATGCGGCGGGTAAAGGGCGCAAGCGCATAAGAGTCGGAGGCCAGATACATCTCGCCCTCGCCATACCCGACGGCCAGGGGCGTGCCTTGCCGTGCGCCGATCAGGAGATCTTCCTCGCCGCTGAAAATCATCGCAACGGCATAGGCACCCTCCAGACGGTCAAACGTCGCATTCGCGGCTTCGCGCGGCGTTTTGCCCTGGCGCAGATAATGTGTGACCAGATGGACGATGACTTCTGTATCGGTCTGACTCTCAAAGCGGCACTGATGCGATTCCATCTCGGCGCGCAGCGCGGCATAGTTTTCAATGATCCCGTTATGCACGACAGCCACGCGGTCCGTGGCGTGGGGATGTGCGTTGGCCTCACTCGGCGCGCCATGGGTGGCCCATCGCGTATGTCCGATGCCGATGGCCCCGGATAACGGCTTTTCAGAAAGGCGCGCGGCGAGATTTTCAAGCTTTCCCTGTGCGCGGCGCCGGTCGATCTTTCCATCCGAAAGCGTGGCGATTCCCGCGCTGTCGTACCCGCGGTATTCAAGCCGCCGGAGTCCGTCCAGAACCGATCCCGCGGCGTCCGAACGCCCGACAACCCCGATAATTCCACACATGATCCCTTCCTTCTTTCAGTTCTCTTTTCAGTTCTCTGTATCCATTTCATACCAGACAAAGCCTTGCGATTCCTGATCGAACGCGTCTTCCGATATTCTTTCTATGTCCTCAAGGATGATCTTGATGTCCGAAAGATTGCATCGGGAAAGAGATGGAGAAAGACGTGCATCGTTCAGTATGCTCTGCCAGATTATTGGTTGCCGAATATGTCGCCGAAACGGTCGCAACAAGGGAGCTGTCACATTCCGGGCGACAATGAGTTTCAGCTCCGATTGCCAGATCCGATGAAAACGCCACGCACACGTTGGCTGCCCGCGCCAATGGTCGTTTTGTGCTTGTCGAAACCGTCGTGCTTGTCGAACCCGTCGTAATTGCAGGTGATGGTCCCGCCCCGATATTCGATCGCGCGCCGATCTGCGCATCGCCGATATAGGTCAGATGCCCGGCCTTCGCCCCGGCCCCGATGGTTGCATTTTTGACCTCGACAAAATTTCCGATATGGACATCATCCTCCAGAACCGTCCCGCGTCGCAGTCGTGCAAAGGGTCCGATCCGCGCCCCGGGGCCGATTTTTGCTCCCTCAATATGACAGAAAGGCAAAATCTCCGCGCCATCCGCGATCTCGACGCCGGGGCCGAAAACCACGTGCGGGCCGATGGTGACGTCCTGTCCGATTTTCGTGTCCCACGACAGATAAACGGTCTTTGGATCGACCAATGTCGCCCCGCCCGCCATCGCGCTTCGGCGCAGTTTTTTCTGGATGGTTTTTTCGGCTCTGGCCAGATGCTCACGCGTGTTGATCCCCGTGAATTCATCGGCTTTGTCACAGATCAGAACAGCCGTTTTTGCGTTGTCAGCCGATGCGATTTTCGGCAGATCCGTCAGATAATATTCCCCTTGCGCGTTTGCGGTGTCAATCCGGCCAATCCATTCGCCAAGTCGCGCTCCGTCCACGCAATACAGGCCCGGATTCCACAGGCGGGTTTTCTTTTCTTCTGGCGTGCAGTCCTTGTCTTCTACAATGCGATTTAAAAATCCGCCTGCGTCCAGAATCATTCGCCCATATCCGGACGGGTCTCCATCCTCGACGGCGGCTACGGCCAGAGCCGCTCCCGTTTTTCGTCGCAGGGTTAGAAGCCGGTCGAGAGTCTCGCGGCTTATAAATGGTGCATCTCCCATCAAAATCAGAACGTCACCGGAAAAATCTTTCAAATCGGGCAAGGCGGAGCGAACCGCGTCGCCTGTGCCTTTGCGGTCACTTTGAACGGCAAGAATCGCGGACGGAGGAATAGCAGACTCAAGTGCCGTCTTGTCTGGTCCCGAGACAACAATGATTTTTTCTGGAGAAAGGTCCTGCACCGTCTCAAGCAGCCAGCCGATCAGAGGCCGCCCCGCAACCGGGTGTAAAACCTTGGGAAGGCGCGAAACCATGCGCGTTCCCATGCCGGCGGCAAGAATGATACAGGCGAGAGACTGGCCGTAAAAAGAAGAGGGGGGCATTGAACTTGTCTTTCCTTCCGGGGTTATTTTTCAAATGAAACGGTATTTTCCGCAAATCACTTCGTGTTGCAGACCGTTACAGCGGCGATAGATAAGGAGAGCGCTATTTTTTGGCCTGGAAACCGGATTCTTCTGCAATGATAATTCCGTGCCGCCGGGCAATCGCGCCCAGTCCGCCATCCACGATCTCGCCTACGGTCTTGAAAATCCAGCGCGGGCCTTCGCGGGTCAGGGTTGCGGCCAGAATCGCCGTTCCATCGGGCGCAGCTTCAATTTCCGTATCCAGATTGTACCGGGCAAGCTCAAAGCCCGTTTCGTAGTTCTCGAGCCGGATAAAGGCGTTGCGGACAAGCCCGAGCCCCTGATCCTTCATGTCTCCATCATAGACCGAGATGACGAGCAAAATCTGGTCTACGTCAAACGGCATACCGTTGAGGTCCATATAGATTGTTTCGTCGTCTCCGTCTCCCGCTCCGGTTCGACTGTCACCCGTATGGCGCACCGCACCTCCGCAGCCTTTCCTGTTATTGTAGAAGACAAAATCTTCATCTTCCCGTGTCTGGCCACTCAGACCGAGCATGAAACAGCTCAGATCCAGATCGGGCGGATCGCCTTCGACCGACCGGACATCCCATCCGGCAGCGACCACAATTTCGCGCAAGGCCGGGTCTTTGTTCATCAGGTGGATCAATTCACCTTTTTTTGAAAGACCTTCCGGTTTTTCGTAATGTTCGTCTTCGTAGGCCATATCCCATATACTCCGGTCAATCGGGCTTCCAGCATACCCAATCCGGACCCTTTTGAACAGAGGCGAGGCGGGTGATGAAAAGAGGATCTTTACCTTCTTGCGTTTAAGCTCTAAATTCCGGATCGGCAATCCTGCCTGAAAGGATTTTTGCGTTAAAATCCATGGCTATCTTGAAACGGCGGCATCCGAAAAAAAGCCACCACAAAATCCGGGACGCGATCTGGCCGCGCATGGGTTGGCGGCGGCTTGTTCAATATAATAAATATCGCCTTATCCGGATTCAAGACACGGATCGTAATATCGCGGTTGGGCTGTCGTGGGGTGCGGCGGTGTCTTTTACTCCCCTGATGGGAGCTCATATTCTTCAGGCTCTGTTTTTCACATGGCTGATGCGCGGGAATCTGGTGGCAGGCGCGCTGGGGACGTTGTGGGGCAATCCGTGGACCTTGCCGCTCATGCAATGGTTCAGTTACGAAGTTGGCAAGACGCTCTTCCGGGTTTTGGGGGCATCCGGTTTTGCAAAGCTCCCCGACGGGCTGGGTCTGCGCGGATTTCTCGTCTATGTTCTGGAGCATCCGGTCGATCTGTTTCTGCCCTGGCTCGTTGGCGGGATTCTGGTAGGGCTGGCGGTCTGGCCGTTTTTCTATTTCTTTCATCTCTGGGTAATCCGCAGCGCTCGCACGGCGCGGGACAAAGCGCGCCAAACGGCTCGTTACCACAGGGAGCAGAGGCTTGCGGAAAGTATGCTGCAAGGGAAAGGAGTACAGGAAGCTCATGCCTCTCATCGGGATCGGCACTGACCTTGTGGATTTCCGGCGAATCGAGCGCATGTTGCGTGATTTTCCGTCTCGTTTTGCTGCGCGTGTTCTGGCCCCGTCCGAGCGCGAGGATATGGCCTGTAAAACAGAATTTTTTGCACGCGTGGCGTTCTGCGCCCGCCGGATGGCCGCCAAGGAAGCCTGCGCCAAGGCGCTGGGGACAGGGTTTTCTGGCGGGGTCCATCTGCGAGATATCGCCGTGGCTTCCCGCGCGGGTGGTGCGCCGGAAATCATTCTGTCTGGAGGCGCTCTGGCGCGGTTAAGGGGGCTGGCCGGGCCGGATGTACCCACGAAAATCCACATCAGCCTGTCTGACGAGCCGCCCTTTGCCCAGGCATTTGTGGTTATTGAGGCGATCTGAGCTTTACTCCGGTGAGCGAAGCCCGAACCCGATCATGGAACAGGCGTGATAGCCTTCTCTTTCTGTGCTGGGGGTGCAGAGGATTTTTGCAGCCCTGTCCTGTGTCGGGCTGAAACACGATCCCGAGAATCCCAGAGTTTTTTTGCTGCTTCGATTTAGCATATCAATACACTGCTGGAATGTCAGGCCATCCAGAACAGGAACTGAAAGGGGGGGATTTGTTTCGTCACTCAAGACAAAATCAGGACTCCACAAATTTGCATTCGCTTCGGCAGAAAACAGGGCAGCAAGGGCCAATCCGGCAATAAAAGGCTTCACGTTGATCTCTCCCTGTATATTTTTTCGTTAAGAGGATTTCATCATGAAACAAAGAAAGGATCAATCTGCTTTCTCAATATGCTCGACTGTAATATTCCGGTTTGTAAAAACGCAGATATCGGCGGCGATATCCATGGCGCGGCGGGTGATGGTCTCGGCGTCCATGGACTCAACGGGCATCAAGGCCCGCGCGGCGGCCAGCGCATAGGTTCCGCCCGATCCGATTCCGATCAACCCGTCTTCCGGCTCGACCACATCGCCCGTTCCGGTCAGGATCAGGGACGTATTCGCATCGCACACGGCCATCAAGGCTTCCAGACGCCGCAGATATTTATCCATCCGCCAGTCCTTGGCCAGTTCCACGCAGGCACGGGTGAGCTGGCCGGGATGGGCGTCCAGCTTGGCCTCCAGCCGTTCAAACAGGGTAAACGCATCGGCGGTCGCCCCGGCAAATCCGGCGATGATCGCGCCGTCCTTGCCCAGACGCCGAACCTTGCGGGCGTTGGACTTGAGAACCGTATTGCCCATGGACACCTGACCGTCTCCGGCGACGACAACGGACCCGCCCTTGCGAACGGCCAGGATGGTTGTTCCGTGCCACAGACGCGGATTCATGGACGGGGGTACATCGTGAGGGGACTGGTACATCAGGAAAACCCTTTATCCGTAATCAAGCATCCGGCGGCGGCGAACGGACAGCCATGCCGGGCGGGCCTGCCCCACGAACCAGCTGCGCATCGCGCGCAGGGCTGAGGGAAAGGTCATACCCTTGCGCTCCAGATGCCGAAAAAATCCGGTAATCACAAGGGTAAGAATAAACGTCCCCCAGCTGATATGAAACAGCAAAATGCAAAACGGAATGGCGGCCCGTGCATCCAGGGCGAAAAACCGCGCCGGGCGCATGGAGTTGCGCCAGTGCCAGCTTCGTTTTTCCTGCGCAATTTCTTCCTGAGTCTGGGCCATGGCGTTCGCAAAATCTCAGTGTTTCAATTGCCGACGGAGCCAATTTCTACGCCGGAAAGCCCCCCATTATGACACAGCGAACCCGGACAGGGGAAGGAGAAAAGAGGGCGGACGCAACACCCTTGAAAATTGCGATAAAGGGGCGTACACTGGTCGGTGTCGGGTAACCGACTATGATGCTAAACACGTCACGGAATAGACGACATGGACCCGGGGGCAGTACCCGGCGGCTCCACCAGACAGGCCGGTGTTTCCCGGCCCATTCCGAGGCCCTTTTGCACAAGGGCCTGTCCGGCGGGGCCGAACCAGGATCGACATGCGTGATAAAGGTGGCGCTTGTATCCGGTATTGTATCCGCCGTTATCGGGCTTAAAGACTTAGTTGCCAACGACAACTTCGTCGTAGCGAACGAGAACGCCCGCGAGGTCGCTCTCGCTGCTTAATGAGAATTGAGCAGGTAGTAGCTACAAATTAATCCCTGAAACCTAGACAGCTTCAGGTGGGGCGCGGGCCGGCCTCGCAACAGAACTGGCCCATTTCTTTTTTGTTTTTGGCGATGACCCGGATTTTTTCTCCTGACGATTTTTCTGTTTTTACACGCACTTCCGAGGGGTGGTGTTTTTCCGTGCGCCTGACCCCCGGCGCGTCCCGCAACGGGCTTGGCGGCCTGTTTACGGATGCCCAGGGGCGCGTGATGATCCGGGCACAGGTCACAGCCATCCCGGAAAACGGCAAGGCGAACGAAGCCCTTGTCAGGCTGCTTTCCAAATCCTGGCGCGTCCCGAAATCAGCCTTGCGCCTTATCGGCGGGCAAACGGATCGGATCAAGACCTTTGTGCTTGATGTGCAAGATCCGCCAATTCTGTCCTGATCCGGAAAAAGGAGGACGGGAATTGACCTTGTGCGCGGGGCGTGGTCTGTATGTCATGCGCTTTGTACGTCTTTGTCGCCGAGGTTCCCATGTCCAATGCTCCGTCCAGCGCTGATGCGCCCGTTCTTCATGTCTCGAAACGCAAGCGGGATCTTACTCATGGTGATGTTGCCGGGCATCTGACCCGGATGAGCATTCCCATGATCTGGGGTATTCTGGCGATTATCAGTTTCCAGCTTGTGGATATGTACTTTATTTCGATGCTTGGGCATGACGCCCTGACGGCGGTGAGCTTTACCTTTCCCGTGACGATGTTTGTTCATTATGTCCTGATCGGCGTAGCCATCGGCATGTCGTCGGTCGTCTCGCGTCTGCTTGGGCAGGGCCATCATGATACGGTCGCACGCGTGACCACGCATGGTCTTTGTTTTACGGCTCTGTTTGGCATTGTGCTGGCTGGAATCGGGATTGCGAGCATTGATCCGCTTTTTAGGGCCATGGGCGCCAGTCCGGAAATGATGCCCATGATCCGTGATTTTCTGATCCCGTGGTTTGCAGGCGGTGTGTTTTTGTCTATTCCCATGGTCGGAAATGCGGCTCTGCGCGGGACGGGGGATACGTTTTTTCCAGCGTTTGTGATGATCGTTGCGGCGCTTATCAATGTCATTCTCGATCCCATCCTGATTTTCGGCCTGTTTGGTTTTCCGCGTCTGGAGATTGCCGGGGCCGCCATTGCGACAATCTTTGGGAACGGGTGCGCCGCCGTCGCGGGACTCATCGTTTTGCATCGGCGGGGATTGATCGCCCTGCGCCCGTTTCATGCGGAGCGGTTTGGCGATTCGCTCAAAAGAATCCTGCATGTGGGCATCCCGGCGGGACTGACCAATACGATTTTGCCTCTTAGCCAAGGCATTTTGACCGCGCTCATGGCATCTCACGGCGCGCAGGCGGTGGCAGCGTTTGGAATTGCCTCGCGGGTGGAAGCCTTTGCTTTTGTGCCCCTGATGGCGGTGGCGACAGGCATGGCTCCCATTATTGGTCAGAACTGGGGCGCACATCTGTTTGATCGGGTGCATCGGACGCTCAATCTCGCGCTCGGATTTTCGGTCGGGTGGTCCGTGTTTGTTGCGGCGGGTCTTGCAATCTTCGCAGAGCCTCTGGCCAGAGTCTTCACCGACGATCCGGAAACGATCCGCATCGCGGCGCTTTATTTTCTGGTGGTTCCAGTCAGCTTCATCGTTGGAAACCTTGTGCCCGGATGGTCGTCTGCCTTCAACGCCATGGGTTTGCCAAAGCGCTCTTTCATGATGATCGTGGTGCGGATTGCGGTTCTGACGGTGCCTTTGGCGATTCTGGGAAGTATTCTCTATGGCCCGGCGGGAATCTTCGGCGCGCTGGCCCTGACCAATGTCTTGAGTGGCGCGGGATTCCACATTCTGAATTTGCGGGCCTGCCGAACCCGCGAGGCGAAAGAGTGAAGAAAAAACACCTATCCCCCAGCGAGAAGGATAGGTGTTTAGAAAAAGACACAAAGAATTCTAGGCTGCTTTCGGTGCCGGTGCTGCCGAACCAAGGGCCTTGACCGCCGCATCGACGATGGCCTTGAAGGCCTCGGGGTCGCGAATGGCCATATCGGAGAGCACCTTGCGGTCCACTTCGATTCCGGCCTTGTGTACGCCGCCCATGAATTTGGAATAGGTCAGGCCATAGACCCGCACGCCCGCATTGATCCGCTGAATCCACAGAGCGCGGAAATCGCGCTTGCGATTGCGGCGGTCGCGATAGGCGTATTGCAGAGCTTTTTCAACCCGTTGTAGAGCCGGGCGGAAACAGGTGCTTGAGCGTCCGCGATAGCCCTTGGCGAGTTTGAGAACTTTTTTATGGCGTGCGATCGAGCGCGCGCCGCCTTTTGTCCGGGCCATTATGCGCCTCCCTTGACGATGGACGTGGAAACGGAGGGTCTGGATTTTTTCCGGCCCCGGCCATAGGGGAAGAAATTATCCAGAATCAGCTTGGCATCGGAGTCGTTGAGAATTTGTTCCCCCCGGGCCTTGCGTTTCATGGATTTGGGTTTGTTCATCATCATGTGGCTGGTTTTGGCCTGTTTGAACTTGATCCGGCCTTTACCGGTGATGCGAAAACGCTTTTTCGCCCCCGACTTGGTCTTCATCTTCGGCATTTCTTTCTCCTTTGATATCAAAGTGTTATCGATAGACGCCCTGGCATGCCGATTTCCATACGGCCAAGGTTCGCCCGTTTCCCCTTGTGAAGGACCGCCCCTTATACACGCCCCTGTCGGAGAAAATCAAGCATATTTGCCAAAGAATTCCTTTATATGAAAAAGAATGTATTTGCGCAGGGATGGATCGGTCAGGCCATGGTCCCCGCCCTGATAAGTCGTAATATCTGCCCGCGGGCTGCGAAGGCAGGTTCTGGCCAGATCAAGTTGACCGGGAGCAGCGAACGTATCCTCGTCTCCATGCTGGATCAGAACCGGAATCCTGATCTTTCTTAAAAAAGGCAAAAGGTTCGTGTTGACCATTTCATACAAAAGCCGCTGGCCGATTTTCTGGCCGTTGAACGTCTGATAGGTTCCCGCCGGGGGCAGGGGCATATCCGGATCGGCCTGAAATTGAGAAATCGCTGTGGCGCGTGGGTCCAGAACGGGCCAGAGCAAGGCAATGGCCTTGACATCGGGCTCAAGTTTTGTCAGCGCAACCGTGGCGCCAAGCCCTTCCGCGACAAAGAAAAACCGCGAAAACCCCGCCCCGCGCGCCCATGCTATGACGGCGGCGAAATCAACACTGGCCCCGCCCAGAGTGAAATCTTCGGTGCGCCCATGGCTTTCCCCGCATCCACGAAAATCGAAGGTGAGGCTGGGCAAGCCCCGTTCGGCCAGAACCATGGCAATCCGGTGGAACAGACCGCTTTCCCCGCCCGCGCGCGAGGTAAACGGGAATCCATGCGCCAGAATTACGAGCGGAGGCATTTCCCGCCGGATCGGATCGTTTTCTTTTTGCACGGCGGGAACAAAGCACGCACCCAGAAACTGGCTTTCCGCAACGGGGATTTTGATGCTCTGATCGGTCACGGATTTGTCTTTTCTGTTGCGTCGGACGCGGTAATCTCCCACGGAAAAACAATCCAGGTATCCTGAGGGCGTTCTTCCAGAAAAACATCTGTGTGTGGGGCACCTTCGGGCTTGGCGTACAGGCAGACGTACACCGCGCCGGGAAGGATTTTTCGTGCTGTAAGGAGGGTTTGCCCACTGTCGGACAGATCATCCACGACGATCCAGCCTGTTCCATCGCCCGCCGCTTCCGGTTTTTTCAGAATGTCCCCCGTGCCACGCGCCCGGTCGTCGTAACTGACGATGCAGAGCGTGTCGATCCGGCGGATGTCAAGCGCGCGCGCCAGCAGAGCCGTTGGAACAAGTCCGCCGCGCGTAATCGCGATCAAGCCTTCCCATGCCCCGTCTTCCAGAGGTCCCGCCCCGCGCAGCCGATCCGCCAATACGTCACAGGTCCTGTGAATCTCGTGCCATGAAATAAAATGTTCGGGGGGCGGTGTTTCGGGAAGGGGCATAATTTAAAGACCTCCGAGCAGAAAAGCCTGAGAAGAACGGATCAAAGGTCCATCGTTACCGTGAAACGTCTCTTTTTTCAAGAGCGGGTGAGTCAGGCTGTGCGTTCGATCCACCCGCCCCCGATGACGCGCTCGCCCCGGTAACACACGGCGGCTTGACCGGGAGCAATTCCATAATGCGGTGTGTCGAGCATGATTTTCGCCCTGCCGCTCTGAAGGATGTACACTTGCGCCGGAATTGGTTCCATCATGGATCGAAATTTCAGGGAAATATCTTCGCCTTCTGGTGCGTCCAGCCAGTTACAATCCCTGAGAAACAGAATGTTGCGTGCCAGAGCTTCCTTCGGCCCTACGATCACGCGTGCGGCATCGGCATTAATTTCAACAACATAAAACGGGTCGTTGTCGGGGTTGTGGCCTCCGCCAATGCCCAGTCCTCGCCTCTGGCCGATCGTATAGCCCACAATTCCTTCGTGGTGGCCCAGAACGCGCCCGTCTATATGGACGATCTCGCCGGGGCGGGCCGCCTGAGGGCGCAGACGCCGGACAACTGCCGCGTAATCGCCCCCGGGGACAAAGCATATATCCTGCGAATCGGGTTTGTCTGCTGTCACCAGCCCCAGTCGTGTTGCATGGGCCCGTGTTTCGGACTTGGTCATGCCGCCCAGAGGAAAACGCAGAAAATCAAGCTGTTCGCGCGTTGTGGCAAAGAGAAAATAGCTCTGATCCTTGAGCGGATCCACGGCGCGGCACAAAGCGGGGGGGGCATCGGCAGACTCCTTGCGCTGGACATAGTGTCCCGTGACCATACAGTCCGCCCCCAGATCGCGGGCCACGATCAAAAGGTCCCGAAATTTGACGGTCTGGTTGCATCGTACGCAGGGCACAGGTGTTTCGCCGCGTATGTACGCATCGGCAAATTCATCAATAACAGAATTCTGAAATGTGTTTTCGTAATCCAGGACGTAGTGGGGAAAGCCGCGCTCTCGGGCCACACGAGCTGCATCGCGGATATCGGCTCCGGCACAGCACGCCCCTTTTTTGCGCAGCGCCTCCCCATAGTCGTAAAGCTGAAGCGTCACGCCCACGACATCGTATCCGGCTTCGTGCAACAGGGCCGCCGCCACGGACGAATCCACTCCGCCCGACATGGCGACCACCACGCGGGTTTTGTTCGGCGGTTTATCAAGGCCGGTCAGGAGCATCCGATTCTTATGACAGAAAAACGTCTGAAAAAGCAAGGGGTTTGCCTGAGCCGCATGGTGTGTACGTGTTTGGTCTGGCCTAGCCGAACCCCTGTGGGTCGATATCCGCGCGGACACGTACGGATGACGGGATCTTTGTCTCCGATAGCCATGTGCGTACGGCCTTCTGGATGTTTACGGATTTGTCTGCAATCACCAGAAGGCGACGGCGGTATTGTCCTCGTAGGCGTGCCAGACTGGCTGCTGCAGGGCCGAGCGTCCGGATCCCAGGAGCATTGGGTGCATTGTAACCAAGCGTACGGGCCACCGCATCGACCTGGGCTTCATTTGTTCCTGATACGATAATTCCGGCAAGGCGGGTAAAAGGGGGCATTCCGGCACGCTCACGCTCTCCGGCCTCAATTTCCAGAAACGCATCCCGGCTCCCGGCGGCCAGAGCCTGAATGACTCGGCTTTCCGGGGTGTACGTCTGCAGGTACACATGGCCGGGCCGTTCTTCACGACCTGCGCGCCCCGCAACCTGATGGAGAAGCTGGTATGTTCGTTCGGTTGCCCGCAATTCTCCGCCCGACAGGCCCAGATCGGCGTCGATTACGCCCACAAGCGTCAGTTTCGGAAAATGGTGCCCTTTTGCCACAATCTGGGTGCCGATCACGATATCCACCCGGTGTTCGCGTATGTCGGCCAAAGCCGTACGCATCGCCGCATCGCCTTCTGTTGTATCGCTGGCCAGCAAAAGCGTACGGGCCTGCGGGAATAGAGCCTTGATCTCTTCGTGAATACGCTCCACACCGGGACCGCACGCTGCAAAGCTTTCGGTTTCATGGCAAGACGGGCATATTTTCGGCAAGGGCATCGAAAACCCGCAATGATGGCACGCCAGACGTTCGCTGCGCCGATGTTCCACAAGCCACGCCGTGCAACGGGGGCATTCCATCCGGTGGCCGCAACTCCGGCACAGGGTCAAAGGCGCGTATCCCCGGCGATTGAGAAAGAGGAGAGCTTGCTCGTTTGCGTCGAGCGTCTCGGCCACGGCCTTGCGCAGAGTCGGAGCGATAAAGCTTTGACGCTCGGGCTTGTCCTTTTTCAAATCCAGAATGTGAAGGGTCGGCAGGCCTGCCCCGCCGTGACGATCAGGTAAAACCAGATGCCGATACCGTCCGGTCCAGACATTATGGATTGTCTCCAGACTGGGGGTTGCGGAGACCAGAACGACAGGAATCTGTCCCGTATGGGCTCGCAGGACCGCCATATCCCGGGCGTTGTACGTCACCCCCTCATCCTGTTTGAAAGCCGGGTCATGTTCTTCGTCCACCACGATCAGGCCGAGATCAGAATAGGGCAAAAACAAGGCTGAGCGTGCGCCAACGATGACACGTACGGCTCCCTGTGCCACTCCTCGCCACGTCGCCCGGCGTACGCCTGGGCTCAAGGCCGAGTGCCACAGGGCGGGCGTACACCCGAAACGCGTCTGAAACCGGTCGATAAAAGCATTGGATAAGGCAATTTCAGGAAGAAGAATGAGAGCCTGATGACCTTTTTCAATGGCGGCGGCAACGGCTTCGAAATACACCTCTGTTTTTCCAGCGCCTGTCACGCCATCCAACAGAGTTGCGGAATATTTTCCTTCCATCACAGCGTGGCAGAGCGTACGGGCGGCTGTATTTTGGTCTTCGGATAATATTGGTCCCGTACGTGTCGGGTCGGGTGTGCTGCAGGGCGGGCAGGGCGTCAGAGCAATGCTTTCCAGAAGTCCTTTTTTCTCAAGGGTCTTCATGACTCCTGCGCTGCACCCGGCCAGACGCGCCAGTTCCGCTGCCCGGCGGGGGACTCCATCCTTTACTTTTTCCAGAATGCGTACGTGTTCCGCTTTCAAAGATGCGTACGTCTTTGTGCCGGGGGCCGGATTCAGTACCGCTCTACCCGTCTCGCTCAGGACATATCCGCGTGCGCTGTCGGGGGGACTCAAGGCATCGGGAACGGACAGGGCCATTTTCAGAACGCTGCCTGCAGGGGAAAGCGTATAGGCCGCAACTTTGTCCAGAAAGATCCGATGCGCCTGCGGCATGGGCGGAAGGTCGTACCGTTCGTCTATGGTTTTGAGTTTTTTGGTCTGGACCTGCCCACCTTCGCTTCCCCACACTACGCCGGGAACAAGGGATCTTCCCATGGGAACCCGGACATAATCGCCGATCTTTACATCCGTGTCTTCCGGGATACGGTAGTCATAAGGCTTCTCGATCGGCGCAGTCGTAAGAACCGCGACCGTTCGGTATTGGGCCTTTGGTTTGTCTTCCCTCGTGAACAGATCGTCCATAGCTTTGACCATAGCTGTTTGTATGGAGAAAGAAAATATTCCATTCCTGCTTTCGCGAAGGGAAAACCGGGCCTATCATGGAGGAGATTGACGTCGATTCCATTTGGTGTTTTACGAAACGATCTGCCATGAAAACCCCCTCTCATATCCTCATCACCGGCGCATCGAGTGGAATCGGGGCGGCGCTGGCCCGGCATTATGCTGCGCCCGGCGTGCGACTTGTCCTTGGCGGGCGGGATGCGGCTCGTCTGGGCGGCGTGGCGAAGGCATGCGCGGACAAAGGCGCGGGCGTCGAGACGGCCCTTGTGGATGTGACGGATCGTGCCGCCATGGCCGCATGGATCGAGGCGGCGGACGGGCGCGGGGCGCTTGATCTGGTCATCGCCAATGCCGGAATCTCAGCCGGAACGGGCGGGTCCATGCGCGGCGAAAACCCCGATCAGGTCCGGCGGATTTTCGATGTCAATCTCTATGGCGTTTTGAATACGCTTGACCCGGCTCTGGTGGCTATGACGAAACGCCATCGCGGTCAGGTAGCGATTATTTCGTCTCTGGCCGGGTTTCATGGGTGGCCTGGCGCGCCCGCCTATGCGGCATCAAAAGCCGCGGTGCGCAGTTACGGCGAAGGTATTTTTAACGTCCTGAGGCGTCAGGGTGTGGCCTTGAGCGTTGTTTGTCCCGGATTTATCGAATCGCCGATGACGGCAGTGAATGATTTTCCAATGCCTTTTTTGATGCCTGTGGACCGGGCCGCTGCGCGAATTGCTTCCGGGCTGGTGCGCGGAAAAAGCCGGATCGCCTTTCCGTGGCCGATGATGGCGGCGGTCTGGCTGTCCATGATTTTACCTGATTTTCTGGTGCAGTGGGTTCAGCGTGGTTTTCCATCCAAGAGAGCCGCACCGAAAAAATAAATCCAAAGGTTGAATTTTTCTTGCGCTGGTCCTGTTTGGCGCGTAATAATTAGACTATTCGTTGTCCTCTTTATGCTTCCTGACGCGGTGGAGTTGTTTTCTGAAATGGTAGAATTATCTAATTCTTATAAAGGTTGGCATCTTTTTAAAGGATTTTCCTCATATGGACATTGTTGCTCTTGAAGCTAATATCAACCTTACGGTTTCCCTTCTTAAAGCGCTCTCGAACGAAAAAAGGCTGCAAATTCTGTGCGCCCTGTACAAGAGCGAGAAAACCGTCGGAGAGCTTGAAAAGATTATCGGAATCAGCCAGTCAGCTCTGTCCCAGCATCTGGCGCGCTTGAGAAAGGATGGCCTTGTCCAAACTCGCAGGAAGGCGCAGAGCATCTACTATTCTCTCAACGAAGGGACCATGAGATTTATTCTGGAAGCACTCTATGACATCTATCGCCCTGAAAGAGAAGCATTATAGGCCTCTATGACGTCTTTCGGGGGGAGGTCAGCCAAATCGTTCCTGCGTAGAAGAATCACCCGTTCGCCTTTTGGTTTTGCGCGCACAGGGTCGCTGCGCCCGGAAAACAGGGCAAGGACGGGACATCCCGTCGCGGCAATCAGGTGCATGGGTCCCGTATCGTTCCCGATGGCCAGCGCCGCCCCGCGCGCCAGACCGGCGATCTGGGCCAGAGACGTTTTTCCGGTCAGGTCCAGTGCTTCGGGGGTGTTTTTTGCAATGAAAGAGGTTGCTTCCCGGTCGGCCTGTGTGCCGATCAGGACCGGGCGAAGGCCGCGCTGTAACAGGTCTTTTGCAACGGTAGAAAAATGTTCGGGTGGCCAGCGTTTCTCCGGGTGTTCGGGCGAACAGCCTGGCACCAGCAGAGCATAAGGGCTGCTCAACCCAAAACCGGATATGTCGGCTTTCATCCATGAAAGAGTGTCAATTGCGATATCGTGAATGCCTGCAAGGGCCAGTGTGGCCACGTGCCCGTCGAAGGCGTGGCCTTTGGTTCTTTCGGGCGAGGCGTTGCGATGCGAGGCGCCGCGCGCAGCGCCCACCCATTCGGGCGGATGAAAGCCGAACAGGCGCAGATAGATGGCCGTCCGCTCGCTGTTCTGAAGGTCATAGACCCGGGTAAATCGCCCGGCTTTTAACCATCGGCGCAGGGCCATCCAGCCGCGCACATCCGTCCGGCGAAGCCGGGGACGGGATTCTACGGCATTAAAATACCCTGTTTCGCGGGCCATATCCGCAAAGGGCGGGGTCGTCAGAAGGGTGATATGCGCATCCGGGTGATGCTGCCGAATCGCGGCCATGGGACCGAGCGCCTGAATGAAGTCGCCGAGCGCACCCAGTTTAATCACAAGGATACGCGGTGCACCCGTCATGCTGCCGCCATGCTGTGGAGCGCGTCCGGGTTTGGTGGGGCTTGTTTTTTCTCGCCGGATCGCGTCTGGCCTGCTCTGTCCAGAAGCTCGGAATAGACGGCCAGCGTCCGGTCGACCATCAGTGTCCCGGAAAAATTCCGGGCGACATGATCCATCGAATGAGAAGCGAGTGCATCCCGTTCCTGCGGGGAGAGATTCAGGGCTTCCTCAATGGCCTGCGCCAGAGCGACCGCATCATTCGGGGGGACGAGCCACCCGGTCTCGCCGCGCAGGATCGTCTCGTGCGCGCCGCCGTGGTCCGTGGCGATGGTGGGCCGACCCATGGCCTGAGATTCAACCGGGACCCGACCGAATCCTTCCGGCTCGATGGAGGCGCTCACAACCGCCGTGGCCAGCATATAGGCCGCAGGCATGTCGTCGCAGTGATCGACAAGCCGCACCCGGCTTTCGAGTTTTTTCTCGCGGATGAGGTCAAGCAGTTCCTGTGTGTAGGCTTTGCGGCCCTGATCCGATCCGATGAGGACGCAGAATAATTCAGGTCGCGCGGCGATCAGTTTGCGCATGGCTTCGATCAGAACGTGATGACCTTTCCAGCGCGTCAGACGGCCCGGCATCATCACCACGCTTGCTCCATCGGGAAGCCGCCATTTCCGGGTCAGATCAATCATGCGGTGAACCGACACATTTGCAGGCTGGAATTTTTCCAGAGGAATACCGCGCGGGATGATGCGCAGTCGGGCCTGATCGACATCGAATGTTTGCCGCAAATATCCGGCGATGTAATCGGAGATGGCGATCACCCGCTCGCCCCGCGCCATAATGCTGTTGTACAGGGTCTTGAATTTTCCTTCGCCTTTATAGGGCGCATGACAAGTCGTCACGAAATGCGCGCGTGTGCCTTCGCAGGCTTTCATAGCGCTCCAGGCGGGAGCGCGGCTGCGGGCATGAACGATGTCAACGCGATACTGGCGGATCAGAGCGCGGAGTCGGGCGATGTTGCGCCACATGATGAAAGGGTTTTTGCTGTCAACCGGAAGCCGGATGTGGGTGCCTCCGGCCCTCAGAATCTCAGGAATCCGATGTCCGCCGTTTGAAACGACGAGGGCCTTTCCGCCTGCGCGAACGATTCCTGCCGCTACGTCGATACATCCTTGTTCCGCGCCACCCGGCCCCAGAACCGGAACAATCTGGAGAACCACAGGAGCGCGTTGTCCTGAACGTGCAAAGGGCAGAGGGGCTTCTTCGGTCATAAGTGTCTCAACAGGGCTAGAGGGCCACCAGTGCTACCCTAGCACATCGGCAAAAAGCGCCGCAACGTCCCTTTCGTTCAGAATCCGATATGTCCCCGGAGAAAGATTGCCCAGATCCAGTCCGCCGATCCTGAAGCGATGAAGCGTGGAAACGCAATTACCCATGGCTGCAAACATCCGGCGAATCTGGTGATACCGACCTTCGTGCAAAATGAGTTCGACCGTATGGGAGTCGAGGGCGTTCAGGGTTACGGGTTTAAGAGGTTTTTTCTCTCCGTCGAGCATCAGGGTTCCGGCGGCAAAAATTTCGGCTGTGTCGGGGCGCAAAGGATCCTCCAGAGTAGCCCGGTAATATTTCGGTGGATGGGACTTCGGGGCGATCAGGCGGTGAAGAAGCTGCCCGTCGTCAGTCATCAGGACCATCCCGGTCGAATCCCGGTCCAGCCGCCCGGCGCAGGACAAACCCGGCACCCGCCGTGAAAAACGGTCGGGGAGAAGATCATAGACGATCCGGCCTGAATCCTCGCGGCTGCAGACAATTCCGGCGGGTTTGTGTAGCATAATTGTCAGAGGTGCGAGAGGATCAATGGCCTCGCCGGACAGCGTGGCTCTGCGCGCCTGATCGGGCGAGATTTTCGTAGACGGATCCTCAACGGGCTGCCCATCGAGGCAAAACGCCCCATTGTAAATCAATCCCGAGACTTCCCGGCGACTGCCGTAGCCCAGTCCTGTTAAAAGCCGATCGGCACGAAGAGGTTTTTCAATGGGCAAATCCAGGATATCCTCTCGTCTCTTATGTTTTGGATCTCAGGCGCGTGTGTCGATGAAGGCCGAATCGCGCAAGTCCCGGAGTTTGCGCCGCGCCAGACGTTCCAGAGCTTCGGTGCCGATCATGTTCATAACCTGTTCACGCGAGGGGATGGATTCTTTCGTAATGGTGCGCGTGTCCCGCAGCAAAACGATGTGATATCCGTCCGCAACCCTCACGGGCGCGGTCATCTTTCCCTTGTCTGCAGATTTGAGCGCCTTGGCGATGGCGGGGTCAAGTTGGTCTTCCGGCACCCATCCCAGATTTCCACCCTGCGCCGCTCCGGCGGACTGCGAGAACTGGCGCGCGACCGCAGGAAAGGGGGCTCCCCGCTCACGGATTTCGGCGACCAGACGATTCGCAAGCGCCTTTTTTTCTCCATCCTGTTTGCGGTTTTCCACGGGCAGAAAAATCTCGGCCAGAAGATATTCCGTTTTGCCAATCGCGCTTTCCATTCTGCGAATACGGTCGTCGATATCCACGTCCGACAAAAGAATTTTTGGTCGCAGGGTTTTCTGCACCGCCTGAGACCACGCGATCTGGGATTCGATCTGACGTTCGAGCGTAGCCACAGGAATGCCCTTGGAAACCATCATCTTGCGAAAATCGTCTGTTGGAATGTTGTTCTGTTTTGCGATGGCCGCAAAGCCTTCAGCGATATCCTCGGGCGTGACCGTGACTCCGGCCCGGCCTGCCTCCTGCATGCGGAGACGTTCGTCGACAAGCATATTGACTACCTGCATGCGCAATTTTGTTCGCATCTCCTCGGTGTCGGGTAGTCCAGACGAAACGACCATAAGCTTCATGCGGTCTTCGACGTCAGATGTTGTAATGGCATCCTCGTTCACCGTTGCGGCAATTCCCTCGCGATCGGCCCATGCGGCGTGGGGTATGGCCAGGAGGGGCACGCACAAGAGAAAAGCCGCAAGAAAAAAAGGTTTCATGGAATGCCTCCTTGGATTTGTCAGTCGTTGAAAAAAATCATGCGGCATCTTGAGCGCCGAACGGTCCGCCATCGCGGTAGCGCTCCAGATAGGCGGGGACGATGCAGTCCATCGCCGTCGGATTTACGCCCAGATCAGCCAAAGTCAACGCGCCTTGAGTCACGATGTTGTCAGTGCGCAGCAACTCAACCTGATCTCGAGTGAGCGGTGGCGTAGGGAGATGCTCCAGAATTGCCGCCTGAAACCGGGCAAAACCCCATGGAACGGAAACCAATGGGCGTCGTCGGCCGGTCCAGATGGCAATGCGGTTCAAAATATCCCGGAAGGTCAGAACGTCCGGCCCGCCAAGCTCATAGATTTTTCCGCGCGGGTCGTGTGGTGGCACAGGTGGCCAGATCAGGGCATTGCAGACGGCCTGTGCCACATCGCCTACAAAAACGGGTTGGAACCGGGTTTTTCCGCCGCCTATAAGGGGCAGTGCGGGTGCGACGCGGGCCATTGCGGCGAACTGGTTGAAGAAATTATCGTCCGGGCCGAATACAACGCCGGGACGAAGGATGGTCGCCGCCGGGAAGACTGCCCGAATGGCGTTTTCCCCGGCCAGTTTGGTCTGGGCATAGCGCGATTGCGAACGATCGACGCCCAGAGCCGAAAGATGAACCATCCGCATAACGCCCTTGCGCGCACATTCTTGAGCGATCATGCCGGGAAGCTCTGCATGAATGCGATCAAAAGTGGCGTGTTTCTTTTCAAACAGAATGCCGATAGCGTTGACGATCCACTCTGCCCCCTCAATCGCCTGCCCGACAGATTCTGGCCCACCATCGCAGGCGATCGGCACGATCTGGCCGGGAGCGCCACACGTCTTGAGGAAAAACGCGCTTTCCGGCACGCGGCTTGCAACCCGGACCTGTGCACCGGTGCGGGCCAGCGCGCCGACGATCTGGCGTCCGATGAATCCCGTTGCGCCGAAAACAGTGGCGATGCGTGGCATGCGTGTCATGGAAAAGCCTCCCCCGATCTTACAGGCCTGAAACTGGCGGATGCGATTCCAAGGATGATTCGCCCCTCGCCTGATAATAAAGACTATGGCGCGATCCTGCCTCCAAGTCCAGTCCTGCGCATGGCTGAAAAAAGGCATTCTTGTGGTGAGGAGTGGTCTTGTTGTAAATAAGGGCCGACTCCCCCCGTTCAGTCTTCGTTTGAACGCGCCCCCCGGAAAACTTTGAATTTCCCGTTCGTTTGTGGTGTTATGACGAGGGCTGCTTCTATTCACCATTCTTATATCAGGATCAATCACGATGACCATGACTGCTTTCAAGGATATGGCCCCCGCCGAGCGGGATCTTCTGGCCGGGATTCTTTACCGCGCCGGAGTTTGGATCGGTCAGGTCGAAGACGTTGAGGGTGAGGACGACGATATTCTCGAACACAGAGCGCTGCGTCAGATCATCGAGACTCTGGCGTCCTCGCGCGCACCGGATGATTTTTTGCGGGATGTGGCGCGCTTTACGCTGGAGCGAGATGAGGACTGGCCGCGCTGGGCGGAAGACACATTCGATATTCTGCCGGATGTTGCACGTGCGCGCGATATTGCAAAACGTACATTGACGAAGGCGGAGTCCGATCGGTTCTGCGCCGCCATTTACGAAGTGGCCGCAGGCGTGGCCGAGGCCTTTGGTGAATTTACGCTGGATGAAGAGGTGCCCGAAGGCTTTCTGGCCCGGATCATGACCCGTATCCGGGACCGGATCGAAGGTGTCGAGTCCGGGGCCATGAATGTCAGTCCGGCTGAAAGTACCGCGCTGGAGGAACTCGAATCGGTCCTTCAGGGCAACGAGGATTGATCTGGAAATAAAAGACCCGCCTCGCGGGCGGGTCTTGCTTTGTTTTTTGGAAGGATGGTTTTTTCAAGCCGTCCCCGCGCTTTGGACCGAGACGATTTCTTCTTTCAGAAAAAGCTTCTTTTTCTTCAGGTCGCGCAGGTAAAGGGGGCTGGTCGATGGCCGCGCCTGTTCATGCTCAATCTGCTCGGCAAGTCCCGCGTGGCGGGCCTGAAGCGATTCGAGATAAGCAGGATTGGTACTGTTCAGGCCACGAGAATTAGGCATGATGAACGTCTCCCCTTTTTGTTGGATGGTTTCATTTTCAGACTAACACCCACCAGCGTACCACGATTCCCCCGAAAAGAAAACTGAAACAGTCTTGATTGTCGTGAAAACCCTTGGTTTTTGAAGCGTTTTGTGGTTAAAAAATAGTGTTTATTCAAAAACAAAACGGATACGGGGAAGATTATGCACGCCTATCGTACGCACACTTGCGGTCAGTTGCGCAAAGACCATGTGGGACAAAGCGTCCGCCTGTCGGGATGGGTCCACCGGGTCCGGGACCATGGCGGCGTTTTGTTCGTCGATCTGCGCGACACGCATGGCCTGACCCAGTGCGTGGTGGATCAAGGCAGCTCCTTGATTGAGTCGGTTGGAAAATGGCGGCACGAATCGGTTGTGACCATTACGGGCAGCGTCAAAGCGCGCCGTCCTGACACGGCCAACGCGAAGATGGCCACCGGGGATATCGAGGTCTATATGGATGCGGCCATTTTGCAATCCGCCGCGGACGTCATTCCCTTTCAGGTCGCCGAGGACGACGGCGCGGGCGAGGATATGCGGCTCAAATACCGTTATCTTGATCTGCGGCGCGAGAAAATGCAGCGCAACATCCGTCTGCGCAACACGGTGATCGCCAGCATTCGCCGCCGGATGTGGGAGTCGGGCTTTCAGGAATTCAACACCCCGATTCTGACGGCCAGCAGCCCCGAAGGCGCACGCGACTTTCTCGTCCCCGCCCGCCTGCATCCCGGAAAGTTTTACGCCTTGCCACAGGCGCCGCAGCAATTCAAGCAGCTGCTCATGATGTCCGGCTTCGACCGGTATTTTCAGGTCGCGCCGTGCTTTCGTGACGAGGACGGGCGCGCCGACCGTCTGGCCGAGTTTTATCAGCTTGATGTCGAAATGTCCTTTGTCACACAGGACGATGTGTTTTCCACGATGGAGCCGGTGATCGCCGGATTGTTCGAGGAATTCTCAAACCACACCGGCGAAAAGCGCGCCGTGACGAAAACGCCCTGGCCGCGCATCCCGTACCGCGAGGCGATGCTGCGCTATGGATCGGACAAGCCCGATCTGCGCAACCCGCTCGAAATCGTTGATGTGACGGAGGTTTTTGCACGCGAGGACGTCGAATTCCGCGCCTTCAAGGAAATCATCGCCAAGGGCGGCGTGGTTCGCGCCATCCGCGCGCCGAAGGTCTCGGACCGCCCGCGCAGTTTCTTTGACAAGCTCAATGACTGGGCGCGCGGCGAAGGCGCGCCGGGGCTTGGATACATCGTGTTCGAGGCCGCAGAAGGCAAGGGGCCAATCGCAAAATTCCTGCCCGCCGCCGCGCAAGCCGCGCTGAAAACCATCGCAAAAGCTGAAGCCGGAGACGCCGTTTTCTTCGTCTGCGACATGGAAGAAAGAGCCGCGAAACTGGCGGGCAAGGCGCGGGATAAAATCTGCGCCGACATGGATATCCGCGAAAAGGGTGTCTATAAATTCTGCTGGATCGTCGATTTCCCGATGTATGAGAAGGACGAGAAAACCGGCGTGGTTCAATTTTCGCACAACCCGTTCTCGATGCCGCAGGGCGAAATGGAGTCTCTTGACACCAAGGACCCGCTCGACATTCTGGCGTACCAGTATGACTGCGTGTGCAACGGGTTCGAGCTGTGTTCCGGCGCGATCCGCAATCACAAGCCCGAAGTCATGGAGCGTGCCTTCGCCATCGCCGGATACGGGGTGGAGACGATCAAGGCCAAATTCGGCGGCATGTACAACGCCTTCCATTACGGCGCGCCGCCGCACGGTGGCTGCGGTTTCGGAATCGACCGGATCGTGATGCTGTTCGCCGACGAACCGAACCTGCGCGAGGTTTACGCCTTCGTCATGAACGGCGCGTTTGAGGATCCGATGATGGGCGCGCCGACCGCCGTTTCACCGGAACAGTTGCGCGACCTGCACATTAAAACCGACTTGCCGAAAGAAAAGATCAAGGCTACGGGATAAGAATTTCCGCCAGAAACGATCCGCCGCTTTCGGTTCCGGCATCGTCGATTCCGTGTGGCAATCCGGGCGTGATGTGTCCGCTCACCGGAAATCCTGCCGCAACGAGTGTATCGCGGGCATGCGTCCAGGCTGAAGCTGGAATGACGTCATCCGCGCCGCCATGAACAAGGTGAATCGGAATTCGGTGAATGATGTTTTCGTTTTGCGTCATCAGATCGTCTCCGCCCACCAGCGCGCCGGAATATCCTAAAACCCCGGCCAGTCTTTCCTTGTGCCGGGGGCCGGCATAAAGCGACATCATGGTGCCCTGAGAAAATCCGACCAGGGCCGTCCGGGCATGCGGAATATCGAACGCCTTGCATTGCGCGTCGATGAGATCCTGTACAATCACGGAGGCGCTTTTCACACCCGCCAGAATCGATTCCGGCGTCCATTCGCGCAGGGAAAACCACTGATATCCACCCGGAGACATGTCGCATGGAAACGGCGCATCCGGCGCAACGAAAACCGTATCGGGGAGAAAATCCCGCCACGGTGCGGACAGGCCGACCAGATCACGACCGTCTGCGCCCAGTCCGTGCAGCAAAATCACCAGAGATTTCGGTATTCGCCCCTTTTCCGGGCGGACAACATGAGTTCGCAGATGGGTAGAGATCATGAGATGTTTTCCTGCGAGGCCTGTTTTGCGGCGGCCAGTGTGTTGGACAAAAGGCAGGCGATGGTCATGGGACCAACTCCGCCCGGAACCGGAGAGATGGCACCCGCACGCGGCAGGCTTTCGGCGAAATTCACGTCTCCGCACAGACTGCCGTCTTCGCGGCGGTTGATTCCCACATCAATGACGATGGCACCGGGCTTGATCCATTCGCCCCGGATCATTTCCGCCCGTCCCACGGCGGCGACCAGAATGTCGGCTTGTGCGCACAGGGCCGGCAGATCGCGGGTTTTTGAATGGGCCTGAGTCACCGTACAGTTTTCGCCGAGCAGCAACTGCCCCATCGGCTTTCCGAACAGGAGCGAGCGTCCGATCACGAGCGCATGAAGCCCCGCCAGATCGGCGCAGACGGATTTTATCAGAATCATTGCACCCTGTGGCGTACAGGGCACCATGCCGGGAAGCCGGGCGACAAGCCGCCCGATGTTGGGAATGGTCAGTCCGTCTACATCCTTGTGCGGAGCGATGCGCTGGATCAGCGCGTCGGACTCAAATCCGGCAGGCAGAGGCAGTTGCAGCAAAATGCCGTGAACCTGCGGGTCTGCGTTGAGGCGGTCGATCAGGGCGGCGATATCGCCCTGGGGTGTGCTGGCCGGAAGACAGTGTTCCATGCTGCGCAATCCCGCATCCGCGCAGGCCTTGATTTTGTTGCCGACATAGACGCGGCTGGCCGGATCCTCGCCCACCAGAATGACCGCCAGACCGGGGGTGAATCCAAGTACGGAAATCTCGGATTTGATCTGCGCACGCATCTGCGCTGCGATGGTTTTGCCGTCGATCAGGATGGCGTGCGGCTTAGAAGGGGGAGGCAAAGAAGACACGGGCAACCAGATTTTGAAGCATGAAAATTCCGAAGATCACAATGATCGGACTGATGTCAATTCCGCCAATGGCCGGAACATATTTACGGATGGGCCCCATAACCGGGTCAGTGAGTCGGCGCAGCAGGCGAATCAGGTTCTGGGCTTGGGGGTTGCGCAGGTTAATAACCTCAAAGACAAGCAGCCAGCTGACGACAACCTCAATGACGATCACGTAAAAGTAAGCGTTTAGAAGAAACAGAAGAAGCTGGCCAATTGCGGACATGGTGTCGAGATTCCTTCTTTTGCAACAAATCCAGAAAAGACTTCTAGCACGATCTCGACCGGACGGAAAGCCCAAAACCCACGATTGTCAGGCTGTTCCGGCACGGGTTTTGATGCGTTGCCAAAGTCCCTGAAAATCCAGCAATCCCCCCGTTTCCGCTTCCGCGATTTCGTTCTTGTGCTCCGTGGGTGTAGGACCGGTGGCGGTTATGACCGATGAATCGTCGGTTTTAGATTCGGCTCCATCTGCAGGGCGCGCGTTCTGGTTCTCCGGCGGAGTGGATTTGAAAAACCGACCGGATTTTTTTTCGGCCTCTTTCGCGCGCGCTTCCATGATCTGGCGGCGGCGTTCCTGGGCTTGGCGGTCGCGTTCCTTCAAGGTCTCCTTGAGTTCTTCGGCCTGTTTCTGGCTGTACTGGCTGGTCAGTAGGACCTGCTGGGCCTGTTTTTGCCACAGATCGCGCTGGGCACGCAAATCATCGAGTTGATCCTCAAGGGAGTCAACCTGTGTCTCCAGCGCCTGAATCTTGACGCGCAGACGCTCGATTTCGATCCGGGTTTCCATGCTTGTATCGGGCGATTTTTCTTCCGGACCGTTGGTTTCGTTCCGGATGGGTTTTAACCCGAAGGCGCGGTCAAGCTCGGAAACATCGATCATCTTGCGTCCGGCGGAGTCTACTTCAAAGGACAGTTTGCCCGCGTTCATAGCCCGCTGGATGGTGGATTTCGATCTCCCGGTCAAATCCGCTGCACGCTGCGCACCGACTTTATTCATGAGAAAACCCCGATTTTTTATTATATGAAGGAGTCCTGCTTAGCATGGAAAAACGAATCGTTCAAGATTTGTACATGAGAAGAAAACCCGATCAATTATTATGGCATTCTTGGTGCCGGCGCGTGGATCGCTGTATTTTTCAGAAAATTTATTTATGCACATCTCTCCAGAGAAAAATGTGCCTTGTTTCCATGGCTTGTCATGGTGCGACAATCCGTCGCACTCCCGGAGAGAAATCGTCCCTTGCACTGGATGGTAGATAGAACAATACTTTGGGTGCGATATTCATCGCAGATACCATATATAGTATTTTTAACCTCTATCCAACCGAATCAGGAGCCTACCCATGACCTCTTCGGAAAGCGCTGTCTGCGCCGTTTCCCTGCCCGAAACCGTCATTCGCCGCACGGGCGAATCGGTTGCCTTCGACGCGCACCGGATCACCTGGGCGATTCAGCGGGCGGGCGCGGCCACGGGCGAATATGGCCGGAGCGAATCGGAGAAAATGTGCGCGATCGTCTGCGAGCGGCTGGCCCGATCCGCCGATCCCGAGCGCGCGGTCGAGGAAATTCAGGATTACGTCGAACAGGTTCTGATCGAAGCCGGACACGTCACCACCGCGCGCGCCTATATCCGGTATCGCGACCGGCGGCGGGCCGAGCGGGCGGACCGCGAAACGCTGCTCGATGTCGGAAGCTCGATCGACGAATATCTGGACCAAGCCGACTGGCGCGTCAACGCCAACGCGAATCAGGGTTATTCTCTCGGCGGGCTGATTCTCAACGCATCGGGCAAGATGGTGGCCAATTACTGGCTTAGCCACGTCTATCCCGACGAGGTCGGCCGCGCGCACCGCGAAGGCGACGTTTACATCCACGATCTCGATATGCTGTCGGGGTACTGCGCCGGATGGTCGCTGCGCATGCTGCTCGAAAACGGCTATAACGGCGTGCCGGGCAAGATCGAATCCGGCCCGCCACAACATCTGTGGACCGCGATGGGCCAGATGGTGAATTTTCTGGGCACGCTTCAGAACGAATGGGCGGGGGCGCAGGCCTTTTCATCTGTGGACACGTATCTTGCGCCCTATATCCGCAAGGACGGGCTGACCTATGATCGCGTGCATCAGGAGATGCAGGAATTTATTTTCAACCTGAATGTCCCAAGCCGCTGGGGAACGCAGACTCCTTTCACGAATCTGACGTTTGACTGGACCTGTCCCAAAGACCTGCGCGAGAAAAACCCCGTCATCGGCGGCGAGGTCATGGATTTCACCTATGGCGAGCTTCAGGCCGAGATGGACATGATTAACCGCGCCTATATCGAGGTCATGAGCGCGGGCGACCGACGGGGCCGCGTGTTCACATTCCCGATTCCGACTTATAACATCACCGAAGATTTCCCGTGGGAGAGCGAAAATGCGCAGCGCCTGTTCGCGATGGCCGCGAAATACGGGCTGCCTTACTTCCAGAATTTCCTCAATTCCGAGCTTAATCCCGGCGATGTGCGCTCCATGTGCTGCCGGTTGCAGCTTGACCTGCGCGAACTGCAAAAGCGCGGCAACGGGCTGTTCGGTTCCGCCGAGATGACCGGCTCGATCGGCGTGGTGACGATCAATTGCGCACGGCTCGGTTATCTGTTCCGGGGCAATGAGACGGGGCTGTTCAACCGTCTCGATTACCTGATGGATCTGGCGCGCAATTCCCTCGAAATCAAGCGCAAGACCATTCAAAAACATATCGACCGGGGGCTGTACCCTTACACGAAACATTTCCTCGGGTCCTTGCGCAATCACTTTGCGACCATCGGGGTCAACGGAATCAACGAGATGATCCGTAACTTCACAAACGATACGCACGACATCACTTCACATGAAGGCAAGGCTCTGGCCGAACGTCTGCTCGACCATGTCCGCGCAAGGATGGTGCAGTTTCAGGAGGAAACCGGGCATCTGTACAATCTGGAAGCCACCCCGGCGGAGGGCGCGACCTATCGTCTGGCCCGCGCCGACCGCGCGCGCTATCCGGATATTTTACAGGCCGGGGAAGGCGACGGGTCCTATTACACGAATTCCTCCCAGCTTCCCGTAGGTTATACGGACGACCCGTTCGAGGCGCTGGAGCATCAGGAATCCCTGCAACGCAAATATACGGGCGGGACGGTTCTGCACCTGTATATGGGCGAGCGAATCTCGAGCGCGCAGGTCTGTGCACGGCTGGTGAGAACCGTTTTGACGAATTTCCGCGTGCCGTATATCACCATCACGCCGACTTTTTCAATTTGCCCGAAACACGGTTATCTGACAGGCGAACAGGCGGCGTGTCCCACCTGTGGCGGAGAAACCGAGGTCTGGACCCGCGTGATGGGATACCACCGCCCTGTCGCCTCTTTCAACAAGGGCAAGAAATCCGAACACAAGGAACGCCGGCATTTCCAAGAATGCCAGAGTGAGGTATGATGTGGGATCGGAAACGTTGGAAAAGAGAGGCCGAAGAATGAATTTTTATATAGATAACCCCAAGATACCTGATAGCAAGGGAAGAATAGTAGCTGAGAGATTTGTTGTTAAAAGAGTGGACGCTCTTGAGCAGGATGGAATTTTCGACACCCGCCAAGAAGCTGAAAATTACATAAAAGAAAGGATGAAGAAAGGCTAATTATACACACCACAAAAATGCTTGATATCTTCTGTGTGTCTTCGTGCATGATGCGCTGCGCACTGAACAGGAGCCTATGAACGCTCAGGGAAACAAATCTACCGCATCCCTTCCGGATTCCCGTTTTGCCCTGATGGCCGGGGGGGCGGCGGTGTCTACGGCGGTCATCCTGATCGTGGCGAAGACAGCGGCGTGGATGATGACCGGATCGGCGAGCGTTCTGGCCTCCCTGACCGATTCCATGATGGATGCGTGGGTTTCGGGGGTCAATCTGCTGGCCATTCGCTATTCGCTCAAGCCCGCCGATGCGGATCATCGTTACGGACACGGCAAGATCGAGGGGATTGCGGCGCTGTTTCAGGCGGCGTTGATGAGCGCCGCGACGGTGTTTTTGTGCCTTGAGGCGTCCTCGCGTCTATACAAACCTGCGCCTATCGAGTCGATGTCCGTGGCTATTGGCGTGATGGTGTTTTCAACCATTTTGTCTGCGGTTCTGGTCGCGGTTCAGCGGTATTGCCTCTCTCGTGCGCCGTCTTTGGCCGTGGAGTCGGATCAGGCCCATTATGCCACGGACATTATCGTGAATGCGGGAACGCTTGTCGCCCTGTTCTTTGTGCATCGGGGCGCGCCGTTGTGGGTTGATTCGGCTTTTGCCTTTGTCGTGGCGGCCTATCTGGCGCGGACAGCCTTCGGGATCGGGATGAAGGGGTTTAACATGCTCATGGACCGTGAGTTGCCAGACGAACAACGCGTGCGAATTCTGGAAATAATTCATGCAGAGCCGCGGGTTCTGGGGGTTCATGACTTGCGAACACGGGCCATCGGAATGAAAGTTCATATTTCCTTTGACGTGGAAATTGACCCGCAAGCGTCTCTTCAAAACGCCCATGACGTGACCCGTGACGTCGAATCAGCAATTCTTAAGGAGTTTCCCTCCTCTGAAATCATGATCCACATGGATCCTGCGGGTGACCCGCATGATAGTCGCCATCCGGAAATTGCATGGAGCGTACGGCAATGAACGGATCGGCCCGGCGCGCGATTTTGACCATTGATGACAGTCCGTCGGAACGTACGGTCGATCTGGTTGATTTTCTGGTTCGTGAGGAAATTCCGGCGCTTTTGTTTGTGCGGGGCGCTCGGATGGAGGACAATCCGGATGCCATCCTGTATGCCTTGAAGAAAGGCATGGTTCTGGGAAATCATACGTACGGCCACCGCCGCGCCAGCGAAATGGGGTTTGAGGTGTTTGTCGCCGATATCGAAAAAACGGAGCGTCTGATTGAAGACGCGTACACGCGTACAGGACTTGTCCGCCCGGGAAAGTATTTCCGTTTTCCTCATCTGGATCGGGGGTGTGGGGCGTGGGTTCTGGATTTTGACAAGGTTCCGGAAGAATGGCGCTCAAGCGTACAGGCCGCCTTTCTGGAGGGTCTGAATTTTCAGAGCGCCTCTCCTCCAACGCCGGAACTGGTGGAGTTGAAGGACAAATTTCAGGTGTACCTGCGGGACAGTGGGTTTACGTATCCCGTACGCGATACGATCCTTGAAGATGTCTGTCCCGCAGAAAATCCTGTAGACTGGCCTTTTACCTTTTCGACGGCGGATTGGATGCTCACCAAACGCCATCGGGGGCAGCATGCGTACAAGACCCTTGAGGACCTCAAACGCAAGATTGTTACGGATCCGTGGCTGTCTGATTCGTCTTTTAACCATGTGATTCTGGTTCATGACGAGGCGGAAATTTTTGAGGTGACTCGGGAATTGATTATGTATATAAGAAATGCGGGGTTTGTGTTCACGCCGATAGCAGGAGAAACACCAGATGCCAGGACCGGATTCGACCATTGTTTCGATCATTGCTGATTACGGCGCGTTGCATGATCTGGCCTTTGCCGAGGTCACGCACCGTCTGTACGCGGAACTGAAAGACTTCCGGATCAAGCTGGAAGAATATTCGGTGCCGCCTTTTGATACCGTGGCGACGGGATTTTTTCTGGCCCAGATCGGGATCAACAGCCGCCTTGGCGATCGGCACGTGTTCTATGTCAATACCGCTCCGCGCCACGATGATGGGGCGCCACGCAAGGACTCGGCGGGCGAGGCGCTGGTGTACGCGCGTCTCTTTAATGGTGTACGTGTCGTTGCGGTCAACAGCGGGTATTCTCTGTCCTTTATTAAGGATGCCGCTATCGAAATGCGCGTCTTCAATATCGAAAATGCGGGATCCCAATTCCGGTCTCGCGATTTTTATCCTCGCGCCCTGCGTGGTATTCTGGACGGAGATGCCGGGATTTTGAGCCAGAAAACACCGGAGGTTCCCGATCTGCCGCGCAATGTTTTGTGCTATGCCGACGGCTATGGAAATCTCAAAGTGTCCGTCGATCCGGCGGAACTGTCCGGCCTGTCCGGCGAAATGATCGACCTGACCATCGGGGATCAGACCCGGCGGATGAAGGCTGGCGAGAGCATTTTCGATGTCCGCGACGGTGAATTGTGCTTCGGGCCCGGCAGTTCGGGATGGGATTTGCCTGATGGCCGGAAAATCCGCTTTATGGAAGCGGTGCGTCGGTCTGGCAGCGCCTGGACCGAATTTGGCAATCCCGGGGGCGGCGCATCGGTCTGCTGGAAAAAAGAGGACTGAATCTTTCCAGATTCAGGATTTTGCCCTAAAAACGCCTCATGTCCGGGGCAGATTGCCCTTGTCCGCCGGGCCGCGTCCGGTTAAGGTGCGTGCTCTGCTTTCTGATAATTTTTTTGAGGGGAATAAATCATGATCCGGATTTTACGTGCTGCGGTTTTGTGTGCTGCCTTGATTCCCGTTTTTCTGGCCACAGCCGTGGCTCAGGCTGCCGGGGGCCCTGACGATGGTCTGTATGCGCCTTTGCCTCCGGAAGGCTCGGCGTTTGTACGATTCGTTCAGGCCGATCCGACGATCAAGGAAGATCAGAACCCCGCCGCGAACGGAAAAACCTATGACGGGCGCGATTTTGCGACGGTGTCGCCTTATTATGTGGTTCCGAAGGGCAAAACCGACTTCGCATTCGGTGCAGCCAAAACAGAACAAGCGCTTGAGTCCGGAAAATTTTATACCGTGGCGCTGGTTTCCGGTGCAAAGCTTGTCGTTCTGGAAGACAAGGCTGCTGATAATCGTGCCAAGGCGATGATCCAGTTTTATAATTTTAGCACGCAGGATGGGCTGATGCTCAAGACTGCGGACGAGAAAGTCGAAATCGTCCCGCCCGCCCTGAAAAATGCCAGCGGTTCACGCGAAATTAATGCGGTCAAGGTCGCGCTTTCCGTTTTCGGCGAAGCTGATTCCGGGTCCGAGCCGATCGGCGATGTCGTTCTTGAGCGTGGCAAGGCGCTGGGGATCTTTGCTTTCGACGATGGGGCAAGCGGTGTCCGCGCCATCTCTGTTGAGGCATCGACCGATACGACGAAATAATCAGGGATAGACAGGACAATGGTTTTTGCTTCGGGCGTTTTTTTATTCCTGTTTCTGCCCGTTTTTCTGGCGGTCTATTATCTGACGCCTGCCCGCTTTCGATCGCTTACGATCCTGATCGGAAGCGGCATTTTTTATGCGTGGTGGCGCGTCGATTTTGCCGTTCTGTTGTTTGCCGTGATGCTGTGGGCGCATTTTGTGGCTCTGTCGATCGGGCGGGCGCAGGAATCCGGGAATGAAACACATGCGCGGCGATGGATGATCGCGGGGGTGGTGGTCAATCTGTCCACGCTGGGATATTTCAAATACTGGAATTTTGGCGTGGATACGCTTGACGCCATCATGATTAAGGCGGGAATGACGCCGCCGCAGGACGTTGCGCGGGTTTTGCTGCCCATCGGGATTTCCTTTTTCGTCTTTCATGCCATCAGCTATATCGTGGATATTTATCGCCGTGATGCCCGGCCTGTAAAACATTTTGCAGATTTTGCTGCGTTTATGACCCTGTTTCCCCAGCTTGTCGCCGGGCCGGTTCTGCGGTTCAAGGATCTGGCATGGCAGTTTGAAAATCGCGAACACAGCCTCGATAAATTTTCCGAGGGCGCGCGGCGGTTTATGATCGGCTTTGCAAAAAAAGTCCTGATTGCCGACACGGTGGCGCCTCTGGCCGATGCGGCTTTTGCGCTTGAGAATCCCTCTGCGGCGGATGCCTGGCTTGGCGCGCTGGCCTATGCGGTTCAGCTTTATTTTGATTTCTCCGGCTATTCTGAAATGGCGGTGGGACTTGGGTTGATGATGGGATTCCGTCTGATTGAGAATTTCAATCATCCGTATATCAGTGCGTCCATCACTGAATTCTGGCGGCGGTGGCATATCAGCCTGTCTACATGGTTGCGCGATTACCTCTACATCCCGCTTGGTGGGAATAAAAAAGGTCCGGTGCGAACATATGTGAATCTGTTTCTGACGATGCTTCTGGGCGGTCTGTGGCACGGTGCGAACTGGACGTTTGTTTTGTGGGGGGCATGGCATGGCATCATTCTGGCGATCGAGCGTCTGTTGGGCGTGCGCGCCCGTGAAGGCGAAGCGATTGCGTTGCATAAAAGAATTGCCCGCGTAGGCTTTACCATGTTGCTCGTCCTGATTGGATGGGTGATGTTTCGTGCGTCGGATGTTTCGAGTGCCATGACGATGTATGGCGGGATGGTGGGGCTTAACGGCGGCGGGATTTCAGATGCATTTGCGTGGCAGATTTCAGGCATGGCGGCGGCGACGCTGGCCTTGGCGGGAATTGTGGTCTATCTGCCACCCTTTCTTGCTGCCTGGCGGAACGAGTCGGTTCAGGCCAGTCTGGCTGGACGGCTGGGGGTGATTGTGCTGTTTCTTCTGGCTGTGACAAAATTGCTGTCCCAGAGTTATTCGCCGTTTCTGTATTTTCAGTTTTGAGGGTCAATATGCACCTTCATCTTGAATCCAGCCTGTCTTTGCCCGGCCGATCGGACAAGCCCAACGAAGATGCCTTTGGTTTGGCGCGCCGTGCCGCGTGGATCATCGACGGAGCAACCGGGCAGGGCGCGGACGTCTATGTTGCAGGTCCGGGCGAGACGGACGCCTTCTGGCTTGCACAGAAGATGCGAGAAGTGTTTGCCCGGTTCTCCTGGACTTTTCTGTCCGGCCCCGAATTTTATGCACAGGCGAGAGACGTTGTCCTTTCCGAATTTAATACACAGGCCCGCAAAACACCCGAGGCTGACTACGCCTGGCCTTCTGCTGCGGTCAGCCGAATTGCACTCGATGGTAACCGCCTGATTTGCGATTCTCTTGGGGATTGCACGATTTTGCTGCGGAGGAAAGACGGGCGTATAGAACGCCATGGCGGCGATCCGGTTCTTGTCGCCTGTGACGCTCAGGCCCTATCAGAGCTTGTTCGCTTGCACCAGACCGGAGAGATACCCCCGGACATGGAACCTCTGGCCGCGCGCAGCAAGTTGCTCCCTTTCATCCGCGCAAACCGGAACCGGGCGAACACGGTTGGTGGTTATGGATCGTTCACGCTTTCAAAATCCATCGCAGCGGGTCTGGTTCGCACGACGGTTTTTTCGGCTGCGGCGGAGTTTACCCATGCCCTGCTTATGACCGATGGATTTTATGCTCTTGTAGAAGACTATCACAGTGTGACGGATGAGAAACTGGTTTCAGACGCCATGGAGAAGGGGATTGATGTTCTTGCACAGCGTCTGCGCGAGGTAGAGAATGCAGACCCGCGTGGTCTGATCTATCCTCGTTTCAAGAAAAGCGACGATGCAACAGCCGCTCTTGTGAGATTTTCCCTGTGAGGAAGTCTATCCTGATTTTTGACGCTCCAGATATCGGGTGCATACGCCCTGTAGTTCCGCTTTGAGTGCCGCGCCCTGCGGACCTCCGTCGCCTTTCATGCCTGTACGAACGATGACAGAGAGGGTTTTGTGGTTTGCCTCCAGAATCGCGATAATGTCCTTGTCGACATGACTTACGGATTCCATGAAATGCATCATGGTATTAGCCAGTTCGCCGACAAGAGGGTATCCGAACATCGCACCGTTAGCTTTGAGTTGCATGACGAGCCGGGTCAGATTCTGGCGCAGTGCTTCCATGTTTTCGCTGCCTGTTCGCGCTCGCGTGATCTCGGCGGACAGTTCATCCAGAAATTTTCCGGCGACCGGCATAAAGTCGGTCTGGTTTTCTACTATGGTCTTTTGGCAGGCGGCGATGGTTTCGGGGGCGACCGTGCCGGTTCCGACCTTGGCCTGAAGGGTACGGGAGGCTTTATAGATTTTAATATCGGGAGTTTCTTCCATTTTCTGTCTTCTTTTGTTTTTATCGTTTTGAATCGGGGTCGGAGTCGCGTCTGCGCCGTTTTGGGCCTTGATAGGTTTCATGGTCCCGGCGTCTGCGATCGGGCCCGAAAAACGCAGGAGCCTCGACGACATCGCGAGGCTTGTTGATAATGTGGGCAATGCGCTGGATAAGACCTTCCGCCGTAAATGGCTTGGCCAGAAACTCCGTGATACCAACGTCCCGCGCTGCCGTTACCCGATGTGGCGAGGTATAGCCGGTCATCATGATAACAGGCAGGAGTCGATTGGGAGACATAGGACTCAGGCGCACGCGCCGGGTCAATTCCAGTCCATTGACGGGGTTCATCTCCCAGTCCGTAATCAGAATATCCGGGTTGTGTGTGCGGACAGCCCGAAAGCCTTCCTCTCCGTCATTGGCCGTCTGGATATGCCCCACCCCCAGATCCTTGAGAACGGCGGCCAGAAGCTCGCGCATGGGTTTGAGGTCTTCGACGACCAGAACGCTCAGTTTTTTGAAATTGATAGGCATTGCAAAAATATCCGACTTTGTTGATCCGAGCCTGGGGCCTGCGTCACAGAGCACACAGGCCACAATAAAGTCAGAAAGCGGGGCTTTGCAAGAATCTTGCGCACCATTATTTGCGAGCGCGAAAGACCTGAAAGCCGTTTTTCTGAATGATTTTTTCAACATGCCGAAATGAATTTTTCAGCACGTCCGCGTAAGGCAAGTGCGTATTGGCCACCATCCACAAGGATCCCTCCGGTTTCAGGGCTGCCGCCGCGTTCAGGATAAAACATTGTCCCAAAGCGACATCCGTGGCGGAACCCTCGTGAAAAGGTGGATTCATGACAATCCATTCAAAAGACGGGCCTTCGTTCCACGGGGCCGACAAATCCCGCCATGCGGTTTCCCGATGCGTTGTCGTCCGTCCCAGATCACGGATGTTTTGTGCGCAGCAGGCCACCGCTCGGGAGTCGTCATCTATGGCCAGAAGAGAGTCGATGCCCGGCTGGGTGCGCAGGAGATGCGCGGAAAGGAATCCGTATCCGCACCCGAAATCTGCGCCTGCACCTTTCAGGGGAGCAGAGAGATATTCAGACAAAAGGGTCGATCCCGGATCGACTTTGTCCCACCCGAATAGTCCAGGACAGGAGAAAAATCCCGATGGCGTCATGCGCACAACTCCGGCCTGTTTCCATCCTTCGATTCGAGGCATGTCCAGCGCATCGGTTTTCCGGGCCCATGCAATTCGGCAATGGGCGCGGGAGTCGATTTTGACGTCTGTGAATCCTGCGTCTTTGAGCATTCCTGCCAGACGCATGCCGCCTGCGGTTTTGGGTGCTCCGCATAAAATCGTTCCGCCTTCTGCCAGAGCGCCGATGCCATTTGCAATGGCGCGCCGGGCGTCTTCGGCCTGTCTTGGCATGGAGATGATGACGAGATCAAAGACGGTATCAGGGGGGATCTGATCCACGATCGAATGTCCTGCCTGTGCGATCCGATCTGTTTCCCGGCGCGAGAAATTTTGAAAAACCGGGGAAAAGGAAAGGGAAGCAGGAAACAGACCCATCGTCCCGCGCAGGAACAGAGTGCGTGTCCGATGTGTCGGGAAAGGCAAATCTCCTGACTGGAAAGGGTGAAACAGGGCTTCGGAGAGATCGGTTTCGGGCATGGCCTTCCCTTCCTAGAACATTTTTCGCGCCGAGGGAATGGAGATTTTTTACTTAGCCTTTGACAAAGGGCTAAAAATAAGGCAACCAGAGAACCCGGATTTATGTGTTTGCACGACTTATGGAGGGAAAAACCCGTGGCTTCTGCTTCCGCTTCTGTCCCCGATCTCGCCGTCCGCGGCCTGAAACGCGTTTGCGCCGGGTGCGGGACCCGCTTTTATGATCTTAACAAGCGTCCCGTTGTCTGTCCGAATTGCAAGGCAGAATTCAGCGCCGATGCCAAAACCCGCGTCCGGCGGGGCCGCACTGTGCCCGAGGCCGCCGTTGCCGATGACAATCCTGCGCCTGCGGAAGAGGATGTCGAAATCATCGCACGCGAGGATGATCTGGTCAGTCTTGAGGATGTCGAGGAATCCACGGACGAGGACGAGGATCTGGACGAGTCCGAAGGCGATCTGGAACTGGACGACACCGACGATCTCGAAGGCGAGATCGACGTCGATCTGGACGAAGAGAAATAGGCGGTCCGTTCTGTACACGCTGCGCATCCCCCTGCCGCCCCTTTTAGACGAGAAAGCCGCATCGGCATTTTCGCAGATTCTGGGCGAGGTGGCTCTGTCGTCTTCCGTCATGCGCGAGGGCAGAGTTGGCGCAGAGGTCTGGGTTCTGGAGAGTCTTTTTGACTCTCCGCCGGACTTTCAAGCCATCGCGGCGCTGCTTCCTTTTCCTTCCGACCCCGCGCAGTGGCGCGGCGAAACCCTCCCGGACCGGGACTGGCTTGCTCATGTCCATGCCGGATATCCGCCTTTTTCCGTGGGCCGATTCTTCGTGCGCGAAAGCCACCGGAGCGAAGATCCCCCGCCGGGCGCTATTTTACTGACCATCGACGCCGTAACCGCGTTCGGATCCGGCGCGCACGGCACGACAAAGGGGTGTCTGGAAGCTTTGTGCGATCTGAAAGACCGGGGCTTTTCCCCCCGGAGCCTTCTGGACATGGGAACGGGGTCCGGGATTTTGGGGATTGCCGCCTGGATGCTCTGGCGCTGTCCGGCTCTGGCCGTGGATATCGAGCGCGAATCGGTGCGCGTGGCCTGTCGGCACCGCGCCATGAACGCGGTTCCGTCCGGACCGGCGGGCATGGTCTGCAAGCAGGGCGGACGGTTTGACATTCGAGCCATTGCGGACCGCCGCCCGTTTGATTTGATTCTGGCCAATATTCTGGCCGCGCCTTTGCGCAGTATGGCCAAAGATCTGTGCGCCGCGCTTGCGCCCGGCGGTTATGCGGTTCTCTCCGGCATGCTGCGGGAACAGGCGGACGATGTTCTGGCGGCCTATGCGCCCTTTGGCGGCACGCTGGACACGCGAATCGACCGGGAGGAATGGTCGAGCCTGATTCTGGTCAAGAAGGCCTGAAAAACAAACAGACGCGTCATCTCCGCTCCTCCCTTGCTATCCCTGCTTTTTCCCTGTCATCCCCCTGAAAACGGGGACTCAGATTTTTGTATCTTTACTGGATCCCGGATCAAGTTCGGAAGGGCGGTGCTCAATCCATCTGCGTTGATCTGTGTGCATCTGTGGTTCTCAAACTTTTTTCTTTCACCACAGATGAACGCAGACGAACACGGATTTTGAAGATATTTTCGTGTCTTCGGGTTAAAAACGTTCTGTTTCAAAGCCCCTCCCCGGTTCCCGCTTTCGCGGGGATGACAGAGGATGTGCAGGGGATGACAGGAAAGGTTACGCCACGGCCTCGAGCAAGTGATATTCCTCCCACAAATCTTTCAGGACAACGCACAGGGCGTCGATATCCTCAAAGCTGTGCGCCGCCGTCGCGGTCAGGCGCAAACGCTCGGTCCCGCGCGGAACGGTGGGATAGTTGATCGGCTGGACATAGACGCCGTGGCGGTCCATCAAAATATCCGTGACGGCTTTGCAGCACACCGCATCCCCGACGATCAGGGGCACGATATGGCTCTCGCCCTTCATGAAAGACAGGCCGGAGCGGGTCAGTGTGTCCTTGAACCGCCGGACGTTGCGGCGGACTTTCTGGCGCTCGATGTCCGAGACTTTCAGATACTCGATGCTCGCCCGCGCCCCGGCGGCGATGACGGGCGGCAGGGCCGTGGTGAAAATAAAATTCCCGGAGCAGCACCGCACGGCGTCCACCAGAGCCGCGCTTGCCGCGATATACCCGCCCATCAAGCCATACGCCTTGCCGAAGGTTCCCTCAATCACGTCGATGCGGTGCATGACGCCCCGCTCCTCCGCCACGCCCGCCCCGCGCGGGCCGTACAGCCCCACCGCGTGGACTTCGTCCAGATAGGTCAGCGCGCCATATTTTTCAGCCAGATCGGCGATGGTTTCAATCGGGGCGATATCGCCCTCCATCGAATAGACGGACTCAAAGACGATAATCTTTGGCGTCGCCGCCGGAACGGAGGCCAGAAGGCTTTCCAGATGCGCCATGTCGTTGTGGCGATAGATATGTTTCTCGCAAGGATTGCTGCGGATTCCATGGATCATCGAGGCATGGTTGAGCGCATCGGAAAACACCGCGCATCCGGGCATCATTTTAATCAGGGCGCTTAAAGCCCCTTCATTGGCGACATAGCCGGAGGAAAAAACGAGCGCCGAATCCTTTCCGTGAAGATCGGCCAGCGAGTCCTCCAGATCCACGATATAGGTGGATGTCCCGGAGATGTTGCGGGTGCCGCCCGCCCCTGCGCCGCTGCGGTCCAAGGCCTCGTGCATGGCCTTGAGAACCACCGGATTCTGGCCCATGCCCAGATAGTCGTTGGAGCACCAGATGACAACCTCGCGCGTGGACCCGTCCGGCGCGCGGTGCAGCGCGCGGGGAAAGCGTCCGGCGATCCGCTCCAGCGTCGCAAAGGTCCGGTATCGTCCTTCGGCTTTCAGGGAGTCAATCTGGGTCTGGAAACAGGACTCATAGGTCATTTTCTGAAATCTCCTGCGCAAAAATCACCTTCCTTTATATACCTGTGCGCGACCTCTGAAAACCCTGCATGCATCGGTATCAGAAAAAAAGGGCGGACCGGGTTCTTCCGGGTCCGCCCAAGGTTTGCGTGGTGGTGGGGATGAAAGCCGGGGAAGCTTTCAGGCGGGAAACGGGATGCTCCGGTCAATCCGCATCAATCAACCCGCATATCAAAAAGGCAGATACAGATTGATGTGGTACCAGAGCGAATTATGGACATTGTCGTCGATCACCTCGACCGCCGTTGAGAACAGAAACATCGTCGCCGCGCCATAGATATAGTTAACCATCGCAAGCCTCCTGCTTTTTCGATTTTCCTTGTTCGCCGAGCCTATCCCGGTTTTCCATGATTATAGAAATGCAAGGGGTGTGCCGGGCGGAGGGAGGCAGAATGGAGGGGGTGTTTATTTTGTCTATTTTAAACAATAGCTTGGCAAGTATCTTTGGGCTATATCAATAAGGATAGGGTGTTTTATCGCTTTGGGAGAGTGTCTTTTTTGCCATACCCGGCATGTTTTGCCGACTTTCGAGGACATTTTTGCAGGGAAACGGAAGAGGACATCTGAAAACTTCGTTATTTAACATAAATTGAATTATAATGGAGTCTCAAGGATATGAAGTTATGATTCCAAAAGGCTTCCATAGGTATGGAGGATAAAACCAAAAGGAGCCATATATCAGGAGAAGGCTATGGCAGAGACTTATATGACCACGGAAACCCGGCGACTGATGGAGTTGCAGGGGATTCATATTCCGGATGCAGGAATCCCGAGTGTTTATCTTGATATCGGAGATATGACAGGTCCGGATGGGCGTATTTCGTCGGAGGCTATCGGGAAATCACTGACGGGTTTTGGTCAGATTGGTGTAACGGCGGGGGCTTTCAGCCATCAAATCGCCGGGATGTTTGAGCAGGATGTTAACTTTAATAATGCTGTCCGTCTCCACCACTCAAGTTTGAAGACTCCGGAGGGGCAGGAAGTTTTTGTTATGGCAGGAAACATGGCCTATCAGGACAAAAAGTCCCTTTTTTCTCTGGTCAGCCATATTCCCAAAGAGCACCTGGATGAAAAAAGCATCCCCGGAGACACGGCAGACTGGGCAGAGATGACCATTCGTCATGAACAGGGCCATATACACAGACAGCAGGATGAATGGCTTGCCGACAAACAGGCGATGGATGGTTACAGGGCCGCGGCTTCCGATCCGAACAGTCGTCTGGATCCTGCCGTTCCTGAAGCGCTATCCGGTGCGCGTGCTCTGGGGGTGTTTCGGGGGACCCCTGTAGAAGACACAAAAGAAGCCGCCATGGAGGTTGGTCAAAACATCCTGATGAAGCAGGTGGACAGCCATGAGACGATATATCCTGAGTCACAGGGTTATTCGAAGGAAGAAGCCAGTGCAGCGATCGTGCAGGCCAGAACGATGGAATATTCCATGGCGACTCAGGCCGAGATTATCCGGCTTGGCGGGGTCGATGAGTTTAACCGGGCGCATCCCGACATGGCCGGACAGGTTTATCAGAATCCATCTCAGGCCTTCGATGGTGCCTGGATTTTGATGGAGGCACAGAATAATCCGGACCTCTTGAAGGATCCGGAGCATGCGCCGGATGTTGCAAAGGCTCTTGGAAATGCAACAGCGGGCGCGCAGCTTCTGAACGGAAATCCGGAGTTGGCCTATGCTACAGCGCAAGCCATTCAGGAAAATGGAATGGTTCCGAAAGACAGCGCTGCAGACCAGCTATTCACCGGCTATAGGGAATCTTTGGAAAAATACGTTCCCGATGCTGCGGAGGCAGGTCAGGATCTGGGCGCAGAGGTCGCAGCAAATTTTCAAAACACTGTTTCCCCCGATGCAATAGCCGAATCGAATGCTCAAAACTTCCCTCAGCCCGAACCCGAAGCAACTCCGGAACCAGAGCCGGAACCGGACCCTGCTCCCGACTCTCAAAGCGCGCCGGCGTTGGACGAGTCTTCTTCCGGCCCAATGTACAATTCCGGGACATCAAATAACTGGGCGCCTTCTTTTGGTTGAAGCCTGTCCTTGTTTTCCTGTAGGATGGATCGGTTCTTCATCGCCGGAGTCTATAAGGACATGTCTTTGCTTTCTGTTGGCCATCTGACCGGGATTGCGCCTCTTTCGGATACTGATATACGGGTGCTTCTGGACCGCGCCAGCGCGCTCAAGGCCGAGATGAAAAGTCCCGAATTTATTTCTGACCGGTTGAGGGGGAAAATCATCCTCAATGTCTTTTACGAAGACTCCACGCGCACGCGCAATTCCTTTGAAATTGCGGCGAAACGTCTGGGTGCCGAGGTTGTGACGTGGGACAAGGGCACCAGTTCCACCAAAAAGGGCGAGACGTTTCTGGATACGATCCTGAACCTGAACGCCATGGCGCCCGATGCGATCGTGCTGCGCCATTCCGACTATGGCGCGCCGGATTTCGTGGCCGGGCGGGTGGATTGCCCGGTTATCAATGCGGGGGATTCGTGGCGCGAACACCCTACGCAGGCTTTGCTTGATGCCATGACCATGATCGAGGCCAAAGGGTCTCTGGAAGGCTTGAACGTGGCCATTTGCGGGGATGTGGCGCACAGCCGCGTGGCGGGGTCCAACATGATTCTGCTCACCCGGATGGGCGCAAAGGTCCGGATCATTGCACCGCCGTCTCTGATGCCGGAAAATCTTCCCGCCACGGGCATTGAGCGATTTACAACGCTGGAAGACGGCCTTCCCGGCGCGGATATCGTCATGATGCTGCGCATTCAAAAGGAGCGGATGGAGTCCTCGGAAATTCCTTCGGACGCGGCGTATTTTAACCAGTATGGCCTCACACCCGCGCGTCTGGCTCTGGCCGGGCCGGGGGCTCTGGTCATGCATCCCGGTCCGATGAATCGCGGCGTGGAAATCGCCGACGAAGTCGCCGACGATCCGGCCCGGAGCCTGATTCTCAAACAGGTTGCCAATGGAATTCCGGTACGGATGGCGGTAATGGAACTCCTGGTGAAGCCCCGATGAAAAGGGGGCGTGCCAAGATTTTCAGTCCTGGACCTTGCCGCGCGCACGGGAAAGGCCTAGAATTATAAGGGCAAGAAAACATCCGGAAACGGACACGAAAGAGGGGTATTTCCATGAAACCGATCATTCAGGGCAAACAGATGGATGTCGGCGATGCCTTGCGCACGCACGTCACCGAAAAGATTGACGAAACAAAATCAAAATATTTCAACAAGATCATAGAGCCCTCCGTGACATTTTCCCGAGAAGGTCACGGCCATGGGTTGTATCGGTGCCGGATTTCTTTCCGCGTGGGAAAGAATGTCCATATCGTCGCCGAGGCGCTGGAGGGCGAGCCGTATCTGGCTTTCAACGAAGCCAATGAAAAACTGGGCAAACAGCTTCGGCGGTACAAGAACCGTTTGCGTGACCACAACGAACGGCAGGAAGCCGCTGTTCAGGTCGAAAGTCTTAAAGTCCCCGACTATACTCTCGCTGCGCATGCGGAAGAGGAAACCGAGGATGATGCATCGCAGGGCGATCCCGTTGTGATTGCGGATATGACCACGGAGATTGAAACCCTGACCGTGTCCGAGGCCGTCATGCGGATGGATCTGGCCGGGCGGGATATGTTTTTGTTCCGCAACGGCGGGCATGGCGAGTTGAATGTTGTCTATCGCCGTCCGGACGGGAATATTGGCTGGATTGATCCTTCGGGCCAGACGGCCAAGATCCGTCCTCCGAAAGTCGTGCGCGGGTAAAACGAACGGAATGAACCTCGAAAGGCGAGTTTTCTGAGGATGATGGTTCGCTCGCCTTTCTTTTCCCGTCTGCTCGATCGACACCGTCGTCATATCGGAGCGGCGGTTTTTACGCTTGGCGACCAGGCCATCCACAGCGGAACCAATTTTCTGACCGGCGTCATCATCGGGCGTTTCCTGTCTGTTGGTGATCTGGGCGTGTTCGCTCTGGGCATGACTGTCGTGACCTTCTCCCTGATTTTTCAGGATACATTGCTGGCCACGCCTTACACGTATCACTTTCACCATGCTTCCGAGGAAACCAGACCGCGTTTGACCGCCGGGGCGCTGGTTCAATCGGCGTTGCTTGCCGTGGCCATGGCGTTTGTGTTTCTGGTTGCCGGCGGGGCGGCGCTGGTTGCGGGAAATGAGTCACTTCAACCCGTTTTCACCGCGCTGGCCGGAGCCCTGCCGTTTTTGTTTATCCGCGAGTTCTTCCGCCGGATGTTCTTTACTTCGTTCCGGATGCGTGCGGCTATGCTTCTTGATGGCGGGGTCAGCGCGCTTCAATTCGCCCTGTTGTTTTCCTTTCTGGGCGCGGGCGTTCTTTCACCCGCCACGGCGTATCTGGCGCTGGCCGGAGCCACAGGCGGCGCGGCGTTTGTCTGTTTTGTCCTGCTGCGTCGCCAGTTCGATTTCCGGGGGCTGGACATCGTGGCGGATACGCGGGAAAACCTGAAATATGGCCGCTGGCTTCTGGCCGGAAGCGTGTGTCATATCGGGAGCCTGTACGCCTTCCCGTGGTTTTTGTATTTGCAGCAGGGCGAGAAAGGCACCGGTGCCTTTGCAGCGTGCATGAGCATCGTCAATCTACTCAATCCCCTGATTATCGGTTTTACGAATTTTTTCCGCCCAAAACTGATTCAGGTGCAGGCCGATCATGGCGTGTGGGCCATGAATCGGTTGATTGTCCTGAGCGCCGGAGCCTTGCTTGCGCCGGTTCTTCTTCTGATCGGGGGGTTGGCTCTGTTCGGCGGACCGCTCGTGTCGTTCGTGTATGGCGGGGATTTTTCCGGCCTTGGGCCCGCCATTTTTCTGGTGAGTCTGAGTCTTGTTCCAACATTTCTGAATGCGCCCGTTCAACTGGGGGTTCTGGCGCTGAACAAGCCGTGGATCAATCCGGCCTTTCATGCCGCCGGATTTGCAACGACTCTTCTGGCCGGATTTTTTCTGGTGGATCGATTCGGGTTGGCAGGGGCGACAGGTGGCTATGCCTTGACCACGTTTGTCGGCTCTCTCGTTCTGGGGATTTTGTATCTGCGCGCGGTGCGGCGGGCATCGGCCTGAAAAACGCTGGCCATCAAAAGAACAAGGCCGAAATCGAGAGATTTATAACTGGCGTATAAAAACAGGTCGATGGCGATGGGGAAGGTCAAGGCCAGAGCCATGACCGGATCGGCGTGCATTCCGCGCACAAGCCGCGCTGCGATGCCGGTGACATAGGCGCCCGCCAGAGCCAGACCGACAAGTCCGGTCTTCATCCACAGCATGGTTACAAGGCTATGCGTAAAATTCACTGGCACGCCCGCCGTTGCGGGTGAGGGAATCGTCGCGCCCCAGCCCAGCCCCAGCAGAGCCGTTCCAAAATTTTCCGAGAGACTGTCGATGGCGATCAAGGCTTCGCCGAATCGGCTGTTGACGCCGACAAGGGCCGTCTTGAGGGAAATGGCCTCAATCAGGGCGCCCAGCGCCCCCGCACCGAAAAACAGGGCCAGGCCGATCATCAGAGCCGGGAAAACGGCCCGGCGGGGTGTACGGATGAGCCACATGACGATCCATGCCGTGATGCAAAACGCCAGAGCCACGAGGCTGATTCTCTGCAAGGTCAGAACAAGGGCGAAGAAGGGAGCGCAGGCCAGTGCGCCGAACATACCGATTTTGACGAGGGAGTCGGGGCGCACTCCTCCGCATGCGGCTTGGTCCAGAGTTCTTCCTGCCAGATAGAATGTCGTGAACAGAACGCTTGGGGCAATGGCCAGATAGAGAGGGCCGCTTAAATCCACGCCGGGGAGAATCTCATTCAGTCCAGGCAGAATCGTGCGGATCGAAAAAGCGATTCCAATCCACAATACGGCTCCGCGCAGCAAAAATTTTCTTTGCGGACGCATCTGTATCAATGGGCCCATCCACAATGGCATGAGAAAGAAAAGCAGGAAAATGAGGTCACGCAAAATATTTGCGATGTTACGGTCATGCATCAGGGCGATCACGATGGGAACCGTTGCGGCATAGAGAAAAAACGCCCATCCGGCAAGAACCCATCCCGGCGCACGAAATCTCAGGCACGCAGGGATCTGGCGTGCAACATCGGGAAAGACGGCAAAGACCAGAAGCCCACCGATGAAGGCTTCAGCCAGTCCGGGCCGGTCCGGCGTGGGTGAGCCCACAACGCCGTAAAGCCCAAGGGCGACCATTAATGCGGTCAGGCGCATGGCTTCCCTTTTTGCTTTACTCCTCGACGATGGCCACGCGCAGGATATTGGTGGATCCCGATGTGCCGAAGGGGACGCCTGCTGTGATAACAATTCTTTGTCCGGGGTTGGCCATCTCCTGAATGCGGGCCTGTGCAACGGCCTTGCGAACGGCGCTTGCAAAATCCGTCGCGCCGTCCACCTGAACCGGATGAACGCCATAGGACAGAACCAGCCGCCGGGCAACCGCCGTATGTTCGGTCAGACACAAAATAGGCATGGCGGGCCTGCGCCGCGCGGTGCGCAGGGTTGTCGATCCGGAAGATGTGTAGTTTGTGATACAGGTGGCTTTGATGCTGTTGGCCACTTGATGTGCAGCGGCGGTGATAGCGTCCGATGCGCTGCCTTCATATCCCGTGGGCGAATCCGAATCGATGATGCGGCGATAGGTTTCGTCGGCCTCTGTTCGTGTTGCGATCTTGTCCATGATTTCAACAGCTTCGACGGGCCATGCGCCAGAGGCGGTTTCCGCCGAGAGCATCACGGCGTCTGCACCATCGTAAACGGCGGTGGCCACGTCACTGGCCTCGGCTCGCGTGGGCCGGGCGTTCTCGATCATGGATTCGAGCATCTGGGTTGCTACGATGATCGGCTTGCCGGAAAAACGGACTTTGCGGACGATATGTTTCTGGACGGATGGCACATTTTCGGCGGGGATTTCCACGCCCAGATCGCCGCGCGCGAGCATGACCCCGTCGGCCAGTTCCAGCATGGCGTCGATATGGTCGAGCGCCGAAGGCTTTTCAACCTTTATCATGAGGGCGGCGCGTCCGGCGATCAGGTCGCGGGCTTCGGCCACGTCCTCTGGTTTCTGGACAAAGGATTGCGCGATCCAGTCCACGCCCATATCCAGTGCGGCCTCCAGATCCACCCGGTCCTTGGGCGTCAGGGCCGCGATGGGCAAAATCACGCCCGGCACGTTGAACCCCTTGCGATCCGAAAGGAAAGCCCCGGTGACGATTTCTCCGCTTAGAAAGTCCGGGCCTTTGTCGCGGATGCGCATGCGCACCTTTCCATCGTCGATCAGAATTTCATCGCCGGGACTCATGACGGCGATAATTTCCGGATGAGGCAGGTTAACGCGGGTTCCGTCCCCGGGCGTCGGGTCCAGATCGAGCCGGATGACCTGTCCGGGAGCAATCGCAATCTTGCCGTCGCTGAATTTGCCAACGCGCAGCTTGGGTCCCTGAAGATCCGCAATGACGCCTACGGGCCGTCCGGTTTCGGCCTCAAGGGCGCGAACGGTGGACAGGCGGGCGCGATGGTCGGCGTGGCTTCCGTGACTGAAATTCAGACGGAAGACGTCCACTCCGGCCCGGAAAAGCTTCTCAATCATCTCCCGCGTTGAAGAGGCGGGCCCAAGCGTGGCGACGATCTTGGTCTGGCGGTTGCGGCGGATCATGGTAAAAATTATCCTCTGGTTTCAGGGGTAATGTTGCCCGGAGATTACCATTCTATTGCAAAGACGCAAGGGGCTTTCATAGTTCTCAGCGCGAGCCGGGGCGCAGCATATATCCCCGCCCCCGGACGGTCTGGAGAAAGCGCGGCGTTCGCCCGTCGTCTTCGAGTTTGCGGCGCAGGCGTGTGACCTGAACGTCGATTGTCCGCCCCCCTGTGGATGTCGCATCGCTTTCCATCCCGCACAAGACGGACAGATTCTCTCGGCTTAAAGGCGTTCCGGCCTGTCCGGCCAGCGCACGCAGCAAAGCGGCCTCAACGCTTGTCAGGCGGCGGGTTTCCTGTGTCTCCGGGTCCATGAGATCCTCGCCTGCCGGATCGTAGGTCCATCGTCCGATCTGCATCGGCGGTGGCGCGGCGTTATGGGCCGGGCGGCGGCGCAAAATGGCCTGCAGGCGCAGGACCAGCTCGCGGGGTTCAAACGGTTTGGCCAGATAATCATCCGCGCCGCTTTCCAGTCCCGCGATGCGGTCGGAGGACTCGCCCAGCGCCGTCAGAAGAAGCACGGGAATATCGTTTTCCGCCCGGATCCGGCGGGTGAAGTCAAAACCGTTTTCGCCGGGCATCATGACGTCCACGATCAGAAGATCAAATTGCGCCCGGTCCAGAACTGCGCTCGCGGCGGCGGCGTTCGGCGCGGTGGCGACGATAAATCCATTGGCGCGCAGATAGCGCGAGACGAGAGTGCGAATGCGGTCATCGTCATCCACAACCAGAACATGCGGCAGATTTTCCGGATCGGGATCGGGTGGATCAGGCGAGAACACGGAACCTACAGATCCTTGCTGCGGGGCTGGGCGCGTTTCTTGTGCTTGCGATCGGGCAGGGTTTTGCCCCAGAACATGCGGTCGATCAGATAGTTAGGCCGGATGTTGTTATACTGGGCCACGAGGCTTTCGAGCGCCAGATCGACCTCCGCCGGGTTCTTCGTGTTCCGGAACGTCCCGGAATGTAGACCACCCTTGACCAGACAGGTATCCAGCCCGGCAAGACAGCCGCCCATGATATCATGCGCCATGGTGTCGCCCACGACCACGATCTGTCCGGCGTAGATTTCTTTTTTCTGCATCAGGCGGATGCAGTGCTGAAAGATCGGCTGGTGCGGTTTGCCGATGTAATGCACGACGCCCCCAAAATCTTCGTACCGGCGGGCGATCTGCCCCGGCCCCATCATAAAGCCGAGCCCCAGCATGGTCCGCGTGTCCGGGTTGGCGCACAGGGCTTTCAGCCCCCGCCGCACCCCGGCGCGCAGGACGGGCTCATAATCCGCCAGAGTTTTTTTGGGGACGTCCACCCCGGTAATCAGGATAAAGTCCGCTTTTTCAATGTCTTTTGCGACCTTGACGCCGGTTCCCTCCAGCAAGGCCACATCTCCGCCCCGACTAATGACATAACACGATTTTCCAAGACCCTTGAAAAACCCGTCCTCCTGATCGTGAATGCCCTGCCAGGTCATTTCGCCGGAGGTGACGATCGCATCGTAAAGACTCGGACCGATGCCCATTTTTTTCAGACTGGCTTTGTTGTCTTCGGCTTTTTTCCCGGAGTTGGACAGAATGACGATGTATTTCTTGCGGGACTTGAGTTCCTTGAGGCAGTCCACGACGCCCTCATAGGGCTTTTCTCCGTTATGGAGAACGCCCCACTGGTCGAGGATCAACCCCATATAGGTGTCCGATATTTCCGAGATGCCGGTACAGAATTTGGTCTTGCCCATGCGAACGCTTTACTCCAAAGACCCGAACGCTTCCTTCAAGACAAGGGAAGCCCGCGCATTATCACCGGAATGGCGCAGGGAATCAACCGTTCCGCGCAGGAGGACGGCAAAAATCATTCTGCATCTGCGGAGCTTTCTTCGGCCGCCGCTTTTTCCGCAAGGCTGCTGTGAACATCCGCAGAGCAGGCAAGGAAAGACGGGTTCAAAAATCCGCTCTTATATTTACCATAAACCAACATTGCGCCGTCAAGGCCGAAGATTTTTCCTCCCGCTGCGCGCAGAATCGCCTCGCCCGCCGCCGTGTCCCATTCGCAGGTCGGTCCGAATCGGGGGTAAAGATCGGCCTTTCCGGCAGCGATGGTGCATATTTTGAGTGAGCTGGACGAGCGGAGGATTTTTGCAACCTTGATATTGCGCAGGAAATCATCCAGACGCGGGCCATTCGCATGGGCGCGGGACGACAGGACGGTCAGCCCGGAGGCAGGGGCCGGACGCACCCGGATGGGCCTTTCCGTGTCGGTTTCCTCGCGCCAGCGAATGGCGCTGTCTGGGCCGTAGGCAGCATAAAGGGTTCCATGCGCCGGGGCGTAAATAACCCCCAATGTTGGGATGCCGTCCCGGATCAGGGCGATATTGACGGTGTAATCCGGACTTCCGGCGATAAAATCGCTTGTCCCGTCAAGGGGATCGACCAGCCAGAAACACGGCGCGCCGCCAAGATCCGGGATGCGGCCTTCGGAAACGGCTTCCTCGCCCACGAACGGAACGCCGGGGGTGATGTCGGACAGGGCTTTTTCGATCAAGGCCTCGGCCAGACGATCCGCCGCAGTCACGGGCGATCCGTCCGGTTTTTGAACCAAATCCAGCCTTGCGCCGGGCTCGAAATAGTCCAGCGTCAATTCTCCGGCCTCCACCGCAATCCGGCGGACGGTGTTACACAGGGCAGCAGGGTGGTCGAGCAAAGAAGCCATACCACCTTTGTGGCATGAACCTGGTTTACGCGCCAGAGGTTTTCTTGGCGGAGATTCTCAGGGCGAAGGGGTGGGGTTGGCCTTGAAATTTGCGATGATGTCAGGCCCTTCCCGAAGCAGGCGCTCAGCCAGCTTGTCCAGATCTTTTTCGCTCAGGGCCGCATTGACGCCATCTCTGGCCATCTTATCCAGAATACGGACAGCAGATTCGGGCATCGAGGCATCAAGCTTGAAAATGGCTGGATTTTTTTTGTTCAGTCTCTCGACGGTCAGTCTGAGAAAGTTGAAAGATTCTCTTTCCACGCCGCTCAGGCTGGTCTTTGTCCGCTGATTTTCGAAATAAAGCATGTGCTGACGAGTGGTGAATCGAATATCGTCCCACGCGCTCGTTGGCGAGTAGGTCACTTTGACTGTCGATTTGTCCGGAAAAATCCGGATTGTTTCCTGCATTCCCACGATAACCCTTGGGTCGAAAGCGGGCATATATTTCAGAAATTTTTCAAAATCCTGATACAGAACAACGCTGGGTGCAATTTTTCTCCGCAGTCCGTCAAATTCTTGCTTCGCCAGAGACATGGATTTTCAGACCTTCCGAGAAAAAGAGGAGGACAAGGGGTGCCCTACGGCCCCCGCATGGCCCGGGCCGGCATAGAGGCTGTTGCTGTGGCAACGGCACTCAGATCTGTATGGGCGCTGGCCAAAACGGACAAGGCGCTTCTCATGTCGTAGGATTTTTGCAGTCCTCTTTGCAGCGTATCAAAAAGACCCTGAACCTTGCCTTGATTTCTGGTTGTTGTTGTCACCTTTACAGGCGAGCGATCAGACAGAGAGATTTCCAGAGAATGAATCCCCTGAAGGGTCGGGTGGTTTGCGTTTCCGAAAACAGCCGTCAGTCTGGCTTTTTCCGGCGCGGCGTCATTGAAACGCGGATCGGCTCCGAGCAAACGATAGGTCAGGGTGTTTCCAATAGGGCCCGTACACGACACGCCAACCTTGGGCGATTTCATCGTTCCTTCGTCCATCTTGTCGGTGATCTGTGCTGTGCCGCCTGAGTGAAAGTTCTTGTATTTCTCAGAGCTTGCCAGACGCGCAACAGGCCCTTGAACGCATAAATGAAAATACGTTTTCATTGTTGACTTCTCCCTGTATCTGTTTTTATAACCGGATTTCATCCGATATTTGAAAACGATTATCGGGCTGCGAATCGCTTCTGTCAAGCCTCTGTTTTATGTTCGCCTGGCCTTCAGAAAAACCTTTTCCTCTGGCGCGTTTGCGTTATAACGTCGGATGAGATGAATCGTCATGCTGAACATCTGCCCGCCGATTTTGTTTTACGGCTCGATTGTCCGGACCGTCCCGGAATCGTGGCGGCGGTGGCGCTCGCCTTGCGCGATTGCGGGTGCAACATCGAGGAATCGGCGCAGTTCCGGGATATTCTCTCGGGACGGTTTTTCATGCGGACCGTTTTTCGTCCGATAGAGAGGCGTGACTCTGCTGATCTGTTTTCCATGGAATTTCAAAAGATTGCACGCACGTACGATATGGACTGGCGGATTGATCCGTTGAATGTCCGTGTGCGGACTGTGATTTTGGTGTCGAAAGCCGATCATTGTCTCAATGACATTCTGTATCGCTGGCGCACCGGGCATTTGCCTTTGGACATTGCGGCGATCATTGGCAATCATCCGGATATGCGCGTTCTGGCGCAGGAGCGGGGTCTGCCGTTTCACCATCTGCCCGTGACGCCGGACACCCGCGCGGCGCAGGAAGATCAAATATCTGAAATTATCGATAAATCTGGCGCAGAGCTGATTGTTCTGGCGCGGTATATGCAGGTGCTTTCCGATCGGTTTTGCACCCTGTATCCGGGGCGGATCATCAATATCCATCACTCTTTTCTGCCCGGATTCAAGGGCGCGCGCCCGTATCATCAGGCGTGGGAGCGGGGCGTCAAGATCATCGGCGCGACAGCTCATTTCGCCACGCCCGATCTGGACGAAGGCCCGATCATCGATCAGGAAACCACCCGGATCGATCACACCATGCCGCCCGAAAGGCTTCAGATTCTGGGCCGCGACATTGAATCGCAGGTTCTCTCCCGCGCCATGGCCGCGTACTGCGAGCGACGGATTTTCCTTCATGGGAACCGCACGATCATCTTGTGACGTCTTTTTTCTTGAAAAGACGGTGCGAACCATGCTTTGCTGCGATAATTCAACGCCTTGTTTGAACCCTTTTTCAGAGATGAGTGACGCCCCGCCATGTCCGACGAAAATATGATGAAAGATCTTGTGTCTTTGTGCAAACGCCGGGGTTTTGTGTTCCCGGCATCGGACATTTACGGCGGAATCAACGGGTTCTGGGACTACGGCCCGCTGGGGGTTGAACTCAAGAATAACCTGCGCGACCTGTGGTGGAAGTGGATGGTCCTGTGTCCGCCTCTGGGTCCCGAAGGCACCGAATATGCGGGCGCGCCCGTGTCGATGGTCGGGCTGGATTCATCCATCATCCAGAATCCCAAAACATGGGAAGCCTCGGGGCATGTTGCAGGTTTCACCGACCCCATGGTGGATTGCCGGGAGACGAAACTGCGCTATCGGGCGGATCATTTGGTGGTTTATTCTTATCTTGATTCCACATTCCTGTTCGCTTTCAACAAAGAAACGAGTCTAGAGGATGTTGAGAAGAAAATTCATAAATTTGCAAAAAAACGGGGCTCTGAGAATATTCGTCAAATCTTCGAGTTAGGGGATTTTACAAAGGTAATCATTAGTGATGAGTTGAAAGACAGAAAATATAACTATCACAGTTTAGATAAGATAGTAGCTCCTGATACTTTGGAGCCCGGCACCTTGACCGAGCCCCGGCAGTTTAATTTGATGCTGGATACCTATCCGGGCGTGATCCGGGACGAAGCGCACAAAGCCTATCTCCGCCCCGAAACGGCGCAGGGGATTTTTCTGAATTTCAAGAATGTTCTGGATTCCTCGCGCGTCAAAATTCCTTTCGGCATCGCGCAGATCGGCAAGGCTTTCCGCAACGAAGTCACGCCGCGCAATTTCATCTATCGGTCCCGTGAATTCGAGCAGATGGAAATGGAGTGGTTCTGCCATCCGTCCGAAGCCAAATTGTGGCGCGATTTCTGGTTTGTCGAGCGCCAGAAATTCTGGACCGCCATTGGTCTTGCGGGCGAAAATCTCCAGATGCGCGACCACGACAAGGACGAGTTGTCGCACTATGCCAAGGCCGGATATGGCACAGCGGACATCGAATACCGGTTCCCCTTTACCGCGCCGGGGTTTGGCGAACTGGAGGGCATCGCCCATCGCTGCGATTTCGACCTGACCCAGCATCAGAAAATCTCGGGGCAGAAGCTGGAATATTTCGATCAGGAGCGCAATGAACGTTATATCCCCCACGTCATCGAACCGGCGGCGGGTCTGACGCGCGGGGTTCTGGCGTTGCTGGCCGAGGCCTACACACTCGATCCGAATCGTCCCTCGGGCGTTTACCTGAACTTCCATCCGGCGGTTGCGCCCAAGAAAGCTGCCATTTTGCCCCTGACCGCCAAGGAGGATCACGTTCCGGCGGCGCAGAAACTCTACATGGCCCTGCGGGAGGATTTCGCAGTGGATCTGGATATCAAGCAAAATATCGGGAAGCGCTATGCGCGGCAGGATGAGATCGGCACGCCCTATTGCTTCACCATCGACGATCAGACGAACGCGGACGGGACCGTGACGGCGCGCGAGCGCAACACGATGGCGCAGGAGCGCGTGTCCATGGACCGCGCCGGGGAGTATTTACGCGAAAAGATCAAACCGGCGAAGGGGTAGATAACACCTTCAAAAGCGCGTCTATATCACCGCCGCAGGAACAACGTTCACATCGACGAGGAGCGTATAGGAGCCGAACGTGTATTTGTCGTAGGTCACGCTGCCTTCTGTCACCGTCCCGGCGCTGGCAAATCCCAGAGGACCGTAAACAGTATCCAGATTACCCTCGCCGCCGATCTTGTTATTGTCAATCTGAAGGGTTCCGTTGGCGCCTGTACCTTCCACAATCCGCAGCGTATTGTCCGCGCTTTGCTGCATGAGCGCGAAGACATCCTCGATCCCGAGTTTTAAGGTCTGGTTCACGCCGTTGAACATGATTTTCTCAATCCCGGCAATCTGCGCCGATCCGGTGTGGGAAAAATTCAGGGTCATGTTGGCGCTGTCCAGACGCATGATATCCATGCCGCCACCGCCGTCGACAAGTCTCACGGACGGATCTGTTACCCGGATCAGGTCCGCGCCGCTTCCTGCATTGATGTAGGCATTCACAACGCCGGTGATGATGTCGTCCGCACCGTCCGTCCCCAGAACGCTGCCCGGATTGATATCCTGCGGCCCCTGTCCGGACACGAGCATGACCTTTCCAAGACCGCCGCCCGCAAGGTCGGATCCGATCAGCATGTCGTCGCGCCCGTCCCCGGTGACATCGCCCGCCGCCGAGATGGAAATCGACTCGCCATCAAGCCCGTTCCAGACCATGTGAAAGGCGATCCGGTTGTCCTGAAGGTCGCTCAGGCGCAACACCCCGTTATTGATGGCAGCCATGTTGTCGCGGCCATAGATGACATAGATATCGTTGTTTCCGGATGAATCCCCGACCACGACGGCGAAATCGTCGCGTCCGTCCCCGTTGAAATCGCCCACCGCGCCGCCGCTTTTCAACGAAAGTCCGTTTGCATTCGTTCCGTTGATGGTAAAGCCGTTGGAGCCGTTCAGGCTGGCGGTGTCAAGGCCCGTCACTCCTGAAGCGCCATAAAAGACATAGGCATGATCCGGGTTGTTTGCGCCCGTGTCATCGACAACCAGAACGTCGGACCTTCCGTCTCCATTCATGTCGCCAACGGACAGAACGTCATGCCCGAAACCACTGCCCGCCGGACCGGAGAGTTTGATCCAGACACTCGTGTCCACACTTGTCAGGTCGACTGTCCACCCGGTTCCTTGCGCTTTGCCATAGACGAGATAGGCCGCATCTCCGCCCGGTGCCCCGACGATGAAATCGCCGATTCCGTCGCCGTTGAAATCCCCGGCAGAGGCGACGCTTTCGCCGACACGGTAGCCCAGCAGGCCATCGATCTCGATGCCCTGCGAGGGAGAGATGCTCAAGGGATTAACAGATCCTGATATGGCGCCGTTCTGTCCGAAAAGGAGAACTGCGCGCCCCGAATCAGATGTGTAGCCCGGCCCGCCGATCAGGATATCGGCCCGGCCATCGTTGTTGATGTCTCCTGCTCCTGCCAGACCGCTGCCGAAATGTGCGTCGGCTGCGGGCGCGGTTCCGAGCATCGATTTGTAGCTGGCCATATTCCCGCTGTAAATCCGGAAATCGCCTGAATCGGTATAACCGGAAAGGTTTCCATCTCCTGCTCCGACCGCGAAGTCATCGAAGCCGTCCCGGTTGATATCGCCCAGAGACACCAGATTCATGTCGTGAAGCTCTGTGCTGGACGCGGCAAGGCCCAGATTAAGAGAGGTTCCCATCAGATCAAACGTCTTCGTTACCGGGTTCCATTCTTTCAGGAGCATTTCACCGCCTGCGACTCCTTTGACGAAGGCGACTTCAAGATGTCCGTCTCCGTCTGTGTCCCGCATCCCGGCCAGAGCCAGCCCAGCACTCGTGCCACCACCTACCAGAAACACGCCGCCTGGAAGGGTTGCTCCCCCCAGATTGAGCGGTTCGGGCGGTGTTGCGCCGCTTGTTGTGGTCGTTGTCGTTGTTGTTGAGGGAGGAGGCGGTGCAACGACGAGAGTTCCCGCATTCGGATCTGTGGGCGGGGGCGGAAGCGTGTTGACGCTCGTGCTATCGCCTGTTCGTGTCTCTGTCCCGGTTGGCGGGGGAGGAGGAGGCAAAAATCCGCCCGGCGGGGGTGCAAGCGGATTGGGCGCGGGGCCAAATCCCGGCATCGGCCCGGTCAGAAAATTTGCAACCATGCCCGAGGGCGGCGGCGGAGGGGGCATCATCGGCCCGGCATTCGCGCCATCACCGATGGGCGCGGGCGGCTGTGCCCCTTGCGGCGCATCGGGTGCGGGGAGGCCGGTTGCGTCTCCCGCAGGTTTTCCATCCAGAGCGTCGCCAGGCGCAGCGTCTCCGGCGGGTTTTCCGTCCACATCCGAGGCACTTGCCGGATCCCGGGAGCCGGGTTCCGGGGCGGATTCGTTGCTGTTGGCTCCGCCGCCGATTCCGTTAAAGAACGTCGGGGCGACCCCGGACAATCCCGAGAACCGACCCGCGATATCCGTCGCGCTCAGGGTGCCGACATGCTCCACCGCGCCTGTCTGCGTAAAGCGGGCCGTGTCAAACTGGTTGGCCAGCGTTATTTCTCCGCCACCCGGCGCGCGCAGAACGATCGCACCCTCGACAACGGTGATTTCTCCGCTGTCTGCGTTTCCGGCGATGATCGTACCCCGGATCCCGATGGACCCCATGGGCGTTTCGATTTTGACATCGTCCGGATCTTCGCGCCCGACCAGACCGCTGGTAAAAACAAACATCCCGCGCAGGACGGAAAAATGGGTCTCGCCGCTCTCGTTTGCGGGATCATAGACATATTCGTCGATGGCCAGACGGGCATTTTCGGAAACGGCAAAGCTGGTTTCGTCCGCAAAAACGATATTGACCGAGCCATGCGCTCCGGTCTCGATCACGTCGCCCTCATAGACGGGCGTGCCGATTGCAGCAGGCTCTTTCGATCCATCTGTGCGGATGATGGTGGCCTGTCCATCCATTTCGTCGATTTGTCCAACGGGGCTGACGTCGGTGGCGCTGCCTGCGGCGGCATACAGAACGGGGCCTGCGTCATGGACGAAGGAGTGAACCAGAGCGGGGGTCAGTGCGCCGCCCTCCGTCCCTTGAATGACGGGGGGGTGGTCGGCGGTGAAATAGCCATGGACGACAGCTTGCGATCCGTCGGGGGCTTGCAGGACCAGATCTTCTCCCTCTTGCAGAATTTCGGCGTCGACGGTCCAGCCCGTTCCGGGGAGAGTCAGTGTCTGCGCGTCCCCGGCCTGAAAATGAGTCCGGGAATGAGCGGCGCCGGAATCGTGGCTTTGTCCGATGTCGTGACCCATCGTTTGTCCCGGATCTGTCTGTGCCATGATAAAATCCCCTCTGTTCTAATAACGTCTATAAACTCTCAAAATCATCCAAAAGGCCACGCCGGGAACAGGTGTCCCGTTCTTGCATCTTATGACAAAACAAATTAACAAGACGTAAGATTTTGGAACAATTTGAAACAAATACAGGGTGCAGGATCAGGCAGGAAATCCTGATGTGTCTGTATTTTACTCTATTTCCGCCGGGGCGTCCATGCCCCCTTCCTGACAGGAAAAGAGGCTAAAAATTGATAAAAACAAAAGAATAACCTTGAAATAATAAATATTTCCATATAAACCTATGGCTTTAGAGGGAAGCAGGGCAAAAAACAGGGCACCGGGCATGGAAACACAACTGGAGAATGTTCTTCGCAGGATGATCGATGGAGATTTTTCGGACATCGACTCGGTTCGGACGCGATCAGGGACGGAATACAGGATTTTGTCTGCTCAGGAGGAAGCCCGTCCGGAAACGGTTGCGCTCAGGCCTGCTTTTGCCCGGTGCGCGGAGGGGCGGTTGACTCTTCTGGGGCGTTGTTACGGGCGTGCGCAGGAGAAGAAAAAGCCCGATGGAACGCCCGCTTTTCCGGAGGGGTGTACCGTGACCACTACCCCGATTTCCTCGATTGTTCTGCGTAATTCCTGGCGGGATGCCTTGTGCGAATCTTTTGAGAGCGGAGCGTTTCATCTGGTGAAGGCCTTGCAAACCAGCAGCGGAAAACTGTATGCGTTTTCAACGCAGGAGGCTGTAGAAAACGGATCCGGACGCCGTTTCGTGCCCGGAAGGTTTTTTAATCATCAAGGCTCTTTTCTTTTTTTCGGGCGTTTGTACGGTGATCCAAGATATTCGAACGGCTCCGAGGTGGGGATTCAGGGTGTTTCCGCCGTGATTTTAGCCAATGGCCAGAAAGTCGATATCCGCAAATCCGTTCTTAATCTTGAGACTGTCGAAACGGCGGTGGTTGGAATAGCTCCGTCATAGAGCGGATTTCCGATCCCTCTTGCCGAAAGGCCGGAAAGCGTGATATTCCGGGATTATCGCTTTTGAGGGAAACAACAGGAAGAAACGCCATGACCGAGCCCCAGCCCGCCTTGCCTGAATCGCCCGCCATGCCCATGATGATTCATGCGCAATATGTCCGGGATCTGTCTTTTGAAAATCCGGGCGCGCCCGAGACGTTGCGCCCCGGTCAGGCGGCCCCGGCTATTGAGATCAATATCAATATGGATGCCCGCCCGATTGAGGACAAGCAGATCCGCAATCTGTATGAAGTGGTTTTGACCTTGTCTGCGACGGGCCGTCGTTCGGATAAGCCTGTTTTTATTGCCGAAATCCAGTATGGCGTGAGCGTGTCTCTCCCGGAGGTTCCCGAAGAACACCACCACCCGATCCTGCTGATTGAAATCCCGCGTCTGGCCTTTCCGTTCGTGCGCCAGATTCTGGCGACCCTGACCCAGCAGGCGGGTTTCCCGCCTCTGCTGATGGGCCCGGTTGACTTTCAGGCGTTGTACGCAGAGCGGTTTGCTCAGGGGATTCCACAAGCTCCGTCTGCTGCGGCGTAAACAGGGGTGCACTCTGCGTTCTCCTAAAGGGCGCAGCGCGGATCGTTTTTGATGGATGTGATGCTTGAAATTTTTGCTTCTTCTCCAAGATCGTGACGGAGGCTGTCTTCAACGGGGGCCATGTCACCGCCATTGCGAGGGTCAAAGGAAGCTGCGTCCGCAAAGGCGTTCCGGGCGGCGGCCTTTACCTTCTCAAAGGACGCGGGATCTTCTCCTGCAAAGGTCATATCTCCCGCAATCGATGTTCCATCCGAGGTGCACAAAGGCCCGAATGGAACGCCCGGTGCTTTAGGATCGGGGCGGGGATCTGGTGCGCCTGTCAGTGTTGCAACAACGGCACCCGGCGAATGTTCAACAGAAACACCGTCCGTGTCTGGTGTTCCTTCCTTGATGCGCTGGTATATCTCAAAAGCGTTCGACAAAGAATCCGGGGATTTCTTTACAGGGCTTGACGGGTGGGCTTCCGGCGTGGGAACCGGGGAAAACTCCTCAAGATTCCGGGTAAACTGTTCTGCGATATGAGAGATTTCTGTTTTGTTTGGATTCCCGTTAATGGCTTCCATGGAATCATCATACAGATTCCCTGTTTCTTCGGCCATCTGGGGTTCTTGTGTCTGCTCTTCGTCCATCTTCGGAGTCTACAGAATTTCTGGACGCGAGAGCAAATTCCGGGTTTGTGGAGGGTGTTGATTTTGTCTGCTTCGGGCGTCTATAACGGAAGTCAGGGAAGGGTTTTTCTGAATATGTGGATTGATTCGCACTGTCACCTTGACGATCCGAAACTGGCCGGAGCGGACGGCGCGGGGGCGGCTGTGGCCCGCGCGCGCGCGGCGGGGGTGGAGGGGATGCTCACCATCTGCTGCCGGACCAGCGATTCCTTTGCCGGAATTCTGGACATTGCGCGGGCGCACGAACATGTCTGGTGCAGCATTGGAACCCATCCGCACGAGGCAGGCGACCCGGCAGAGCAGGCCATTTCCGAATCCGATCTGGTGACGCGCGCGCGCGCCGAGCCGAAAATCATCGGCATCGGCGAGGCGGGGCTGGATTATTTTTACAATCATGCATCGCCGGAAGATCAGAAAGACGTTTTTCGCAAGCAGCTTCGCGCGGCGCGGCAGACGGATCTGCCGATCATCGTCCATGCGCGCGATGCGGATGCGGATATGATCGCGATGCTGCGCGAGGAAAGCGGAGGCGGCGCGCTGCGCGGCGTGCTGCACTGTTTTTCGAGCGGGCGGGATCTGGCGCTGGCCGCGCTGGATCTGGGGTTTTATATTTCTTTTTCCGGGATTGTGACCTTTCCGAAGTCCGAGGATCTGCGCGCCATCGCGCGGGACATTCCGCTGGACCGGGTTTTGATTGAAACGGACGCGCCCTATCTGGCCCCTGTCCCCTTGCGCGGCAAGGTCAACGAACCGGCCTATGTGATCCATACCGGGCGGTTTCTGGCGGATTTTTATGGCCTTGGCGAAGACGATTTTGCCACACGCACACGAGACAATTTCTTTCGCCTCTTTGACCGGGCAAGGGAGACGGCAACATGAATGCTCCGGCAAAACTCACCATTCTGGGATCGGGCAATTCGGCGGGTGTGCCGGCCCTGTTCAATCACTGGGGGGCGTGCGATTCCAACGAGCCGAAAAACCGCCGCCGCCGGGCGTGCGCGGTGTTTCAGGTGGAGGAAAAAATTCTGGTCGTCGACACCGGCCCTGATTTCCGGGACCAGTTCAATCAGGCTGGGTGGACCCGGATCGACGCGGTTCTCTACACGCATTACCACGGCGACCATGTCCACGGAATCGACGAACTGCGATATGTTGCTCGAACGGGCGGGCGGCTGGACGTGTATGGAAACGCCTCGACGCTGGACAATCTTCAGACGCGGTTCTCATACCTGTTCGCGGGCAGTCCGGACGGTCTGTATCAATCGATACTAAAGCCCCACATGATAATGGACAATCAGTACGGCAAGCCCATGACCATCGGCGGAATCCCCTGCACCCCGTTCGAGCAGGATCATGGAACCTGCGTCTCGACGGGCTTGCGCGTGGGCGATGTGGCCTATTCGGTCGATCTGGTCAATCTGGATGCGGCGGGAATCGCGGCCTTGCGCGGCGTGAAGACATGGGTGGTGGATGGCGGCGCCTATCACCACGAAAACCCGCTGGTTCATGCGGGTCTGCCGCGCCTGTATGATCTGAATGAGAAAATTGGTGCGGAAACAGTGGTCATCGTGAATTTGAGCGCAAAAATGGATTACCAGACCCTGCGCCGCGAATTGCGCCCCGGGTTCGAGCCTGGATATGACGGAATGGAAATTCCGGTCACGATTTGATGTTTCGTCCGTTTTTTATCGAGCCAGTTGGAAGAGGGGAAGGATCGCGCCCTGAAGATTCAGATTGAGTTCCACCGGGCGGTCGCCGAAGGCTTTCGAGTTATAACCCCGCGCGATCAGATGCGTTTCCATGTCCCCGCCCAAGGGGCCCTTGAAGTCAACCGACAGGGCTTCATAGGCCAGATTCTCGAGCGCAAGCCGCGCGGTCTCAAGTCCCGGATCGTCTCCGGCCAGAAAAGCCGGAACGGGGTCGGGGGCATAGCGGACGAGCCCGCCGGGCGCGCGCGCCTCAATCCGCCCCTGGGCATAGACCGGCTCGCCCGGTTTTCCGGACAGGGTCATGCCTCCATCCAGAATTCCTGAAAGGGAAATATCGCGGGCTCGGAACGCCTTGACTGCGCGCTTCAGATCTACGCCGGACAGGCGGACCTCTACGCCCTGAAAAGATCCGCCGTGGATTTCGAAGGGCGCGGCTTCGATCCGTCCGTTTGCAAAATCTCCGCTTGCACCCTGAACAGTCAGGACGCCGGACGGATCAATTTTGATGTTGGCGGTGATCTGTTCGATCGGAAGGCCGATATCGGCCTGTGCGATGGCGAGTTTTTGAAAGCCTGTAGTCACTGGCGGGGTCAGGGAATCAAAAACGAAAGACCCTTCTGCTCCTTCGATGCGGGCCGGGGCAGAGTCCAGATCAACGTCCTTGAGTTTGATTTTCATGGGTCCGTCGATTCTCAGTCCGCTTGTGTCATAGGCCATGGCAATCTGCCCCTGAATATCGGCCGTTCCGCCCACGAGCTTCCATCCTTCGGGCAGGAGCGTGGGGAAAAGGGGGCCTGCGGCGTCCAGAGAAATCGGGCCCGTCTGGATTGTTCCCGCCAGTGTGTTGCCGTCCCACATCAGGTCGCTGTAAGCATCCAGCGTTTTTTCGGCATCGGACAAGGACAGGCTGTAGCGGCGCAGGGTTGGTCTGTCCGCCGGGGTTGGCTCGCGGTTCAGGCGCAGGGTCAGTGCTGAAAATCCTTTCGGGATGGTCTGCATGGGCGGAGGCGGGCGATTCAGGATTTTGGCGGTCAGGGTCAGATAATCGCGCAGGTCCGTTTTGCCTGAAGCGGAAAGCGTGGCGCTGAGCGCGCCATCGCGCAATTCTGCGGCGAGGGCAAGTCCCGGCACGCCGGCTGCGGCTCCATTGACGATCAGGTGCGGGGCGTCCGGCGTTCCATCAAGAGAAGCGGTCAGACTTTGCATCTGGATCCATCCGGCGGCCAGTTTTCCGGCGGTCAACTGGCCGGACAGGGTTGGCTCCGGTGTGCCGGGTCCACCGCTGGCGGTGATCCATCCGTCGATTCGGCTGAATTTAAAAGACTCCAGATTGACCCGCCCGTTTTCGATGTTGGCCTCAAGCGACCATTGTCCGTCTGCTGTTTTTTTGCCGGAAAGGCCGGCCTTGATGCTCAACTGATATTGTTTTCCTTCGATGTTGGCCTGAAAGGCTGCATCTCCGTCGGCTGTTGTGGATAGGGCCGCGTTCGCCAAAAGGGTAATTCCGCCTTCCTGTGTATCCAGATCAAGTCGCAAATTCTCGATGGTCAGAGCTGCAAAAGGAAAAACTTCGGGCAAAGAGGGGGGGGAGGGCGTCTGTGAATTCGGGATCCATCCGGCGATGGCTGGTATTGGGCCGGATCGCCATTCTCCTGTCAGGACTGCGTTTTTCAAAGACAGGGTGTCAATCTTTCCGCGGAATAAAAGGCCGGGCAGGCTGTATGTTGCCGAGATGGTTTCGATGGTGCTGAACGAATCGGTGTCGAGGGCAACGCGTTCAAAGGTAACTCCGCTCGTGCCGAAACGGGCGTTTTCGTAATGGGCGTTGGGAAATCCGGCTCCGTTTATGGCGCTGTGGAATGCCAGCCGTGCCAAAAAAGATCCGGAAAACATAAAGAGCAAAAACACGAACAGGGTCAGGCCGATCGCGACGATGCCTGCTCTTTTCATGCGGCGCGGATTTTTTTCTTGTTCGATTGGATCCAGCATGGTCATGAACAGGACGATACGTCAGAAGCGTTCCGCGATAAAGAAGTTTGAAGAAGGGTGCCAGCATTCCTTATTCTCCTTCTCCTCAGGGGAGAGGGGATTTGACATCTGGAAAAAACAGGAAAGAAGTTTAATATGGAGCCGATTTGATCTCTCTGGAAAAGTCGGGAATCCATGAAAAATGAAATCCTCCGAAATCTTGAAAGTGTACGTGCGCGGGTGGATTGTGCCGTACGCGCCTCCGGTCGATTTCCGGAATCCGTACGTGTGATGGCGGTAAGCAAGACCCAACCCGAAGAGTCTCTTCGAGCCGCCCTGTCTGCGGGGCAACGGTTGTTTGGAGAAAATCGCGTGCAGGAAGCCTGCGCCCGCTGGCCGACCCTGCGGACGGAATATCCCGATGTTTCCCTTCATCTGATCGGTCCGCTTCAGACGAACAAGGTCCGTTCCGCGCTGGCGCTATTTGATTGTATCCAGACACTTGATCGTCCGGAATTGGCACGTACACTGGCCGGGGAGATGGCACGTACAGGGCGGCGTATTCCGTTCCTGATTCAGGTCAACACGGCTCAGGAGTCACAAAAACATGGCATCCGTCCCGCGGATTTTCCTGATTTTCTGAGGTTGTGTCAGGACACGTACGGGTTGGACATTGCAGGACTTATGACCATTCCTCCATTGAATGTTCCTCCTGTACCCTGTTTTTCGCAACTGGCCGGGATGGCAAAGGCGTACGGCTTGCCTGAGCTGAGTATGGGGATGAGCGGAGATTTTGAGTCGGCTATTGCCTGCGGGGCGACATATGTTCGCATCGGAACGGCATTGTTTGGCGGTCGGGTTTCCGTGTAAAGTCTGGCGGTTGCAAAATCAGGCGAAAAAGGTGTGTTATGTCTTCTGTCTCTTCTTGGCTTGTCCCCGATCCGGACCGTGCGCCCCACCGGGTTCTTATCGGGCGGGGAGATCTGGTCGATTCGGGGCGCGACGGGCGCGTGGTGCCGTACAAGATTTATTTTCCCGTGGCCCATGGCCTGAGTCATCTGCCCGTGGTGATCTGGTCCCATGGGCTGGGGGGCAGTGCGGACGGCGCGGCTTATCTGGCGCGCTTTCTCGCGGGCCATGGCTATGTCGTGGTGCATCCCACCCATGCCGGGACGGATTCAAGTCTGTGGGAGGGAAAGCCCGGCCATCCGTGGGATGTGATTCGCGCCACGCCCATTCCGGAGTCTGCCACTCGCGCTCGCGCCGGGGATATTCCGTTTCTCATTGATTCTCTTGAGGTGATTGCCCGTGAGCAGGACGGAATGGACGGCAAGATGGACCTGACCCGGATTGGCATGTCAGGCCATTCTTTCGGGGCGTGGACCTCTCAGGTCGTGGCTGGACAGCGCAGCGCCTTTGGCCGACCCGACCCCCGGATCACGGCTGTTATTGCCTATTCGATGATGCCTTCGGATGAGATTTCTGCTTTTCCCGATCCGTATGCCGGGTTGTGCAAGCCGACATTCTTTATGACGGGAACGCAGGATGATTCGCCGACAGCCGGATGGGGGTATGAGCGGCGGCTCGAAGTCTTTGAACGCTCCGCCGCACCGGAAAATCATCTTCTGGTTCTGGAAGGCGGGGACCATATGGTGTTTGCGGGAAGTCGGGGGCAACTCGGTTCCTACGCGGCCATGAACCGGCACAAGGACGTAATCCGGATCGCGGCGCTGGCTTTTTGGGATATGTATCTGAAGCAGGACGATGCCGCGCGGGCGTGGCTGACGGCAGGCGGGTTTGCGGGCTGGCTGGACGGGGCGGGGCGATATGCGTTTCGCGAAGCCGTAGTTTCATGATCCCCTTACGACGCGGGCAAGGGTGAGGACGGTCACGGTTCTTGCGCCCCCTCTGGCCAGAACGCGTGCGCATTCTCCGACCGTCGCGCCGGTCGTATAGACATCATCCACCAGAACGATATTCTTATCCTGAATGGTCGCGCTATGGCGCGGAGCTATCGCGAAGGCGTTCCGGACGTTTTGGGTTCGCTCGGTGTGGTTCATGTGACCCTGAGCCGGCGTGGGTTTTGTGCGGACAAGCGTATCGGCCCGCCACGGAACACCAGAAAGACGCGACAGGGCGCTGGCCATGAGAGCTGCCTGATTGTACCGCCGCCTGAGCAATCGCCAGCGATGCAAGGGGACGGGGAGAAGAAGATCAGCCTGTTCCAGAATATCCGCGCCTGCCCGCCGCATCCACGGGGCGAAGGCGCGGACGGCTTCGGTCCGGTCGCCGTGTTTGAAGGCCAGAATGACTTCGCGGCTTTCATTGTCATAACGCAAAGCAGCGCGGGCCTGCGAAAAAGGCGGTGGATCGGACAGGCAGATCCCGCAGAGATTTTCCCGGTCTTCGCCTTCGCCTGCATCAATATCAAAGGGCAACCCGCATGCGTCGCAAAACGGTCTGGAAATAAAATTCAGCTTTGTCCAGACGGACGGTGAAAGCATGCCGATGGTTTCGACCACCTCGCCTGTCAAAAGGCAGCGCGGGGGAAGAATCGTATCCAGAAAGCCTGATAAGGGTGTGAGAATCGCCATTTTTCCGTTGCATTTTCGCCACAAACCACCTAGTGTCCTAGAAAGCCACAATATAAACCTTGTGTAAAGGCCGCGTGTACGGGCCATCCGTGGCGGCGGGGACGTGTGGATGTCGCAGACGGGTAGTCTGTCTATGCTCCGGCAGGGGCACCGGAAGGCTCTGGGGCTTGAGGGTGAAGTCCCGGACGATCTCGGCCCTGTCCCGGAGATTCCTTCCGTATCCGGTCAGCTTGACCGGATGGCGTTGCTCTCGGGCACGCCAAAAGCAGTCGCACACAAAGCCTGGTTTACCACTGCGCATCTTTTGCTTGATCCGGGCGCGCGCGTGGCGGATATGGATTGCGGCCAGGGCCTGATGACGCATGCGATGGCGGCGCTCAACCCCGACATGAATTTTGTCGGGATCGAGAAAGATCGGCGGCGCGTTCTGCGTGCGCGGGCAAAGCTCAAGCTTCCGAACCTGTCTTTCCGGGCGTTGGACGTAAAGCACGAGTCTTTGGGCGTTGAGACGTTCGATGCCATTATCAATTCCTACACGCTTCACGAAATTTATTCTCAGGAACACTACAGCGAGCGCGCGGTGCGCGACGTGCTGCGCCGCCAGTTCGAGGCACTCAAGCCCGGCGGACTCATGTTCATCGAGGATTATGCGTCTCCCTCGGGAGATGATTTCGTTCAGATCGAGATTGACGATGTGTCCGGCGTTGACGAGGAGGAGGGCGAGGAGGAGGACGCCGCGCCGCAAGATCGGGACGTGGATGACATGTCCGATGCGGACCTTCTGGTCTGGTATGCCGAGCAGGCCCGCCCGTCTCAGGCGCCGGGGTGCCGCGGGTTTTATCTGGAGGAACTCCCCAGCCGTTTTCCGCGCACGCGCCTGTTTCGTCTGCCCTATAAATGGGCGTACGAGTTTATCCTGCGCAAGCACAATCGGCGCGAGATTGAGGCCACGGTGGCGCGTGAATATACGTTTTTCACGCGGGCGGAATACCGCAAGGAATTGCGGGCTCTCGGGGCGCGGGTGTTGTATTCCGCGCCGTATTGGGATGAGACGTTGCTGCGCAAGGGAACGTTGAACTGCCGGTTCTTTGCCGATGACGGGACGCCGATTGCGCCTCCGCCTGCCGGGTATATTGCGGTGGCGCAGAAGGCCGAGGAAGGCCAGAGCCTCGTGGTGCAGGAGCGCCGTCCCTCGCGCGATCCGGCCAACACCATCCGCATCATGACCCTGCGCGACGAGGTCGAGGGGCGGATTGTGGATGTGGCCTGCCCCGTCATTCCGATCGAGGAAAAAGACGAAGACGGCACGATCCGGGTTCTGGGGCATCGTCCGGCGGCCTTTACCGAGATTATCCCGTGGCGCATCGCGGCGGATGGCCGTTTGAAAATCTGCGTTGTAGAGGGCGCGCCGCGCGCCATCATCAATGCCATTCCGCGGATGGGCCGGTCTTTGGACGGCAAGCGCTGGTCCGGTCATATGGTCGAGGCCATTTCGCTTGAGCGATCCGTTTTCCACGAGATCGAGGCGGGAGGAACGGTTGAGATTGCGCGCTTTTGTGTTGAGTCTCTGGGGATTCGTCCGTCTTTAAGCCCGTCTTTCGAAGAAGGTCCGCCTTTTTATCCTGCGCCTGATTACATTGATGAGAAGATCGAGACTCGCCTGATCCGTGTCGAAGATCCGCCCGGCCCGTCTTCTTCGCCCAAAATATCCGCGCCGGAATTTTCCGGCTTCAAGGCCGCCGGTCGCGTGCGGGAGCTGGATGCCCATGCGCTTCTGGATGCGATCCGTGTGGGGCTTGTTCCCAACAGCCGTCTTGAAATGCAGATTCTCTTTCTCTTCCGCAGGCTCGGGATGAAGGCCCGCGGAGTGTTCGAGCTTCCTGTGAAGCTTCAGGAAGCGCCGGGGATTGAAACCGTTTCGACGGCGGATCTTCTCAAGGAACTGAGCGCCGAGGACGATCGTTTTCATGAGACAAAGGGCAGCGGGAATCAACTGCGCCTTGTCCACTCCATTTTCGTCGATGAAGGCTATGCCGATGGGGGTGTGACGGGGCTGGGCGCGCGGGACATGGATTTTGTCATTCCCGACGATGAGACCGTGAACACGGCAGTCGTTCTGCCTCTGGCGCGCAGCATGTCGGGCGAGGTTCTGGCGGGTGTTATCACGCGCTATCTTCCTGTTCCGCAGAGATATGAAAGCTCCGGCCTGACCCTGACCGCGCCGAGCTTCACCCTTCCCCGGACGGTCCGGACCTTGTGGGAGGCCCGCAAATATATCGCCGAGCAATTCGAGGTCAAACCTGAGAATGTTGTCCGGATGGGTGAGAGTTATTTCTGTCATTCGGGGCTGACCCCGCACCGGATCTATCCCTTCGCGGTGTCCGTGACGGCCAAGTCATCCGAAGGCCCGGCCAGCATCACGCGTTTTACGCCGTTGCGCGGGTTGTGGAAGCTTCTCTACGTGATTGTCAAGGCGCATCAAAGTTACATGAAAGTGATCTCCGAGGCTTATCAGGCGCTGGGCGTGAACAGCGATATGTCCCTGAACAAGGAATTTGCCCTGAAGCTTGCCGATCGCAAGGCCGCGCCTGTGTCCGTGACGAATGCCGAAGTGATTGCGGATGAGGATAACATCCGGTCTCTGCCCGATCCGGATGGCCCGGCCAGAGAGGTTTCTCCGAAAGACGGAACCACGAAAGATGTTTTTGCCCGCGATGCGGCACCCGGACGCGGAGGGGAAAAATCGAAGACGAAAAAGGAATCGCCGGACTCTCTTGAAGACGAGGATCCTTTGCTCATTCCCGAAGACATGGCCCGCGCGCGAAAGAAAGAAAAAGAACGGGAACAGGATTTTCCGGCTCTGCGCAATGAATAAGGGTGTGGCGAAATGAGCGGGCCTTTTGATCGCCGCCGTGTGCGCGCCCATCGCAATCGTGCCGCTCCGGGTTTTCCGGACCATCGGTTTTTATATGATCTGGCGCTGGATCGCCTGATGGATCGCCTGCGGGATATCCGCCGGGAGTTTCCGTGTGCGGCGTTGTTCGGGCTGTCTCCGGATTCGGCGCGCCGGGCGGGGCTGTGCGCGGCGGGTGGAATCAAGACCCTGATTCAGGTCGATCTGGCCGAAAAGCGGCTTGATCCGGGCGCGGGGCCGTGTGTTCAGGCGGATGCGGAATTTTTGCCCTTTGCGGACGGGGTGCTGGATCTGGCTTTAAGCGTTCTGGATCTTCATCTGGTCAATGATCTGCCCGGGGCTCTGGTTCAGATTCGCCGGGCCTTGCGTCCGGACGGGGTGTTTCTGGCGGCGCTGTGGGGCGGCGAGACGTTGGCGGATTTGCGCCGCGCTCTTGTGGTGGCCGAGATGCGGCTGCGGGGCGGGGCAGGGCCGCGCGTGGCGCCTTTTGCCGACAGTGCGACGCTGGCGGGGTTGATGCAGCGGGCAGGATTTGCCCTGCCGGTTGTCGATTCACAAAAAACGGTTGTGGAGTATGCCGATCCGATGCGGGTGTTCGCGGATCTCAAGGGCATGGGCGAGAGCTGTGCGCTGGTCGACCGTCCGCGCGGCTTTGCGCCAAAAGGGCTTTTTCCCGAGGCGGTGCGGGTTTTGTCTGGGTCCGGTTCGGCCCCGGAGGGGATCTCCGTTTCCTTCGAGATGGTTTTTCTGCTCGGCTGGGGGCCGCACGAGTCCCAACCCAGACCTCTCAAGCCCGGTTCCGCCGCGGTGAGTCTGGTGGATGTTTTGGAGTAGGGTTTCTGGTGATTTTCTTTAATTGTCCCTCTTTAGGTTTTAAACCTCCGGCTTCAGCCGGAAAAGGCTTTAGCCGTATTTTTTAACACAGAGAACGCGGAGAAGACGCAGAGGTCACAGAGAGACGCTGTTCTCCGTGCCTTCTCTGTGGTCTCTGTGCCCTCTGTGGTGAATCTTTTCTTTCTTTTTTTAAGGCTTCCAGCCTTTTTCGAACCTACCGGCTTCAGCCGGTAGTGGTTCAGTTTTTCTCCTGCAGGGGAAGAGGGAAAGACCCTCAAGCCGCGGCGGCTTCGTGGTGCAGAGATTCCATCTCCGGTTCCGGCGAGGGGGATTCGGATGGGTAGCTCCATGCCCGCCCGTGCCATTCTTCCCATCCGCGGACGTGCTGGTCGGGGCCGGGTTCCTTGGCGCCTGCCCAGCGGATTTCAAACTGACGCCGGAAGGTTTCTGCCACGGCCCGGTTGCGAATCAGGATGGCGCGGGGCGTGGGTTCCCACAGCACCAGAACGAGCGTCTGACCATAAGTGATATAAGCCACTTCGCCGAGCATTTCGCGTGACACCCAGCGATAGACCGGATCTTGCGAGAGAAAATCAAAATTCCCATAGGCCATCAGATTGCGTTCGTCGATGGAATAAGCGGTTTTGGCTGTCTCCCACCGCATCCATTCATGCAGGGCGGCATCGGGAAAGCGGCGGAAGTCAATTCCGTTCATATACAGATTTCCGGCCCCGGCCTTGACGGCCCGAATCAGGTCGTCGGTCACGGTCTTGACGAAGGCTTCGGTTCCCAGAATCTCGACGTCGAGTTTTTCCTGAATCCGGTTGACGCCGGTCTCGCCGATCATTTCCAGCCCGGAAGTTTCCAGAGTCTTGCGCAAGGACTGAAGCGTATCGCGGCGGGGGGTGACCATCTCGCGCTCAAAATTATTGATCGCGTTCAGGGAAATGCCTGAATGGGTGGACAGGTCTTTCTGGCTCCAGTTGAGCAGGGCGCGCCCGGCCCGGACTTGTTGCGCGGTAATCATGGCAAAATCCTCCTCTTTTTCCGGAAAGACGATCAAGCCCCTCCGAAACTCTTGTGTCCGATGCACGTTCGACAGGTCTTTTTTTGTCCGGGACTTATGTGAATCTGTGGATGATTCGGCCCCGCATGTGTATTCTTACCTCAAAGCCGGAAGTTTTGCACAGGATTTTTGCACAGATTTTTTTGTGGGCGGTTTTCTTCAGGTTTTGCGCAGGGATCGGCGTGCGCGGCGGGCTATGTGGCGTGTTTCCGGGGCGGGGCTTTCGGCTTCCCATCGCGCGCAGAGCGAATCGACCCATTCAGGATGTGTTTTAGACGCATCATTGAGCCAGTTTCCCACAGATTTGCGGACATAAAGCGACGGGTCGGCGCGCAGGGGTTCGATCAGACTCAGGCCGGAGGAGGGGTCGGCTTTCAGTTCCGGGCTGTGCGCGCACCATACGCCGCGCGGGCGCAGAATTTCGACGGCGAATCGGCGGATGTTTTCAGAAGGATCGCGGGTCCACGGGATCAAAAGCGCAAAGGCGCGGGGCGTATCCTGTAATATGGCAGGGCGCAGGGCGAGCCATGCCCATTCCCGGACCCCGAAATGGGAATCATCGGCCAAAGGGCGGATGGCCCGCAGGGAATTTTCCAGATCTTTGTTGTTTTCCCACTTGATCCGCAGGGCATAGGCGGCCCATCCGCGCACTGTATCGGCAAAATGCCCTATGGCATGTGCAAAAACCGCATCATAATCCGGGTGGTTTGCCAGAAAATCCCCCGCGCGTTCCATCCGGCGCAAAAGGGGCATGCCGGGCGGAAAAATATCCTGCGCCCGATGCGCCTCTTTCGGAAAAGTCGCACGCAGCAGGGCGGCAAAGTCGATGGCCAGTCCCTCGGTCAGGGTCCGGGTCTGTTCCTGCCCGGACTCAAGGCGGCGCAGTCGGTCTGGGGGGATGTTCTTGCTCAGGGTTGTTTTCCTGCTTTATTCAGAGTCTGGAGTTTGCCCGGCCATGATGGCGTTGAAATCCGCGCCGTTGAGGAGCATCTGTCCGGCTTCGTTCATCTCGAAATCATAGGCCCGGATTTCTTTCCCGGCGGCGTTCCTGGTCTGCTGGCCCAGAGCCTGAATCATGGTCAGGGTGCCGATCTGGCTGGCCAGAGCCTGCTGCTGCGGCCCTTTGAGGGCGCTGAGTTCCTTGTTGAGGTGCGCGATGACCGCGTCCAGACCGGCCACTTCCATCCGCCCTTTTGCGATGGCGCCGGTGGCGGCGTCCTTGCTGGCGATGAGGGTGGCCTCCAGCGCTGCATCATAGATTTTTCCGGAAATGCGGTTTTCATGAAGGGTGATTTTCGTTCCGGCCTTGGCCAGAAGGTCAGGCAGGCTGGCCAGAATCTGAAAACCCACCATGCTTTCCATGCCCGGCATTTGCTGGGCCATTTTGAAGGAATTCAGGCCCAGATCTGTCAGATCGTCAAAGGGCAGGTTCTCAAGGCGCAGGTCAAGATTCGCCAGAGTCGGTGCCAGAGGGCCAAATTCTGCCGGTTCCGGGACAATCTCAAGCCCCTTGTGGCCCAGACGCAGGCCAATGGAAACTTTCCCGGTGCGAAAGCCGCCCATATCCATCCCGAAATGGGCCCGCTCCAGCCGGACTTTTCCGGCGGGTTTCTCGCCTTTGGGCGGGGTATCGACGGCGACATTGCTCACGGTGATGTCTGTTGCGAATCCTTCCCATCCTTTACGGAACAGGTCAACGAGAAGTTTGACGGTGGCTTCGACATGGGCGGGGCTTGTGGTTTGATTCGCGCCTGCCGATTCGGCGTTTTCGGCGAGTGTTTCCAGCTGCTCGCGATACGTGTTCATGGCTTTGATGGACAGGTCGCGGAGTGTGGATTTCAGGGCGATCTCGCCGATCACTGCTTTGAAAACGCCGCCTTCGGGGGTGTTTACGCCCAGATCAAGTCCCCGAATCGAGATGTTCGTCGGGCCTGACCACATATCGGGGGCTTTTTCGTTCAGGTCGTACAGGGTCGAAATCGCGGGAATGGAGAGGGTAAATCGCTTTTTCGAATCGATCAGTTCGATTTTTTCAAGGCGGGAGTCCAATTTGGCAAAATTATGAAAATCTTCATGCCATACGCCGCTCGTGTTCTGTGCGCCCACGGACAGGCTCAAAGGGGCTCCGTCTATGGTCATCTGGATCGGCGTGGGCAGGGCGATGGAAAGATTCCACTGGCGCGGGGCGTCGGCGGGGATGGCGTTGACGGCGACCTTGCCGATCTGGATTTTCCCTTGTCCAGCGGCGTCGGAGATCGTCAGGCCGGGCAGGAAAGCGGCATAATACCCATCGGCTTTATCGACGGTGACGGGGCCGTCCGGGGTCACGGTGAGTCCTTTGGCGGTCAGGCCCGATGTCTGGCGTGTGGCCAGATCTTCAAGAATGGATTTTAATTTGGCGGCGCCTGCATCGTCGATCGGCGCGGCGGCCAGCCCTGTCCCGGGGAGAAGAAAAATAAAAGCGGCAAGGATGCTCAGGGCGGGGCGTGAGGATTTCATCGTGAAGGCTCCGAAAAATGCAAGAGAAACAATCGGAAAGGGTATGTCCGAAACTATGGACCCGCATCGTATCATACGGTCCGCACTCTCGTAAATCCCTGCCCGGACGAGCAGGATATCCACAAAAAGTAAAAAAAATGAAAAAGGTGTTTGACAGGCTCCGGGGTTCGCGCTATACACCCACTCCACAGCAGGGCGGCAGCGTCTTCTGAGGTGTCGGGGAAACCCGGACCGCCCCCCTTAAAGGGATCAGCGGTTAACCAAAAAAGATGTTGACAAGCTTTGCTGCGGTGACTAAAAGATTGACATCCGAGCAGCCTCGAAAAAGACAGGGCAGAAATGCCGAGGTCTTTTGCGGCCCTGAAGAGGGGGAAGGCGGTTTCGGTTCCATGGTTCTTGGACATCGTTGATAGGAAAGAAGAGATACGCAGGCAGCAGCGCTGTTTTAGTGATCTGTTGGTCACACAAAACAGGAACTGTTGTTCTGCATATTATTATGTACGTACAGCAAGTCCCTATTAAACACAGGTACACCCTGCAAGTCTTCGGACTCTGCAGGCTGTGCTGAGATCAAACTTGAGAGTTTGATCCTGGCTCAGAACGAACGCTGGCGGCAGGCCTAACACATGCAAGTCGAACGAACCCTTCGGGGTTAGTGGCGCACGGGTGAGTAACGCGTGGGAACATGCCCTTCAGTACGGGATAACGTTGGGAAACTGACGCTAATACCGTATAATATCTCCGGATCAAAGATTTATCGCTGAGGGATTGGCCCGCGTCTGATTAGCTTGTTGGTGAGGTAAGAGCTCACCAAGGCTACGATCAGTAGCTGGTCTGAGAGGATGACCAGCCACACTGGGACTGAGACACGGCCCAGACTCCTACGGGAGGCAGCAGTGAGGAATATTGGACAATGGGCGAAAGCCTGATCCAGCCATGCCGCGTGTGTGATGAAGGCCTTAGGGTTGTAAAGCACTTTCGACGGGGATGATAATGACCGTACCCGTAGAAGAAGCCACGGCTAAATTCGTGCCAGCAGCCGCGGTAATACGAATGTGGCAAGCGTTGTTCGGAATCACTGGGCGTAAAGAATGCGTAGGCGGCTAGACAAGTCAGAAGTGAAATCCCAGGGCTCAACCCTGGAACTGCTTTTGAAACTGTTTGGCTAGAGTCCCGGAGGGGTTGGCGGAATTCCGAGTGTAGAGGTGAAATTCGCAGATATTCGGAGGAACACCAGTGGCGTAGGCGGCCAACTGGACGGGAACTGACGCTGAGGCATGAAAGTGTGGGGAGCGAACAGGATTAGATACCCTGGTAGTCCACACCGTAAACGATGTGTGCTAGTTGTTGGGCAGCTTAGCTGTTCAGTGACGGAGCTAACGTTTTAAGCACACCGCCTGGGAAGTACGACCGCAAGGTTAAAACTCAAAGGAATTGACGGGGACCCGCACAAGCGGTGGAACATGTCCTTTAATTCGTAGCAACGCGAAGAACCTTACCTACCCTTGACATACCAGTCGGGATTTCCAGAGATGGATTTCTTCATTTAGTTGGACTGGATACAGGTGCTGCATGGCTGTCGTCAGCTCGTGTCGTGAGATGTTGGGTTAAGTCCCGCAACGAGCGCAACCCTCGTCGTCTGTTGCCAGCATTTAGTTGGGCACTCAGATGAGACTGCCGGTGACAAGCCGGAGGAAGGTGGGGATGACGTCGTCACTGCGGCCCTTACGTAGGGGCTGCCAGGACGTACTACAAATGGCGGTGACAATGGCAGCAACCCGGCAAGGGTGCGCAAATCTCAAAAAACTGTCTCCAGTTCGGATTGTACTCTGCAACTCGAGTGCATGAAGTTGGAATCGCTAGTAATCGTAGATCAGCACGCTACGGTGAATACGTTCCCGGGTCTTGTACACACCGCCCGTCAAGTCATGGGAGTCGGTTTTGCCCGAAGGTAGTGCGCCAACCGTAAGGAGGCAGCTAACCACGGCAGGGCTGGTGACTGGGACTAAGTCGTAACAAGGTAGCCGTAGGGGAATCCCAGGCTGGATCACCCTTTCTGGGCGAGGATGACTGGTATATCATTTGGGCCTGTCCTTCGGGATTGGCCCGGCGGCGCGTTGTTGCCGGCGCATCTCTTCTTTCCGCAAGGCAAGGTAACGGATCGTCCGGCCCGCGAAGGTTTAGCGGGTTGCGATACCGGCCCACTGGAACGGGCTGGAAAAACCTGGCTAGTAGCGCTCAGTTGGAGTTAGAGCACACGCTTGATAAGCGTGGGGGCCCGGAGGTTCAAGTCCTCCCCTGGCCCACCATTGCCCGGTCGCGTTTGCAGCCGTAGCCGCTGGAGAGCGCCTGATTTGGCATTCAGGCGCTGGAGTTCGATCCTCCTCGGTTCCACCCATTTTTGACGGGGGAGTGAGTAAGGGCGTAGGGGAGTTCGGGTTATCGAATGAACGGAAAAGTTCCGTTTTTCGATCGCCTGTTTAGGGGATCTTGTTTTTGCAATATCGAATAGGTTTTTGAAGACATCCAAATTAAAAAATGTCTGGAAAGAAAGCTGAGAAAGATTAACACACGCAGTGGACTGTCCCTGCGCGTGATTTAGAAATCAAGCGTTTAAGTGCATCTGGTGGATGCCTTGGCGATCAGAGGCGATGAAGGACGTGGGTATTGCGTTAAGTCACGGTGAGCTGTGAACAAGCTTTGACCCGAAGATTTCCGAATGGGGGAACCCACCGCTTAGGCGGTATCCGTTACTGAATACATAGGTAATGCGAAGCAAACCCGGTGAAGTGAAACATCTCAGTAACCGGAGGAAAAGAAATCAACCGAGATTCCCTTAGTAGTGGCGAGCGAACGGGGAACAGCCCAGTAGTTGTTCTGTAATAATTAGAAGTCGTTGGAAATCGACGCCATAGACGGTGATAGCCCGGTATAAGTAAAAAGCAGAGTGACTCTCGAGTAGGGCGGGACACGTGAAATCCTGTCTGAATATAGGGGGACCATCCTCTAAGGCTAAATACTACTGATCGACCGATAGTGTACCAGTACTGTGAAGGAAAGGTGAAAAGCACCCCAAGCGGGGAGTGAAAAAGACCTGAAACCGGATGCATACAAACAGTCGGAGCGGACTTGTTCCGTGACGGCGTACCTTTTGTATAATGGGTCCGCGAGTTAGTCTTGCATGCGAGCTTAAGCCGTTAGGTGTAGGCGTAGGGAAACCGAGTCTGAATAGGGCGAGAGTATGCAGGATTAGATCCGAAGCCCGGTGATCTAGCCATGGCCAGGTTGAAGTTGCAGTAACATGCAATGGAGGACCGAACCGGTATCTGTTGAAAAAGATTCGGATGAGCTGTGGTTAGGGGTGAAAGGCCAATCAAACCGGGTAATAGCTGATTCTCCGCGAAAACTATTTAGGTAGTGCGTCGTGTCTTACCTTCGGGGGTAGAGCACTGGATAGACTAGGGGGCCGCAAGGTTTACCAAATCTAACCAAACTCCGAATACCGAAGAGTACAATCACGGCAGACAGACAGTGGGTGATAACGTTCATTGTCAAGAGGGAAACAACCCAGACCTCCAGCTAAGGTCCCCAAATCGTAATTAAGTGTGAAAGGAAGTTGGACTTCCATGACAACCAGGAAGTTGGCTTAGAAGCAGCCATCTTTTAAAGAAAGCGTAATAGCTCACTGGTCTAAATAAGAGGTCCGGCGCCGAAGATGTACCGGGGCTAAAATTACGTACCGAAGCTGAGGATGCATATTTATATGCATGGTAGCGGAGCGTTGTGTAAGTCTGTGAAGGTTCACCGTGAGGTGGGCTGGAGATATCACAAGTGAGAATGCGGACATGAGTAACGATAAACAGAGTGAGAAACTCTGTCGCCGAAAATCCAAGGTTTCCTGTCCAAGGCTAATCCGGGCAGGGTAAGCCGGCCCCTAAGGCGAGGCTGAAAAGCGTAGTCGATGGGAACACGGTTAATATTCCGTGGCCTGCTGGTAGTGACGGTGGCCGAAAGCTGTGCATCCTTAACGGATTGGATGTGCAGCCTGGGACATCCAGGAAATAACTCCAGCGTATAGACCGTACCCCAAACCGACACAGGTGGATAAGTAGAGAATACTAAGGCGCTTGAGAGAACGGTGTTGAAGGAACTCGGCAAATTACATGCGTAACTTCGGGATAAGCATGCCCCATTAGAAGGCAACTTTTGGTGGGGGGCACAAACTAGGGGGATGCGACTGTTTACCAAAAACATAGGGCTCTGCGAAGTCGTAAGACGACGTATAGGGTCTGACGCCTGCCCGGTGCCGGAAGGTTAAGAGGAGATGTTAACGCATTGAATCGAAGCCCCGGTAAACGGCGGCCGTAACTATAACGGTCCTAAGGTAGCGAAATTCCTTGTCGGGTAAGTTCCGACCTGCACGAATGGCGTAACGATGTCCCCACTGTCTCCAACACCGACTCAGTGAAATTGGATTCCCCGTGAAGATACGGGGTTCCCGCGGTCAGACGGAAAGACCCTATGAACCTTTACTATAGCTTTGCAGTGGCATTACGATTGACATGTGTAGGATAGGTGGGAGGCTTTGAAGCCGGTACGCTAGTATCGGTGGAGCCAACGTTGAAATACCACCCTTGTCCTTCGTGATGTCTAACCAAGCTCCCTTATCGGGAGTTGGGACCCTGCATGGTGGGTAGTTTGACTGGGGCGGTCGCCTCCCAAAGTGTAACGGAGGCGCGCGATGGTAAGCTCAGGACGGTTGGAAATCGTCTTCAAGAGTGCAATGGCATAAGCTTGCCTGACTGCGAGACTGACAAGTCGAGCAGAGCCGAAAGGCGGTCATAGTGATCCGGTGGTTCCTTATGGAAGGGCCATCGCTCAACGGATAAAAGGTACTCTAGGGATAACAGGCTGATAGCGCCCAAGCGTCCCCAGCGACGGCGCTGTTTGGCACCTCGATGTCGGCTCATCTCATCCTGGGGCTGGAGTAGGTCCCAAGGGTATGGCTGTTCGCCATTTAAAGAGGTACGTGAGCTGGGTTCAAAACGTCGTGAGACAGTTTGGTCCCTATCTGCCGTGGGTGTAGGATACTTGAGAGGAGCTGTCCCTAGTACGAGAGGACCGGGATGGACATACCTCTGGTGTACCAGTTGTTCCGCCAGGAGCAGTGCTGGGTAGCTATGTGTGGACGGGATAAACGCTGAAAGCATCTAAGCGTGAAGCCTCCCTCAAAACTAGGTATCCCTATCAGAGCCGTGGAAGACCACCACGTTGATAGGCCGGATGTGGAAGAGTGGTAACACTTGAAGCTAACCGGTACTAATTGCTCGATTGGCTTAACGGATCATGTCGTGCGGACTTTCGGGTTTATATGACGCGTAACATGCGCAGCGGCAAGTTAACTGCGATGTGTTTGAGCTTTTGGCTTAGGATGGGCTTTTTGTCTTCCCGGCATTTTTGCTTTGGAAGTTGTCTTCAAATACAGGTTTTGATGATCTGGTGGCCATGGCGGGAGCGTAACACCCCATCCCATTCCGAACTGGACCGTGAAAAGCCCCAGCGCCGATGGTACTTCGTCTTAAGACGCGGGAGAGTAGGTCGTTGCCAGATCTTCCAAGCCTGTATTTGATTTCGATTTCGATGATGTCTTCAAAAACCTGTTCATGATGTTTTGCGTCTTTTCTTTTCGATCTTCAGAAAAATCTCCATCCGCTGCTGTTCTGTCTGAAAAACGGAATCGTGCGGCGTTTTTTTGTATCAAAATGCACAGATACATGCTCGCTTGGCCGGACGGTTTGCCCGGCTATACGAGAGGGAGCCTCCTCTCTTTGACCTCCTCCTTTCATATCAAAGGAATAAATTCCTAAAATAATCCTTGACAACCCGCCTTTTCGCGCGCATAAATGAGAACATATCAGGAACAATTGCGCCCGGAAAGGACCCCCACACTATGGCAACCAGAGACCGATCGCCCCGCCCCTGCGCCGAAATGGACACCACGCCGTTTGAATCCGCCGAATGCGCCTGGTTCTGGTTCATTCAGGCCCAGCAGGCGCGCAACGATGGCGCGCGAATCATCATGGGGCTGGCCGATGTGCCGCGCCCGTGCGAGCCGATTGACATTTTCAAGGTCATCGACCGGCTGTACCGCAACCGGATGCTGCTTATGGACCACATTCTGGTTTTGCGGCATTACGGGCGGCGGTTGATGCCGCCGGATTCGCGCCGGGTGCGCGAGGCGCGGGCGCACAAAATCTGGACCGAGGCGTTTGGCCATATCGGTCCGGTTCTGGAGCGCAAGGGCATTGTCCGCGCGCCCGACCGGCGCGGTCCGTCCTGGTTTCTGGAGGCCTGCGTCTATGAATCCGACATCGGGTCAGACCGATGATGGCGCCCGATGCGTTCGTCGTCTTTACCGGCGAGACGGAAATCCGGTGGCTGCGTTTTTTTCTAAAGCCGGGGTTTCGGCATTGCTTTGTTCTGGTGCGAAAAGGCGGGCGGTGGATCAGTTTCGATCCGCTCGCGCACCGGATTGATCTGGACGCGCCCGAGGTTCCGGACGGGTTTGACCTGCCTGAATGGCTTGACCAGCGGGGGTTTACGGTTGTTCCCGCATGGATTGACCGGCGCGTGCGCGGCCCGGCGTTTTTTGCCCCCATGAACTGCGTCGAAGCCGTCAAGCGCGTTCTGGGTCTGCGCGCCCGGTGCGTCGTCACGCCGTGGAGGCTGTACCGGCATTTGAAGAAAATCTCGTGAGTCTGTTTTTCAGATCCCCTCTCCCTTGATCCCTCTCCCCCAAGGGGGAGAGGGAAAGGAGGAGCGAAGCTCCGGATAGGGAGAGGGGGCTTTTTTGTGAACCACGGCGGACACAACGCGCACAACGAAAATCAAAAACCTGTGTCATTCCCGCGCAAGCGGGAACCGGGTACGCGTTTTACAAGAACCCGGTCCCCGCATTCGCGGGGATGACGGGTGAAGAAAACCCCGCCGTGATCGTTGTGTTCGCCGTGGTTCCAGAAAACTTCCAACCCGTATTCAGGAAAGGACCTGTTGTCATGGGAAAACTGACTTCCGTTCCGAAGGCTCCGCCTTCGCCGACTTACATTTACGTTCCTGCGCCGCCCGTTTCGGACGTGGCGACGACGTCCAGCGGCGCGACGTCAACCGACACATCCGGGACGACATCCACCGCACCGTCCGACGCCGAAACCGAGGCCGCCAAAGCGGCCCGGCGTGTGGCGGGGATATTAAACGCCCGGCGCGGACGCATCAGCACGATCCTGACCAGCTTCCGGGGTTTTCTCGACCCTGCCTCGGCGAGCCCGACACGCAAAACTCTTTTGGGAGAATAACGCCATGAACCCTTTGAAACACGTTTCCGCCGCCCCCGACGATCGCGCCGCGCGGGAAGACTTGCTGCGCCGCTATGACTCCGCCCGCGCCCGCCGCCAGCCATGGGAGTCCCTGTGGCAGGATTGTTATGATTTTGCCCTGCCTGCGCAAGGCGCGGGATTTACCGGAACGTCCCTGTCTGTCCGCCGGGGCGATCGGGTGTACGACGCAACGGCGATGGACGCGGTGGACCAGCTCGCGGCCAGTCTTCTGGGCAGTCTTACCCCCCCGTGGACGCAGTGGTTCGGGTTTCGCCCCGGTCCGGATTTATCCCCGGCGCAGGCCGCAGCCATTGCGCCCGCGCTTGAAAATGCGGGCCGTACGCTCCGCCACCATTTCGACCGATCCAACTTTTCCGTCGAGATGCACCAGTGTTTTCTGGATCTTGTGGTGGGCGGAACGGCGTGCCTGGCGTTTGAGGAAGCCGCGCCCGGCGAGTTCACCGCCTTTCGGTTCACGGCCATTCCGCTGGCGCAGATTGCGCTGGAGGAAGGCCCGACCGGCGCGCTCGATGGAACGTACCGGATGTTGTCGCTCACGCTCGGCCAGATTCAGGCACGGTATCCGGAAGCCGACGTTCCTTCCGACATTGCGCGGACAGGCACGCGGGATCCGCAGCAAAAATTCTCCGTCATGGAAAGTCTGTTGCCCGAAGCTATGGGGTATCGCCAGTGCGCCTTGCTGATGGAGGCCTCCGGCGGACCTGCGATGCTGCGCGATGTGATGCGCGAGTCCTCACCCATATTGAATTTCCGGTGGATGAAATCGCCGGGCGATATTTACGGGCGCTCTCCGGTCATGAAGGCGCTGCCCGATATCCGCACGGCCAACAAGGTTGTGGAGCTGATCCTGAAAAACGCCTCTATCGCCGTCACGGGGATCTGGCAGGCGGACGATGACGGGGTTTTGAACCCGGCGAATATCGAGCTTGTGCCCGGCGCGATTATCCCAAAGGCCGTGGGGTCCCAAGGTCTCAAGGCGCTGGAGATGCCCGCGCGGTTCGATGTGTCCCAGCTTGTTCTGGACGATCTGCGCGCGCGCATCCGGCATGCGCTTTTGACCGATCGTCTGGGGCAGGTCTCGGGCCCCCGCATGAGCGCGACCGAGGTACTGGAACGCGCCGCCGAAAGCGCGTTGCTTCTCGGCGCGACATACGGGCGGCTTCAGAGCGAACTGCTCACGCCCCTGATCGTGCGGGCGCACGCCATTTTGCGCCGTCGCGGGGAAATTCCGGATATCGCGCTGGACGGGCGGCTGGTGGCGATTGACTACCGCAGCCCCCTGGCCCGCGCGCAGGGCCAGCGCAATGTTCAAAACACGCTCGGGTGGCTGTCCTCCGTCGCGGCGATGGGAGCGCAGGGTCTGGCCGTCGTGGATCTTCCCGCCGCCGCGCGCGCGTTGGGTGAGGCGCTGGGCGTTTCTCCCGATCTGATGCGCGCACAGGAAGAAAAATCCGAAGCCGAATAGAGTCTTCCTCACCTGTCATCCCCGCGAAAGCGGGGACCTATCTCTTTCAAAGTACGACCCGGTCCCCGCTTTCGCGGGGATGACAGCCCGGAATGGCTTCGCCGCATTTCAAAGAAAATTTTCCACACAAGAAAGGACTTAAATCATGACCGACACCGATCTTCTCCAGTCTTCGCAAAACCCGGCTCCGCAAGGCCCCGCGATGCAAAAACCGGCCAGTCTCCCGGATAAATTCTGGGACGCGCGGACGGGGGCGGTGCGCACCGATGCGCTTGTGTCTTCGTATCTTGCGCTGGAGCGGAAATTATCCGGTCTGAATGCGCCGCGCAGCGAGGAAGAGCGCGCGAAATTCCATCGTCTTCTCGGCGTGCCGGAAACGCCGGACGGGTATTGCGTAACGTGCGACCACGGCCTGTTTACGCCCGACCCGGAGATCAACGGAAAGCTTCACGCGGCGGCGTTTACGCCCGATCAGGTCCAGCTTGTCTATGACATGGCGGCGGAAAAGCTGGTGCCTTTGATCCTGGATATCGCCGGGGAATTTCAGGCGGACCGCGAGGTCGAGCGCCTCGTCGAACAGTTCGGCGGCAAGGACCGGTGGCGCGAGGTCTCGCGTCAGATTCTGGCCTATGGCCGCCGCGCGCTGCCCGAAGATGTTTTGAGCGGTCTGTCCGCGTCGTACGAAGGCGTCATGGCCCTGTGGCGCATGATGCAGGCCGAGCAGGGCGCGAGCGCGCCGCACAACATCCCCGAATCCGGCGACGTTCCGGGCGGGGAAAAAGATCTGCGCAAGATGATGCGCGATCCGAAATACTGGCGCGACCGCGACCCGGCTTTCGTGGCCAAGGTCACGCAGGGATTCCGGAATTTGTACGGGGAATAAAATTTCCCCTAAGAGACGGCAGGCCGGATGACAATCGCGGAAATCTGACGGCCATAGTCAGATTGCCCTGCCTGTGTGGCACGCCGAAAACTGAAAAAATCTTCCTCTTGCGCGCAGGTATCCTGTCCGGTGGTAAAAATCCGGACGATACCGGCCTGCATCAGTCTGTGCGTAACATAGGCCGGGAGATCAAAGGTAAACGAGTCTGCACGCGGCTTGAAAAACCGCGTGTTTTCAGGGGTATGAGCCAGAAAATCTGCCCGGAAATCGGCGCCAACCTCATAGGAATCGCGCGCGATGCACGGGCCGATAACAGCGCAAAGGCTCTGGCGCGAGGCACCCAGGGACTCCATGGCGTCAATCGTCGATTCGAGAATGCCGCCCAGCGCGCCTTTCCATCCCGCATGCGCCGCGCCGATCACCGGGCCGGATTCAGACTTTCCCGCCAATAAAACCGGCGCGCAATCGGCCGTCAAGACACCCAGCGCCAGACCGGGGCGGTCCGTGACCAGCGCGTCTCCCTCCATGATCTGGCCCGGCTTCCACGGCGCGCGGACGATGTGGCAGGTGGCGCTGTGCGTCTGGGAAAGGGTCAAAAGATGATCGGGCGCAACGCCCAAAGCCATCGCCGCCCGCGCGCGGTTTTCTTTCACGCAGGCCGGATCGTCGGCAGAAAGCGGCGCGCAGTTCAGACTTTCGTAAATCCCCGTACTGATCCCGCCCGTGCGCAGGAAAAACCCGTGAACGACATGCGGGTTCGCATGGGCGGAAAATGTGGAATCGGAATGAAAACGAATCATGAAAACCCCTCTGGCAGCGCATCCAGACCATGCCACACAGCCATGACCTTGAAAAGATCTCCCATTTCATTCGGCGCGGTCAAGCGTCGGTAGGCCGATTGCAAGGATTCGGCTTGGCCCGGATTTTTCCGGCTTAACGCCTCCAGCCGCGCCGCGCCGCCCAGCGCCGTCAGAAACGCCCCTTGAGAAACAATCGGGGCGATTGAAACGCCGGTCGGGTGGATGCCCTCCGCAAGCCGCGCAAAATCGACATGGGCAGTCAGATCGGCATTTCCGATGTCTTTCAGGACCGGCGCGAAGCGATGCGCCCGGACGGCCTGAAGCGTGTCACCGGGCGCGGAAGAGGCATGGCCATAGTCGATCAGCAAGGCGGCTCCGTTTGACCGGACAAGTCGCGCGGAGAGGTGCTTTGCGAAGGCTTCGCGCGCGGGAGAAAATTCCACGATCTCTCCCGGTGCGGCGGCGCGGCAGGGCGCAGGAAGGGCCTCGATGGTCTGCGGATCCGCCGGGCGCAGGACAAAGCGGAAATCTTCCGGCCCGTCCAGATCGACATGACGCTCCGCCCACCCCGACGTGGTGCGGACGCACTGGCGAACGGGCAGGGCATCCAGAAATTCGTTGGCGATCAAAATCATGGGGCCGGGCGGTAGATCCTCCGGGCGGTCGTGCCAGACCGGGGCGAAATCGCGCAGGGTGTGCGCTTGATGGGCGCGCAGGGCCGGGCTGGTTTCAACCAGATGAATCCGAATGGCCTTGCAAAATTCCGGGACAACGCGCGCCGCGCGCATTGCGTCGGCCAGAATCGTCCCGCGACCGGGGCCGCATTCGACCAGCAGGACCGGATCGGGACGACCCATTTTCATCCACACATCCGCCGCCCACAGGCCGATCAGCTCTCCGAAAATCTGCGAGATTTCCGGCGCAGTGGTGAAATCGCCTTGCGCGCCGAGCGGATCGCGGGTGGGGTAATACCCAAAGACCGGATGACCCAGAACCATATCCATGAAATCTTCAAGATTCACCGGGCCGGATGCCTGAATACGGGCGCGCAAGGCCGCGCGCAGACTCAAAGGCCCGTCCTGCGGCTTAACGCGCGAAGGATCAGAAACGCTCCGGCGGCGATCATCGGCAGGCATAGAAGCTGTCCCATTGTTGCGCTTCCAAACAGATAGCCGATTTGAATGTCCGGTTCACGGAAAAATTCCACTCCGAAGCGGAAAACACCGTATCCGGCCAGAAAAACACCGGCCAGAAAACCCGGCCTTGTCCGCAGACCGTCGCGGCGGGCCAGAAAAAACAAAATCACAAACAGAGCCGCGCCCTCAAGGGCGGATTCGTAAAGCTGGCTCGGGTGACGCGGGATCTCGCCGCCATACGGGAAGACAACGCCCCACGGCATATCCGTCGCGCGTCCGTACAATTCTCCGTTGATGAAATTCGCTATGCGCCCCAGAAACAGCCCCACCGGAGTCACGCACGCGGCCAGATCCGCCAGACGCAGAACGGGAATGGCGTGTTTTCGTGCGTAGATCACGAGCGCGGCAATGACCCCGACAAGCCCGCCATGAAAGGACATGCCGCCTTGCCAGACCTTGAAGATGTCCATCGGATACGCCAGATACAGATCGGCTTGATAAAACAGGACATAGCCGATCCGCCCCCCCAGAATAACGCCCGCAATCACCCAGACCAGAAAATCGTCGATCTGTTCCGGCGAGGGTTTCAAGCCCGGATCCCGCGCGGCCAGCGCCCTGCAATACCGCCACCCGACCAGAAACCCGGTCAGATAGGCCAGAGCGTACCAGCGAATCTGAATGGGGCCGATGGCCAGCGCCACAGGATCAATATCGGGAAAAGGCAGGGACATGGAAGCCTCATTTTGAAATCGTCATTCCCGGGCAGGCGGGAAGCGGGTTATTATAAGAACCCTGTCCGGTCCCCGCTTTCGCGGGGATGACACAGAAGAAAGAGGGTTCGGAATCTGATTTTGTCTGCAAGGAAATGTCTTACAGATACGGATCGTCTTTGGCCAGAAAATCCTGAACATAGCGCCGGACGCCCTCTTCCAGATCGAGGAAAGGCTGGTCGTACCCGCATCCGCGAAGCTTTGAAATGTCGGCCTGCGTGTAGTAATGATATTTGTACCGCAGCGCCTCGGGCATATCGACATAGGAAATGCGCGCGGGCTTTCCGGCGGCCTTGAAGACGGCGGCGGCAAGGTCGTTGAAGCTTGATCCCTTTCCCGTCCCGACATTGAACAGGCCGCACACCACCGGGTTGTCGTACATCCACAGCATCACGGACACGCAGTCATCCACATGGACGAAATCGCGAATCTGCCCGCCATCCTTGTAATCGGGATGATAGGATTTGAACAGGCGCGCCGACGCCCCCGCCGCGACCTGGGGATAGAGCTTGCCCACCACGCTCATCTGGTCGCCCCGGTGATACTCGTTCGGGCCATAGACGTTGAAGAATTTAAGCCCAGCCCATTGCGGCGGAATCTGTTCGTTGCGGTTCTGGAGAATCCGGGCGATGCGCCGGTCGAAAATATGCTTGGACCAGCCATAGGGGTTAAGGGGGACAAACCGGGCCAGAGCTTCGGGCGATTCGTCGTCTTCAAAACCCTGGCTGCCGTCGCCATAGGTCGCATAGGACGAGGCGTAAATAAGACGCACGCCATGCGCCGCGCACCACCGCCAGATTTCCCGCGACAGGGCGAAATTTGTGGTGACGATCCGGTCCGCGTCGCGCTCTGACGTTGAAACGAGCGCGCCGAGATGAAAGACGACCTTGATCTCGTCGCGATGCTGGTTCAGGTAATCGAACAGGGCGGGCGGCGCGACCAGATCCCGAATCTCCCGCCGGGCGAGGTTGCGCCATTTGTCCTCGGTCCCCAGCGTGTCGCACACGACGATATCGTGTGCGCCCCGGGCCTCAAATCCCGCAATAAGGTTCGATCCGATAAACCCGGCTCCGCCTGTGATGACGATCATGGGGCTTGCTCCTTCCGATCAACAAAAAATCCAGTGTCTATCATGCCCTAAAAACCGTCCGGCGTCACCTGAGGAAAAAACGGTCAACCATTTTGTTTCCGGAGGGTCATCAGGTCCCCTTTTTATTCTCCAGAGCAGCCTGAATGCCGCCGCGCGGCAGAAAATCGACCCGGCACCCGATTCCCCGCGCAGCAATCGCCCGGCATTTCCGACGGGCCTCGTCCAGATCGTTGTCGTTCTGGGACACGCGCAGATGGTGATTTCCCTGCGAATCCGGCAGGCTTTCCGACGGCTTGACCAGAAGCTCGCTCCCGGCCAGAAGGACACCGTACCGGGTCTTGAGACGATACCACACCAGCGCCGTCATCAGACGCGAACGGTACGCCCCCAGATCCAGAATGACGTTTGTTTTCGAAAGATCCGGCACATTGGCATTGCGCAGGAGATAATCGCCCGGTCCTTCGGCGATGGCCAGCGTCGTGCTTTTCCCGTCCCGAACGGTCAGGGAGATATCGTTTCCGTATAAAACCGTTCCGTTATATCCGATCCGGATTTTACGCGGCAGCGGACTTTCGGCATGCAGCAATTCCAGATCTTCGGGCGCGGGCAGAAGGTAATAATCCCCCGGCGGCACCATCGAAAACAGGTAAAATCCGTCATAGGCCGTCGTTGTGAAAGTCTTTTTACGGCCAGACATATCATAGAGGTACAGACGAACGCCCGAGGCAGGATAAGGCTCCCGGCGGGGCGGCGCCAGAAGAACCGTTCCATCGATTTCGCCGCTTTTGTGCAGAGGAAAATCAATCTTGCTGACCCGCCCGGGACGCGGGAGAATCGACACGCCTTCGGATGCGGGAATCCACGACGGATCGGAAAGGGAGGAGCTATCGACCATCGTATCCGTGGCTCGTGATGCGGGAAGATCCGTCAGAAAGGCCATGCCGTCCGCATCTGTCTCCTCGTGCCGCCGCGCCTGAACCGCCACAACTCTGACGCCTTCGATGGATTCGTCGCCTGTGTTGAAAAATCCGTTTCCGTCGTTGTCGAGAAAAACGTGAGCCGAAAGCCCCCCCGATCCGGTCAGGGTCTTTCCCCGGAAAACCGGCGTCCCTGTACGCGGGTCCGCCGCCAGACCCGTCCTCGCGCCGATTGCGGCAATGACGCGCCCATCTGAATCCATCTCGATGCGCGGCGAGAGGGTGAAGTTGTCGTGTCGCCAGTTCAGGCGCCCGTTGAGTTGACTAAGGCCACTTTTGAGGAATCGTTCGGCCTCGATCTCCGTCGAGAGTTTTTCGGTGTATTTGTGCAGCCAAGAGGCAAAGACAGACGCCATCGCCGGATCGGGCGCAATCTCGTATAACGCACTGGCCCGGAATTGGTTGTTCTCATGCAAAAATGTTCCGGTGAACGTATTGAGCATTTCTTCCCGGTCCTGATCGTTGCCGAAACCCTTCTTCTTTGTGTAGCTCAGCGAGTTGTTAAACCGCAAAGGCCCCATGGACGCATTGAGATTCTGGCCCGCCGAAAGAGTGGACTGATTTTCCGCCAGAACTCCGTAGGAGACATCCAGCCCGTACCCGAAATGATTCCCGTCCCACGAGAACAGCGGCCCGCCCAAATCTGCGCCGACATCCAGAACGCCCGGATTTTCGCCGGAGCCGCCGGAGGCATAGCCGCTCGTATTGACCTGAGCCTGAAACCCTAGTCTTTGCTGGCCGAAATTCCGGCGCGCGGAAATTTCCGCAGCGGCTTCGCCGTCCAGATCATAAGCCAGATTCGACATGACAAGCGTTTCTCCCAGAACGGTTGATAGTCCTCCTTCTACGTAGGTTTTGCGCGTGTCCTCCTGCGGAACGCTCCGCAGCCCCCCATTGAGCAAGACGGCACTGCTCAGCCCGCGCTCAATCGTTGCGGCAAGCTGGACCTGACCATCCTCGGGCTGTTCCGATTGCAGGCGGTCATATGTGGTGACGTTCCTGCGCGTTGCCGAGACGGACCACGTGCTTCCCGATCCGGTCGCGGCGTCCAGATCGACGGGAATGGCGCGACCTTCCTCGCGCCGCTCGCCGTTCAGGCCATAGAAAACCAGACGGAAATCGTTCGGGCCAGCCCAAAGCCGTACGTCCTGAAAGTCATATCGTCCATCCTGGCCTACTTCCTGAAACCCGACGATCTGCTGGCCGCGATACAACTCCACATCCCATCCGGGCTGGGCGTCGCCCTCAATATCCGTGGTGGTGAAGGTGACGGATTGTCCTGCCTTGCGATTTGTGATCCGAACGCCCTGCTCTTGTCCGGAGCCTCCTGCCAGAGGAACCGACACGGGCGTTACATCTCCGATCTCAAAGGCGCGAGCCTTGATCGGCCCCAGCAGATCGTCGTCTTCGGAAACTTTCCGGGCGGACATGCGAACGGAATTGACTCCATCCCGCAAGGTCGAGGACGAAAAGCTTTTTACGGTCATCCCGGCGAAGTCTCCGGACGTGAGAACGGAGGAGCTTAGCGTTTTGTTAAAGGGCTGCCCTGTCTGTGAACGGCGCGCCTGCGTATTCAAAGCCACGTCCACGAAAGGCGCATCGAGTAAAGCCGGAGGGTCCTCCTGCCGGGGCAGTTTCGAGGGTGGAATGCCTGTTGCCTTTGCAACCCGCTGCGCGCGGCGGGCCTGACGTTGTTGAATGGGCAGGGGATCGGTGCTGTCCACCACGATCATCTGACGCGAAACATCAAGCCCGAATCTCATATCGAACCACGTTCCGAGCGTGTCCAGAGTCACGCGATACTCTCCGTCCTCCTCGCGCATCGTCATAGGGTCAATCGTATAGACCTTCCCGTCCACCGAAACGGTTCCGGCTTTTCCGTCGAGGTGAAAAAGCTTCGTCTCGCGGATGAACCACCCTTGCGCCTGCTTCGTTTCCGGGTTGATCTGGATCGGAAATCCCAGAACCGAGAAAAAATCCTGCAAGGAAACAAAGGTCCGTCCGGACTCCTGAACGGCGATCATGTCGCCCTGAAGAATGTCTCGCCCGACGCGGGCCTGAAGAATCAATTCCGTTCCATCCGGAATTTCTGGTTGAAGCACGCGCGCTCCGGCCCTTGAGTCCGCAATGCCCATCAAAGCATCGGCATTCGCCATTCCTGCCCCGATCCGGTCGACGAACTGATGAGCCAGTTTCAAAAGGGCGGCCCGGTTGGCGGGCGGCGGAGGCGGTGGGAGATCAGACACGGAAACGGCGGACGGCGCAGACGATGGAGCCGCCTCCTGCGCCTGCACGGGAAATCCTGCCCCGGCGGACAGGCACAGAAAGACACCCGCCCCAAGGGCGCAAAGCCCAAGGGTCCCGGAAGATGTTCTCGCCCGTCCGAGGCGTGATTTTGTATGAAAATTCATGGAATTGACCCTGAACAACCGGGCCAGTTTATCAGATTCCCGTGGCGCGGTCACCTCGTTCCCGACAACAATCTTGATCCTTGCGCCGCTTTGGGGCATATTCCATAGTTTTCCGGGGCTTACGGGCTAAAACACTCACAAGGGCAGAATGTAAGGATTCATCATGGAAAAGGCACGCTGGACCGTAGAAGATTTAGGCTGGGACCGACTGGACCCCGCGCGGGCGCACCCGGATACGCTGAAAATCATCAAGGCGGCGGCTTTGGTCGAATACAACGCTGGCGATTATGTGACCTATCTGTGCCGGATTTTTGCGGACGACGGCGCGTTTCAGGCCGTGATTCGTCAGTGGGGCGTCGAGGAGATCCAGCATGGCCGCGCGCTGGGCGCGTGGGCTGAAAAAATTGATCCGTCCTGGTCCCTGGATCGCGCCATGGAGCGCTTTCGCGCCGGGTACAAACCGGCTCATTTCGCCGATGGGCGGAGCGATTCGGTCCGGGGATCGCGCAGCGCGGAACTGGTCGCACGCTGCATGGTCGAGGTTGGAACAAGCTCTTATTACACCGCGCTGGGCGGCGCCACGGACGAACCGGTCCTGCAGGAAATCTGTCGCCATATTGCCGCAGATGAATTTCGTCATTACAAACTGTTCTACGATCATCTCAATGCCTGTCTGGAGCGGGAAAAACTGGGAAAACTGGCGCGCCTGAAGGTCGCTGTCGGGCGTATAGCGGAAAGTGAGGATGACGAACTGGCCTATGCCTATTTCGCGGCCAACGAATCCCCGGACGCGACTTATGACAGAGAAACCTACAGTCGTGAATATATGCGCCGCGCCTGTGGTTATTACCGCCGTCCCGTGGTGGATCGCGCGGTGGGTATGGTGTTCAAGGCCTGCGGCTTGAGCCCGCAAAGCCTGACATACAGGGCCGCAACGGCGCTGGCCTGGTGGAAACTCCGGACGCAGCAGCGCAGACTTCTCAAACAGGCGGCCTGAGGGAGGGCTGGATGAAGGATATCGACAGGCTGGATATATCGCTTCCTCCGCTTTTGTGGCTGTGGATTCCGCTCGGGGGACTGATCGTTCAGGGCGTATTGGAAGCCACATTTTCGCCTGCTCTTCTTGCGCCGATGCTCAGCGAAAGCGGCCCGCACGAATTTCTTCAGGCCGCCGTCGTTTTTTGCGGATTCTCGGTCGCCCTTCAGACCCTTCTCGAAAACCGGTTTTCCCGGCATCGTAGACTGATGGCATGGATCGCACTCGCCGCGGCCTGTCAGTTTTATGTAGGCGGAGAGGAAATAAGCTGGGGCCAGCATCTTTTTGGCTGGACGACGCCGGAGTACTGGTCCGGTATCAACGACCAGAACGAAACGAATCTGCACAACACATCGGATTGGCTTGACCAGAAACCCCGGGCTCTGCTCATGATCGGTGTGATCGGGGGTGGATTGATCGCCCCGTTCGCCATGAAATACTGGCCGTGGATCGTCCCCGCCTCTTTACGGGTTTTCATGCCTACGGCTCAGTTCGCAGTGATCTCGGGAATCGTTTTGTTCGTCCGGGCGTCGAGCCTTTTGACGGATGTTTTTCATATCCGCATCTTTGAGCGCGCAAGTGAAATCAGCGAGCTTTATATGTATGGCTTCGTTTTTCTTTATATGATCCTTTTGCGCGAACGAATCAAAAGCATCAGCGCATAAAAAAGGTCCGGAGACCTTTTCAGGGGTGCTCCGGACAAACGGCGGTAATAGAGGGTGTGTTAGGTCCTTTATACGCGACTTGCCTCAAACACGCAAGAAAAAAAACACAAGATTCGATGTTTTTTCAGGGCCTTAGAAGTCAAGAGTCATTCTCAATTTATAAACTTCTTATGAAGGCAAAGAACATTATTTTTTATAAAGAAAAACTTTGTTATTTTTTGTTTATCAGTCTTTTCAGCAATCCATCCGCCTTCTTCAGGAAAATATTTATTATTATCGGAAACCATTCTTCCCTTGTTCTCCGGTCCGAAATACGCGAGAAAAGCAGGATGATGACCGAAGATTCTCTCCTTGGCGGGCATGTCCGGCTGCTCCAGTCCGAATCGGGGCTGCGCGCCACGACAGACACGGTTTTTCTGGCCGCTGCCTGTCCCGTCGGAGAGACCAACGCGCAAAGAGCTGCGCCGCCCCGCATTCTGGATCTGGGCTGCGGAAGCGGCGGGGCGGGGCTGTGCGTTCTGGCGCGCGCCCCTCAGGCAACCCTGACCGGCGTGGACATTCAGGCTGATTTGATCGGGCTGGCCACGCGCAATGCCACATTGAACATGTGCGAGAATCGCGCCCGGTTCATCTGCGCGGACATCCGGAATTTTGAGCCTGAATCCGATTCTTTCGACTATGTGATTTGCAATCCGCCTTATCTGGAAGCCGGAGCACATACAGCTTCGCCGGACGTCTCAAAGGCCCGCGCATCGGGCTTTCTGGAGGACGCGCAGGATGGAGCCGGGTTGAAAGACTGGCTGGATTGCGCGTTTCGGTGTTTGAACGGGCGAGGCAGCCTGACTCTCATTCACAGAGCCGATGCGCTGGACCGGATTTTACAGGGGTTGGGCAGGCGATTCGGCGCGGTTGAAATCATTCCCTTATGGCCCGGCGCGGGAAAACCGGCGTCCCGGGTGATCGTACGCGCCCGCCCGAATCGGCGCACAGGGGTGATTCTGCATGCGGGCGTAATTATGCATGATTTGGATGGGTGCTATACTATTGATGCAGGACGAATTTTAAGAAGCCCTTGCAGGCTGTGAACTTCCCTGTTATCCTTCAATGCTTTAGAGAGAAACCCCGCACAAAGACGGAGGAGCTCTTTTAAACGCAACAGGGAGGTTGCCATGGATGAGTCCGATGCGTGTTCCCTTAAGTCTGTTCCTGAAGATGTTGATTTCGATCTGACGCCCTTGCCCCGTTCCGGGGAACAGGGACCGCTGGGGGCGGTGTCAATGACCCAGCAACGGATGCTGGCCGGGCCGTGGCGCGCCGCCGCAGAAGAGGGTATGGGGCTTCCGGATACGCCCTTTCCCGCCGGATCTTTTTCTCCATGGCGGACGCTTGCCGAAGAAGATGCTCAATATGCGCGAGCGTTGCAGGATCCCCGGATGATCCGCGCATACGGCCTTGTCTGAGGGCGGGCCTTTTTCTATTTTTCGGCGAGAAGGCGGATCGCTTGCGGATAGGCGATGTGTTCCTGCTCCAGCACGCGAACGGCCAGACTCCCGGGCGTATCGCCGGGCAGGATCGGCACGCGTCTTTGCACCAGAATCGGGCCGTCATCCACGGCAGGGCGAACGAGATGGACGGTGCATCCGGCTTCGCTGCGCCCATCGGCAATCGCCCTGGCATGCGTATCCAGCCCCTTGTAATCCGGCAATAAAGACGGATGGATGTTCACGATCCGGTCCGGCCATTTTTCAACAAATCCGGCAGTCAGGATCCGCATGAATCCGGCCAGACAGATCAGATCGACCGGATATTTCCCAAGCGTTTCGTGGAGCGCTTCTTCGAAGGCTTCGCGGCTGGGATAGCTTTTATGGTCGAGCGTTTCCGTTAAAATACCACCGCGCTGCGCGCGCTCCAGCCCTTCCACACCGGGCCGATTTGAAACCACCACCGCGATGCGCGCCGGAAAATCATCCTGCGCACAGGCGTCAATGAGCGCCTGAAGATTACTCCCGCGCCCGGAAATCAGAACGGCAAGGTTAAGGTTTCTGGTCATGGCTTATGTGGCGGACCTTTCACGATTTTCTGCGGGGGCGTTTGGTTTGCTCACCAGATGTTGGACTCTAACACCTCGCCCGCTGTTTGCAAGCCCGCCGGAAAAGGGAATTCCGGTCCAGAAACCGCCGCAAGACCACATTCATGCCCCTTGAATGTCTGTTTTCCCCATAAAAAGGTTGACATGGATTTTTCAGCCGCTACAATCCGCTCCGCTCTCAGGGTTTCAGAGCCAGCTCGCAGGGTGCAATTATCCTGAAAGCATGTTCAGGCAAGGCATCATCGGTGGCATTGCGTTCCTGAAAAGGAATGAGGCCGTTCTCCGGAAAATGCTTTGTTTCCTTCATTGGTAAGGGTTTTTCAGGATGACTCTGGACAGCCTTTCTTTTTTGACGCGGGGTGGAGCAGCCCGGTAGCTCGTCAGGCTCATAACCTGAAGGCCGCAGGTTCAAATCCTGCCCCCGCAACCAATTTTTTCAAAGACTTAGGCGATTCCCAGATTTCGCAAAATTTTGCCGGTGCCGCACTGGTGCCGCATTTTGGGTGTTAATAAACCGCCGCCTTCACCCCAACAAAATCCATCAAACGCCCATATGCGCTTCCGTGACGGTGCTTTCCACTTGGAAGCTTTCACCTGCCTTAAGCTGGCCATCTGTAATCTGATCCCCCTGAATGCCTGTCTGGATGGTGTATTGCAGGGGAGAGACGCGCAGTTCCTTATTCAGGGTCTTAATGCAGTTGGCAATCAATTCGGCTGAATCAAATTCTACGCGGTAAACCGCTTTGCGATTGATCCTGCCCCAAAGTTCCTGAAATTCCTTCTTCTCAAAGTTGGAATTCAGGGGGTTGGTTTTTGGTTTGCGGTCATCGCCAATCTGCGGCAGTTGGCTTGTGCTGAAGACGCTATCAATCAGAAGAAAGACTTGCTCAGCATGAGGGGCAAGCTCTTCCGGCAGAGCCGCCAGTTTTTGGTCTTTCTTGGCGGCGTGATAGGCCTCAGCAATCTGGTCAGATTCATCCGTGTAGTCGTTTTTCAGCAGGTATTTGTATATCTGCTTGGCCATCGCGGGTGTTACCTGCAACGTGCCTGTTTCAGTCTTGATGATCTTGCCTGTGAAATAGGCTTCATCCGCCTTGCGCGGACGGGCAGACAGGGCATCACTGATTTCTTCCTGAAGGTTCGCTACGAAGTTTTTGTAGCTCTCGCTGGCAACCACGGTCAGGACGTTGATTTCATGCACCGTGGCGGGGTGATCCATCCGGTCGCCATTCTGGTTGACGGACAGGCGCAAGCCACGGCCAACCTCTTGGCGGCGGGAGATGGTGTTGTCGCTGTGTTTCAGCATACACATGATAAAGACGTTCGGATTATCCCAGCCTTCGCGTAATGCCGAATGCGAGAAGATAAACCGGACAGGCTCAGCGAAGGACAAAAGCCGTTCCTTGTCCTTCAAAATCAGGTCATAGGCATCTACATCATCGGAATCCACGGCCTTGGCGCCCATTTCCGGGTCTTTCAGACGCTTGGTCTTTTTGTCGATGGAGAAATACCCCTCATGGGTTCGCTTGTTGTCTATACCCGCCAGATGCTTGCGGTAGGCTTCATTGCCTTCCAGATCAAGCGTCCCAAGATACTCGGCTTTCAGCGTTTCGTATTCTTCTTCAAAGATACGGGCATAATCGCCTTGCTCATCTGGCTGGCTGTAATCGCGGTATTTCACCACCTCATCAATGAAGAACAAGGAAAGCACCTTGATCCCCTGAGAGAACAGCTTTTGCTCTTTCTCCAAATGCGCCTTGATCGTTTCCCTGATTTGAATGCGGCGAATGGTGGCCTCAGTCACATCGCCCGTGGCCTCGCCAGCGGTTAAGACATGGCCATTGGTGAATTCCACCGTGTCCTGATTGGCATCAATCTGGGAGATAACGAAGCCCTGATACTGATCCAGCTTGTTGGACAGGTCATAAAGGTTCTGGCCTTTGGAAAGGCGCATCACCTTGCGTTTGATTTCCCCGCCAGTCTGCTTGATTTCCATCTCAATCCGCGCCACGGGCGCTTGTTTGGAAATTTCGATGGATTCCAGATAGAGATAGGCGCTGCTTCCGGCCAGCCCCTTCATGGAAATGCCGCGCACAGCGATTTTCTTCACCAGCTTTTGGTTATAGGCATCCAGCGCATCAAGGCGGTGGATTTTATTGTGCTGGGTTTTGTGTGTCGCGGAATAGCGGAAAATAGCCAAAGGTTTGAATTTTGGCAGGGCTTCCAGCGTGGCCTTGCCCTCCATTTTCTGCGGTTCATCCAGAATCAGGATAGGGCGGTTGCTGCTAATCACATCAATCGGGCGGCGAGTCTGGAAGTCATCCAGCTCATCATAGATACGGCGGTTGTCCGCGCCTTTGGCTGCAAAGGCCTGAATGTTTATCACCATGACATTGATACCAGCGTCCGATGAAAAGCTTTCCAGATGGTGAAGCTGTTTGGAATTATAAATAAAGAACCGCGCCTTCTTGCCGTAGCTTTCCGTGAAGTGGTCGGCGGTTATTTCCAGTGACTTATAAACGCCTTCACGGATAGCAATGCTGGGAACCATGATAATGAATTTGTTCCAGCCATATCGCTTGTTCAGCTCAAAGATGGTTTTGATATAGCAGTAGGTTTTGCCCGTGCCTGTTTCCATCTCAATATCCAGATGAATACGTGAAGCGGCCAGTGCATCCTTCTTGTAGGCGGCAGGAACGGCAATGCTATCCTTCTTGTTGTTCAGAGCGGTGAAGTCAGCAAGGCCGGAAGAGAGCGGTAAATTCTGACGCTTTTGTACTTCATGGATATTGGCCAGAATTTGGCTATCCGTCAGCATCAGGTCAGCATTCTTGAAACCTGTTTCCTCGCTTCTTATCTGCTTGCTCTTGCCCGGATCAATGCGGTAAGTCGTGCCAGCGCTGTATGGTTGGCCAGCGAAGCAATCCACCACGGATTCGACGGCATTGGTCTGGTAAGGCTGGACTTTGAATTTCAGTTTCATGCCTCTTGTCCCCTATTTCTTTCTGCACTCTTTCTGCAAGCTTTCTGCAATCGCAGAATGCTAATATATTGATTTTATTTTATTAATTACATTCTTCTTTCTGTAGGTCATCATTTTTGCTCTGCAATCATTCTGCAATTTTCCAAGTTGGCTTACCTCTACTGCCTTCGTTTTTTATAATACCAGAACGACGCATATTGGTTAGCAAATTGCCAATTTTGTGGCTCTTCTGATCGTCATCAAGAGCTTCACTTAAAATCTTCCAAAGCAGAGAATCTATTTCTTTTCTTGAGGCTGAGCCGTTCTTTTCAAGATAGTCTAAAATTAGTTTTTGATAATGAGTATCATGCTGAGCGCGAGTACGAATATATTCAGCTTTATGATCTGTTGCGGCTGCTATAGTTGCCGAAACATGGAAATTAGGCTTTCTGCCTTCAATCAATTTTCTGCGCCGTAAGCGAGAAATTGCGTCCTCCGGGATGGATAGATGTTTCTGCACACGATCCAGCGCCAGCACATCTTCAAAGGGCAAATCGGTTTTTTGCATTAGCATCTGGCTATAGGCAGGGTCAACCACGCCGCCATAAATCGTCATGCGGACGGCGTGCCCCTCGGACAGGTCATAGTCGGGAAGGGGAAAATAGCGTCCGGCCTGCCCCCTATACATTCTGTGAATTCCAATGCCGACGGTATCGATCATCCCAAGTTCGACCATTGCCTGAACAAGGAACGGGTTGCGATACCGCCGTGGGATTTTCCCATCCATGACATAATCTTCAGGTTTGCCCTCAAAAAAGCTCCCTTCGTTCTCAAAAATGAGCTTTTCCGGCTTTTCCACAACAACGATGCGTCCGCCGCGCATGTAGTCCTGGTGGGCAATACAATTGTGCAGGGCTTCAAGGACAATACTTTGATCGTACTTGGAAATTTCATAGGGGATCAACTGTCCGCCCGGAAGCAGCCTGATCTGGATATTGCGGATTTTCTGGTAAAGCTGGGTTGTGGTCAGCAAGAACGGCGGGCTAAAGTGTTCATAAGCGCGTTCTGTTCCTTCCAGCTTCCACGTCATTTGCGCCGGATGCGGGGAAAGGAAATGGGCAGACTCTGGCTTGCCGAGAAGCAAAATGGCCGTGCGCGTTATCTTTCCATTTTGCGTAATCCGCGCTCGATCAAGAAAGGTTGCAACTGGCCATTTCTCCACCTCATTGGGGGCAAAACGGTCAGGCCGCTTTTTCGCAAATAACTCGCGGGACTTCTGGATGGCGGCTTCGTCTAGATCATCTATCGTGGCATTCGGCACAATCTGCGCCGTCCAGTCGGTGGCGAGGGTCTGCTGGCGGATTTCATCGAGCTTATCCAGACCAAGGGCATCAATGCTTTCTGCCGCGCGTCCGTAATAATGCCCGTTCCACGCAATCGGCATTCCACGCGGGGCAGCGGGAATCTCAAACATCAAAACACGTTTGCCATCAACGGATAGTTCATGGATGTTTCTAAAAGTAACGCTGGGTTCCAGTGCATTCAACTCGCTCTTGAGCTTTTGAAGCTCCAGCGGCTCAGAGCGGTAATTTGTCCCCTCAATAGTTTTTGTTTTGTTATGGACACCGAAGATCAGCCACGCCCTCTCAAGCCCGCGAAGATTGGCCTCATTGGAAAGAGCGGAAAAGTACTTCCCGATTTCACTGTTAGAGCCTAACCCCTTAAACTCTACCACTTCGTTTTCCCCGGTGGCGATTAAGGTATGCAGCAAGGTTTGGAGTGCAGCCTGATCCATACGTCCCCCTATATCGACTTCATATCAGTGCCGGGAGACATCTGCTTGAAGATTTGCTCAGCGTTGATTTTCACGGAATCCGAAGCAAACCCGTTATCGCGGAACACCACGCGCAAGGGCTTCTCGGCAGCGAGTTCCTTAACCAGTTCCTCGGTAATGCCAGCGTCAAAGCAAGCGACAAGGGCATTGCCATCCACGAAGAAGATAGTTTTGCCCTGCATGGTTTTCTTAGCAATCGGCAGGGTCAAATCTACGCCCCAATCCAGCAGGACTTGGAAGAGAAAGTCTTCTGGCGAACGGTCTGGCCGGATATTATCCACGGCTGCCAGCAGGTCATCCTGCCTCACGCCATCCGGTGTATAATAGACTTCCGCCATGTTGGATGTGTCGATTTTCAGGACACGGAAGCCAATATCTTTGTTCCAGTTTTCATGCGCACTTCTTCACTATATCTTTCTTTCCTGCGCGAATATCCTCCTTGCTAATTTCCGCAATAGATTTGTAGCCAGTCTTTATGCTTTAGATGAATCGCTTCATCACAAATCTCAGGAGCTGAACCATGATGAATTTTCTGTTCCTCCATCTTGGCGTTCATATTGCTTGAAGCACAGCATGAGCAGTTGCGATGAACCTGCAAAGAAATCTAATATGATTGCAGATTTATCGCCCGCAAGAGTGAATTTCATTAGATCGGCTCAAGAAAGACAGGTTTTTTGTCCATTCGAAAAGAACATCACCATGTGCTAAGTTCTATTACTGTTTTCTTCGTTCGTTACAAATTTCGAACAACGGATAAGGTTCCTTGATTCTTTCACTTTTATAAGACTCGTTAGATTGCTGCCGGTACATCATTACTAACCATGAAAGTCAAGCTCTCCCTTGTAATTTCTTGCTCACTATCTTTAATCTTCCTGAGGCCATTGTTGATAGAATAGCCAACTGCAAGTTTTTGAACCTTCCAGCGCGGGACGTATAAAGCTTTGCAGGCTGTCTGCAGAATGGAATTTTTTATAAACCTCAGCCATAGTCCTTATCTCAATATGTTATGGATTTTATGTATCTGAATTTCTTCGGAGGATATTTTCTCTCATCAAAGTCTGCCAAATCCGACGGGTGAACCATAGGACGTTATACCCATTGAAGGCTATTTTTACGACTGGTCATTTTTGTTATTGTGCTTTTCATCATCATTGAACAAAGACTCGTTTCTTCAAATTTGGGATATCAATAACCATAGGCATTTTTGAAAGGTAGAATCTCTGAGCAATTTTAAGTAAATATGTATCTCATGTACACCCTTAATTTTATCTTGCACCATTGATGCCGTCAACATTTTCTCTTATATTCAACGGAAACTGAGTTGATGAAGATTCTTCACAAAAATTTCATTGCAGATATTTTCTTTAGATTGGATTGTTCGCTTATCATCTGATAGATATGAAAATCACGCCATCATCCCTAGTAAGTTTCTTGGATAGCCTGATTCTTGGATAGATAATACTTAGCCAATCAGAATGGAAGCTCCCGTTCGATTCTGTGTTAGCTACTAACGATTCCTCTATTCATCTTTTTGATTTGTAGAGCTTAAATTCTTCGGAGTTCTCTGCAAAGTCATCCTCGTAGATAAAATCGTTCCCACCTGTATTATACGGCGGGTCGATATAGATCATTTTGACCTGCCGAGATGGGTTTCCTGAAGCAGTTTCAGGGCTTCAAGTTATCGCCTCGATAAACAGGTTTTTGGTTGTATCAAAATCCACGCTCTCTTCGCGGACAGGACGCAGGGTTTTGGCAATCGGCGCATTGGCGGTGAGCAAGGCTTCGCGCTTGCCCGGCCAATTCAGGTGGTAACGCTCCTGTGGCCCTTCACGATGGTATCGCTCAGCTCTTGTTTAAGCTGGTCAAAATCCACGGCCAGTTTCAGTTTGCCGCTTTCATCCCGTGCTTCCGTCACGCAATTCGGGAAGAGTTCGCGGATACGGGCGATATGATCCTGCGTCAGGTCTGGCGTGTGCATCTTTAGTTTTTCCATTGTGTGCTTCCTTACTCTCTTATCCTGCCTTCGTGGTCATGCCCTCAATCTCCTGCTTTATAGCACGGATTTCGGCATTGATTTCGACTTTGCGGTTGAATTGCTTTTCGTTGTTCAGGCGGGTTTCTGATTTTTCCAGCTCCCGCTCTTTGGCGCGGATTTTCTCGATCCGTGCTATACGTTCCGGCATGGTTTCCTTGCCTATGGCGGGGTATGGCATCAGGGGCGATAGCAGGTTTTCATACAGAACCCCTAAATCCAGCACCACGGGCAGCTTCTCCCGCTTGGCGCTATCGGCGAGCCAGACCGTTTCAAAATAATCGCTTACCACCCATTTCGCGCTATCGGCTTCATTCGGGCGCTTGTAACAGGCAATCGGCTTGCACTTGCCCTCATAATGCAGCTCAAACAGTATGGGGAACGGGATAGCCTTATCAATGCAGCGCAGGACATCTTCTTTCAGTTCACCGTTTTTCAAGGTGACATGAAAGACCTGAATTTCCGGCACTGCTTTTGTGCTTGGCAGGTTGATGGTTTCCGGCGCAAGTTTATACTTCCAGATTATCTGATCCACCTGCCGCACGAACAGATCTTTCAGTCCCGAAGTCGGGCTGGCGTGTTCGTAAATCTTGGTTTTGGGAAGGACGCGCCCAAAGGCGGCTTTGGCAGGGTAATCAAACAGCATCAGACTTTGCCCTCCTGCACGACAAGGAAGGCAATCAGCTCAAAATCATCCAGCCCTGATATGGTGTTCATCAGCGCGGTAGTTTTGCCGCCAGAGAACAGGCTATCAATATCTTTTTCCTCTTTCACGTCGATCATCGAGCGTATGGCCTTGCTCAGCAATTCCGATTGCGCGGCCATGTTGCGGCCATCGCCTGTTTCTTCATTAAACAGGCGGCAGAGCGCGGCAATCGGCTCATGGTGGCCTTTGCAGCTTGTCCGCACCAGATCGAGCAGCTTTTTCGCCTCGGTATGGTTAGCAATGACCGTGCCATCCTTGGCGATATAAATCAGGTAATAGGGATGAAGGCGGTTTTGCTGGTTGATATTCACGCCATCATTACGATTTCGCAGGGCGAAGATTACTCCCGGCTTCAGGCCTAATTCCGGCTGTGCGGGAACAACAGCGTGCATTCCCTTAGGCGCATCGGCCATATCGCCATGCTCTTTAACGTAGTTCAGCAAATCCATGCGGAAATCGTTCAAGCCAAGGTCTGTGATGGATACGCCTGTTTTGACATCTTCCAGCTCAATCACCTCATCCTGAAGGCGGCGCAGTTGTTCCTTGCGGTAGGAAACTTCGCTGCTCTTGGCAGTCAGCACGTTGTCATCGCCCGTGGCGGTCACGTCTGCAATCATCATGCGGTTTTCTACGCGCTCTTTCAGGTTGATATATTCATCGAGCGATATATCCGGCCAGTAATTGACAAGCTGGATGGTGGAATTAGGGGAGCCGATACGATCGACGCGCCCGAAACGCTGGATAATCCGCACGGGATTCCAGTGAATGTCATAGTTAATCAGGTAGTCGCAATCCTGAAGGTTTTGGCCTTCGGAAAGGCAATCCGTGCCAATCAGAATATCAATCTCGCCTTTCTCTTCCGGCATGACCAAGGATTTTTCCTTGGAGCGCGGCGAGAAGAGCGTCAGGATCGACTGGAAATCATAACCTTTGCCAAGCGTGGATTTAGGCGTATCTTTGCCCGTTACCTTGGCCGTATGCAGTTTGCGGTGTTCCAAGATGGTTTTGGACAGATTCTCATACAGGTAATTCGCAGTATCGGCATAGGCCGTGAAAATCAGGATTTTCTTGTTCTTGCCATTGATAGGGTTATCAATCTTGCCGAAGACATGGCCGCGCAAGTGCTGCAACTTGGCATCGTCTTCCGGTGTTATTTTGACCATTGAAGCCATGAGCGCTTCTATCAGCGCCAAATCGCCGCTAAGGTCATTCTTCCACAAATCCACATCCATATCGCTCAGGCTGATCTGGACTTTACCGCCGACGGCTTCCCCAAAATCGGAGAAATCATCTTCCTCGGCCTCAAAATTTTCAAGGCCATCGGTAAAATCGGTAACCTGAATCGCTTGGCCGCTCTTCTGGAAGCGTTCAATCGTTTCAAGCGTATTGGTAATGTTCTTTTGAAGTGCGCCCAGCGTCAGCCTGAAAGCCTCCACAGAGCTTTCAAGGCGCTTGAGAAGGTTAGTGGTCATCAGCGCCTGCAAGCTGCGTTCGCGGTCAACCTGCCGGAACTGGCTTCTTCCGCCTTGAACTTCCGTATCGTACATCTCTTCGTACTTACGAATACGGCTAGGCAGGATATAGCTGATAGGCGCATACACGGCCAATTTCAGCAGCGATAGCTGGCCAAAAATCTCGTTAAAGCCCATGACATCGCCCCGGTGCGTCAGGGGGCAATGGAAGGACAGCGGCTTGCGGCGCTCAGGGAATTTTCCAATATCCTTTGTGTCGTAGAATGTCTCTATATGCTTTCTGGAGCGGGCAATCGTCACGCTATCCAGCAATTCAAAGAAATCAAAGTCCAGGCTTTCAAGAATGGCGCGAGCCGTCCTCTCCTCCGGTGGTAGCTTCGACCACGTATTAAAAGCCGCTTGCGCTCTGCGGAATATATCCTCAATGCTCCGCTTGGTTTTAAGTTTCTTGTTCAGGTTTTCAGGGTCGCCCTCATAGGCCAGTGCCAATTGCGTTTTCAGGTCATTAAAGCGGTTATTGACAGGGGTGGCCGACAGCATCAGAACCTTGGTCTTTACGCCTTCGCGGATCACCTTGTTCATCAGCTTCTGATAACGGGTTTCCCGCTCTTTGAAGGCATCATCGTTTCGGAAATTATGAGATTCGTCTATGACCACCAGATCATAATTCCCCCAATTCACCCTGTTCAGGGGAATGCCGTAAGATGCCCCGGATGTGCGCGAAAGGTCGGTATGGCATAGAACGTCATACCCGAAGCGATCCTTGGCAAAGATATTGGTTTTCAGGTTCTTGTTGAAATTATGCCAGTTGTCCGCCAGCTTTTTAGGGCAGAGAACGAGGACGGATTTGTTCCGCAGCTCATAATACTTAATCACAGCCAGCGCCGTGAACGTCTTACCAAGGCCAACGCTGTCGGCCAGAATGCAGCCGTTATAGGTTTCCAGCTTATTGATAATGCCTACGGCGGCATCGCGCTGGAAATTGAAAAGCTTCTGCCAGACAAGGCTATCCTGATAGCCCGTGCGGTCATTCGGCAAAACATCTTCGTCAATCTCTTCCAGAAACTCATTGAAGATATTATAGAGAATCTGGAAATAAATTCGCTGAGGGGCGTTTTCCTGATAGACGGATTCGATGTGGTCACAGATAGCCTCTGTAACGTCTTCCAACTTTGTTGGATCATTCCAGATTTGCTTGAAAAGCTGCAAATACTGGTTTGTATGGGCTGGATCATCAAGGCGGTTCACAAAGTTTGAGACGGCATCGCCCTGCTGATACCCCAGATCAACTGCCGTAAATCCGTGAATAGGGGCATAAGAGACATTATGCCCTCCGTCTTCAATGCAGATAAATTGCTGCATTTGGGCTTTGAGTTTATTGGACTTGAATTTGGCCTTTTTGCGTACCCAAGCTGCGCATTCCCTTGCAATCGCTCTTTGTGTCAGTTTATTTCGCAGATGAATCTCAAAGTCTGAGCCATACAGGGTGCTTTCACGATTCGCCTTGGGGATAAAAAACTCACGGCGGTCCTTGCGAACCTTGTCAGTGACCTCGTCGGCGACAAAAGTCGGGGCGGTGAAAATGAACTCCAGCGATTCAGCTTTGGACAATTCGGCCTTTAACGCCTCATAGGCAAAAATCGAAAAACATGATGCCGCGATCTTGACCCCGGACTTCGGTGTAATCGTTGCCTTGAGGTCGTCGCCAAGTAAGATATTGATATTGTCTATAATTCTCATGCGCCTGAATCCGCTAACACGCATCGATCTAAAGGCACATGGATGGATGTCATATCCCGTGCAATCCGGTAAAGAGCCAGAAACTCTTCGATATAACACCAAAAATCCGGAAATGTTAAGGAACTTTCGTCTATAAAACCCCTTCGATTTCAGCCAAAACCTCTTTTTGCCGCCGCAGGTTCTGGTTCAACTGTTTGAACAGCTCCCTTGTTTCGCGCCAGCCGCCGCCCTTGTCGGCATTACGGGCGGATCGGGCCTTGCCGTCAGGACTGCGCGGGCCGGTGGATTTTATCCATGGTTGCCAGCGCCGGATCGCCTCGGCCTGTCGCGCCCGCCGTTCCAAAGTCCATCCGTTCCGCCTCATGGCTCTTGTCCTCCAATAGTTCGTTTTGCACAGATTTTGAATTTCCCGCGCGTGCGCCCGCGTGCGTACTGGTCTGAAAACCCCCTTCGGTTTTGTTCACGGTGTTGTTGACCTGCTGCGGCCCGTGGGCGATGTTGGCCTGCCTTGCAACGATGACAGGCGGGTTTTTGATATTGGCCAGCGTTTCCAGCGTGGCGCGGCATTGGCCCTGTGCCTTGAGCGCAAGGCGCATATAGCGGTCGGCAGCGTCCAGATATTCGCCCATGTTCAGCGCTGCCCGCCGCGCAAGGGACATGAAGATCGCATCCAGCGCGAAGGCTTGAGCGGTCAAAAGGGTTTCAGCGTCCTGCAAATTGCCTTTATGAACGGCGCGGGTTTTCCTGGCCAGTTCGTCGATGCAATCGGTCAGGCTCAATTCGCCATAGTTGCCCTTTGAGAAATCGACCGCCAACGTCGCCCCATTGACGATGCCACCCATGGCCAATTCGGCGATCATGGCATCCCGCGACTTGTCCGGCGTGCCTGCAACGGCGATGTTTCTGGATTTATCGGTCTTCTTTGGCTTGATGTCTTCGGCCATGGTTTTTCCTTTCCGGTGATGTGGGCGCGGTTTATTGCTCAAGGTTCGCTCCATGATGCCCAGACGCGCCATCTGGGGGCGGTATCGCCGGGCAGCATTGCAAAACGGAGGGTGTTGAATTGTTTTCGACTGGAATCGCGAACGACAGCCGTTTTTTCGCACACGGCCAGAATGTCTCCGCCTTCAATCATGAGGATAAGCCCGTCAGGGATGGCAAAAACATCGTCCGGGTTCCATCCCAGGGCCGATACCATTGAACCCCACAGATCGGAGAACGATTTTGCATCCGCCTGAATCTGCTCCCAGCATTCGGCTGAATAGATTGCCGGACATGGCATGGAGCAAAACCTGTTCGCGTGACTTAAAAAATCCGCTCTGGTTATTGGCTTTGGCGGTGTTTCTGGTGTTGCAGGTGTTTTGTATTCGCGATCTCCTTGTTTTCCTTCGGCCTTTTGCGCAACACCTCCGCCGTGACCCTGTGCAGGGTCAGGTGTTGCAGCCGGAGCAGTCGAAACACGCCCGGCGCCTGTGTCATGAGGCGTGTTTCCTCGATGCGCAGGATCTATCCCTCTGGATTTTCTTTCCAATCCGGGGTTTGCAACACCTGAAACACGCGCAACACCTTTTATCGGTGATTCGGAAAACAATCCGGAAAAACACTCATGCATCGGCATTGGCATTCTCCATGGCAAGGATGGTTGACGGGATGTGATAGAGCCGCATCTGTCCATGACCCGGAACGCGGATGCTGGGCGTGTATTTGCCAGCGGCATCGCGCAGGATAAGCCCCGCACTGGCAAGATGTCCCTTGACCAGCGTTTTATTCAGACCGGCGATCACCTCTTTCTCAAAGACGCTTGGCAGGATGAAATACTCCCACGCACCGGCATCGGTCATGCGCTTGAACCCGGCGCGATTGATGGTCCTGCGATCAGGGGGGTCTCCAGAATCCGTCCAGACCGGTTCAAATCTTGCCCCGCCATGCTCGGCGATAAAGGCACGGAGGCGATGTTCGGCGTCTTTCACCTCATGGGCCTTTGTTCCCCCGCGAGCCTTCAGCCAATCAGCCAAAAGACCCGCGCAGGCTTTTTCTGCGGCTCCCGCTGGCCATGGCAGAATACCGGACGCGATAGCCAATTCACCGACAGCAGCCACCAGAGCGAATTTCTGGCCCACCCGATGTACCTGACCGTCGACATCATGGGGGACATGCTCGGCAACCCAGCATTTTCTGGCTTCGATCACGCGCTCAATGACGGCTTCACGATTGGCGCAGAGCATCGTCAGAAACGCATCGGCGACCGCGCCGGTGTATTGATCGGCAAGGTGTTTCAATTCAGTCGAGAAACGGCTGCCCTCCGGGTAAGCGTGAAGGAAATCGAAAGCGCCATGACCTTTTCCGGCATCGGCCTGAATTTCGATAAAGCGAACGGTCTGACCGGCTTTGGTGTGCCTGCCGCTTTCCTGCACCTTTGACGCCAGACCCGTTTCGCCGGAACTCAGGAAAACCAGACGAAAACGCTCCACCGGCTTTGCCACGCCATCGCGGCGCGACCGCGCCTTTCCCGCGCCGTTTCCCAGCATATAAGCCATGGCATCGGCGGCCGAACCCTCCACTTGTGATAATTCATCAAGGGCAAGGAACCCGTCATTTGCCTGCCGCGCCAGACCTTCGGCGGCGTTGTCCGTCGTGCGCCAGCTTTGAATGACCGATCCCCAGACGGATACCGCGACATGCATCAGGGTTGTTTTGCCGATGGACGATGGCCCCTCGACATGAAACCCGAAATTTTCCTCTCCCAGCGGCTCGAGCATAATACCCGACAAAGACACACAGACCGCAAAAATCAGGCGGCTGTTGTTCTGGCATAGGGCCCCTATGCTTTGCTGCCAATCGGCGAGCGATCCCTTGGTGGCGTTCTGCCGGATGCCGCTCAGGTTCTGCAAAACGATCCGTTCGCCGGAGACAGGTCCGTAAATCCTGTTCGGCATGACGTAACAGGTTCCATGCCATCCGCATTTGAGAACGCAAGTCGCACGGGCTTTCGGATTCGCCATGGTGATATAACTGTGCAGCAGTTTATTCCCGTTCGGCGCGAGTCGCAGGCCGAGGGAGAGCAATTCTTCGCGATAGGCCACGCCATCCCCGGCCAGTGCGGACATAGGCAGGACATATTCCTTGCGCCTGCCGTCATTGTCGATGATATCGCAGACGCGCCCCCAGTTGTTGGCTTGCCCGTCGCGGGTCTGATGCGTAATCGCCAGATAGGAACAAAACCATGTCCATTCGGTCGCCGGGTTGCCATCCTCATCTTTCACGGGTTTGGCATATTCGACGCCGTTCGGGGTCAGGCGGAAATTCGATCCCGTTTTTTCATTCAGATCGGAAAGCTCGGATTCCTTTATATAGGGCGACAAGGGGACGAGTCTGAAAAACCGCTCCATGTCCTGAAACGTCCATCCGTCCTCACAGGCATCGGCCAGATCATAGCCTTGCGGCACATCGCTGCCACGGGGCTCAAATCCGTTTTCAACAGGTTCCCGTTTTCCTATGGATTCCGCGGGAAGGTGAAAGAGTCTATCAGCGCCAGCGGCAACGCACAGATCATAAACGGCCTCGCCAAACTGCTCGCCTGCCTCGTCGTGATCTGTGGCGATGAGAACGCGCCGCCCTTTGATGGCGGACCAATCCGTTTTTTGCGGCGATTTCGCTCCGTGCATCGGCGTGGTGGCGACATAATCAGGAAAAAGCGTTTGGGCCGCTTCTGCGGTCTTCTCGCCTTCGCAGACGATGATGGGGACATCCCGCCGCGCCAGAATCTCCGGCAGGCGGTACAGGGGACGCGGCATCGGCATCCCCGCGCTGCGCCACGCCTTTTTGCCGTTTCCAAGATCGCAATAGCAAACGGGCAGGATTTTCTTGTCGCGCTCGCCTGTGTCTGGATGAATTATGTCCCAGCGCGCCACATATCCGATAAGCTGCCCATCAGCTTGATGGTAGGGATAAAGGATCGTCGGCTTGCCCCCAAAATCGGGCATGGCAAAATTGCACGGCGGCGCATCGGCGGGAACGGGGATCAGGGGCGTCCTGGGGGATTTTTCATGTGCTCCGGTCTTTTCAAGGATTTGCGCCGCCGCGATTTCTTCCGCCAGCAAGGGGGCTGTCAGCACGTCAGATGTGGACGGGGCCGGATCGCAGGACGGTGCCTGTGGCTGAGGCGCGATCATGGCGCACCCCCGATCATGCGCAGAACAGCCTTTGCCGCGTCGCTTTGTGGAAGGCACAACACATACGCCACAAGGGATGTCACATCCCCGCCAGAGGCATTGACGGCAAAATCCGCCCATCTCCCCGTCTGCAGGTTGATCTTGAAACTCCCCAGAGCGGAATCGATGCGGCGCGGATTCAAAGCCACATATTCGTGACCCATGATTTTGCCCTGCGGCAACACCCGGCGCAGGATCGCGGTCAGAAACGGCAAAGCCTGTGCATGCACACGCGCAAAATAATCCATATCACCCTGCATGGCCGCCCTCCGCACCGATACGATTTTCTAAAATGAATTGGTCAAGGTCCTGTTGCCGGTACTTGACCAGTCGACCGATGCGCACGAAGGGCAGGCGATACCGTCCGGCGCAGGCCCAGCAGGCAAGCGTTTGTTCCTTGACGCCCAGATAATCTGCCGCTTCCTTGCGGGTCAGCAGAGTTGAGCGATGGCAGGTCGAGTCTCGTAAAGGAGGATGTGTCATCGGGGACCTCGTTCGAAGTGGGTTCAACAAGGTCAACAATAAGCCAAAGACAGGCCGTAATTCCGGGGGTCCGGTCTGCTGGACCCCACCCCCTTGTGCTGGGCATGACCACCTTTTAACAATATGATTTATAACAGGAAAATTCGTGTTTTGTGCTGGGCATGACCCCCTGCCGGCCCGCACAGAGGATGCGACGGTCCTCTGCCTTCGGCAAAATGGGGAAGCCCGGGGCTCGAGTGGGCAAACATCGCTCGTCCGCCCCCCCAAGCTCGACAGAGGAAGAAAAGAGCCTATTGAAGACGGGCTTTCAAATGGAAGGATCGGAGATCAAGGCTGCAAGACCCTGCCACAATCACGAGCATAAGAGGGGATGCCCCCATTGTCGGCCGGAACCGCTTTGCCGAGTTTTTCGACATGCACCATTTCCACCTCACGCAAGGCAATGGGGCAGACTTTGGGGATGGTGAGGTCGATTTCAGGCTTCGGATTCTCGCGCTGAAACAAATCGTGCTGGGTAACGGCCAGACCCAGATAAATTTCCTCCAGACCGAATTTCTGCCGCATGAGGGATCGCATGGCGTACTCGTCGCACAGATAATCCAGCGCGCTTTCCTTGATTGCCCACGGCTCTATAATCACGCCGTCCTTGGCCTTGCGGCGGGCGCGGCTCTCGATATCCAGATTGAGGGAATAGTCGAACCATTCTGTAACGGGATTGCCTCCGCGATCATATATGGCACGGATCAGAGCTATCCGTTGCTCGTAAGTATCGTCAGCGACGATGTCACACATCGGAATAATTTCGCAGCGACCTTTCATGTATTCGTCTATGGCAGGCTGATGCGCTTCCACCCAACGCTCCCCGCGATAGCGTGCGAAGGCGTGGGCTTCGTTCTTGGGAACGAGACGCTTGAGGTTATGATACCCAAGATCGCCTGCCTCGATAATATAGAGCCGATCCAGCTTTGCTCCGGCAGCCTCCATGATCGCCCTGAAACGCCGCCCCTCCTGATCCGGATTTCCGGGGCAGACCGTCATCAAGGCCTCGCGCCGACCATCGCTTGGCATGTCGAATTCTGCGTATCCGCGCCAGTTTCTACGTGCCACGAAGTGCCTTCCCTTCTTTCCACCAATATTCGAACTGATCCCTGAACACCTTCGCCAGACTCTCGCTCACAATGACCAGTGCCTTTCCTTCGACGAAAAACGCGACCTTGTTGAGATAAATAATCATGACTTCTGAGGAAGCGAAGTACCCGGACGGAATCTGCCGATAATCCTTCGGATCCCCCGACACATAATTATTTTCCTCGGAAATCGTGAGGCGCTCACGGATACCGGCTCGGCGCATCTGGCTGACCTTTTCAACCACTTCGGGGGTGGAGCGGCGGTCGTCAACGCAGTGCTTGAGGACTTCACCGCCCTCCGGCATCGAGCGGCTGATATCGTCAAGAAGATCCATATAAGAGTTGAGAAGATATGACGAGACCTTCCTCGGCTGCACGCCTCCATCCGGAAAATCTATTCCATGAGCGGCAAAAGCTGCACACATGGCTTCCAGAACTTCCAGAGAGCGGGTCCTCCCGGCCTCATAGCTGTGGACCTGATCGTCTCCCAGCCCGGCATGAGCGGCCAGATCCTTCTGGGTCCATTTAAGAAGGGCTCTTGCCGCCTTGATCTGTTCGAGAGAGATAAACATTTACGAGCCCTCTTTCTTTTTTCCAAAGAGCCTCTTTGAAAAATCTGCAGATCGTGTTTTTATAACAAAAATAATGCGAAATCAACAAAATTCCATTGACGGCGCTGCGCGTTATGCAATACAACTGCGCTAACAACAAAATAATCGTAACACAAACGATGTGGGGGTCAAGATGGGGTATTTAGCGAACGCACAAAATCGGCATGACAAAATCGAGGCCATTCTGGCCCGCGATGTCGAGTCCTTGAGCACTGACGAGCTGGAAGACGGCGCCTGCCTGCTTCGCGAGGAAGCGGACCGTCTCATGGGCCGCATTCAGAAAAAACACGCGGCGAACGACGCGCTGGAGGATCTTCAGGACGTTCTGGAGATTCGCTACGGCGGCGGCTTCGCGCAAGGAATGATCGACGGGATGATGGACCGCATGCGGCCTTCGTTCCGTCCGGTTAAGGCGGAGTAGGCGAGATGGAAGCGAAAACGAAATCGCGCGAAACCGTCGAGGAATGCTGGCGCACCATCCAGAAAAGCTACGATCATATTCAGAACGGCCTCTCTCTGCTCGAGCACGCGGAAATTCGCATGGAATCTCTGATGCGGGACGAGGCCGGCGCGCAAGCCGAACCCGACCGCCTCGGATTTGGCAAACCTGCGCAAAAAACGGATCCGGACGACGGAAAACAGGGGGCGTGAATGGATCGACAAGCGCAGGGGATTGAATTATGAGAGGCTTAAGAATTTCATTGACCGATTTATGCAACTACAGATGTTTATTCTGTCATAACGAAGGGCTTGGGAAAGCAGAGTCCAAAAATCGAAGCCCAAAACTGACAGCAGAGATGATAGAAATCATCGCTCTGGCAAGTGAAAAGTCCAATGTGCAGAAAATAATACTAACCGGTGGCGAGCCATTGGTTAACAAAGAAGCAAAGGACATAGTGCTCACTATTCACGATGCTGCCCCCTCGATTCAAATCAATCTGACAACGAACCTGATTCTGCTAAAAGAGAGCTTTGCCGTCGCAACTTCTGGAAAAATCCACAAGGTTAATGTGAATTTTCAATCAAGTACGGCAGAAAAATTCGAAAGAATGACAGGTGTCAATGGAATAAAACAAGTTAAGGAAAATATAGCTATCCTCAAGAGGCATGGCCTTGAAAACGTATCTCTGAACTATGTGTACACGAGACTGAATGCAGAAGAACTGAGAGGGATGATAGAGCTTTCTGAACAACAAGGCGTAGATCTTAAGATCCTTGAGGTTATGGATATTAATAATGTTAGCACCTTGCGTTCCGATATTGGCAAAGCAAAGGCTCTATTGGAGGATATTGGATATTCCGAGTATTTTTCTCCTAACGTTTCTGATACTCGTTTTCAAGTACCGAGCAGAGGAGCAGGAAAGATAAGACTGATCTCGGCTTATTGTAATACAAGAAATATAGCGGCATGCACAGCACACGAAGAAATCCGGTTATCACCTGATCTGTATCTTCGTCCGTGTATACAAACAACGTCAAATAGCATCTACATAGGCGATGATGTTGACAGGAGAGATGTTCTCTCTGTGGCCCAAAAAATTTTGCAGGCCTTTGATCCATCTCTAAAAATATGTCCATAATCTGTAGAGTGAGATATTTCAGATGCCAACGACACAGACAGAAGAGAAAACCGAATCACGCACGCATGCCGCTGTAGCGATAATTGAGCATAAAAACCATCTTGTGATGGTGCGGCGTTATCATGACGACAATTCATACACGTACGAAACTCCAGGAGGGCACATTGAGCCAGGAGAGACTCCAGAACAAGCTGTCGTAAGGGAAGTCCTGGAAGAGGCCGGGATCAATGTGCAGATAATACGGCACCTTGGACTATTTCATAACAACGATAGCAGGTCCCACTATTTTGAATGCAGGATCGTGGATCCGGAAGAACTCGACAATAATAACATGGCTGATGTTTTCCCCATATCTCAGCTGGGCGCAATTCGTATAACACCTTTTGCAAGAGAAAACCTAGTAAGGTTAGGATATATCCATGATGCGCACAATCCTTCTCTTTCAGGGTCTTTCAATTTCTTGAGCCTTCATATAAAAGGCAAATCTCCATATTTCTATATTGACAAAGACCAGGTTGATCAGGATCTGAATTTTCTGGACGAGTCTGGTGTAAATCGGCCTCTTGAGAAACAACCTCGGGTGGTTGTTTCTCTAACATCTTTTCCTGAGCGCCTGTATGATGTGCATTACGCCTTGTATTCGTTGTTAAAACAGAGCATGAAGCCGGACAAACTCATTCTCTGGCTGGGAAGAGAGCAATTCCCCAACGGAGAAAGTGATATTCCCGATGAAGTGCTCCGTCTTAAAGACTTTGGCCTTGAGGTTGCATGGTGCAAAGACACGAAATCTTACAAAAAGCTTATTCCTGCACTGGAAGCGTATCCTGATTGTATAGTTGTAACGGCCGACGATGATGCCTTCTATCATAAAGACTGGCTAAGACTTTTGTACGAGTCTTATCTCGAGAACCCTGAATGCGTTCATTGTCATAGAGCACACAGGATCGGGCTGGAAAAAGATTCCAGCATAAGTCCTTATGAAGCATGGACACGATGTATAGAAGGCGTAGACATATCGTATCGTAACTGGTTTACGGGAGTAGGCGGCGTTCTATACCCACCCGGATCCCTGTGTCCTGATGTGTCTAATGAGAATCTTTTCATGGACTTGGCTCCAACTACCGATGACATATGGTTTTGGGGCATGGCACTTGCGAATAATACCAAGATTAAAGTTGTAGGACATAACATCAGTGACATAGTCAGTGTGAATTTTGAGCGTGTCACAGGAAAGAGTTCAGAATTTAAGTTATCTGATCAAAATATTGGTGGACGTCTTAATGAACATTCTCTGCACAGGGTTTTGCAACGCTATGACCTGTATGGTCATTTGAGCCTATAATAGTGAGAAAAATGAACATCCTATCTTTGGTAAACAGCGCTGAATCTTTAGACAAAGCCATAGCACTGACTTTTTTGATGTATCAAAAGGAAAGTGCATTTTACCGTAATTTTGATAGAACCACTGTGTTCTACGGAAAGAATCTTCCCAAAATTTCAGCCATCTTCAACGCCCATGGGACTTGCGGCGGATCGCTTGATCTTCTTCACAGAAAGCTCGGGCTCCCTTATAAGAATATTGACGATCTTTGGGAAGATAGGCGGATCATCACCCAAATGCTGATTGATAGGGGGAGAATAACGCCACGTATGGCAGAGAAACTAAACAGACATGAGCAAAGATTTAGAAACACAATCAGAAACGTTTCTTGGGATACTCTCTTTCCCGAGTATGGATCTTGTCTGGTGCACTCATTCACGACTCGCTATCCGGGTGTCGAGTTTATGGAGCTTGATTTACGAAAAGATATGAAAAATTTGGGGGCGAGTATCTCTGATTATCAATCAGCAAAGCTATATATGCTTAATCCAGATGGAATCGTAAGCTCAAAAAGACTTGATCGCACTTTTTTGAGCAGATCAAATAATGGCTTGTCCAAAAGCATAGAAGCAAGCGGAAACATATATTTGTTCTTGAGTCAGATAAGCTTGTTTGCCGAAAACAGGGAGGATATTTGCATCGGCTACAGGGAAATGAAAAAATTTCCTCGTCTTTCCTATGATCGCGGCCTAGCGTCCCTTCTAACGCATAACAATAAAAGTATTTTAGAGCCAAGTAATAAGGCTTTTGGAGAAATCCTAAGCGCACTGGATAGTAGAATGCTGCAAGAGGTAAAAACAAATATTGCGGTTTGTCGTGCCCTGGAAATGGTTCTGTAGAAAGAGCTTTCGCTTGAAAACGAACAAAAAGATTGGGAACGGAAACATGAACGGTCAAGAATTTTTTTACCCAGAAATACACCCCTATGATTCTGGTCGACTGAATGTTGGAGAAGGTCATATTCTGTATTTTGAACAAAGTGGCAATCCTCGGGGAAGGCCTCTCGTTTGTCTCCATGGCGGGCCGGGAGACAAAATATCTGCAAGTATTCGTCGCTTGTTCAATCCAGAAAAATTTCGGATTATTCAATATGATCAAAGAGGCTGCGGGAAAAGCACCCCTAAAGGCGTTTCTGAAACCAATACAACGCCGCATCTGGTGGCCGATCTGGACAAACTGATCCGGCATCTTAAGATAGAAAAATGGGATGTTTTTGGGGGGTCATGGGGAAGTGCGCTTGCACTTGCTTATGCGGATAAACACCCAGATCAGATAGACTCCATGATCATCAATGGAATATTTCTTGGCAGGAGAAAAGAACTGGACCATCTCTATCACAAAAATGGCCTGGCAGGACTTTTGTTCCCGGATGTCTATGAGCCGTTTTATGACCTTTTGCCTGAGGAATATAAGAACGACCCCGTAGAGGGCTACAATCAGCTTCTGACCTCGAATGATTCCCAAATTCGATGCTGTTCCGCAAAAGCATGGACAAGGCTTGAGTTTCGACTCTCAAAATTAGACATTGATGATGAAACTGTCAGCCAATATCTGGAAGACATAGACGCTTGTATAGAACACGCCCTTTTCCAAATCCATTATTTCAGAAGGAATTGTTTTATGGATGGGGATTCGTTACTGAAAAGCCTGCCTGATAAACTGTCTGGCAAAATCGTCCATATCATTCAGGGCCGCTATGACATGATCTGTCCGCTTGAGACGGCATGGAAACTTCACAAATCCCTGAAAGACAGCTTCCTGCACATAATTCCGAACGTCGGGCATGATTCACGGGAGCCTTCTACAACAAGGAAGCTTGTTGAAGTGTTGGAGGGGTTGTAGGTGCTTTCTGGTTCACAAACCGGAGGCAGATCAGTCAAGAGGCCATTCATACGGCGTGCTTCTTTCCCGAAATCCAGTCTTCCAGTCCATTTTCGCGCATAACTTCGGCAACGGAAGCAAGAATCATAGGGTTGGACAACAACTGCTTCTTGCCCGAACGGTCTTCGTATGTAATTTGATCCGCATGATTCTTGCGGATTTCCGCTGCAATCTGGTGATGGTATTTGTCCGCAAAGATGCCGATAATTTTTGACCGAACAAAAGCCTTGAGACTTTCCTTCTGTTTCTGGCGCGGGTCATTTTGCGCCCGCGCCAGACCGGCGCGCTGTTTTGCCTGATCTTTCCCACCAAAGACGTGGTCCGGCCAGGCAAATTCGAACGCCGCGTCTGACAAAGCGATACAATCGGCAAGACTGACGACCGCAATCCCGGGGTTTGTTGGTTTTGAAAACACCCTCGCAAGGGAAAGTACGATGCCCGATCCGTTCATGGATTGGGATATGGCAGAATAGGTCTGCTGCGCCGAGACGGGGTCAGTCAAAGACCTTGCCAGATAAATTTCAAACCGCTCTTGCCCCCTGGCGAGATACCCCAGAAAAAGCCCCAGAGACGAAACATTTTCCATCTCGCCCTTTATTTGAGCCCTGTTTTTGACCCACAGCCCCAACCTGTTCCAATCGGCCCGCCATCGCCGGAGGTCTGCGCCGCTGACCTGAAAGAGAGTCCCGCAACAGGGGCATAACGCAGATGCCTTCTCACCCTTTGCGCCCGTGCGCCGGATGGTCGTCATCCCATCACATGAAATGCAGGCGACAGAGGGGGCGAGCTCTTCCGACAACAGCCCCTGTGCCATCAGGTGAGAGACACACAGTCGGGCCTCGGGCGCAATACCAGCGTTCGTGAGGAACGCCGGATCACTCCCCCCGATATCCAGTTGGTCCAGAATACCTTGCAGAAATCGAGGCCACCCTTCAGGCGGCTTGCGTGGCGGAGCCATCGCTTTCACATCTGCCTTGTTCTTCATCGTCGCATGCCCTGAGCAATTTGATCTGGCGGAAGAACCGCTTGATGTTTTCATCCGTTTCGTCATGGCCAAGATTTGTTCCCCCGGAGCTGTTCACGGTCACTTTCTGGGAGATCTCTTTTCTCTCCGCAGCGTCCCAATACACGACAAACATTTCGGCCTGGGTCGCCTCCACATAGCTGCGATGCCACGAACCGCCGGGTTCGGGCTTGGTGTTAATAACCTTCATGATGTTTTGGATTTCCTGAACCCTGTCGGCCTGCTGTTCCAAATGGTTCTTTGGAATTTTGATATTGAGCGTCATATCCCAATAGGGAGGCTTGGTCCTTTGCACCCGTAACGAGCCGACAAACGCCTGTCTGACGCCAGTATCAGACACGGGCAAGGACAAAGGCTTTCCGGCAATCACAGAATCGAAAAGAGCTTGCAGATCGAAGATTTCGTTTTTCGGGGGCCGGGCGTTTATACTGGTTTTCTTATAGATAATTTCCGCGCAGACTTGATGCATTTTGAGCCGCAGCTCCGGTGTCTCGGCGATGGTGTCGATGGTTTTGTTTCGTGTATCAAAGACATAAACAAGACCAAGCGCCAATCGAGGGTATCTCTCCACGGGCTTGCCTTCGTTTTTTTCATACTCGCGCTGATAGGAGGGCAGATCGTCAAACTCCAGCATCAGGAAAGTTTTTTCCTCATGGCTGAATGATCGCGCATCGCTGAACTGACTTCCCCTGTCATGATGGAGGCTGTCGAGAAGTCTGGCCTTTAATGCTTCCAGAGTGCCCGCATCAGGAGCCTGAACTGAACCCTCTGTGTAATCATTGCGACAGGAGCAATACATCCTGCTTTGCTGCGTATGCAGGCCCATGACAAAATATTCGCCGACAAGCCTTTCCTCATCCATGTAAAGAAGAAGAGCCTGTTCGGCTTCCGATTTTCCGGCATCGATTTTCGTCCAATCAACCTGAATTTCGTTATGGCCCGATAAAAACGGACGCAAACCGATGAATGCGCTTCGTTCCTTGTGAAAGAAATGGGCGACTCTGAGCGCGCGAACGCATCGGGGGTGGTTGGAAATGAGTTCGGCGAGGGTTTGCGATATTGCTTTCTTCTTTTTGTCCTTACGGAGGATTTTCAGGTCTGGCTTGGGGTCATCAAAAAATCTCGCGACCAGAAGATCAATCGTTTGATCCGAAAGTTGATTCAGGACACGCTGGATTTTGAAGTCTTTAAGCAGGTCTTTCATCGGCATTCGCCTCGTCCGGGTCGATCTCGACGATCTTGCCGTCGCGCCAGACCACCAGTTTGGTTTTGGTCTGCCGGGCCTTCTCAACGGCGGCCTGCGCAACGGATGGAAATCCCGTGTCGATTTTTTGAATGGTTTCATCGGTTGATGGCTGGATCATGTGTCATCCCTTTCGGAAAGATTTTCTATTCCGTCCCACAGGCCTTGATCAAAAACCACGAGACCGTTTTCATTTTTCTCCGCGATCTTGCGGAAGCCCGACCTGTCGGCGGCGGTGTTGTCGTAAATAACCGCCTTGTCGACGAGGGGCAGAAAAAGCCCCGTCAGATTTTTAAGCCCTGCCGCATAGCGCCGCCGAATGGTTGGCTCCGGAATGTCATGCCCGCCTTGCCGCACACGGCTGCGAACGCGCTGCACGGCCATATCAGCCGAGGGAAGCCACAGAAAAATCAGCGTTGCCAGATAGCCAGCGGCCTTGGCCTGCCGGATCGTTTCGGCGTGGTGATGCCCGGCGCAGGTGGTTTCAAAAGCGAAATTGGATTTGGCCTCAATCAGGCTATTGAGCCTTTCGATCATGACGCGCCCGGCCAGAAAATTGGCGCTCTCCGGCCTTAAGGGATTAAGCCCCCGCGCGATCTCATCCGCGTTTACAAACTCGTAAACATCCAGATATTGGGGCAGCAGCGTCATGGCCGCCGTTGTTTTTCCGGCCCCGTTCGCGCCTCCGACGATGTAAAGGTGAGGCTTCATCCCGATTGTTCTTTCCCCGTTCTGTCGCTTTTTCCGGCTGCCATCATGGCCTGCGTCGCTCTTTCTACGGATTCACGCACAGGATCAAGGTTGAGTCGAGCGTAAATTTGGGTTGCCTGCTGGGATTTATGGCCCAAAGACTTTCCTATGACAAAGCTGCTGGCCCCGGTCGAGGCTTGCCAGCTTCCCAGCGACCGACGAAGGTCATGGATGCGCAAGTCCTTGATACCGGCCCGCGCCAGAACACGCTGCCATGCTTTTTTGGGGTCGGCCAGGTGCCCGGATGTGCTGCCGCTGACTGCAAACACCCATTCGCTGTTGGTGCCTTGCCTGCGGCGATCCAGAATTTCAATCGCCTGTAGCGAAAGAGGGATCGTTAACGGATCGCCGTTCTTGGTTTCCGGAATCCGCCATTCGGCACGTTCAAAATGAATCTCGTCCCAACGCATGGCCAGAACATTGGATTTTCGTGCCCCTGTCAACAAAGACAGCATAAGGAAGTCTCTTGCGGTCTGGTTCTCTTCAGCCTCCAGTGCCGCAAAGAAACGCGGCAATTCGTCCGGTTGCAAGAAACGATCTCTCGATTTCTCCCGAAATTTACGAATCCCGTGCGCCGGGTTTTCGCCCTGCCATCCCCATTCGATGGCGCGGTTGAAAATGGCGCTGATCCGCTCCAGAATCCTGTTGGCCTGATAAAGGCCGTTTTTATCCCGGATGCGTTCGTGCAGAAGCTGGATTTCCTGTTTGGTGATGGTGCTGGCCTTGCGCTTGAACCAATGGGACAGGAATTTGTTCACCTCGCGTTCGTCATAGCGCCATGAGCGTTTGTGCTTCTTGCTGTAACGCTCCATAAACCCATGAAACATATCGAAAAAAGTGATTTCAGAGCGCATCCGTCGTTTGTCTTCTATCGGGTCTTTGCCTTGCGCGATCTGGGCTTTGATGGCCAAAGCCTGGGTCCTTGCCTGTTCGATCGTCATTTCCGGAAAACGCCCGATAACCACGCGCTCGTCGCGCCTGTTGATCCGCTTGCGAACGAAGAAGGTAATGATGCCGCTCGATGTCACATAGACTGAAAGGCCCTTTTCCCGGGTGTCTGCGACATAAAGCCTCCCGCTGGCGGGAGCTTTCAAGGATTGGAGGAATTGTTTTGTAAAGTTGCCCTGCATTGCCCGTTGCCTTTTCCCTGCGGCACCGGTGCCGCACTGGTGCCGCAAAATACGTCAAAAACCATCAAAATCGATCCATAGACATAAAAGAAATATTGCTATTAACCATCTGATAAGTCAACAATAATCCATCCCCATCAAAACACACAAAATCCTGGGCCATTTGGCTCATAACCTGAAGGTCGCAGGTTCAAATCCTGCTCCCGCAACCAATCTTCTAAATTCAAACACTCTCTAACCCTTGTAATCCCTTGCAAAAGGGCAGAGTTTTTGGGCTTTTGCGCCTAAAGCTAAAGGGGCGTGCACCCCCTCAAAAAGCCATTTATACCCCCACATTCTCTCTAAATACCGATTTTTCTCTGAAGCTATAGAGGCGATTACAAAAACGCCCTTCAGCTTTTTGTTGTTG
>JACKIV010000004.1 GCA_020638285.1 Rhodospirillales bacterium | reverse complement strand
CAGAATTGTCGAAGAAGCCTATCAAAGAGCTCGCCAGATTCTTACGGACAACGATCATGAACTTGAGACTCTCGGAAAAGCGCTTCTGGAGTACGAAACCCTTTCGGGAGAAGAAATCAAGGCGCTGTTGCGAGGAGAGGCCATTCTGCGAGAAGATCCACCTCAGGATTCTGACTCATCAAGACCACGTAGCTCGGTCCCGCGGGGCGGAGGAAATCCATCCGGATCCTCTGATGGCATGCCGCAAGGGGTCTGATTGCCCCTCACAATTTTAGAAAAAACAAAGTCAAGGTGCTCGAACAGGGCATCCATAGCGCATAAGGCTGTAACCTTGGGTTCTCATCCACCGATGGCCCGTGAGAAAGTCTGTGGATAAATCCCGGCATAACGCCCAGAACGCAGGACCGTGATTCATGTGGCGCATGTGGGCGACTTCGTGGGCCACGACATAATCCATCGCTTCCACCGGAGCAAAAATCAGTCTCCATGAAAAATTCAGATCTCCCTCCGGGGAACAACTTCCCCATCGACTTTTTGTATCCCGAACCCGAATCACCCGGGGAAAAACTCCGATTTGTGCGGATTTTTCGCGTGCACGGACATCAAGGGCTTCCTGCGCCCAGAGAATCATACGACGCCGCAAACGTGCTTGAGGATCCACAGCATTTGAAAGAACGACGATTTCATCGTCCGTCAAATCAATCCGAGTGGATCGTACACCCGGATTCTGGATAACCCGAACACACCTGTTCTTCCCGAAAACCGGTAAAACCGCACCGTGAACGAAAGGGACCGGATCAGGTAAAGAAGAGAGATTCCGGTCAATCCACACAGCGTGCGCACGGGCAAAATCATAGGCCCGTTTCAGACTCGTCCGCTCCGGAATGATCAAATGAACCTCCCGGCTGAGCGGATCAAGGCGCAAAGCCATGCGCCGCGCGCGTGCACTCCTGCGCACCGTTACAGGAGGAAGATCAGGTGGTAACGCCTGCGATTCCCTGGAAAGAAAATTCTGAAACAGAAGGCTCATTCGCCTTTGCGGGGCATAAAGCCCTTCTCGGATGATGCTGCGCCTTTCCCTTTCATTTTTTCTTTTTCTGCCAGCCTCTTGAGAACAACAGGGAGGGCATGTTTTTTGGGATCCCAGTTTTCTGCTTTATGATCGGAAACAAGAGCCAGATCCGATGCGGGAACAGGGTCCTTCCCAGACTCATGACGGCGAATAAAGTTTCGAATCCGGGGCATAATCTGATGGCGCCAGCGCCGCCCGTTGAAAATACCATAATGCCCGACATCTTCCTGAAAATGATGGAATTGACGAGCAACAGGAAGATTAGGGACCAGGTCATGTGCCGCCGTGGTCTGGCCATGCGCCGAAATATCATCCAGTTCACCCTCAATCGTCATCAGAGCGGTGCGGCGAATGGCTTTTGAGTCCACATCATGAAGGCGATCTGTCGCAGGATCACGCCACTTCATTTGCCCTTTCGGGAGAGAATGCTTCTGAAAAACCGTTTCAACGGTCTGAAGATAGAAATCCGCAGAAATATCCATAACGGCATTATATTCGTCATAAAATCGGCGATGCGATTCCGCGGAGTCTCCATCGCCACGAACCAGATGATGATAAAACTGCATGTGCGAGCCAACATGCCGATCCAGATTCATGGACATAAAACCACCAAGCTGAATAAAGCCCGGATAGACTTTCCGAAACGCCCCAGGATGATAAAACGGAACCTCTACAACAACCGTATTTTCAAACCATTTCAAGGATTTGTTTTCGGCCAACTCGGTCACTTTTGTCTTTGAAACCCGCGTGTCAATCGGCCCCCCCATCAGGATCATGCTCAAAGGCGGCTTGCGGGATTTATCGGCCTCCATCAAGGCAACGGCGGCAAAAACGGGAACGGCGGGCTGACACACCGCGATCACATGGACGTCAGAACCAAGATACTCGATATAATCCATAACATAGGTAATATAATCGTCCAGATTGAAGCGCCCCTCCGTCAACGGAACCTGACGCGCATCAACCCAGTCCGTAATATAGACCTCATGATGAGGCAACAAAGCCTCCACCGTTCCGCGCAAAAGCGTCGCATAGTGACCGGACATGGGCGCCACAATCAGAACTTTCGGGTCTTTGCGTTTTGTGTCACGGCGGAAGTGAATCAGGCTGCAAAACGGTTTTTCTTCGCGGATTTCTTCAGAAACCTCCACGATCTTTCCGTCAATCATCGTTTCAAGAAGTCCAAAGGTTGGTTTTCCGAAACGCCGAGTCAGACGTTCAAACATCTCCGCACCTGCACCAACCGTCCGCCCGAGTTGAGTGTAGGAAAGAGGATTCCATGGATTCTGAAAAACAGACCGGAGAGACTCAGCCGCGAGGCGCGCCGGTGTCAAAACAGCGTGCTGCATTTCATAAAAATGGTAAATCATGAAATCGATCTCCTGACGCGCCCGGAACGGGAATCGGCCCCTCCATCATGCCCTTGATCCCGTTTTTTTCAAACGGAAAAATGGATTTGCTCCCCTTCATCGACCTTTTCAGGCCGCATTCTGTGTCGCCTTACCCGCGCGGATTTTGAAATCAAGCGCATCGGCCTTGACCCCGACTTCGACGCTGGTCCCTTCCGGGATTTCGCCCTTCAGGATCATATCGGCCAGAGCATTTTGAAGATTCGATTGAATGACCCTCTTTAAGGGCCGCGCGCCATAGGCCGGGTCGTACCCGCGATCGGCCAGCCAGCCCCGCGCCGCATCGCTTAAGATCAGGGAAATCCGCCGATCCGCCAGAAGTTTTTGAAGACCCCGGAGCTGGATATCAACGATCCCGGCCATCTGGTCACGCCCCAGACGCCGGAACAGCAGAATTTCATCAAGACGGTTCAAAAATTCGGGTCGGAAGGCCCTGCGCACCACATCCATCACGGACTCACGGACGGCCTCAACGTCTTCGCCTTCCTTTTGCGCCACAAGATATTCCGCGCCGAGATTCGATGTCATAATCAAAACCGTGTTGGAAAAATCGACCGTACGTCCCTGCCCGTCCGTCAGACGTCCATCGTCAAGCACCTGAAGCAGAATGTTAAAAACATCCGGATGTGCTTTCTCGACTTCGTCGAACAAAATGACCTGATACGGACGGCGACGCACGGATTCTGTCAATGCGCCGCCTTCCTCATAACCGACATAGCCCGGAGGTGCGCCGATCATTCGGGCCACCGCGTGCTTTTCCATATATTCAGACATATCAATACGAACCATGGCCGTATCATCGTCAAACAAAAACTCGGCCAGGGCCTTGGTCAACTCCGTTTTGCCAACCCCCGTGGGACCCAAAAACAAAAATGACCCGATGGGGCGGTTGGGCGCCTGCAATCCCGCCCGTGAACGACGCACCGCCGCAGAGACGGCACGCACCGCCGCATCCTGCCCTACCACGCGTTTTGATATTTTTTCTTCCATATTCAGCAGCTTGTCGCGCTCGCCCTGCATCATCCGGTCCACCGGAATACCGGTCCATCGACTGACGATCTGGGCGATTTCGTCGGCGGTGACGTCTTCGTGAATCAGCGTGCCACGCGCACCGTCCCCCGGCTGGCCGATTTTTTTCTCCAGTTCCGGAATCTTGCCATATTTGAGCTCGCTCGCCCGGCCCCAGTCGCCCGCCCGCTCGGCCTGCTCCAGTTCAATCCGGGCCTTGTCAAGTTCCTCGGTCGCCTTTTGACCGGCCCCCAGCTTGTCCTTTTCCGCCGTCCATTGCTCAGTCAGGTCCGCAGATTTCTTTTCCAGATCGGCGAGTTCTTTTTCCAGAGTTTCAAGACGCTCCTTTGAGGCCTTGTCGGTTTCCTTTTTCAAAGCCTCCCGCTCGATTTTGAGCTGTACGATTCGGCGGTCAAGTTCGTCGATGGATTCTGGCTTGGAATCCACCTGCATCCGCAGGCGCGAAGCCGCCTCGTCCACGAGGTCAATAGCCTTGTCCGGCAAAAAGCGGTTTGTGATATAGCGGTGAGACAGAGTCGCCGCCGCGACAATCGCCCCGTCCGTGACACGTACACCATGATGCGCTTCGTATTTTTCCTTTAATCCCCGCAGGATAGAGATGGTATCCTCCACCGTTGGCTCGGACACGTACACCGGCTGGAACCGCCGGGCAAGCGCGGCATCCTTTTCAATGTGTTTGCGATATTCATCCAGAGTGGTCGCGCCAACCATGTGCAACTCGCCCCGCGCAAGGGCGGGCTTGAGCATATTCGAGGCGTCCAGCGCGCCTTCGGCCTTTCCTGCGCCCACGACCGTATGCAGTTCGTCAAGGAACAGGATAATCTCGCCGGAGGCCGCCCGAATCTCGTCCAGAACGGCCTTGAGACGTTCTTCAAACTCGCCACGAAATTTGGCGCCTGCCAGCATCGACCCAAGGTCCAAAGACATGAGACGCTTGTTTTTCAAGCTTTCCGGAACATCGCCCTTGACAATCCGTAAGGCCAACCCTTCGATAATGGCCGTCTTGCCGACCCCCGGTTCGCCGATCAGGACCGGATTGTTCTTTGTCCGGCGGGAAAGCACCTGCACCGTCCGGCGAATTTCCTCATCGCGCCCGATAACAGGATCCAGCTTCCCATCCCGCGCAGCCTGCGTCAGGTCGCGGGCATATTTGCGCAGAGCATCAAACTGCCCTTCTGCATTCGGCGAATCTGCGGTGCGGCCCTTGCGCATCGCATTGATCGCCTGGTTGAGACGAACGGGGCTCAAGCCACACGACTCAAGCGCCCCAGCAACATCGGCAGACTTGGCCCCCGCCATCGCCTGTAAAAGACGCTCGGCGGTTACGTACGAATCTCCGGATTTTTCTGCGATTTCAAGCGACTGATCCAGAATTTTTGCCAAATCGGGCGCAATTCGTAACTGCCCGGAGCCCGGCCCCTGTACGCTCGGGAGTTTGGCCAGCGCCTTGTCAATATCCCCCCTCAGGCGCACCGCATCGCCGCCTCCCGCGCTCACCAAGCGCGCAATCATGCCCTCTTCTTCATCGAGCATGGTCTTGAGAAGATGCTCAGGCTCCAGAGACGGATTTCCCCGACGCATCGCCAAGGTCTGCGCCGCCTGAAGGATTGATTTTGATTTCTCAGTGAATTTTTCAAAGTCCATGATCTAGGCACCCTGTTTCCCACAGAAATAACGAGGCAAAACCAAAGAAGCGGACCCTTTACCAAGGATCCGCTTCCAATATAGGTCCATCCACCAGGCAGGAAAAGAGGATCCCGAACTTTGGAACGTAAAAATTACGCGCCTGCGAACTCATCCTTCTTCGTCTCATCGCGCGAAGCAGGCTCATCTTGCTGGGCAGATTTCATCCCGAGGATGCTCGGCGGAAGGCCAAGATCCTGGTCCCGACGAGGTTGATATTGGGGCCTGTGGCCAGAACGATTCGCCTCATTCCCCTGCCGATCCGGACGATGCGAGGATTGAGGATTCCCGGATTGGGCGACAGGCTGCGGCGCATCCGATGCATAAACTCCTTCGGAAGGCCCGGGAACGGACTCAGAGAGAGGCGCCGGGGCATCCATCTCCACCCACGAATTTATAACCCTTTGATAATGTTCTGCATGCTGCAGATAGTTTTCAGCCAGAATCCGATCCCCAACCGAAGCCGCATCCTTGGCCAGAGCCACGTACTTTTCATGGACCTGAAACGCAGTGCCCCGAATACGCACTTCCGGACCGTTGCTGTCGAAAACATGACTGCGGGAAACTCCCCCTCCTCCGCTGCTGCCGCCACGGCGCGGCGCATTGCTCGAGCCTCGATTGTTGTTTCTGGAGCGTCTGTTCATCATGCCATGTCTCATGGTTTTACCTACATCAAAACTTTGTTGAGACGAATCAACTACGTACAACGATACACCTTTTCCCGAAGACTGACCACCCCCCACCGGGAAAGGCTGCGTAATGCCATCGAGAGATCGTTTCATTCCTGCTGCGTTTCGTCGTCCGTCAGGAACACCTTGACGATGCCCCGTGATCGAAAACCGATCAAGGAACATGTCAAAATTTATTTCACTTATCCCCACGGCGGATCTCAAAAACCCGCTCCACACCGGAGATATCAGCATGGATGCGACTCGGAACAAGTCCTGATTTTTCCACGAGTCGCGCGACCTCCACAGCCTGCCCGAAACCGATTTCGACAAAGGCGACTCCCTTGGGCGTCAAGCGGTTTTTTATTTCCGGAATTACATTCCGAAAGGCCTCAAGGCCGTCAGCCCCTCCATCAAGCGCCAGAATCGGGTCATGATTCTGAACCTCTTTGGACAAAGTCCTGATGTCCTGATTCGGAATATAGGGAGGATTCGATACGATCAGATCAAAGGTTCCCAACAAAGATTCAGCCCAAACTCCGTTTAAAAAGGATGCTCGATCTGCAACGCCATGGCGAATCGCATTGGCTCGAGCAACACGCAGCGCCGGAAAAGACAAATCCACCCCCACCCCGAATGCCTGATTCCATTTGTAAAGCAACGTCACCAGCAAACACCCGCTCCCCGTTCCCAGATCAAGGATTCGTTCCGCAGGCCTTTTCTCAAACGCCCGCAAAGCCGAATCAACAAGAGTTTCCGTATCCGGTCGTGGATCAAGCGTTTCGGCCCCCAAGGCAAAAGGCAAACCATAAAACTCGCGCACGCCCAAAATCCGCGAAAGCGGCTCACCGGAAATTCTTCGCTCAACATCTTGCAGCATACCCGCCGCACAGGACTCAGACACGGGCGTTTCCGGGCGCGCAATGATATCCGCCCATGTCAATCCTCCTCGCGCTTCGATCAGAATTCGGGCTTCCTGCGCCGGATTTTCAATCCCGCCGGATCGCAGTCGTGCCGATAAATCCCGGTATATCTCCGAAAGGAAAAATCTTTGCATTAAGTCTTTTTCTCTTTATTCAAGGAACACCAAGGCATCTGATTTCGAAACCAGGTGACCTGTCTTTTAGCATAATGTCTTGTCTGAACTTTGGCCTGAGTAATCGCCTCGGTCAGGCTCATCCTGCCTCTCAAGTACGCCTGCAATTCCCGGAATCCCAGCGCCCGGGTCGGAGGTGCATCGTCCGGGAAAAGACCAGCCTTTATCTTCTTATCAAAATCAGCGACTTCCTCCAATGCGCCCGCTGCCATCATGGTATCGAATCGCCGATCACAGGACTCGTACAACGCCGCTCGATCGGGCAGAATAATATCATACTGAAAATCCAGACCGCTCGCCCCTCCTGTTTTCGGCTCAGCCTGCCACTCGGCCAGACTCCGCCCCGTAAAATCAAGAACTTCAAACGCGCGGATGAGACGCTGCGTGTCATGCGGGTGCAGCCTTGCCCCCATCACAGGATCCCGTGCCGCCAGATGCGCATGAAAGGCCGGATTTCCCAGACGCGCCTGAAGGTCCACGGCACCCGCCCGAACCTCCTGCGGAATATCGGGAATCGGAGAAAAGCCTTCTATCAAGGCCTTGAGATAAAATCCCGTCCCTCCCACAAGAAGAGGCACGCGCCCTTGCGCCCGCACGGACGCGATTTCACTCAGGGCCATCTCGCTCCACTTCCGCGCAGAACAGGCCGCATCGGACGCAAGAACACCATAGAGACGATGACCAACACGGGCTTTGTCGTCTTCCGCAGGAGCCGCCGTCAAAAGAGGCAGCGCATCATAAAGCTGAATAGAATCTGCGTTTATGAGAACGCCGTCAATCCGAAGCGCCAACTCCACCGCGCGGGACGACTTTCCCGAAGCCGTCGGCCCGGCAATCACATAAACCGGGGAACGCGCCGGGGAACCCAATGAAAAAAGACCCTATTCTTTCTTCAGGCGGAGCGCGACAAACCGCACATCCCCCTCACGATTAACAAGGAGAAGAACCGAATTCCGCCCGCCCTTTCCAGCTTTCCTGATGACCGAAGCCGCATCTTCAGGGGTTGAAACAGCCTGCTGATTGACTTCCATAATCACATCACCAACCAGAAGGCCTTTTTCTGCCCCTTCAGACATATCCGCCACACCGACAACCAAAGCGCCCTGAACGTCATCCGGGATCTGGAATTCCCTACGATCAGAATCCGAAATCCCGCCGAGCGTAAGCCCCGTTCCTTCTACCTCAACACCCTTTCCTGACGCGCGATCAGATCCGGCCTCCGACGAAGGAACCAGACCATCTTTTTCGGCCTTTTCAAGCTCGCCGACCGTGACCTGAACCTTGCCTTCTTTTCCATCCCGCCAATAGGTTACATCGACATTCTTGCCGATCGGCGTTTCCGCCACAGTACGGGGCAAGCTGCGCATCGCATCAATTTTCTTCCCGTCAAAAGACAGAATAACATCGCCGGGCTTAAGTCCAGCGGCCTTGGCCGGCCCCTTGTCCATAACGCCAGCGACCAGAGCGCCACTCGGATCTTTCAACCCAAGGCTTTCCGCAATATCCTCGGTCACGCTCTGAATGCGAATCCCGAGCCAGCCCCGACGGGTATGGCCATAAGAGATTATCTGATCGACGACCCGACTGGCCAGATTGGACGGAATCGCAAAACCGATTCCAACCGAGCCTCCGGAAGGCGAGAAAATCGCCGTATTGATGCCTATAACCTGCCCCTTCAGGTTAAACATCGGACCGCCCGAATTCCCCCGGTTAATGGAGGCATCAGTCTGGATGAAATCATCATAAGGTCCGGCATTGATATCTCTCTGGCGCGCCGAAACGATCCCCGCCGTCACAGTCCCGCCCAGGCCAAAGGGATTTCCGATGGCCACAACCCAGTCTCCCACGCGCATCACATCACTATCCCCGAAGGAAACAGCCTTGAGCGGGTGCTTTAGGTTTGGAACAACCTTGAGAAGAGCAATGTCCGTTTTTTCGTCCCGCCCCACAATCTCGGCGGGAACCGTCAGGTCATCGTGAAACGTAACCCGGACCTCATCGGCGTCCTTCACCACATGATTGTTCGTAACGATATAGCCTTTCTCCGCATCAATGATAAAACCCGAACCCAATGAGGAAACGGGAACCGATGGCGCATCCCGTCCCCGGCGTTTCATGAACTCGTCGAAGAAATCCTCGAACGGAGAGCCCGGGGGAAACTGTGGTATATCAACAGAACCGTCCGGCATTTCAGATTTTTGGGTCGATGAAATATTGACAACGGAGGGCGTCAAATGTTCAACCAGATCGGCAAAGCTGACCGGGCCATCCATCGGCGGATTCGCAGAAAGCGCCTCTCCGGAAGAGGGAGAAAGGCCCGCCACGGTACCACCGGACTCGATCTGGGCAACCGCCGGAATTTTTCCGACCAGAATTGCACCGGACAAAGCCGAAAGGAGGACAAAAAGAGCAAGGGATAAGATGCGCATTGCATGCACTCCCGATTCGTAAGGAAAAGAAGAAAGACTCCACGTGAGACGTGGCCCAGCCTAAAACAACTCTCGCAAAAAGGTCAACTGTTTTGATTCATGCGCCGCGCAGACGCGCCAACAGCCCCGCCGTGGAACCATCCAGACTCGACGTATCTTTTTTTCCGTCCCAGACATCCAGAATATTCCCCGCCAGAACCTTCCCCAATTCCACGCCCCACTGGTCATAGGAATTGATATTCCAAATAATTCCCTGCACGAAAACCTTGTGTTCGTACAAGGCGATCAGCATGCCAAGACTGAAAGGATCAAGGCGATCAAGCAAAATGCTGGTCGAAGGGCGATTGCCTTCAAAAACTTTCTGCGGGTTGCCTCCGGCTTCGGCGAGGGTGCGCCCCTGCATCAATGCCTGAGGCTGGGCCAGAAAATTCGCCAACAGCAATTTATGCAGATCTCCCAGAGGATTATACGTCTCACGGCACGCGATAAAATCACACGGGATGACAGACGTACCCTGATGAATTAACTGATAAAATGCGTGTTGACCGTTCGTTCCCGGTTCGCCGAACAGAATCGGCCCGGTGGCATAATCAACGCGCACGCCATCCCGATCGACGGATTTCCCATTGGACTCCATGTCGCATTGCTGGAGATAGGCCGGAAAACGGTGCAGATATTGCTCATAAGGCAAAACTGCATAACTTTCCATACCCCAGAAATTCCGGTACCAGACGCCAAGCAGCGCCAGAATCACAGGGATATTCTGCTCCAAAGGAGCCGTCCGAAAATGCGCGTCCATGGCTTGTGCGCCATCCAGAAACTTCTGAAAATTATCGAACCCGATTGACAGGGCGACCGAAAGCCCAATGGCGGACCAGACGCTGTAACGTCCGCCGACCCATTCCCGAAAAGGGAACATATTGGCTTCATCAATTCCAAATTCTGTCACGGCTTTTGCATTGGTCGACAGAGCCACAAAATGCCGGGCCACGCAGGCCGGGTTTTTCAGCGCATCAACAAGCCACGCCTTTGCGATAGAGGCGTTGGCCATGGTTTCCTGAGTTGTAAAGGTCTTGGATGCGACGACAAACAAAGTCGTCTTGGGATGAACCTTCTTCAGGACCTCCGCCATGTGCGTTCCGTCCACGTTAGAGACGAAATGCATCGTCAGATTCGGGGCAGCAAAAGGCTTGAGCGCCTCACAGGCCATATAAGGCCCAAGATCTGACCCGCCGATTCCGATATTCACCACATCGCGGATCGGCGCGCCCGTAAATCCCGTCCACTCTCCGACACGTACGGATTCTGTAAAGACCCGGATTTTTTCCAGAGTCTCCCGAATGAATGGCATGACGTTCTCACCATCCACGCGGATATTGGCTTCTTTCGGCGCGCGCAAAGCCGTATGAAGAACAGCCCGCCCTTCGGTTGTATTGATCTTCTCACCCGAAAACATCCGGTCGCGCCAGCCTTCCACATCCCGGCTGCGCGCCAGATTTGTCAGAAGTCGCAAGGTTTCTTCCGTTGCCCGATGCTTGGAATAATCGACGAACAGCCCTGGAATTCCGACGGACATTTTCCCGAAACGATGAGAATCCCGGGTGAACAGATCGCGCATCGAAACGCCATCCATCTCCGCCCTGTGGGCAGAAAGCGCCTTCCATTCAGGTGTTTGTATCAAAGCGGTGGAGGACAAAAGCATCTTGGGGCTATTCGACATCAGGCAGCTTCTCCAGGGTTTTTGTTGCCGTAATCCCTTCCGGACGCCCGACAAGTACCACGCTTAATGCCGCCGGGTCCAGAAGTTTTTTGGAAACCCGCGCCACATCTCCCACTGTTATGGAATTGACTTTTTCTGCTTTTTTATCAAGATAATCAATGGGAAGCCCGTCCAGACGCAGCCCCAGCAACAACCCCGATATGGCATCCGTAGAACTCAAAGCCAAAGGCATAGAGCCAATCAGATACGACTTGGCATCCATCAATTCCTTTTCAGCAACAGGCACTTCTCGCATTTTTGCCCATTCGGCGCGGATCAGATCCAGAACCTGACCTGCGTTTTTGTTCTCGGTTGAGCCGGACAGAGTCAGGGCCTGCGCCCGGTCCATGGTCAAAAGCCCCGTATAAATCCCGTAGGTCAATCCCCGCTTTTCACGGATTTCCTCGGTCAGGCGAGAACCAAACCCGCTCCCGCCCAGAATGAAATTCATCACCACTGCGGCGTCGTAATCCGGATCCGTATGCTTGATTCCGGGCTGCATGATGCTCAAGACACTCTGCGGAATATCCTGCGGAAAAACCGTAACCGTCCCCCCCCCTTGAATCGGAACGTCAGGCAAGCCTCGCATGGCAGCTCCCGGAGGAAGCCCCCCGAACAGACGATCCAGAAAGGCCGGAACGTCCGCAGCCTTGATATCACCCGTTATTGCAATAACCAGACGATCACGCCCCAGATAGGTTCCCGCAAAATTCCGTAAATCCTCCGGAGTAATCGTGGCCAAAGTAGACAAGCTTCCGCCGCTGTTACGCGCGTAGGGATCGCCTGCAAAAGCAACATCATTCATGATCCGCGCCGCCATCCAGTCCGGATCGGTTAAAGATGATTTGATTCTGGAAATATTTGCCGCACGCATACGTTCCACCGCCTCGGCATCAAAACGCGGCCTGGTCAAAGCCAGCGACATCAAGTCTGCGGCACGATCACGATTGCGCGTCAGGGTCTTAAGGGTACCATAGAAGTGGTCCCGGCTTGAGGAAAAAGACAGGGAAACAGACAAATCGCGCAGGGTCTTCTGAAATGCCTGCGCATCCAGATCCCCCGCCCCTTCGTCGAGCGTGTTGGATACGAGTTGTGCAAGCCCCTGCTTTCCCTGTGGATCAATCGACGCCCCGGCTCCGCGAAAAGCAAAATCAACCGAAATCACAGGAACGCGGTGATCTTCGACCAGCCAGACACTCAAACCCGATTCTGTTTTTACCTCTTTTATGTCCAGAAATCTGTCCCGTGCAAAAACAGCCACGGAAAAACAAAAAGACACAAGAAAAAAGGGGAACAGAAAGAAACCTATTCTGATGTTGGCATAATTTCTCATTTGACTTCCCCCGGAACCGGCATCAAGTATCCCGTCACATGCATCGGCAGGAACGGATCGTCAGGATTGAAATATTTTTTTGCCACATCCTGAACCTGCGCTGCCGTTACACTTTCGATCTGGGCGGGCCATGTTTCCACATCCTCCAGACTCGCCCCCGTGGCCAGTGCCTGCCCCACGATCATGGCCGGACCGGTCAGAGAATCTCGGGCGTAGACGGCTCCATCCTTCAACGAGTCCTTTGCCGCGCGCAATTCGTCGGCATGAACCCCTGTTTTAATAAGGGCGCGCAAAACAGCATCAATGGCTGCATCGATCTCTTCCAGCTTCACGCCGGGCAAGGCCGCAGCAGAAAACCGGGATTCCGAATGATCCCATCGCTGCGCATCATAGGAAAACGAAACGCTGCTGACTTTTTTGCTGTCCACGGCCAGAGCCTTGTAAAGCCGCGTGGACGGCCCGCCACTTAGAATTTCTTCCAGAACCTCCAAAGCCAGGGATTCCTGCTTGCTTTGACGCCATGATGGCACACGATAGAGGCGCTGCAAGACCGGTTGGCGGATCGCAGGATCACGATAGGTCAGAAGCTGCGCGCCCATCAAAGGCGGCACCTCCGGACGCTTGCGCGAGGGCGCTTTCTTCAAGGGCGGCAAGGCACCGTACGTCTTTTCCACCAAAGGCCGCAGACGTTCCGCAGTCATGTCGCCGGACACGACAAGAATCGCATTGTTCGGAGCGTAAAACTTATCATAAAATTTCTTTGCCGTTGTCCAATTGAGCTTTTCCATTTCCGAAAGCCAGCCAATCACCGGACGACCATAGGGATGATTGACATAGAGTGCCGCGCGAAGCTGCTCGCCAAACTTCGCCGCCGGGTCGTTGTCTGTCCTCTCCCGCCGCTCCTCCAGAATGACTTTGCGTTCGGAATCAAAATGATCGGGCGGCGGCGCCAGATTTTGCATCCGGTCCGCATCCATCGCCATGATTTTTTCCAGATGCTCGACAGAAACCGTCTCAAAATAGGCGGTATAGTCATAAGACGTAAAGGCGTTGTCATTCCCGCCCAGCGCCCGGACGGTTTTTGAAAATTCGCCAGGTCCCACCGAAGGCGTGCCCTTGAACATCAGATGTTCAAAAAAATGAGCGCTTCCGGAACGGCCCCATGGCTCATCCGCCGATCCGGCCTTGATCCAGACCATGCTGGTCACCACCGGCGCACGATCGTTCGGTATAACGACAACCTGCATCCCGTTTTCAAGCGTAAACCCCTCCGCATTAAACACTTTTTCAGGAGGGGCTGAAACCGGTGAAACAACGGGGATAGCCTGTGTTTTTTCCGAAAGAGCGTAAGCCGGAAGGATGAAGGACAGACAGGCCAAAAAACCAATAAAAACAAAATGCAATCGCCTCACTTTTTTGCCTCCGCTGCTTTTTGGGCTTTCAGGCGAGCGGCTTCGGCAACCGGGTCGATCGCCTTGCCTTCTGGTGCCGGGTCCCCACCGATTCCGGCAATTTTCTTAAGAACGGAGACATCGCCATCCGAATCCTCAGATGCTTCTGCATCCACCTTCGCGCGAATATTCGACGGAACATTTGTCGCGCCTGTCGTACGAATCAGGTCCGATTCTGCGGCGCTCGCTCCTCCGGATCTATCAGTTCGACCCAGAACCGCTGCACGCGCCGCATCCACCGCAGTCTGTTCCTGCGGCCTTGGCGCGCCGGGACGAGGAGGACGCAAGGCGTAATCGGGAGGCATTTCCAGCGGCGCCCGGCGAACCACTGCGAATTCATCCGGCGTAGCCTTGGACAGACCCAGACGATCCCTGGCCCCCGAACATCCGGCCAGAACAAGAAGAGAAAGAAGAGCGTAAATCACAGGGTTTTTCATGAAACCACCTCTCGTCTGCCCCGCCCCGGCGCAAGGAACAGAGCGTCAAAAAGAACCACAAGGATCCCGAGCGTAATGCACGAATCCGCCAGATTAAAGGCAGGCCAGTGATATCCCGCCACATGAATGTCAAGAAAATCAGCGACCGCCCCAAATCGTAGACGATCCACGATATTTCCTACCGCCCCTCCAATAACGAGGGCGCACGCCAGCGCATCCACCCAGCGCGTGGTGCGCGTTAGCCACACACCGAAAACTCCGGTAATCAACAAAGCCAGACCGACAAGAGCAGCGGGAGCAACTCCCCCACCCAGCATCCCGAAACTGACCCCCTGATTCCACACCATGACGATATTGAAAAACGGCAAGACCTCAACCCGGACATAGGGGAGACGTTCGGACGACAAAAGCCATTCGAAAATCCCCAGAGACTCCCCCGCCCCCGCCGCAGGACGCACGATCCACTCCAGAACGGCCCATTTGCTGACCTGATCCGCGATGACAATATCAAGGGCAACCGAAAGCGCCACCAGACGCATCAAGGCGGGGCGCACACATGCAGCAGGACTGGATTTATCAACGGCCATCGCCCCATTGATATAGGCTTTTTCTCCGCCCGCCAAGGGGAGAAGACAGGATTTCCACGAGGATTTTTACAAAGGCGAAAAAAGAAGACTTTACGCCGCCTTTTCGTCTTTCGCGTGCGTCCGGACCGCGTCGGCGCAGCGGGGACAGATATCGGAATGCTCCGGGTCCAATCCCACTTCGGGCAGGACTTTCCAGCACCGCACGCATTTTTCGCCCAAGGCCTTCTCGAACACCACGCCGACACCGGAGACACCCGGCAAAACGAACGCCTCTTCGGGCGGAGCCTCCCTGCGAATCTGCACCCCTGAGGTGATGCACAACTCGGCCATATCCAGCCCCGAAAGGCTTTTCCACCAGACTTCTTCCCCGACGTAAATCACGGGAGCGGCCTCCAGAGATGAACCAATGGTTTTATCCTGACGCCTGATTTCCAGCGCACCCAGAACAACGGCCCGGACGGACTTGATCGCGCCCCACTTCTGGAACAGCGGATCGTCCGATTTTTCTTCCGACCAAACCTTTGGCGTTTCCGGAAATGTCTTCAGATGCACGCTTTCGGCTTCTTCGAACACACCGGGCGGGCGGTGGCTCCACGCTTCTTCGGTGGTAAAGGGCAAAATCGGTGCGAACCACGTCACGAGATGTTCAAAAATATGCGCCATGACGGTTCGCGTCGCCCGCCGCTCGAACAGGCCGGGCGTGTCGCAATACAGGCGATCCTTGCGAATGTCGAAATAGAACGACGACAGGTCATTGTTACAGAAATCGTGCAAGACACTGACAAGCTTGTTAAATTCAAACAGCTTGATGTGATTTGGGATGACGTCACGCCCCAAAAACGCAAGCCGTTCGAGCATATAGCGCTCAAGCTCCGGGGCTTTCTGTAAATCCCCCTTCGTCGTCAGCGGCACCCGTTCGGCCTCCGTAAACCCCTCCAGCGCGCCGAGCAGAAAACGAAATGTGTTCCGGATTCGGCGATAGACGTCACCAACGCCCTTGAAAGTGGACTTTCCCAGACGCAAATCTTCGGCGTAATCGACTGTCATCGTCCACAAGCGCAGAATATCCGCACCGTGTTCTTTCATGGTTTCAAGGGGATCAACGACATTGCCAAGCGACTTGGACATTTTATGTCCCTTGTCGTCCAGAACGAACCCGTGGGTCAGGACGTTTTTGAACGGCGCGTCCCCGCGTGTGCCGCAGGATTCGAGCAGCGAGGACTGAAACCATCCGCGATGCTGGTCGGACCCTTCCAGATACAGATCGGCGGGAGAACACAATTCCATCCGCTCCTCAAGAACGAACGCATGCGTCGCACCGGATTCGAACCACACATCAACAATATCGAAAACCTGTTCGTAATCCTCGGGGTTAAGCTTGCCCAGAAAATCGCTGGCCGGACGCGCCCACCACGAATCCGATCCTTCCTCTTTAAAAATCGCCTGAATGCGGCTTAGAACGGATTCATCCCGCAAGGGCTCCCCGGTTTTCTTATCGACAAAAATGGCAATCGGCACGCCCCAGGCGCGCTGGCGCGAAATGCACCAGTCGGGGCGCCCCTCCACCATCGACCGGATGCGGTTTTTACCCTGGGCGGGGAACCAGTTGGTTTGAGAGATGGATGAGAGTGCGCGTTCCCGTAAGGTCTGACTTCTCTCCATCTTCCCAGCAGGAGCCGGTGCCGAACTGGGTATCCAATCCATCGCAATAAACCACTGGGGTGTCGTGCGGAAAACGACCGGAGCTTTCGAGCGCCACGAATGCGGGTAGTCATGGCGAAAGGACTGCTTGGCCAGCAAAGCCCCGGACTCGGCCAGAGCCTTCAAGACCGCGATATTGGCGTCGCGGTCCGGAGCCTTGAACAGCTCGTTTGCAAAAACCTGCTTGCCCGCAAAGGCCGGATGTTTATCCGTGTAGTACCCCTCGCCGTCGATCGCGGATTCGATGGGGATGATGTTTTCGGGATGGGCGGGTTCTGAGAGCGCGAGTCTTCCCTCTGCATCCATCTGAGGGCCATAGAGTTCAGCACGGCAATTAAGATTGTAACCCCGAATTAAATCATAGTCATCTTGCCCATGTCCCGGCGCAATGTGAACGAATCCGGTTCCGGTGTCCTCGGCGACGAAATCGGCATCCAGAACGTGAACATCGAAATCATAGCCGATGCCGCGCAAAGGGTGGTGACAGACCAAGCCACCCAGAAAACCGTCATAGTAGTCTGGCGTCCACTCCTCAATCCCCGCCTTTTCCTTCACGGACTCGGCCAGAGACAGCGCGACGATCAGGCGTTCGCCGACCGATTTTCCTTCGGACGGTTCCTTCCACTTCGTGACCTTGAACACGCCATATTGAATACCCTGCCCGAACGCGATGGCGCGGTTGCCGGGGATGGTCCAGGGCGTGGTCGTCCAGATGACGATATTCGCGCCGACAAGGTCCGGATCGGCGGCCTTGACAATCGGAAACTTCACCCAGATCGCCGTGGATTTATGCTCGTGATATTCGACCTCGGCCTCGGCCAGAGCGGTTTTTTCCACCGTAGACCACATGACGGGCTTGACACCCTTGTACAAAAGGCCATTGCTGAGGAATTTATGAATTTCCCGAACGATCGCGCCTTCGGCAGGTCTGGTCATGGTCAGATAGGGCGTTTTCCAGTCCCCCGTTACGCCCAGACGCTGGAACTGCGCTGTTTGGGCCTCTACCCACCCGGCCGCAAAAGCCCGACACTCGGCGCGGAACGCCAGAGGATCAACCGAGTCCTTGTCCGTCCCTTTGGCGCGGTATTTCTCCTCGATTTTCCACTCAATCGGGAGACCATGACAATCCCACCCCGGCACGTACGGCGCGTCGCGCCCGCTCATCTGCCACGCCCGGTTGATGACGTCCTTGAGGATTTTGTTGACCGCATGGCCGATATGGATATCTCCGTTGGCATAAGGCGGCCCGTCATGCAAAATGAATTTCTCCCGACCCGAAGAGTTCCGGCGCAAGGCAGCATACAGATCCATATCCTGCCATTTTTTCAGGATTTCCGGCTCCTTCTTCGGCAACTCGCCGCGCATCGGAAATTCGGTCTTCGGAAGGAAAACCGTGGACTTATAGAGATCCGCCCCGTCAGATGAAGATTGCGAATTATTTTTACTCTGGGTCATGACGCGCCTCTTTCCAGTCGGTTTCCCTACGATTTATAAGGACTCCCCCGAAAAGAACAAGAAAAAAGGCAAGAGGCACAATGCCAAAATTCTACTCATCCCGATGGGTTTTTTCGAGGCGTTCGTGGCGTTCCTGAGCTTCGATGCTCAAGGTCGCGATGGGGCGGGCATCAAGGCGGGCGACCGTGATCGGCTCGCCGGTTTCCTCACAGTATCCATAAGACCCATCATCAATCCGCATCAAGGCTTCGTTGATTTTGGAAATCAGCTTGCGCTCGCGATCCCGGGTCCGCAATTCCAGCGCATGGTCGGTTTCCTCGGATGCCCGGTCGGTCAGATCGGGCTTTTGCAGCTCCGTCCCCTGTAGCGTATTTCGAATGGTTTCCGAGGATTCCCGCAGCAACTCCTCGCGCCACTTAATCAGTTTATCGCGAAAATATGCGAGCATAACGGGATTCATAAAGTCTTTTTTGTCTTTTTTCGGATCGTAGTCCGGGGGGACGATCACACTATTGATTGAAGTCATCTGGATTTTCCTTGATATATTATTGATATTACTTCCACGCGACAGGGAAAGAATATAGGGAGGGCAAGAGCATCAGGCAAGCCCGAAAATCCTATACACATTCCGATTGCCTCTGATCTGAGGCCTCATCCAAAGCCTTGCGCATCTTTGCCAACTCCACCTGCGCCCGCAAATCGATTTCATCCATAATGGCGGCCAGTTGAGGGTCTCCGATTTTCTCCCGGTGCGCAGCGACCAGATCCGCCACGTCGATCATATGACCAACCGTCAGGTTCCCCCCCAGCATCGACAGGCGGATACTATCCAGCGCCTTGAGAACAGATTCGGAGCGCTTTCGCATGCGCTTGCGCGCGGCACCCTGAGCCGGGTCTTCGGCGGCCTGAATGGTCAAAAGCGCATCTACCCGCGCGATGGCCGAAGAGGACTGGGCTGGTGCCGCCCCGGATGCCTCGTCCGCCCCGCCGATCAGGGCGTCAAAAGACCCGCCGGAACCGGACGCTTTCCCGGTTCGGCGCGTGGGCGTTGAGGATTTCGGCCCGGAAGGCCCTTCTATTTTCATAAAACAAAAACTCCGGAGCAATGAAGGATGTACGTTCTCATTGTACCCTAACCCGGCAAAAAATGCAGGCAGGAAATTTCGTGTTTTTCCCTTCTCATCCTTTTACACATCCCTTTCCCTGCATTCTCCCCCTCTTCTTCTGGCACGATTTTCGCATGGTGTTTTTCCGGAGAAATTTATCATGTCCGGAAAAACGCCGAAAACACGTGTTGCCCCCCTGCCCCGCCGCCTTGCGGCGTGGAGTTTTGGGCTTTCGCTGTGTCTGATTGCTGCCCTGTTCCTGCCCCTCGTTCCCGCACAGGCCCGCACCTCGCGCATCAAGGATATCGTGAATATCGAGGGCGTGCGCGACAACATGATGGTGGGTTACGGGATTGTCGTAGGGCTCAACGGCACGGGCGACAAGCTGAACAATTCGCCCTTTACGCAACAAAGCCTGATTGCGATGCTGGAGCGGCTGGGCGTCAATGTCCGGGGCGAAAACCTCAATACGGGGAATGTCGCCGCCGTTATGGTCACGGCCACCCTGCCCCCCTTTACCACGCAGGGAAGCCGGATTGACGTGAATGTCTCGGCGCTGGGCGATGCGAAAAGCCTTCAGGGCGGGACGCTTCTTGTCACTCCTTTGCTCGGCGCGGACGGCGTGGTGTATGCCGTGGCGCAAGGGCCGATTACCATTTCCGGATTCTCGGTTCAGGGCGAGTCCGCAACCGTGGTCCGCAACATTCCCACCGCCGGACGGATCGCCAATGGCGCGATTGTCGAGCGGGAAATCGACTTTAATCTGGCCAGCATGGGTCAGGTACGTCTGAGTCTGCGCAACCCCGATTTCACCACGGCGCGCCGGATTGCGCGGGCAATCGACGGGTTTTTGTCCGTAGAGACAGCCAGCGCGACGGACCCCGGAACAGTGCTCCTCAAGAAACCGGCGGGGTACAAGGGAACGCTCGTTGACCTGATTACGGATATTGAGCAGCTCCCCGTCGAACCCGACCAGATCGCCAAAGTCGTCATTGACGAGAAATCCGGCGTGATCGTTATGGGTGCAGACGTCCGGATTTCACCCGTGGCCATTGCCCAGAGCAACCTGACCATCAAGATTTCGGAATCGGCGCAGGTCTCGCAGGCCAACCCCTTTGCCTCCGGCGGCCAGACCGTTGTGGTGCCGCGCACGGATGTGTCTGTCAATCAGGGGGACGATGTCAAACTCGGGATTCTGGATACCGGCGTGACGCTGGAGGAACTCGTCACGGGCCTGAACCGCATGGGCGTGTCGCCCCGCGACACCATCACCATTTTACAGGCTATCAAGGCGTCCGGCGCCCTTCAGGCCGATATCCAGTCGATGTAAGAAAGGGGGGTTTGATCCGATTATGTCTTCTTTGTCCATGACCGCTGAAACCGCCCTGTCTCTGGCCCGCACATCGGATGCCGGAGTAGAAAAAAGCGTCTCGGCCCTCCGGGCCGCCGGGCAGGAAAAAAATGCCGGGAAGATTGAGGAAGCCGCGCGGGAATTTGAGGCGGTCTTCGTCTCCGCGATGCTCCAGCCCATGTTCGAGGGGATCAAGCCCGATGCCACCTTTGGCGGCGGCAAGGGCGAAGAAATGTTCCAGAGTCTTATGCTCTCGGAATACGGAAAAATCATTTCAAAAACCGGACAGCTTGGTATTGCCGATCAGGTCAAGGCTGAAATGCTTCGCATGCAGGAAGGAAAAACCCAATGACGTCAAAACGCAAAACTCACCCGGCCACGCCGGAAACCCCGCATGCAACGAACACGAAAGCGCTTTTGCAGGCCATGGAGAAGCGGACGGCAGAGTTGCGCATGATTCTGGATACGGAAACGCTTGCCCTGTCCCAATCAGACATTCCCGGATTTTTCGCCCTTCAGGATCGCAAAGCAGATATGGCAAAAAGCTGGCACAGCGCTCTTGTGGATGTTGCCGCGGCCAGACATGAAAACGCAACCCCCCTTGATCCGGCTACAAAAGCAAAGCTCGAGTCCCTGCGGATCGAGATGGCCGAAACGGTCCGGCGCAATCGCATGGCCATTGAGCGTTCAAGCCGGAGCATGAACCGCCTGAGTGAGCGCATCATGACTCACGCCCGGCGCGCTGCTGAAGAAAAGAGCCGGGTCTCGTACTCCGCCGCCGGGCAGATTCGCTCCGATACAAAACGCGCATTGTCCATGGGAATCAGCGAATCCGCCTGAATTATTCAACGAGAAGGATGCAAAACGATGGATGTCAGCGCCTTTTATACCCGCACCGCCCCCGGCACATCTCATGCCGCGATTCAGGCCGGTGCCTTTTCCGCCTCTAACCTGTCCGGCGCGGCGGGATTCCTGGATTTTCTTCTGGCCAACCTGACTCAAGGCCAGAAGATCAATGGCTCGCAAGAGGCCCTGACCGGAACGCAGGATGCGTCCGGAACAGGCGCGAACGCATCGACAGAAAAGGGCAAGACCTTAAGTCTGGAAGCCTTTTTGAACGATCTGGCGGCGGGACTTGAGTCCGGGAAATATGAAAATATACAGGATGCCCTCACCGCCCTTCTTGGCGACAAGCAAGCCAGCGCAGACATTCTGGCACAACTTCAGACCATTCAGGATCAGGGAACAGACACGGCCCGGAGCGATATCATCGCCGGCCTTCTCAATGCCCTGCTCGCTCCCGGGCAAACCCCGGACGCTCCCGCCCCTCTTCAAAGTGAAAAAGCAGGGGCCGAATCGGCTCTGGCTTCTCTTCTGTCCGCCAATCTCACACCCGAACAGATCGCCAGTCTGGTCCACAAAATCTCACGCGCGGAAGAAACAGATAATCAGACCAATGCCGCTTTTCTGGCCGCCCTTTTGTCCCAGAACCAGCCAGCCCCCGTCCCGGAAGGAAAAATCGCCGGACCGCAGGATCTTTCTGGAAACACCGTCAATCTGGCATCACCGGACGATGCGAACGGTGCCGCCGCAGACGCGCCCGCCTTAAGTCTGGCCCGGACCATCGCCCGGATCGTAGAGGAAAACCGGACTGACAGAAAAGAGACCCGAAACCTGCGCTTTGCCGATATGCTCGCCGATGGCGCGAATCTGCCCGCCTCGACCGCGAAAATAACTCTGGCAACGAACGCTCCGGGGGCCGCCCTCCAGACAAATTCCGGCACGCCAAAAGGTTCACAGCCCGACACGGCAGCCCTGTCCGGATTTTCCTCAGAAATCAGCGGCCTATCCGGGGTCGGAACAACCCTTAGCCCTGATTCCGCGCTCACGCAATGGCTGGAACGTCTGACCAATCCAATGAGCGCGCAAGGCCCAACGGCGACATCCCCCCTGCCCTCTGCCATCGGCCAAAGCGTCATGAACGGCGCACACCCGGCCAGCCAGATCGTCGCGGCAGCCATAATCCGCACGGCGCAGGGCGGCGAGACAAAGACCGTAACCTTGAATCTTGAACCGCCCGATCTGGGGCGGGTCGCGGTCCGGATGGAAATGGGTAAGGACCGATCCATCAAAACAGTGTTGAGCGTTGAAAAACCGGAAGCCTTGGCCCTGCTCCAGCGCGACTCCCACCTTCTTGACCGCGCCCTGCAGGACGCCGGATTCGATGCGGGCAGCGAGTCCGTTCAATTCGAACTGGCGCAGGACGGCGGCGCATTCGATCAGAATCGTGGCAACGGATCAGATGGCGGCTATGGCGGCGCATCGGGACAATCCGGCGAGGATTCGGACGCAATTCTGATTGAAACCCGTATGGACTGGTTCATCGACCCCTACACCGGCGCACAGCGCTATGACCTCTATGTATAAAGCACAGAAAGGATAACATCCCATGGCTTCCGCTATCACAACGATCGACACCGTCGTCCAGCAACAACAGAAAACCACAACCGGGGTGGCTTCTCTGGCCAAGGATTTCGACCAGTTCCTGACATTGCTGACGACACAGCTCCAGAATCAGGACCCTCTCTCGCCCATGGACACGAACCAGTTTACGCAACAACTGGTGTCCTTCGCAGGCGTGGAACAGCAAATCAACAGCAACCAGAAACTCGATTCTCTGGTTCAGATGCAGCTCTCCAACGCCTTCAGCGCCTCTTTGGGATATGTCGGGCTGGATGTGAGTTACCTGAGCAACGAAATCGCCTATGACGGCACCACACCCGCCACGATCAATTATGCCCTGGAGAGCACCGCCAGGACCGTTACCGTCAATATTCTCGATGAAAGCGGATCCCTCGTCTATTCCGGTCCAGGCAAAACGGTTTCCGGAAAGAATGCCTTTGTCTGGGACGGAAAAAGCACCGGAGGCGCGCCCTTGCCCGAGGGGACATATACGGTCCGAATCGACGCCCTTGACGATACGGATGGAATCGTTGGCTCCAGCACCGTCGTTTCGGGCCGAGTGCGCGGCGTGGAAACCCAGCAAGGCATCATTCACCTTCTGATCGGAGAGCGCGCCGTTCCCATGGCCAATATCCTCAATGCGGCCATCCCGCCAGAGGAGAAGCTGACAGACGCACAAGGCACCACAACGATCCAGTAACCCCGAGAAAACAGAGCAACCCAAGGAGACCCACCATGAGCCTTTTCGGAGCCCTTTTCACGGGCGTTTCGTCCCTAAACGTCCAGAGCCAGTCCATGGCGATCATTTCCAATAACATCGCCAATGTGAACACCACCGGCTTCAAACGCGCCGAAGCCGCATTTTACAGCCTTGTCACATCCGAAGGTCGCCTGACACGCTATTCCCCCGGAACGGTCGCCGTGAGCCGGATCCAGCGTGTCAACCAGCAAGGACCGGTCCAGCAAACCAGTTCCGGAACCGATGTGGCCGTTTCCGGAAACGGGATGATGCCCGTCAAACGCAGCACCGCATCAGATCAGGAATATCTGTACACCCGCAGCGGATCCTTCAGTGAAGACGCCCAGGGCCTTTTGCGTAATACGGCAGGATTTGTTCTGTATGCCTGGCCGATTGACTCGGATGGAAATCTCCCTTCTGCTCAGGGAGATTTGACATCCCTTGTTCCTGCCGACGTGGCCTTTCTTGGCGGGCTAACACGCCCGACAAACGTCGCAGAAATGTCTATCAACCTGAATGCGGCGGAAACCGAGAACAACCCCCACACCTATACTGTTCCCTCCCAGCTGCCTATTCCCGGGAGCCAGAATCCGGATTTTTCCCGGACATTGCGCGTTTACGATACGCTGGGGGCATCTGAAGACATGACTCTTCAGTTTCGTAAAGTCGTGGGGCCGATGGCCTATGCGACAAGCGGCGCGACCGCGCTTGAGGGAAGCGACCTCTTCGTCGGCGGGACCAGCACGCCCGCTATCGCCGCAGGGAATCAGTTTTCTCTCACGGTTCCCCTGTCTGCTGCTGGACCTCTGGTTACGCAAACCTATACTTTTGTTGCCGGAACGCCCGCAGCCGCCAATGAAGTCCAGACCGTTCAGGACCTTATCAACGAAATCAATGCAGATTTCCCGAATCGAATGGAGCTGCGCATCAACGACAATGGACGTCTGGTCTTTCAGGCCGCGGATGTGCGGGACACGTTCACGCTGGCGAACGTGACCGGGACGCCGCTCACGGCAGCCAATACACTTCAGATGATCGCAGACCCCAGCGATGCGGACTTCACCTATGATGCGGAAGCCCCAACCGCTGGCCCCTATCTTGCCACAGACCCCTATCCCACTCAGGGAGACTTTCCGGCTTTCCAGAACGCCAACAACCCGAATACGCAAGGATGGTGGCAAATGACCATCCTGCATCCCGATGGCTCGACCCTTTCGGAAGGGTTGCTGAATTTCAACGGAGACGGAACCATCAACGCTACGCCGGATGCAAACGGGAATATCCGGATCAATCTAACCAATATCGACTGGGGCAACGGCTCCGATCCACAGGATCTCCAGATCGACGTGGAACGATTCAGCCAGTTCCAGAGCGAATCGAGCGTGATTTTCTCGGATCAGGACGGTGCAGAGCTGGGCCTTAGAACAGGCGTTGAAATCAATCGGGACGGCGAAGTCATCGCCCGATTTTCCAACGGCGCCTCGGCGACCCTTTACAAAATCCCGTTGATTACCTTCGCCAACGTCAACGGACTGAAGGAAGTCTCTGGAACAGCCTATTCCGAAACCGAAGAATCGGGCGAAGAAAATCTGCGTGAAGCCGGACGAGGCGGAGCCGGGTTCTTTGAGCCCTCCACCACGGAAAATTCCAACGTGGACCTTGCAGATGAATTTGCCAAAATGATTATCACCCAGCGAGCCTTCTCGGCGGGAACGAAAGTTATCAACACCGCCGACCAGATGACCGAGGAACTTCTGCGATTGAAGTAGACTCCGTTATCGCGACGCGCAACGCGCAATGAGCCACGCGCACAGGGCGCAGCCCAGCGCAAGCCCGGCACACATCATCGCGTTGTAATTGGCCATGGACAGCCCCAGAACCGGGTCCGCCCAGGGAATGGAGTCGCAGGGAACGGACGGCATTTTCATGATTTTATCCAAAAGCCCCTGCGCATCGTCTGCAGAAAAATCTCCGATCCGGCAGGCTTCAAAGGCGCTGCGCCACCAGTGCCGCTCAACCCCGCTGTGGTAAAAGGCGATCCCCGCATTAACCGCAAAAGCTGCCGCCGACAGACCCACCATCCCCGAAACGGCGCCCACCCGCCCTTTTCGCGCCAGAACCAGCCCGGCAAGACCAAAAATCGTTGTCAGAACAAAAGGCACCCGTTGATACAGGCACAAAATACAGGGCTCAAGCCCAAAGGCATATTGCGCCGTGAACGCAGACAGCAGAGAAAAAACGGATATGCCCGCAATCCCCGCAGAGACGAAAAAGGGACAGGAGAGACGTTTTTCTATTCCTGCACAGAACAAAGTCACCGCATCAGATCGCATCGGGAATCCCCTTTTCGAGCGAATATACCATATTCACAAAGAAACAAAAACACTGGAAAATTTGCGACCCTATCCAAAGTGAATACAATCGGATGCACACAACCTTCAGTTATTTTTTTTCAGAGATTCAGCTATACTCAGCCGTCACGTTGCCTCTTTTTCTTTTTCGCTTGCCCTTAAAAATCACATCCGGGTGTCATGTTTTCCCTTACTTTTTATCTTCTCACGGGGTCGCTTTGCTCCTTTGTGGCGCTTGGGGTTTATACCTTTATCGTCCGATCCCGATTCATGGCTCATAAAAACAGAACCGCAATTCTGGAGGGCGCCATTGATACGTCTTCTCATGGCTTGGCCTTCTTCGACAAGAAAGGCCAAATCATCATGACGAACAGAGAAGCACCCCGTTTTATCCCCTCTCTGGCCGAAGGCCCCGAAAGGATGGAGACTATTCAGGAGTTTTTTATTTACATGTTCGACCATTCCGTGGAAGGCGATGCTGGCGTTCAGAATGCGATCGGGCGGAGTCCGTCCGACGAGCGCTTTCTCGGAGGATTCCGGGAAATCCTTCATCTTGAAGACGGGCGCTATGTTCTGTCTCAAGCCCAAAAATCCTCGACCGGAACAGTGGTCACCCTGATCGACATCACCAGTCGAAAGAAACGGGAAGACGAATTGATCCGCCTTTCCCGTGCGAATCAGGATCTCGTCGCCGCCGTGGAATCTTCTGCAAACGGAATTGTCATCAGCGACCCAAAGCTTCCAGAAAACCCCATTGCTTTCGTCAATGATTCCCTGTGCCGCACAATTGGCATTCCTCGCAGGGAAATCGTTGGAAACGAATGGAAATTTCTACTTGACGCTCTGGACGAGCATCACGACTCCGCACCGGTTCTCAAAGCTCTTGCGCAAGGCAAAACGATCGGCGTGGAAATCCATCAGAACACGGGAGAAAAAATCCACTGGTATAATTTTCGTATTTCCCCCGTGAGAAACATCCGGGGAGAACTGGATCTGTTTATCGGCGTTTTAACAGACATTACCGAACTGCGCATGCGGGAAAATGAATTTTTTCAGTCCCAGAAGCTTGAAGCGCTAGGACAACTCGCAGGTGGAATCGCGCATGATTTCAACAATGTTCTGTCCATTATTGATGGCTACACACGCCTGACCGCCGGGCAAATCGATAAAACCCATCCTTCTCAAAACAATCTCGAACGCGTTCAAAAAGCGGTAGAACGAGGCGCATCCCTGACGCGCCAGCTTCTGACTTTCGGACGTCGCAAAATTGTCCTTGAAGCCGTTCTGGATCTAACCGCGATTCTCAAAGATCAGGAAGTCATGCTGCTGCCGCTTCTGAATGGGAAAACCAGACTTGACTTTCAAATCTCCTCGACTCCTCTGTTCGTGGAATCCGCAGCGGACGAAGTGGGTCAAATTGTCATGAATCTCGTCATCAACGCGCGGGATTCGATGAAAGAAGGAGGAAAGATAACCGTGGTCTGCACAGAATGCCCTCGTGGATCCCTGCCCTCGATTATTCCAGCGACAGACCAGCAAAAAACCTTTGCCCGACTTTCCGTTATCGATACCGGCAGCGGGATGGACACAGCCACGGTGAAGAAAATTTTTGATCCGTTCTTTACGACAAAAGATGTGGGAAAAGGTACAGGGCTTGGCCTGTCGGTTGTACATGGCATGGTCAAAAATATGGGTGGTTTTATTGACGTTGTCTCGACGCCCGGCGAAGGAACGACCATGTCCGTCTACCTGCCTTTGACAGACAAACAACCAACCGCGGCCCGAAAGATCGTCACGTTTGAATCCGGCACCATCCGGTTCGAAGGTTATACCGTTCTGATTACCGAAGACGAGCCGGATCTTTTGTTGATTTTGGGAAATATTCTGGAAAAAATAGGACTAAAAGTCTTACGCGCTCGCGATGGGAACGAAGCTCTGGCGATTCAGAATGGACACGAAGGCAGAATCGACCTCTTGATTACCGATGTGGTCATGCCTGGAATCGACGGGGTCAAACTCGCCGAACTTTTCCTGTCCCTGCGCCCGGAAACAAAAGTCATTTTCATGAGCGGTTATCCGGCCACAGGCCAGCTTGCCCCTGTGGAGCTTCCGGAAGGCGCATTTTTCATGGCCAAACCGATTTCCTACGAAAATCTTTTGCTGATGCTCAAAGGGCTTCTGGGCGAAGGCGATGGAGAGGCCCTGAGTCAGGCGGAAGATTCCGCGCGACACTGGCATTAAAAAAACACGGGGGGATATGATGACAAAGACAAAAACAGGTTCTTTAAGCGACTTGAAAATCATGATCGTGGAAGACCAGGCAGAAGTCCGGGCCATGCTGAGGAACATGCTCGTGGAAATCGGGATCAACCAGATCTTTGACGCGCCGGACGGGCGGCAGGCCTTGACTTTTATTGATTCTGCGCCGGATCTTATCAACACCATCATCTGTGACTGGAACATGCCGGGCATGACGGGGATTGACCTGCTCCGCCAAGTCCGGTCTGTCTATCCGGACTTTCCATTTTTGATGCTGACCGGGAGGGCCGACATGGGATCGGTGATTGAAGCAAAATCTTCCGGAGTGACCGCCTATATGGCCAAGCCTTTTTCCCCGGCTCAACTGGAAGCCAAACTGAGAATCGTACGACAGAAGATAACGGACTAAAAATTTGACATAAAAACAAGGTGTTTTCATCTGGATTCTCGCGTGCAACGGAGCGCATCCGGTGCTAAGGTCTGAACCATCAGGCAGACCTATGCGAAAGGAACAGGGGCGATGAAATTCTTTGTAGACACCGGGGATATTGCGGAAATTCGGGATCTGGCTGGCACGGGCCTGCTGGACGGAGTGACCACCAACCCGAGCCTGATCGCCAAAAGCGGACGGGATTTTCTGCCCCTGATCGCAGAAATCTGCGATGTGGTGTCCGGGCCGGTCAGCGCCGAAGTCGCTGCGACCGATTACGAGACCATGATTCGCGAAGGACGGAAACTGTCCGAAATCGCGGACAACGTGGCCGTCAAAGTCCCCTTGACCCCGGCGGGCCTGAGGGTCTGCAAGGAACTGTCCGATTCCGGAACGATGGTCAATGTTACACTGTGTTTCTCGGCGGCTCAGGCGCTTCTGGCCGCCAAGGCCGGAGCAACCTTCATTTCGCCTTTCGTCGGGAGGCTTGACGATGTCGGGACGGACGGAATGGACCTGATCGAAGACATCATGACAATTTATGAAAATTATGACTTCCCCACGGAAGTCCTCGTGGCCTCGGTCCGTCACCCGATGCACATCGTTCAGGCCGCAAAAATCGGCGCGCACGTAGCAACCTGCCCACCGAACGTGATCCGCCAGCTTTACAATCACCCCCTGACCGACAAGGGTCTGGCCACTTTCGTCGAGGACTGGAAGAAAACAGGACAAACCATTCTGTGATGCGACTTTGGAAGAAAAACGGCGGCCAGAAGAAAGGTGGCAGGGAGTTCACGTCCACCGAGTCCCGACACGAAAGCGATAGATATTATGACAATAATCTGCACCCGGACGCATGGCATTATCTAAACATTCTGCGTAATATAGAAACTGTTGGCAATCTGATTTTTCGGTATCTCGACTCCCGCCCGGACAAAAGCGCCCCCGCACGGGACATCACCCTTCATGTGGTCACTGAGATTTTCGATTCGGATGAGAATTTGCGCAGGCTCAACGCCATCGGGACAGCCAGCGACCTTTTGAAGGACGCCCGGATGAAGATGAAGAAGGAAGGAATCCTTCTCTACGACCCCGAAACACAACTCTGGTCGCTCAGCAATCCGACTCTTCTTTACCCTCCAGACAAAGAGGATCTGGCGCTTTTGGAAGCCTTGAAACTCGGGACCGGCTGGCAAAAAGCCTTCAAAAAGTCAGATGTCGCAGCGTGGCTTTACCGGAATCTTACGCCCGACGGGTTCGAGCAGTTCTGCGTGGGATTTCTGGCCCATCAGGGTTGTCATCATGTCCGGGTCAGCGAGAAACGCAACATCACGGAGAAAATCCGGAACGTTGATGGAGGAATCGACGGATACGGCGCTATGTGCGAACAAGCTGTTCCAGACCCGCGCTTTCTTATGGCATTCCAGTCCAAGAAATACAGTCCCCGTCACGCTGTGGGCGAACGGGAAGTCCGGGATTTTGTGGGTGCCTTGGCAGGGATAGAAGCCCCGTACGGTTTTTTCCTGACAACAGGTTTTTTCTCTACCCCGGCCAAAGCCTATCTGGAGAGGCTGAAAGCCCCTCAAGTCGCGGCGCTTGACGGCGTTCAAATGGTCGACCGGATGCTTCCGGACTCAAGTGGACCGGGCTTCGGCCTCACTCCGGGCGCACGGGGCACCATTCTGGTCCAGCCCTCTTTCCTCCTCCTGCATGCCGGAGAATTAAGGAAACCATGACCGCTTTCATCACCCTTTACAGCGCTCTGCTTCGTCTTGCCGGGGGGCCGTTTCTGCGCTCTCTTCTGGCAAGCCGCGCGGAAAAGGGCAAGGAAAATCCGGCGCGAATCGGCGAGCGTATGGGCCGACCGACACACCCTCGCCCACCGGGACCGTTGGTCTGGATTCACGGAGCAAGCGTAGGCGAGGCCCAATCCGCCCTGATCCTGATTGAAAAGATTCTGGAAAAAAACCAGACCTGTCCTGTTCTGGTCACAACCGGAACATTAACCTCCGCAGCCCTTATGGCCACGCGCCTGCCGCACGGCGCGATCCATCAATTCTACCCCCTTGACCACCCCGAATGGGTTGACGCCTTTCTGGACCACTGGCGGCCAGACGCGGTTTTGTGGATGGAATCCGAATTGTGGCCTTGCATGCTTTCGGCCTTGTCGGCACGTAAAATCCCGGCGGCTCTTGTCAATGGACGGCTATCCCCTCGCTCAGCCCGCCGCTGGAAAGCTTTTCCAAAGACCGCGCGCCAGTTGCTGGGGGCATTTTCCGTATGTCTTGCCCAGAGCGAATCCGATGCCCGGGCCTTCCTGGCCCTTAGCGCACAAAATGTATCCGCACCCGGAAACCTGAAATTCAGCGCCGCGCCACTGCCCTGCGACCCGAAATCGCTTGAAACCTTGCGTGAGACGACGACGGGGCGTCCCTGCTGGCTGTACGCGAGCACGCACGCAGGCGAGGAAGATCTGGCATGCCGGATTCATCTGGCCTTGCGAGAGAAAGTCCCCGGTCTTTTGACCATTCTGGTCCCCCGTCATCCGGAGCGCGGAGACGAAATCCTGCATATCACGAGACGCCACGGACTAAAGGCCCGTTTGCGCGGTCCTGATGGCGCCCTCCCTGACCCTCGGGACGACTTTTATATTGCCGATACGCTGGGCGAGTTGGGACTATTTTACCGCCTTGCGCCTGTGGCATGCGTGGGGCGGTCCTTCAGTCTGGATGGAGGCGGAGGACATAATCCCATCGAAGCGGCGCGGCTGGGCTGCGCAGTCCTGCACGGCCCGGCGGTCCAGAATCTGACACAGATTTACACCTTGATGGATGAATCGGGCGCAGCCCTTTCCCTGCATGACGAAGCCGGTTTTATAAAAACGCTCGAAAGTCTCTTGACCAGCCCAAATACCCTTAGCGCCCTGCAAGACAAAGCCCGGAGCTTTGCACAGGATCAGGACGGCGTCATTGAAAGAGTCATGAATGCGCTTGAGCCGGTTCTTGCGCCTGCTTTCAATCCCGCGCCATCCGAACGGAAAATCCGCGCATGAGAGTCTTTCGCACACCGGGCTTCTGGTACGACACGAAAAGCCCGCGCGCGCGGGCATGGACGATCCTTTTAACTCCGCTCTCATGGATCTATACGGCAGGCCGGGAATTACACTGCCGCATCAGTCCTCAGCCGCGCAGAGTTGGAATTCCGGTTCTGTGTGCAGGAAATCTGACGGCAGGAGGAAGCGGCAAGACTCCCCTCGCTCTTGCCCTCTTTTCCCTGATTCACGATCAAGGCCTTGCAGATACGCCGTTTTTCCTGACGCGTGGATATGGAGGATCTCTGTCCGGCCCGGTGCGTGTGGATCCGGCCCGGCATGATTTCCGCGCCGTAGGGGACGAGCCGCTGCTTTTGGCCCGCCACGCCCCCACGATTATTTCCCGGAATCGGGGTGCAGGAGCAGAATTCGCCAAAACTCAAGGCGCGGATCTGTTGATTTTGGATGATGGATTTCAAAATCCGTCTCTTTTCAAGGACATCAGTTTTCTCGTCCTCGACGGCGAGTCTGGCTTCGGAAATTTCAGTCTTCTGCCTGCCGGACCCTTGCGAGAAACGCCGGACGATGCTTTTTCCCGCGCCGATGCATTTGTTATAGTCGGAGAGGACGCGCACGCCATACGGAATCGCCTGCCCCCCGGTAAGCCTGTTTTCACCGCGCACTTAAACGCCCTGAATCCTCCTGACCCGGCACAGAGGTGGCTGGCTTTTGCCGGACTGGGACGGCCTGAAAAATTCCGCACGACGATTCAATCCCTTGGCCTCTCTCTAGTCGGCTGGCATCCTTTTCCAGACCATTATTCTTATACAAACCAAGATCTTGAAGACCTGATCTCCCGCGCACGCGCGTTGAATGCCCGCCTTCTGACCACTGAAAAAGACGCCCTGCGTCTGCCGCCCGATTTCGCGGCACAGGTCGCAATTCTTCCCGTTACTCTTGAGATAAAAGAGAAAAAGGCTATTCTGGACTTCCTGAAAGAGTCCCTGAAAAATCGTCAGAAACCTGCATGAAGAAAATCCGCTATTTTTTTGAATTTCTTTCTCTGAGCCTTTTGCTTGCCCTGTTTCGCATTCTGACCCCCGAAACCGCGTCGAATCTGGGCGGCTGGATCGGACGAACCGCAGGCCCAAGACTGGCGGCTTCACGCAAGGCATTGAACCATCTGCGCGCCGCTTTTCCGGATTTTTCCGAAGAACGCGCCCATGCCATCATTTCCGGAATGTGGGACAATCTGGGACGTATCATTGCCGAATATCCACACCTGACCCGTCTGGCGCGGGAGAACACAAGCATCGAGCATATTGAAAAACTTGATGTCTTACACAATAGCAAAAACGGGGGCGTGTTGTTCAGCGGGCATCTGGCCAACTGGGAAATCATGGGACCTGCGCTGTTCTTTCAAGCACATCTGCCGATCGGGCTCGTCTATCGCGCTCCGAACAATCCGGGAACGGCGGCCTTGCTGGAGCGTGCACGGAGTCTGAACGGAACCTTGAAAACATTCTCCAAATCCCTGTTTGGGATCAGAAAACTCGTTCAACATCTGCGAGATGGAGGCTTTACCGGCATTCTGATTGACCAGAAATATAATGAAGGCCTGCCAGCCCTGTTTTTCGGACGCACAGCCATGACCAGCCCGGCCTTTGTCCAGATGAGCCAAAAATACAACTGTCCGATTGTCCCGTTCCAGATCATTCGGACGAACGGCGCGCATTTCCGCCTGATCGTCCACGATCCCCTGCCTGTTTTTGACGAAAATGGCGCGCCCCGCCCCATAGAAGACGTGATCGCACAAGCCCACACCCTCCTTGAAGGCTGGATTACCCGGAATCCAGAGCAATGGCTCTGGCTGCACCGGAGATGGGTGAAATCTTAAGTTGACATAATTTTTATCCCTGATTACCCTCCGCCGAAAACAGGGAGAAAACAAACATGTTCGAAATCCGGGAAGACCGATTCCGCCGTCGGGAAATGGCGGATCGCCTCAAAATCGCCTTTGCCACAGCAGCCAGCGGAGGATTGGGTCTGGGCGCGGCATGGCTGGCAGCAGGGACAACAGGTGCCACAATCTATGCAGGTGCAGCCTTTTACGCCCTCTTTAAGGAAAGACGGATATCCGCAAAAACACGAGAGATTTATACGAACGGTTCATTTCTCATAAATCAATTCGAAGAAGTGGCGGAAAACGCAGGAAGAATGGCAGAAAAAGTAAAAATCAAGCCACCACCGGTTTTTTATTCCGAACATCTGATGACCCCGGACAACGCCTGCACAGACGGGGTTAATGTGATTATGGGATTGAATTACGCCCAAAACCCGACAGCACTGGAAACACTGACAACATTAGCCCACGAAATCGGCCATATCAAAAACAGGGATTCTGAAAGAAACCATATCCTTCATGCCTTTGAATTGGCAACATACAATAGCGCAACCGTCTTGCTGATAGGCTCTTTTGCCGCCGGGCCGGAAGAAATGCGCCCCATTCTGGGCTTTGTCTGGGCCATGCCTGTTTTGGGAATTGGGCACCATCTTCTTCAAAAAACAGTCAGAAAGCTGCAGGAATTTCGAGCAGACCGATTAGGAGTAAGGATTTCAAACTGCCCTCTTGATATGGCAATGGATTTATACAATTCACCCTCTACTTACCCGAATTCAGAGTCCTGTACCCTTCTTCAAAAATTCATACGACCCCACCCCCCTGATTCTCATCGAATCAAGGCTATCGTCCAGATTTGCAAACGCGTTCCGGACCCCGTCAGCGGGCCCTGAACAGCCGTACGGCCTTGCGGAAAACCGAGGGCATGGCGGCCGCGCAATCTTGCTCCGCGACCCATGAAAAACCCTTCATCGGAATGATTGTGTTCACCGCATCAATCCTGTGTCCAAACAAAGTCAGATGGAAATGGGTAAAGGTGTGAAGAACTTTTCCCTCTGAGATCAATGGATTTTCTTTGCCAAAAGCGGAATGATCCGGAATCTCCGCCTTCCATTCCGAGGTCGGCAGGCCCATCATGCCGCCAAGCAAGCCCCGATCCTCCCGTTTTTGGATTAAAACGCGCCCTTGCCCGTCCGTAATCCAGTACACATGCCCATAGCGAGAGGGCTTCTCAGCTTTGGGTGTACGGCGGGGAAGACTTTCCGGCGCGCCGCTTTTGCGCCCCTCGCACCCCTGCGCCAGAGGGCAAAGCCCGCATTTCGGACCGCGAGGAGTGCACACGGTCGCACCCAGATCCATCAGGCCTTGTACGAAATCGCCGGGGCGATACGAATTCCCTTCAAAAATTGTCTTTGCCAGGGCACGCAAGGGTTTCTTTGCGCCGGGAAGCGGCTCGGATATATTGAAAACCCTCGCCAGAACCCGCTCGATGTTTCCGTCCATGGCCGCTGCCGGTCGATCAAAAGCAATCGCTGCGATGGCTCCGGCAGTATAATCCCCGATCCCCGGCAGAGACTGCAACGTATCCTTGTCCGCCGGGAAAATTCCGTTGTGCAGATCCGCCACCATCTGCGCACATCGGTGCAAATTCCGCGCGCGCGCATAATATCCAAGCCCGGCCCATTCCCGCAAAACATCATCCAGCGGCGCGGCAGCCAGAGAGTTCACATCGGGCCATTTTTCTGTAAATTTAAGAAAATACGGAATGACTGCCGCAACGGTGGTTTGCTGAAGCATCACTTCGGACAGCCAGACCCGGTAAGGGTCCATCCGCGCGCCCGCCGCCGCCCGCCACGGCAAAACCCGCCGGTTGGCATCGTACCAATCAAGAACATAACGGCGCATGTCATCCATGAACCGATTGTCCTGTTTCTGCCAAAACAGCGCAAGGAAAATCCGGCAGGAAAAATCAACCCTGTTCCCAAACACGCCCGTGAGATGTATGATCCTTTGAATTGAACCTTGTGCAGAATTAGAGAGTCCGGTTTTTCACCACGAAGACTCAAAGATGCGAAGAATGTGATAAAAAACAAAAACTTCGTGTCTTTGAGTCTTCGTGGTTCAAAATCAGGGGGACCGCAAAATCTGTATGATTTTTATAACTCAAACAACTATATGATCCCCGTCATGGCGCTTCGTCCCATTGCTCATGCCCTGCCGCACGTGGCGGAACAGGCCTTTAGCCGGAAATATGTCCTGCTGGGGCGTATTGTCACGCAATGGCCCGAGATCGTGGGCGCGGAATTTGCGGGCCGGGCCGTTCCCGCCGCCATCCGCCGCCACCGCGCCGGAAAAGAGGGCAAAGACCAGAAAATGCGGGTTTGCCTCGAAATCGGGGCCACGAGCGCCGATGCGGCGCGCCTTGTCTACCAGCAGGATTTGCTGCTCGAACGCATGAACCGGATTTTTGGTGAGCGCCTGGTCGATTCCATAAAATTCGTTCATCTGCCCGCAAATTCATCTGTCTGCCCACCGCCTCGATACAGAAAACCCTTGACGGAAAACCAGAAAAAGGCTTTATCCGTGATGCTGGAAGGCATCGAAGACGAAGGGATCCGGGCTGCGCTGGAGACCCTCGGGTCCGCCGTCCTGCGCGAGAATAATCAACCCCCTGGAAGGTAATTCATGAAAGTCAGCGCCATTACACTCCGCCCCGGCCATGTGCTGGACCACAACAACAAGCTCTGGGTCGTCACAAAAAGCGAAATCATGCAGCCCGGAAAGGGCGCGTCCGTGATTCACGTCGAATTGCGCGATATCCGCTCCGGGACCAAGGACAATATCCGTTTCCGAACGCAGGAAACCGTTGAGCGCGCCCGTCTGGAACAGGCGGAATTCCAGTATCTGTTCAATGATGGCGAAACCTATACCTTTATGAACAATGAGACTTTTGAACAAATGGCCGTCCCCGCAGAAGTGATCGGCGAACCCGCACGTTTTCTTCAGGACGGAATGGTTGTGACCATTGAAACGCATGAAGGCGTGCCACTTAATGTTTCCCTGCCCGACAAGGTCACGCTTTTGCTGACCGAGGCCGATCCGGTCGTCAAGGGGCAAACGGCCTCCTCCTCATACAAGCCTGCGATGCTGGAAAATGGCGTCCGGGTCATGGTCCCCCCCCATATCGAAGCCGGAATCCGCGTCGTCGTCCGCACCGAAGATGCAACCTATGTCGAACGCGCCAAGGATTAAGGAAAAACTGTGATTACAAACACCTCACCGACAATGGCCATCATGATCCGGGCAGCGGAAAAAGCGGCCCGGGCTCTTATCCGTGACTTTGGCGAGGTGGAGCAGCTTCAGGTTTCGATGAAGGGCCCCGGTGATTTTGTCTCCGCCGCAGACCGCCGGGCCGAGAAAATCCTTATGGATGAACTCAGGAAAGCCCGCCCGGACTATGGATTTCTGTGCGAAGAATCGGGCAAAACCGCCGGATCGAACACCGAAAACCGCTGGATCATCGACCCGCTTGACGGAACGGCAAATTTTTTGCATGGACTGCCGCACTGGGCCATCTCTATTGCCCTTGAAAACAAAGGAGAAATCGTCGCGGCGCTCGTCCACGATCCGGTTAAAAATGAAACGTTCCGGGCGGAAAAAGGGACGGGCGCATGGATTCAACGTCGCCGCCTGCGCGTTTCGGGCCGCCGGACCCTTGACCATGCCCTGATCGCAGGGGGCAGTTTCAGCCTCACGCGAGGCGCAACGCCGTTGTGTCTGGCCCAACTCGAATCCCTTTTGTCCAGATCGGCCAGTTTCCGACATCTGGGCTGCGCCGCGCTGGATCTGGCCTATCTCGCCGCCGGACGGTTTGACGGATACTGGGAAGAAAAGCTCAAAGCCTGGGACTGCGCGGCGGGCGTCCTGATCGTGCGAGAGGCCGGCGGTTTTGTCTGTGATCCACATACCGGCTCCGACCCGCTCAAAACAGGGCGGATTATGGCCAGCAACCCGTTCTTGCATGATTCCCTGAAAGATATTATCAAGAATGCTGTCCCCCTTAAGGACACTGGACAAAACAGCACCGGAAAAGCATGACGCCCTTTCGGTTTTTGGCATTTCTTATCCTTTTTGGCCTGAGCCTGCCCGGCATCGGGCATTTTGGTATGGCGTACGCCCAGAGCGAGAGACGACCTGAAATCGAGGTCAACACAACCGTCTTGGGAGAACTGGAAGACTATCAGCCCCCGCCTCTTTTCGACACACCGGACCGTCCCGTCCTCTCTCGCCCGATTGAGAAACTGGCATTGCCTTACATCCCATCTGATGCCAAAAAAGACACGTTTTTCAAAAAAAACAAAGAAAACAAGGAATTAAAACTCTCTCACCCGATTATCGAATCGGCTCCCCGCATGGCGCAGACTCCGCCTGAGAAAACGCCGGACGCGCCACTGCCGAAAACCAAACCCGGAGACAGGCTGGAAAACAAAAAAAATCCCCCCGTTCCGTCCGCAAAACCCGAAAGCGTTAAGACGATCGCCGGATCTGCATCCGGCTCCACCAAAATGCCCCCCACGCTACCGAGCACCGCAAAACCTCAGAAAAACGAACGCAATTTTATGCCTGCGCTTCCCGCCGAATCCGTTTCGAAGGAAGTTCTCGCAGGATCCACGCCCCCTGTTCCCGAAGAGGAGATCCTGCACGCTCCGGAGAAAAAATTTGCTTCTTATGGCAATACTCTACCCGATATGGCCCCGGGCAGCGGACAGATGGACATAACGGAATATGACGACTCAAAAGGGAAAAAAGCACCTGTTTCCGCAGATATTTCCGCTGCGTCCGCCATGTCTCGACCAAAGCCAGCCATTCCTGTCGCCGCGCAACCGCCTCGTGTCGAAAAGCACAGCGCAAAACCTGAAATTTTCAACCGGGAAAGTCTCGTTTTCAAGAAAGGCCAGGCTGATCTGGAAGCGGTTCAGGCAGACAGACTCAAAAAGGCCATCGCGTCTTCTCTGGAAAAAAACAAGGACGCGCGTCTCCAGATCCAGTCCTTTGCAAGCCCGGCAGACGACAGCCAGAGCAGCGCCCGGCGCGTTTCTCTCCTGCGCGCCCTCGCCGTTCGAGCCTATCTGGTTTCACACGGGATCGCACCCTCGCGAATTGATGTTCGCGCCTTGGGAGAAGACGGGAAGGGCACACCTGCGGACCGAATTGACATGATTGTTTTCGATCCAACCAACACCCCTTGATCGCCATCTCATTTCCCATGTGGATCAAATCGGAGGCCTCACGAAAAATCTGGAAACACAGACTTTTTTCAGATAGAAAGAATGTATCGTTCCATTTCCATTCCAGAGCAAGAGGCCTTTTTTTTCGATGATGCCAAAAAAGAAAAACACCCTGACCGCCCTGTCTGCCCTTATGGTTCTGGCCGGGCTTCTGGCGCTTTTTGCTCTGGCTCCCTCCCAGTCCCCTGCGGAATCGACTCCGCAAACCAATACCCCGGCGGCCACATCTACGCCGCCGCTGGACCTTGATGCCCTCCTCTCCCCCCGCTCGATCGGTGCCCCTGATGCGCCCGTCACCATTGTCGAGAACAGCTCTCTAAGCTGCCCGCATTGTGCACATTTCCACAAGGAAATCCTTCCCCTGCTCAAGAAGGATTATGTCGACACAGGCAAAGTCCGCCTGATCATGAATGATTTTCCGCTCAACAGGCCAGCTCTGGAGGGGCTTCTCTTGGCCCGTTGCCTCCCCGAAGACCGGTTTTTTGATTTTGTGGACCTTTTGTTTTCAACTCAGGAGACTTGGGTACAAGACTCCGGGATTCTACAACAGAACGCGAAACTTGCAGGTCTGAGCCCGGAACGGGTCGCCCAGTGCCTCAATTCAGAAGACCTGGCCAAAGGCATTATGGATAACATGCAGGCCGCCCAGAAGAAATGGAAGGTGGACTCAACTCCGACTTTTGTTTTCAATGATGGCGCATCTACTCTCATCGGCGCGTTGCCCTACGACGACTTCAAGACAGAGATTGAGAAACTCTTGAAATCCGAAACGCCGCCTGTTCTTCCGAAAAAATGATTCATTTCCGTAAACTACGCCTTCAGGGTTTCAAGTCCTTCGTCGAGAAGACCGAGCTTGATATTGAGACCGGACTAACCGGCATTGTAGGGCCGAACGGATGCGGAAAATCCAATCTGGTCGAAGCCCTGCGCTGGGTGATGGGCGAAAGCTCTGCCCGGAAAATCCGGGGCGGTGAGATGGACGATGTAATTTTTGCCGGAACATCGAACCGCCCCGCGCGCTCTTTGGCGGAGGTTTCTCTTGTTCTGGATAATGCGGAACGCAGCGCTCCCGCCGCATGGAACGCCGGAGACGAAATCGAAATTCTAAGAAAGATCGTTCGGGATCAAGGATCTGACTATCGAATCAATGGCCGTCCCGTTCGCGCCCGAGATGTCCAGCTTCTCTTTGCCGACACCGTCGCCGGGGCCAATTCGCCTGCCATCGTCTCACAGGGCAAAGTCACCGCCGTGATAAACGCAAAGCCTGCCGAGCGCCGCCTGATTCTGGAAGAATCGGCAGGCGTTTCCGGCCTGTACGCACGCCGCCACGAAGCCGAAATTCGCCTGCGCGCAGCGGAAACAAATCTCACGCGGCTTGAAGACCTCCTTGGTGGTATGGAAACCCGCCTGAACGAACTCAAAAAACAGGCCCGTCAGGCCACACGCTATCGTAATGTCAGCACCCAGATCCGCCAGATGGAACTGGCTTTTGCGTGGCTGGAATGGTCTCTCCTGCACGAGAAGATTTCGGAAAGCAAAGCCGCGCATGCCCGGATTGACAGCGCCGTAGCCGAAAGTCTGGGCATTGTCACGCGTCTGACCGTTGACCAGACAGCGCAGGCCGACTCCATACCCCCCTTGCGTCACGCAGAGGCAGAAGCCGCAGCCATTCTTCAGACCCGCAAAATTGCCTTGCAACGGCTTGACGACGAAGAAAACCGCATCGCAAGCCTGTTAAAGGAATCGACGGACGGTCTGGCTCGAACCGAGGCCGACCGGATACACGAGACTACGATTCTGACTGAAAGCGCAGGCACTCTGGCCCGACTTGAGGAGGAAGAAAAGTCTCTTCTGGCACAAGAATCCAGAGGAGATCTGGATCTGCTTGAAAAGCAGGCAGCGTATGAAAAATGGGAGGAAAAAACCGCCGCACTCGAAAGTCGTTTCTCGACACTGACGAGTGACGCCGCAGATATGAAAGCCCGCCGCGCCGCGCTGGAATCCCAGATTTCCCGCGAAACCGCACGCCGTACCGAGGCCCTGACGCGCGCACGCAACGCCGCCGCACAACTCGAAAAAGCCCAGAATGATCTGGCCGCAGATACCGAAGGATATGAGTCCCTTGATGCAGAAATCGCCACGCTGGACGCACATCTGGCGCAAACCCGACAAACACAGGAATCTGATATCGCAGCGCTGGAAACCGCCCGGCGCGAGAGTGAGGAAAAACGCGCCGCTTCCCGCGAGGCCGACCATGAAAAATCACGCCTGACTTCGGAAATCGAGACTCTCCGAGCCGTTCTGGAGCTTGATGCCCAGAAAGATTTTCGCTCGATTATGGAAGATATTGACGTAGACAGCGGGTTTGAAATTGCCCTTTCACGCGCGCTCGGCGATACGCTTCTGGCCGCCACGGACCCGAACGCCCCAAGTTTCTGGGCACTGCGTGCAACCACGCCGCAGCTTCCCGCCTTGCCCGATGGCGCGCGTTCGCTTTTATCTTTTGCGAAAGCCCCGCCGCCCCTGCATGAAGCATTAAGTCAAATCGGCGTTGTGGAAACGGATACCGATGGGGCTCATCTTTTTCAAAATCTTGAAGTCGGTCAATCGCTTGTCTCACGGGACGGGTATCTGTGGCGGTGGGACGGACTGCACGTCCGCGCGGCGGCAGCAGACCGGCACGCCAATCACCTGCGCCAGAAAAAGCGCCTTCAGGAATGTCTGGCATCCCTTCCTGCTCTTGCCGACCGGGCGGAAAAGGCCGCAAATGCTCTGGCCGAATCCATTTCCAGATCAGACACCCTCGCCACCCGAATTCAGGAGACTCGAAAGGCCCTTTCCACCCTTGAGTCCGACCTGTCAACCCGGCGAGCCCGTCAGGGACGCAGTTTTGAGGTACGTGCACGCCTGAATGCAGATATCGCGCGATTGAGCGAAGCCGTCTCTCTCGCCGCACAAGAATCCGAACGAATCGACACCGCGCTGAACGAGGGACGCGAGGCGTTGAGCCATTTCGACGATGGAACCTTTACCCAGACGCAGGAGCGCGTTGACGCCCTGCGCATCGAACTGGCTCAGTCTCGCGATGCCCTGCGCGAGGCCACCCGCGCTTTCGATCTTGCCCGCGCTGCGCAAAGCACCCGCCGGGCGCGTCTTCAAGCCATTGGAGACGAGCGCGTGAGTACCCGGAACCGGGAGATTCGCGCGCGCGAGCGGATGAAAACCCTGGCCGAACGCGCAGCCGAATTTCAGGAAAAATTCGATTCCCTCAAAGACCGCCCCGAAACTTTGCGCGCGGATCGGGAATCCCTCCTGTCTGCCGTCTCCGAAAGTGAAGCGGCCCGGACGCAGGCCGCCAATGCTTTGGCCGAGGCGGAAAAAGCGCTGGCCGAAACATCCAGGGCCCTCAAATCCGCAGAAAACCTTCTGTCTGCCCAACGTGAAGACCGCGCACGTGAACAAGCCACCGTTGCCGCTCTGGCCCAGCGTCTGGACGACATTGTCCAAACAATCGAGGACAAATTTTCGATGGCACCAACAGATCTGCCTGCCCATTTGTCCATTGAGCCGGATCAGATACGGACCGATGGACTTGAGTCCGTCCGGGCGCGGCTGGATAAACTCATGCGCGAACGCGATAGCATGGGCCCGGTCAATCTACGCGCCGATGTGGAAACGCAGGAAATCGAGACTGAAAAATCGCGTCTTGTGTCCGAACGGGATGATCTGGTTCAAGCCATCGCAGAGCTTCGTGGCGGAATCGGACGCCTGAACCGTGAGGCGCGCGAGCGGCTGAACGCAGCATTCGAGAGCGTCAACGGACATTTCCAGACCCTCTTCCAGCGCCTGTTTGGTCAGGGAGGCACGGCGCATCTGGCCCTGATCGACTCTGACGACCCACTGGAGGCCGGGCTTGAAATCTTCGCTCAGCCACCGGGCAAGACGCTGCAATCTCTCTCTCTTCTCTCGGGCGGAGAACAGACGTTAACCTCCATCGCCTTGATTTTTGCTATGTTTTTAACAAACCCGGCGCCAATTTGCGTTCTGGACGAGATCGACGCACCGCTGGACGATGCCAATGTGGACCGGGTGTGCGATCTTTTGGACCATATCGCGGAGCGCAGCCGCACCCGTTTTCTGGTCATCACGCACCATCGCCTGACCATGGCGCGGATGGATCGTCTGTACGGAGTCACAATGGCTGAACGGGGCGTCTCGCAGCTTGTCTCGGTTGACCTTCAGAAATCCTTTGAGTTCATTGACTCTGTCGCGGCGTAGAATCTTGTTTTATTTAACATAAGGCATATATTTTGCGCCGCTTCTATTTTTCACCACGAAGGCGCAAAGACACGAAGAGATTGACAGGAACACCAAAACTTCGTGTCTTCGTGGTGAAAAATCGGATTCTCCACCCTGTACAATTTCCAATTCGAGGGACTATAAAAAAACAGATCCTCACTCCACCACCCTGCCCCATCCTTTTGCCAGCCGCCCGGTTGAGAAACCGTTCGTACGATCATACAAAGGAGCCGGATTCTCGATAAACTGACCTGCGTTCCGCCCTACGGGCCGGACATTGAGATGAAACTCGCTGCCCTGCGGAATCAATCGGGTTGGAACGCTCCCGAAGGGAAGGCTCAGGGACAACATCGCCTGCCCCGCCGGACTGCGCCGCCCGAATTCGTCCCGGTCCAATCCATCCGTAAGCGTCACCGAGGCATCAATCTTCGCCCCGTTTGAAAAATCGCGAACCAGTCCGACCGTCCCCCCCCAATCTCCACCCAGATAGCGACCAGCCTTGGCATAAAAGGTCAAATGGTCCTCAGGCCATTCAAGCCAACCGTTCAGATGACCGCTCCAGACAGGAGAATCAGCGATCCCTACCGCGCCTGGCGTGGAGGGGTCACGCCGTGAGGCCTCCCAAAGCTCTCCACCCAGTGCAAAGCGCTTCCCGAAAGGCCGCCAGAGGACTTCTCCACCCGTTCCGGCGAACATTTCTTCGATATAACCCGTTGTCAAACTGCCATGGAGCGATCCACCAAAGAAACTGTGAGAAGCATTCAGATAGAAGGACTCCGGCATAACGCGCAACCCCGAAAACGCACCAAATGTCCCACGCGAAATCATATTTTCAGAATCCGTACGTGTGGATAAGTCTGCCGCATTCCCAAACATATTCAACCGTACGCGTCCACCAATCGCAAACATCCCACGAAATCGAGCGGCACGAAAATCGGCCAGTAGCGCCGTGCGGTGGACCAGCCCGGCATCGCGTTCCTGAATCCCCAGATCCGTTGCCAGAATCCACCGAAACCTGCCGAAAAGCCGAGGGTCCTTGTGCTCTTTCTTGGACGATCCAGAAAGCCCATAGGCGGACGGAAAGGCCACAGGCGCAGTAACCTCGGCATTTTGCCACATTTCTTCCGGGCTACCCCGCCCCGCCACAGCGTTTTCCAGATCCCGGCGAGACAGGCGGACCGACATCCCCCGCAAATCTTCGTTTTCCGGCGTCAACACAAAAGACTCGGGTTTCAACCCGCCATAGGCCGCCATGTATCGCGCGGCACGCCCGATCTGAAGAGGAATCGGCACAAACGGGCTGGACTCTGTTACGGCAGAAATCGTCTGCCCCTTCGGATCCGCTCTCACATCGCGCAGATAAAGCCCGTCTCTGGCCGCCGCAGACATCATGGCGGAGCGATTAAGGCGCCCGGAACGCGGCGGAATGCGCGGCGGGGCCGTCGCCTTGTACGGCGCAACGCCCCATGTTTCCGGGGTGGCGCTCCAGCTCAGCCGCGCCATGACTTTTTCGGCCCCGGCGGTCCCAATTCCCAGATCAAACCCCGACCACGCCCGCCAGTTCACGCTTGCCGACCAGGGCGAAGGAGGATGAAACCCCGGATCTGCGGCCTTTTCCGGGGTGTACGTGTCGCCGTTCCAATCAAGTTTGAAGGTCAGATTTGGCGCAAATTCCGGCACGTACGCCACCCCGGCGAAGAAAGCGGCGTCTTTTCCCGTAAACCAGTCTCCCGGTCCGTTCGGCGAGTCTCCGTCCACCGCCCGCGCCTGTGCGGCAAAGCCGAACGGATTGGCGATATGCCCCGCCGCGCCAAGTCGCCCCCACCCCAGCCCGGCAGTAAAATCGAAATCTCCATATCGCTTTGAAGCGACAATATATTCTGAGGCTGTCTCCCGCGCACCGAACGCCGAGTCCAGCCCGATGGCGAGAGCAGGTCTCCAGGTGCTTTCTTCCAAAAGGCGCAATTTTACGTCCAATGCAGGCGACAAGGTGCGCGGTGTTTCCAGCAAACCGGACATCCGCGCGCTCTGGCGCAGATTAAGCGACAAAGGCCCCGCAATCTGGGCCGAAACAGACACATGGAGATAAGGATCAGACGTCGCCAGACCGACCCGAACGGTCCCCGGCGGATCCATGCGGGCATCGGGAATGATGTTCAGACCGCGCATCCCTGTCAAGCGCGGACCGGAGTCAAGCCCATCCACGGCTTCCGCCGCCCGCGCGAAACCAGCAGAAAATCCGGCAAGACAAAACCCGGCCAGAAGCGCACAGGCAGCAAACACCCACCGAAAAAGAGTCATACCGCGATAATGCCGACATATGCAGGGCGTTCAAGACCCTGCAGGAAAGAGGCCGTTTTTATCCTCATGCTTTTCAACGCTGTGCGGCGGCCCCGCAGAAAACCTGTCGCGCTCTACTCCCGGATCATCATTTCAAAGTTACGGAATCTCTTTGACTCCAAAGAAAAAATCAAAAATCTCCCTTGACGCGGAGTCGGGTTTGACTCATGATTCGATAAGGTCGAATAAGGAGGAGTCCCCGCATGTCGAGTCAAAAGAATCCTTTATCCACAAGAAACACGATCCTTCAGGGCGATTGCGCCGAGATCATGCGCAGCTTGACGCCCGGCAGCGTGGATACGGTTTTTGCAGACCCGCCTTATAATCTTCAACTCGGCGGCGATCTTCATCGCCCGGACAATTCGGCCGTGGACGCCGTGGACGATGCATGGGACAAGTTTGACACCCTCAAGGCCTATGACGATTTCACCGCGAACTGGCTCGGGGCGGCCCGCTCGGCGCTTAAAGAAGACGGCACGATCTGGGTGATCGGAAGTTATCATAACATTTTCCGCGTCGGGCGGATCATGCAGGATCTGGGATTCTGGATCCTCAACGATATCATCTGGCGCAAGGCCAATCCGATGCCGAATTTCCGCGGGCGGCGCTTTTGCAACGCGCACGAGACCCTGATCTGGGCCTCACGCGACAAGGACTCCCGCTATCGCTTTAATTACGATGCGATGAAGTCCATGAATGACGACCTTCAGATGCGCAGCGACTGGTTTCTCCCGCTGTGTACGGGGTCCGAGCGTCTGAAAGACCAGGACGGCGCAAAAGTTCATCCCACACAAAAACCGGAATCCCTGCTCTATCGGGTTCTTATGGCCTCGACCCTGCCCGGAGATCTGGTTCTAGACCCGTTTTTCGGAACGGGAACGACGGGGGCCGTCGCACGCAAACTGGGGCGCGATTATATCGGAATCGAACGCGATTCGGACTATATCCGCGCGGCGGAAAAGCGCCTTGCCGCCATCACTCCGGATCTGGACGAGGAGATCATCCGGATCATGGGCAAGCGCGAGGAAACCCGCATTCCGTTTTCGTGGCTTCTGGATCGGGGTTACCTCCAGCCCGGCGGGGAACTGACGGATTCCAAGCGAAATCTAAGCGCCCGCATCCACGCGGACGGGAGCCTGATCGTCACCGGACCGCTTGGCACGCACAAAGGCTCGATCCACAAGGTCGGCGCGCAGGTGCAGGGCGCACCCAGTTGCAACGGATGGACCTTCTGGCACTATATCGACGAAGATGACAAGTCTCGCCCCATCGATACCCTGCGCCAGAAAATCCGCGAAGAATCAACGCATGATGGTGCCGTCCAATAGATGCTATAGACTTTATTGGGGGCTTTTATACAGGACTTTTTTCATATCCTGATCCTCAAAAACGTCAAAGGATTCGACGGAGGAGAAAATAAGAGGATAAAGCTCACCTCTGTCTCCTGCTTTCATGAACTCCATGAATTTTATCATGCGCACGCGCACGCGCAGAAAAGCCATCCGCTCATAGCGGCGTTCACGAATCGAAGGGTCGCGATCCCTGTATTCCTCAGCATTCAGAATTTTGGTCCGAATCAAGTAGTCCTGTGCCAGATCCGGATCCATCGGAATGGATTCAATCAAGATCGGCCGACTCAGATTAAGAACGACGTCACGGGGATAATCAGGGATTTTCATGGCCTTTGTATCGCAGACCTGATCCTGCATGGAATTATAGCCAGTCGTTATCCGGCGGGCTCCTTCTTTGAGAAACTCGCTGAGGACAGGAAATTCCTTTTTTTCAAAGTCATACCGACCAAGCTCAACAGGAACCAAAAGCTCAAAACGAACCGGCCACGTGGCTCGCTCGTTAATAATCTTTTCCTTTGTGATCTCGCGAATTTTTCGCCACTCGAAATCGTCCCGATAGTAATCCAGATAAACCTGACAATCATGGATCCGGACAAAATTATCTATGGCGGCAACATCGCGCTCCGGGTCCAAAATGCCCAGCGTCCAATAAAGTTTTGAAAGGTTTTCAAAAGTCGGCTGTTCATATTTTTCGTTTTCCTTCTTCGGGCCTTCCGGATCCTTCACATAAGGAACCGCCCCCCCTGGAACATCTTCGTCTTGCGGAATGGCCTGAGGAATCCCCACGGGCGAAGAAGCCGCTTCGTGCCTCACAGGATCAGATGCAAAAGCCCTGACCTGCGGAAAAGACAAAGCACCCAGAACAAGAAAGCCGAGAAGAAAAAACATACCTGTTTTCATAGCAAAACCTTGAAAAAAACATACGAGATCAAAGCCATTATAGCCGGAATGTCGCTACGCATCAAATCTAAAGCGCCCACAGAATTTTCCAAAATCATTTGTCAGAGTCCAAAATTTATTGTCTTTTTAAGTCTCTGCATGTTAGTTTTTCCCGATGAACAGACAATCCACCCGCCATATCATGATGATGGAGCCTGCGGCGTTCTATGCCAACCCGCAGACATTTGAGACGAATCAGTATCAGGACATGGCGCCTGCTGATATCGACGCAATTCACGCCGGGGCGGTGCGGGAATTTCGCGCCTTTCGGGATACGCTGATTGAGCATGGAATCATCGTCACGACGGCCCTGGGCACGCGAGGCTGCCCCGACGATATTTTCGTAAACAACTGGGTTTCCACCCATGCGGGCCAGAAAATGGTTCTCTATCCCATGCTCGCCGAAAACCGCCGAATCGAGCGCCGCCCGGAATTATTGCAGATTCTCAACGGCTTTTACGATATCGCCATCGACCTTTCCCACTATGAAAACAAGGGGAAATTCCTCGAAAGCACGGGGAGTTTATGTCAGGACCGAGTGAATAAAATCGCCTATACGGCCCTCAGTCCCCGGACGGATCCGGACCTTGCCGCTCTGTGGTGCGAGACAATGGATTTCCGTATGGTCCCCTTTAACACCCGCAACCATGCGGGAAAACCTGTCTATCACACGGACGTTATGATGTGGATCGGGACGAGCGTCGCCGGAATCTGCACCGAATGCATCCTGCCCGAAGACCGGGACCGGGTTTTGTCGTCTCTGGGAAATACCCATGATATCATAGACATATCCATGGATCAGATGCGGTCCTTTCTGGGTAACGCCCTGGAGGTTCGCGGCGAAGACGACAGCCGGAATCTGGTCATGTCGGGGTCGGCCTGGCGGTCTTTGAGCGAATCGCAAAAAGACAGAATTCTCAAGCACGTAGACAGAATCGTCCATGCGGACATCCCCACGATCGAGCGTTATGGCGGCGGATCGGCACGCTGCATGCTGCTGGAAATGTTCTGAAATCCCTTAAGAAACACGATTTTTCTGACTTGCCTGCGCCATGCGTCTTGACATAGCCCTGCGATCGTGTATATTCCGCGTCCTTGGAAGGTCAAAAGAACGGCAGGTCATCATGTTTGCGGTTATTCGTACGGGCGGGAAACAGTATAAAGTCAGCAAAAACGACACGCTCCGGGTTGAAAAACTCAGTGCTGGCGCGGGTGAAACCGTGACCATCGGGGATGTTCTCCTCGTGTGCGACGGCGCGAAAAGCACCGTTGGCGTTCCGACCGTTGCGGGCGCAAAGGTCATGGCGGAAATCGTCGAGCATGTCCGGGCGGATAAAATCATCGTTTTCAAGAAGAAACGCCGCCAGAACTATCGCCGGAAGAACGGCCATCGTCAGGATCTGACCCTTATCAAAATCACGGACATCAAGGCGGCCTGAAAACCCGGGCATTGACCGAATTATCAAGAGGATTGTTCCATGGCACATAAAAAAGCAGGCGGAAGCTCCAGAAACGGACGGGATTCGGCTGGCCAGAGACTGGGCGTCAAACGCTACGGCGGTCAGATGATTGAAGCCGGAAGCATCATCGTGCGCCAGCGCGGCACGCAGTTCCACCCCGGAAACAAGGTTGGAATCGGGCGCGATCACACTTTGTTTGCCCTGGTCGCCGGACGGGTCGAGTTTACCCACGGGCGGGACGGTCGTTCCGAGGTGAACATCATCCCGCAGGGCGCGGCGCAGGCCGCTGAGTAAGGATTTCCCGGCCTTTGCGCTTTTGCATACCGAAATCCCGGCCATGGCCGGGGTTTTTTGTTTGAAAGAGACAGGAAGCGAAGACAGAAACGTCATCGGAAGCAGACAATGAAATTTCTCGATCAGGCAAAAATCTATCTGAAAAGCGGCGATGGCGGGAACGGCTGTATGAGCTTTCACAGCCAGAAATATATTGAGTTTGGCGGACCGGACGGCGGGAACGGCGGACGCGGCGGCGATGTGATTTTTGAGGCCTCGGCCCGCCTGAACACCCTGATTGATTTTCGTTATACCCAGCATTTCCGGGCGCAAAATGGCCGCCCCGGCTCTGGCCGCATGAAATCCGGCGCACAGGGAGACGATATTCTGATTAAAGTCCCCACCGGCACGGAAATTCTGGCCGAGGATCAGGAAACCGTTCTGGCCGACATGACCGAGGAAGGCCAACGCATCGTCTTCCTCAAGGGCGGAGACGGCGGTTTCGGAAACGCCCACTTCAAAAGCGCCACGAACCAGGCTCCGCGCAAGACCATTCCCGGCTGGCCGGGTCAGGAAGCCGCCGTCTGGCTGCGCTTGAAACTCATTGCCGATGCGGGGCTTATCGGCCTTCCCAACGCCGGGAAATCGACGTTTCTGGCCGCCTGCTCTGCCGCCAAGCCGAAAATCGCGGATTATCCTTTTACGACCCTGCATCCCAATCTGGGTGTGGTTAAGCTCTATGAAAACTCTTTTGTTCTGGCCGACATTCCGGGCCTGATCGAAGGCGCACACGAGGGCCACGGCCTCGGCGACCGGTTTTTAGGGCATGTGGAGCGCACCGCCGTTTTGCTGCATCTGGTTGACGGAACGCAGGACGACGTGGGCGCGGCCTATAAGACCATCCGGACGGAGCTGCGCGAATATGGCGCGGATCTGGCGCAAAAGCCCGAGATTCTGGCCCTGAACAAGATCGACTCGCTCTCGCCGGAGGACGTGAAGAAGAAACTCAAGGATCTGTCGAAAGCCGCAAAGAGAAAAGACGTTTTTGCCATCTCCGGCGTTTCCGGCGAAGGGGTGCAGACCGTCCTGAACGCCCTGTGGCCGCCGATTGAACAAGCGCGGATAGACCGGATATCAAAGGCTTAAAAGGCATGCTGAAAACCCGGATCATTCCCTGTCTGGACGTTAACGCGGGCCGCGTGGTCAAGGGCGTGAATTTCGTGGACCTGATCGACGCGGGCGACCCGGTGGAACAGGCGCGGGTTTACGACGAGCAGGGCGCGGACGAGCTGACTTTTCTGGATATTACGGCCACGCATGAAAACCGGGATACGATTCTGGATATTGTCGCCCGGACGGCGGACCAGATTTTCATGCCCCTGACGGTGGGCGGCGGCGTGAGGACCCAGACCGACATCCGGAATCTGCTCAATGCCGGCGCGGACAAAGTCTCGATCAACTCGGCGGCGGTCAAAACCCCCGATTTCGTCCGCCAGGCCGCCGAAAAATGCGGCAGCCAGTGCATCGTCGTGGCCATCGACGCCCGCGCGAACGGGCGGGGCGGGTGGGAAGTCTATACCCATGGCGGGCGCACGCCCACGGGGATCGACGCGGTTGAATGGGCCGGGCGCATGGCGGCGTATGGCGCGGGCGAGATTTTGCTGACCTCGATGGATCGCGACGGCACCAAAGCCGGATTTGACATCGCCCTGACCCGCGCGGTGTCGGACGCGGTGAGCGTTCCGGTGATTGCCTCGGGCGGGGTGGGGAGTCTGGAGCATCTCGTGGAGGGCATCCGCGATGGCCACGCGAGCGCGGTTCTGGCGGCCTCGATTTTCCATTTCGGGACGTTCACCATCGCGCAGGCCAAGGCCGCGATGGAAGCCGCCGGGATTCCGGTGCGGCCCGCTTAATTAACCAGCCTGTACCCCTGCCCGTCCGTGAGCAAAATTGTCGGGCTCGCGGGGTCGCGCTCGATTTTCTGGCGCAGGCGATAGATGTGCGTTTCCACCGTATGAGTCTCCACGCCCTCCACATACCCCCAGACGCTTTCCAGCAAGGATTTCCGGTCCAGCCGCCTGCCCGGCGCACGCGCCAGCGCCGCGAGCGTATCCCGCTCCCGATCCGTCAAACGCACAGGATCCCCCCCCGCAAGGGGCCTCAAAGTCGCCTCGTCCGGGCGCAACAGATACGGCCCGATGGAGATCTCCGCCCCCCGGCGCGCCTGAGCCAGCGCCGAGCGGACCGATTTCACCACCGCTCCGATCCGGCACGGAACCGGAATCCGTAAAGACACAACGCCCTGTGGCCCCTCGCCCGGCCCGGTCAGAAGGCACAGCGCCACCTCCGCCCCCGGCGGGCCGACCTGATACCCCGCATGGCCCAGCGCCTCGGCCAGAAGATCGGCCAGAACCGGATCGTCCGGGGTAATCCCGATCTTTGGCGGCGTGGATGTGGATTCGTTCATGTCCGCGATCTTATACCATAAGCAAGGCTCTGGCACGCGCTTTGCATCGTTTTCCGCCAAAGGGAGGACGTGACCATGCACACACCCGCCTATGACCCCGAGGCCCGTACCGCCGGAACCATGCCTGTCTGGGGCGGGGGGCAAAACGCCCGAAGCCCTGTAAAAACAGCAGAATTCACGCCGGAATCCCTCGCGCCTGCCGCCGGGAATCCTCCGGATTCAGAAGACGGGTTCGGGTTTTATGACTTTCTGGATATCGTCAATCCCCTGCAACATTTGCCGATCGTGAGCTATATTTACCGGGAAATCACGGATGACCAGATCAAGCCCGTTGCCAGAATCGCGGGCGGCGGATTGTTTGGCGGACTTGCGGGCGCGGCGGTCAGCACCGTCAATGTCGCTCTGGAAGAGGAAACCGGAAAAGACATTACGGGAAACATTCTGGCGCTCGTGAGCGACGACGGCCCGGATTCACGCACGCAAGGCACGCCTCTTACGCCCGTGGTCTCACAACCCCTTGCACCGCCGAATGCCCCGGAAGATATCGCCTCCCTGCCCGGCAGCACCATCGCCATGGCCGAAATGCGCAAACCCGCGATGAAGTCGTTTGTCTTGAATACGTAAAGACTTTATCGGCGCGCTTCGCAAACCGGAGCATACAGATCCACAATGTGTCCGTGGACATGGACGGCGGCCAGAAGAACCTCTCCGCCCCGGATCATGGCCTCCGCCATTTCCGGCGAGACATGCCCGATCAGATGGTCTGATTCATGCAAGATCGCGTGGACAGAATGATCCGCCCGGTTCACCACGATCATATCAGACCGGATAAAGGTTGGATCTGAAAACGCAACCGCCGCCTGCCCCCGCCGGTCAAAGAAAAATGCGGCCCTGTCGGCGTAAAGATCCTTGTGCGCATGCTGATGATGGTGGCCCATGTCCGCCTCCGCTTTTTCCATATATATTTTATGGTAAAGCGAAGATGGTTAGGAAGGCGTTAAAGCCTTTTCCGCGCGTTTTACGGCCTGCCACGCGGCTTCCCGCTGAGACAGGCTCCATGTCCCCTCCCCTTCCGGCGGAATATCGCGCAAAATCAATTCCATGGCACGAAACCGGCGCTCGAATTTGTCGCAGGCATGGCGCAGGGCGTCCTCGCTCTCGATTTTCAACGTCCGGGCCAGAAGGGTCAGAACCATGAACAAATCGCCCAGTTCATCCAGAATTCGGGCCGGATCGCCCGACTCTATGGCCTCGCGCATTTCCGGGATTTCCTCGGCGAATTTGTCCAGTGGCCCTTCCGGCCCCGTCCAGTCAAAGCCGATCCGCGCCGCGTGATCCTTGAGTTCCCGGGCCCGGTCAAGCCCCGCAAGCCCGGTCGGGATTCCGTCCAGAACGCTGGATTCGCGCGGACGGTCCGGGTTTTTTCTGGCGACTTGAGTCATAACGCTCCCTTTTGAAAACACAGGAAATAATTCACATCCAGATCGGTCTGCGAGAGGCGGAAACCGCGCAGACGCGGATCGAAGATCAGCCCCGTCTGGGCGCATAGAGACAGGCCAACCCGGCGCGCCATCGCGGCAAATTCCGACGGGCGGATGAATTTGCGCCAGCGGTGCGTCCCCCTCGGGACCCATCCCAGAATGTATTCCGCCGCAACGATGCCGAGCAAAAACGACTTGGGCGTGCGGTTGAGCGTGGAGACGACCAGCACGCCGCCGGGCCTTACCAGCCCCGCGCAACAGGCCACAAACGCCGCCGGATCGCGCACATGCTCGGCGATTTCCAACGCCAGAACGGCGTCGAATTTCCCCGGACCTTTGCGGGCCAGCAGATCTTCCGCGCTTGTGGACTCATAGTTTATCGAAAGTCCAGCCCCGGCGGCATGATCGCGCGCGCAGGCCACCGCACCGGAATCGGCGTCAATTCCGGTGACCTCCGCCCCCAGCCGCGCCAAAGCCTCGCACACCAGACCGCCGCCACATCCAATATCCAGAATTTTCAAGCCTTCAAAGGGATGCAGACTGTCCGATCCCCGCCCGAAGGCCTCTGCAATCCGGTCCCGCACAAAGCCCATCCGCACCGGATTGAGGCGATGCAGCGGCGCAAACGGCCCGTCCTCGTCCCACCAGCGCGCCGAGTCTTTTGAAAAATGCGCAATCTCTTCGGGGTCGATCGTCCGATCCGTCGCCAAAGGAGAAGAAACAGCCACTCCCATCGTTTTATCCTCTCTTGAAAAGTCCCGGCCACCGGAATCCGTGCCTCGTCTTACGTACCTCAAAGACGACCCCGCGTACAGCCCCCTCCGTGCAGGATCGACAACGCCCCTCTGGATCGCCCTGTTTTTTTGTGCAAAGATGAAGACGAAATGGCTGTTCGCCCCGTCAGACTCGAAATTCGGAAAAGGACTTGCCCCCTATGAAAAAGAACATTGTCCTTCTGGTCGGCGGATGGTCTGCGGAGCGGGATGTCTCGCTGATGAAAGGAAAAGCCGTTGAGGCGGCCCTGCGCGAAGGCGGATACGCCGTGCGTACGGTTGATGTCACCCGGGATCTCAGCGCGCTTCTGGCGGCCCTGACGCCGCGCCCGGACGCCGTTTTCAATAACCTGCACGGTCAGGGCGGCGAAGACGGCACCATTCAGGCTGTTTTAGAGGCTCTGCGCATTTCCTATACCCATTCCGGCGTTCTGGCGTCGGCCATCGGCATGCACAAGCCCACAGCCCGCCGCCTGGCCGACAGTGTCGGCGTTCAGTCTCCGCCCGGATGCGTGGTCCGCCCGTCTGATATCGCTAAAGAATCTCACGGGCTTCCCCGCCCCTATGTCATAAAACCTGCCGCAGAAGGCTCCAGCGTGGGCGTGCGCATTGTGCGCGAGGGAGACTCCCTCCCCCGGTTTGATCCGGAACACTGGGCATTTGGAGACGACATTCTGGTGGAATCCTTCATTCCCGGACGCGAGCTGACCGTTGCGGTTCTGGGCGGCAAGGCGCAAGGCGTTACAGAAATCATAAGCGCGACAGACTTTTTCGATTACGATGCCAAATACAAGGATACCAAGACGCGTTATGTCCTGCCTGCGGAGATTCCGGAGTCCGTTTATGGCGCGGCGATGGATGCCGCCGAGCGGGTCTATGCGGTTGTCGGATGTGCCGGAATCGCCCGGTGCGATTTCCGATATGATGATTCCCGAAACGGTCCGGATGGGTTATACTTCCTCGAAATCAACACCCAGCCCGGATTCACACCCGAATCCATCGGCCCGTCTCAGGTGATCCGGAACGGGATGTCTTTTGTTCAACTTTGCGCTCATCTGGTCGAGACTGCACGATGTCACGGAACGGCACACGAAAATCAGACCTCCGGCGACGACGCGCACGCGGCGACGACCGCCGAACAGGCCGCATAAGGCGCATTCTGCGCAGTCTTGTCCGCTTTCCGGCGCTGACGGCGCTGGGTGGTCTTGCGTTTTTGTGGGCTCTTGCCTGGGTGACCATGAGCGGCGTGATGGAGCGGACCTCCGGACGGATTGAGCAAACCGTTCTGGACCGCACGGCGCAAAACGGCTTTGCGATCCGGAATATTCTGGTGGAAGGGCGAGAGAATATCGACGCGCAGGACCTCAAAGCCGCCATCGGCCTGTCGTGGGGCGATCCTGTTTTCGGCTTTGACGCCGATGCCGTTCGTGCGCGGATTGAGGCGCTGTCCTGGGTCCGCTCTGCGCGGGTGGAGCGCCGCCTGCCCGACACGGTTTTTGTCAAAATTACGGAACGCACGCCGCTTGCCCTATGGCAAAATGACGGAGTCCTCAGCCTCATCGACACGGGCGGAAAGGTGCTGTCTCAGGAGAATCTGGAGCGATTTCAGACCCTGCCGCTTGTGGTCGGAAGCGGCGCGCCAGAGGGCGCACGTGCGATTTTGGACCTGATCGAATCCACACCGCCCTTGCGCAATCGCCTGGCCGCCGTGATCCGGGTGGGCGAAAGACGATGGGACGTGAAACTGACCAACGGCCTTGTGATTAAATTACCCGAACAAAATGTCGATCTGGCCCTGCGGCGCATTGCTGATTCCCAAAGCCGGGAAGGCCTTCTCGACCGGGGGCTGGTCGCCATAGACCTGCGCGAAAAAGACCGGATGATCCTGCGCACAGCCACCCCGGAAGATACGGAAAACAGCGCCGCCACTCTGGCACGGAAAGATCCCTGAAAAATCCCCCTTATTCAAACGCTGCGCCGGGTTTGATCCCGAACATCTTGAGACCTTTGGCCAAAGGGCAAAACCCGGTGAACGACGCCTGAATCAGATTCACGCCGACGAAGGCAGAGAGAAAAAACCAGCCTCCGTGGACAAAATACCCTAAAAACAGGCCGAACAGGACCACCGCCCCGGCAAAACGCATCACGATTCTGTCAATATTGGCTGCACACATTTTCATTCTCCTTGTTTTTCAGAGGAACGCGCATCATCGCGCAAAACAACGTAAATCGCAGGAATAACCAGAACGGTCAGGGCCGTGGAAGAGGCCAGCCCGAACAACAGGGAAATCGCCAGCCCCTGAAAAATCGGATCGCCCAGAATGGTTACGGCTCCGATCATCGCGGCCAGCGCCGTCAGGACAATGGGCTTGAATCGCACCGATCCGGCCTCCAGCAAAACCGCGCGCAAATCGGCCCCCTCCACCCGCCCGTGACGGATGAAATCCACCAGAAGAATCGAATTTCGAACGATAATTCCCGACAGGGCAATAAACCCGATCATGGATGTTGCGGTAAAGGCCGCGCCGAAGATCCAGTGTCCAAAAATGATTCCGATCAAGGTCAGGGGAATCGGGGTCAAAATCACCAGCGGCAGTTTGAAGCTGCGGAACTGCGCGACCACCAGAACATAAATCCCCAGCAACGCCGCACCAAAAGCGATCCCCATATCGCGGAATGTGACATAGGTAATCTCCCACTCTCCGTCCCACAGCAGGGCGGAGTCCGCCGGATCAGAGGGCTGCCCGTGAAACCGGATGGACGGCGCACCCAACGCGCCCCAGTCCTGCGCCGCCATTTTGCGCCCCACGTCCAGCATGGCGTAAATCGGCGCTTCAAAATCACCGGCCAGCTCCGCCATAACCATATCTGTAAAATATCCATTGTGGCGGAACAAGACAGGCGAGCCCGGCTCAACCGAAACCCGGACAACATCGCCCAGTTCCACAACGGACCGATCCCCCGGCAAGGCATTGGCCGGAACCGGCGTTGAGGCCAGACGCTCACTCCACCGTGAATCCTGATCCGGCAGACGAATTTGAATTGCCAGAGGATCGCGCCCCTGACCCCGATGCGAATATCCGACGGACACGCCGCCCAGAAGCGCCTGAATCGTATCATAGACGTCCTGCTGCTCGACCCCGAAAAATTCGAGTTTGTCCTGATCGATTTCGATATGCAGGCGCGGGCGGGGATCGCCGATGGAATCGTCAATGTCGACGATATAAGGAACCGAAGCGAAAATCTTTTTGACCTCTTCAACCGTTTTCCGGCGGGTCTGAGGATCCGGCCCGTAAATCTCAGCCAGAAGAGTCGCCAGAACCGGCGGACCGGGCGGCACTTCGGCCAGTTTCAAAACGGCACCCTCCGGCAAGGCAAGCGCCTTGAGTCGCTCCCGGATATCCAGCGCAATCGCGTGGCTGGAACGCGCCCGATCCGATTTCCCGACCAGGTTGATCTGTAACTCCCCCAGTTCCGGAGACTGGCGCAGATAATAATGCCGCACCAACCCATTGAAATTAAATGGCGCAGCGGTGCCTGCATAGCTCTGGATCGAGCGGACTTCCGGCACATTTTTCACAATAGCCGCGGTTTGAGACAAAACGCGCCCCGTATCCTCGACGCTTGCGCCTTCCGCCAGATCAAGGACCAGCGCCATTTCGGATTTGTTGTCAAAAGGAAGCAGCTTGACCGTGACGGAGCGGGTCGCAAACAGAACAAAACTCAAAAGCGTGACAGCCCCAACCGCCAGCAGGAAAATCAGGGCGGTCTTGCGCGTTCGAATCACCGGCCCGGCAACGGCTCTGTACAGGCGGCCCAGACGATCCTGAGCCGCGCCGTGCGCATGCGCGGAATCCTCCTTCCCGGCGATTTTCAGCAACAGCCACGGCGCAACCCCGACGGCGACGAAGAAGGAAAACAGCATGGCCGCCGACGCATTCACCGGAATCGGCGCCATGTACGGCCCCATTAGCCCGGAGACGAACAACATGGGCAAAAGGGCGGCAATAACGGTCAATGTCGCAACGATCGTCGGATTGCCAACCTCGGCGACGGCCTCAATCGCGGCCTGCGCGCGCGTGCGGCCATCCCTCATCCCCCAGTGCCGCGCGATGTTTTCGATCACGACGATCGCATCGTCCACCAGAATCCCGATCGAGAAAATCAGGGCAAACAGACTGACCCGGTTGATGGTGTACCCCATCAGGTTGGCCGCAAAAATCGTCAGCAAAATCGTGACGGGGATAATGACCAGGGTCACCGCCGCCCCTCGCCAGCCGATCGAAAACCCGATCAGGGCGACAATGGAGACCGTTGCCAGAACCAGATGAAAAAGCAGCTCGTTGGTCTTTTCATCCGCCGTCTGACCATAATTTCGCGTGACCTCGACCTCGATATCGCCGGGAATCAGGGTGCCTTTGAGATTCTCCACCCGCTCCAGAATATCCCGGCAGACCTCAACGGCGTTGCTCCCCGGACGCTTGGCCAGCGCCAGAGAGACCGCCGGGGCGGACATCCAGCCCCCCTGCGCCCCGGGCTTCATGGTCCTGACGCGCTGCGGAGCGGGATTGATCCCGACAACGACTTTGGCGACATCGCGCACATAGACCGGTCTGCCGCTTCTGGCCGTGACCAGCAAAAGCCCGATATCCGGAACGCCGGCCAAGGTCTGCCCGGCCACAACGGTCAGGCTTTTCCCGGCCTCATGAAGAGTCCCGGCGACAAAAGACCGATTCGCCCCCCGGATTTTTGCCACGAGTTGCTGAAGGGTAATCCCGTAGAGAGAGAGCTTCTCCGGGTCCGGCTCAATGCGGATAGACTCCGGGTTTTCTCCGGATATATAGGTCAAGCCTACATTATTAACTTTTATCAATTCCGCCTGAAGTTCGCTCGCCAGACGGGAGAGGTCATTCTGACTCCAGCGATCAACGGCCTGCGGCGTCGGAGAGAGCGTTAAAACCGCCACCGCGACATCGTCAATTCCCCGGCCCGTGATAAGCGGTTCAGGGATTCCAACGGGAATGCGATCGTAATTGGCGCGGATTTTTTCATGGACCCGCAAAATGGCGCTGTCCGCGCTGGTCCCCACCAGAAACCGCGCCGTCACCATCACCCGGTCGTCCGTGGTCTGGCTATAGACATGCTCCACCCCGTTGATGCTCCGGACGATTTCCTCCAAAGGCTTGGTCACAAGCTCCGCCGCATCGGCGGCGCGCAGCCCGTCGGCCTGAACGTGGATATCCACCATGGGAACGCTGATTTGCGGCTCTTCCTCACGCGGAATGGCCATCAAGGCCATAAAACCCAGAATGAACGCCGCCACAAGAAACAGCGGCGTAAGGGGCGAACGGATGGTGGCCTTTGTCAGATGGCCTGAAAGTCCCGGATTTTTCATGGCGTCACCAGAACATCTCCGTCGCGCAGACCGGAGAGAATCTCGACCCCGTCCGGAACATCCTCAAGCGGCACCGCCACGCCCATTTGAACCGGCGCTTCCATCACGGCGCCGTCTGCGCCCTTAAGACGAACATGGTCGATCCCGAAACGGGTTACGACATAAGACGCCGGAACGACGAAGGCCTGCCGCTCGCCGCCCGAAATCCGGACGCGGACGCGCTCGCCGACGAAATAGTCACCCAGCCCCTCCACAACCGCGTCCGCCACAACCCGGCCATTTTCGATTTTTGGATAGACCGTCACAATTTTTCCGGTTTTCCCGTCGTCAAGCCGGATGGAATCTCCTTTTTTCAGATAACGGGCGTGGCGCTCCGGGACCTGCAGGCGCAGGACATAATTTTCCTCGGCGATCAAGGCCACCGGCTCGCCCGGCATTACAACAGCCCCTTGCGTCACAAGGACGCTCAAGACCCGCCCCGAGACAGGAGCCAGAACGTCGCCTTCGCCCACCTGACGGCGGATGACGTCCCGGTCCGCCTGCCCGGCGACAAGAGCGCTTTGAGCGATGTTATACTGGGTCTGCGCCTCATCCAGCCGGGCTTTTGCGACCGTGCCGCTGGCGAACAGGGATTTTGCGCGGTCCAGATCGGTTTGCGCCTTGTCAAACTGGGCCTTGAGCGAATGGATGCGCGAGTCCATCCCGCCGATCTGCAAGGCCAGTTTTTCATCGCCGACCTTGGCCAGAGTCTGGTCCTGACGCACCGCGTCCCCTTCGGTCACGGCCACGTCGGCAAGGGTGCCCGCAATTCTGGTGCGCGCGGCGATGACATGGACGCTCTCCACCGTTGCGAAAACGGCCTTTTCATCCTGAAGCCTCCGGCTTTTGACGGTAAAATCCCCCTGGGCAAAGGACTCACCCGGATTCGCGACCGCCACGAAAACAAGAAGAAAAAAGAAAAACAGACGCATGGCACAGACTCATTTCTGCTTTGGATCGGCGCAGTAGATTTCATGAAGGACCCCGAGGATCCGCCGCGCCGCCGGGTCCTTGATGGAATAGCGGACAGTTTGCGCCTCGCGCCGCGTTTCCACAAGCCCGTCCTTGCGCAGCAGGCTCAGATGCTGCGAAACCGTCGAATCCCGCAAGGTCAGAAACTGCGCCAGTTCGCCAACCGAACATTCCCCCTCCACTGCGAAAAAGCCTGTTGTCGCGAGGAAAGGGGCGTATTATGCTGGTCCCGCGTTGCGGAGCGGCTTGTGTCCTCCTCCGCCTTTTTGAAGAATCGGAACGCCCTCATGCTCGAAGACAAAGACCGGATTTTCACGAATCTTTATGGGTGGGAGTCTTATGACCTGCCTGCCGCGCGCGCGCGCGGGGACTGGGACGGGACGGCGGCCATTCTGGCGCGGGGACGCGACGCCATTATTGAGGAGGTCAAAGCCTCCGGCCTGCGCGGGCGGGGCGGGGCGGGCTTTCCCACGGGCATGAAATGGTCTTTTATGCCAAAGGAGAGCAAGGACGGACGCCCGAGCTATCTGGTCATCAACGCCGACGAATCCGAACCCGGAACCTGCAAGGACCGGGACATTCTGCGGTTCGAGCCGCACAAGCTCATCGAAGGCGCCCTGATCGCCGGATTCGCGATGGGCGCGCATGCGGCTTATATCTATATCCGCGGGGAATTTTACAACGAAGCCTCCAACGTCGTCAAAGCGATCCGCCAGGCCTATGAAGCCGGTCTTCTGGGCAAAAACGCCTGCGGGTCCGGATGGGATTTCGATATCGTCCTGCACCGGGGCGCCGGAGCCTATATCTGCGGCGAGGAAACCGCCCTGCTCAATTCGCTTGAGGGCAAAAAGGGCGAGCCGCGCAACAAACCGCCCTTTCCGGCGGCGGCGGGGCTGTATTCCTGCCCCACCACCATCAACAACGTCGAAACCATCGCGAGCGTGCCGACCATCGTTCGCCGGGGCGGCGCGTGGTTTGCCGGAATCGGACGCAATGATAAAAATACGGGGACAAAATTATTCTGCATCTCCGGGCATGTGAGCCAGCCCTGCAACGTCGAGGAAGCCATGGGCATCCCCTTGCGCGAATTGATCGAAAAACACGCGGGCGGCGTGCGGGGGGGATGGGATAATCTTCTGGCCGTCATTCCGGGCGGATCGTCCACGCCTGTTTTGCCAAAAGCCGCCTGTGAGACGGCCCTGATGGATTTCGACGGGCTGCGCGAGGCCGGCAGCAGCCTTGGCACCGCCGCCGTCATCGTCATGGACAAAAGCACCGATATCATTTACGCCATCGCGCGCCTGTCGTTTTTCTATATGCATGAAAGCTGCGGCCAATGCACCCCCTGCCGCGAGGGCACGGGATGGGTCTGGAGAATCATGCAACGCATGGTCAAGGGCAATGCGACCGTCGAGGAAATCGACATGCTCTATGAAATCACCAAGGAAATCGAGGGCCACACCATCTGCGCCCATGGCGATGCGAGCGCATGGCCCGTTCAGGCCCTCATCCGCCATTTCCGCCCGGAAATGGAAAAGCGCATTCTGGATTACCGCAAACAGGCGGCCTGAGGAGGCAAGCCAACGGTTGCGCCCTTCGCCGGGGCTGATATGATGCGTCCATGGCCGAGGGCGAAGAAACCGACGATTCCCAGAAAACCGAAGACCCCAGTGCGAAAAAGCTTGAGGAAAGCCGTCGCAAGGGCCAGGTCGCCATCAGCCGCGAGGTGAATAACTGGGTCATGCTTCTGGCCGGAACGCTCGTCGTCGGACTGATGGCGCCCGGACTCATGACGGAGATGACGATTCACCTGCGCGGCTATATCGAGCATGCCGACGACCTGCCCCCGCCGCCCGGCGGATTCGGGATGGTTCTGGGCGGATCGCTTCTAAAGATCATGGGAATTTTGCTCCTGCCGCTTTTTTTCCTGATGGCGGCGGCTTTTCTGGGCCCGTTTCTTCAGGTGGGACCGATCTTTGCGCCCCAGATCATTTCGCCGGACCTGTCAAAAATATCGCCCCTTCAGGGGATCAGGCGCCTGTTTTCGATGCGCTCCATCATGGAATTCGTCAAGGGCGTCCTCAAGATCGGCCTGATCGGCGCGGTTGGCGCGATTTTGATTATGCCTTACTTTGACGGGATCGAGCATATGGTGGGCCTGCCCCCCGCCTTGATGCTTTCGGAAACCGGGTCGCTTTTCATCCGGATGATGACGGGGATTCTGGTGGCGTTTTTGCTGATTGCCGTGACCGATCTGGTGTATCAAAGGCTGTCTTTCGGAAAACGTATGCGCATGTCGCGTCAGGAACTGAAAGAAGAATACCGCCAGAGCGAAGGCGACCCCCAGATCAAATCCCGCCTGCGCGCCCTGCGGGTCGAACGCGCGAAAAAACGGATGATGCAGGCCGTTCCGAACGCCGATGTGGTCATCACGAACCCGACTCACTTTGCTATTGCGCTGGTCTATAAGCCCGAAGAGATGGAGGCGCCCAAGTGCGTGGCCAAGGGGATGGACTCTCTGGCCCTGAAAATCCGGGAAGTCGCGGGGCAACATGGCGTAGAAATTGTGGAAAATCCGCCCTTGGCGCGTGCGTTGTACGACGCCGTGGATATTGACCAGTCTATCCCGAAGGAACTCTACAAGGCCGTGGCCGAAGTCATCTCGTACGTGTTCCAGAAAAAAGGTAAGCTCAAACCTCGCCCGACCTGATTCGGTGCAGAATAACTCTTTTTAGTGCTTATGACATGACCATCGACCATTCCGATTTTATCGCAAAACACCACGGCGCAAACGGCGATCAAGCCCCTGCCCGCCGCAAGATTGCGACTCCGACCATCGGGTTTGTCCTGCTTTTCCTGTATGCGGGGTTTTGTTTTCTGCTGGCCATTTTGCTCAAACTCGACAATGCGACGATGGCGGCGGCGGGCGTGGCGTTTCTGGCCTCGACGGTTCTGGGGTACTTCATTCAGAAAATCCTGCACGGATTCCGGGAACAAAAGCGCGAACTGGCTTTATTGCGCGAAATTCTCGACGCAAGCCGGGCGGCGCGCATGATCACAGATGAGCGGGGTCGCGCAATTTTCTGGAATCGCCGCTGCGAAACCTTGTGCGCAGACATGGGAACGCCCTCACTCGACGCACTCGAACGGCTTTTCGGCTCTGGTGAAGAAGCACACGGACATTTTCAGGCTCTGCTCGCCGATGCACGGCGGGGCATTCCGGAAACACTGGAAATTCTGGCCCCCACGCAGGACCGCGAAACGGTTTTGTCCATCACCACCCGCCCCGTTACAGGCTGGAACGGCTATGTTTTCTGGCGGATTGAGGACATCACCCCCCGCAAGGCCGAAGACCGCGCCATTCGAGAAGAACGCGAAAAGCTTATTGATTTTACAGACAACGCGCCGGTAGGATTTTTCTCTGTGGATGAAAATGGCCATTTTGTTTTCGTTAATGCAACGCTTGCACGCTGGCTCGGCGAGGATATTTTGGTTCTTCTGGAAACGGGAACCCTTCATGCCTGTCTGGCCGACCCACCCGAAATCGGTGCCCCGTACGACATTTTTCCCGACGCGGGAACCCGCCAGATCGGGGAAGTCCGCATGAAAGGTCCCGGAGGCACGATTTTTCAAGCCTCCATCAATCAAACCGTGGTGCACGAAGCAGATGGACGCGTCCGAACCCGGGGGATTGTTCATGATTTGACATCTGAGCGCGCCATCCGTCAGGCTCTGGCGGCGTCGGAAGATCGGTTCCAGCGTTTTTTTGAAGAGGCGCCGCTGGGCATCGCCATCGTGGATACGGGCGGAATTGTCCGGGATTACAATACGGCCTTTTCGGCCCTGATCGGGGCGGAGGATCAAAATATTGAGGAAAAAACCCTCGACTCCCTTGTCGTTCCGGAAAACAGGGCCGATGTTCTGGCCGCACTGGCCCAGATTGAACAAGGCCAGCAAATGACGGCACCCATGGATATCGCGCTTCAGGGAACATCAGGATCGGTCAGCGTTGCGCTTTACGCCCGAAAGTTCCGGGGCAGTGACAGAATCGTTCTGCATTTCATTGACCAGACCCATCAAAAAGCGCTCGAGATTCAATTCGCCCAGTCCCAGAAGATGCAGGCGATCGGCCAGCTTGCAGGCGGGATTGCGCACGATTTCAATAATCTTCTTACCGCCATGATGGGGTTTTGCGACCTGCTTCTTTTGCGTCACAAGCCGGGCGACCCCTCTTTTTCGGACATCATGCAGATCAAACAAAACGCCAACCGCGCCGCGAATCTGGTCCGCCAGCTTCTGGCCTTCTCGCGCCAGCAAACCCTGCGCCCGCGCGTACACGACATCGCAGATATTTTAAGTGAAATCTCGCACCTTCTGCGCCGTCTGATCGGGGCAAGCATTGATCTGGAAGTCGTCCACGGCCCCGAAGCCGGGTTGATCCGCGTGGATGAAGGCCAGATGGAACAGGTTCTCATCAATCTGGCCGTCAATGCCCGCGACGCCATGGACGGAAACGGCAGACTCACAATTTCAACATCCTCGCTCGAAAACGACCGCCCCTTGCGCCGGGGCGCGGACACCATGCCACCCGGACAATGGACCGTTATCACGGTTTCCGACACGGGACCGGGCATCCCGCCCGACATTCTTCCCCGGATTTTCGAGCCTTTCTTCACGACAAAGGACGTTGGAAAGGGAACGGGGCTTGGGCTTGCAACGGTCTACGGAATTGTTCGTCAGACAGGCGGCTATCTGCACGTCGAAAACACCTCCGAGGGAGGGGCCGCCTTTTCCATTTATCTGCCCCGCGCATCGGAATCCGAGGCCCGAAACGATCCCCCGCCTCCCGCCGCCGAAGACGAAGAGTCCGCCGGAATGCGTGATTTGACGGGAACCGCCCGGATTCTGCTGGTCGAGGACGAGGACGCCGTACGGCTTTTCACCTCGCGCGCTCTGGTGAACAAGGGTTATGAGGTTTTGGCGGCGGCAAGCGGAGAAGATGCCATTAACCTATTGTCTGAAAAGAAAGATTCCAAGATAGACCTGCTGGTAACAGATGTGGTCATGCCGGTCATGGACGGCCCGACACTGGCCCGGAAAATCCGGGAAACGGATTCTTCTATCAAAATTATCTTCATTTCAGGTTATACTGAAGATAAGCTGGCGGGGGAGATGGGCGAACGGGTATTTTTCCTGCCCAAGCCCTTTACCCTGCGTCAGCTCGCCGCCAAGGTCAAAGAAGTTCTGGAAGGGTGAATAAGGCCATGCAGAAAGATTATCATCATGAAAACAAGGCCCCCCCTGCATTCGAACTCTCCCTGTCATCCAGCACCATCCGGGTTTTCGCTATCCAGATTCTGTTTCTGGGGCTTTTGTTTCTACCTGAAATCGGATCCGGCGCATCGGGGCCAAAATGGACAGAGGTTCTGGGGGGCGCAGACGTCTCGCGTCTGATGCAAACATTGGGATTAATTTTGAATAATCCGGCATTTTATATCCTTTTGATGATTTCGGCGCTGATCTTTTCCTTTTCCTTTCAGATGAAAGAGATTGACACACCGGGCCAAACGGAAATTCCGACTCTGGGCGGAACGCTTCTGCGCGCCCTGTTCCGTGTTCTGATTCTGTACGGAGGATTATTCCTCGTCTCGTGGATTTTCCTGACCTATAAGCTCATGTTTATGGGGACGATCTATATCAACCCGATTGTTTTTAAAGCGTTCTGAGTCCCCATTCAGACACGGACGCCCTCGATTTCCAGAATTTTTTGCTTCAGATTGGCGCCCCACCCGTAATTTCCGATTCCACCCCCTTTTGGCAAAATCCGGTGACAGGGAACGAGAATCGAGACGGGGTTAGCCCCCACAGCTCCGCCAACGGCTCGCACCGCTTTTGGCTGACCGATGGCGCGGGCAATATCACCATAAGTCCTTGTTTCTCCGGGCCCAAGAGCCAGAAGCTCTGCCCAAACACGCTGCTGGAATGCCGTTCCATGCAAATCCAAGGGAAGAAAGGCGGGAGGATCCACATCCGGAAGCCCTTCGCTCTGCACCACAAATTCCGCGCGCGGGAAATGGATCCGCATCCTGTTTTCGGACTCCTCCCGCGCCTGTTCGAACAACTCGTCCAGCCGCGCCAGACCGATCCAGCAAACTCCCTTGTCCGTCAAACCGATATGGACCGGCCCATAAACCGAGTCTCGCCACCCATGGTGTATTTTCATTCTTTCTCCAAAATCTCAATGGCTCCTTGCAGAATATGCCGCGCGGCCAGAGCATCAATAGTGCCCTTTTTCTTAGCTTTTCGGATATCCACAAAGTTACCCACAGACTCTTCCACAGAAACTGTGGATAACCGCTCATCCCACAGGGCAATCCATGGCGCCGGGCCCACAATATCCGGATATCGGACCATTTCTTCGGCAAAATGACGGACAGACTGGCATCTCGGCCCTGCCGTCCCGTCCATATTCAAGGGGTAGCCCAGAACATACCCCTTGATCTCATAATCCTTTATGGACTTACCAATCTCCTGTAAATCAAGGGTAAATTTTCGCCGAACAATGGTCCGCAGGGGCGTGGCCAGACGCCGGTCTGGATCGCACACCGCCAATCCGATCGTCTTCGTCCCGATATCCAGCCCCAGAAGTGCTCCGGAAGGAGAGGACTCTTTTATGTCTTTCAGGAGACCAATTACCATAGTCTTCTTCCGGCGTGCCGAATAACAAGTTCTACCTTTACGCATTCATCCGGAAATGCTAGACGTTCCAAGAGGTATCTGCAAGATCGGGAAAGGATTTTTTCGTATGTCGATCGACAGGGAAACAGTACGCAAAGTGGCCCGGCTCGCTCGCATCGCCATGCCCGATGAAAAACTGGATGTTTACGCACCCCAAATCGAGCGCATCATGGGCGTAGTGGAGCAACTCGGCAAGGTGAATACGGACGGGGTTGAACCGCTGGCCAGCGTGGTCGAAAACGAGTTATCCCTGCGCCCCGACACCGTTACCGATGGAAACGATGCGGCGAGCGTTCTGTCCAATGCGCCTGAGACGATGGAGGGCTATTTTGTCGTCCCGAAAGTCGTGGAATAATCTGGATAAATTGCTTTAGGGTCAAGCTTCAACAATATGAATAAAAACAATAAAAATCTCTTCATCAAAACGTGGGGCTGTCAGATGAACGCCTATGACAGCCACCGGATGGCGGATATTCTGCGCCCGCTTGGCTATTCCACGGTGGACGGACCGGAAGACGCCGACATGGTGGTTTTGAACACCTGTCACATTCGCGAAAAAGCCACCGACAAGCTGTTTTCCGAACTGGGGCGGCTGCGTGAACACAAGGAGAAAAAGGCTGCGCAGGGCGAAAAAATGATTCTGGCCGTGGCAGGCTGCGTCGCACAGGCCGAAGGCGACGAAATTCTGAAACGCGCCCGGTATGTCGACATGGTTTTTGGCCCTCAGACCTATCATGAACTCCCTGAAATGGTTGCAAAATCCATCGGCGCCTTTGGTCCGGCCCGGATCGTCAATACAGAGTTTCCGGTTGAGTCCAAATTCGATTTTCTGCCTGACGAACAGGCGACGCAGGGGCCAAGCGCCTTTCTGTCCATTCAGGAAGGATGCGATAAATTTTGTACATTCTGTGTGGTTCCCTACACGCGCGGCGGAGAATTTTCCCGCCCTGCGCAGGCTATTTTAGATGAAGCAAAGCACCTAACCGATTGCGGAGCCAAAGAAATCACTCTTCTTGGTCAGAACGTCAATGCCTGGCATGGCGCCGGAGTGGCGGGCGGCACGTGGAACCTCGCGCAACTGATTAACGCCGTCTCGGAAATTCCTGAAATCAAAAGAATTCGATATACCACGAGTCACCCGCGCGATATGGACGACGATCTGATCGCCGCCCATGGTGAAATTGAAAAACTCATGCCGTTCCTGCATCTGCCCGTCCAGTCCGGCAGCGACATGGTTTTACAGAAAATGAACCGCAAGCACGGGCGAGATTTTTACTTCGAGATCATCGAAAAAGTTCGGAAAACCCGACCCGATATCGCCCTGTCGAGTGATTTTATCGTTGGATTCCCGGGGGAGTCCGAATCAGACTTTGACCAAACAATTGATCTGATTGAAAAAATAAAATTTTCTTCTGCCTACTCTTTTATGTACAGCGCGCGTCCCGGCACCCCGGCGGCAAACATGGCGCCCCTGATCCCCGATCCCGTCAAAACCGAAAGACTGGCCCGTCTTCAAGACCTCATTAACAAACAAGCGATTGATTTTAATAGACAATTCATAGACCAAACCCTTCCTGTCCTGTTCGACCGCAAGGGCCGAACCTCTGGACAGATCCATGGACGCACCCCGTGGAATCAAGCCATTCATGTCTGCGCACCGGACGATTTTTGTGGTACAATCAAAGATGTAAGGGTTACGGAGGCGTTTTCCGTCTCACTTGGCGGAGAAATTATGGACGAAGCACACGCAACAGACCGGAAAAGGGCCTGATGGGGACAACGACACAAGCCGAGGGACGCGCCACGAAGTCCCTGATGTTCGACGATAATACGCTGTTGCCGCAGCTCTATGGCGGCCACAACGCCCACCTCAACAAAATCGAGCAGGATCTGTCCATTTCCATCGCCAACCGGGGCAACCACCTGACTCTGGAGGGAGAAAAAGATTCGGTCGAGATGGCCGAATCCATCCTCATGAAGCTGTGGAACCGCGTTCAGGCCGGTGCCGACATCGGCCCTCAGGAAATCGACGCGGCTCTGCGATTCGCGCGTGACTGGAGGGCCAACGAAAAAAATGCCCCGCCTACGGGCGAAACACTCGTCATTCGCACCCGGAAAAAACATGTCTCGCCGCGCTCTCCGGCTCAGGCCGCCTATCTTCAGGCCATGGAAACCCATGAAATGGTCTTTGGTCTTGGCCCTGCCGGAACAGGCAAGACCTATCTGGCCGTTGCTGCCGCCGTACGGATGTTTCTGGAAGGAAAAGTCGACCGAATGGTCTTTTGCCGCCCTGCGGTCGAGGCCGGAGAACGTTTAGGCTTTTTGCCCGGCGATATGAAAGACAAGATTGACCCCTATCTGCGCCCGATTTACGATTCCCTGCACGACATGCTCCCCGGAGATTTTCTGGCGCGAAAGGTTCAGGAAGGCGATATCGAAATTGCGCCGCTGGCCTTCATGAGGGGCCGGACGCTGGGTAGCGCTTTCGTCATTCTGGACGAGGCCCAGAACGCCACCCCCGCCCAGATGAAAATGTTCCTGACCCGGATGGGCGAAAACGCCCGCGTGGTTGTCACGGGCGACCCGTCCCAGAGCGATCTGCCCGACCATACGCCTTCGGGGCTGGCCGATGCGGTGCGGCTTCTGGGGCATATTCCAGAAATAAAATTTATTAATTTTACAGATCAGGACGTGGTACGTCACCCTCTCGTCGGAAAAATCGTCAAAGCCTATGACAAAGAACGCGCCTCCTGATCGGTTTCCCGGCTCCTCGCGACGCCTCCGTCCCGAGGTTACGCTTGATGTGTCTATTCCTTTCGACCCATGGAAATCCTTGCCCTTTGACGTTCAGGAAGTCTCCAGACGTGCAATTCTGGAAACATTGACATTTGCCACCCTTCCTGAAAACGCCCGGGAAAAACATCTGGAAGTCAGCCTCGTTCTCGCCAATGACGATCTTGTGCGTACGCTCAACCACACCTACAGAGGCAAGGATTCGCCGACCAACGTCCTGTCTTTTCCTCTTCTGGCTCCGGATGACCCGATCCCGCCCGAAGGCCCCGTCGCGCTGGGCGACATTGTTCTGTCCTTTGAAACCCTGCGCAGCGAAAGCGATGTGATGCTCAAACGCTTTCAGGACCACATGACCCATCTGCTGGTTCATGGTACGCTGCATCTTTTGGGCTACGATCACGAAGACGATGCCGACGCCGACGAAATGGAAGAACTGGAAATCGCGATCTTAGGAGGAATGGGCCTTAAAAACCCTTATACCTGAAGATGTTTTATGCCATACTCTGACCCGACGACGATGCATATGCCTCTTTTGAAAACACCGCCTTTGACCGCCGCCGAGGCTCCGGATACCCCTGAATCCGGCCTGCGTGCCGATGCGCCGAAGAAAGACGACTCCGAAGTACCATCGGATCCAGAACCTTCCGGCCTTCTGGCCCGCCTGCGCCACGTGATTTTTCCAACCCGTAAGAGAACGGACGATTCGCTGCGGGACGTTCTTGAGGACTATATTGAGTCGCTGGAGGACAAGCCCGGCATCCCTGTCACGGGCCATGAGAAATCCATTCTATCCAATGTGTTGGAGCTGCGTGACCTGAAAGTTTCGGACGTCATGATTCCACGCGCCGACATTGTTGCCCTCGATATTTCCACACCGTTCCCAGAAGCGCTGGCTTTCATCGCGGCAAGACCGCTCAGCCGCTACCCTGTTTTCCGGAACACAATGGACGACATTGCCGGAACCATCCACATTAAAGACATTCTGACAAAAATAGCAGCGGCAGAACCCGTCATTCTGGCCGATCTGGTGCGCGACGTACCCATCGTTTCCCCAGCCCTGTCCGTTGTTGACCTGCTCCTCCTCATGCGCGAAAGCCGCAAACATATGGCACTTGTCGTCGATGAATATGGCGGAATTGACGGGCTTGTGACCATTGGGGATATTACAGAATCCATCATCGGCGAGATTGACGACGAATTTGATCCTGAAACAGATGCAGACATGGTCGTCAAACCGGACGGCAGCCTGATTGTCGATGCCCGTGTGGATATCGAAACCTTTGAAGAACAGGTCGGCCCGATCCTGAGCGAGGACGAACGGGAAAACGTGGACACCGTTGGCGGTCTGGCCTCGGCGCTGGCTGGACACGTCCCCAGCCGTGGGGAAATGCTCTCGCACCCCTCCGGTGCCATTTTTGAAGTTCTCGATGCAGACCCGCGCCGGGTCAAACGCCTCCGGATCCGGAACTTGCCTCGCCGGGAGGGGATGGAACATTGAACCGGTTTGTTCGGATGTCTCACACAGCCAAAGGAATTTTTTTCTTCCCCGATACAAGGCCTTTTGAATAATACAGCATAGGCCGCTCGACCAGAACATGGATTAAAATTCCACCCCCGACCGTTATTACGGACATAATGATGATCCCAACCAGGGCCAAAGGTGCGCTCAAATCCAGCAGCCCCAGAATCTTTCCGCAGATCGACAACAGGAACGGATGCGCCAGATACACAGAGTAAGACGCATCCCCTATCAAAACGATAAAGGGCCGCCGGGCCGGAAGATAGGCATCGCCCACGGCTTCGCGCAAGGCATATTCCTTGTTCACGGCCCCTACCAGCATCAACCCGTACGCCACCCCGAACAAAACCACGCGCGGCAAGGTTTCTTCGTTCAGGGGACTCGTCGTCACCAGAAAGGCTCCGGAGAAGAACAGCGCGATCCCCATCGCAATCGGTCCCGCCGTTTTCAGACGACGTAAAGGCTCGCGAAACTGGAAGATCATCGCGCCGATCAGGAACTGAATCATGTAAAGCGAAAGAAAATGCCAATCCCAGAAATTCATCCAGGAGTGGTCGTCTTTGAGAAACCAGCGCGCCGCGCCCAAAGCCGAAAGCCCACCTAAAATCCAGATCACAGCCCCCGGACGCCCCCACAGGGCTACGCAGAACACAATGAAATAAAAGACGATTTCGTGTTCAACCGTCCAGCCGACAAAGACCATGGGCAAACCCGCCTGAGGCAGGATCAGGAAAGATTTGACGATACTCTCCAGATCGTGAGGCCCCGACCCCATATTCATGTCCGGATTGTATGCCCACGCACAGAACGCCACAAACGTAAAAGCAATATAAAGCGGCCAGATCCGAATAAACCGGCTCATCAACCATCGCCGGGGATCAAACCGCATCCCAAACGTGACATAACACATGATAAAGCCGCTGATGACGAAAAACAGATCCGGCGCGGAATAGCCCACCAGAACCCACGGTGAATGAAACCCCTCAAAAGGACGCAACAATCGGGCGATATCTTCGATATGGTAAATAATGACCATGACCACAGCGATCCCGCGCAGCCACTGAATGCTGATAAGTTCGTTCCGGTGGCTCGCAGGCGTACGGACCACCTGCCAGTAATGCCGCCAGATCCATGCCATGCTTACGCTCATGCCCTGTTTCTCTCCTGCCCCATCCGACGATCCACCTGACGATAGACCTCTTCCACGCCCGAGATGTGATCTTTCAGGCTGTGACGATCAACCACCAGTTTTTGCGCAGCAATGGCCATTTCCGCGATTTTTTCCGGCGAGTCCATCGCCCGGATCAAGCCAGCGCGCAAGCCCGCCGCCGACACATCGCGGACCAGAACCCCCGTCTGGCCGTCAATCAGATAATCGGGAATTCCGCCGACCGCGAATCCGACAATCGGCGCGCCGAACGACAAAGCCTCAATCCCCACCAGCGGCCCCGGATCGTCCCAGATCGAGGGCAAAACGAAAATATCAGATTTTCTATAATAGTCAAGAAGGGCGCTTTGCGGCATCCATGTGTGGAACTCCATGCGGTCAATAATGCCGTATTCCTGCGCCATTTTCTTTGCGTTCGGCAGACGCGGCCCGTCGCTGCACACCGTCAAACGCCAGTTTCCGGGCAGATCGCGCAGAGATTCGATCAAAACCTCCAGCCCCTTGCCGATGACCGCCTGACCAGTAAAAAGCAACTCAAAAGGCCGGTCCCGCCCCGGCAAAGGCCCGCTCCGATCCACCGGTGTCAAAGCACCGTCGGCAAATTTGCTGAAGTACGGAATTTTATGAATCCGCGCCGACGGAAAGCCGTTTGTCTCCAGCATCCGGACCATATGGGAACTGCCGACAATACTTGCATCAAACTCCCGATACAGATCCCGCTCCAGAATTTTATCCGGCAGATTCATCAAACGCGGGAAAACTGACCCCGGCGCAGGACGCCCGATCATGCACCCGAAGGCGGCGCAGGACGCCCCAAGCGCCCTCTGGCACCGATCCCCGGACCATCGACGCTTGCCCCGGCGCAGACAGGTCGAGGTGTAATCGTGGAAAAACCGGACCAAAGGCACATCCAGATCAAACAGACCGCGCAGAACCCCGGTATCGCTGAGCAAATGCACATGGACCAGATCCGGGTTCAACCCCTTCACCCGCGCCAGATTGTCCAGATGCACAAGATGCAGCCCTTCGGTTTCCAGATGATCGCCGGGATCGGGATTGCCATGCGCAATCAGGACCTCATGCCCCCGGTCCTGCAACCCGCGCGCAACCTGAATGACGTAATTGGGAAGCCCCCCGACGCCCAGTTCCTCAACGATTTTGACAATTCTCATGACCTGATACCCTGTGCGTCCACCTCGCGCCTTGTCGCCAGAAAAGCCAGAGAAATAATCGAGGCCAGAATAAAATGCATATTCTGGACGAAAATCATATCCACCATTCCAAACGTCATATAAGCGCCAATCGCCCCGATTCCGGCCAGAACAAAGCAATCGGGAAACAATCCGGACCGGGCGCGCCAGAACCGGATCAAATGCCGCAGACAAACCCCGAGCATCGTCAGATACGCCGTAAACCCTAAAATCCCCAGCCCCGTGAGAACCTCAAGATAGGTATTATGACAGTGAAGAGACTCATAGCCCAGCGGCACGCCCAGAACGATCCCGCCTTCCTGATACACCACGTCATGAAAATTCCCGAATCCTACGCCCAAAATCGGATGTGCCAGAAAGACCTCGATCGCCCGCCCCCAGATGATAAGACGATCTGAAACCGCTTCATGCCGCCCGGGAATAAGCCCCACAAGAGTCCCGTCCCACCCTTGCCAGAAAAACAGCCACATCAACCCGCAAAAAACAAGAGCAACCCCGGCCCACAAAACGACAAAGCCATAACGCGGCTGAGAGAATAACAGCATGAGCATCATCACCGTACCCGCCCCCAGAAACCCGCCGCGCGATTTTGCGAAGTATAGCCCCACAAAGCACAGAACAAGGCTGATTCCCGCCAGAATCCGGATGCGGGGCGTAGGGGGGTGAATGAAAATCGCCGTAATTACGCTGAGCATCATCACCAGATACATGGCCAGCCCCTGCGCGCCGCCAAAGGTGCTTCCCGCCCGCCCTGAAACATCAAATGTATGGCGAATATCACTGAGTTCCTTTGACGGAACGGGAACGGGAATCCCCAGCATATGGCTGATAGACCGACCATTATTGAAAACCTCGGACGCACCGTCGATGGCAAAAAGCGGCGGAACGATCAGAAACAACCCCACCATCCATTTCCAGAACGTCTCTGTGGGGCGCAAGGCCGCCATCAAAATCGGCAAAACCAGAAACCATTCGGTCAAGCGCAAAACCTGCTTGACCGCCGCGCCGGGATTGTACGCCACAAACTGGGATAAAAACGCGCACAAAACCAGGGGCAAAGCCGCCCAGAACAGAAACGGAAACCGGAATTTCGGCGCGCTTTCGCGCATCATGAAAAAAAGCCACGTCGCGCCCCACAGAACAATCACCCCGTCGGACATATTGATCGGAATGCCCGCCACGGTTTTTTGAATGGGGATGCCAAAGCTAAAAACCAACAGAGAGAATGGAATCTCCGCCCGGCGGGTGAGGATAAAACACACGCCGATCCCGGCCACGGCCCCCATCCCGATCAGGGGGCTTTGCGTGGTGGCCAGAGCCAGCAGAAATCCCAAAACCCCCGCAAGCAAAACCGACGGCATCCGGTCCGGAAGCCACCGGGATGGTTCAGCCATGTGGAAACCTATTGCCATCTTAGCTCAGCCATACTCTCAACTCAAACCCTCATCCGGAACGGATTGATCCCCATGATCGCCGCATAGACCTTGATCCGGTCCCAGGCCTGCCCCCGCGTCTCGGGCCGCACAATCGCACGCAGCCCCGCCGCAACCCCGGCAGCCAAAAGAGTCAAATCCGTCAATCCTTTAAGCATGGCCAGCTCCCACCCCTTCCGGTGCTTGCGGTACAGGATATACCGGCTTTTGCGCAGTTCATAGGTCATGAGCGGATTGAATTTCGACACGGTTTTTTCGGCGCGGCGACCACTGGGCCCACGCCCCGACGTCTGGCCACCCAGATGAATCACATGCGCATCGGGGACCAGCCACAAGGCCCACCCCGCTTTTCCCGCGCGCAGGCACCAGTCCACGTCCTCGTCATACATCCAGAATCGCTCGTCCAAAAGCCCCACCGCGTCCAGAACGCTTTTGCGAGTCATCAGACAGCATCCATGGATGCGTTCCATCGGGATCGGCGCATGCGGATCGTGGCCCTTCGCGGGAAACTGAGGCCCGCGAATCGCCCGGCGGATCATTTCCGGAATACTGGGGAAGGCGCACGGGTAATCCTGATCCGTCCCGTCGGGATTAAGGACGCGCGGGCCGATCACCCCGACCTGCGGGTGCGCCTCCATCAGATCCACAAGACGCCGCAGCGCCCCGGCCTGAAGAAACGCGTCGCTGTTGAGCAGCATGACATAAGGCGTCTTTATCCGGCGCAGCGCCACGTTATTGCCCGCCGCAAACCCCAGATTTCCGCCCGCGTCCATCACCGAAACATCCGGGTGCGCCGAGCGGATCGTCTCCATGCTCCCGTCGCCCGAGCCGTTATCCACGACATAGATATCGGCGGACAAACCCTCCGGCCCCGCATGATCCTTGACGGACTGAACGGCTTTTATCACCAGATCCGCCGTCCGGTAATTGACGATCACGACGGACAGGTCCGCCGCGCCGGATTTTTCGAAAGTCATAACGCCGCCCCGCTTTCCTCGGCCCGCAGCCGCCGCCCACAGGCCAGAATATCCGCCCGGACCGCATCCCGATCCATCGGCGTAAGGCCCCATGTTGCATTTGTTTTTGTCATATCCAGCGTAAAATCATCTCCCTGCCCGAACGCCGTGACCTCCAGAATTCCACGCCCGTACCCGGCAATCAGGTCCTGCGCGATCAAACCCGTCTCAAGTCCGACGCCAGAGCCCAGATTGAACACGCCGGGCCGGGGCGCGGCGCATATCGCACTTAAAATCGTCGCAAAACGATCGACAAACAGAAAATCCCGCCGGACAAGGGGACTCATGTCATAAACAATTTTTCCCTCGTCGCGCAGCCGCGTCAAGGCCATGCCGAAAAAGCTTTTCCGTCCCGGCTCGAACCCGAAGACATTGGCGATGCGCAAAATCGTCAGATTTTCCGGCGGCAACGCCGCGCGCAAGGACTCCTCGACGGACAGCTTTCCCTTTCCGTAAGGATTGACGGGGCTGCAAGGATCGTCTTCCCGCAACAGGCCGGGGCGGCCATAAACCATCCGGGAACTGAGCATGACATAAGAAAGGTCAGAGCGCCGCGCGAAGATCTCCCGCGCGATCCTGGCGTCTATGTTCGTCGCATCCGTGACCACGCCCGCCCGAACCTGAGGGTCCAGCGCAAAATTCACAACGCAGGACGCCCCGTCGATCCAGTCCAAATCTGCCAGCGCCTCGGCATGACGCAGGAACCGCCACCCGGACGCCGCCGGGCAACGCTGAACCGCACCCGCCATGAAACTGGTGGAGCCGATAGCAACGACGCTCATTGCCCACCGCCCGTCCAGTAATAATGGTGCATGCTCACGCGGCGGATCAAGGCATGCGGCAAGGAGCGGCACCGATGCCCGAGTTTGAATCCAATCAGTTTGGCAGCCGTACGCGGAACGATGGACAGAAGATCAAGAATCCCTCCATTTTCAATCGTATAGCGTACCTCCGCCCGGACAAAGCGCAAGCCCTCGCCACCGGATTTGAGCGCCCGCGCCGAAAGCCACGGATCAACCGCCAGCAGCGCCCCGATATCGAAATAGCGCGTCAATTCTTCGGATATCGTATAGTTATGGCTATGGACCACCCGCGCATCCGGCGCATAGACACTGGCGAATCCGGCCTCCAGCAGACGGCCCGTGACGGCCAGATCTTCGCCCAGCGGCAAATCTTCCGGAAACCCGCCCACCTGCGCCAGAGCAGCCGCCCGATAGGCCGCGCAGGAATTGGAGCAAAACAGCGCCTTGAGCCCCCGCACCGGAATGTCGCTTGCCACCGTCCGCCGGGGCGTTTCCGGATAATTGAACAGGCGCGCAAACCGCGAGGCCGTAGAGGCCTCCGGGTAAGGCAACTGGCGACCATAGACCACGCCGGTTTGCGGATCGTCAAACGGCGCGCACAAAGCCGCCATCAGATCCGGACTTTCCGGAATGGCATCCTGCGTGAGATAGACCAAAATATCCACCTCCGCACACATCCGCGCGCCCAGATTGCGCGTTTTTCCGTGGCCGAATTCGGATTTCGGGATGGCGTGAACCTCAAACCCCTCGGCTCGCAGCGCCTCGCCGCTTCCATCCGGAGAGCTAGAGTCAATGAACAGGATCCGCCCCGGCGCGGGGTCCAGCGCCCGAATGGCCGGAATCAAGCGCGCCAGATAGGGGCGGGCGTTGTAAATCGGTATGATAAGAGCCGTTTTAATCATATCAGAACGCATTCCGGCCTACGAACCCCTGAACCAGGGTCCGCAAAAGAATGACCATATCAAGCCAGAGCGACCAGTTCTGAATGTAATACATATCAAGGGCAAAACGCGTTTTGATATCATCCTCTGTAAACGTATTGCCGCGCGCGCCGTTGATCTGAGCCCATCCCGTGATGCCGGGCTTGACGCGATACCGCCGGGCAAAGGCGTTGATGACCTCTTCATACGTCCGCTCACCCGCCTTGACCCCCGCCGGATGAGGGCGCGGCCCTACCACAGACATATCGCCTTTTAACACATTGATAAACTGCGGCAATTCATCCAGACTGGTCCGGCGCAGAAAATTCCCGATTTTCGTCACGCGGGGATCCTGACGCTCGGTCAGTTTAATGTCCTCCTGCGCGCAATGCTCGACATACATGGACCGGAATTTTAGAAAATTGAAGGGCTTATAGCCAAATCCATAGCGCGGCTGGCGGAAGAAAACAGGGCCGGGGCTTTCCATTTTTATCAAAACCGGAATCACCAGAAACAGCGGCGAAAAGACGATCAAAGCCACAAGCGCCACGGCGATGTCTTCCGCCCGCTTCAAAACAGCCCGCCAGCCCGTAATCGGACGCCCGGAAAGATCAAAAACAGGCAATCCCGCCCCGTCAAGCTTCCCCACCTGCGCCTGAGACAGAAACGCCAGATCGGGACTCATCGTAATCGTAACTGGCAAAATAGAAAGAATTTCAACGATTTCTGCAATGCGCGCCTCGGCCATACCGGGCAGAGCCACAAAAATCCGGTCAACAGTATGATTCTGGCAATATTCAACGGCATCGGCAATCCCGCCCAGACAAGCCGCGGGAAGGCGGTCCATATCGACCCGGTCCTTGCGGTCTTCAAAAAACCCCAAAGTCCGGATGTGCGGCGCGCGGCGGCGGAGCCACTCGGCCAGACGCATCCCCTGCATCCCCGCACAGACAATGATAACGTTTTCGTAAGACACCTTGCGTCGGTACAACGCCGCGACAACAGAGCGCGCCAAAGCCCGCCCGACCACAAGGCACCCCGTCCCCAGAATAATCCACAATACCCAGATTTCAAAAGGAAAGACCGTAAACCCCTCGCCCGTCAGAACGGTCAGAACAAATGTCAGGGCGCAAATCCCGGTCACACGCGCCCCCAGACGCAGAAAGGACTCGGCATCAAATCCCCGCACCGCCATTTCCGGAGTCTCCGGACGAAGAAGCAGAATCCCAAGCAAAAACGCAAAAGCGGCCGCGTCCCGGAATGCCTGGGCATTCACCGCCCCGGCCAGAACGCTCAAGGCAAGCCAAGCCATCAAAGACGATACGGCAAACGCCATAATATCCGCCGCCGCAGGCAGAAATCTCAAAAAGAGGCGTTGGGTTTCAGGTCGCATGAAAACTCCCGAACAAGACGATGCCACACGAATACAATTTTCGGATAAAGCCTGCAAGTCCTTTCTTCAGAAAGGAAATCGGGTGTCCTGCCCCTTCCGGCCTTCAATGCGGTTTTGACCCATGAGCGCTACCGCCGCAGCAGGACGGAACAACCGGAGGCGAATCCGCACAATTCCACGGCGCTTTTGCCAAAATCATGGCCAGTCCACACCGATCTGTCGCGCCGGAAAACACCAACCCACCCCCAACGGCAGCGGACAAAAGGTAAAACGCCGGAGACACCATCGCACCAAGAACCACCCCAAGCAAAACCAGGACCCCGGCGGCCATGCGCACCTGACGATCCAGCCCTATCACAGAGTGATTCCGTAAAACTGATAAGCCGCCGCCCTCGCACGCGTTCAAGCCTCCGACGACGACCGAGACCCGTCGATGCCCCGCAGAAACAAGCGCTTCAGCAGCGCTCATCGCACGTCTCCCGGCAGCGCACAGAATATAAACCGGAGTATCGGCACCTTTTTCTGCAACAAAATCCACCGCCGAAAACCGATCCAGAGGAATGTTGATATGCGGCGCAGCCAGACAGCACGCCCTGTGTTCGATTTCGGTTCGCACATCGAGAACAACCCCCGCCTGTCCCGCCTCAACAAGGGATCGAAAAGCCTCCGGCTCAAGGCTCGCAATCGCAGGATTTTGTGCGGAACAGTCCGAGATGACGTTCATGGAATGCCTCCTTTGGTGAGTTCTGGACGTATTTTATATCAATGTACACCCCGCAAGACAGAAAAAACAGGGGGCAGACGCAGAGCAATACAGGCATGCAACAGAAAAACCCTTGTCCGAATAGGCTTTAGCCGCTATACCACGGACAGAAAATGCAAAATCCCTGAAAATCAATCTACGGCGGACCGCATGCTGACGATCACCAACCTGACATATAAGATCGGCGGTCGGACCATTATAGAAAACGCGAATCTGAATGTCGTCGATGGCTGGAAAGTCGGGGTCGTGGGACTGAACGGAGCCGGAAAATCCACGCTGTTCAAACTGATCGCCGGAGATCTGGAGGCAGACGGCGGCGATATTTCCATGACCGCCCGCCATCGTCTCGGGATGGTGCGTCAGGACATTCCGGAAACGGATACGCCTTTGATCGACATGGTTCTAGCCGCCGACACGGACATGGCGCAGGCCTGGCACGACGCCGAGACGGAAACAGACCCGAATAAACTTGCCGATATCTATCAAAGACTTGCCGATATGGATGCCTATGCCGCGCCCGCAAAGGCGGCGAGCCTTCTGACCGGGCTGGGCTTTAAGGAACATCAGCTCCGCGAGCCGTTTTCATCTTTTAGCGGCGGGTGGCGCATGCGCGTGGCCCTGGCCGCGGCCCTGTTCGTCGAGCCGGATGTTTTGCTTCTGGACGAGCCGACCAATCACCTGGATCTGGAAGCCATCATGTGGCTTGAGGCCTATCTTGCCGAGTATCCCCACACTTTGATGATTATTTCGCACGACCGCGACTTGCTCAACAAGTGCATCGACCATGTCATTCATGTGGACAAGCAGCAACTGACTCTCTACACGGGGAATTATGACACCTTCGAGCGGGAAAGAAGCGCGCGGCTTGGTCTGCAACAAAAAATCTTTGAAAAACAACAGGCCCAACGGGCCCACATGCAAAAATTCATCGACCGTTTCCGGGCCTCCGCCACCAAGGCCACGCAGGCCCAGAGCCGGATCAAAGCCCTGGAGCGCATGGATCTGGTGGACGCCGTCATTGCCGACCGCGCGGTTCGATTCAGCTTCCCCAATCCCGAAAAAATCCCCTCGCCCATGCTCTCCCTGACCAAAGCCGGTGTCGGCTATACTCCCGGCGCGCCGATCCTGCGCAACATCACGCAGGCCGTGGGGCCAGGCGACCGGATCGCCCTGCTCGGCGCGAATGGAAACGGGAAATCAACTTTGATAAAACTGATTGCCGGAAAGCTGGAGGCCATGAGGGGCGAGGTCTTCCGCGCCGGGAAACTGCGCATCGGATATTTTTCCCAGCACCAGACAGACGAGCTGGATCTGGACAAAACGCCCTATGAAGCCCTGTTCGAGATGATGCGGCGCAAGACTCCGGACATCAAGGAGTCCGTCGTGCGGGCGAAACTCGGCCAGTTCGCTTTTTCCCGCGATCTGGCGGACAACCGGATCGGAAGCCTGAGCGGCGGTGAAAAGGCACGCCTGCTGTTTGCCTTCATGAGTCTGGACGCCCCGCATCTTTTGCTGCTGGACGAGCCCACGAACCACCTCGACATCGACGCGCGCGAGGCGCTGGTTCAGGCCCTCAACGCCTATGAAGGCGCCGTCGTCATCGTCAGCCACGACCCGACGATGCTGGAACGCGTCGCCGACCGGCTGTGGCTGGTTCAGGGCGGCGCATGCACCGATTTCAAAGGCGATCTTGAAGATTACCGAAAGTTTACGATTGACTCCCGCCGGGAGCAAAAACGCGAGGAAAAGAAACAGAAATCCTTGAGCGCAGCAGGACCGGCGCCCGTGGAGGAGACAAAAAAGGCCGCCCCGCCAAACAAATCCCGCACGCAGGACATTGAAAAGAAAATCGCACGATTGACACAAAAAAAGGAGTCTCTGGAATCGCAAATGGCCCAGCCGTCTTTCTATACGGACGGAAAAAATGTCGCTGGCGTCCAGCGCGATTATGACTCCCTTGTCCGCGAGATAGAAGATCTGGAAACCCTCTGGCTTGCCGCGCACGAATCGTAAGAAAGAAACGGGCAGATGGAAAATGCTGGAATCCTCCCACGGAGGAGCCTACAATCCGCCCCCATGTCTATCAGCGCCTCATCGCCGTCCCGCCCCTGTGCTTCGCGTCTCCGGACTCTGCCGCGCATCGCCCTTGCGCCGATTCCGCTTTTTCTGTTGCAGCCTCTTCTTCGTTTTATCGTCACCGGCGTTGCCCGCCGCCATCCGGCGCTGTTCAACCGTCTGGGAAGCAGTCAGAACAAAGCCATTCTGATCGACCCCACCAATCTGCCCTTCGCCCTGTTGCTCCATCCTCGGCCAGACACTCCCACATTAGAGGCCGTTCGACGCAAAAAGAAAGTCCCGCATGACGCGAAGATAACCGGAACTTTTTTAACTCTGCTGGACATGATCGACGGAAACATGGACGGAGACGCCCTGTTCTTTACACGCGACCTGAAAATTGAAGGCGATACAGAAGCCATCGTAGCCCTGAGAAACGCTCTGGATGATATGGATATTTCGCTTGCCGATGATCTGGCCGCCCATGCGGGACCGCTCTCGGGTGCTCTAAAAAAATCTCTGCGCGCATTACAGGGCATCAGGAGGAGCCATCAATGAATCAACCTCACATGCAAAAACCGGAACTGGTCTGTCCGGCGGGAACGCCTGCGGGCCTGCGCACCGCCGTAGACGCCGGAGCCGACGCCGTTTATTGCGGATTGCAAGGCCCCACAAACGCCCGTAACTTTCCGGGCCTGAATTTCACACCGCAGGAACTCAGCCAGTCGATAGAATACGCCCATGAGAAAGGCGCAAAAGTCCTCCTCGCCGTCAATTCTTTTCCCCCGGCAGGACGAACGCAGGAATGGAAAGACTCCATCGACACGGGCGTTCAAAGCCATGCAGATGCTATCATTGTTGCCGATATCGGCATGGCGCAATATATGGCTGAACACCACCCGGACCAGCGTTTGCACCTGTCGGTACAGGCCGGAGCGTCCTCGCCCGAAGCCATCAAATTTTACTGCCGGGAATTTGGCGTCAAACGGGTAGTTTTGCCACGCATTCTGACCGTCAAGGAAATCAGTGATCTCCACGCCGAAATCCCCTGCGAAATTGAGGCTTTTATTTTTGGAAACATCGGGATGATGGCCGAGGGGCGATGCTCCCTGTCTTCTTACGCCACGGGGTTGTCGACCAATATGGACGGGGTTTGCTCTCCCGCCAGCCACATACGTTACGAAAACAAAAAAGATGGGAGCCTTGTATCAAAGCTTGGTGATTTTACAATCGATTGCTTCCATTGCGGAGAAAACGCAGGCTATCCAACGATCTGCAAGGGGCGTTACGACGCAAAGACCCGATCCGGATATTACGCTTTCGAAGAGCCGGTTAGCCTGAATTTGACCCGTCTTCTCCCGGATCTGGTTCAGGCCGGAGTGACTGCCCTGAAGATCGAGGGACGCCAGAGATCCCGCGCTTATGTCAAGGCTGTCGTTCATGCATTCCGTAAAGCAGTTGATGCCTGTATGGAAGGACGCGAACCGGAGATGGACACGCTGCTTGCCCTCACCGAAGGCCACCGCGAAACCCAAGGCGCCTTTCGTACAAAAGCCTGGAGATAAAGCATCATGAGCAAATCCACCGCAGAATTGACCATCGGCCCGATCCTGTTCCACTGGCCTGTTGAGACAAAAAGAGATTTTTATTTCAAAATCGCCGACGAAGCCCCGGTAGATACGGTTTATCTTGGCGAAGTCATCTGCTCCAAGCGCACCCCGTTTTTTGAACCTCATTATGAAGAGGTCGTCACTCGCCTTGAAAACGCAGGAAAAAGGGTTGTTTTTTCTACCCTCGCCGAAGTGACGGGAAAGCTGGACCGCAAAGTCGCGCAAAGCGTCGCCGGAGGTGCCAAAGATTTTTTTGTCGAGGCCAATGACGTTTCCGCCCTGTGGTATCTCGACGGGCACCCCCACGCCATCGGCCCGTTTCTAAATGTTTATAACGAAGATACGCTCGGATTTCTGGCCCGAAAAGGCGCACGGCACGTTACGCTGCCTCCGGAGTTGCCCGCCTCTGCCATCGCCGCTCTTGGAAAAGAGGCAAAATCCCTGAATGTGTCTTTGGAGGTTCAGGTCTATGGACGCATTCCTCTGGCCCTGTCAGCCCGGTGCTATCATGCGCGCGCGCATGGACGGATTAAGGATACCTGTCGGTTTGTATGTGAAGAAGACCCGGACGGTATGGATCTGAAGACCCTTGAAGGCGAATCGTTTTTGACCATCAACGGAATCCAGACTCTGTCCTGGCCCTGCCTGAACCTCATGAACGACATGGAAGAGATGCAGAACGCTGGAATCTCAGCCTTTCGTTTGTCTCCGCACAGTCACGACATGATCCAAACCGCCCGACTGTTCCGCGCCGTTCTGGACGGTGAGATGGATGCGCAAAAGGCAACCGCGCACCTTAAAGAAATTGCTCTGGCCGTTCCTTTTTCCAACGGGTTCTACCATGGGCGGGAGGGATATAAATGGGTTGACACGGGCGTAAGTTTCCTCTCTAGGTAGAGCGTAGAAAAAAGGAGACAATGGCCCATGCCCTATAAAAAACTCAAAAACGGCTTTTCCTCTTTCAGAGACGCTTATTTCCTGTCTGGAAAGAAGGATATGTACCGCAAGCTCGTAAAAGAAGGGCAAAAGCCGGAAACTCTTGTCATCGCCTGTTCGGACTCCCGGATTGACCCGGCCATTTTGACCCAAAGCGACCCCGGCGATTTTTTCGCCGTCAGGAATGTTGCCGCCCTTGTCCCTCCCTATAACTGCGGCGGTTTGTTGCGGGGAACCAGTTCGGCCATCGAATACGCGGTACGATTTCTGGGCGTCTCCCACATTATCATTCTGGGACATACCGGATGCGGCGGGGTGAACGCTCTGGCCGCCGACACCTACAAAGCCGTGGACAACCGTGATTTTGAGTTTCTACGGCACTGGCTCAATATCGGGCAGGAAGCCAGAAACGCCGTTTTCGAAACGCTGGATCGAGCAAGCCCGGAAGAAAAAGCCAGGGCGCTGGAACAGGCCGTTATCCTCGTATCCATGTCCAATCTGATGTCCTTTCCCTGGATCCGGAAACGGTGCGCCAGTCATCTTCTCGAGATTCACGGCTGGCATTTCGATATGACAGAAGGCCGGATTCTGGAATACAACCCGGCGCAGGAAAAATTTACGGACCTAAGCCCGGACTCAAACCCGCCACCTTATCTATCCGAAACACTTTCCCTGAGGGGTTTTTTGCATAACTTTCAGAAATCCTGCGCGCACGAAAATCCCTCTAAACCTTTGTGTTGCAAAACTCAAAAAGAGGGCTAACGAGTCCAATCACTCCCGCGCCGCAACGTGGAGCGAAGCATCAAATTTCTTTTGAACATCGCGCAGCTTTATTCTGTAAACATAAACGCCTTCCAGAACGCGCTGGACATAATTTCTTGTCTCGGAAATGGGAATCCGCTCCACCCACCCGGCAAGATCAATCGACCCGTCTCTGGGATCGCCAAATTCCCTGATCCAGCGATCCACGCGCGCCGGACCGGCATTGTACCCGGCAAGGGCCAGAGCATAGGATCCATCGAAACGATCCAGAAGCGTTTGAAAATACGCCGTACCCAAACGGATATTATGCTCCGGACGGACAAGCCAGTCCGTTTTATGCGACAGTCCCTCGCGCTTTGCTACCTCACGCGCCGTTGCAGGCATAAGCTGCATGAGCCCCATCGCCCCGGCAGAACTGCGCGCATCCGAATCAAATCCGCTTTCCTGACGGATCAAGGCATGAACCAAAGCCCACTCCAGATCCACCCCGCGCATCCGGGCAATCTGGGTCGGATAGGCGTATTCTGACAGGACAACGCCCTGCATGGCGGCTTTACGCGCAATCTTCACCGCGCCGTCAATATGCCCCAGACCGAAAGCCAGATCGGCAGCGAGCCAGAAATCCTGAGGGCTTTTGGCACGCTGGGCAATCGCATCCAGAAACAAGGCCGTATGGTCATGCCATCCGGCTGCATCGAAAAACTTTGCCGCCTGAACCAGATCGTCATGTCCGAAAGCCTGTCTGGCCGCCACGTCGGGAACCGGATCAGGGGGCAGAGGAGGCATATCGCCCGCAGACAAAGACCCGGCGGCCATTTGACCATAAAACGCGGTCTGGTATCTCGCCGCAGTCTGGAACCAGCGCATAGCCACATCCGGACGTCCCATATCCCGCGCCGCCAAACCCGACCAGTACGCCGCCCGGGAACGGCTGATGGGTGAGTTTGTTTCCCTATAGAGCGTCTCGAAATGCGTAAGTGCCTCTGCCGGACGCTTGAGAAAGCGAAACGCCAGCCACCCGGAAAGCCATTCCGCCTCGGCTTTTGTCTCCGGACTTGCCCCGCCCCGGCCTTTGACAAGATCATAAGATTTGCGATAATCCCCCGATTCAATCAAGCGCCGGGCAATGATATGACGCTCGCGCCACCACTGAGCCGGATTGGAAAGCTTGGCCGCCGCAGGCTCGCGCCTCAGGATAGACATGGCCCCCGCGTTATCTTCGGCCCGGCGCCGATAGACCAGCCGGTCATAATCAAGCCCCGGATCATAGCGATACGCCTTTGGAATCCGGTCAATCAGGGCGTTAATCCCGCGTTTTCCTTCCGCAATGGAGATTCGGGCTTCAACAACGGTCTCGTATCCCTTGCCAACAGCAGGCGCAATCGCCCGCGCCGCCGTATAGCTGCGCGCATCCAGCAAGGCATCCACCCGGATGCGATGAGAGTCCTGTGAGATCAATTGGCCATAATGTTTGATAAACTCCGACTGCTCCGGCGCGGGAAGCGGCGTCCTGCGCCACCATTCGGCGAGAACCGACCGGGCTTTTTCATCGTTTCCAGCCTTGAGTAGCGCATCCAGATACCGCCGCATTCCCGGCGCTGTACGTGGGGAATCGTCCTTGAAAAAGCCCAGGACACGCGCATCGAAGACATCGTCCGGCAAGGCGTTTTCCGCCGCAAGACGCATCCCGGCCCGATGCGGCCAATCCGGATGAGTCTCAAGAAACTTCGACAACTTTCCAAACTCGACAGAGTCGCGGCTTTCGTCATAAACGAGCCATGCGTAAATCATCCCGGCAAGTGGCTGCCCCGAAGAGGCCGCCAGATCCCGCGCCTTCTTCCAGTCCCCGTCCCGGGCGGCGCGGATCATCCGGACGATGGCATCCCTCTGAGCCGGATTGTAAAAGGCCGGGGCCGAAGCCCCCGCCGATACTCCCGCCGCCACCGGGCCAGACATCAAAAAGCAAGCAGCCAGCAGGCAAAACAACGCAAGCCCCTTGAATCGCATCCAACGCAGGATTAGTCTCAAAAGGGAAAAGGGAAAAAACCGATGAGCCAAAGCAAACTCGCCGCCCGCCCTTTCGGGGGATCCATTACGGCGCTCGTCACGCCTTTTGCGGGGCAGGACGCTGATTCGGTTGACTTCGACGCCTTCGACGTCTTGATCGAACGCCAGATAGCTGCCCGCACGAGCGCACTCGTGCCTTGCGGAACGACCGGAGAATCGCCTGTTTTGACTCATGACGAACATGGGCGCATTGTCCAACGATGCGTGCGCGCCGTCAAGGGCCGCGTGCCGGTTATTGCGGGAACCGGGTCGAATTCCACGCGCGAAGCCATCGCCCTGTCCCGTCAAGCCGCTGATTGCGGCGCAGATGCCTTGCTGATCGTTGCGCCGTATTATAACAAACCAACGCAGGAAGGGCTTTACGCCCATTTCAAAGCCATTCACGACGCCACGGCGCTGCCGATTATCCTCTACAACATTCCGGGTCGATGTGTTGTGGATATTACGCCAGACACATGCGCGCGACTGGCGGATTTACCCAGAATCGCGGGGTTAAAAGACGCCACGAACGATCTGACCCGCCCGACGACCCTGCGCGCGCGGATCGCAAAGCCCTTTGCCCTTCTGTCGGGGGAAGATGCCACCGCATCGGCTTTTCTGGCCATGGGGGGGCATGGATGCATCTCCGTTACGTCAAATGTTGCGCCGGATCTGTGCGCACAGATGCACGAGTCATGGCGCGCCGGAGATTTGAGTACTTTTTCCACCCTGCGGGACCGCCTTGCGCCGCTCCACCGGGCCCTGTTTCTGGAGACCTCGCCTGCACCGGTCAAATACGCCCTTTCCCGGCTGGGCCTATGCGCGGAAACGCTGCGCCTGCCTCTTGTCTCCCCCGGCCCCGCGACCCGCCGCGCCGTGGACGAGGCCCTTGAATCGGCAGGAATTTTCGGCAAAGCCCCCCTGCCCGCCCGAGAGATGAAGGGGTGAGATGCCCACGCTTGAAACCTTCCTGACCACAGGCGTTTTCGCGTTCTTGCTTGTCTTTGTGCGACTGGGGACGGCCTGCATGATTATGCCGGGCGTGGGAGATTCCCTGACGCCCAATTCCATCCGGCTTTATATTGCTCTGGGGCTTTCGCTTGTCCTGACGCCTGTTGTCCTGTCCAACCTTCCGGCGCATATTCCGGGGGGAATCATGCTGTTTTCCCTGCTGGCCATGGAGTTTGTCATCGGCCTGTTTCTGGGCACCATCGCGCGGATTCTGATTACCGCGCTCGACACGGCGGGGATGCTGATTTCGACGTCTTCGGGGCTGGGCAGCGCCCAGATGCTCAACCCGGCCTTTGCCACGCAAGGCTCGCTCATCGGCGCCTTTATTTCCGTAACTGGGGTGCTGGTTTTTTTCGCCGCAAACATGCACCATTTTTTGTTTCAGGCGATCGTCAGCAGTTACCATATTTTTCCAGTCGGGGAAATCCCCAACACCGGAGATATGCTTGAGATCGTCGCGCACACCGTTGCGGCAGCCTTTGCAGCAGGAGTGAGTCTTGCCGCGCCGTTTCTGATTCTCTCCATCATGATTTACATCTGGATGGGCGTTCTCTCGCGCCTGATGCCCGCCATTCAGGTATTCCTGATTGCGGTTCCGCTTCAGATCATCGTGTCTCTGCTCGCCCTGGCCTTGACGATTTCGGCGATTTTCCTCTATTGGCTCGGCACCTTCCGGGACGGGATGATGTTTCTGGCAACGGGCGGAGGAGGATAGAGCGCTCAAAAATTAACGTACAGGCGGTGCAAGCCCTTGCCGGATCGCCAGACGCCGCAGAGGACCGCAAACGTCAAGCGCCGCATACCCCGCCTGACGTGCCAGCCAGAAAACCGTTTTATTATTGCTGACCAGACGATTGAGAACGTCTGTCCCCACCACACGGGTCCGCACATCGCGAAGTCGTGCATTTTCGTAAATATCCAGAACCGCACGCGACCCGATATCCATCCCCGCCCGCGCAGAGCCGATCAGGGTATCAGCCAGAACGCCAACATCCCGCAGGCTGAGGTTAAGCCCCTGCGCCGTGATCGGCGACATGACATGCGCGGCCTCGGCAATCAAAGCCACGCGCGGAGCCGTCAAGCAATGCGCCCGCAGGCGCCGCAAAGGCCAGCTTTCCGGCGCGGTTTCAAGGCAGATTTCCCCTAAAATCCCGCCCGTCTTCCGGGCCAGCGCCCGCGTGAAATCCTCCCGGTCCAGCTTGAGGATTTCCGCCGCGCGATCCTCGGGCTCGACCCAGACAATGCTGGACGTCCGGCCGGGCAGAGGCACAATCGCAAAGGGACCGGAGGGACGATGAAACTCCGTAGAGGTATCTTCGTGCGGCTTGTCGTGCGCGATCAGGCAGGTAATGGCATTTTGCCCGTAAGTGTGCTCTCGCGCCGTGATCCCCGCGCCCGCCCGAACCGCCGACCGCCCCCCGTCCGCGCCGATCAGGAGGCGGGCAAATACCGATGCGCCGGAGTCGAGTTGAACCTGCACACCAAGGGGCTGAACCGAAAAATCCTTCAGACCGGTTCCGCTCAGGAACCGGACACCAGGTAAAGTCTGAACCGCCTCCGCCAGAGCCGCGCGCAAAGGTGCATTCGGCATGTTCACGCTGAAATAATCCAGCCCGATTTCCTGTGCATGGAACTCGACCCGGCGCGGCGGCAAAAACCCGGCGCGGGAATCGTCGATCAGGCGCATGGTTCGCAAAAACCCACCCTGTCCGGCGCATCGCGCCCATGCCCCGGTGCGTTCGAGCAGAGCGATGGACGATCGCATCAAGGCCACCGTCCGCCCCGTCGGACGCACCCGGCCCAAGGGCTCCGGCGCAGGCCCCTTGTCGATCAGCGTTACCGACAGCCCCGCCCGGCCCAGCAACGCCGCGAGCGTCAAGCCCGCAACCCCGCCCCCGGAGATGAGGACGTCAACATCCACCTGCTGCGCCATGGTCAGACTACCTACCCCACCAGTCTTGCTAGAATGCCCCCGACGTCAATGTCCTGTTTCTCTCCGGTCCTGCGGTTTTTCAGTTCGACCACCCCGCGCGCCAGACCTTTGGGACCTGCGACCACCTGCCACGGCAGGCCGATCAGGTCCATGTCCGCAAATTTTGACCCCGGACGCACGCCCGCACGGTCGTCATACAGGACATCTTTCCCACGTGCCGAAAGATCCCGGTACAGGCTTTCGCAAAAAGATGTACAGGCAGTATCGTCCGTGTTCAGATTGAGCAAACCGACATCATAGGGCGCGACGTCCTCCGGCCAGACGATCCCGGATTCATCGTGCCCGGCCTCGATGATCGCCCCGACGAGGCGGGACACACCAATGCCATAAGATCCCATCTGCGCCGGAATCAAAGCCCCGTCGGCACTCTGGATCGTCGCATTCATGGCCGCAGAATATTTGGTCCCGAAATAGAAAATATGCCCGACCTCGATCCCCCGCGCAGTCACGATATCGGCGGGGTCCAGCGGACAGGACGCCGGATCGTGGATTTCATCCGTCGCCGCGTACAACCCGGAAAGCTTTTCAAAATACCCGTCCAGCGCCGCCGCATCGTCATATGAAATCCCTTCTCCGGCTGTATCCATCTCCATCCAGCGTCGATCCGCAAAGACTTCGCTTTCCCCGGTCTGGGCCAGAATAATGAACTCGTGGCTCAAATCCCCCCCGATCGGCCCCGTGGCCGCGCGCATCGGAATGGCCTTGAGCCCCATGCGCCGAAAGGTGCGCATATAGGCCAGAAACATCTTTTTATAGGCCACCCGCGCCCCGTCCTCGGTTAAATCAAAAGAATAAGCGTCTTTCATCAAAAATTCCCGTCCGCGCATCACGCCGAAACGAGGCCGGATCTCGTCCCGGAATTTCCACTGGATGTTATAAAGATTTTTCGGCAGATCCTTGTATGAACGGATATGCGTACGCACGATGTGCGTGACCACCTCCTCCGCCGTAGGACCATAAAGCATCTCGCGGTCGTGACGATCCTTGATGCGCAGCATTTCCTTTCCATAAGCATCATACCGCCCGCTCTCACGCCATAGTTCGGCGGACTGTATCGTCGGCATCAGGATTTCCTGCGCTCCGGCACGATCCTGCTCTTCCCGAACAATATCCCCGATTTTCCTGAGAACCTTGAGCCCCAAAGGCAGCCACGCATAAATCCCGGCTCCGGTCTGCTGGATCATCCCGGCTCGCAGCATGAGCTGGTGCGAAACAATTTCGGCTTCTTTGGGCGTTTCCTTGAGAGTCGGAATAAAAGCACGAGACAGACGCATCGGGAACATCCTTTTATTTCTTGAGAAAAACCTTCCTTCATCGTTCTATGGGATCGGAAGAAAACTGTCCAGCACCCACAAAGACGCCTTTCACATCAAATCCGCCAAAACGCGAGGAATAAGGTCCGGAATGTCCGTAGCCATCAGACCGGGGCCGAACAAGCCCCCCACCCGCGCATGAATCCAGGCAGCGGCGCAAGCGGCATCAAAAGGCGGAATATTCTGAACCACGAGCCCCAGAATCATCCCTGCCAGAACATCCCCGCTACCCGCCGTGGCCAGACCGGGACAAACCACTGCATTGATAACGCAGCGCCCGTCCGGGGCGGCGATCACCGTATCCGCCCCTTTAAGCAACACAACCGCACCCGAACGGGCTGCCGCAGCCAGAGCCCGCGATCGTTTATCCCCCGTCACATCCGGGAAAATGCGCGCAAATTCCCCCTCGTGCGGGGTCAGGATACAGTTAGCATGAAGCAGGCGAAACAAGGCTTCCGGATTTTCTGCAAAAACACTCATGGCGTCGGCATCAATGACACAAACCCGATCCCGGTGGGAACAGGCCGACCGTACCGCCTGACGCAGATTTTCCGGATCGTCCAGCCCCGCCCCCGGCCCGATCAGGACCGCCCGACGACGGGAGTCACGCAAATGTTCGTCAAAAGGAACGGCCCACTCCCGCGCCTCGAACAGAGCATTGGGCAGCAAAGATCGGTACACATCCGCCGCAGACGGCGGCCCGACAATCGTGCAAATCCCTGCCCCCACCCGATAGGCGCCGTGCGCCGCCAGAACCGCGGCGCCGGTCATTCGCTGCCCCCCGAAAATCACCGCATGGCCACGCGTATATTTATTATCAAAAACCGTGGGAACGGGGAATGCACGATCCCACAAAGCCGGATCGTTTTCCAGAGCGGCACAGCCCGCCTCTTCCAGAACATCATCTGGAATCCCGATATCGCACACAATCGTATGTTGGCTGTATGCCAGACCGGGCGTCAAAAGATGCCCGGCTTTTTTGCGGAAAAATGTTACCGTCAGATCAGCAATCATGGACGCCGGATCCGCCGCGCCGGTATCTCCGGAGACTCCGCTGGAAATATCCACAGCCACAACCGGCATATCCAGAGATTCGACTTTTTCAAACAGGGCAGAGACAACGGGCGGCAAGGTCCGCGAAAATCCGCTTCCAAAAACGGCATCGACGATCAGATCATCAGGATCAGGGATAACTGATTCAAAGGGCTCCACATCCCCTTCCCACAAAGCCGCCGCACGAGAGGCATTTCCGCTTAAAGAATGGAGGGGAACCAAACATGCCACACGAACGGACCAGCCCCGCTCAGCCAAAAGTGCCGCCGCAACAAAGCCGTCACCGCCGTTGTTGCCGGGACCGCACAGAACCAAAGCCCGTCCCGGCTCGTCGGAAGGGGAAAAATAATCAAGGATTTTCAGCGCTACGGCCTCCCCGGCCCGGCGCATCAAAGCAAAAGAATCCCCGCCGGACTCGATCGTGAAACGCTCTGCCGCGCGCATCTGGTCGCTGGTGAGGATTTCAAGCATCGTGATGTCCCCCGCCACAAAAAATCTGTCACGGATTAAGGGGCGACCAGGCCGGATCCGACCCATCCTTGGGCGTTTTCAGTTCTCGCTCGTTATATCCTGTCAGATCAATAGTATAAAGCTTCGCCGAACGCTGGGCCCCACCGGCTCCTGTCGGACGCTCTTTGAAATAAACCAGAACCCGGCCATTGGGAGACCAGCTTGGCCCCTCGACGTGATAGGCCTTGGTAATCAGACGTTCACCACTGCCATCGGGACGAATAACCCCGATATAGAACTGGCCTTTGAGCATCTTGGTAAAAGCAATCAAATCACCGCGCGGCGACCAGACAGGATTGCCGTAACGCCCCTCTCCAAAGGTAATCCGCTGCGGGTTGCTCCCGTCCGCATTCATGACATAAATTTGTTGAGTCCCGCCACGATCCGACTCAAAGGCGATCTGACGCCCGTCCGGCGAATAGCACGGCGCCGTATCGATTCCAACCGAATTGGTCAACTGGCGCACCTGACGCGAACGCAAATCCATCGCATAGACATCGCTGTTCCCATTCTGGGCCATGCTCATAATGACCCGGTTTCCGTCCGGAGAAAAGCGCGGCGCAAAGGTCATGCCCGGAAAATCACCCAGAACCTCCTGACGCCCCGTGTCAATGTTGTACAGGTAAACACGCGGCCTGTTATTATGATAAGACAGATAGGTAATCTGCTGCTCGTTCGGAGAAAAACGCGGCGTGAGGACAAGGTTGCGTCCATCTGTCAGAAAGCGGGCGTTGGCGCCGTCCTGATCCATGATGGCCAGACGCTTGATCCGGGCCGCCGGCGGGCCTTCTTCGGAAATAAACACGATTCGCGAATCGAAATAGCCGCTCTCGCCCGTGATTCGCTTATAGATTTCGTCCGAGATGATATGCGCGATCCGCCGCCAGTTCTGAGGCGTTGTCATGTAAGCCATGCCGATCATCTGCTGCTGGGAAAACACATCCCACAGGCGAAATTCCACACGGGTCTTACCGTCTGCGGTCCGGGTCACGGTCCCGGTCACAAGCGCCTGGGTATTGATGGCGCGCCACTCCGCAAAGCGCGGGCCGGACTGGTCGATCGACGCAGGATCCTGAATGAAAGAAGCCGGATTCATCGGCGCGAAGAGGCCAGAACGCTCCAGATTCGCTGTCACGATCTGCGGAATCCCCGCCGCAATTTCCGTATCGCCACCGGGGGCCACGTGAAAGGGACTGATGGCAATGGGCATCGGCTCGACCACGCCGCGCGTCACGTCGACCTTGAGTTCCGCGCGAACCGGATTCGCACCCGCAATCACGCCGCACAGAAAAAGGAGAAAGAGGGCAAAAAACTGCACGGCGCAGAGTTTTTCAGATTTCATTGGAGCATGTCCCTCGGATCGAAATTGACGGTGATGGTCTTCCATTGATCGTACTTTTCGGGCGGAAGATCAAGCGGATTACACATCGGATTGAAAACGGCCCTCAGGGCACTGTCCGCCGCCGCCCGGAAATAGGTATCGGTGCCATAGCGAATCTGGTCGAGGATCTGCGCATCCCGGACGCTGCGGTCCGGATTGACGAAAATCCGCACACCCACAATGATATCTTCCGCGAATCGGGCTCCCGCCTGCATGTTCCAGCACCCGGCGAGCTGATTGCGCAGGGCGTCCAGCTCACCCATCGTCACCTGCGCAGCCATGGGCGCTGCCGGAGACGGAGCGGGCGCAGCCTTGGTCGTCGTCGGATCGGTCAGGCGCGGCGCAGGCTCAAGCGGCGCAGAGGGCGCAAGATTTTTCAGAACAGAGGCAAACGCCTCGGCTTCGGCCTTCAAAACCTTGTCCGGCATTTTGTTCGGCGATTCTTTTGGCGGTTCCTTGGGCGGCTTCTTCGGAGGCTCCTTCTTTATGTCTTTTGGCGGCGGCGGGACATCGTCGGGCTTGTCCTCAGCCACTTTTTCTTTCAGGACAGGCGGCGTGGGCTCCGTCAACTTCGGTGGCGCGCTGGCCTCGACCTTTGGCGGAGAAGGACGGGCCTGCGGCGGTTTTGGCTCCGCCGGTTTGGGCGGCGTGGGTTTGGGCGTCTGGCGCGCCTCCACCGGAGGACGATCGCTCGTCGCGGTTTCCGAAATCGTCTCGATCTCCACTGCCACAGCCGTATCAAGCGGCGGCACATCTTTTTGGATATAAGGCAGGCCGAAAATTGCCACGACGATAACCACGGCGTGCAAAATCGCTGAAACGACCAGCGCCGGACGAGCAGGACCAACGCCGGACGAGGAGTCCGCCGACTCACGAGACATATTCATATCTGAAGCCGATACTGCCGTCATGCAGCCCCGTATAAAATGGAATTATGGCGATTTCGGGGTATCCCCGGAAGATTGGGAAATGAGGGCAACTTTCCGGAAACCTGCGCTGTTGATCGCGCCGATAATGTCCATCACATCACCATAAGTCAGACTCTTATCCCCGCGGATATATATCCGCCGCTCCGCGTCGTTGTTCGTCATGGCCGAGAGCAAAGTCACAAGCCTGGCCCGCTCGACCTTCGTCTCGCCCAGGAAGACATCCCCGGCTTTCGTCACCGTCAGTTCAATGGGTTTGTTGTCTTCGTCCTTGATAGGCTTGGCCTTGGATTGCGGCAAATCGACCGGAACCCCGGCGGTCAGCAACGGCGCCGCCACCATGAACACAACCAGCAAGACCAGCATCACGTCCACGAAAGGCGTGACATTGATATCCGACATCGGACGATAGGACGCGCCGCGCCGCCCTTTGCCTCGTCCAGAACCACCCTGAAGCGCCGCGCCCATTGTCAGGCCACCTTCCGACCGGCTTCGCTCCGGTCCAGATGCCGCGACAGAATCGTCGAAAATTCAGACGTAAACGTGTCCAGACGATCCGCATAGCGATTCAGACCGCTTGTGAATACATTATAGGCCATAACCGCCGGAATGGCCGCCACCAGACCGATGGCCGTGGCGAACAGGGCCTCGGCAATCCCCGGCGCAACAACGGCAAGACTCGTGTTTTTCGTATGGGCGATGGCGGAAAAGCTGTTCATAATCCCCCAGACCGTCCCAAACAACCCAATAAAAGGCGCCGTCGATCCGGTGCTGGCCAGAAAGGTCATCCCGCGTTCCAGCCGGGCCATTTCCTTGCCGATCGCGACCGTCATGGCGCGCTCGACCCGCTGGCGCAGCGATGCCTGAAGGCTTTCCTTGGACGGCATCCCCCCGGCCACGCCGGCCTGCCATTCCTCCATCCCGGCGGAAAAAACCTTCAGCATGGGGTCTTCGGGGCCTTTTTTAACCCGCTGATAGAGCTTGTCCAGCGGCTCGCCCGACCAGAACGCGTCCTCGAATCGCGCGGCCCGGCGATTGAGTTTGCGCAGCGTGGATTTCTTTTCGATGATGATTGCCCAGCACCAGAACGAGGAAAAAATCAAAATCATCATAACGATCTTGACAACGATATCGGCCTGCAGAAACAGTCCCATCATGCTCAGATCATGCGGCGCGACGCTCCCGCCCAGATCGGCGGCCTCAACGGCCCGGCTTGCAATATCAACTACATCCGTCATTTTTCATCGGCCTCCGCCAGCCTTTTGTGACATAAACTCTGAAAACGCCCCTCTGACCTTTTCCGGAAGGCGAACGGGCCGCAAGGACTCGCGCCCAACACAGACCAGCGTCACCTTCATTGAACACAACACCTCATTGTGGCAAAAAACAGACTGGTCCATCTCCAGACTGGTCCCGCCCATTTTCGTAACCGTCGTCAGAACGGTCAAAAGATCATCCAGACGCCCCGGCTTCAGGTAGTCTGCGACCACGCGCCGGACAACGAAAATCATGCCTTCCGTCGATGTGAGCAAACTATTCTCAAACCCGAGATTCCGCAAGAGTTCCGTGCGGCCCCGCTCGGCAAATTTCAGATAGCCCCCATAATACACGACACCTCCGGCATCGGTATCCTCATAATAGACACGGACCTGAATCGTATGAGTCGCCATGACAAAAGCACCCTAGCCGATCGCCGCGCAAAAAAGAAGCAGACAAATCACCCGGAAAAGGGTATTTCCACGGGGATAAATTGAGGAGAGAACAAAACGGGACTTGACGGACCCGCCCCTTTTCCTGTTAGAGTTCCGGGAGAGTCCTCACCTGCCTGAAACATCGGCAGGGGATTGTTTGAAGAAAGGCGAAAGCCCCATGCGACGCGACACCGATTTTTTTGAAGATACAGAAGCCGAGGATCGCTCGATCCGAAATCTCTGGCGCGCAATCGACGCCACGGATCGCACGCCCGGACGGAAATCCCTGTGGACGGTCCTGACGCTGGGCGCCACGGTCGGGATTCTGTTCGCCGTTTTGTGGTACAGCTATCCACGCGAAGTCGAGATCCGTGATCGTCTCTCTGCGCCGATCATCCGCGCGGATGCGACACCGACCCGGATCGCCCCGGACGATCCCGGCGGCATGGACATTCCCCATCGCGACAGCGCAGTCTTTTCCGCCATGAATGCGGCCAACGCTTCTGAGAATCCTCCGGTCGAAAATCTACTGGCCGCAGAAGAGGAACCCATGCCCAAGGCCCGTCTTTTCGCTGGTCTGAATACGGAAAAAATAGACGAAAAAGAGGAATCCGAAGGACCCTCGACGGAAGGAGAGCCGGAGAAAGCCGCCACAGAAATATCAGCGGACATAGACGCACCGCCTCATACGATGACTTCAGAAGACATTTCTCGCACGCAAAAAACTGTATCTTCTGAAAAACCGAACACGTCTTCTGCTTCTGCGCCAAAGGTTGCAATGAAGGCCGTTGAAAAACCCTCTCCGAAGACAACCTCTATGCCTCAAAAGCCATCTCCCGCGCAGGCAAGCGAAGCGGCGCGGGTGGAGCCTGCCGCCGGAGCCGCCCTTGGATCCGCAACGCGTGGCACGCATTATGTCCAGCTCTCAAGTGTGCGCGAACGGGGACGAGCCGATTCCGAATGGTCAGGCCTTAAGAAGAAATTCCCCGGACAACTCAGCGCTCTGCCCATGCGTGTTCAAAAGGCGGATCTTGGCGCGAAGGGCACGTATTACCGCATTCAGGCGGGGCCCTTATCCAAGGACGAGGCCTCAAACCTGTGCGCCACCATCAAAAAACAAAAGCCCGGTGGGTGTCTGGTCGTCGCGCGCTGAGCATCGCCCCTTAAACACCCGTCGTGAGGCTGGAGACTCCATGCCCAAAGCCATGATTTGCGCTCTGTCCGGCCCGGCTCTAACCACCGAAGAAACCCGTTTCTTTCGGAAAGAAGATCCTCTTGGCTTTATTTTGTTTTCCAGAAACTGCACAGATCCCGGACAGGTCCGGAGTTTGACAGACTCCCTGCGTGACCTGACAGGTCGGGATTGTCCGATTTTGATCGATCAAGAAGGCGGACGGGTCCAAAGGCTGGGGCCACCGCACTGGCCCGCATGGCCCGCAGCGCAAGTCTTCGGCGATGCCATGCGTCAGAATCCGGAAAAGGCTGTGAACTTCCTGCGCCTGTCGACGGAAAAGTTGGCCGAAGGACTCAAAACCGCTGGAATTACGGTCAATTGCGCCCCGGTTCTTGATGTCCTGCGCCCTGAGACTCATGACGCCATCGGAAACCGGGCCTTTTCGGATGACCCCGGAATGGTCGCCGCCCTCGGAGCCATCGTGTGCGAAACCTTCCTGACTGTCGGAATCCGCCCCGTTATCAAGCACATCCCCGGACACGGGCGCGCAATGGCGGACAGCCACCATAATCTTCCTGTCGTCGACGCCCCGATCGAACGTCTGGAATCGGGAGATTTCAGTCCCTTTCGCATGATTTCCGAAAAGTCCTACGCGCCCTTGCTGTGGGGCATGACGGCCCATGTGATTTACAGCGCCTTCGACCCCAGACGCCCGGCAACCATCTCCCGAACGGTTATTTCCCGCGCGATCCGAAGCAGTATCGGATTTCCTGGATTGCTCCTGAGCGACGATCTAGGCATGCTGGCCCTTGAAAAATACGGAAATATGGGAGAACGCGCTCAATCCGCCATTGAGGCAGGATGCGACATTGCCCTTCATTGTTCGGGAAACATGGAGGAGATGAGTCAGGTTGCTGCCTGCGTTCCGGTTTTGCCTTCTACCGATTCCCTTGCCCTGCGCCCACTATCTTCAGGCGCGAGCCTGAAGATAACGCCGATCCCCGTGGCCTTGGTCGACAGGGATATCTCATGAACGCCACCGTTCAGATATCCTCCGGAAACACCCCGGGCCCGGAATGGGATGCCTCATCGCAGACCCCGGACGATGCCCGCGAGTCCCTGCTTTTGAAAATAGAAGGGTATGAAGGTCCGATTGACCTCCTTCTTCAACTGGCCCGAGATCAGAAAGTCGATCTGGCAAAGATATCCATTTTACAACTGACCCGACAATACCTTGATTTCATTGACCGCGCCTGCGCACTGCGCCTTGATCTGGCGGCGGAATATCTGGTGATGGCATCCTGGCTTGCCTACCTCAAATCCCGGCTTCTTCTGCCGACCGCAACCTCACAGACAGATGAACCGGACGGCGAGACGATGGCACAGGCGCTGGCCTTTCAGCTGCGCCGTCTTCAGGCCATGCAAAGCGCCGCCGAATCCCTGTATGCCCGCCCGCGCCTGGGCGACCGTGTCTTCGCGCGCGGCATGCCCGAATCTCTGAAGATTACCACACAAACGCAATGGGACGCAGGGCTGTACGATATTCTGCATGCCTATGGCGACATTCGCCAACGCGCGGAAAGCAGTATCTATACCCCTCCTTCCTTTACCCTTATGAGCATGGATGAGGCCATGGATCGCCTCGTGCGGATGCTCGGCGACCTGCCACGTCAAGGGCCGCACAGTGTCTGGACAACACTGTCGAATTTTCTCCCGCGGCGAACAGAAGACAGCCTTCTCCATCGTTCCGCACTGGCCTCGCTTCTGACCGCCAGTCTGGAAATGACGAAACAGGGACGTCTGGAAATCCGTCAGGACGGCCCGTTCCGGCCCGTTTACGTCCGGGCACTCCAGCCTCAACCAAAAAAGATAAACTCCCCGGACGCATTAAACAGGGAAAGCGGCTCTGATTAAGGTCACTTAAAAAAACCTTTGTCTGTTCCTCTGCGTGCGCGTATTTTAGGCCCCATGATCGGCATTGAGACGTTTATCAAATCCCTTGAGGGGCGACCTGTTATTGTTCTGGGGCTGGGCCTGTCGGGCTTGTCCGTTCTGCGCGCCATTTTGCGCACAGGAGCGCAAGCGGTCGCGTGGGACGACAATCCGGAAAAGCGCGCCGAAGCCGAACGTCTGGGCGTTCCCGTCCGCAACCCTGCCCTGATCGACCTGAGCGGCTATGGCGCCCTGATCGCCGGACCGGGGATTCCGTTGCATGGATTTTCAGCGCATCCGGGTATCTCCGGAGCCAGAAGAGTCGGCATTCAAGTCCTTGGCGATCTCGAGATTCTGCACCGGACAGAACATGGGCGCAAAACCATCGGCATTACGGGAACGAACGGCAAATCGACAACGACGGCTCTGACCGGACATATCCTCAACGCCTGCGGCCTGAGGGCCTGCGTCGGGGGCAATATCGGAAAGCCTGTTCTGGACCTGACCATGCCCCCGAAGGATGGGATCTTTGTTCTGGAAATATCTTCCTTTCAGGCCGACCTGTGCCCCGCCTTTCACCCGGACATTGCCGCCCTGCTCAATATCACACCGGACCATATCGACCGCCACGGCAACATGGAAAATTATGTTGCCGCCAAAGCCCGCCTCTTTGAGGGGGCAGGCGTGGCAGTCATCGGCATGGATGACGAATTTTCTGCCCGGATATTCCGGGACGTGCGGACACGAGGCCAACGCCGCGCTTTTCCGGTTTCCGTGCGAGAGCCTCTCACGGAAGGCGTTTATGTCGAAGACGGCATTTTATACGATGGTATTGACGCAAAACCTCACGCCGTCGGATCTTTAGGCGTGACATCTCTGCAAGGTCTTCATAATCACCAGAACGCCGCCACGGCCTATGCGATCTGCCGTCTGGCGGGGGTGGAACCGATCTCTATCATGGAGGCCATGAAAACCTACCCGGGTCTTGTACACCGCCAGCAGATCGTGCGCGTCATCAACGGAGTGCCTTACATCAACGACAGTAAAGCCACAAACGCCGATGCGACAGGCAAAGCACTCAGCTGTTTCCGGAATATCTACTGGATCGTAGGCGGGCGCCCGAAGGAAGGCGGCCTGAACGGTCTGGAATCCTTTATGGACCGCATCCGCCACGCCTTTCTGATTGGCGAAGCGGCCGAGAGTTTTGCGGACTGGCTCGATAACCACGGCGTGGCACATAATTTCAGCAGCACGCTGGACCGGGCGATAGAGGAAGCACATCAAGCCGCACAGGACGCACGCGGTCAACCGGGCGGCGCGGGCGTGGTTTTGCTCTCCCCTGCCTGCGCCTCTTACGACCAGTTCAAATCTTTCGAACACCGTGGCGAGGCGTTCATCACGAAAGTTCAAAATCTGGGGATGAATGGATGAGTTCCGGGTCGTGCGACAATATGTCCCTTGAACGAAGTTTTGGATGGATTAAAAATTTCACACAGGTGGCCCGGATCGGGCGTTGCCTTGGTTCAATGGTTTTGTTTCCGTTAATCTCTAGGGGGGGTTCCATGACTCAGTGGGTTTATCGTTTCGGAGGAGAAAAATCCGAAGGTCGCGCAGATATGAAAGATCTACTGGGCGGAAAAGGGGCCAATCTTGCGGAAATGGCGGCGTTAGGGCTTCCTGTCCCCCCCGGATTTACGATTACGACGGAGGTCTGCACCTATTATTACGATAATCAGCAATCCTACCCGAACGAACTGAAATCCCAGGTCAGGGAAGCCGTTGCCGCCGTCGAAAAAGCCATGAACATGAAATTCGGCGATCCATCCAACCCGCTGCTTTTTCAGTCCGGTCCGGCGCGCGGGTGTCCATGCCGGGGATGATGGATACGGTTTTGAATCTGGGCCTGAATGATAAAACGGTTCAGGGCCTGATAAAAAAATCCGGCGATGCGCGGTTTGCGTGGGACAGCTACCGCCGTTTTGTCCAGATGTACGGGGATGTGGTCATGGGGCTGGAACACCACGACTTCGAAGAGATTCTGGAGCAGCACAAGCGCGATGAAGATATCAGCGAAGATACGGACGTCACAGCCGAAGGCTGGGAAAAAATTGTCGGGCTTTACAAGGAAATGGTTAGGAAAGAACTGGGGAAACCCTTTCCGGAAGATCCGTATGAGCAGCTTTGGGGCGCGATCGGCGCCGTATTCGGATCATGGATGGTGCCGCGCGCGGTAACCTACCGGCACATTCATGATATTCCTTCGGACTGGGGCACTGCCGTAAATGTCCAGTCCATGGTCTTTGGCAATATGGGGGACGATTGTGCGACCGGCGTGGCATTTACACGCGACCCTTCCACAGGGGAAAACTATTTCTACGGCGAATATCTCATCAATGCGCAGGGCGAAGACGTGGTGGCCGGCATCCGCACGCCGCAATCCCTGACCCTGAAGGGCAAGGAAAAAGAAGGCAGCGAACTGCCCGCGATGGAAGAAACCATGCCGGACGTTTTTGCGCAGCTTTGCGATGTGCGGGCGCGTCTGGAAAAACATTATCGCGATATGCAGGATGTTGAATTCACCGTGCAAAAAGGAAAGCTTTTCATGCTGCAGACGCGCACGGGAAAACGCACGGCGGCCGCCGCGCTTAAAATCGCCGTCGATATGGTAGGTGAAAAGCTGATAACGGAAGAGGAAGCTCTTTTGAAGCTGGATCCGCAATCTCTGGACCAGCTTCTTCACCCGGCGCTGGACCCTATGGCGCATAAACAGATTGTCGCGAAAGGATTGCCTGCCTCTCCGGGCGCGGCTTCCGGCGAAATCGTCTTTAGCGCAGACGAGGCGGAAAAAAAGGCCGGCGCCGGGCACAAGGTTATTCTTTGCCGCGTGGAAACATCGCCGGAAGATATTCACGGCATGCATGCGGCGGCGGGAATTCTCACGACGCGCGGCGGGATGACGTCCCACGCCGCTGTTGTGGCGCGCGGAATGGGGCGTGCCTGTGTCGCGGGCGCCGGGGCGATTTCGATTGATTATAAATCCGGCGTGATGCGTATCGAGGGCGTGGAAATAAAGGCTGGAGAAACCATCACGATCGACGGCTCTACCGGGGAAGTCATGCTTGGCGAAGTGGCCACGATCGACCCCGAACTCTCCGACGATTTTGCCGCCGTTATGGGCTGGGCCGACAAGGCGCGGCGGATGAAAGTCCGCACCAATGCCGAAACGCCTCTGGATGCCAGAACGGCCGTGGGATTTGGCGCCGAAGGGATCGGGCTGTGCCGGACGGAGCATATGTTCTTCGATCCGGAGCGAATCCAGCATGTGCGTGAAATGATTTTTGCCACCAATGCGCAATACCGCCGGGACGCCGTCGCCAAACTTTTGCCCGCGCAGCGCGGGGATTTTGTAGAGCTTTTTGAAATTATGGGCGCGCGGCCCGTCACCATCCGCCTGCTGGATCCGCCTTTGCATGAATTTATGCCGCATGAAGCGGGCGATATTAAAACCTTCGCCGAAGCGGCGGGCTTTCAGGAAGATCAGGTGCATCGCCGTCTGGGCGAACTGGCCGAAGCCAACCCCATGCTGGGGCACCGGGGTTGCCGTTTGGGGATTACCTATCCCGAAATTTACGAGATGCAGGTGCGCGCCATTTTTGAAGCCGCCATCGAAACCGGCGCCGTGCCGGAAATCATGATCCCGCTCGTTGCCACGAAAAAAAAGGAACTGGCCCTGATGAAGGACGTGGTGGACAAGGCAGCGCAAAAGTCTTTGAAGAACAGGGAAAACGCGTGGAATATCTGGTCGGCACCATGATCGAATTGCCGCGCGCGGCGCTGGTCGCGGAGGATATTGCCGAATATGCGGACTTCTTCAGCTTCGGCACGAACGACCTGACGCAAACGACCTTTGGCGTCAGCCGGGACGATGCCGGAAAATTCCTGCCCGCTTATATCGAACAGGGCATTTTGGACTATGACCCCTTTGTGCGTCTGGACCGGAGCGGCGTCGGCAAGCTTGTCGATATCGCCGCGCAGGGAGGACGGAAAACGAAACCGGGCCTGAAGCTCGGTATTTGCGGGGAACATGGGGGCGACCCCTCCTCTATCGCGTTCGTCGAAGGGGTGGGGCTGGATTATGTGTCCTGTTCGCCTTACCGCGTGCCCATCGCCCGCCTTGCCGCCGCGCAGGCCGCCATCCGTGAAGGCCGGGCGAAGACCATCGCCATGCCACAGAAAAAGGCGAGTTAACAGGGAGATAACTTCGCGCAGATACACATAAGCAGGAAGGGGCGGATGGAAATCGGCCCCTTCTTTTTTCTATGTTTCAACGGAAGGACTAGCTCTGCGCTTTCGGACCAAAGTCAGCCTGCTCTGATATGCGTCTGCAACATCCTGTGTTTTACAAACAATCCAGACCTCTTCCAGCGGATCGCGCAAACGATCCATAATCCCCTGAACGGCCAAACGAATGGCGCGGTTGTCCGGAAACTCTCCCTCACCTGCCAGAAAATCGGGAAAAACGAGGCGTTTGAGCCCCATCCTCGCCGCCATATCCAGCGCACCGCGATAACAATTCAAAAGATGTCGATCTTCTTTTTCAAAATCGCTTTTCCAGTCCGGCACAACGGCAAACAAGACATGTTGTGTCCGCAAACTAAAACCGGGCACGGAAAACGTATCCCCCGGGTGCGGGCAATCAATATGCTCAACGACGAAATCATCCAGAGCCTCGCCCGCCGCAGCGATCAACCTGTGGTTAAAAGACCGATGAATTCGCAATGTTTCCGGAATCACCGTCACAAGCGCATCGCCAGGAAACTTTAAAACATCTCCGACCACAATCCGGATTCTTTGTGAAAGCGCGATAAAACTGTTGGCGGAGTCCTCCGGCTTTGCTACGATGCGTTCCATGTTTGTTCCAAGACTTTTCATGCTCGCTTTATCCCTGCTGTTTCTGGCAGGAATACCCCTCCAACCCGCCATAAGCGCAGAAGGAGCGGGAATTGCCATGCACGGAACGCCTCCTCCGCCGCCCGTTGCTCTGGACCGCGCCAACCCCGACGCCCCCAAGGGCGGAGAGATGAAAACCGCAGCGATTGGAACATTTGATACGCTCAACCCTTTCTCTTTGAAAGGAAAATCTGCACAGGGCCTCAATCTGGCGTTCGATCGTCTCATGGCCCGCAGTTGGGACGATCCTTTCACATTATACCCCCTTATCGCCCGCCGCGTCGAGGTTTCCGTAAATCGAGACGCTGTGACGTTCTATCTTGACCCCAAAGCCCGTTTTCACGATGGATCTCCCATTACTGCCGATGACGTCCTCTTTTCACTCAAAACCCTGCGTGCGCAAGGGCGGGCCAACATGCGCCGGATTTATGGGCTTGTGAACAAAGAGGAAAAAATAGATGATTTAACCGTCCATCTCTCTTTTGGCCCCGGATACGATCAGGAGACAGCCCTGATTCTGGCCATGATGCCAGTCCTGTCGAGAAAATTCTGGGAAGGGCGAGACTTCAATGCCGGAATTCTAACCACCCCGCTTACCAACGGACCTTACCGCATCGCACAAGTCGATCCGGGGCGCCGGGTTGTCTATGAGCGGGTCCCGGACTACTGGGCTGCCGACAATCCCGCCGCACGAGGGCATTTTAATTTTGACCGTATCATTTACGATTATTACCGGGATGATTCGGTGGCGTTTCAAGCTTTCAAAGCAGGAGATTTGAATTTCCGGCGTGAGACGGACCCGGCCAAATGGGAATCCGCCTACGATTTTCCATCGGCCAAGGATGGACGCGTGGTTCGTGAGTCTCTTGCCCACGGCAGACCCGAACGCCTGCGCGCCCTGATCTTCAACACGCGCCGCCCTCCCTTTGACGACCCGCGCGTGCGCGAGGCTTTGAGCCTTCTGCCTGATTTCGAATGGATGAACAGGACCCTGTTTCACGGCAAGGTAAAGCGGATTTCCAGTTATTATCCGAACTCGGAACTGTCCGCCCGCGGACCGCCTTCACCTGCCGAACGGATTGTTTTGGACCCTTGGCGTGGAAAGATCCCGGAAGGTGTTTTCGATTCTGCCTGGGCCCCACCGGAAGAAACCCCCGCCCGGAAGCGAGACTCCGTACGCCGCGCCGATGCCTTGCTGCGCGCCGCCGGATGGGCCGTTGAAAAAGGCATCCGGGCCAAAAATGGAAAACCCTTGTCTTTCCAGATTTTGGTCAGCACGGCAGAAGACGAAAAAATTGCCCTGTCTTTTGTTCAATCCCTCAAACGCGTGGGAATTCAGGCCTCACTCCGCGCACCGGATTCGGCAACCTTTCTGGATCGTTTGCGCGATTATGATTATGACATGGTTTTGTATGACTGGATGTCCTCTCTGTCGCCGGGAACAGAGCAGGCCCTGTACTGGGGCTGCGCGGCCGCAAAAGAGAAAAGCCGCATGAACTATGCCGGAATCTGCGACCCCGCCGTCGATTCCCTGATCGCATCTATTACAGAATCCCCCACGCGCTCAGATCTTGTCGCGCGGGTCCGTGCGCTGGACCGTGTCCTGACTTACGGATATTATATTATCCCTCTTTTCCATACGGGATCTGACTTTGTCGCCTACCAAAATACCCTCCATCACCCCGAAGAAACACCGCTTTACGGACTTTCTCCGGAAGTCTGGTGGGCGGATCCTCCTGCTAAAAAAGATCGTCATCAAGAAAAGCCTCCCCCTTGATGCGCCAAGGGAAAGAGCTTAGGATTGATTGGCGAGCCCTGTACCGTGAGCGTTCTTTTTTCCGCCCTGCTCAACCCGACACATTCGCCTTTAAAAAAACAGGCCCCCTATGCCCGACACCCTTCTCCGGAACAACGTCAATTTTCTTCCTCAAAAAGCGCCAGCTGCATTAAAAACCTTCGCTTCGCGTTTTTTTGCGAGAACGGACACAAGCGATCTGGATCTGTTCACACCGGAGGCATTAACAGCCATTCTCAAACGACACTGGTCCTGGGGAAAGGAACGAAAAACAGGCGCAACGATCCTGAACGTAGTGACGACAGCCCCTCATGAAGGAAAGACAGCATGGACCGCGATCGATATTATCGGCGACGATATGGCCTTTTTGATCGACTCGGTCGCGGCAGAAATTAACCGCCAGGGATATCTGATTGCCTGCATCATCCACCCGATTATCGAGAAAACATCCCATATCCATGTCCGCCTGAGTTGCGCCCTGACTGATACGGCCTCGGCGCATTTACGCGAAGGGCTGGAGGAAGTCCTGAGGGATGTCCGTCTCGCAAACCGGGACTGGTCCGCGATGCTGAGCCACCTGAAATCTGCGCGCAACGACCTGTCCATGCCGGAGAAAAATGCCAAATCCGACCAGACGGAATCCTGCGCCTTTCTGGATTATATGATCGACAATAATTTTACATTGCTTGGCTATCGCGAATATCGATTCTCTGAAAAGAATGGGACCGTCCACAGCGCCATTGTCAAAAACAGCGGCCTGGGTGTTTTGAGCGATGCCCGAAAACCTGCTTATATTTCAGGGGCGGACTACAGCCTGCCGGACCATCTGACACGTCTGCGCCGAAATCAACCGGCTTTGTCCATTTCCAAAACCAACCGACGCTCGACCATCCATCGCGCTGTTCCTATGGACACTATCGCCGTCAAAATCTACGCTCCGGACGGCACGGTGAAAGGCGAGAGACTGTTCGTCGGACTCTTTACTTCCGTCACCTATTCGCGCAGCGTGGAAGATATCCCGTGGCTGCGCGCCAAGGTTGATGCCGTTGTAGCGCGAACCGGCTTCAGGCCGGGGTCGCATAACTGGCGCGCCCTGAAGCATGTTCTGGAAAAATACCCGCGTGACGAACTGTTCCAGATCGAAGTCACAGACCTTGAAAAAACCGCAATGGGCATCCTCGGACTACAGGAACGCCAGAGGATTGCCCTGCACACCCGCCGCGACCCATTCGGACGGTACGTATCGTGTCTGGTTTATGTCCCGCGCGACCGATACGAAACGCGCCTGAGGCTTCGCCTTCAGACAGTTCTGGAAAACTCTCTGAAAGGAACGTGCAGCGATTTTTATACAACGCTTGATGATTCTGTCTTTGCGCGTGTCATGTTCGTCGTTCAGATTGACCCAAAGAATCCACCGAGATTTAATCCGGCGAGTCTGGAAGCACGGCTTCAGGAAGAAGGCCGCACATGGTCTGAACAAATAGAAAGCGCCCTGACTGATGCTCTGGGTCGAAAGGACGAAACGCTGGCGCTTCATGCCCGTTATCGGGAAGCTTTCCCGATTGCCTATCAGGAAACCCTCTCTCCGCGTGAAGCCCTGCGTGATATTGATGTCATTGAAAGAACGCTGGAAAACAGGAAAATCGCGCTGGATTTACGCCCCTTCGGCGACGAGGACGCACCCGAGCGCGCCAGAGAGCAATTCGCGGGCGAACCTGCGGATTATTGCCTGAAAATCTGTGCGCCCACGCACCCTGTGCCTCTTTCAGACATTCTCCCGATTCTGGAAAATTCTGGCTTGCGCGTTGTTGCGGAAATCCCTTATGAGATTACACCGGACACCGGGAAAGGCGCGCCGGAGACAGTCTGGCTTCAGGACTTCCATGTTTCCGCCCCGAACACTTTGCCTCTGGAGGAAATCAAGGCCCACTTTGAGTTTCTGCTGGAAAAAACATGGTTCAGGGAAACCGAAAATGATCCATTGAACCAACTCGTCCTGTCTGCAGCGCTGCCCTGGCGAGACATTATGGTCCTGCGATGCTATGTTCATTATCTCAGACAGATCAACTATCCGTTCAGCCGCAATTACATCAGGCGCGCCCTGACCGATCACCCGACCATTGCCCGCCGACTTGTTTCCCTGTTTTATGCGCAGTTCGACCCGGCAAACCGGGACAAAGCCGACATGCTTGCGGCAGGCGAGGCTCTGGCCATCGACCACGACCTCGAATCCGTAGAGTCTGGCGATCAGGACCGGATTTTACGGATGATTCTCAGTTTGATCGAATCCACGGTGCGCACGAATTTCTTTCAGACAGACGACAAGGGCCAGACAAAACCCTATCTGTCTGTCAAAATGAACAGCCGAGACATCCCGGATTTGCCTGAGCCGCGCCCCTTCATGGAAATCTTTGTTTACTCTCCCCGCATGGAAGGCATCCATCTGCGCGGGGATAAAATCGCGCGCGGCGGCATTCGATGGTCTGACCGCCCTGAAGATTTTCGTACCGAGATTCTGGGCCTGATGAAAGCCCAGATGGTCAAAAACGCCATCATTGTCCCCGTAGGGGCCAAAGGTGGATTCGTTCTCAAAGCCCCTCCGGCAGACCCCTCGCCCAAGGCCCTGCGCAATGAAGCCATTGCTTGTTACCAAACTCTTATCTGCGGACTTTTGGACCTGACAGACAATCGGATCGGGAACCGGATCGTTCCGCCGCCAAACGTCGTGCGCCGAGACGAAGACGACCCCTATCTGGTCGTCGCCGCAGACAAGGGAACGGCCAGCTTTTCCGACATCGCCAATGCGCTATCGGCGCAGTACGGGTTTTGGCTTGCCGATGCCTTTGCCTCCGGCGGATCGTCAGGTTATGACCACAAGCATATGGGCATTACCGCCAAAGGCGCATGGGAGTCCGTCAAGCGCCATTTCCGCGAACTGGGCCACGACACACAGACCACACCTTTCAATGTCATCGGCGTGGGAGACATGGCCGGCGATGTTTTTGGAAACGGCATGATTCTGTCCGATAAAATCCGGCTTGTCGGCGCGTTCAATCATGTCCACATTTTCTGCGACCCCAATCCGGACCCGTCGATCAGCTTTGCAGAACGCAAACGTCTCTTTGATTCGGTTCTGGGCTGGGATCACTATGATCTGGCGAAACTTTCTCCCGGCGGACGGATTTACGCTCGCTCGGATAAAAACCTGTTGCTCACGCCAGAGATTAAAACAAGTCTCGATTTCGATCGCGACCGGGTGACGCCAGCCGAGTTAATCCGGGCGCTGCTCCGTGCCCCCACGGACCTGCTCTGGTTTGGCGGGATCGGAACTTACATCAAATCAAGCCGCGAAACGCACGCCGATGTCGGGGACAAGAGCAACGATTCCCTGCGGATCAGCGCACCGGGTCTTCGCGCACGAGTCATTGGCGAAGGCGCAAATCTGGCCATGACTCAACGCGCCCGGATCGAATACGCCGAAAAGGGCGGGCGATTGAATACCGATTTTGTAGACAATTCCGGGGGCGTCGATTGCTCGGACCACGAAGTCAATATCAAAATTCTTCTGGCCGCAGCCATGGCTGGAAAGGACTCAAAACTGACCCTGAAAGCCCGCAATCGCCTCCTTGAATCCATGACGGATGAAGTCTCAACGCTTGTACTCCATAACAACTATCAACAGACTCAAGCCCTTTCTCTGGCCGAACTTGCTGCCGCCGAAAACATCCAGATTCATGGCGATTTCATCGCCGATCTGGAACGGGAACACGGCCTGCGCCGGGATCTGGAATCCCTGCCGGACGAGGAGGCTCTTCAGGACCGGATACATGAGGGCAAGGGGCTCACCCGCCCGGAACTCGCTATCCTGCTCTCGCACGCCAAAATTCTGTTTACGCGAGATATTCTGGACAGCAACATCCCGGATTCCCCTGACATGGCCACATGGCTTTTTGACTATTTCCCGGCACCACTTCGAAAGAAATATGAAAAGAATATTTTGGCACATCGTCTCGGACGCGAGATCGTGGCCACGAGCCTTGCCAACGACATCACCAATCGGATGGGCCCGACTTTCGTCAAATCTCGCATGTTGAAAACGGGCTGCGACGCCGCCACCGTTGCCCGCGCCTTTCTGGTCACACGGACCGCTTTCGACTTTCCCTCGCTTTGGGCGCAAATTGAATCTCTGGATGGAAAAGTCCCGGCCAGAACTCAGCTCAAGGCGCTGGAAAACATCATCGGACTCGCGCGCGTGGCTGTTACGTGGTTTCTGACGCACATGTCCGATTCCCTGGGCTCCCAGAAAGCCATGGATGCTTTTTGCAAGGGAATCAAAGCCCTGCGCGCGGGAATCTCCCCCCTTCTAACCGCCGATCTGCGCGCCTCGACGGATCGCAGATTCGACACATGGAAAGGCGACGGACTGCCCGAACATCTGGCCGAAAAAATCGCCCTTTTACCTGTCTTGTCACCGGCCTGCGACATTGTAAAAATTGCAATGACACAAAAAGCCGACGTTTTGCCCACGGGCCGCCTGTATTTTGCGTTAGGAGCCCGGTTTCATTTTGACTGGCTGCGTCGTCAGGCCCGACATATCCAGACCGAAGACCGATGGAAGGCCGATGCGCTGGAAGCTCTGGTCACTGAATTATACACATCGCAAGCCGCTCTGGCCGCGCGCATTTTACTCGACATCCCCGGAAAACAAGGGAAGAAAGCCACCGACGCCTCAAAAATCGTTGAGGAATGGCTATCGACACACGACGATATGTCCGCGCGCATCGATCCTGTTTTGCAAGATATGCGCCGCGTGGCAACACTGGACCTCCCAATGCTTGTCATTGCAGAGCAGCGCCTGCGTAATCTTTACGAATCTTAAATATAGTTCTGTAAAGACAAAGTCTTTCTGGAAAACAAGTGGTGCATAAAGGCAACACACTTTTTGGGGAAAGGGCAGAAACTGCACGATGCTTCTTGGCACCCCACCCTGTTCGCTGGTAAATTTTATCCCGGAGTTTGATTCTCTCCCATTTTTCTAAAGGGGCATACCGTCCACCATGGGTTTCAGAAGAAAAGCACCAGAGAATTCGCAGGGAAATCCGGATTGCGTGATCCGGGTTGTTTTGCGCGGGTTTAAGTTTTAAGTCCTTCAACCAACCGTGAGGAGATCTCATCTATGACCACCACCTTCAAAAAAGCCCTTCTGACCGGAACGGCCCTTGTTGCCGTCGCGGCGTTCGCCCTGCCTTTGACCGTCTCCCCCGCCTATGCGGCTGATGAGCTGTCGATTGATGCCGATGACAGTGGTGTGTTTGACGCCGACGAACTTGCGACCTCGGCTTTTGACTGGGCGACGAACACCAACGGAACGGGCGCAGCCGGAGAAGCATCGAACGCTCACGATGTCCAGTTAAATGCCTCCGCTACGATCAATGGCATTCAGGATACCAACACGATCGGGGATGCGACAACCACAACGGCTGCCATCACATCCAATGCGGCTGGTCTGACCCTGATCATCGACGACAGCGTCAACGATGACGCCGCCGAAGCCGTCACCATTACAGGAGACATTACCCGCGGCAGCCAGACGCTTCTGAACCTCACCATCACCGGTGAAAACACAGACGCCACGGCGGATGTCCTGAATCTTGACATCAACGGCGCCATTGATCTGGGGACGGGGACGTTCACGATCGACACAGACACCAACGCAGGCAACGCGGTCAATGTGACCTTGAGCGGCAACCTGACGGCGGGAGCCACAGTCCTCAAGGACGATAACGCGCCCATCACCCTGACTTTTGACGGGACGTCCGCGCAAACCGTTTCCGGCACGATCGACGGGGAAACAGATGCGGACGGGAATCTTGTTATTGCCAACTCTTCCGGTGTGACCTTCTCGGGCATTATCGGTGGTACGCGGGCCATGGACCTGATTACGGTTTCCAAGGCAGGCAGCGCGTCGAGCGCAACATTCTCCGCTGCGGTTTCCGCCACAGCCACCGTTCTTGGAAATGGCGCCGGAACGGACACCAACACCGTAACCTATGACGGATCGACTGCTGGCTTCACCGTCACGGGCACCGTGAACGGCACGGCGGGCGACACGGATAACGTGGTCGTTTCCGGAGGGAACACCATCGTTCAGGCCGGTGTCTGGGGCGGCGTTTCCGCACTTGATGCCTTGAGCGTCACAGGAACCAGCACAATCCTTGACTCCAACGCAGCTTTGAGCGCAACGGCAACCACCATTGGAACGGGCGCAAAGATTGATGTCGGCGCAGGCCTTCTGACCTCTGCTGTCGCAAACTCCGGCACCCTGCTCCTCTCTGGAACGGGCGGTGTAACCGGAGCCATCACTGGCACGGGGACCTTGGATGTCAATGAAGATGCCGATGTCACCGGGAACATCACTCAAGGATCAGCCACCATCGCCGAAGGGAAGACCTTGACGGTGATTGGCGCGGCCTCCCGGACGGTGACCACCGATATCCTTCTGGAAGACGCAACTTCCGATGGTACGGATGCGGGCCTGACTTTCGACAACGGGGCCAACACGACGACCTTCACAGGCGATATCACTGTGGGAATTGACGGCGAAGGCCTCATTACTTTTGCAAACGATACGGGGGCAACTCTGGCCATCGTCGGCGATGTTGGTACGTCCAGCAAAGCTGTCGGAGGACTTACGATTACGGACGCGGCCGGAGCGCAAACTCTGACGACAACAGGGAATCTGTATGTTGACGCCATTTCTCTTGGCCAAGACGATACCTTGCAGTTCGTCGGAACCTCCGCCCAGACTGTCTCCGGTACGATTTCCGGGGCGGGGGCAGGAAAGGGTATCCTGACGGTCGGGGACGGCACGACGGCTTCGGATGTCACGTTTGACGGCATCATTGGCGGAACAACCCTCGCTTCCGCGACGGTTTCAGCCAACGCGACGACCAGACTGAATGCCAATACGACTGTTGTTGGTGCTTTCACAAATAGCGGGACCACAAATATCGCGATTGGCAAAACTCTGACTGCTGGTTCGTTCGCAGGAACAGGGACCTACAACATCAACATCGAAGACGCCAACGCCAGCGGCACGCTGACGGCGGCAGACTTCGGGTCCCTGGCGTCTGCCGGTGCAATCGACCTTGGTGCGGAAACCGTGAACTTCAACTTCACGGGTAACACGGCCACAGGTGCGGCGGTTGTCCTTGGTACGGGGGGTGCAGCTTCCACGACGGCAGCAACTGTGACGGATAACTCCTTCATCTATGACGCCGCTCTGGCTGCAAACGGCAACAACCTTGAACTGACGGTAACCCGGACGGCGCTGGCAACAGCTTCCTCGACCGGTAACGGCCAGAGCGTGGGTGCGGTTCTCGATACATTGACGAGCACCACCGACACTCAACTGTTGCAAATCCAAGACCAGATCGCTCAGGCGTCGACACAATCGGCCCTTAATGAAGTTCTGGAAGCCACCACACCAACAGTTGATCTGGGCGTCACGTCGACGATCATCAATGTTACGACCCAGAGCATTGGTCTGACCGACACTCGCTTGGCTTCACTCCGTACGGGCGACGAAACGACGGGTATGGCTGCAGGAAATGTTGGCCGGGGTCTGCGTCTGTGGGGTCAGGCCTTTGGCTCGACGGCGGATCAGGATCACCGGGATGGCGTTGACGGATACGAAGCCGACACGTTTGGTGGTGCCGTGGGTCTTGATACCACCAACCTGAGTGACAATGCGGTTATCGGAGTTGCATTCAGCTATGCCGATAGCGATATTGACTCGGACAATGCAAACAACACCCAGACGGACATCGGAAGCTATCAGGTCACAGTCTATGGCGACTATGATATCGACGAACGGACCTTCCTGAGTGGTCAATTTGCCTACGCCTTCAACGACATCGAGTCTACACGTTACAACGTGGGCGGTGTGTCGGGTCTGACCGCGAATGGCGACTACGACAGCAACCAGTTTACCATTGCCGGTAAGCTGGGCCGTGACTACGCGACGGATCAAGGTTTGACCCTGAGCCCGGCGTTGCTCGCGGACTACACACATCTGTCGATTGATGACTACACCGAAACCGGTGCAGGCGGTGCCAATCTCGACGTGAACAGCGACTCGCTGAACATTCTTGAGATCGGCGTCGGGGTGGATGCAAGCTGGCTCCATCAGAACATGGATGGTTCCTACCTCAAACCTGCTGTCCATGCTGCCTATCGTTATGACGTGATTGGCGACAATGTTGAGACCACATCAACCTTTACAGGTGGCGGCGCGGCCTTCCAAACCAACGGGATGGATCCGGCACGCAGCACCTTCAATGTTGGTGCAGGTCTGAGCTATATGGCGACGAACAACTGGGAGTTCTCCGCAAACTACGACTATGAATTCAAGTCGGATTACGGTGCACATTCCGGTCTGGTCCGTGCAGCTTACAAGTTCTAAGTCAAAGGATTTATAAAGAATAAGAGGAGCCCTCCGGTTTTCCGGAGGGTTCCTTTTTTCGTATTCTCCAGAAAAAGAAAAGTCGTGGAATACAATACACTCCTGTTTTCGTCGACATGTTTTCCTGCCCTCGAAAATTCTTGTGATATTTTCCTTTCTTTTTGAGACAGTTTATAATGAAATGTGCTTATGGACTTGGAAGATCGAATCATGAATGACACAGCATCCTTTTTCTTGATTTTGTTCAGGAAAATGAGAGGCATGCCCTGTCTCGTGTTTTCCATTGTTTTTGCAGGATTTTTCTTTTCGTTCGTCTCTTTTGCAACAGCCCAGATAGCATCGGCCCCTTGTAATCGCGCCATTTTAGACCAAATGAACGCCAAGGCTGTCCAACACACTATGCAGGAATCGGTTCAGAATCAGGCTTTTGTCGTCCGCCCCGACAGTGTTCTGGAATATTCCTGTTTCGCACGCCAGACGGATCTGGGCGGCACCCTGTCTCCGGTTGGTGAGTTTATGGCCCCGATTTTCAGCGAAAACACGCATTGGGGGACACTCCACGATTCCATGCATACCGACAGGATTCTAACCAACGTTGTTTCTGCTCCTCTGGCGACGTATATTCCCAGTCAATTTCCATACAACTATCTTGGGGGGCGCAGCGCGCGGCGAGGGTGCGATCAAATGGCTCAGGTCTGGCAGGAAGCCAAATGCCGGAATTTTCAGACAGACCCCGGAGAAGGCTATTTTTCTTTTGAACAATACGCCCTTATCGCGGACCCACGCATCATGCCAACCCCAACCTGCGCCAAGCCAGATTGGAACACTCATAATACCCAATCGAAAACCGGCGCATGGGAAGGCGCTTTCAGAACGGAAACCAAGACAACTTTTGATGCCGTGACAAACACGTTGAAACCCGGAGTCTGCGGCGCGCCCATTCTCCTTCAAGTTCAGGTCCGTCTCGAAGGAACAGCGGAATACCCCGATGGCTTTTGTATCAAGCCCGGCTGCGTCTATAACCCTGGCCCCCCTGCAACCTGTCAGTAGAACGATATTCCTCCCTCATGATCTTCGAACAAGTCACCATCATTGGTCTTGGACTGATCGGATCGTCCATCGCCCGAGCCTTGCGTGCTCATAACATGGTCAGAACGATCATTGCCGCCGACATTTCTCAAAATGTTTGCAAAGTCTTTCAGTCGCTTGATCTTGCGGATCGGGTCACAGATGATCTGGAAAACAGCGTCCGGGACAGCGATCTGGTGATTATAGCGGTCCCCGTCGGCGCGTTCGAAGCCGTGGCTCGCCTTATTGGACCCGCCCTTGAACCGGGGGCGATCCTGACCGACACGGGATCTGTCAAATGTTCTGTTATTTCCCAGATACTCCCGCACCTTCCGGATCATGTCCGATTTATCCCGGCACATCCGATCGCAGGAACCGAACATTCCGGGCCAGAGGCCGGTTTTGCGGAGCTTTTCATCGGTCGATGGTGCATCCTCACCCCCCTCCCTGAAAGCGATCCGAGAGCCGTAGAAAAACTAACAGCCCTGTGGACCGGATTCGGCGCAAAGGTCGAGATCATGACACCCGAACACCATGACATTGCCCTGGGGATTACGTCTCATCTGCCGCACCTGATCGCTTATACCATCGTAGGAACCGCTGCTGACCTGGAAAACCAGACGCGAAACGATGTGATCCGGTTTTCAGCGAGCGGATTCCGGGATTTCACCAGAATCGCGGCATCGGACCCCATCATGTGGCGGGATATCTTTCTGCATAACAAAGAGAGCGTTCTGTCGATTCTTCAGCAATTCAACGAAGACCTGACGGCGCTTCAGCGCGCGATCCGGGACGGAAACAGCGCCATTTTAGAGGAAACCTTTACCCGTGGCCGGGCCATTCGCCGCGCCGTCATTGAGGCCGGACAGGCGGATTACGTGTACCCGGAGAAGACTCCGGCACCCACACCAGACGAGGAGCCGCCCCCACCCGAATCGGCCCCAGGTACATCCCGCCGTTCCTGATCGCAAAATCAGTATGCAAAGATCCGTCATTTTCCGTCAAGGCAGCGACGACCCCGCGCGCGATGTTTTCCTGAGTCCCGTTGAGAATTTTTCCGTCCACCAGATCGCGCACCAGAAGGTCCGGACGCAAAATTGCGAGACGAAGCCGCACATCGGGCTGAAGATCCTCATCCAGCCCGATCCCGCCCGCGCCCATTATCGCTAACCCATCATCCCGCAAGATCGTAATATCTTCAAGCGCAACAGCATTGCTCTCGTCTCGCCACGTCCGCATGGAATTTTCCGAAAAATCGGCAGGCAGATGCGCCGGAATGACAACCCGGATCCGGACGATCTGGGCCAAAAGCAGGTTTTGAAACGCAAAGGACCGTGTCGAGTGAATGGCATAACCTTGAGGAATCTCGGCATCCAGAACACTTCCGGGCAAAAAAACGCCCTGCATTCGTAGAACCGGAATGTGAACTGCGGTCGCAGAATCGTGAATGGTCCCGGAAAAGGTCACAATCGGTATTCCGGGAAAGCCCGAAACCCCCAATCCACGAACGGCAACCCCGATATCGGGGCGTTTTTGCAGATCAAAAACAAAATCCCGTGCACCCTGCTCAATCCGCGCGGCAAACCAGAACCAGAACCCGGTATAAAGGACTCCACAAAGCAGAAGCAGAGGCAGAAAAAAACGCAGCGCCTTGAAATGGCGTTTCTTTCCGTCAACGAAAAGACTCAAGGCGCTGTTCCCGCAAGAACCGCCATCGCCGTCTCAAAACGGTTCCGGCAGAAAGAAATCCGGTCCGGCTGGCGATTTTCTTCCTGTTCCTCAACCCAGCAATCAAATGAGACTTGCGCGGAGGCCAGATTTTTCCAGGATTCAGGATCGCCCATACGTCCTTGAAGCTCGCGCATCAAGTCAAACCGGGCTTTTTCAAGGGTAGGACGAGAGAAGTCAGGCAAATCACGCTCGTTCAAAAGAGTAGGCTCGACATACCCGCCACCGAACGCCATCCGGGCCTTGGCCGCAAAATATTCCGAATCGGCAAAATCATATGCCTGCCGTCCTTCATACAAAGCCAGTTCCCGATAGTTGGCATAGAGCTCATCATGAAAAGTCTTTCCTGCCGCGCGGACGGTCTCGATCGTTGAGAGGTTTGTACACCCCGCAAGTCCTGCAAACCCACAGAGAACCACCATAATTTTCCAGAAAACAAATCTCATTGCCGAATCCCCCGTCCAGAAGATAGAGAATACCGCAGGACTCCGGCCTTGTCACCCACTGCAAAAAAGCGTTTTAAAACAAGGAAACGTGCATCCTTCAATTCTTCTTATTTTTGCATGAGACGCCTGTCCTGAAAAACCGCTTGATTTCCAAAGAAGAATTATGTTTTCATACTTCCCATGGACAGTTTGCGCCTCATTTCTGCGCTTTTCCACCCGATTGAAACAATCGGCGTGGGTTCTTTCGTCCCGACTCTCGGTGCCTGCACCACTGCCGCTGCCTGTGCCGCCCGAAAGGGCTGATCTTCGCACATGAGCGCCCTTGACGCGCCGCTTTCCCAGAAAACTTTCGGCGAAACCCCGTTCCGGATCACGGAATCTGAAATCAGAAGCGTGGTGTAATTATGAAAAATAAATCCCCTTTCGACGGATCTTTCCCCGGTGCATTGCAAGGACCCGGCGACGAAACTCCTTCTTATCTGAAATTGCGTGGCGTGATTGAAAATCTCTCACGCAATCCCGGCGCGGATACGGTTCATTACGCCCGCACGCGGGGCGACCAGATTTCCCTGGCCCAGGGCGAAGGTGACACCCCCACCCCTGCCTTTATCGCGGATGCGGCCGTCAAAGCCCTGTCCGAAGGCAAAACCTGTTACGGCCCGGTCCTCGGATCGGACGATTTGCGTCAGGAAATCTCGTCCTATTACGCCCGGATTTACGGCCATCAAATTCCTACCAACCGGATTTTTGTTACGGCCTCCGGCACCATGGCGATGCATCTGGCGATTACGGCGCTTTTGGAGGAAGATGATGAAGTCGTCGCCATCACCCCCATCTGGCGTAATCTGCTCGGAGCGGTGGAAATCGCGCGTGGACGCATCCGCGAGGTCCCGCTGGATGAAGAAAACGGTCTGTGGAGCCTTGACCTTGATCGGGTTTTTGCCGCCGTCAACAGTCGGACAAAGCTTATTTTGCTCACCAGTCCGTCGAATCCCTCCGGCTGGGTCATGCCGGAATCGCAGATGCAGGCCTTGCTGGACTTTGCCCGGATGCGAGGATTATGGATCATATCGGACGAAGTCTATGGGCGCCTGCTCTATGACCGCGTGCGCGCGCCGAGCTTTCTGGACGTGGCGCAGCCCGAAGACCGCCTGTTCATCATCAACAGTTTTTCAAAAAACTGGGCCATGACGGGCTGGCGGCTGGGCTGGCTGACCGGTCCGGCGGCGGCGGAAGGCGCCATCCGGGACATTGCCCTGTACAATATGATGTGTCCTCCGGCTTTTCCACAATACGGCGCCATCGCCGCCCTGCGCCATGGCGAGCCTTTCATCCGGGAGCAGCTGGAAATGTGGCAGAAAAACATAGATATTCTAATGGAATACTATGCCAGATGCCCGCGCATCGTGGCGGCGCGACCCCGCGCCACGTTTTATTCCCTGTTCCGGGTGGAGGGCGAGCCGGACTGCCTTGCCCTGACCAGACGCCTGATCGACGAAGGGGGCCTCACTCTGGCCCCCGGATGCTCCTTTGGCAAGGTGACGACGGGGTATATCCGCCTGTGTTTTGCGGTTTCGGAAAGTCGTCTGCGGCAGGCGATGGAACGGCTGGTCGGCGTTCTGGGGCAATAGATTCTAAGCCCCTCGCAGCACCTCTCCGGCCAGATAAAGCGATCCGCAGATCAAAATTCTGGCCGGGGGTTTTCCGGAGGCCGCCAAAGCACGCAAAGCCGCCGGAACGCTCTCAAAGGCGGCGGTTTCGATTCCCTGCGGGACAATGCCCAGAATTGCACCGGGCGGCATGCCGGCCCCTTCCCCCACAATCGGAACGGCGCTCAGGCTTTGGACATAAGGAAACAAAGGCCCCAGAAATTCCGCCGGATGCTTGGACCCCATCATGCCAACAATCAGGTGCAAGGGCCGTCCGTCTTCCTGCGCCCATGCGCGCGCCTGATCGGCCAGCGCCGCCCCGGCGCTGTCATTATGTCCACCATCGAGCCACAAAAACCACCCGTGCGGCAAAATCCCGGCCAAAACCCCGCCCGTGATATGGTCGAGGCGGGCAGGCCAGTCGACGCTCCGCATTCCCTCCGCGCGCGCCTGCGCCGAAACCGGCAGACGCCCGCCCACCGCCGCCAGAGCCGCCAGCGCCGCCCCTGCATTTCCGTATTGGTGAAAGCCCGGCAGACCCGGCGCGGGAAGAGATTCCGTTTGATCCCCGAACCGAAACACCATCCCCTCGCCCTCCGGAGCGCAGGACCATGCCGCGCCACTGCACAGCAGATCAACGCCAAGCGCCCCGGCCCGGCGCTCGAAAACCTCCATCACACCGGCCTTGCGCGCTGCCATGGGCTGCGGCCCCACGATACAGGGCGCGCCGGGTTTCATAATCCCGGCTTTTTCGGCGGCGATCCGGTCCAGTGTCTCACCCAGAAACTCCCGGTGATCCCCGGAAATAGCCGTTATCAGCGTAGCCAAGGGCGCAGGAACGATGTTCGTGCAATCCAGCCGCCCCCCAAGCCCGGTTTCCAGAAGGAGAACATCCGCCGGAACGCGCGCAAAGGCCGCAAAAGCCAGCGCCGTTGTGATTTCGAAAAAGGTTGTCTCGCCGCCCGCATTTTTCTCCACGGCTTCGTCCAGAAGGGATTCGAGCGCGCCGTCGCTGATTTCCACCCCGGCCAGGCGTATGCGTTCGTTAAACCGGACCAGATGCGGCGAGGTGTAGGCATGCACCCGATACCCGGCAGATTCCAGAATCGCACGCAAAAAGGCAATCGTTGAGCCTTTTCCATTCGTCCCGGCCACATGAATCACGGGGGGCAAAGCCAGATGTGGATGTCCGAAAGACTCAAGCAAAGCCAGATAGGGCGCGCGAAACCCGAGTTCCAGCCGCCCGCCCCGCCGCAGACCGTACAGAGCGCGCAGCTTTGAATCCAAAGCCGGGCTGGAGTGACATGCATCCGCATCATACATGGCATCAAGGGCTTAACGATCCACGCCCCCCGGGTCAAGACGAAAAAGCCCCGGTGGAACCAGAACAGCCGGAAACGCCGCCCTATGGCGGGGCAGAGAGCGCGCCGGTGGTGGTCACGGTACCGGTTGCATCCATGCGGTACAACTCGGCGATTTCAGGGGCCGATAAAGCCCGATTGTAAATCCGAACGTCGTCGATGAGGCCGGAGAAGTAATAAGCCGGACCGCTATTTGCTTTCCCAAAACACACGGAATTGCCCTGAAGATCAGGCGTTCTTGTATCGCCCAGAATTAAATAATTATCTACATAATATAATTTAGCCAACCCGTTTGTTCCACCGCTAAAAGAAAGAAGAACGAAATACCAATTTAAGTCTGCGTTGTTTGGAGAGGAATTCTGGGATGATTATTATTTGATCATCAGCAGTAAAAACCAGCGGAGTATTCCAGACACCCATACCGGAAACGGGATAGAAAATCCTCAAAATGATGACACTATAAATGACACTATAAATTTGAATGAGCGGCAAAAATGGTTTCTCCTGAGGTTAAAAAATGATCGAAATAAAACAGCAGAAGATATCGTTCGGCATTTTAGCGTGAGCCTCAGTACCGCCAAACGAGATATTGCAGAATTGAAGAAATGGGAAGCCATCAGGTTTCATGGCTCCAGAAAGACCGGGTATTATGAAGTTATTGATAATTTCTTGATGTTAAAATGAGATCAAGCTATAAGTGATGAAACTTGTTCAAAATAATGTGGATGATCCGAAAATGAAATGTTTTGATGGCTCAATTAAAATATCTGCAGCCATTATCCTTGCAACAATTTTTATTTGTGCGGCTATATTATTCCATGATCGCTATGAGATCATACCAATCAAGTCTGGGCATGACGATATTGCATTGCGTTATGATAAAATAACAGGCGATGCTTGCGTTTTGGGGCCTCCTTACGCAGTTAAGGATTTGTTTTATCAAGGCTGTCCTTATGGAACAGGAACAATGCATTTTTATCCAGAGCCACAAAAAAAATTGCCACAGGGTGATCCATTAAATGAGCCTCCATTTTTTTCAGAAAAACAAAAGTAGGAAAAGACTGAATGAGTCAATATGAGGTTCAACCCGTAAACAAATTTGATCCTGAAATTGATAAATGGGATTCTCAGAAATTGACAGAGCATTTGAGGAAAGGGAAACTCAATCCCGCGCTGCCCTCCCCCCGCCTGCGCCTGCATAAGAGGACACACCGCGACACTCGTAAAAAGAAAAAAACATAAAAAACGTCGCATGAATTGGAAAAAACCCGAAGGAAAAACCATTTAAACGGTTCCCCCGATTGTAAGAGCACGCACCCAAACGCGCAAGACCCACGAAAACACTCCAGAAAAGAGGATCGCCCCCATTCAGAGAAAATTATAAAAAATGTACACCCCTCACGCCTTCGGATCCAGGCCCCACAGACGGTAAAAATCGGCTTCCTCGTCCCATCGCTCGCTCACGCGGACATGCAGGAACAGATGGACTTTTCTTTCCAGAATATCGGACAAGTCGCGCCGCGCCGATTCCCCGACAGCCTTGATCTGCGCCCCGCCCTTGCCCAGAACGATGGATTTGTGATTCTCACGCCGCAGATGAATGACCTGACCGATCCGGATGGAGCCGTCCGCGCGCTCTTCCCAGCTTTCCGTCTCCACCGCCAGAGCATGCGGAATTTCCTCGTGCAGCCGTTCAAACAACTTCTCGCGCGTGATTTCCGCGGCCAGAAGCTTTCCGGGCATGTCGCTGGCCTGATCTTCCGGGTACATCCACGGGCCCTGCGGGACCGCGGCGGCCAGATGATCGGCCAAAGTCCCCGCCCCATCCCCCGTGCGGGCCGAAACCATGAAGGTATGAGAAAACTCCAGCGCCGCATTGAACCCGGCGGCCAGCGCCAGAAGCCGCGCGCGGTCGATGGCGTCAATCTTGTTCAGAACGAGGATCGGCGCGACAGGGAGAGCGCGCAAGGACTCAAGGATCTCCCCGTGCGCCGCCACCGGATCGGGCCGCGTCGAATCGACCACGAGCGCCACAAGATCCGCATCCCGCGCCGAGTCCGACGCACTGGCCACCATCGCCCGTTCCAGACGGCGGCGCGGCGCAAACAGCCCCGGCGTGTCGATCAAAACCACCTGAGACCCATCCCGCGCCATGATCCCCAGAACCCGCGTCCGGGTCGTCTGGACCTTTGGCGAGACGATGGACACTTTGGTTCCGGTTAACAGATTGACCAGCGTGGATTTTCCGGCGTTGGGCGCGCCGATGACGGCCACAAATCCACAGCGCAGGGAGGAAGGTGAACTTTCAGTCATCCCCCTTCGCCCCGCAGGATTTTCAGAAGATTTCCGGCGGCGGCTTTTTCCGCCCGGCTGCGGGAAGATCCGCTCCCTTGCACCGGAGCATAGCCGGACACATCGACCTGAATGGTGAAAACCGGCGCATGGTCCGGCCCGGCGCGCCCGGCCAGAGTGTAGATCGGCAGACCCAGCCCCCGCCCTTGAGTCCATTCCTGAAGCGCGGTTTTTGGATCTTCCGGCGGCGCCACATCCGCCCGAACCCGATCCTCCCATAAACGGCGCACGAGCGCCGCGCAAGCCGGATAACCCGCATCGCGGTACAAGGCGCCGAGCAACGCCTCCAGCGTATCGGCCAGAATGTTTTCGTTTTCCCTGCCCCCGGCAGCCCGTTCCGCCGCCGAAAGGGCAATCGATTCACCCAGATCCATTTTGGCTGCAATGTCGGCCAGAACGGACCTCTGGACCAGAGCAGCCAAACGCTTGGCCAGAGGCCCCTCAACCTCATCGGGAAAGGTCTCGTACAGAAGATCGGCCACGGCCAGACCTAAAACCCGGTCCCCAAGAAACTCAAGACGTTCATAATTGTCCGCCCCGTCCGCGCTGGCGTGAGTCAGGGCCGCACGCAACAAATCCCGATTCACAAAGACATGACCGAGGAGAGATTCCACAGCTATCAGGCCGCTTTGCGGCTCTGACACACTCACGGCGCGACGCCTTCTGGCGGACGAACCGACTCTATCTTATTGAAAATCCTGTCATATCGGATCGCAGAAAACCACGTCCACGGACGGCGCATATGGGCTTGGGTTGAATCAAAGGAGAAAAAGATTCTGTCCGCCCGACCCACAAGGTTTTCATAGGGAACAAACCCGACCAGACTTTGAACCCGGCTGTCCTGCGAATTGTCGCGATTATCGCCCATCATAAAATAATGACCTTCAGGGACCGTAAATTCCTCTGTGTTATCAAGAGGACGATCGTCGGATTCTTCGTAAATCCGGTGCATGATCCCGCCGGGCAACGTCTCGATATAGGCCATCACGGTCACCTGCGCACCGCTTTCATTAATGGTCTCCAACCCCACCGGCTCGCGCGGAACCATGGTCCCGTTGATATACAAACGCCCTTCGCGCACCTGTATCCGGTCGCCGGGCAGACCGATCAGGCGCTTGATATAGTCAATTGAGGGGTTGGACGGCAGCTTGAAGACCACCACGTCTCCCCGTTCAGGCAATGCGGCCAGCGCCCGCCCCTCAATCGGCGCAATGCCAAAGGGAAAGGAATAGCGGCTGTATCCATAAGAGGGCTTGTAGACAAACAGATAATCCCCGACCTCCAGAGTCGGGAGCATGGATCCGGAGGGGATATTAAACGGCTCGTACAAAAACGTGCGAATCACAAGGGCCAGAATCACCGCGTACAGAGCCGTGCGGAAAAACTCGCCCCAGTCTTCCTTGTCGCTCAAAGGCGCTTCGATCGGCGCGGGCGGCTCGGCCCCCGCAGGATTTTTATTGTCTTCCAGCTTCATGGGATTGTTTTCTACCCCAAACCTCGCCCCAATACCAGAGGCGCGATCGGGCAAAATGCGGAATGCTCAGATTTTTTCGTCCAGAAGACGCCCGGCTTCCTCGGACATACGGGTCGAGGCCTCAATAACCTTGAGGTTGGCGCGATACGTGATCGAGGCGAGCTTCAATCCCACAATCTCCTCGGCCAGATCGACATTCGGCGCGCCGATCAAGCCTTGCGCATTCGCATCCGGCGAATTGGGATCATAGACGGGCACAAAAGGCTCTTTTTTTGTGACGATTTCGGCAGAAACCCCGGCGCCAGTTCCACCGGCGGCCTGCGCGCTCTGAACAACCGTTTGGGCTTCGTAAGGTTTTTTTCCGCCCGGCTCGAGCGATCCGGTCGTCTGCACATTGGCGATATTGGAGGCCGCCGCGCCGATGCGCTTGAGGCTGGCCCCCAGACCCGACAGGGCAATGGACACAGGATTCGTCATGCTTTCATCCTAGCAGAAAAAATGTTAATATGGCCTGAAAATAACCGGAAGGTTTCGCCATGCCTTTGATTCGTTTCTTTATTTTTACCCTTTTCGCCGGATTTTTCGCCCTTGCGCCCCTGCGCGGCGCGGTGGCCGAGTCCAAGCCCTGCTGGTTTGCCTGGTGGCCGAGCCACTGGACGAAAATGGACTGGGAGAAACGTCATTTCGAAGATGGAAAAACGCCCATTAATACCCAGTGGAATGATGTCTCCTGGCTGCCGCAGGACTGGATCGCCCAAAGCAACGGCGACGGCATGTCCATGATTCAGCGATTTTACGATGCCGGAATCCTGTCCGATCAGTATCTTGACGATGAAACCCCGGTTCTGGAGGTCGGCCCGGGTTTTTATCGGCTTGGCGGCTATGACAAACGCCGGGTGATCGCCGCCGTCGATGCCGTCTATCACGCAACAAGCCGCGCCGCGCGGAAGGCCATCCGCATTGAGGACTCCCGCACCGGAAAACCACTGGGTTTTTACACGGCTTCCGGGTTGGTGTTGCAATAAGGATCTGACAATGAAAACCGTAACCGTCGGCGACCTGACCATCGCTAATGACCGCCCCTTTACCCTGATCGCCGGGCCGTGCGCCCTGGAAAGCCGCGCCCATGCCTATGACATGTGCGGGGCCGTCAAGGAGATTTGCCAGAAACTCGGGATTGGCCTGATTTACAAAACCTCGTTCGACAAGGCCAACCGGACCTCGATCAAGGGCGCACGCGGCGTGGGGATCGACGTTGCCCTGCCGATTTTTGCCGATCTGCGCAAGGACTTCGGAGTGCCGGTTTTGACGGATGTTCACACCGAAGACCAATGCGCCCTCGTGGCCCCGGCGGTGGATGTGCTTCAGATTCCAGCGTTTTTATGCCGCCAGACGGACCTGCTCGTCGCCGCCGCCAAAACCGGCAAGGCGATCAACGTCAAGAAAGGCCAGTTTCTTGCTCCATGGGATATGAAAAACGTCGTCGCGAAAATTTCCGAAAGCGGAAACGAAAATATCCTGCTGTGCGAACGCGGCGCATCGTTCGGCTATAACACGCTGGTCTCGGACATGCGCGCCATCCCGATCATGCAGGAAACCGGATATCCGGTCGTCTTTGACGCCACCCATTCGGTCCAGCAACCGGGCGGTCAGGGAACCTGCACTGGCGGAGACCGGCGCATGGTGCCCGTTCTGGCCCGCGCCGCCGTCGCCGTGGGGGTCGCCGCGGTTTTCATGGAAACGCACCAGGCCCCCGACACCGCCCCGTCCGATGGGCCGAACATGGTGAAATTGTCCGATCTGGCTGGCATTCTCGAACGCCTTGTGGCCATTGACCGGATCACGAAAGCCGCTTGAGGCTACTTCTGATCCGTTATGGAATAGAAAACCCTATTTTTCTCTGTCATACCACACGATTTTCTTGCGCTCGGCTCTTTGCGTGCCATCCGGCAAGGCGATAAAGCGCGGCCCGCTATACCCGTCAACCTGGATATTTTCTTCAAACATCCCCTTGGGGCGGCAAAACGTCTGGCCGCTGACCGCACAAACGTAGACAACCAGAATCTCATCCGTCTCCGTATGCAGGGCCTCACACAATTTGAGATAAATCCCGCCTTTGTAATGCTGGTATGTCTGAAACCGACGCATGCCTATTGCCCCGAACGCGGAGACAGACTCAAAAACGGCACCGTTTCCCCCATCATATAGACAGGCAAAACGCCATTCCATTTCTGGACGGCCTCATATTCGACCAGCCCGCGATTCTGGGCCAAAGCCTGAGAGCGGATGGTCATACTCTCGGCCTCGGCCTTGGCGGCGATGACCTTCTGGTTCGCCTCTTCCTGAACCTGAACGGTCTTGTTTTTTGCCTCCGCCGCACGCTGGATGGCCGTGACTTTGGCTTCTACCGCCTGCTCGAACTCGTTGGAGTAATCTATGTTCGACAATTCGAAGTTGGTAATCAAGACACCCTTGGGATCAACCTCCAACTTGATTTGCTCGAGGATAGAGCGCTTGGCCTTTTCCCGGTTGGCAATCAGATCGACCGCTTCGAACAGGCCAATGACTTCCTTGATGTTCGCCTCAACAACCGGGGTGACGAGTTTCTGGCTCCAGTCCCGCCCTACAGTCTTAAAGATCTCGACAGAAGATTCGGGTTTTAGACTGTAGTTGAGAACGTAAGTCAGGCTGGTTTGTTGAACATCCTTGGTATAGGCCATGGTTGCCCCGGGCATGATTTGCGTCCGGGTATCAAGCTGAACAATTTCATAGAGAAATGGATTGTAAAAATAGAGTCCCTCAACCAAAGGCCCATCAACAACTTTCCCGAAAGACACCTTGATCCCCCGGTGTCCCGTGTCAACCTGCGTCATGCCGGAAAACGACACGACAAGGATAAGAATAAGCAGAATAATACCAAAAACTGTAATGCCCTTCGCTTTCATAAAAAATCCTTTCGATTCAATTCGGATTGATCGCCGTCCACAGACGCCTTCGCAGGCGATCGTTAAGCAAAACCAGAGGCCAGCCAAAAATCAAGGCCAAAGTCCCAACCATCGATACATTTGCCCGCCCCCGCACGATCGCGTAAAGAAATAACAGCAACAGCCCCGCAGACACCATCAGGTAGAGGGTTCCCAAAAATCTGGTCATAAGGGTCAAGGGGATCATCAGGCAGCCACTCCTATCCTCAATTTCACCGAAGGTCAAGGATCAGACAAAACAACCCTGTCTTGAGGATATTGATATCCCAAAAGCACGCGGGCGCGCTCCTCCAACAAATCCGGGTCAATCGAATCCGGACGCAAACGAATAACTTTATGTTCCAGCGCCTCGCGTTCAGTACGAACGACGTCCAGTTTTCTGTCAACAGACGCGATCTTGTATTCAAGAGCAACCAGACGCGGATAGCTGCGCTCTCCCTGCACAAGAGGCCAGCTGAAATACAGCGCAAGCGCAAACCCGATAAGGGGAGCAGCGGTGCGGCGCGAGAAAAAGGGGGTACGAGCACAGGAAACCATTGCGTCAGAACAACATGAACGGAGAGTCCTGTCAAGAAAAAATCAAACAGAGTCAAGGGATTAGACGGAACATTTCCGGAACAGAAAACCGCAAGGCCCGATCCATCTCGGCCATGGGAACCTTTCGACCCAGAAGACTCGAAAGCGATGCTACACCATGATCCGCCATACCGCAGGGAATAATCCCCGAAAAATGCGACAAATCAGGATCAACATTGATCGCAAAACCGTGATAGGCCACGCCGCGCCGGACACGCACACCAATGGATGCGATTTTGTAATCCCGCCCGTCGGCTCCGCCAACCCATATCCCGACCCGGCCTTCGCGCCGCTCCCCCAGAATGCCAAAGCGGGTCAGAGCGCGAATGATCCAGTTTTCCAGATCCCGAACATAGCGGCGGATGTCCACGTCCCCGTACAAGGTACGCAAGTCGGCCACAACATAGACAACCCGCTGCCCAGGCCCATGGTAGGTATAACGTCCGCCACGCCCCGTTTCATAAACGGGGAAACGGGCCTCCAGCAACTCCTCGGGCCGCGCACTGCGCCCCGCCGTATAGACGGGTGGGTGCTCAAGCAGCCAGATCCGCCCGGCGGAACGCCCGGCAACGGCCGATTCCACAGCCCTCTCCATCAAATCCATGGCCAGCGGATAAGACACAAAGGAACCACTCACAACCCACGAAAGAGGAGAGTCAATGGCCGGGCGAGAAAGATTTTGCGGTCCTTGTAGAATCGTCATGGCTTTACAGTTATACTGAGTCGAACACACTTACGCAACAGGTTGATAAAATATGAATTTTTCTGACAAGCGACAATCCGCCATGCCCTTGAAAAAAGAAAGGGGCTTTAGCCTTCTGGAACTTTTGCTTGTCGTCGGCGTGGGTGCGCTTCTCCTTTTGGCAGGGCTTTCGATCTATCGCATGGTGACGCAGGACAACGCTGTCAACCAGACTCTTTCCGCCGTTTTTGCTACAAAGTCTTCCGTAAAAAAGATATTCGCCAGTCAAAGCGGCTATGGCGCGGGAAGCCTGATCCCTTCTCTGGTCGCAGCAAACGGCTTCCCGTCAAGCATAAAAGTCGACACCGGAACCATGACTGCAAACCACCCGATTGGAGGCGCTTTTGACGTAAACGGGGTTATCGGGGGATTTTCAATTGAGCTTGACAGTCTTGAACAAGGCGATTGCATGAAAATCGGAATGGCCTTCGATACACAGTCTGAAGATGATTTCGTTTCCCTGCAAATCGGTGCTGACACCTATGACCTTTCAACACCGCCAACGATCGCAGATCTTCAAACATCTTGTGAAAACGGCGGCGCACCGGTTGATATGGTCTTTACCTTTCGCTAAGGCGCCCGAGTTCCTTACCCATTACGAACATGCGAGAGAAACGCGTTGATTTCCCGGCGGAGCGACTCGGCCTGCTGAGACAATTCCCGCGCAGCAATATTAACATCGCCGGCCATGTTGCGGGTTTCCGCAGAGGACTCCGAAACCGTCACAATGTTTGAGGACACATCCTGAGTCCCACGCGATGCCTCCTGAACATTCCTGGATATTTCCAGAGTCGTTGCGCTTTGCTCCTCGGCAGCGGCTGAAACCGAAGCAATCCGGTGACTGATTTTCTGGATGGACGAGCTGATAGCAGCGATGGCGTCCACAGCAGAGCGGGAAACATTCTGGATTTCATGAACCTGAGAGCTGATTTCCTCGGTTGCCTTGGCCGTCTCTCCAGCCAGATTCTTAACCTCCGTGGCAACAACAGCAAACCCCTTGCCGGCCTCACCCGCCCGAGCAGCCTCGATGGTCGCATTAAGGGCCAGAAGATTGGTCTGCTCTGCAATTTCATGAATAAGAGACACCACATCGCCGATCTTGCTCGCCGCAATATTGAGTGTCTGAACCGTGGCATTGGTTCCCTCGGCCTGAGTTTCGGCTTCTTTTGCCAGAGCGACCGTATCAGCAATCTGACGGGTTACCTCTGCAATGGAAGCCGACAGTTCGTCCGTCGCCGAAGCCACAGTCGAGACATTCGTGGACGTTTCTTCGGCAGCAGCACTCACCCCCGAAGAACGCGTGCTGGTATCATCCGCCAAAGCCTGCAAGCTCTCCGAACTGGCATTCATTTCGGTTGAAGCGGCCGCCACACCTTCCACGATCTTTCCGACCTTGGACTCAAAGTCATCCGCCATATCCCGCATGGCTTTTTTCTTCTCCTCTATGGCTCGCAGATCAGCCTCTTCCTGCGCGCGCTTCAACCGCTCGGTTTCAAGCATATTGTCCTTGAAGACCTGAACCGCAGAGGCCATATCGCCAACCTCGTCGGCCCGCCCCTGATAAGGAACATCGATCCTTGTATCCCCCTGCGCAAGAAAACGCATGGTGTCCGTCATCTTGACAATGGGAGCCGCAAAGGATTTACCCAGCCAAACTCCAACGAAAGCCAGAAGAACAAGGCCAGCAAAAACAATCAAGGCAGACTCGTTTCTCAGACGAATCGCATCTTCCAAAGCCTCGTCCTCGTGCTGATCCGCTACGACCGCCCAGCGCACGCCCAGAATATCAAAGGGAAGATAGAAACCCTTATGAGAAATATCGTCCTGATCGTAGGTTGCGAACCCTTCCTTCCCTTCAAGAGCAGCCCGGACAGCCAGATTATCCACCTTTTCAGAAAGAATCGTCGATTCCTTGCTAAAACGGGAATCACTGCGCATCAGAAAATCGCTTCCGACCAGATAACTCTCCCCCGTTTCACCAAGACCGATTTTTTCCTGCATAATCCCATTAAGAGTGCCAATCGGCATCTGAAACGCCATAACCCCGACAAACTTTCCGGCATCAAAAACGGGCGTCGAGACAAAGGCAGCCGGGACATTGTTACTGGGTGCGTACGGGGCAAAATCCCGGAAGGAAACTTTCCCTGGTTCCTTTAAATCCCGCGCATCGCGAAAAACGTTTCCAAGGTCAGAATCTTTCCATTGACCGCTCACAACATTCGTCGCGAAATCAAGCTCCTTGAACACCGTGTAAAGACAATTCCCGTTTTCATCGAACAGGAAAATATCGTAATAGCCGCGATCCCGTAAAAGACTCCGGAAATAGGGGTGAAAATAAGCATGCGCCCGGCTATAGACCGAATCATCGGGTGCCGCATCCAGATCCTCTTTTTTGCCCGTTGGATTGGGGTTATCCTGAATATAGAGCTTTTGAAGCGCTGCCGTCTTATCTCCTTCCAGTGCCGCCCATCCTTGCTTGTAAGCACGCATGGCCTGAAGCACCATGGGACTTGACGCCTGAACCTTCAGGTCCCCCTCAATTCCGTCAATCCACAACTGCATTGACTCACGCCGATCATGGACAATGGCCTCCAGCCGCATCTCCGCCCCATGCTCCAACCCATGGTGAGCCCGCATGTAGGCGGCAACAGACACAGAAAGCGCCGAGACAAGGCCGACAGCTGTGATAATGAGCTGAAGCTTGCGTGCCATGCGCACGGAACGAAGGAAGCCGCCTGATGACATAAGAAGAATCCTCGCAGAAGGGAGAAAAAAGAATGACTGAAGAACATGCGGACGCATGCACACCGGGATTGTATTATAAAAGGACTGATGCGTCCATGAGAAAAACGTCATGCACGCAGATTCTCTCCGTAAAGTCGGGCATATAGCCCCCCTGCTCGTGCCAGCGTCTCATGAACGCCGCATTCGACTATTTTCCCGGAGTCCAGAACCAGAATCTTGTCGGCGTCCTGAACGGTGGACAGCCGGTGCGCAATCACGATGGTTGTTCGACCTTTCTTGATCTCGGCCAGACTGGCCTGAATGGCCCGTTCGGACTCGGTATCCAGAGCCGAAGTCGCCTCGTCGAGCAGCAAAATCGGCGCATCTCGTAAAAAAGCCCGTGCAATGGCGATTCTTTGCTTTTGCCCACCGGAAAGCTTGACCCCATCCTCGCCCACCAGAGTCTGATATCCTTTTGGCATCTCCAGAATAAAATCTTCGGCGGCAGCGGCGCGGGCGGCAGCATAAACCTCGTCCTGCGAAGCTCCGACCTTTCCATAGGCGATGTTTTCGTAAACTGTATCGTCAAAAATCGTGACATCCTGCGACACAAGCGCAATATGGGAACGCAGGCTGGCGCGCGTAACACTCCTGATATCGATTCCGTTTATCAATATCAGGCCTTCCGTCGCATCATACAGCCGCGGGATCAGATTGAGAATCGTCGTCTTGCCGCTGCCTGAAGGCCCGACAAGCGCCGTGACCTTTCCCGCAGGAGCCATAAAGGAGACGTTTTCCAGGGCCTGCCGCGCGTCCTCTTTCTCGTATTGAAAAAAAACTCCATCGAACGCCACTTCCGGCGCATGAACGCTCAAGACCGAGGCGCCCGGTGCATCATATTCTTCGCCCCGCGTATCCAGCAAGGCAAAAACCCGCTCTGCCGCGCCCAGCCCCGTCTGAAGACTGTTATTCAGACTGGCCAGTTTTTTCATGGGCTCGTAGGCCAGCGTAAACGCCGCAAGAAACGAAATCAGCGTCCCTCCCGTCATCCGCCCGGCAACGGCCTCATGTCCCCCGTATAAAATAATCCCGCACAGAACAACCCCGACCAGAAATTCATTCACCGGAGTAGACAGATTCGACACGCGAACGGATTTGAACAGCAGGGTTCGCAGGTTTTCAATTTCTGCGCCCACACGCCGGATTTCATAAGGCTCCATCCCGTAGGCTTTGACAAGACGCATCCCCTGAAAAACCTGAGACAGAAGACCCGAAACATTGCCTGTCTGATCCTGAATCCCGCGCGAGACTTTCCGTAATCTCCGCCCCAGACGCGCCACGAACACAGCCGCAAACGGAAAAATCGCAAAGGCCGCCAGAGACAGCCGCCAGTCCTGAAAAAACATCACCGCAACAAGCAAGACAAGGGTCAGAAGATTTTTCCCGATCCCGGTCAGAGCGTCCGAAACGGCAATGCGCATCACTGTCACATCGTTTGTTATTCTGGAAATCAACTGGCCGCTTGGGTGCGCATGGAAAAACCGCAGATCCAGAGTCATGAAATGCTCGAACAGATCCTTTTGAATATCCGCCACAACAGATTGCCCGATTCTGTGCATCAGGATCGTATGACCATAAGTCGCAATGCCCCGCAGAAAAAACACGCCGAAAAAAGACGCAGCAACCGGAACAACCAGATCCTCGCGCCCCCCGAACAGCACATCGTCAAGGGTGGGCTGAATGAGCTTGGCCAAAGCCGCCGTCATCGCCGCCGCAACCCCCATAAGACCCATGGCAAGGCCCAACTGGCGGAAATAGGGGCGCAAATGGACCCCGATGGTGCGCCGCAAAAGAAAAAGTGTCCCGGAAGCCGGGCGGGAATGCGTCATTTCGATATTCCGTACATGTCCGCTTATGTTAGAATGAACATTAGTAGATTGAAAGGACAGGAATGGCAACCGGAACAGACTCTCCGTCCACATCGCCCGGCGGCAGGGACGCTGCGGCTCTTCCCCGCGGGATTGGTCTGGCGCTCGGCAGCGGCATGGCGCGGGGCTTTGCCCATATCGGCGTTCTGCGCGCCCTGACCCGCAACGGGATTTATCCTGGAATTATCGCCGGAAGCTCAATCGGCGCACTTGTAGGCGGGTGCTATCTGGCGGGAAAACTCGACGATCTGGAGGACTGGGCGCGATCTTTGAGCCGATTCAAGCTTTTCTCCTATCTCGATTTCAAGGTCCGCAGCCCCGGCCTGATCGGAGGAAACAAACTCTGGGCCACCATGCGCGAGCATTTCGGCGACATGATGGTCGAGGATCTGCCCCTGCCCTTTATCGCTGTGGCCACAGACCTCCTCACCGGACACGAAGTCTGGCTGCGCAAAGGCGATATCGTCGAATCCATGAAGGCCTCCTTCGCTCTGCCGGGCGTCTTCGCCCCCGTGGGCCTCAACGGACGGTTTCTGGTGGACGGCGCTCTCATCAATCCGGTGCCGGTATCGGCCTGCGCAGCCTTTGGCGCGCGCATGACGATTGCCGTCGACCTGAACGCCGACATGATCGGCAAGGCCGTCCGTCCCGGCCAGCCTTATCAGACCGTGGCCGGATTCGATATCTTCAACGAACGGGACGTTCCGCCTGTTGAGCGCAGGCTGTTCGGTCAGTCCCTGACAAACCGTATTTTCCGGCGTGCGCCGGACGCCCCCAGTCTGTTCGGCGTTATGGTGTCTGCCCTGAACATCATTCAGGACCGGACAACCCGCTCACGCCTTGCGGGCGACCCGCCGGACATCCATATCCGGCCACAAGTCGGGCATCTGGGTGTTCTGGAATTCGAACGGGCGGGAGAAATGATCGCAAAAGGCGAGGAAGCCGCCCTGGCCGCCCTTCCTGAAATCCGCGCGGCAATGGAGGTTCTACTCCCTCCTCACGCCGTTCAGACCGGAGAGGCAGGGATCGACATTCCACCGCAGGATATCTGAAAAAAAGGATAAATTCTGCTGGTGACCGCGGTGGGACTCGAACCCACGGCCACCTGATTAAAAGTCAAGTGCTCTACCGACTGAGCTACGCGGTCCTTAGCAAAATTTGACCAGACCATAAGCATCCCGAGGCCTCCCGTCAAGCTATTCGGCGTTGCTTTGTGTTTTCCTGCCTTTGCGAAGTCTCTTTTTTGCGCTAGATTTCCGCCTCTATGGAAGACGACTTCGCACAACGCGTCCGGAAACTGGTGGACGAAGCTGGCGGCCAGACCGCTCTGGCGCGAAAAACCGGCATGTCTCCGGGGGCCATTCAACGATATCTCCGCGGCGGGGACCCCACGCGCGCGGTTCTGATCCGCATGGCTCAGGTTTGCGGCGTTTCGCTCGAATGGCTCGTCTATGGACGGGATGAGACACCGACCATTTTACCGTCCGGGACAGCCCCCCTGCCCCTGTACGGATTTTCCGACACGGGCCAACAGGGCTGGTATACCGAGGTCCGCTATCGTATTGGCGCCTCTTTGGACTGGCCGGACCCGGAGATTTTTGCCATCGTCGCACCCGATTCGGCCATGGCGCCGGAGGGCATTCGCGCCGGGTTTGTCTGTTTTGTCTCGCCCAATACCCGTCCGAACCGGAATGACGCTGTTTTTATCCGAAAAAAAGACGAAACATCGGCTATCAGGCGTTATCTGAAGAGCGAAAGCGGCTGGATTCACGTCGAAGGCTTCCTCGACCCGAAGGACGGAGGCCCGCCAGTCCCTTTGCGCGAGAATCTGAAGTCGGATACTCTGGATCTTATGGGAACAATCGTCGCCATCCGCAGACGAAATTAGAGCTTTGATCGTTTTTATTGGTTCTAGGGGCTCCACCCCGCGCTCCACTCGTCCAGAGGGACGACATGCGCCGGTTTTCCGCCATCTTCAAACCATGAATCCACCGCAAAAGCCTGTCCTGTTTCCTTATCCACCATCGCCGCCGTATGATGCGGCCAGAAGCTTCCTGCCAGAACCGGAAACCGACCGGCGGGAGTTAGAACGTCGTGGAACCTCAACAATCCCCTGTTCCTCAGAAGCCCCAGAAAAACAGTCGTATTGGTTGATTCATCAATACAGTCCTGCTGAAAATCCCCTACGCGCCCGAACGTCCCGGCGATATCGCCTGTCGTTCCTGCGATGGCTCCGGCGCGACGTTCAAACGCCCCGATGGCCAGCCCAATCGCGGCGCGCTCCTCCTTGGCACTGCGCGGAACCGGGATAAACGCAGCATCGACCTCCGCCCAGTCCTGCGGCATAAAGCGGATTCGCTCCACAACCCGGCACCCATAGCCCCGGCAATGCGCAAAAACCCCCTCCGGCGTTGTCTCAAAGCCTCTTTCCGCCAGCCAACCGCGATCGTCCGTGGACTGTGGAATCGCTGCACATCCAGATAAAACGCCCGGAACAAGAAACAAAAACAATAATCGTCTCATGAAGTTATAATTCCTCTCTGGATAGGCTCAGAACAATCGGCGTATGGTCCGAAGGTTGGTCCCACCGCCGGGGCTCCCCGTCGATATCGCACGACAAGGCCCTGTCCGCGAGTGCCGGAGAGAGCAGGAAATGGTCAATCCGGATACCATGGCCCGCCTCAAACGCACGGCCCTGATAATCCCAGAACGTGTAATGCCCGCCCTGCGCATGGAACAGGCGGAACGCGTCGCTCAGACCCAGATTCACAATAGACCGCCACGCGCGGCGCGTGTCCATTCGAAACAAGGCATCCTCTCCCCACGCCTCCGGATCGTAACAATCGATATCTTCAGGAATCACGTTGAAATCCCCTCCGACGAGGAACGGCACCGCCTGAGCCCTCAGCGCCGCCAGACGTGCGCGCAGGCGCGCCATCCACGCGAGCTTATAAGGATATTTTTCGCTCTCCACCGGATTTCCGTTTGGAAGATATAGGTTGATGCAGCGTATCCCCGCAATGTCTGCTTCCAGATAGCGCGCCTGTGTGTCCTGTGAATCGCCCGGCAAAGCATCCAGAATGACAGACGGCTTTTCCCGCGCCAGAATCGCCACACCGTTCCAGGATCTCTGAAGGACGCAGGCCGCTTTATACCCCGCAGCCAGAAACTCGGATTCCGGAAACGATTCGCCCTTGACTTCCTGAATCATCAGGATATCGGGCTGCGCCGCCTCCATCCAGCGCAAAACGTGCGGCAAGCGCACCCGCAGGGAATTGACGTTCCAGCTTGCGATTTTGAGCGGCGTGGTCATTGACCCCACTTTGCCCTTTTTTTGCCGCTTTCGCATCACAAAAAAAGATCTGTGAGAATCGTCGGAGATCCCCTCATGGCCTCTTGCGCCGCGCGCGCGAACAGACTATGAGTCGGACCATACTTTTCAAACTGCGTACATAAAAACCATCAGAACCCGGCCGCTAGCCCCAAGAAGGAGTTACCAAAATGCCTGTCCAACTCAAGAGTTTCCGCTTGCTGGCCTTGATGGCCGTTGCGGCTTTGTCCCTTTCCCTGTCCGCCTGCTCGTCTACACCGGACGATATGGGAGACGTCAGCGCCCAATCCACCATGGGTGCCGAAGACATGGGTGGCCCCCTTTATGGAACAGAAGTCGGCGCCGATTCGACCATGGGCGTTGCGCCCGGAACGCAAGCCGACCTCGTTGCCAATGTCGGCGACCGCGTTTTCTATGGCTATGACCGTTACGACCTGACGAACGAAGCCCGCAACACGCTGGACCTTCAGGCCCAGTGGCTGATGAAATACCCGAACGTCAACGTGACCATTGAGGGTCACTGCGACGAGCGCGGCACCCGCGAATACAACCTCGCTCTGGGCGAACGCCGGGCCGCTGCGGTCAAGAGCTATCTGGTTGCGCGCGGAATTGACCCGAATCGCCTGACGACCATCAGTTATGGCAAGGAACGCCCCGCCGTTCCGGGGGCTGATGAAGCCTCCTGGGCGCAAAACCGCCGCGGCGTGACGAAAGTCGACTAAGCGGAGTGATGATGAATCCTGTCGAAAAGAAAATCAGAGCGGGACGGGGCGGATTCGCCCTGTCCCTTTTTATGTGTTTTTTAAGCGCAGGGGCGTTGCTTTTTCTGCCTGTGAATGGACGCATCGCACACGCACAGACGACACCGTCCAATGATCTGCAAATCCGGATGAACCGGATTGAAAACGAGATCCAGACTTTAAGCCGGGCCATTTTCCGGGGAGAATCGCCTCCTGCGGAGATGATCTCCTCCATGCAGGCCGATCAAGCCAGCCGCGCCGATGTCGAAAGACGCCTTGATGCCATTGAGAATGACTTGCGTACCCTGACCGGAAAGATTGAGGAGCAGGGCTTTACGACGAATATGCTTTCGCAAAAACTGGAAAAGAACCTTGTCGATATCGGAATGCGGCTTGATGCCTTGGAGCGCCAATCCGCACCGATTTCCGGGCCAGAGACTCCTCCATCCGCGGAATCGTTTCCTCCGCAGGTACCGTCAGCCCCCCAGCCTGCAACGCCCGGACCGGAGTCCTTTGCTCCTGTTCAAGAAACACCGCACATCCTGGGGCAAATCACACAATCGCCGCAGACACCTTCGCCGCCAGTTGGGCAGACATCCTCGCAAGACGACCCGGCCACACAATATGAACAAGCCTTCACGGCCCTGCGCAGCGGAGATTACGCAGTCGCGGGAACGCAGTTCGAGGCGTTTCTGGCCCGCAACCCGGGGCATGCTCTGGCCCCCAACGCCCAATACTGGCTGGGTGAGAGTTATTACGCGCGCAAGGAGTACGAAAAGGCGGCCCGAACCTTCGCCGAGGCCTATCAGAAATATCCAAAAAGCAGTAAAACTCCGGATAATCTCCTTAAACTTGCCATGTCCCTTGCGGCTATGGGAAACAAAAAGGACGCGTGCGTGGCTTTTGCCCAGTTGCATCACGAATATCCGGACGGAACCGGCCCTGTTCTGGCCCGCGCAACACAGGAAATGACAAAACTCGGATGCCCGTAACGAGACTCCCCTTAAGATGACAAAAGAACAGGTCCGCCCCGAAAACCCCTCTACCGGAGAACACATCCACGCCTTCAGTGCGGATGTCTCACGCCTTCTGGGGATCGTCGCGAACGCGCTCTACAGCCACCACGACGTTTTCCTGAGAGAACTCATCTCCAACGCATCGGACGCCTGCGACCGCCTGCGATATGAGTCCATCTCGAACCCGGCGTTATCCGGCTCTTCCGATTTTCATATTCGCATCCTGCACGACCCTGCTACACGAACCCTGAGCATTATTGACACGGGAATCGGCATGGACCGAGCCGAATTAATCGACCATCTGGGTACCATTGCCAAGTCAGGTACCGCCCGCCTGATGGAAACCATCAAGGCTGCAAACGATCCGGCACCGGATATGATCGGCCAGTTCGGCGTAGGCTTTTATTCCTGCTTTATGGTTGCCGACCGGGCAAAAGTCTCGAGCCGCCGCGCAGGAACGCCCGACATCTGGACGTGGGAATCCGATGGATCGAACGGATTTTCCACCCGCCTCGCAGAAACAGAAGACTCGGCCCTTCTGGATGCCCCCCATGGTACGGTCGTCACGCTGCATCTGAAACCGGATGCCAGCGATTTTCTGGTCGATGAAAAAATCAGGAATATCCTTCAGCGCTACTCGGATCATATTAGCATCCCGATTTACCTCGGCCCCGCCGCACCGGACGAAAAACCTGTCAACGCCGTCAACGCCCTGTGGATGCGATCGAGGCAAGACATCACGGATGAAGAATATCTGAATTTTTACCGCCATATCACAACCGGTGCGGATGAGCCGGTTCTGACGGCGCACTGGAAAGCCGAAGGCGCGGCGGAATTCAGCGCCCTGCTCTATGTCCCCGAGTTGCGCCCGTGGGATCTGTTCGACCCCTCCCGCAAACATGCAGTCAAGCTCTATGTCAGGCGGGTGTTCATCACAGACAATTGTGATGGGCTGATTTATCCGTGGTTAAGATTTTTGCGCGGCGTGATTGATTGCGCGGATCTCCCGTTGAATATCAGTCGCGAAAGCCTTCAGTTCAATCCGATTCTGGAAAAAATCCGCCGCGCCGTGGCACGCCGGATTTTGGGCGATCTGGATCGTCTGTCGACGGACAACCCGGTTGCCTTTCAGACGTTCTGGGGGCAATTCGGGCCGGTTATCAAGGAAGGCCTGTACGATGCGCACACATTGCGTCCGGATATCTTTAAAATTTGCCGGTTTCGGTCCACACATGATGAAGGCGCAAGTCTGGTGAGTCTGGCCGATTATGTCGCGCGCATGAAACCGGACCAGAAGGCCATCTATACCATCGCCGGCCCCAGCGCTCAGGCCTTGCTGCGCAGTCCTCAGATCGAGGGCTTTCGCGCGCGCGGAATCGAGGTCTTGTTTTTCACGGACACGATCGACGATTTCTGGATTCAGGTCGCAACGGATTACGAAGGCAAACCCTTCCGCCCCGTGACCAGAGGCGTATTTGATTTCGGTCCACAGGACGCAGCTTCCGATGCATCCCCCTCATCGACGTCCGGTTCGGAAAATCCATCTTCCCTTTCTTTGATTGAGAGAATTCAATCGGTTCTGGGCGATTCCATCGGTGCGGTTCGGCCTTCACAGCGACTGACGGACTCTCCCGTGTGCCTGGTCGCCGGGGATAACGAGGTGGATTTGAACCTCGAACGGGTACTCAAGGCGCATCAGAAATATGATTCACATGCGAAACGTGTTCTGGAGATCAACCTGAATCATCCGCTCATATCCCGCATGGCCTCGATGGGACCGTCCGAGGAAGATTCCCGTCTGTTCTCCGATCTGGCGTTTTTACTGCTCGATCACGCTCATATCGCCGAAGGGGAGTCTCTGTCCGACCCGGCGGCCTACACCCGGCGGATAAGCGAGATGATTTTACGGGGACTAAAGATTTAATCGTTTTTTCCTTGCCTTGCGGTGTTTTTCCGGGTAAACACGCGAGGCATTTACCGTATTTTGAAAGGGGTGAGAAACATTGGTTACAGTCAGCGTCCGTGAAAACAACGTCGATCAGGCCCTTAAGGTCCTGAAGAAAAAGCTTCAACGAGAGGGCGTTTTCCGCGAAATGAAACTTCGTCGGGATTATGAAAAGCCTTCCGAAAAGCGGAAACGTGAGAAAGCTGAATCTGTCCGCCGCTGGCGCAAGCTTGATCGCAAGCGCCGAGACCGCGAAGGAAACTAGATCTCCCTCCTTGGGTCATACCCCATTATGGATCCTTGTTAAGGGTCTGTTTTTTCAAGAGCCCCGGTCACAAAGACCGGGGTTTTTTGTAAAAAAATCAAGGCGCCCTGTGTCTTTTTTCAAAAAAATTATGTGACTTCCCATGCGATAGCCCATAATCTGCATCCCTAAAACGTGTCGTATTTCGTTGCAGAACATGTCCTTTCAAGGAAACAGGATAAACGGAAAAAACACCCGATGACAGACCGGACCCCAGCCAGCCTCCTGACTTCCGCACGACGAATCGTTGTCAAGATCGGATCGGCGCTGGTCGTGGGGCCAGACGGTGCACCACGTACAGACTGGCTGGACGCTCTGGCAGCTGAATTACGTGGGATTCTGGACCGGGGGCAGGATATTCTGATTGTCACATCCGGAGCCGTAGGAATGGGACGCAAGGCGCTCAACATTTCCCCCAAGGCCCGCCCCGGGGCGATTCCCCTCGCGCGCAAACAGGCCGCCGCCGCCGTGGGACAGTTTTATCTGTTCAGCGCGTGGAAATCGGCTTTCTCAGCCCAGAATCTGACAGCAGCCCAGATTCTCCTGACCACCTATGAAACCGAAAATCGACGGATGCACTTGAATGCGCGCGCGACGATCCACACGTTGCTGTCTGAGAAAATCGTCCCCATCGTCAATGAAAACGACACGGTTTCGACCGGAGAATTACGTTACGGCGACAACGATCGCCTTGCCGCGCGCGTCGCCCAGATGATTGAATCCGACCTTTTAGTGATTCTGTCAACAACGGACGGACTTTACACAGCGGATCCCACAATCCACCAAAACGCCGCGCATATTCCCTTTGTCGACCAGATCACACAGACCCATGTCGAGATGGCCGGAGACGCCACACCGGGCCTGAGTACTGGCGGAATGCGCAGTAAACTGGAAGCCGCCCGCCTCGTCACCCGATCCGGAACAGCCATGATGATTGCAAAGGGGATGGACCTTGCACCGCTGACGGCCCTGGCCGGAAACGCCCTCCGCGCAACGGTCTTTGCTGCGCAAGGCAGCCCGCAAAGCGCCCGGAAACGCTGGATCCAGGGCAGCGTCAAACCACGAGGAGCGCTTTATGTAGACGAAGGCGCACGCCGGGCGCTGGAGGGTGGAAGCAGTCTCCTGCCCGTTGGCGTCCGGAAAATCGAGGGCACCTTTGATCGAGGCGATGCCGTACGGATTTTAACAGAATCAGGAGTGCCTTTAGGGATCGGGCTGTGCGCTTATAACTCTGAAGATGCACGAAAAATCGCCGGACGGCGCAGCGAGGACATTCTGATTATTCTGGGCTATGCCGGACGGGATGAAATGGTCAATCGGGACGATCTGGCCCTTCAGAAGACTTGATCAGCTTTCTCCGGACAAATCCCGGACGACTCTCTGACCGACTCTCTGTTTTTCCAGAATTTCCTTCCACGAGGAAGACGCTGGAACACAGACCTTTTCGACGGGCGGCAAAAGAGGCAAAGACCGACAAACGCTGTCCATATAGACCGTGAAGCCGGTTGCGGATTCTGTAGAGGCAAAGTACGACCCGGACGCAAACGCCGCAGCATACCGCCCGCCGCGCCCCAGTTCGCCTCGCACCTCGCGCGCGAACAGGGTAAAACTGACGCCGGATTCATAATGGAATCCCTTGCGTTCGAGCGGATCGACCGTCACCGAGACATCGTCCAGCCCCATATCCTCCAATGCCCCCAGAATCCCTTGCGCGACACCCGCCAGACGATCCACATCCTGCATTGCCTCCCAAGGCAAAGGCAAGGCGCGCAGGGTTGCAATAGCCTGCGCCGCCGGGCCGGTTGCAACAATCAGAGAATCGAGCAATCCCGCACATGGTCCGCCCGCCTCGCGCAGGGCCGCCCGATCCCGCCTATCTGCGGCTTCTTTCAAAACCCGACGGCGTGATCGGTCTCCATCGAGGGTCAGATTGAGAATCTTTTTCAACAAAGGCGGCAAGGTCAGGTCAATAGCCAGTCCCTTGACTCCCAGGGACGAAAGAGAATGCACCGCCAGAACCCCGATTTCGATATCGGCCTGAATAGAATCACTGCCAATGATTTCGCATCCAACCTGACAATATTGGCGTTCCGGGCGCAGATGGGTCCCGACCACCCGTAAAACATCGTTAGCATAGGCCAGACGCAAGGGACGCGGTTCATTGAGCATGCGCGAAGCCGCAATCCGGGCAATCTGAGGCGTCGTATCCGGGCGAATCGCCATCATCCTCTGAGAATGCGGATCCATCAGGCGGAAGGCTTCACGCGCACGATCCCGCCCCGGACCTGCGAAAAGACTGTCTTCGAACTCTACCAGAGGTGGCTTGATCCGGTCATAGCCGAACGCTGCAAACCGCCCCATCAGATGCGCAACGGCATGCGCCTCCAGCGCCGCATCGACGGGGAGAAGGTCAGCAAGCCCGCTGGGCAAAAGCGCCGGATGGTAAGGAGCCTTCATGGCGCGGGACTCTGGCTTGTTTTCGTAAGAAAATCAAGGGGAAAATGCCCGGAAATTAACGCATTACCCCAAATCGCGCCTACTTCTGCACCGAAGAGCGATGATGCGGACTTTTGGTCTTGGCATCAATGAAGTCCTGTGGAGGCGGCGTAAAAGTTCTGGGCTGCGGCACCGCGCAAGACATCGGGATCGCCAATAATTCCGGCCATTTTTCAACCCATCCGGCATCGTGCTCGTTGGCCTCAATCAGGGTGTACTTTACACATTCCGAAGGCCCGGACGCCTTGGCCCATGCGTGATAAACCGCAGAAGGCACAACATCATCATGCCCGCCGATAAAATGGTGCTGAGGCAAATTCGCCAGTTGCGACGCAACGGAAATCGGGTCAAGCGACCTGGATAGCGGGGAAACATTATGGAGGGCCGTAAAGGTTCCGTAATCCAGATTCCCTGCAACGGTACGCAAAGACAGAATATCCGTCCTCTGCGCCGCCAGCAGGGCCGCAACCGCCGCCCCGCCTGAATACCCGACGAGATGAAACCCTTCTATGTCGTACATATCGCGAATGTTATCCAGCGCGGCATGATAGGCACTGACGACCTCGGGCGCGGTACGGGCATCCGTCCAGTATTTCATGGGACAGGGTCCCTCCCCGTTCCAGCCTTTATACTGACAGGGCCGGGCGAGCCAGCCCACATTATCCGCCTTATCCATCGCCGCCAGATGCAGCGCCACAGGATTTTTCGGCGTCGGATCAAGCGAAGGCATCTGGCGCGATACCCACGCCACACCGTCACCTTCGATATAAATCGTTGCAGGAGCATGGCGCGTATTCATCCGCTCCCACGCATCAAGGCGAAACTGATTCGCCGGAATGGTCCGCTCGGCCATAAAAGCCGGACGCGCCACGCGCGAGGCCACCTGATCGCGCATTTCAATCGCACCCATATTACAGGCACTCAAACTCCCAAGGGCCACCAGCATCAGGCCCATCCCAAGACCCATTCCCGATTTTTTAAGAAAAGACATTCTGGAAATCCCCTGATAAGAAACGGCTCGCAAAGAATAGAGCGCCTTTGGGGCCGTGACAACCTTATTTTTGGAGAGCCTCTGGCAAAAACGCGTTTCCTTTGGATATGGCGGAATCGTTCGGAAGCGTGTATAACGCTTTCGTCATGATGGAGATTGAGGACAAGGACAAGCCTTTGCGCCTTCTCGAAGCGATTTTGTTTGCCTGCGTCGAGCCGGTGGACGAAAAGGCTTTGGCCGCGCGCCTGCCCGAAGGCACCAATGTTTTGGCGCTCCTGCGGACTCTTGGCGCACATTACGAAAACCGGGGTGTGCGCCTTGTGGAAACAAACGGCGCATGGGCGTTTCGAACCGCGCCGGACCTCGCCGAATCAATGCAATGGGCCAGGACGGTTCAGCGCAAACCTTCCCGCGCCGCACTGGAAACCCTTGCCATCATTGCCTATCACCAACCCGTCACCCGCGCCGAAATTGAAAGCATCCGGGGTGTCGCAACAAACAAGGGCACCCTTGATGTTTTGATGGAAGCCGGATGGATCAAGCCAGGGCGACGCAAGGATGTTCCCGGACGACCGTTGACCTGGATTACAACCCCTGAATTCATGGATCATTTCGGAATTTCGGCTCTGACCGACTTGCCGGGCATCGAAGATCTCAAGGCATCGGGCCTTCTCGACAAACGACCGGCAATTGAGCATGTCAGCGCGGGTGCTGGCCTTTTCCACGATGAAGAATCGGAAAGAAACGAAATCTCCTCTGAAGAAGACTTCGACCTTTCGGACGTAGGTTTCATCCCGGCGCAGACAGGATAAAAATCTGTTGGTTACAGACAAAGGAGACGCAAGAAATGGGACCGAGCATCTGGCATATTCTCATCGTCGTTGTTGTCGTTTTTTTGCTTTTTGGCACCAAACGCTTGCCTTCGATTATGGAAGATCTGGCCAAAGGACTAAAAAGCTTCAAAAAAGGCATGACTGACGAAGAAACACCGGCAGAGCGTAAACCGCTTCCTCCTGAAGACAGATCAGGAAAACCGGACGCATAGCCCTTTTGAGCCCCCGGATAAAAGGAGCAGGAAGACCAAAGCATGTTCGACCTGAGCTTCCCTGAGCTGTTTTTTGTCATCATCGTTGCGATCCTTGTCGTCGGCCCACAGGATATTCCCAAAGTCCTTTATGGCCTTGGCCGGATCGTGCGGCGTGTCCAGTATATGCGTTTCAGCTTCTCCCGACAGTTCGAAGACTTCATGCAACAACACAGCGATGGAGACACGCCGAACAGCGTCAACTTTGAAACAATTCCACCAAAACCATCCCTTCCCCTTGAGGATGAAACCAAAAAAGATATGGGGAAAAAACACCCCCCGGAAAATGATCGGGATGCCGTCAAATGACTGAAACGCCTCCTGAAAAAATTGTGTCTGAAACGACAGAACCAGATGTTTCTGCGACGCTTGTTTCGCATCTTGTGGAACTGCGCACCCGGATTTTGTGGGTTCTGCTGATGCTGGGAGTTAGTACGGGGCTGTGTTATCTTGTTGCCCGACCGATTTATGGCTTTCTGGTCAAACCGCTGGCTCATGCGATGGGGCCGGACAGCACCCAGCGCTTGATTTACACCAATTTGACAGAAGCCTTTTTTACCTATTTACAGATATCGTTTTTTTGCGGACTGTTTCTAACGGTTCCGGTCCTTCTGACTCAAATCTGGCTTTTTATCGCGCCGGGCCTCTATAAAAATGAAAAGCGTGTTGTTCTGCCCTTTTTGGTGGCATCCCCCCTCCTCTTTCTGTGCGGAATGGCGTGCGTCTATTACGTTGTTTTGCCAATGGCCTGGCCGTTCTTCTTGAGTTTTCAGTCGAGCTCCGATCAGACCGCCCTGCCGATCCAGCTTGAAGCACGGGTCGGTGAATATCTGGACCTGATTCTCTCCTTGATGTTTGCCTTTGGTTTGTGCTTCCAACTCCCTGTCCTGATGGGACTTTTAGCCCGCGCGGGCCTAATTCGGGCAGAACATCTGATCCTCAAGCGACGTTACGCCATTGTCGCCATTTTCGTTGTTGCCGCCGTTCTGACACCCCCGGATGTATTCAGCCAGATTCTACTGGCACTGCCCCTGATGGGACTTTACGAGATATCAATTCTGGTGGTGCGGCGCATGAACCGGCGCGTGAACCAGTCCTGATCCGGATCAGGACAACGCTGCAATCTGCTCCAAAACGACACGAACCCCTCTCAGGCGCGCGGCCGCATTGGGCCACTCCCGGACAATGGCAAGCTTTTGATCCGGGCGCAGACGCACCGCTCCGCGTTGATCCGAAACCCATCGGATCAGACGGTCAGGCGAAGCCGCAGGCTTGTCTTTATGAAATCCGATAACGGCCCCCTTGGGTCCAGCATCCACCCGGGCGATTCCGGCCCTACGACACAACTGCCGAATTCCCACAATAGCCAGAAGTGTCTCGACATCAGGAGGCAAAGCCCCGAAGCGATCAATCATTTCGGCAGCAAAACCTTCGATTTCCTCGGGCGAATGCAGATCCCCCAGACGCCGATACAGACCCATCCGCAAATCCAGATCCTCAACATACGTTTCCGGAATCAGAACTGAAACACCCAGATTGACCACCGGAGACCAGGCATCCTCCGGCTCTTTCGTTGCGGCTCCACCGCCCTGACGCGCGAGAGCGACGGCTTCTTCCAACATTTGTTGATACAGCTCCACCCCGACCTCGCGGATATGGCCGGTTTGTTCCTCGCCCAGCATATTGCCTGCACCCCGAATATCCAGATCATGGCTGGCCAGATGAAACCCGGCCCCGAGCGTATCCAGCGTTTCAATAATCTCAAGGCGCTTTTGTGCGTTCTTCGTCAAAGCCTTGCCTGCAGGCCAGGTCAGATAGGCATACGCCCGAATCCGCGCACGTCCAATCCGACCGCGCAACTGATAGAGCTGCGAGAGACCAAACATATCGGCGCGATGCACGATCATGGTGTTGGCGCGGGGAATATCGATCCCGCTTTCGATAATATTTGTGGCCAAAAGCAAATCATACTGCCCGTCATAAAAGGCCGTCATGCGATCCTCCAGATCGGTCGGCGCCATCTGACCATGCGCCGCAATGACCCGAATTTCGGGAACCAGCTCACGGATTTGCACTTCCAGATCAGAGAGATCCTTGATACGCGGACAGACATAAAAACTCTGCCCTCCGCGATAATGTTCGCGCAGTAAAGCCTCGCGGATCACAACTGGATCATAGGGGAGCACGAACGTCCGCACCGCCAGACGATCCACCGGAGGCGTGGCAATCAGACTCAATTCCCGCACCCCGGACAGGGCCATCTGAAGCGTGCGCGGGATGGGCGTAGCGCTTAGAGTTAGAACATGGACGTTTTCCTTGATTTCCTTGAGACGCTCTTTTTGTTTAACACCGAAATGCTGCTCCTCGTCTACAACCAAAAGACCAAGATCCTTAAACCTTGTGTCTTTTCCAAACAAGGCATGAGTCCCCACGACGATCTTTACAGATCCGTCCGCAAGGCCGGAGCGCACCCGCGCCGCCTCGCGAGATGGAACGAGCCGCGAGATTTGCTCAACTCTTAATCCAGTTCCTGAAAAACGCGCCGTAAAGTTCTGATAATGCTGTCTTGATAGAAGAGTCGTCGGCACCACAACAGCCACCTGACGCCCTGCGCTGGCCATCACATAAGCCGCCCGCATGGCCACTTCTGTTTTCCCGAATCCGACATCGCCGCACACCAGACGATCCATCGGATGCCCGTTCTCCAGATCTTTCAAAACATCTGCAATCGCCCGCTCCTGATCCTCTGTTTCCTGATACGGAAACCGGGCAACGAAGTCCTGCCACGGATCACCCGATGCATGCACCGGGTCAACGCGTTTCACAAGACGCACCGCCGCAACCTCCAGCAGCCCCGCCGCAATGCGCATCAGGTCCTTCTTGACCCGTGCGCGCCGGGCCTGCCACCCTGCGCCGCCCATTTTGTCAAGCGCCGTATGCCCCTCATCCGATCCGAAACGAGATAAAACATCGATATTTTCTACCGGTACGAAAAGCCGATCGCCTCCGGCATACTCCAGACGCAGACAGTCATGAACCGTACCGGCGGCCCGCAGAGTCTCAAGCCCCAGAAAGCGCCCCACCCCGTGATCGACATGAACCACAAGATCACCAGGGGAAAGCGTGGAAACCTCGCGCAAAAAATGATCCGCCTTACGCCGCCGCGCTTGCCCGGCGCGCGCCAGCCGATCACCCAGAATGTCCTGCTCCGTCACGACCCCCAGATCTGATGCAACAAAACCATGATTGAGGGCCAGAACCACAAGGCCGATTTCTCCCGGAGACAGTCGCCGCACACCCTCCCAGTCCATGCAGGTTTTAAGGCCCGAAACGCCGGCATGCTCCAACAGGCCCCTTACCCGCTCCAGTGACCCAATAGAATAGAGCGCCACCAGAATCTTACGGCCCGGCGCATACAAAGAGGCCAGATAACGCCGAACCTCACCGAACAGATCTCCGTCCGGCATTTTTCGAATATCGGAAAAATCACGCCCCTTGCGCGCGTCACAACCCGGTTCATGACCCGGCCCAACCGGGTTTTCCCTTCCGAAGACACTCAAAACAAAGGGATCGTGGCCCATTAATGACCCGGCCCATTCTTTTTCCGAAAGATATAGAGATTCGGGCGGCAAAGGGTGATACGGCGCCCCGCTCAAACTGACATCACCTGATTTTCTTGTTTTCCTTGCGGAAGCCTCCAGAAATGTCCGCCGCGCCTGATAATAATCCCGAACCTGATCCAGCCGTTCTGTACAAGCCTCCTGAGCCTGCGGATCCAAAGACACCACGTATTTTGTCAAATAATCGAAAAGCGTTTCGGTTTTTTCAAAGAAAAGCGGCCCCCAGTGATCCATCCCCGACAAAATGCGCCCGGCAGAGGCCGCCGCATAGAGGGGATCATCCCCACGCGGCACACCAAAGGCGGCACGATAGCCCGCTCGAAAACGGTTGATAGACTCCGGATCCAGAGAAAACTCACGTGCAGGAAAAAAGGTTAAAGATTCGATTTTTTCTCCCGAACGCTGCGTTTCGGGATCGAAAGCACGAATAGATTCAATGATCTCCCCAAAAAGATCAATCCGGACAGGCAAATCCCGCCCGGGTGGAAACAGATCCACGATCCCGCCACGAATAGCATATTCGCCCGATTCACGAACCGTATCGGTCCGGGCATAGCCTTGACACCCTGCAAAATCCTGAAATTTTGCACCGTCCCAGATTCCACCCGTTTTGAGATCCAGCCGCGCCGCGTCGAGGCAATCACGCGGCATCACCCGCTGAAGAACACTGCTGGCCGAAGCCAAAACGATGAGAGGAAAGCGAGTCGCTTCAGATTCACGCGCGCGCAGCGTCACAAGCGCCGCAATCCTCCGTGACAGAATATCCGGATGAGGAGACACCCGATCATAAGGCAAACAGTCCCAGCCGGGGAAAACGATCACTCGCACATCCGGCGCAAAAAAACCTATCAAGCCTTCCAGATCAAAAAGGCGGGCTTCATCCGCGCAGATGTGAAGCAAACAAGCGTCACCGCGCATCAATTCACGGGCACGGGCGGCCAGAATCCGCGCATCCTGTCCTTCCGGCGCACCATGAACCACAGGCCAGAGATGAACCGGGTCATGACCCCCCTGCACGAATTGATACATCTTTGTTATTCCTCATTTTTCCTTAAATCTATGAGCCCGAAGACGGGTCATGACCGACCCGCGTAAGGTCACGGGCGGATCAGAACGGCCCATGATCCAGTCGTACACATCCGGATCCTGAGACTGCAAAATTTCATCATAAACGGCCAGATCGTCTTCTGAAAAATCCCCGATATGGGCCTCCGCAAAACTTCCCAGAATCAGATCCATTTCCCGCGTCCCTCGATGCCAGGACCGAAAAAAAAGTCGTTTGCGTTTTGTTCTGATTTCTTCTATGCTCATGATCAAGGAATAGAGACTCAAATGAAAACATTCTTCAAGGAAAACATCCTTCTTTTGTGCGGAATTGCCTTGCCGCTGATTTTGATTGGCTTTTTTCTGGTGGCTGGCCAGATTGGAAAAACGAGTGTACCAGCCCCTCAGTATGACCTTGTTTTTGCGGTCGATTATTACAAAAATTCACAAAACCGACAGTGGGACATCAATCTTGAGTCTGGAAAAATTATCATCCAAAAGAGAAAAATAGAAAAAGACGGGCCAGACACGCTTCCGCGCCTGTATGTCTTTAACCGGAGAACTCTATCCGCCCAAAGACTTGACCTGGATTTTGATAAAACCGATTCGCAAGGCGTTCTTACCGATCCCTTGCTTGAGAATATCAATAAAAGAGAAATCCTCCCCGGCCCGATTGCACCGGATGGGTATCGCTTTGAATATGCCGGAAACGGAGGAAGCGGCCTATTGGGTGAAATTTTTGGCATGTCCCGAAGACGATGGGCGTATGCTCTCGTCAATGGAGCCCGAACAATCCCCGTCAAGGGAGATGTTAGCATTTACAACGCCGAAATTATTGCATGGATCAAGGATTCTCCCCCATGATGCCGGACAATCCTGACCATTTAAACGAATCGGAATCAAACCGATCCGGAGCTCTGTCCCGGATCGTGCAGATCGCACGCGCCAACGCCCTGACTCTTGAAGACATCGCCGGAGCTCTTGCTTTGGAAAAGAACACCCCCGAAAAATCCCCAGCCATTCTGAACCGCCTTTTTGTCTATCTGGGCGGAATTTTCCTGTTCGCGGGACTCTGCGCTCTCGCCGGCGTCCTGTGGGATGACATGACGAGTCTCCAGCGCATCATCGTCAGCTTCGGAAGCGGACTGATCTCCATGGCTTTAGGGGTTTTGGCTCTCCGTGATCTTCGTTTTGAGAAAGCATCGACTCCTTTCTTCCTGATTTCTGCGGCGCTCCAGCCCACGGGTCTGTTTGTATTTTTGAATGAATATTTTCCGGATGGCGGGGATCCACAACTTGCGGCCTTATGGATTTTCGGGATCATGGCACTTCAACATATATTGATTTTCTGGAAAACACAAAAAACAAGTCTTCTCTTCTGTGCCCTTGCCTTCGGATACAGCGCAGCGGGACTCTTTCTTGATCGCCTGGATGTTCCCGAGGATATTGGCATCTTCGTTCTGGGAGTCTCCATGCTCTGCGTTGGCTATGCCGTCGATCGTACGCCTCATCGCGTCATCGTCCCCTTCGGATACGCCATCGCAATGGCTGCGACACTTTACGGTTTTTTTGATATCGTGGAAAATACACCTCTGGAAATCACCTATCTGGGCCTGAATGCCTTCTTGATTTACCTGAGCATCCACCTGTCCAGCCGTACCGTTTTATTTGTAAGCGTTGCCGGACTACTTGGCTATATTGCCTGGTACACATCAGAGCATTTTGCAGGGGTCGTGGGATGGCCTATTGCCTTAATCATTCTGGGTTTTGTTTTTCTGGGACTTGGCGCCCTTACCATCCGCCTGTCCCACAGGATTCCATCCACACAAAGGGGCCGTTAAAAAACTCTGGAGGAACAGGAACAGATTTTCTTGCACCGCCGGAAAAAGAAAGCTAGACAGGACGGGTTGATAACCCGTTGAAAAGTATTAGGGGAAAAGGCATGAGCGAGAAGACACAAAATAACGTTCAGGACATCTTTTTGAACAAAATCCGTAAAGAAAAAATGAGCGTCACGGTTTTCCTTGTCAACGGGGTCAAGTTACAAGGAATCATCACGTGGTTTGATAATTTTTCCGTTCTGCTTCGACGCGATTCGCATATCCAACTGGTCTACAAACACGCTATATCGACGATCATGCCGGCGGGCCCCTTGAGTCTTCACGACCATGGCGAACAGCAAACGGATAAACCGGCTGAATTAGAAGCCTGAGCGGCTTTTTCCATGGTTCATTCAATCACCGGGCAGCGTCCTGAGTCTGTTTTGCTTGTCCATCCCGCTTTTGTTCATGCAAAACAAACCGATTCAAACACTCCGGCCCGCACATTAACCGATCAAACCGGAGAAGCCGAAGGGCTTGTCCGAGCCATCGGCCTCAATGTTCTGGAAACAAGGATCATCAAACTCTCCCGATTTTCCGCAGGGACGTTTTTTGGAAAAGGAACAATCCACTCCATCGCACAGTTTTGCGAGGAAAATCAGATAGACCTCGCTGTCGTGAACCACGCCCTCTCTCCTGTTCAACAGCGCAATCTGGAAAAAGAATGGAAAACAAAAGTCATTGATCGAACCGGTCTGATTCTTGAAATCTTCGGTGCACGCGCCCAAACCCGTGAAGGCCGAATTCAGGTTGAACTGGCCGCCCTTGACTATCAAAAATCCCGCCTCGTCCGTTCGTGGACACACCTCGAACGCCAGCGCGGCGGCGCAGGATTCATGGGTGGACCGGGAGAAACCCAGATCGAAATGGACCGTCGTCAAATCACCGAGAAAATCGTGCGTCTGAAAAAAGACCTCGGCGACATCCGTAGGACCCGAGGTCTGGCGCGCCGCAGTCGGGAGCGCGTTCCCTTCCCAGTCGTCAGCCTGGTGGGATATACAAACGCAGGAAAATCCACCCTGTTCAACCGCCTGACCGGCGCGCAGGTTTTTGCGGAAGACCTGCCCTTTGCCACACTTGATCCCACCATGAGAAAACTCGATCTGAATGGCGGACTTGAGGTTATCCTGTCGGACACGGTCGGCTTCATTGCCGATCTGCCAACGACATTGATCGAAGCTTTCCGGGCAACGCTTGAGCAGGTTCAGGTTTCCGATGTAATCTTGCATATCCGGGACATTTCCCGCCCCGACACTCAGGCACAAAAAGACGATGTCGCCTCCATCTTGAAAGAACTGGACATCGACGAAGAGCGGGATCCACGAATCATCGAGGTCCTTAATAAAATTGATTCCCTCGACGAGACCGATCGAGCAGCCCTTTGGAGCAGAGCGGAGCATAACCCGAAAATCATCCCCGTCTCGGCACTCACTGGAGAAGGCGTAGACGGACTCCTGGCCCGAATTGCGGAAACGATAGACCGGGAACGCAAAACCCACCTGTTTCGAATTGATCCGGCGCGCGGCGACATCATTGCGTGGCTCCACGCCCATGCCGGAATCATCCATACCAAAGAGGAAGAAGACGGACACATACGGATGGAAGTCCGAATCGATCCAGCAACTCTGGGCCGTCTTGATCGCCTTTTCCCCGGACTCCTTCCTTAGGACATCAGGAAATCATCTATATTTTTCTTGACAATCCAACCCATATAGAACAACCTCTGATTGTGTGTGGAAGGACATAAAATTTGTTATAAAACAAAATGATGTCGTTTTATTTTAAAGAAACACATCATTTATTAAAAACACGCCTTCCCCTTTAGAAAAACCAAAACAAGGCCCTTGAGACAAAAGAGCCGGGGAAAGAAAACCATGCCCCATTTCATAATCCAGACAAGCCGGGGGATCCCCCTCTACGATGGACATTACACATCCTTAAAACACTGCATCGAGAGTGCCGCAGCCCAGGGCATCCCTCTGGATCAAGCCGATCTGCGCCGCGCCAACCTGTCCAACGCTAACCTCGACGACATCCGCATGCGGTGCGCAGATTTATCCGGCGCAAATCTATCCGGCGCGAATTTATCGGAATCATGGATAGACGGATCGGATCTGTCCGGCACATCACTTCAAAATGCCTGTTTTGCTTGGGCAAACTTGCAAAGATGCAACTTTATGGATGCATCTTTCGGAGCGACCGATATTTCAGGAGCAGATCTCCGCGGTACAAAATTTTCAACCCTGTCTGCTTTTTCCCTGAATTTCATTGATTGCGCCGGAATGGAGGAGGTGATTTTCATGGATCCAGAAGGCCTTCCCTGCCCCATGACCCGTCCACCTGTCGTTTTGCAGGGGCTTTCCGGATCGCCTCTTGTTTTTTTGGATCACCACGTGCGCTTTAATGGAAAAATCATGAACCAGAATGCGTGGATTTCAATAGCAAGACTCTCCAGCGTCCCGGGTCATGACCCGGTTCATGCCGGGTCAGATATGGACATGCCCCCTGATACAAACCAAGCCCTGTTACACCTGTTTCAATCGGTGCAGCGCCTGCGCAGAATAGAAGACGCAGGCCAATCGAGTGCTTGCATCAGGGCTGCGTCCGGTCTTAAATAGGGCATGAAAAATGATTCGAGAGAAACAATAGGAATCATCGGCGCGGGCGCATGGGGAACGGCCCTGGCCCAGAGCATGGCTCTTGCCGGGCGTCCGGTGCGTCTTTGTGCGCGCGAACCCGAGATCGTTGCATCCATCAATACACGCCATGAAAACACCCTGTTTCTGCCCGGCATTGCGCTTGCCCCTGACATTCGGGCCACACTAACCCCAGCAGAATGCGCGAATCAAGATGTTCTTTTGATCGCAACTCCGGCCCAACATGTCCGCAACACCCTGACTTCTTTGCAGAAAGACATCCCGCACGACCGCCCCGTCATCCTGTGCGCCAAGGGAATCGAGATTGAAACCGGACGTCTTTTGTCAGATATCGCTGCTGAAATTTTGCCCATGGCACAGATTGGCATTCTCAGCGGACCAACATTCGCCCGTGAAATCGCCCAAGGACTACCCGGCGCAGCAACTCTGGCTCTCCATGACCCAGCCCAGGCGGGTCATCTGGCCCAGATTCTGGGAAACAAAAAATTCCGCCTCTATCCTTCAGACGATGTCACGGGAGCAGAGATCGGCGGGGCCATCAAGAATGTCATAGCCATCGCATCGGGAATTGTTGCAGGACGCGCCATGGGTGACACGGCCCGTGCAGCCCTCGTGACCCGGGGTCTTGCAGAAATTGCCCGGCTTGCGGTCGTGCTGGGTGGACGGCGGGAAACGCTTTTGGGTTTGTGCGGCATGGGGGATCTGCTCCTGACCGCAACCAGCGCCCAATCGCGCAATTATTCTCTGGGGCTTGCGCTGGGTCAGGGGAGAAATCTGGCCGACATCCTGAGCGAACGCCTCTCCGTAACTGAAGGCATCCACACGGCCCGCGCCGTCAAAGCTCTGGCCACGCGCCACGCCATAGACATGCCGATCTGTAGCGTCATATACGCCTGTTTATGCGAAAATCTACCCCTTGACGAGGCCATAGACCAGCTTCTCAACCGCCCTGTCCGCCTTGAAACTCTGTGAAGAACCATGCGTTACTGGCTGATGAAATCCGAACCGTCCGTCTGGTCCTGGAACCAGCAATGCGCGGTCCGATCCGAGCCATGGACGGGCGTACGCAACCATCAAGCCGCCGCCGCCATGAAAGCCATGAGTCCGGGGGACCAGGCCTTCTTCTACCACTCGAACGAAGGAAGGGAAATCGTTGGAATTGTTGAAATTATATCCGGTTATGAGCCAGACCCGACCGACAAAACCGGACGATTTGGCATGGTACACGTACGGGCTATCCGCCCTCTTCCTCGCGCCGTAAAACTCTCCGATATCAGGGCCAACCCGGCCTTTTCCGACTTTGCTCTGGTTCGCCAGTCGCGTCTGTCCGTCTTGCCCGTCACACCGGAGCAATGGCTCACACTGTGCGCTATGGGCGGAGAAAAAACCCTTGCCGGATAATACCAAAGGGTCCAATCTGATCCTCATGATCTATTTTTTCCCGGCCTGCAAACACCTCGCCCTTTCTTGTTTGAAAAACATAGGAATGGTCGCTGCCTGCCTGATCCTGTCCCTGCCTGCCGCCGCGCAAGACACAAATCAAACTCCGCCACAACGGCAGACGACCAAAAACAAAAATGAACCGGAAAAAACGGGTCATACGCCCCCCTTGACCCTTCCATTCAAGTCATGGCCAGGCCCGCAGACGAGCAAAACACCGGGCTCATCCGTCTTTCCAGAAGCGGATTTCGGGGACATGGTGGAACTGGGAACATCGAGCGTGCAGGCCATCATTGACCCTCTGACCCTGCTGCTTTCTGACGGGCGCACAGCGCGTCTGTCAGGAATCGACGTCCCGGACGCAGATCCGTACACACCAGGCGATATCGCGGTCAAGGCGACCGAAACCCTGCGATCCTTGTTGATGGATCAAAAAATCCGGCTCTATGTCACACCGGATTCCCGGATCGGCCGAATGAACCGTATGGGCCACGTCATGACCCAGGCGGAACGGCTCACGGATGGCGCATGGATTCAAGGCATTCTTATCAGCCAAGGCCTTGTGCGCGTTCGTACAAACGCCGAAAACCCCCAGATGTCTGAACCGATGCTGACCCTTGAACGGGCCGCACGTGACGCAAAAACGGGTCTGTGGTCAGGGTCGGATTTCTCTGTTCGGACGCCGGAAGAGGCTGGCGACCACATGGACAGTTTCCAGATTGTCGAAGGGACCATCGAGAGCGTTTCGACGACCCGGAACCGTATTTATATGAATTTTGGAAAGAACTGGAAAACGGATTTTACCGCCGGCCTGGATCCTCAGGCCCGCATGATTTTCTCAAAACAAGGCCTCAAACCCCTGCAATGGGGGGAACGACGCGTCCGCGTGCGCGGATGGATCCGAAAATGGAACGGCCCCTATATGGACATCGAATCTCCCGAATCCATTGAGTTTCTGGACGCCGGGCATCTTGATATGGCTCCGCCTCTTCAAACCATTGCCGCGCCTGTCATCACGCACCCGACCGTTCCCCACATTCAAGTCACACAACACAAAACCACCACGCCAACAGGTGGCCACGTCACGGTTGCTCCTTCTGATTTTGACATGTTTTCCCCGCATAAATCTTCCCTTGATCCCGGGACGCCTTCGGGGTTAAAAGAACCCCAAGACGTCTTTGTAACGCCGCCAGAACAGGAGAGGGTGAAGCCATGAAATTCAAATCAATCCGGGATTTTGACCTGAAAGGCAAAACAGTTTTGTTGCGCGCGGACCTGAATGTCCCGACCAAGAACGGCGTTGTCACGGACTCCACCCGCATTGATCGCCTGCGCCCCACTGTGGACCATCTGGCGAAACAAGGCGCAAGGATCGTCGTTCTGTCTCATTTCGGACGTCCGAAAGGCGCGCCAGACCCGGAGTTTTCGTTGTCCTTCCTCGCGCCCTCCTTGAAAGAAAGCTGGGGCGTTGACGTCGTGTTTGGCTCGGATTGCATTGGCACATCAGCACGCGAAGCCATCGCAAAGGCCACCCCGGGGCAGATTGTTTTGCTTGAAAACCTGCGTTTTCATAAGGGCGAAGAAGCCAATGACCCGACCTTTACGAAAGAATTGGCCGCGCTGGGTGACGTTTACGTCAATGACGCTTTTTCAGCAGCCCATCGGGCCCATGCTTCAACCGAAGGGCTGGCCCATCACCTGCCCACAGCGGCAGGGTTGTTGATGGAAGCCGAACTGACCGCTCTGACGAACGCCCTTGAGTCCCCGAAAAAGCCCGTCATGGCGATTGTTGGCGGAGCCAAAATATCGACGAAACTCAGCGTCTTGCACAACCTTGTTCGTAAGGTGGATTATCTGGTTCTGGGCGGTGGCATGGCCAACACGTTTTTCTTCGCCAAGGGCGGCGAAGTTGGGAAATCCCTGTGCGAAAAAGATATGGCAGAGGAAGCCCGCGCCATCATGAGTGAAGCCGATAAAGCCGGATGCAAGATTGTCCTGCCCGCAGACCGGGTCTGCGTACGCGCCTTTGGGCCGGATGCACCCAACGCAGTCTATCCCATGGACTCGGTCCCCGCCGACATGGAATCAGTGGATGTCGGACCGGAAACCATCCGCGCCGTAACCGAAATTCTGAAAACGTGTAAAACCGTTTTATGGAATGGCCCCTTGGGTGTGTTTGAGGTAAAACCCTTTGATTCAGGGACAAACGGCCTTGCCCGCGCAGTCGCCGACCTGACCGCAAAAGGCGGATTGCTCAGCGTCGCAGGCGGGGGAGACACGGTTTCCGCACTCGAAAACGCAGGCGTCTGTGAGCGGTTCAGCTACGTCTCAACAGCAGGCGGAGCCTTTCTGGAATGGATGGAAGGAAAACCCCTGCCCGGCGTTGCCGCCCTGTCCGCCTCGCAGCGCACGGCAGCCTGATTCGTTCTGCAAAGAACCAACACCCGTAAAAAGCGTTTTTCTTTTGAAGAAAAAGGCTGTCTACGGGTTGGAAGTCTCCGAGAAAACCCGCCTATAACGCCCTTGGGTTTTCGAACAGGCCAACCTTGAGGTCCGAGGCCTCATAAATCAGCCGTCCATCCGCAAACATTTTTCCATCGCCGATTCCAAGGACCAGCTTTCGATTAATAAGGCGCTTGATATCAACAACATATTTGACATGTTTCGTCTCAGGAAGCACCTGCCCGGTCAGTTTCAACTCTCCAAGACCGAGCGCCCGGCCCGACCCCTTGGCCCCCGTCCAGCCCAGATAAAACCCCAGCATCTGCCAGAGCGCATCCAGCCCCAGACAGCCCGGCATGACCGGATCGGACTCAAAATGACAGGCGAAAAACCACAGATCAGGATGAACATCCAGTTCGGCCTCAATCACGCCCTTGCCATGCGCGCCACCCTCCAGCGAGACGTGAGAAATCCGGTCAAACATCAACATCGGCGGCAAAGGCAGCCGCGCATTGCCGGGCCCGAACAGCCGCCCGTGCCCACACTCCAGCAGGTCTTCGCGCGCATAAGCTGATTTTGGAACAAATGTCATGACTGGTTCCGCCGCCTTGATCGGGATCATCGTCCCTCCTGTATGAGTCCTTAATAATGGCGAACCCTAGCAAAAACATCAGGAAGAGGCAACCGCGCTTTCCATGCAGACACTTTTATACGTCTCGGTCATGGCCGCCATGGCAAGAGGCTTGACGATAACGGGCTCAATTCGCGGGATTTCACCGCTCGCAGCCAGCGCAATCATGCGTCCGGCCGCTTTGGCACATCCCACCGCCTGATCCCCCAGATCCCGAATATTCGCAATACGGAAAAACATCCGCGCCGCCGGCTCAATCCCTCGCACAAGGAAAAGCGGCGCATTCACAGGAGTATCATTGGCCGCCAGACCAAATCTCCAGTCGCTTCCCGCCGGAATCCCCTGCCGCGTGGCTTCCTGAGTCATCACATAAGCGATATGATCCAGATGCATGGGCAAATCAATCCCCCGGAAAAAAGCCCCCTGCCCTGCATGGAGGGACAAGGCAAGACGCCGCCCGGCAATGGCGCTCAAGGCCGCGATGGCGTCCGCGATAGACCAGCGCTCGATTTCCATCTTCTCGGCAATGGCGATATCGCACAACTCCTGCGCTGCCAGTTCAAACCCCATAACGCGATTGGTGGATTCAATCAAAATCCGAAACGTCTCGGCCCGGCGGAAACCCCACTCCTCCCACGCCAGAATGTTTCGTGCCAGAATCTGAATCGCCAGATCGTGAAAAGCGTATCCGCAATCCAGCCAGTCTTCAAATGCGCAACGCGCCAGCGCCTTACCACACTCGGAATCCGAATCCAGAATATGCGCAGGTGGCACAGCCCGGGCATCCATCTCGCCGTCATAAGGCTCGCAGCCAATCTCAAAAGCCAGACGAGCGTAAGCCCCCTCCATCGCATCTTCCGGATTATCGAAAAGCAAAAGCGTCTCGACCAGAAAACCAGACAAGACAGAGAGCATCTTCATGCCGTCAAATCCGCGATCCGGATCAGCGCACAGCCGCTCCAGATCCGATTGAATCTGGGAAGCAATGCGAAGCTCGTCATTGAGAAACGACATAGAATCAACCAATGCCCGGCGAATCTGCCGGTGTCCAAGGAGCCAAAAACCTCAAAAAAACCCGTGTTTTCAGGAAAAAACGACTTTAAAGAACCAGAAAGCCGCCATCAGAACGCACGAAAAGAGCGATCCGGCATTGCACCGAATCAACGTCCTTAATATTAGTCCAAGTTTTCACCCGGGTAAATGCCCCATAAAAAATGCCGATCAATCCATCCCCTGAAACCTTGTGCATCAATCTGGCACCAGCCAGATTTATCACACTTTCGCAAAACACCTACAACGCCGGGCTCAGCCCGCGCGACAAGTCGGGAATCACCTCCCGCGCCCCGGCGCATATCAACGGGTTCAGGCACCTTGGAATCAGAAGACAGGACAATCACACTGCGCGCACCAGATAAAAGAGACTGATGAATCCAGCCCGTTTCGCCGTCTTTGTCTCTTACCTTGCGCCAGGTATCAAATTCCTGAATAACCTCGACCGGCAGGCCGTCTTTCTGAAAAACCCACTTGATGGGATAGCGCATCCCCGGCCCGGTGCGCGCATAGATATGGTCCGACCGCAAAGACACATAGCGCGGCACAGGCAGGCCACTGCTGCGAAACCCCGGGACGTCCCCTTCAGCGGCCCATACCGAGACCACCGGAGAAACAAGAATCGCAAAAGAAAAAATGCAGAGTAAAAATCGGATCATGTTCTTGACTATAGCGCGGCGGCAGCGGATTGAGAAGGGGCGCGCCCAGACTTTCTGACAATCAAATATCCTCAATAAGCCCTCATTAAAAAATATCCTTCGGAAAGAATACCTGTGTTCATCCGCGTACATCTGTGATTAAAAAAGACACTGAAATTCAGAGGAAAAATCTGTGGATAACTCTGTAGATAAAAACATACCGCCCCGTGCAAGTCGCATCAGCGTTGCGCCGATGATGGACTGGACGGATCGGCATTGCCGGTATTTTCACCGCCTGATTTCCCCCGGCGTTACCCTTTATACGGAAATGGTTCATGCGCAGGCCGTGATCCACAACGCCGCGCGGCTCCTGCCCTTTCACGAGACCGAACACCCGGTTGTTCTGCAACTGGGCGGCTCAAGCCCCGCCGCGCTGGCCCAGGCCGCCAAAATCGGAGAATCCTTTGGTTATGACGCGATCAACCTCAATTGCGGCTGCCCCAGCGAGCGGGTCCAGAGCGGAAAATTCGGCGCATGTCTGATGGCCGAACCGGATCTCGTTGCCGCCTGCATCGCCGCCATGCGCGCCGCCGTAACCCTCCCCGTTACCGTCAAATGCCGGATCGGCCTGAACGATAACCACGACCCCGCGTTTCTGGACCGTTTTATCCGCACGATCAAGGCCGCCGGATGTGAAACCTTTATCCTCCATGCCCGCACGGCGATTCTCAAGGGACTGAGTCCAAAGGAAAATCGGGACATTCCCCCGCTGCGCCCCGACATGGCGGCGGCGGTCAAGGCGGCTTATCCGGACCTGTCCATTATCCTTAACGGCGGAATTCGCACTGTCGATCAGGCTCTTGACGCCCTTGGCGCGTTCGACGGTGTCATGATCGGGCGCGAGGCCTATCACAATCCCATGATTCTGGCGCAGATTGATTCGACGTCAAACGGCGCGCCCGCCCCGGACCGCGCAGACATTGCCCGCGCCATGATCCCCTACATAGAGAAACAAATCCGCACAGGTCCGGTCCCGCCGCATGCGATCTTCCGGCATATGCTCGGCCTGTATGCGGGCCAGCCGGGCGCGGTGCGATGGCGGCGGATTCTGGGCGATGCGACGAAAACCGCCACGCGCCCACCCTCCGAAACCATCGCGGATGCCCTACCGAAAGCCCCCGCGCCCTGACAGAATCAAAGGTTATTTTCTTTCGTGATTGTTGCCGAAATAAAATCCAAGAACAAGCATCACAACCGGCGCGGCAAGCATGTGGACATATTCCGTCACACGGCCAAGCGCCGCCACAATGCCCGCGCACGCGGTATTGTCTACGCAGGCCGCATTGTTCGATATCGTCCAGACGCCCGCGACACAGATAACAAGGATGCACAGGAAATAGGCGCCCACGACACCCAAGGTCGTCCAGGACCGGATATCTTCCCGGCGATCTTCCAGAGATTTTTTTGATTCCTGCTCGTATGCGAGCGGGAGAGCGCGGAGATTCTCCAGAAAGACATCTCCCAGCCCTCCCGAACGGGAAGACTCAGAGTCGTTCGAGGACATCAATTCCGCTTTCCTTGAGGTTCTGCCCAAATGCGAGTATTTCTTCCTCAAGACCCTTGATTTGTTTTTCAATGGCTTGTTTGTCCGGCTCCGGAACTTTCAGAGCGCGTGCGGTATTCCTCAAGGTAACCACGTCAGAGCCAATCCTGTTGAGCCTGTCGAAATATTCGAGGTAGACACCCCGAATAAACCTGTCTGGCGATTTCCGTCTCACGTTCGCATCCATTTTTTTGTTGCCACCTTTCATATTACAAATTCTTGGTTAAGAAATATCTAAGAACACTCCAAAATCAAGGGGCCACCCTTCAAAAAAGCGTGTTCCCTTGGGAACGAGTCAACTTGTGGCATTCTAGCATTTCCCCGGACGGCTTGGAAAGTCGGCTTTTCTAAATTTGCACAAGGTCCCCTTCTTTTGGTACACTCCCGCGAGGCGCGTTGTGTGCGCCCTAAAAGGAACGGATTCAAACGGCATGGACTGGTATTCCCTCGAACAAGACAAGGCAAAAACCATCATCGCCAGGCTGCGCGACGAGAGTCTGCCCGGCCTCATGGGCTCGCGGGTTGTCGATCTGCGCTATGCCAAACTCCCGTTTTATAATCGGTTTTTCCTGTATCGCCTGACGAATTATTCGACGCTCCCGGCCTTTTCACTCGATTTTCTGGGCGATGGAGAGTCGTTTTTCTATCTGGACGGATCGAATCGGCCCTTTTCCCTTGTCCATGCCAAGGAACCGCCTGCGCTCAATGTCTATACCGTGCCGGACTATCTGGCATTCTACTTCCAGAACGTGGCCACGGATGAGGGCGAGATTTTGCTGCTGCGGGACGAGCGGGACTTTCCGGCCCTGCGCTCCGCGCGCGGCGTGTCCCGCGCCGATGTCGTCGCAGCAATTCAGCAAACGGAAATCGACTTTGATTCGGAGAAAAACACCCATATTGTCACCGCGCCCCTGTATTATGACGGGGCGTTGATGCGCGCAAAAATCGAGGTCGGCGCGGACGGCGTGCCGAACGTTCTTTCCCGTGAAATGCTGTATAAAACCCGTGAACCGGCGCAGGCGTCCTGAAAAAAGCCCCGAAAGACCAGATCATGACAGAAAAAGGCAAAAAATCGACCAAAGCAGGCCTTCAAGGGGCGTTCAGCGCCCGGCGCGGCGACCCTTCGCGGCTGGGGCTTTCCTACGATCATCCCAACGAATCGGCGCTGATTGAGGCCCTGAATGCCATATTAACGGAAAGCGCGACAGGTAACCGCTTGTTAACCATGTCCCGTGACTACAAAATTAAACTTCATGTGGTCAAGGGAACGGGGCCGAAGGGCTATACGACGGAAGGAAAAACCCTGTATCTGGCGATTCCGCCCACCCGGAAAAAGCCGAAACCCGTTGATATCCTTAATTTTGGAGCGGGTCTACGCGAAATTGAGCATGAAATCATGGGGTTCGCCGTTCCGGCAGCGGGAGAAGCCGATCCCATCGAAATTGCCTCCTTGGTCCATGCGAAATTTCTGGACATTATCGTCCATATGTGCAAAATTGGTCGTGAGATGGTGGAAAAGAACGCTGACAAGGCTTACATCGACGCCATCGAAGACCTCGGCCACGGAGACATCTATAAGGCGTTTCTGGCGGAGATGGGAGGGGAAGACCTCGCGGAGGCTTACCTTCAGGCCGAGTAAACAAGAAATATAAACGAGGGAAGAGAGGCTATTATGGCGAAAATTAACGATCTTCAGATCCTTGCACTTGGTGGAAATCCAGATGGCGTGACGGCCAAGGGTATTGCTGCGCAGCTTGCGCGCTTTGAAAATGCCGTGGCGCCCAAACCCACCTATGAAACGGCGCCGACCCTCGAGATCTGATGTTCTCAGGCTTCAGGTGATTGGTTTTTCGAAGGGCCCTTCACGGGGCCCTTTTGTTTTTCCGGAGGCCACTACTTCACGCCTTTTTCAGAGGCTTTTCTGGCTTCCTTGGCCTTGACCCGGATGTGCTTTTCCCCGGTCCTCGCCTCGTATTTCCTGTAATATTGCTGATGATACTCCTCCGCCATCCAGAACGGCGCCAAGGGCTGAACCAGCGTCACGATCGGCGCAGAATACCGCTTTTTCGCATCCACTCGAGCGATTTCAGATTCAGCGATCGTTTTCTCCTCCTCATTGGCATAAAAAATGATCGATCGATATTGAGTCCCGACATCGACGCCTTGCCGATCTTTTTGAGTGGGGTCGTGAGCCTCTTCCAGAAAAAACGTCGTCAGCTTCTTAAAATCAGTAACGTCCGGATCGTAAGACACACGCACCACCTCGGCATGCCCTGTGCGTCCGGTTGAAACCTGTTCATATGTCGGATCTTCCGTTGTCCCACCGCTATAGCCCACCTCTGTAAACAAAACGCCGGGCAGGCGACGAAACTCGCTTTCCAGACACCAGAAGCACCCGCCCGCAAAAACCGCCGAATGAAAGGATTCCGGCTTGTCCGCATTTTTTTCCATGGCAACCCCGCTCCGTTCATTCAAGACAAAAACCACGCACGCCGCCACGCAGACCGCAACAACGCGTCTTAATATTATCGCAATCATATCTGACACCTCACACCTGTCCTGCAAAAAAGAAAGAACGGCATTAAAAACCCCTTCTCGGCCTTCGGCAGCAGCGCTAAAGTAATGGCATGACAACGCTCTTCGATACCATAGACCCTGCTCTCCGCCACGCCGAACTGGCAGCAGAGATTCGCCGTCACGATGCATTGTACCACACCCACGACACACCCGAAATCAGCGATGCGGCTTACGATGCCCTGCGACGCGAACTGGAAGACATCGAATCACGTTTCCCGAACCTTGTCACGCCGGAAAGCCCGACCCGCAAGATCGGCGCAATGCCCGCTCGGGGATTTCAAAAAGTCCCGCACGCCCTTCCCATGTTATCCTTGTCAAACCTGTTTGAAGATACGGAAGTCCCCGTCTTCATCGAACGAGTCCGAAAATTTTTAGGGCTAAGGCCCCAAGAAACCCTGTCTATTGTGGGCGAACCCAAAATCGACGGGCTGTCCTGCTCCTTGCGCTATGAAAATGGAAAGCTGCTTCAAGCCGCCACGCGGGGAGATGGAACGACAGGCGAAGATATCACTGCCAACGTCCGCACCATCGCCGATATCCCTCCCACCCTGCCCTCTGGCGTGCCGGAGATTATTGAAATCAGAGGCGAAATTTACATGCGGCGAGACGATTTCGCAACGCTGAATACCCGCCAGATTGAAGCCAAAGAGCCCCCTTTTGCCAACCCGCGCAATGCCGCAGCAGGCAGTGTCCGCCAACTTGATCCCGCGATAACAGCAGCGCGGCCCCTGCATTTTTTCGGCTATGCGTTCGGCATGCTGTCTTCTCCTGTGGCGCAGACTCAATGGGATATTCGCAGGGTACTGGAAACATGGGGATTCGCGCAGGCTGAACCCGCCGCGCGATGCGAGACGGTTTCCGAAATTCTGGCCTACTATCAAGACGTTCTCGAACGCCGGGCCGATCTGCCGTTTGATATCGACGGCGTGGTATACAAGGTTGATCGGGTGGACTGGCAGACGCGTCTGGGTGCCGTCTCACGTGCGCCACGATGGGCCTGCGCCCATAAATTCCCGCCGGAACAGGCGATTACGCGCCTGAATAAAATCTCTGTTCAGGTCGGGCGGACCGGCGTTCTGACCCCCGTAGCCGAGCTTGAACCCGTCACAGTCGGGGGCGTCGTGGTCTCACGGGCAACATTGCACAACGAAGATGAAATTGCCCGCAAGGACATCCGCGAAGGTGATATGGTCCTGATCCAGCGCGCCGGAGACGTCATTCCCCAAATCGTCCGGGTTTTGACAGAGAAACGATCCGGAGCGGAAAAACCCTATGAATTCCCCACGATCTGCCCCGAATGCCAATCTCACGCCGTTCGGGAAAACGATGCCGTCGCGCGGCGCTGTACCGGCGGACTGATCTGCCCCGCGCAAGCCGCCCAGCGTCTGCGCCATTTCGTCTCACGCCCGGCATTTGATATTGAGGGGCTGGGCGCAAAAATCGTTCAGGAATTGTGGGAAGACGGGCTTTTAAAATCCCCGGCGGATATTTTCCGGCTGGAATCCCGCAATGCAAGTCTTGAAACTCCGCTGCAAAACCGGGAGGGATGGGGAGAGGTTTCAACCCGCAACCTGTTTGCCGCCATCAACGCGCGACGGCGGATTTCCCTGCCCCGTTTTCTTTATGCTTTGGGCATTCCCCAGATCGGTGAGTCCACCGCCCGCCGCCTTGCCGCATTTTATGGAACGCTGGAGGCTTTGTCCGAGGCCATGACACAGGCACAGCAAAACGAAGACAACGGCGCACGCGCCGATCTTTTGTCCATCGAAGATATCGGCCCTGCCGTTGCCTCTGAAGTCATTGAATTTTTCGCCGAGCCGCACAACCGCGCGGCAATCGAGGATCTGACCGCGCAAATCACCGTGGCGCCCTTTGAATCCCCAACCTCAACCCCCTCGCCCGTTTCGGGGAAAACGGTGGTGTTTACGGGAACGCTGGCCACCATGACCCGCGAGGAAGCCAAAGCCCGCGCGCACGCCCTGGGCGCAAAAGTCTCCGGTTCCGTGTCGAAAAAAACAGACTACCTCATCGCCGGAGAAGACGCAGGGTCAAAACGCACCAAAGCCATCGAACTGGGCGTAACCGTCCTGAGCGAAGAGGAGTGGAATGCATTATAAAAGGCTTGAAGATTTTGAAAAACAAAACAGTCAAACGTACCCATACTATGGGGCCCGCGCCTTCTCCTCCAAAGCCACCTTACCATCCGCCCTGAAAACAATACTGTTATTGCCGGCAGACAACGCCTGAATAAGCCTTGCCTGAAGAAGCATCGGATTGCCTTCGTACATACTGGATGAATTAGAAAGATTTCTCAGAACAGCCTGCTCGCCGCGAGCTTTTTCGAGTTGCCGCTGAGCCTCCTTCTTCGCCTCAAGCACACCGGAAAAAGCTTTCTTGAGATTGGCAGGGAGCATGATATCCCTGATGGAAAATGCGGAAACCACCAACCCAAGCGACTCGGCTTTCTCAGAAAGCCTGACAAGCAACTGAGCGTCGATATCGCACTTTTTCTCCAAAAATTCGTCAATGGTGCTACTGGAGATCAAATCACGCAGAATGATTTGGGCAAAGCTATAAAATTCCACCGCATAATTTTCAGATTGGTGTGCTGCCTTGGCAGGATCGACCACTTCATAAAATCCGACCAGAGTGACCTTTATATTCACGTTATCTTTTGTGAGAACTTCCTGACCTGGCAAAGAAATTAGTACCTTGCGCAGATCAAAGACTTGAACCATTGAGCGCGCTCTGATGTAGTGGTACCTTCCTGCCCCCAGTTCTCTTTTGAAAGATCCGTTTTTGTAAAGGAGTCCCTTTTGGAAATCGTAAATTGTAACAGAAAGGAAAAGCCGATTCCATGCGAAGAACACAGACGCCCCAACAATCAGAAAGACCAAAAAGTAAAGCTCCATGCAATTAGCTCTCCATTATATTCTGGAAACAGGTTTTGCTCCAAGTATCACGATACGCAGGGGAGGCCTTACCTGCATGCCTGCTTTTCGTTTGCGCCGAGGCCGATTCAAGGAGCAAAACCCAAAGTGCCACCAAGACAAAGAGGGATTGAACCCAGCCGCAGCCCTACGAAAGAACAATCCGAGATTCGAAACGCCTTCCATCCCTGCCACGGCGATGGCATTCTACTCCTCACGGCACAATAATGCAATACATGGAAGGCGAATAGATTGCCTTCGCCCCCTTCCACCCCTGCGCGCTTCGTGATAGAGCTAGACTGACAGACTCATTTCAATTTTTGCGGAAGGACTCTGCCGCGTGCAGGAGCATAAAGCCAGCAACCTTGCGGAAGACGCCGAAGACCCCTTCGCGATCGACATCGCGGAAGGCCTGAGCGATGCCGATATCGCATATACACTTCAAGCCCTTGATGCCGAAGACTTTATCGGCCTGAAAACGATTATCGAGGAGCTGAGCCCCAATGAAACCGCCGAACTTCTGGCCAAGATCGGTGGCGACGAACGCCGGGCCCTTTTGGAACGCTATGGCGCACAGCTTGACCCCGTTGTCTTTCTGGAAATGGACCCGGAGCTGCGCCGCGCATGCTTGAACGAAATGCCTCCAGAACGCGTAGCGATCATTGTCTCGGATCTCGAAAGCGACGATGCTCTTGACTTGATTTTGCCTCTGGATGAGGACATCCAGCGCGAGATTATCAAAAAACTCGCCCGCAAGGACCGGATCGCAATTGAGGAGGGATTAAACTTTCCAGAAGACAGCGCCGGACGCCTCATGCAGCGGGAATTTGTTTCCATCCCGCAATTCTGGACCGTTGGAAAGACCATCGACTATCTGCGCGCCGCATCGGAAGAACTACCGGACGATTTCTTTGACCTGTTCGTTGTCGATTCCGCCCACCACGTCGTCGGAGAAATTCCGCTGGGCCGGATCGTACGCGCACGTCGGTCTGAAAAAATCGACGATCTGGCTCTGGAAGAAATCCACACCATCCCGGCCACGATGGACCAGGAAGATGTGGCCACATTGTTCCGGCGCGAGGATTTGACATCGGCTCCGGTCGTGGACGAAGACGGACGTCTGATCGGCGTCATTACCATCGACGACGTCGTCGACGTCATCACCGAAGAGGCACACGAAGACTTCCTGCGCCTCGGCGGGGTTGAACAAGGCGACATGTATCGCGCGGCCCTGAGCACAAGCGGCTATCGTTTCCGCTGGTTATTTGTGAATCTTCTAACCGCTATTCTGGCCTCGGTTGTCATTTCGTTTTTTGAAGCCACCATTGAAAAAATCGTGGCGCTGGCCGTTCTCATGCCCATCGTCGCCTCCATGGGCGGAAACGCAGGCACGCAAGCCCTCACGGTTGCCGTCCGCGCATTGGCCACGCGGGAAATTTCGGGGATCAACGCCCTGCGCGTTGTGTGGAAAGAAACCATGGTGGGCGCGATTAACGGGGCAGCCTTCGCCCTGATTACCGGAGTCGTCGCAGGGTTGTGGTTTTCTGACCCCATGCTGGGTGGAGTTATCGGCGTGGCCATGATCGTTAATCTGATCTGCGCGGGGACATTTGGAACGATCATCCCGATTCTTTTGGATAAGGCAGGCGTCGATCCGGCAGTCGCCTCCAGCGTCTTTTTGACAACCGTGACCGATGTGGTTGGATTTTTCGCATTTTTGGGTTTGGCCGCGATTTTTATGGCGTAAAAAACCAAATCCCCCGGAACGCAGAGAGCGCCGGAGGATTGTGGAAAGGATCAAAAACCATCCTTGTTTACGCTGCGCGAACGCCGTCTTTGGGGGCAAATTCGCCGCGCAGGATGCTGTGCGAATCAATTCGCGCGGGCTCAAAGAATTTGCGGCAGATTTCTGTCGCAACAACTTCATCAAAGCTTTTGCACGAAAACACGTCGATATAAATCTCGCCCTTGTTTTCGGCAAAATGCGCGCAAATGTTGGATGTTTCGATCAGTTGAACAAGCGTATAACCGCCTGTATCCTGATTGTGCGTGGCGAAATGCTCCAGCAAAGGCTGGCCGTACGCGACCATCTCTATGCCATCGACCAGGGCTTTCGTCCATTCCCTGATGTGATTCGCATCGGTCAATTTATCTTTCGGGCACCCGGAAAGATCGAGGATCAGATGTTGACCCCAACCCCTGAGAGCATGCGCCATTCACGTAACTCCTTTCGCTGATAGAACATTAAAATCCCGGAAAAAGCCTGTCACCTGAAAGGCATATCCCGAAACCGTGGACGCGCGTTGTATCGGATCGCGCCCCCCCATGCAAGAGATAATTTTGAGGAAAGAGGAAGCCCTTTTATAAGGAAAGAGAATCGGAAGACATCGCCTCTGAAACAGGACTTGCAACGGGCCGTCGATCCGGGCGTACGATGCTGCGAAAAGCCGGGAAAGACACGGTAACGGAGGTTCCTTTTCCGGGCTCGGAGTCGATCTCCAGCACCCCGCCATGCAGCTCCGTCATCGCCCGCGCCAAGGGCAGGCCAAGCCCGGTCCCTTGAGTCCCGCGCGCCAGAACGGGTTGAAACACCTGACCGAATGGCTCCATGGCGACCTTGATTCGGTCCTTTGGAATTCCGATTCCCGTGTCCGCCACGACAAAGCGCAGGCCGCCATCGTCCGAAAGCCCCGTCGTCACGCTCACCTGCCCGCCCGATCGGGTGAATTTGATCGCGTTGGTCACAAGATTTATCAGAATCTGGCGGACCAGACGCGCATCGGCGAACAGATGCGGCAGATCCGGCGCGCTGGATTCGGTCAATAAAATTCCCAGACTCTGGGCCTTTGACAGACTCATCCGCGTGACCGAGGAAACCAGCAACCCCAGATCCGTCTCGTGTTCGTCCAGTTCCACCCGCCCGGCTTCGATCTTGGACATATCCAGCACCTCGTTGATAATGTCGAGCAGATGCCGGGCGCTTAAGTGCATATCCCCCAGATATTCCAGATATTTCGGATTTTCAACGGGACCGAACGTCTCGCGCATCATAATTTCCGAAAATCCGATAATGGCGTTAAGCGGCGTGCGCAGTTCGTGACTCATATTGGCCAGAAAGGTGCTTTTGGCACGGCTGGCCGCATCGGCGCTTTCCTTGGCGACGCGCAGGGAGATTTCCATCTGCTTGCGCAAGGTAATATCCATAACGGTTGTCACCTGAAACTTCCGCCTGTGACTGAGTTCCAGCGTCGCAGAGGTAAACAGCGCATTGGCAATACTGCCGTCTTTGCGTACGATCCGGACCTCGCCGCTGCTGCGCGCGCCCGTCTTCATAAAATTCATGTGGTTGCGAACCGCCAAAGACCGCTCGTCCGGAGACACAACAGAGGTGAAATCCGCGCCGATCAGCTCATCCCGACTCCACCCATACGTTCGGGAAAAGCTGTCATTGACCTTGACAACGCGGCGGTGCCCGTCCGTGACCACGATGCCCGCCTCGCTTGCATCGAAAATAGACGAGAGCAGGGACAAGGCGTCATCCCGCTCGCGCTGGGCTGTGGAGGCATCGGACGTGTCGCGCTGGGCCAGAACGTCGATCAGGGCTACGGCGCCATCCGGCCCGATCACGGGACTGATCAGAAAGTGATGAATCCGCACGCTGCCCGGAAACCCGGCGGGAGCTAAGACCATCACGGTCTTTTTCTGACGCAGGCAGGATTCAAGCGACTGGATCAAGCTCTGGGAAAACGCGGAATCGGACATCTCCGCAACCGACCGGCCCAGCATGGATTTCGGAGTCCGCGCAAACCACGCCGCCGCACGCGCATTGACATCGGCAAAGGTAAACACGCCCCGCCCCTCGGGCCGCACAACAAAGCGCGGCACAGGCATCAGGTCAAACAGAGCCTTGTAATCCAGAGTGTGCGCGTCCATGTCTCCACCGGACCGGGACCAGTCGGCTTTTTTCACCCTTTTATTATGGCCCGTTATGGTTGACATGGACTGAATCGACTTTCCAGCGGAAACGGTTCTTTTTCCCATATATTTTGCCATATCCAGAGAAAGGAACACAAAACATCGTAAATCTGAAATTCATAATTGGAAAAATGCCGTAAAACCGTAAAGAAAGGGTTAATTCCCCGGTTGAAAAAGGGTCACTGCACTTTTTCTTGCGCCCGGGTCTGTTTGCGCATAGAAAGGGCGGAAATTTTCAGAGAAGGAGCCAAGATGTCATGTCTACATCCATCCCCATTCTCCGCGCTCTGATTTCGGTATCGGACAAGGCGGGGCTTGAGCCTCTAGCCCGGGCGCTGCACGAACGCGGCGTTGAGATCCTTTCGACCGGGGGAACCGCCCGGACGCTGCGCGATTCCGGGCTGCCCGTGACGGATGTCTCCGACCACACCGGATTTCCGGAAATCATGGACGGGCGGGTCAAGACCCTGCATCCCACGATCCATGGCGGACTGCTGGGTGTCCGGAACGATCCAGATCATGCAAGGGCTATGGAAACACACGATATCGTCCCCATAGACCTTTTGATCGTCACGCTCTATCCCTTTGCGCAAACCGTGGCCAAAGGTGCGGATTTTGAAACCTGCATCGAAAATATCGACATTGGCGGTCCGGCCATGATCCGCTCGGCGGCGAAAAATCACGCGTTTGTCACGGTCCTGACCGACCCGTCGGATTATGACTCCCTGATGTCCGAGATCGAGACCCATGGCGGGACGGACCTTGCGTTTCGCCGCAGGATGGCCGCCAAGGCCTTTGCCCATACGGCCCTGTATGACTCCATGATTTCGAACTGGTTCGCCGGGCAGATCGACCGGAGCGCCTTCCCGGACCGTTTGAGCTTTGGCGGCGTTTTGAAAGAGACCCTGCGGTATGGCGAAAACCCGCACCAGGCCGCCGCGCTGTATCTCGACCCGGCGGCCCCCCGTCCCGGCGCCGCCACGGCGCGCCAGATTCAGGGCAAAGAGATTTCCTACAATAACATCGGCGATACAGACGCTGCCTTTGAGCTTGTCGCCGAATTTGACGAGCCGTCCGTGGCCATCATCAAGCATGCCAATCCTTGCGGCGTTGCGGTGGCGGAGACGACTCTGGAGGCCTATGAAAAAGCTCTGCGCTGCGATCCGGTCAGTGCCTTTGGCGGAATCGTCGCCCTCAACCGGACGCTGGACGCCCCTACGGCGCAGGCTATTATCAAAAGGCTCTGCGAAGTTGTCATCGCCCCCGCGATCGCGCCCGAAGCCCTGGACATTCTGAAAACAAAGCCCAATATTCGCGTTCTGGAAACGGGCGCTCTGCCGGACCGAAGCGCGGCGCGGCGCATCGTGGCCCCTGTGGCGGGCGGTTTTCTGATTCAGGATGCCGACACGGCCCGAGTACTGGCCACCGACCTGAAAGTCGTGACCAAACGCGCGCCTACGCCGCAAGAAATCCGGGATATGATTTTCGGCTTTACCGTGGTCAAGCACGTCAAGTCCAACGCCATCGTCTATGCGCGCGGCGGGGCCAGCGTCGGAATCGGCGCAGGTCAGATGAGCCGTGTCGACGCCGCCCTTATCGCAGCCCGCAAGGCGCAGGACGCGGCGCGGGAGGCAGGCGAGACAACCCCCTTGAGCGCCGGATCCATTGTGGCGTCGGATGCGTTTTTTCCCTTTCCGGACGGCTTGATCGCCGCCCATGAGGCCGGAGCCACGGCAGCCATCCAGCCGGGAGGATCAAAGAAAGACCCGGACGTCATCGCCACCGCCGACGAGCGCGGCATGGCCATGGTGTTCACCGGACTGCGGCACTTTCAGCACTAGGCCTGCTCACCCAAGCCCCTTGATAATGTCCTCGGTCATTTTCTTGGCATCGCCGAGAAGCATCATGGTGTTTGACTGATAAAACAGAGGATTATCAATCCCCGCATATCCAGCCCCGAGGGATCGCTTGACGAAGAGAACAGTTTTCGCCTTCTCAACATCCAGAACCGGCATACCATAAATCGGCGAAGACGGATCATTCTTGGCCGCCGGATTGGTGATATCGTTTGCCCCGATGATATAAGCCACATCGGCCTGGGCAAAATCACGATTGATATCATCCATTTCAAAAACTTCATCGTAAGGCACATTCGCCTCGGCCAGCAGGACATTCATATGCCCCGGCATCCGCCCGGCGACGGGATGGATCGCATATTTGACCTCAACCCCTTCTTTTTTCAGGACATCCCCCATCTCGCGCAGCGCATGCTGGGCCTGCGACACCGCCATGCCATAACCCGGCACAATGATGACCTTGGCAGCGTTCTTCATGATATAGGCGGCATCTTCCGCCGCGCCGGTCTTGACCTGCCGATCTCCCGCGACTGCCGCCGCCGCGCCCGAAGCTGCCTCGCCCCCAAAGCCCCCGAGCAAAACATTCACAAAAGAGCGATTCATCCCCTTGCACATGATGTAAGACAGAATCGCTCCCGATGCCCCGACCAGAGCGCCCGTGACGATCAACAGATTGTTATGCAAGGTGAATCCAATTCCGGCCGCCGCCCATCCCGAATAGGAATTGAGCATCGAGACGATCACCGGCATATCCGCCCCGCCGATGGGCACGATCATCAACACCCCGAGCGCCAGAGCCACGAGCACGATCCCCCAGAACCACAGGGGCGAGCCGGTCAGACATAACAAAATCACAAGTCCCACAAGCCCCGCGCCCAGCAGCGCATTCAACTTATGTTGACCCGGAAAAACGACAGGCTTCCCGGAAATAACCCCCTGAAGCTTTCCAAAAGCAATGATGGATCCCGTAAACGTCACGGCCCCGATGGCGGTCCCGAGAGCCATTTCGATCAGGCTGTTCAAATGAATTTCGCCCGCCGTTCCGATTCCGTATGCCTCCGGACTATGGAACGCCGCCGCCGCCACGAACACCGCCGCAAGCCCGACCAGAGAGTGAAACGCCGCCATCAACTGGGGCAGCGCCGTCATGGGAATGCGCAGCGCCGTCACGCTCCCGATTGCCCCGCCGACTGCAATCCCAAGGCCGATCAGCCAGAGCGAATTCAGATGCTGGAACAACAACGTCGTGACAACGGCAATCGCCATCCCGGCCATGCCATAGACAACCCCCGTCCGCGCAAGTTCCGGATTCGACAGCCCGCGCAAGGCCATAATAAAACAGACCGAGGCGACGAGATAGGCCAGAGAAGCGAGTGAGTCCATAGTCCTATCCCTTTTTCTTAAACATATGCAGCATACGGCGGGTGATGATGAACCCGCCAAAGATATTGACCGAGGCGAGAGTCACGGCCATGAATCCCATGAATTTTGAAAACCCGGATTCAGAGACTCCAACGGCGATCAATGCGCCAACGATAATCACCGAGGAAATGGCGTTGGTAATGCCCATCAGGGGCGAGTGCAGGGCCGGAGTCACGCGCCAGACGACGTAATATCCAACGAAACAGGCCAGAACGAAAACCGTCAACCCATTGACCAGAAAGGACCCGCCGCCCTCAATGCCCAGATTCGACAAGGCTCCCGCCTGCATGGCCATCATTTCAGCCTGATCCGCCAGGTCCCGCGCCGCCCTGGCCATATTCGCCGCATGATCGGACAAGGTGGACACAATGGATTGGGATACAGTCTCGGGCATGGTTCCTGACATTTTTCAACTCTCCCGCTCAAAAAGATATTAAAGACTAAGAAGCAGCTTTCTTCTCTGACTTTTCTGACTTTTCCGATGTTTTTTCATCGGACTTTTCAGGACTCGCTCCCCCAAATTGCGGATGAACAGCCACGCCTCCGCGCGTCAAAGTCACCGCCTTGATAATCTCGTCATCCCAGTTGATCGCCAGATCTCCCGTCTTTTTATCAACCACAAGCCCAAGAAAATTCAGAAGATTCTTGGCATAAAGCGCCGAGGCGTCCGTTGCCAGACGACCGGGCACATTGCGATGCCCGATGATTTTCACGCCGCCGACCTCGACAGTTTTCCCCGGTTTCGAGAGGACGCAGTTTCCCCCCTGCTCCACCGCCAGATCGACGATTACCGAGCCCGGCTTCATGGATTTGACCATCGCCTCGGTCACAAGTTTTGGCGCCGGACGTCCCGGAATCAGCGCCGTTGTAATCACAATATCCTGCTTGCGAATGGTTTCCTCGATCAGGGCCGCCTGTTTGGCCTTGTACGCCTCAGACATTTCCTTTGCGTACCCACCGGAGGTTTCCGCCTGTCTTGTCTCCTCGTCCTCAACCATCACGAAGGTCGCACCAAGAGATTGAACCTGCTCCTTTGCCGCCAGACGCACATCGGTCGCCGACACAATAGCCCCGAGCCTGCGCGCAGTGGCAATGGCCTGAAGCCCCGCCACACCCGCGCCCATCACAAATACCCGCGCCGGCGGAATGGTCCCCGCCGCCGTCATCATCATCGGAAAAGCGCGGGTGAAATGCTCCGCGGCATCCAGAACAGATTTATAACCGGCCAGATTCGACTGGGACGAAAGAACATCCATCGCCTGCGCACGCGTGATTCGCGGAACCAGTTCCATCGAGAACGCATCAACACCCTGCGCTGCGAGGGCTTGAATCCTGTCTGTATTCTGGTAAGGCGCCAGCATACCAATCAAAAGCGCGCCTTTGGGCAAGATTTCAATATCAGGAGTCTGAACGGCCAGAACAATCTGCGCGCCCTTGCAAGCCTGAGCTGCGTCATCGACAATTGTTCCACCCGCCTCGGCAAACAGGTGATCTGTAAAAGAGGCCCCTTCGCCCGCCCCCGCCTCAATCCGGACGACGCAGCCCATGGCCACAAGCTTTTTAACTGTCTCCGGCGAAACGGCAACCCGCCGCTCGTGCGCCCCGCGCTCCTTTACAACAGCAATGGTCAAACTCACGACTCACCTCTTCCGTTTCTGCAAGGCTGAAATCATGCACCATCCCGCAAGCTTTGTGAAGCCCCGGACAGACAAGGACTCACAGGAAATCCATGCCCCGTTTCAAGGAGTCTCACGCCCCGGCCCGTACATCTGGCGCAACAAAGGCTCGTTGACCACAACGCCGTAAGAGGCATGCAAATGCCCCAGATACGACGCCAGATCAACCTCGCCGCCCTCGCGTTCGTATTTGCCCGCAAGGGCGCGGATTTCGGACGGATCGGCCTTGGACGGATCGCCAGGACGAATATCGAGAATCTTGGCCAAAACCTGCCCCTGCACACCCTCCGCCAGAACCGTATCTCCTTTCGAGGAATCGAAAATCGCCGCCACGGCGGACGGACTCAAGGGTGCTGACGGCGCATCCTCGCGCCGAAGCGTCGAGATAATGTCCGGCTTGAGCCCCGCTTCAGCCGCAACTTGTTCAATGGTCTTTTTCCCCGACTTGACGGACTCGATCAAAGCTTTTGCCCGCGCGATATTGGCCAGTTTTTTCTGCTGGGTCTCCCAGCGCTTCACAAGATCCTCCCGGACGGACTCAAACGGCTTGACCGAAGAAGCAACGACCCTGTCCACTCGAATGACCGCATGACGCCCGCCCGAAATTTCAATCACCGGAGATGTTTCAGATTCCATTAAGGAAAAAACAGTCTCCAGGATGTTCGCGCGATCGGCCTCAAAATCACTCAGACCCGCCGTGGCATCTTCTCCAAGCCCTTGAGCATCAAGAAGTTTTTCCACCTTAAGAGTCAGAGAAAAATCTTTCTCGGCCTCCTCAATCGTCCCGCCACCGGCGATTCTATCGTCAAGGGAATCCGAAAGCGCTGACAGTTTTTCGCCCGCGCGCATATCGATTTCTTCTTTGCGGATCGCTTCTTTGACTTCATCGAACGACTGGGTTCGAGGCGCCTTTATCCCTTCCAGAACAAGAACATGCCAACCAAGCGGGGTACGAACGGGCCCGATGATGTCTTTTTCCTTCGCAGAAAAAACAGGGTCCGCAACGGCTGGGAACAAGCCTTCACGCGCAAAATCCTGCGGCGGCTGATACGCATCTTTTTTCCCGGATACCGCCTTAAGCGCATCCTCAAGAGTCTTCCCGGTTTTCACCTCCGCCACAATCGCCTTGGCTTCCGTTTCTGTCTTGACGATCACCTGCGCCAAAGTCCGCATCTCCGGCAGAGCATAGGCCTCCGGATCACCGTCATAGATCTTGCGGAGTTCCTCGTCGGACACGACAATATCCCTGCGCGCCAGATCCGCACCAAACCAGGCCAGCGTAAAACTCCGGCGTTCCGGGATGGCATAAAGCGACCCGGAGGCCTTGTACAACCCCTGAAGATCAGCCTCGGTCGGTGCAGAAACGGCCTTCCCCGGATCGGAATCGGGCAGAAAAACAATCGCCACGCTGCGCTCTTCCTTTTCATAGGAATACAGATCCCGCGCCAGCGAATCGGGAATCCTCAAAGATTCGGATTGAAACGCTCCGCGCAAAAGCCCGGCCGTCATGTCCCGGCGGATAGCGCCCACGAACTGGGCTTCGCTCATCCCCTGCATCCGCAAAAGTCTGTTCAGGGCCTCCTGCGGCGTGGCATCGTCCGCGGCCAAAGGCTTGACCAGATCCGCAATCCGCGCCGCAACAACCGGGTCACCAATCCTGATCCCCATATCGGACGCAGCCTGTGCGACAAGAGTCTCGCGAATTTCCATAGAAAGTATCTGGCTGACCATTCCGAAACGCCACGCATCGTCCGGGCCGATCCCCTGCTGGCGCAGTACAGCCTGAAGGGATCGATCAAAATCCGAAAGGGTAATCCCTTCATGGCCTACCCGCGCAACGTCCCCGCGCTGGACCCCGCCGCGAAAAAATCCGCCCACGTCCATAAAGACCATCCCTCCGGCGGCCAGAATGAGAAGGGTAAACAGGGTATACCGGATCAGGCCTGTTTTGGCCCCTTTTCGCATATAATGAAGCAGCATGGTGTCTTTTGATTACTCCTGAATCTGGACATTTTCCGCCGCCACTATAAGAGCCCGAAGGCGCGCGGGCAACAGGCGATTGCATTCTTCGTCGTAGCAGGGTATCACTGGCCCCGATTGGTTGTCTTTTCACAGACCTTGAGGATTTGCGATATGAAAAAACTTATCGCCGGAAACTGGAAAATGAACGGAACGCTCGAAAGCGCACGCGCTTTGGCCACCGGAATTGTTGAAGCTCTCCACGCAGATCGTGATGTTCTGGAACGCTGTGACTTTGTCCTCTGTCCGCCTTTTCTCCATCTAGTCGCGGTTCGCGCCATTGTGGACGGCGCGGCCAGCCCGATCACTCTGGGCGCGCAGGACTGCGCCGCCACACCGGACGGAGCTCATACAGGCGACATTTCCGCCGCCATGCTGAAAGATTTCGGATGCGGCTATGTCATTCTTGGACATTCCGAGCGCCGTCAGAATCATGGGGAAACCAACCAGACCATCGCGGCCAAGGCCCGTCTGGCTCATGAAAACGGCCTGTGCGTTATTTTGTGCGTCGGCGAAAAAGAAGACGAACGCGCGGCGGGCGGAGAACTGGATGTTGTTGAAAATCAACTGGTTCAGTCCCTTCCCCCCACTGCGAATCCGGAAAACACTGTGGTTGCCTATGAACCCGTCTGGGCCATCGGCACCGGGAAAACCGCCACACCGGATGACGTCCGGGCCATGCACCGCTTTTTGCGCAGAAAACTGGGCGAATGCCTTGCGCATCCTGACAAGGTTCGTATTTTATACGGTGGTTCGGTCAAGCCGGACAATGCGGCGGAACTGTTTCGCGTTGAAAACGTGGACGGCGCACTGATCGGCGGGGCAAGTCTGAAAGTCGATCAGTATATGGCCATTGCCCACGGGGCATAGTGTTAACGATTTGCGTTTCTCAAAGATAGGGACAAAAAATGGGAACGGTTCTTCTTGTCATTCACATGATTCTGGCGCTGGCCATCATCGGCCTCGTCCTGATTCAGAGATCCGAAGGTGGCGGACTTGGAATCGGCGGCGGCGGAGGCGGTCTGGGAAATTTCGCCACGCCGCGATCGACCGCCAACGCCCTGACCCGTGCCACAGCCCTGTGCGTTGCCGGTTTCTTTGCGACAAGCCTGATTTTAGGCATTGTGGCAGGAACGCAAACCCGCTCAAAAGGCATTCTGGAAACGTATGGCGTTGAGACAAAAGCGCCCTTGGCCCCGGTTTCCGGAGATGAGTCTTCTGCCGCATCTGCCGCTCCGGTAACAACGGCGCCTGCACCAGCTCAGGGCACGGGATCTGATGCCTTGAAAGCGCAGAGTGGAGACGCAACACCGGAAAAAACGACGGAGAGAGAAAAGGCATCGGCACAGCCAGATGAGAAAAAGGCCCCGGAAAATCCAAAAAGCCCTGCGCCGCCTTCATCAAAATAGGCACTGGAACGGACATGACACGTTATATCTTCATCACCGGCGGCGTGGTCTCCTCTTTGGGGAAAGGCCTCGCCTCCGCCGCTTTGGGTGCGTTGTTGCAGGCGCGCGGGTTCAAAGTCCGTCTGTGCAAACTTGACCCGTATCTGAACGTCGACCCGGGGACAATGAGTCCTTTCCAGCATGGTGAAGTCTATGTCACCGACGATGGCGCAGAAACAGACCTTGACCTGGGACATTACGAACGCTTCACCGGCGTTCCGGCCAAGGCCGACGACAACACCACGACAGGCCGGATTTACACCAGCGTCCTGAGCCGCGAGCGGCGCGGAGACTATCTGGGCGCAACCATTCAGGTCATTCCCCACATCACCGACGAAATCAAGTCTTTCATCCGCAGCAAGGACGGAACAGCGGATTTTGTTCTATGTGAAATCGGCGGGACGGTCGGAGATATTGAAGGCCTGCCCTATCTGGAGGCCATCCGGCAATTCGGCAACGAAATCGGAGAAAGCCGCGCCCTGTTCCTGCACGTGACCTTGCTGCCCTATATTCCGGCGGCAGGCGAAATCAAAACCAAACCGACACAGCATTCCGTTAAGGAACTCATGAGCGCCGGGATTCGTCCAAAAATCCTCCTGTGCCGCTCCGACCGGGAAATTACAGACGATCAGCGCGGGAAAATCTCCCTGTTCTGCAACATCGACCGGGACAAAGTTATCCCGGCGCTCGACGTTAAATCCATTTACGAAGTTCCTTTGACATACCACAAAGAAGGTCTGGACATACAGGTTTTAAACTGTTTTGGCCTTTCAGCAAAAGAACCGGACCTGTCCAAATGGCATGAGATCGTCCGCCGCGTCCATAATCCGGAGGGCCGAGTCAAAATCGCCATCGTCGGCAAATATACGAATCTGACCGACAGCTATAAATCCCTGAACGAATCGCTTACCCACGGCGGAATCGCCAACAATGTCGCGGTGGATTTGAAATTTCTGGAATCGGAGATTTTCGAACAGCCCGATACAATGGAGCATCTCGCCGATGTTCAGGGCATTCTGGTTCCCGGCGGCTTTGGCGTACGGGGAACCGAAGGAAAAATCAAGGCCGTCCAGTTCGCGCGCGAGAAAAAAATCCCCTATTTCGGCATCTGTTTTGGCATGCAAATGGCTGTCATTGAAGTCGCGCGAAACCTGTGCGGAATCAAGGGCGCAAATTCAACAGAATTCGGCCCGTGTTCAGAACCCGTCATCGCCCTGATGACCGAATGGGTCAAGGGAGACATAAAGGAAGCACGCGGCGAAAATGTCGACCTGGGGGGCACGATGCGGCTGGGCGCATACCCCGCCATTCTGGGAAAAGACACCAGAATCGCCGAAATTTACGGAAAGAATGAAATTTCCGAACGCCATCGGCATCGGTACGAAGTCAACACAACCTATCGCGAGCGCCTCGAGTCCGCGGGCTTGAAATTTTCTGGCCTCTCGCCGGATGGCCTCCTTCCAGAGATTGTGGAGAACAACAACCACCCGTGGTTCATAGGCGTGCAATTCCATCCGGAACTCAAATCCAAGCCTTTTGACCCGCATCCGCTGTTCGTCTCCTTTATCAAGGCGGCGATTGCGCAAACCCGATTGGTGTAAACACTTTTTTTCCGATTCCCCCTGACCTTTGGATCATCTTGCGCTATATAAGAGGGGCACCCGTTACAAAAGGAGCCCCGGCCTCATGAAGCGCACAATCCTTATCATCTCCGGCATTGTTGTCCTTCTGGTTGGCGGTCTTCTTGTCGCGCCGAGCTTTATTTCGTGGGAATCCTGGCGGGAAACTGCCGAATCGCGAATCAAGACCGCAACCGGATTCGACGCCAAGATCGATGGAGGCATCACGCTCCACCTTCTTCCCGCACCGAGTCTGTCGGTTGAAGACGTCCGGATCGGCCCGCCGGGAATGGACGAACCTATCCTGAGTTTCGACCGTGCCTCGGTCAACGTAAGTCTTCTGCCCCTTCTCCGTGGACACGTTGAGGTTGATTCAATTCGCCTCGTCCGGCCCCGCATTCACCTCATCACACTGGCCGATGGACGCCAGAACTGGATGACCCCGGAAATCGACTTTCTCGTCAAGGGCAACCCTCCTGCTGCGCCGGATTCTGCTGTATCCGCAGGCTTGTCTGATCTTATCTCGCTTGACCATGTCGGAATCGAGGGTGGGGCGTTCCGCTACAAGGATCTTCAGACCGGGCAGGAAATTCTGGTCGATTCCATTGATCTGACCCTGCGCGCCGAGAGTCTTTCCGGACCGTTTGCCATTGAAGGCGATTTGGCCACAAACGGTTTGAACGTGACTATTGAAGGGAAAACAGGACGAATCGACGACATGACGGCTATTCCGGTTGACGTTGTACTCGGCCTGCCGGATCGAGGCGCAGCCGCGCACTACGCAGGCATTGTATCCAATGGGAAAGATCTGGAATTTCAAGGCGAAACCGCGCTTTCCCTGAAAAATCCTGCTGAAACGATTGTGTCTTTCACGGGCACACACCCCGCCTTCTCCGCCCTTGAAAAACCCTTTGACTCCAAAGGAATGATTACATTTTCAAAAGGGGACCTGACGTGGAAGGACCTTCAGATCTCTCTGGGAGACTCAAAATTTTCAGGCGCCTTCAGCATCCGGAACGTTCAGGGAGAAACCCCGGAAATCATGGTCGATCTGGCAGCCAGCTCGTTGATCGATCTGGATTCTTTCCTTCCCCCAACCAATGAAAAACCAGTAAAATCAAGCGGGAAAACCTCTGCCGCAGGGGGATTTTTGCCCGAATCCATCGCTCTGCCCGACGGATTCCGGGGACAGATCAAGATCTCGGTCCCGGAAGCCTCTTACGCGGGGCGCCCCATGAAAGGTCTTTCCTTCGTGGCCTCGCGTCAGGATAAGCCTCCGTCCCTGATCTTTGAAGCCGCCGAAATTCCGGGGAAAACAACAATCCGGGGGGAGGCCCGCCTGAAAACCGATGGAAAATCCCCTTCGCTTGACTTATCCATCACAGCGAAAGCAGGGTACCTGCCGGAGACTCTCAAATTCCTTCTGGGGGCACAAGCCACGGCCCTTCCAGCCATGGGTATTTTTGAGACGGGCGCGGCAGATCTCTCGGCCACGATTACACCGGGCCGCATAACGCTCCGGGACTCGACGATTTCCCTGAACGCCATGACCGCAGGACTGAAAGGATTCTACGCTCGCCCGGAATCGTCTGCCGGTCGAGGACAGGCAGATATCGCCCTGAATATTGAGTCTTTGGACGCAGACGGGATTTCAGCCAAACTCAACCCGCCGGGCGCCGTCTCACCGGACGCGGTTCCCACAAAACAAAAAAACAACATTGGAAAAGCCGATATCGTGGCAGGGCTGGAATCTCTTGGCCTGCCTTTCGACCTGACATTTGATCTGAGCGCGAACCACATGATATGGCAGGGGCAAAAAATGACCGACGCACGCCTTGCCGGTTCTCTGGTGGGACGAACTCTGGCCCTGAAAACTCTCGGCGCAGAGAACTGGTATGGTACGACGGTCGCCGTGTCCGGAAAGGTCGGCAATCTGGATACTCTTGACGGGCTTGACCTGTCCGTAACGGGCTCAGCCAAAAACGCCCAAAGCATTCTGGACGCCCTGAACCTGAATTCCGATGCCTTGCCTCGCCCTTTTGGCGCAGCGGACATTGCGGCAAAGATGGAAGGCGATGCAAAATCAATTCGGTTTACAACAAATCTTAAAGCTCTGCGTGGAACTGCAGAAGCTTCGGGAGAGCTCTCAAACTTTCTGGAAAAACCGGGCATCAATGCCCTGACCGTTCGCATTTCACATCCGAATTTCGGCGATGTTCTGCGCATAGTCCGAAAAGATCAGACAACAGACCGGGCCCTGGATCATCCACTTGACCTGTACGCAAAGCTTGAGCGCAAGGATACTTTCTATACCCTTTCGGAGCTTAGGGCCAATCTGGGCCCGACATCCCTTTCGGGCGATCTGACGCTTGCGGTTGGGGGGGCGCGCCCAGCCCTTTCCGGAAAGGTTCAGGCCGGGACCATCCCGCTGGATGCCCTCGTCGGCACGAACCCAGGAGGAGATACTGCGTCAAACAGTGGACGAGCGAACGCAAATGCCCCGGATTCCGTGCGCTGGTCCCGCAACGCCATCGATACGGGATGGATGCGGGCTTTGGACGTCGATCTGGACGTGCGCGCCACACGGCTTGTCTATAAGGGATGGGATTTAAGCGATCCGTCCTTTAAAATCGTCTTAAAAGATGGGGTTTTATCCATTCCTGACCTGAAGTCCGGTTTGTTCAATGGAACGCTGGCCCTGTCCGCTATGGTCCGTTCTGAGTCCGATCCGCGCAAACCGCTGGCCCTGTCCGGGAAAGCAGCCATCGGAAACGTTGGAATCGAATCGGTTCTCCATGCTCTCACCGGTGCCACACCGCTCAAGGCCAGTGGAAATATTTCTCTGCATACTGATATCGCGGCCAGCGGCGTGAGCATGGCGGCTCTGGTTTTCGACCTGTCCGGGAAGGGCGACCTGTCGGGCAAGGATATCGTTCTGGAAGGCGTGGATCTGTCCCGTTTTGCCCGCGCTTTGTCGGATGAAACAAAACCGGGTGACAGCCTTCAGGGCCTGTGGAAAGGCGCCACAACAGGCGGGACAACGCAATTCGACACTTTGGACGGGAATTATACCATCGACGAAGGCGTAATCAATATCCAGAAACTCCTGTTCGATGGCCCCCGAGCCGCCATCAACACAACCGGGGCCGTCAATCTCCCCCGCTGGACGGTTGACCTGAAAAATCACATCACCCTCAAAGACGGCAAGGAACTTCCTCCCTTCGATGTGTCCATCTCCGGGCCACTCGATAATCCGGGAAACACGTTTGGCGCGGGACTGATGCAGGATTATTTCTCACGCAAACTCAACCGAAAAATAGAAAAGCTGATTCAGGACAAGATAAAACTCCCGGGGCTGGGTCGTGGGAACGCCGAACCCGCACCGGCTGAACCCTCTGGAGACACGAGAGAAAATCAGGAGGGAGACGCGCAACAGACAGGCTCTGCCCCTTCGAACGCGCCGCCCAGACCCGAAGACATTTTCAAGGATGTCCTGCGAGGACTGGCGCGATGAGTGTTCCATCTCCAGAAAGAATAAACCTTTCTGATGTGCGCAAAAAAATTGAGAGCGGCGCCGCGTTTTGCGTTTTCAACCAGAACGGCATGGTTACGCTTGCAATCGGCCCGGTCAGCCAAACCGACTATCTGCGCTATGTCAATCGTGTTCCCCGGACGCTAAACCCGGACGGTTCAGCCATTGCATCCATCAGCATGGTCCCTTTTGCCCAGATCAAGGAACGGGATTTTGAGGTCGTCGATCAGGGCGAAAAAATCATAACCCTTGTCCCTGAAACCCTGATTTGCGTCCCGGAGTCAGAGTTCTTCGCCGCATTTCCCTATGACACCCCCCTCTCTCTGCGCGAAGATCTGGCCTATAATTTCAGCGATGAAGCCTTCGCAGACATCGTCCGCGATGTGATCCGGGATGAAATTCGCAACGGATCAGGGTCAAATTTTCTCATCTCCCGCAAGGCATCCGGCATCCTCAACGGAACAGGATTGCCGGCAGCCCTGACCATTTTTTCGCGTCTGTGCCGAAATGAGTTCGGTTCCTATATGACGTTCTGTTTCTTCGACGGCGACACCTTTTTTATCGGCGCATCACCCGAACGCCACCTGAGCATCGAAGGCGGAATAGCCCGAATGAGCCCCATTTCCGGTACCCTGCCAAAGACCCACACCGACATGCGCGCTGCCCTGGCCGATTTTGTCCGCGACGAAAAGGAAATCAACGAGCTGTTCATGGTTGTGGACGAGACCTTGAAAATGATGATGCCCCTGTGTCCTGAAGGTGGCGAAGTCACGGGCCCTTTTCTGCGGGAAATGCGCGCCCTGATCCACACGGAAAACGAACTCAAAGGCCGGACGGACTGGGACGTTGTGGATGCGTTTCGCGCCACGATGTTTGCCCCGACCATGATCGGAAGCCCTATCGCCAGCGCCTGCCGCGTTATCTACAAACATGAACGCGGAGAGCCGCGCCGATATTACTCAAGTGCGCTCATGATTCTGGGACAGGATGCCGCCGGAGGAGCGGTTCTGGACAGCGCTATCACGATCCGAACCATGGAAATGGGCAGTAACGGACATTTCACGATCCAGTCCGGCGCAAGCATCGTACGAGATTCTCAACCCGAGAAAGAGGCGCTGGAGGTTCGGGCCAAGGCACGCGGGATGATGCGCGCTATTCTGGACGACCATGACGATCGCCCTGTCCTGAAAGACATTTACAATACCGATATCGAATCGGCCATGATGGCCCGGAATGATCGGCTTTCGACGTTCTGGATTTGCAACCAGTCAGCCTGTTCACCCGCCCCGGCCCTGCAGGGCAAAAGCATCCTCATTGTCAACAATGAAGACGACTTCGCGCACATGATCGCACACCTCCTGCGCCACATGGGAGCGAACGCCAATGTCCAAAGCATCCGCGATATCGGCGGCGTAGCCAACCTTGGCTCTGCCGATCTGATCGTCCTTGGCCCCGGACCAGGCGACCCAACGGATCGAGACAATCCAACGATTCGCAAGCTTCAGGACTTGACCCGCTCCCTGCTGGACTTCAGACGTCGCGTGTTCGGCGTGTGTCTGGGGCATCAGGTCATGTGCCATGTTCTGGGCATTCCCATCGCGCGTCTGCCCGCACCGCGTCAAGGTGTCCAGAAAACCGTTGATCTCTTTGGAAAATCTTACGACATTGGTTTCTATAATACATTCGCGGGGAAAGCCTCCAACGCAGCGCCGCAAGGCGTTTCCATCGCCGCAGACGAAGACGGCTATGTCCACGCCCTGCGCGCCGACCGATTTGGCAGCATTCAGGGTCATCTGGAATCAATACTCTCTCGCGATGGGTACAACATCCTGCGCGACGAATTAACCCTCCTTCTGACAACAGAAAACTAGGGAGATATGGCCTCAGGGCGCATTCGGAAGCCCGGACTCCGGCGCCGTCACTTCTGGCGCAACGGACGGCTTCAAGGTTTTAACCTCCGGATAGCATGTCTTTTTTGTCCCCAGCCATTCTTTACGCATCCTCGTATAAGGATCATCCGTTGGCTGAGGCGGATTCGAACACCCCGCGCATCCCGATTTGCACCCGGCAATGGAACCATCGGGTTTTAACTCTCCCTCTCCTACATTTTCTGCCGCGCTGGCGAGTTCATCAGAATCGGGAACCGGAACAACGCCCAGAACACGGACACTCTGACCTTCGCGGAGGAAAGGCGAAGGCGAGAGGACAACACGATCTCCCGGCTTCAGAATCCCGGACACCTCCGCTCTTTGTTCACCCCTGATCCCCACATGAACGGGGACTTTTCTTAAAACCGCGTGGGCATTGTTCTGCGGCCCCAGAACCCAGACAGCAGATCCATCGTCCACGATTGAAGACAAAGGCACAAGCAAGACATCCTTATGGTACGATACGACCGTATTTGTCTCGACAGTCATCCCGATCATCAGGGGGCTGTCGTCTGGAATCCCCATATAAACACGGTAACTTTTGTTTTCAGGATTGCCCTTGGGGGTAATGCTCGTAACCTCTCCGAACAAGGGCTTGCCCGGAAAAGCATCGGCCGAAATAACCACACGCTGTCCGGGTCTGACCTGTGGGATATCCTGTTCGTCAACTTCAGCCTCAAGGCGCAAAGGCCTGGGCTCCCCTACCCAGAAAACAACCTCTCCGGATTGCTTGATCTCACCGGGCTCAACATTGCGCCAGAGGACCTGTCCCTCAATGGGCGAGCGCAACTTGAGTTGTTCGATCTGTTCTTCCAGAGATTTCTGGCGCGCCTGCGCCTGCTCCAGATCCCTTTTTACCGCATCATAGCGGTCCTGACTGATTGTTCTGGACCGCAACAGGGACTCAGAACGGCTCATCTCGACCTGACCGAACCGAACAGCCGATTCGGCCTCTGCAAGCTGCGCCAAAAGATCCGAATCATCCATACGGGCCAAGGGAACACCCCGCCCGACCCGGTACCCTTCATTGACGAGAACCTCTATGATTTTCCCGGTTTTGAGAGGTGCAATGGCCGCCCAGCGCAAGGGCTCAACAATCGCAGTCGCATAAACCGCCTCAACCGCCGGGCCACGGGCTACAAGGCCAACCTCCACCCCCGAAAGGGATTTATAAAACAAAAAGGCAGAAAAAGCCCCGCCCGTCAGGGCAAGAAAAAGAGCAAAAACCAGGATCTTGCGACCGGACACCACGTTTTTCAAACCTTCCCCTCACGCACAACCCCTGAAAAGAACAAAGATATTTCCACCGGGAAAATCACCGTATGTAGATGTGAACTTCGCTCGATTTTGCATCCGGGCTGGGCGTATAGGACAAATCCACCCGGTCCATGGGCAAGCCCATCTCTGTCAGGGTGCGAAGAACCTTCTCGGCGCTGCGCCGCGCCCGGCTGCTTTCAATGGCGATCTGAGCGGCATTCCCAACAGATGGATGAACCGCGACCAGTTCAAAGCGGGCCTGAGGATACCGATCCAGAGCCTCGCTCATAGCCATATAAACAGGCTGTTCATAGGCCACATCGGGGCGATCAAAGCGAATCTTAACCAAAGGCCGGGGCTTGGAAATCGGCGCAGCACTGCCCGCCCCAACGCCCGGCGACGGACCACCGGCAGATGCGGGAAGAACGCCACCCGGCTCGGACGAAGCATTCGACAAGCCGGAAAAAGGCCGATTTGAAAGGCTTTTCCCGAACAAATCCCCTGTTGTAATAGCCAAGGACAAGGTCCGCAGATTGCTCCGCTCGGAACTCAGATATGCGGCCGTTCGGGAAATATCATCATTGACGTTGTTCAGGATCCGGTCGATGACCACAATAGTATTGTTGATGCTGTCCTCAAGCTGAGCCAGACGGGCATGATCTTCCTCAATGGCCCCCGACAGACCGTAACTCGCCCGCGCAGCCTCCAGCAAAAAAGAGGACAAAGAGGCTACATTGGCAACTTCCACCGCCAGAGAATTGAGCTGCGTGACATTCCCGGCAAGTTTCTCAAGGCTATCCTGCGCCGTATTCAGGCGCTGGACCAGACGGGGATTACCAGGCGTGGTGCCGGATTGAAGCTGGGTACTGATGGTCGCCACACTGGCATAATAGTCCGCAGCCTTGGTCTGACCATCGGTTTCCAAAGATGTCAAACGCTCGGACAAACCGGCAATTTTCCCTTGAAGATCAGATAAATCCCGGCGTAATTCCTCAACCTTGCGCCCGACGATCGTCTCGGTTGGCGCATAATAGGAATCCCCGGTCAGGTCCGAAGGCTCGACGATCGGCGCGGGAGGATGAACCCGATAGACTTTTTCCTGAAGATCCGCTGGAATAGGCGCATCGCTGATAACCAGAGACGGCCCTCGCACCGGATCCGAGTTGAAAATCCCCGCCCGCGCGCCCGAAGGCACCCAGAAAGAAAAGAGAAACGCCGCCACAAAAGCCGCAACCAGCGGAAACGTTTCACGCACACAGGGCTTGTTTTTCATCGCCATTGCCTTATCCATTGCTTCCGAGGGGTGATCCCTCATGCTGACACCGAACGCGCTCGCCCCCGGATCAAGCGGAAAAAATCCACAAATCCGGAGAATCCTGTAACTCCGCAGGATATAGAAGGAAAGCCTCGGGCTCAAGCCGCAAAATCGCTTTCGTACAGGCTTTTGCACAGGCGGGACAAAAATCGGGAAAGATGGCCTGTTTTTTGATTTTTTCTTGACATAAGCACAAAAAGTCTTGTATGAAGCGTTCGTCCCATGTCCATAAAGTTTTGTTCGAACATTGAGAAACAAAAAAGAGAGAGGGTTATACCATGACAAAAACGACATCCAAATTCATCGGCGCCGCGCTCGGCACTCTTCTGGCCGGATCGGCCATGGCCTGCGACAACGGCGGGTGCGAATTCGGTGATACCGGAACCACCAATAACAATGCGAATGCCAATTACAATGCAAACGCCAATACGAATGCGAATAACAACGCAAACACGAACGCAAATACAAACGCCAACTACAACGCAAACACGAACACGAATACGAATACGAATACGAACAATAACGCGAACTACAACGCGAATGCGAATAACAATTCCGCAACCGGAACTGGCTACGGCGGTGCTGGCGGAAACGCAACCGGAGGAAACTCCAACGCAACCGGAACTGGCTACGGCGGCGCTGGCGGAAACGCAACCGGAGGAAACTCCAACGCAACCGGAACTGGCTACGGCGGTGCTGGCGGAAACGCAAGCGTTGGAAACACGACAGCGACCGGAACTGGCTACGGTGGCGCTGGCGGAACTGTCGGCAATACCTCAGCGACTGGTGGGACTGTCGGCAATACGTCGGCAAACGTTGGCGATACGACTGCAAATATCGGCGACACGACTGCCAGAGCCAATGTTGGTGACACGACGGCAACTGTTGGTGACACCACTGCCAGAGCCAATGTCGGCGACACAACCTCCTCTTCAACATCCTCTGCTTCTGCAAATCAATCGCAAAACCAGAACCAGCAGCAGGATCAAAACCAGCAGCAGGATCAAAGCCAGACCAACACCGTCAACACAAGCGATACAAACAATGTCGCCAATGATCTGAATGGCGGAACGCACCAGCAGGATCAAAACCTTAGCAGCAGCAACGACAACAACGGAAACAGCTTTTCTACAAAATCCTCGTATGTTTCCCTCAGCACCCAGCACGGATCGAAGGTTGCCCCCGGGGCTGTCAGTAATTGCATGGCGTCGAAGGTTACTGCTGTCGTTGTGGGGCCTGTGGAGTTCCAAAAGTCTGGTGGAGAAATGATTGAAGGATGCTCGGAGTACATGCAAGACATGAAGCTTCTGGACAGAAACAAGCCTGAAACCGATGCTGCGGTTCTTGTAAACAGAGCGGTAAAAGACCCGAACTTTGAAGTTTCTATTATCACCGTCTCCAAGGGACAGGAACGTCTGGATGCACAGGGAAAGACGGCGCGCAGCGCCTTTGACCTGATCAATGCCGGAACACTTAATCAGGTCAGAGGCCAGGTCGAAGCACGCATAGAGGCGAAGAAAGCCGAACGCTCGTCGGCGCCTACTTTTGGCTGGGACCGTTGATTATTTCCCTCTGGCGATAGAGCCTGGGGAATAAAATGATGGAACAAAAAACCCCATCGCGGAGACAGCGCGGTGGGGTTTTCTTATGCGCGAAACATTTTTACCGCCCCACAGGCTGGGCCACGGCAGAGGCCGGAGCCCGGTCATGTGCGCCGCCACTTAAAATATACACCCCGCGCGTGTTTTCCATTGGCTTGAAACGCTCCGTAATCCCAAACACCGTTTCCGCCCCGCCCAGAAACAAAAATCCATCAGGCGGAAGCAGGGCCGCCATCCCTTCCAGAACGCGGCGTTTGGTCGGCTCGTCAAAATAAATCAAGACATTCCGACAGAAGATCACATCGAATTTCCCAAGCCGGGTCATGGGATCCAGAAGATTAAACGTCTCGTATTTGACCATTTTCCGAATATCCTCGGAAATCCGCCATTTTTCGCCTTCCTGACGGAAGTATTTCATCAAAAGGTTGATCGGCAGCCCCCTTTGAACCTCGAACTGGGAATACAGCCCCCCGCGCGCCTGCGCCAGAATATCCTCGGACAGATCGGTAGCCAGAAACTCGACGCTCCAACCAGGCATAAGCGCCTGATTTTCCTTGACCAGCATGGACAGGGAATAGGGCTCCTGCCCGCTTGAACTGGCCGCGCACCAGACCCGGACCTTTCGCACGGACGCGCGCGCCTTGAGCATATGCGGCAAAATGGTCTGTTTGAACTGGTCGAAAGGCTTCTGGTCCCGGAAAAACGATGTCTCGTTGGTCGTCATGGCCTCAACGATATCGCGCACAAGCCCCTGATCCGGAATGCCGCGCAGAGCCACGCTCATAGCGTCCAGATTGGCAAAATTCCATTTCTTCGCAACAGGCGTCAAACGGGAATCAAGCAGATAGGACTTGTCCTGCGTTATGACAAGGCCCGATTTCTTCATCAACAGGTCCTTGTAAACATCAAAATCCTGAAGTTTCATAATACACCTGACCCCTTGACAGCGTTACGGACCCACGGCCCGACATCCTTGAGCGGCAAAACAGCACAGCAAATCCCTGCCATGGCCACGGATCCAGGCATCCCCCAGACAACGCTGGACGCCTCGTCCTGCGCGATCAGGCGTCCACCCGCATCCACCAGAACCTGTCCGCCTTTCAATCCGTCAGATCCCATCCCGGTCAGAATGACCCCCAGGGCCTTGCGCCCGTAAAATTTCACCACGCTGCGAAACATCGGATCCACGGCAGGCTTGCAGAAGTTTTCCGGCGGAGCATCGCTTAAGCGAATCACGGGTTTTCCATCCCGGTCTATGACCTCCATATGAAGGCCGCCGGGCGCGACGTAGGCCTGCCCTGGCTCAACCCTCATGCCTTCCGACCCTTCATGCGTCGGGATGCCCGATTGCTGCTGGATATGCTGGGCCAGAATGCGGGTAAACGTCGCGGGCATGTGCTGGGTGATAACGATAGGAACATCGAGTCCTTTGAGATTCTTGGTGACATCAAACAAAGCCTGCGGCCCCCCGGTCGAACTGCCAATGGCCACAATGGCCGGCTTGCCTTTATAAGCCGCCGGATCATTGCGAAGCGCAAAGGTTTTCGGCGCGCCGGGTGGGGTAAACAGGTGGGCACGCGCCGCAGGAACCGCAGAGGCAGGAGCCCCGACAACAGGCCGGGCCGGAACCGCCATCGACTTACGCCCTGCAGCCATGCCAAGACCTTTAACAATATCAAGCAACTGGCGGTGAAAGGTCGAGCCCACGCCCGTATCCCGAGATGTTGGCTTGGCAATACATTCAACCGCGCCCAGACGCATGGCCTGCATCGTAATCGTGGCGCCCTTCTCGGTCAGGGAGGAGCACATCACGACCCGAGCCCCCGGATATCCGGCCAGAAGCTTTGGCAAAGCCGTCAAGCCATCCATGACAGGCATTTCAACATCGAGCAGGATCACATCGGGGCGAGCCTTGGCCACGGAGGAAACAGCGACCTCGCCGTTCTGGGCGGAACTGACGACCCGGATTCCCGGATCGGCCTCCAGAACCCGCGTAATCATCCCCCGGACGACGGCAGAATCATCCACCAGCATGACGCGGATAGCATCGTCACTGCCCTGCGATCCCGATGGATCGGTTTTTGGTGGAGGTGGAAAAGACATAAGGCCGACAGCTCCCTGATCTCAGATACGCAAGAAAAAACGGTCAGGAAACTGTCTGCTCCAAAATCCCGGCCTGAACAAACTTGGATTCAACGATATCCCTGTCAAAGGGCTTCATGATGTATTCGTTGGCGCCAGCCATAATGGCCCGCTGGATATGAGCCATGTCGTTCTCTGTTGTACAAAACACAACTTTCGGATGATCTCCATTTTCCATCTGACGGAGTTTTTCCAGAAACTCGATTCCGCTCATAACCGGCATGTTCCAGTCGAGCATGATGACATCCGGCATGGACGCTTGACAGGATTCATAAGCCTTTTGTCCATCCTCGGCCTCTTCGCAGGAAAAACCGAGTTCCTCGGCAATCCGGCGGGCAACCTTGCGGACCACGCGGCTGTCATCAACGACAAGACAGGATTTCATGACATCTTCCCCGAACACTTCCAAACCGTTATGCAACGATTCCTACCCAACAAGACGAAGACCATTATCGTCGAAACAGCGTTAATCCCGGATTAACGAAAAGAACCCCTGCCCGCCATTTCCTCAGATTTTTATGCTGCCAAGCAACCGGGACACATCCAGAACAATCAAAAGTTCCTTTTCCAGACGATAAACCCCGACAGAGACATTGCGCCACGCAGGGTCAAGAGTTGGTGGATTGCTTTCAAAATTCTTGGTTTGAAGGGTCAGAACGTCCCCGACACGGTCAATAACCAGACTGTACAATTCGTCTTCGTGCTCAACCACAACGCTCATGTTGCGATTTTTCCCCGCTTCGGCAGGGCCAAGCCCAAGACGACGGCGCACGTCAATGGCCGTCACGATCCGCCCACGCAGGTTCAAGGAACCCGCAACCTCAGGGGGCGCCAGAGGTATTTTCGTAACCTTCTGCGGCCCCAGAACGTCCTGAATCTGAAGAACCGGAATCCCGAACATCTGACCCGAAATGATAATCGTCAGGTAATCGCTGCACTGATCCGAACTTGCGGACGAATCCTCTTTCTTGCGGGTGGTGCTGGCGTTTGAAAAACCGCTCATGATGCTTCTCCATATTCAGAGAGGGTTTGGGCGAGAGTGCTCAGAAGCGTTTCCCGATCAAATTTGGCAATATATCCGGTAAAGCCTGCGGCCCGACCGCGATCCATGTCCTGCGGCGTGGCGTGTGATGTCAAAGCCACCATCGGAGTTCCCTGCCACTGCGATCCGGAGCGGACTTTCTCGGCGAACTGAAACCCGTTCATCTCCGGCATTTCGATATCGCTGACGATAATGTCAAACGTCCGTCCTTCGTCGCACAATTTGAGCGCGGCGAGGGGACTTTCGAGTGTTGTGACCTCATACCCCGCGACGCTGAGCAAGGGCGTAAGCATATTCCGGAAGAAGGGCGAATCGTCAACCAGCAACACCCGGCGGCGGGACTGTCCATCTTTTTCGTAAGGGTCATCGCCGTGTGTTTTAAACCACTCACGATTGACAGACTGGACGTAATACCCAACGTCAATAACGTCCGTGGCTTTGCCGTTGATAATGGCTGTTCCCAAGAGCCCGCCCGAATTCCCGGAAATCTGGACTTCGACATATTCCTCGAGAATATCGACAATTTCCTCAACCACGAGTCCCATCGACCGAACCCCGTCTGTAAAGACGAGAACCGGGATTTCCTCCACACCATCAAGATTAACACCCCCGTCAAAAGGCACAAGCGGCATAAGCTGGCCACGATACTGGACCAGCATATTTCCCCCCGTTGATTCGATCGTGGATGTTTTGATGTTTTCCAGACGAGACACGAGAGAAAGCGGAACAGCCTTTGGCGCGCCATGACCCGCGCGGAAGAGAAGCAAAGACGTTTTCTGACGCGCATCCACGCGCCCTTCCCCAACCTTTGCCCCCACATTTTCCAAAGCCTCAACCTCACCGGTAATCTTGGCGATTCCCGCAGGATCAAGAATCATGATAACGCTCCCGTCCCCCAGAATCGTGTTTCCGGAAAACAGATCTATGTTCTTGAGGATACAGGACACAGGCTTGACCACGATTTCCTCAGTGTCGAAAACCCGATCCACAATAATGCCGAACAGATACCCGCCAACCTGAGTAACGACGACATAACGGTTCCCGCGTCCGCCATCTGCCAGGTTGGCGCTCTCCGGCGCAGAAAGTCCAAGAATATCCCGCAAGGTCACAAGCGGAAGAAGATGGTCGCGCAGACGAAACACCGGCGCACCGTTAATCATTTCGATTCTGTTCTGCCCGGTTTGCGAAGCCATAACCAGTTCACGCACACCGAGTTGCGGAATAGCAAAGCGCTCGCCACCCGCCTCGACAATAAGCGCCGAGACGATGGCCAGAGTGAGCGGAATTTTAATGATGAATTTGGTGCCTTTTCCTTCAACGGACCGAAGTTCAATCGACCCTCCGATTTTTTCGATATTGGTCCGCACCACATCCATGCCAACGCCACGCCCGGAAACGGAGGTGACTTTCTCGGCGGTCGAAAACCCGGCCCGGAAAATGAATTGCTGCATCTGCTGGACGGACATAGAGTCAAGCTCTGCAGCCGTCGCAAGGTTTTTTTCCAGAATCTTCTTACGAATGCGCTCGGTGGACAGCCCCTTGCCATCATCAGCAATTTCAATCAGAATGTGTCCGCCTTCGTGATAGGCGTGGAGGGTAATGGTCCCCGTCTCCGGCTTTCCCGCCGCGAGCCGCTCCTCTGGATTTTCAATTCCGTGGTCGGCTGAATTACGGACCATATGGGTCAAGGGGTCCTTTATCATGTCCAGAACCTGACGATCCAGTTCGGTTTCCTGACCGATCATCTGGAGGTCTACTTTTTTCCCCAGTTCAATACTGATATCGCGAATGATGCGCGGTAATTTCGACCATGCGTTACCAATGGGCTGCATCCGGGTTTTCATGACCCCTTCCTGAAGATCCGAAACCACGTGATTCAAACGTTGCAGAGGCGTCGAAAACTCCGTTTCTTTCTGGGCGCGAAGAATCTGGAGCAACTGGTTGCGCGTCAAAACAAGCTCACTGACGAGGGTCATCAGATTTTCGAGAGTCTCGACATTGACCCGCAAGGATTGCGCCGATACGGCGGACTCTTTTGGAGCGCCTTGCGCATCGGATTTAGAGTCGCTTTTTTCCTCAGCCTTGGCAACGGCAGGAGGATGCTCCTGATCGGTGCCTCCTGACGGAGCTTCTTCCGAAACGGAAGGAATCATTTCGGTTTCGCCTTGTGCCTCGGCACCCCCCCCTTCCGCAGAAATCTCCGGGATCATCTCAACAGGCGGAGCCGATTCGACGGCCTGCGCCGTTCCATCGAAATCAGGCATGGGCTCATCCGAATCACCCCCTCCCCGACTTTCGTAAACGTGATCGAGTCGGGCAATCAGCCCGCTATCATCGCCCTGCGGCTCGGATCCGGTCTCTTCAAGTCCGGCAATAATCACTTTAATTCGGTCGATGGACTCAAAAATAAGCGTGACATATTCAGGAGTGACGTCCAGAACGCCGTCCCGAAACAGGCCCAGCACGTTCTCGGCGCGGTGAGCAACCGTCTCAAGACGCGGCAAACCCAAAAACCCGCACGTCCCCTTGATGGTGTGCATCAGGCGGAAAATCCGGGACAAAAGATCCATATCGTTAGGATTTTGCTCCAGAGTCACAAGATCGGCATCGATCGATTCAATGCTCTCGTTCGTTTCGGTTAGAAACTCGGCAATCAAATCGTCCATGACACGTCCACTTTCTGCTGAAAGGCCCGGAGTCTGCCGAAACGCCCGAAAATCGGGAAAAACGGCGGACAGTCCACTGATAACAATGACCTAGGGAGGGTTAAAACTTTGTTAGCACACAGACCCACTTTATACTGTTTTAAGCCTGAAGTGAATCCCGTTTCGGAAGATTCTTTCTATAAAAACAGCAACGTGGCAAAAACAACGCCCTTTGCGCACGGACGCATGCAGCCCCATATGAATTGTGGCAAAATTGCGTCTATTTTTCGCCTTTTTTGCGTATCCAGTGAGCCGAAAATTCCATGACTCTGCCCTATACAAGCCGCAATTCCCCTCTAGTCTGGAAACTGTAGCCGATCAGAGTGATCGCCTGCGAACTGTTTAACCAGATTATCAAGGGGAAACTCAAATGAACAAGATGACTCTCGCCCTCGTGGCTGCTTTGCTCGCCACGGCTCCCGTTGTTGCCCACGCCGAAGAAGGCATGGACACCGCCGCTCCGGCAACGACCGAAGCGCCGGCCGCTGAAATGACCAAGTCCGTCACGCTGGCCGATGGCACCGTTGTCCAGATCGAAGGCGACCATGTCTATGTTGTTGACACCCTTGGCGAAAAGACAGCCGCTCCGGATGGCGATCACCCGGCCGCTGACGGCACCGTGATCAAGGTCAAGGATGGCATGCTCGTCAAGGACGAAACCGCCCCTGCCCCGACCGATGAAGCTGCCCCCGAGTAATCGGAGCCTTTTCGGATCGTCCGGGTTATAAAGGACTATCCGGCGCGCCCTGCAGGCTTTTGGCCCGCAGGGCGTTGCTTTTTGTTACATTCTTTCGAAACGAGACGGCTATCATGTTACCCGCTGCCCGAATCCAGACCGCCATCGAACTGCTCGAAGGTATCGCGAAAGCCCCGATTCCCATGGACGGGGTGTGCGGCGATTACTTCCGCGCCCGGCGCTTTATCGGCTCCAAGGACCGCGCCGATATTGCCGAGCGGGTCTATGCGGTCATGCGGGCCCAGGCGCGCCTTGACTGGCATCTGGCCCGGATTGGCATGGCCACTCCCAATCCCCGCGCCCGTGTGATGGCCTATCTGGCCTTGGGCGAAGGCTGCTCCCGCGCGCGGTTAAACGACCTGTTTTGCGGGGGAAAATACGGCCCAGCGCCTCTGTCAGAGGCCGAATCGGCTCGGATGGATGTCCTTTACGGAAATCCCCGACTGGATTCCCCGGAAATGCCCGAATCGGTCCGGGCCGAATGCCCGCCGGAGTTTGAAGACTCCTTCCGCCGGGTCTTCGGAGAGGACTTCGAATCCCAGACCCGCGCCTTTATTCCCGCCGCCACGCTTAATCTGCGCATCAACCCGCGCGCCGGAGACCGCGAAACCATTCTGGCGGCCTTGAGTGCGGAAGGAATCAAAGCCGCTCCGACTCCGTTTTCTCCTCTGGGCCTGCGCGTTGAGGGTAAGGCGTTTTTAGGGAAAACGAAGCCCTTTACAAAGGGCTGGGTAGAGATTCAGGACGAAGGATCGCAGCTGGCGGCCCTTTTGTGCGCCGCCGCGCCGGGAATGCAGGTTCTGGATTACTGCGCCGGGTCGGGCGGGAAAACCCTTGCCTTGGCCGCAACCATGAACGTTAAGGGCCGGATCGTGGCCATGGATACGCAGGCCTCGCGGCTGGAAAAAACGCGCACGCGCCTGCGCCGCTCGGGCGTAGCCGACATCGTAGAGGTCCGTCCTTTGAGCGATGAGAAAAACCGCAAGTGGCTGCGGCGTCAAAAAGGCACGTTCGACGTGGTTCTAACCGATGTGCCCTGTAGCGGAAGCGGGACCTGGCGGCGCAATCCGGATCTGCGCTGGACGCCTCACGGGCCTAGCCTTGACGCGTTGAAGACCACCCAGGCCGAGATTCTGGACCGCGTGGCCCACACGGTTAAGCCCGGCGGGCGGCTTGTCTATGCGACCTGTTCGGTTCTGGCCGAGGAAAATGAAGACCAGATCGAGGCCTTTATCGCCCGCAGGCCGGAGTTTTCTGTTCTGCCTCTGGCCGAAAGCTGGCCGCTGGACACCCCGATCCCCTGCCCCGGCCCGTTCTTCCTGCGCCTGACCCCGCGCGACCACAACACGGACGGTTTTTTCGCAGCGGTGCTGAAGAAGACTTGACAGAAACAGCCTATACCTGATCCCCAAGATATTTCGTATAATAAAACCCCTTGACGATCTCGCCGTCCACCCGGGCATAGAAGGGATGCTCTCCGAATCGGATATATCCGGCGCTTTCATACAGGGCAATGGCCCGCTCCATCGTCTCGCGCACATCCAGATTGATGACGGAAAACCCTTCCCCGCGCGCGGTATCTTCGGCCATATCGAGCAGCATTCGGGCCAGACCGTGCCCGCGCGCCCACGGCGCAACAAAGGTTCCGGTCAGATGAACGGCAAAACTCTGGGCTTCGTTGTTCGCAGGCGGGCGCACGAGCTGAGCCGTGCCACAAACCACACCATCCAGCCGGGAGACCAGCAAAATCCGCAGCGGCATGGCCAGAACGCCCTGCCAGTACCGCTCCAGCGCCGCACGCGGCGGCGGCGTAAGCCAGCCAAATCCCCCGCCAGCCTCAATGGCCGCGTCCGTGGCATCGCACAGATCCTCAATATCGGTGGAGTTCAGAGCATCCACGCGAGCGACGGACAACGCGGGTTTTCCGGACTGGAGAACAGAATTTTCCATAGGCGTCTCCTTGTGTTCGAGGGCGTCCCAAGGCACAAGCCACAATCCGGAAAGACAGGGAAAAACTCACACCAGAAACAATGCGCTTTTTTCAAGGACTCCATCGCAGGAAGTCCGCAATCAGGGCAAGCCCCGGTTTCTGGCTTTTTTCCGGATGAAACTGCACACCCATCATGTTACCACATCCGGCAATGGCGGGAACAGTTCCTCCGTATTCTGCACCTGCGAGACAGTGATTCGGAACCGCACATTCCAGAGCATAAGAATGCACAAAATAGAAGTGATCCGAAGGGGTTACAGATTTCAGAACGGGGTGCAAAAATCGTTCCTGCCCTGCAGCAAAAGGCCGGATCGTGTTCCATCCCATATGAGGGATTTTCAGGGTCGGATCCGACGGGGTGATGCGGCGGACTTGCCCCGGAATCCAGTTCAGACCGGCATGAATCCCGTGTTCAAGGCCTTGCGTTGCCATAAGCTGGAGTCCCACGCAGATCCCCAGAAACGGCGTTCCGCCCTCAAAAACGGCGCTCTGAAGCGCCTCGCGCATTCCCGGCAGGGCATTCAGTCCCCCGATACAGTCCCCGAACGCGCCCTGGCCCGGCAAAACGATCCGCGCCGCATCACGAACAGCCTGCGCATCCGCCGTAACCACAACAGTAAAATTCAGGCCAGAGTCAAGGATGGCGCGCTCAAACGCCCGCGCCGCCGAGCGCAAATTGCCCGACCCGTAATCAATAATGGCGACCCTTCCCGATGACATGGCCGAGGTTTTACCTTCAACACGCGGAAAAGCCAAGAGATTTTGAAAAAATCTCAGAAGGAAAGACAACCGCCCCTCTTTCCGAAGAGGAAAGAAGGGCGGAAAATCAGGAGAAATAATGATACGTGACTACTGGGCCGGAGCGCCAAGCTCAACCTTGACAATGGTATCCGGATTCGCCGGTGGCTCGCCGCGTGCGATTTTGTCCACAAACTCCATACCGGATGTGATCTGTCCCCAGACCGTATATTGACCCGTCAGGAAGCTGCATCCATCATCGGTGAAACAAAAGAAAAACTGCGAATTGGCGCTGTTCGGATCACTCGTGCGCGCCGCGCCGACCGTCCCGCGCTTATAGGCGTACTGACTGAACTCCGCCGGAAGATCGCCATATTTTGAGCCGCCCGAGCCGGTCCCCGTAGGATCGCCTGTCTGGGCCATAAAGCCTTCAATCACGCGGTGAAATTTGAGACCATTATAAAACCCTTCCGCCGCCAGAGTCTTGACGCGCTCGACATGCCTGGGCGCAAGATCAGGCAAAAGCTGAATGACCACAGGCCCGCCTGTCGAAAGGGTAAGTGTCAACGTGTTCGCCGGATCAGTGGCGGGCGTCTGAGCAAAAGAAGAAGCTGTCATCACAACGAGCCCTCCCAGGCTCAGGGCAAGAGTACGAAAAAGGTTGCGCATGAAAATCCCTCGCGTTAGAGCGTTTTTCGGTTCGGCCAATACAAGGCTTATCCCTGCCACACCGCCGGACCGATTGCAACAGGGAAAGGCGAGCGGCCCTCAACGCGCCATAAGGACTTGATAAAAATGATATGTTCCAATCGCCGGAGACCCGCCTCCCTCGAAACACCCTGCATTTTTTCCCTTGTCGGGATCCGGTAAGGTCAGTGATTCGCCGTGGACATAGGTTCCGGAAAAAAGAGATGTATAATCGGCAATCGTATCCGCCTCACGCGGTGGATCGCCCAAAGGATTCGTCACACCTGTTTTCTTGTTAATCTCGATACAAACGGCTTTTTTGACATAGGGCAAAAACGCGATTAATTCCTTGTTCGCAGCACTCGACCCATCCGTGCCGACCTGTTCGACCTCGTTTTCCCCGGAGAAAATCCACGCGCCATACCCCGATTCGGCGGCATGCGAGGTATCCAGCCAATCCTTTGGCGGCGTCTTGTAAGACACCCCGCCCCCTTCGGTTGAAAAAACCTTGCATGCCTCATCAGCGCAATTGACGTTGGCGTATCCAGCCACAACCGGATTTTCGTAACTCACGCCTGTATCCTTGTACCCCCGCAGGCGCAGCTGCGCCGTAGCATTGGACAGAACGCTTGCATATTCCAGAACTTCCGTTGCAGCAAGGCGGGCCTGCTCCTCCGACATGGCCGCAATGCTGCCCCGATTGCTTTGCGAAACGGCATAGGAAAGGGCCGCGAACAGGACGATCGCCACCATAATATAGAAAAACACGTTGCCGCGCTCGGCAGAAGGAGAGAGAGATATCATGAGCCTTAGTCTACACCGATCAGAAACGAACGGAAATCCTTCCTGTGCGTTTTCGGAATATGAACCTCGATAACGGCGACGCCCAGACCGGCCAGTGTCAAAAACAGATCTTTTCCACTCCCGATCTCCACATTATCGCCAATCCCGATCCCCAGAACAGGCCGTTCCAGAGGCCCTCCGGCACGAATCCGTTTCTCGGCAGATTCGCGGAGCAAAAATTCCCGCTCGCGCAGTTCACCAGGATCCTTAAGCGCTCCGTCCGGGCGGAGCCATTCATGACTAAACAAACTCCCTTTCCAGCTTCGGAGTATTTCCGAAACACGAACCTGCGCGACCATATAAAAATCAGGACGTCCACCTGTAGACGGATTGTCCACAAAGCGGGATGGATCAATGCGGATGGTATCCGGTGCGCGCATGTGCTAGAAACAATCCTGAAAAGGTCATGGTGCTCTGAAGGCTTACGCCCCGGACGCATTGTACGCCTTTCTTTGCAAAGAAACCGTAAACCCGCATTCGGTAAAATAGCCATGCAGCCACACCCTGACCCCGAGACCATTTCTGTCGGAAGCGATATCGACACCGTATGCTGTAATGGTGGCGGGGGCGCGCTCGGACACCCGGCGGTCTACTACACCTTCAACGGACACCCCCGTGTTGAATGCCTCTATTGCGACCGGGTTTTTGTGAAGCCGGAGACATAACAGGCCCCTCTCTACCCAAGACCGGGAGAAGACAGATTGAGCGTCCGGGTCGCTGCCGTCTGAATGTCTGTTTTTGCATCAGGATCAGCCAGCCTCAGACCACCATCCGGCGGGGGTTCGCCGATGTCCAGAGTACCGCTCATGGACCCCGCCATTCTGTCGTTGGCGTCATATCCAGTCCGATCCACGTCGGCCTTCTTGTTCGGAGACTCATGCCCCATGTTCTGAACCATGTCGATTCGCATGTCCACGCTGTGCGTGCCATCGTCCGATGTCGCCTTGATATGCCCCGAAGTTCCCCATTCCGTTTTCTGCATGGCCGCATCAAAATCCTGATCCGAGATCATTACCCCCTGCGCCGCAGCGGCGCTGACGACTCTTTGGCGATAGTCGTTATAAAGCATCCCTTCCAGAACCGTCCGCCCCGTTTCCGGGTCGGCTTTTCCCTGATGCTCCAACGCAAATTGCGCCTTGTCATCGTTCGTCTCAAGATTGTCGTATTCCCGTCTCTCCTTTCTTGAGAGGTTGGCTGAGTCCATCCAGTCATTCTCGGCATTCGGGTCGCTCTGGAAAAGGCGTCCCGTCGCCTCGGCATCCTTCATCCCGAAGGTAAACAATTGTTCTCCGGCGATGTGTGTCGGTGCGTTGCCCTCATGCAAATCAACCTCTTGCGTTGCCGTTACAAAAGCGCCACCGGAAACGGTGGTTCCATCCCGCAGATATGTTTTCGGATTCGCCGCTATGTCCGCCGCCAGAACAGAGCCGTTCGACATTCCGACGAGTTTGATATCGTCTATTTTCCCGAAATCTTCCCGTGGCTGCCCCCCGCCGAACTCACCGTAAAGGGCATTTTCTGCATCCATCTGAATGCCTTTTATAAATTTGACGTCATCGACGGGCGGGCCTTTCTGACCCTGTCCCTCGACATGCCAGTGGGAAGGATTTGTCTTCGGATCCTGAGACGAAGAAGGATCATTTTGCCCCAATGCCTGAGGAGCGATCAGAATACTGCCCGTTTCATTGGCAACTTTTGCCAGATTGATATTACCCTGTACCGTAGAATTACTGTTTCCCCCTGTGCCATGAAAACCATAGATAACCGGGGTGTTATCCAGCCCCTCTTTCCCGATTTTATCCGCGACACTGTTGGGGACGTAAATATCATATGTCCGGGTGACCCCATCCACGGTCATCGTGCGATGGAGGATTTGCCCCTGATCGGCATCGGAAGCCGGCCTATCGGGTTTCGGATCCCGTTTTCGGGGATCGCCCATATCCTGTGCATTTTGCCGGAAGGCGGAAGGCCCCATCACCTCTCCTCAAAAACCTGTTTCCAGACCCCGGAATCTACATGGATTAGATTAACATAATAATGTTAATAAAGAAAATTCGGGAAAAAGACAGGGCCAAAAGAGAAGGGAAAACGCCTGTTTTCGGGACCGAAAGGGTTAATCTTCCATCGCCTGACGGGCAAGTTTTTCCAGTTCGCGCCGGACGAGTCTTTCGATAATCGGCGGCAGATTGTCGTCAAGCCATGTCCGCAACATCGGACGCAGCATATCGCGCACGATATCCTCCAGCGTCCCCTGTCCCGGAGAATCGGGGCTGCGAATCGGCATACTGCCCGTCAGCTTTGAGAACGCCGCAAGCGCCGCCCCTGCCGCCCGATCCGTCAGGATCGAATCGGGGACATCCTCCGGCGTCTCCGGAACATTGTCAAAATCCGGAGGTTCCGGCTCTGACGGGGGTAAAGCGGACACGTCCTCTTCCTGCTCCCTCAGATCAACGTGAATAGGATCCGGCTCTGGCAGCGGCGCAGCAGGAGGGGCTTCCTCTACGGGATCCTCCAGAAAAGAAGGAATGGGTTCGACTTCAGGCTCAGGCTCGATCTTCTCTGTCAAGTCAATAACATCGTCATTCGCAGGTGGAACGGGCGACTCAGGCACAGAAGACGGAGCATCAGAAGCAGGCGGCGCGGAAGCCCCTTCCCCATCCTCGTCAGAAATAATCTGACGAATAGAGGCGAGGATTTCCTCGATTGATGGCTCCTGATCCGGTTTTTTGTCTGGCATGGGTTTTTCTGATTACAACTAACGCTCTGCGTACCTTAACAGTGTGACAGTGTCCACCATTGTTTCGCACTTGTCAAAGCGGAGTTTCCCGTTATCCCCGTACATTTTCACAAGCGGCCTGTATTTTCCACGGCCCCTTGATCTCCTCAAAAGATCCTGTACACTCTGACCCCGCGAACAGACGGCTTCCTGTTTTACAGAGACAGTCCGGAGGATCCTTGACGTGAGAATGGCTCTTGTCCTGCACAAAACATCTCCGCAAAAACTGGATGATTTTATCACACGACATGACCTTCTCGACGACATGGCGCCGATGGGTAATGTCTATTCCCTCCGGCTCAAAATGAAAAATGGAGCTTTTGCTGCCATTCCCGGTTTCGATCAGGACCGCCACACCGAGGAACTTGATCTTCTGCGTCAAAAATACCTGTACAAGATTGTTTTTATAGACGTTTCAGGGAATCCGGAACCACCACCCCTACCGAAACCTTTCAGGAACTGCAAAAACTGGAACCTTGACAAGATCACCCCCGGCATGAACGTCAAAACATGGCTGGATCGCAATCTTTTCCCGATCGTCGACCTGTCAAAATACAAATCCGTCTATCACATCGGAGACATTCAGGGGTGTAGCGCGCCCCTTGAAGATTTCCTCAATCAATATTTCGACCCGGAAAGCTTCTATATTTTCTGCGGAGATTACCTCGACCGGGGACCGCAGAACGATTCCGTTTTCCTGCGCCTGCATGACGACCTGATGAATCGGGAAAACGTCATGCTTCTTTGGGGAAATCATGAAAGTGACCTCATCCGCTTTGCAAACGGGCGTCCCCTCAAGATCGCCGAATTTCGGGATGCCACATTGCCGCAACTTCTGGGCGCAGGCGTAACGCGCGAGATGGCCTATGATTTCTGTAAAAAACTGCGAGACGTTTTTGTTTACCAGTATGGCCGGAAAAAAGTCCTGTGTTGTCATGGCGGCGTTCTGGATTTGCCACGACGCTTTCTAACCCACCCCTCACGGGAATTTCGCGGAGAAGCGACAAAAGACCTGAAAGAGCTTTTCGACGGCCCCGTTGTCATGCACCACAGTTTCAACGCCGCCGTAAATGGAACCGAGTGGATTCAGGTCCACGGGCACACGAATGCAGAAAAGAAAGGCATCAACCATTTTCAACACACGATCCTTTTGAACGATTATCCGGAGCTTGGAAAATCCATGCGTGTCTGGCGTCTTGAGGCTGACGGGACCGGGACACCGATTTATATCAAATCCGTTCTCCCCCCGCGTTTCAAACCGCAGAACCTTGACTGTATGGCCTGATCTTTTGCCTTCTGCCCTATGCTCCCTCTCGCCTTTTTTGAAAAGGGATGTTAAACAAAGGAAGGCTTTTAGGCTTTTTCAAAGAAAACCGGCGGAAAATCCGCCAAAGATAAAACCGCGGAAAGCGAACAGATGAAAGACGATCTGAGCTGTTTAACAATCGCACAGGCCCTTGATGGACTTGCGAAAAAAGACTTTACGGCACGAGAGTTGACCGAACGGCATATCGCCGCCGGACAGGATGCGCAGAGCCTGAATTCCTATATTACACAAACGCCGGAAATCGCACTTCAACAGGCCGAAGAGTCCGACAAACGCCGCGCGGCGGGCAAGGCCGGGCCGATTGACGGCATCCCTCTGGCCATCAAGGATCTGTTCTGCACCAAAGGCACCCGGACCACGGCGGCCAGCAAAATCCTGCATAATTTCGTTCCCCCTTATGAATCGACCGTGACGGCGAATCTGTTTCGGGACGGCGCGGTGATGCTGGGCAAGGCCAATCTGGACGAATTCGCCATGGGATCGTCCAATACCACCAGCCCCTTTGGAAACGTCCTGAACCCGTGGAGACGCCGGAGTGCGCCGGATGTTCCCCTCGTCCCCGGCGGATCCTCGGGCGGATCGGCTGCCGCCGTGGCCGCGCGAATCGCCATGGGCGCAACGGGCACCGACACGGGCGGATCGATTCGCCAGCCTGCGGCTTTCTGCGGAATTTCCGGAATCAAGCCAACCTATGGCCGTTGCTCACGCTGGGGCGTCATCGCCTTTGCCTCCTCGCTTGACCAGCCCGGAGTCTTTGCGCGCAGCGTGGAAGACTGCGCTATTTTGCTGCAATCCTGCGCCGGGTACGACCCGAAAGACAGCACCTCCGCCAACCGGCCCGTTCCTGACTGGCGCGCGGCCTTGTCCTCTGGAAAATCCGTCAAGGGCCTGAAAATCGGTATCCCGAAAGAATACCGTATGGACGGCATGCCCGCCGACATTGCGGCTCTGTGGGAAAAGGGCACAGTATGGCTGAAGGATGCAGGGGCGCAGATTGTCGATATCACCCTGCCCCATACGGAATATGCCCTGCCGACATATTACATCGTCGCCCCCGCCGAGTGTTCGTCCAATCTGGCCCGATACGATGGCGTGCGCTATGGCCTACGCATCGAAGGGCGGGATCTGACCGACATGTACGAAAAGACCCGCGCAGAAGGGTTCGGGGCCGAAGTGACCCGGCGGATCATGATCGGGACTTATGTCCTCTCTTCCGGATATTATGACGCCTATTATACCAAGGCCCAGAAGGTCCGCCGTCTGATTCGCAACGATTTTACGGCAGCTTTCGAGCAGTGCGATGCGATTCTGGCCCCGACCGCCCCCTCCGCAGCCTTCGGAATTGGCGAAAATCAGGACGATCCGGTTAAAATGTATCTGAACGATGTGTTTACGATTCCCGCCTCGCTCGCGGGATTGCCGGGCATGTCCGTTCCGGCGGGTCTGGATGCCGATGGACTGCCGCTGGGGCTTCAAATCATCGGCAAGGCGTGGGACGAGGAAACCGTCCTGCGTGTCGCACAGGAGATTGAACGCGCCGCCTGTTTCACGGCCCTGCCCGGAATGGTTTCGGAAAAAGCCGCATGATGTTCCTCTGGAAAGAAAAGGACCGGACAATGAAATGTTTAACCATCGGCTTTGTTCTCACGCTGGCCCTGCTGGTTTTTGCCATCCCTGCGCCAACCCGCGCCGAAGGAACGGCCGTGACCAAGGAATTGGCAGACACCTATTACCAGAACTGCATGGGCAAGCCCAACCCCATCCTGTCGGACAAAACCAAGGATATGCTGTGCACCTGCACCGCCGCGCGCATGATGAAAAGTCTCACCGTTGAGGAAATGCGCACCATGACGCAAAATGACGAGGCCGGACGGCTGGCGCTTAACAAGATGCTGATCGAGGTCTATACGCCCTGCATGGAATTTCCCATCCGGGATCTTGTCTATGACAACTGCGTCAAGAACAAATCGAATGTTCCGAACTTCAAGAATTTTGAAGGTCTGTGCGGCTGTATGGCCTCAGAGACAGCCGAATATGTCGCCGAGGAAGGCCCGCAGACCATCCGCAACGCCTTGAAAGACAATCCCTTCATCACCGACCCTATGGGACCATTGATGAGCAGCCCGGAATTCCAGAAAGCGTCACAGGACTTTACCATGTCCTGCATGATGAAATACAGACAATAATAACACTTTGAATAAAGAGGAAAAACGAAGCCATGGCCGAACGCGTCAAAGGTGAGACGGGAGAATGGGAAATCGTGATCGGGATGGAGGTCCACGCCCAGACGACCTCTCATGCCAAGCTGTTTTCCGGCGCTTCGGCGACCTTTGGCGGCGCGCCCAACGCGCATGTCAGCCCCGTCGATGCGGCCATGCCCGGCATGCTCCCTGTTTTGAATGAATATTGTGTTGAGCAGGCCGTTCGGACCGGGCTCGGACTGAATGCACAGATCAACAAAACATCGGTCTTTGAACGAAAGAATTATTTCTATCCGGACCTGCCGCAAGGATACCAGATTTCTCAGTACCAGCATCCCATTGTCGGAAAAGGTGAAATCGAGATCGACCTGCCCGACGGATCGGTCAAGACCATCGGCATCACCCGGCTGCACATGGAGCAAGACGCGGGCAAGTCCCTGCACGACCAGCACCCGTCCAAAAGTTTTGTGGACCTGAACCGCGCCGGAACGCCGTTGATGGAAATCGTCTCCGAACCCGACATTCGCGGGGCGGACGAAGCCTGCGCCTATCTGGCCAAGCTGCGGATGATTTTGCGCTATCTGGGCACCTGCGACGGGAACCTTGAGGAAGGCTCCATGCGCGCGGATGTGAACGTCTCGGTCCGCAAGCCCGGCGCGGAACTTGGCACGCGCTGCGAGATCAAAAATGTCAATTCGATCAAAGCGGTGCAGATGGCTATCGACTATGAATCCCGCCGCCAGGTCGACGTTATCGAGGGCGGAGGAACCATCCGTCAGGAAACGCGCCTGTGGGATCCGGCCAAGGGCGAGACCCGCTCCATGCGCTCGAAAGAGGACGCGCACGATTATCGCTATTTCCCGGACCCGGATCTGTTGCCCTTGCATCTGACATCCGAGTGGATCGCGCAGATCAAGCAAACCCTGCCCGAACTTCCGGATCAGAAAAAACACCGTTTCATGAAGGATTACGGACTGTCCCTGTATGATTCGAGCATCCTGATTGCCGAACGCCCGCGCGCCGATTATTTTGAAACGGCTGCAAAAGGGCGCGATGCGAAACTGGTGGCCAACTGGGTCATCAACGAACTTCTGGGCCTGTTGAACAAGGACGGGAAAACCATTTCCGATTCGCCCGTTTCCGCCAAAAATCTGGGCACGCTCGTGGGCCGGATCATGGACGGGACCATCAACGGCAAAATCGCCAAGGATGTCTTCGCCGATATGGTCTCCAGCGGAAACAGCCCGGATTCCATCATCGAATCCAGAGGGTTAAAGCAGGTTACGGACACCGGCGCCATTGAGTCCGTCGTCGCCGATGTTCTGGCAGAAAATCCGAAGATCGTAGAGGATTATCGCGCCGGGAATCAGAAAGTCTTCGGATTCCTCGTGGGGTTGGCCATGAAAAAATCCGGCGGCAAAGCCAATCCGACAGCAGTCAACGAGATTTTGAAAAAGAAGCTGGGGGAATCTCTATGAATCAAGAGGCACGTGGATCTGTCAAACTGGACCTCTCAAAATCCATCTCTGGAAGAGTGTACGTTGGCCTTTCTTGGGACAATGCCTACCACCCGGGCTCCAAACTCGGTAAAGGCTCTCAGTTTTTTCTAAAATTGGAAGATATTCCCAAAACAGAGATTCTCATCTTGTCTTTCATTTTCCTGTTTTTTTACTCTTGGGGCCTTTTCCTTGCATTCGACAGCATACGTCTTCTTTTTCTCGCTCTACCCCTCGCCATAGGCACCGCAGTCTTTCTATCCCTTTTTCTGTCAAGACTAGAGGGCCCGTTCTTTAGTAAAAAAGAAAAAGATTTACCCGGACGGGATGAAGATTTTTCACATTTTGATATTGACCTGCATTGCTTTGCTTATGACATCAATCGGAATTTCCTCTTTGAGATATCCCCAGAGACTCGAAAACTTATCTCTCCCGACGGAAAAATCTATCACAGCGGAGAAGAAGAAACCGGTATCGGTGTATATGATGATGAAACTATTCATATAGAGCTTAAAAAACTTCCTGACCTCTATTCCTTTTTTGTGTTTTCCGTCTCAAATGACTGCAGGCATTCTTTCAACAAAATTTCAAATCTGAAAGTCCGCCTTGTAGACTCCGCATCAGAGCAAACGCTTCTGGAGACCTTGGTCTCTTCGGATCAGGCCGACGGTTTTGCCTTTTGCACTCTTTACAAAAACGATGGCGAATGGTTCTTTTCTCCGATTGCCCAATACCTAAAATTTGACGGGGAATGGAAAACATCCCTGACACAATTCCTAGAAGATTACCATATCACTGGAAGCGCAATACTCAGCCAAACACCGAAAGCCTAATTCTGATGACCCCTCAATCCGTCGAATACAAAGTCATTCTTTACCGCGAAGGAATTCTCGGGTCGATTTTTCTGGCCGGATCAAAGGTGGATCCGGAGCGGTTTTCCGATTTTCTGAACCGCAACGCTCGCGAAGGGTGGCGCGTGATTACAATGGAACGGGAAAGCCGCCGGACATTCGGGTTCTGGAGCCGGGAGGCTTTCCTTGTGATTATGGAGCGGAACCTTGCAGAAAGACGATAAGCCCGTAAACCTCCATAATTTTCTTGTCTATGCCCTTGTCGGTATGGCGTTTGCGAGCGCGGCCCTGATTCTGGATCAGATCTGGCTTCAGATGCTGCCTTGGGATATATTCATCAAGGCAGAGGTCTCGATTGTCATTCTGGCCCTTCTGGATGGCTTTTTCATTCTCCTGCGCGCCGACCTTGCCCAGAACAAAAAACTGAAAGACGAGAACTATCTTGACTGACGAAACCCGCATTCCCATGCCTGAAAAAGGCAAGTCCATCCCGTTACTCTACTCCCGCGAGGCGCGCCAGAGAATTATCGTGGCCCTGAACTGGGACTCGCGCATGCAGACACAAACGTCCGCCCGCAAAAGCAAGCCCGCTGCGCCTGCCCAAAAACAGGCAAGCCCCGAAGAAGAAGGCTATGAAAACCCCCATATTCACAAGGTCGAAGGAAATTTCCAGACGGTCACGGAAACCTACGATCTGGATCTGGTCTGCCTGATTTTTGACTCAGAAGGCACACTCATTGATGCGGTTTCGCCGGATCCTCAGGAATCCATCGACCGATCCGGAAAAATCTATCACGGCGGAGATGAAACGCGCGGCGTGGGAGACACAGACGACGAGACGATTTCCGTTGAATTAAAAGATTTACCCGCCCCCATCCACCACCTTGTTTTTCTTGCCATCTGTCAGAGCGGACAGAGTTTCGAGAAAATTGCAACGCCGCAAGCGCGCATCATGGACGGGTTGACGGATGTAGAGCTTCTCCGGTCCGATCTGGGCAAACCCGGCGCGCCGGGAAAAACCGCCTGTATCATTGCACGCCTGCATCGCGGCGGCCCGGAAGGATGGATGATCCACAATATTCTGGAATTCCGTATTGACCGGAAGGTCGAGGACTGGGGCGCAGAAGTCCGCCCGTTTCTGACGTGATGCTTCTCACGTCAAGGGAGCGTTCGGATGATTGGCGTTTTTGATTCGGGTCTGGGTGGCTTGACGATCCTCCGGGCACTCGCCACACGATTACCGGAGCGGAATTTTCTGTATCTGGCCGATCATGCAAATGCGCCTTATGGAAACAAATCCGCTACCGAAATTCTGGGCCTGACGCATGCCAATCTGGATCGTCTTTACCGTGCCGGGTGCCGACTGGCCATTATTGGATGCAACACGGTGTCCGTGGTGGCTTTGCGCCCGGTCCAGCGTGCATGGCTTCCTGATCGCTGGCCGGGGCGGAACGCGCTGGGCATTCTGGTTCCCACCGTCGAGGCTATTACGGGAATAAAGTGGGACGCCGCCGCCGCGCCGGATCCCTCACCCATCGGAACGGTCGCGATATTTGCCACGGCCCGCACAGTCGACAGCGCGGTTTATCCGATCGAAATCGCCAAGCGCGCGCCGTCCTTAAAAGTCCTCCAGCACCCCTGCCCCGCTCTGGCCGGGCAGATCGAATCCGGCGCAAGCGAAGACACGCTGCGTCACATGATCGCCCGTTACGTGGGCCAATTATATGCGCGTAATGGTGGAGCCGATCCGGACTGGGTTATTCTGGGCTGCACCCATTATGCCCTTGTGACAGACCTGTTTCGCGCCGCCTTGCCCGCCCATGTGCCGATTGTCTCCCAGCCTCAGGCCGTCGCCGAAGGTCTGGCGGTCTATCTGGCCCGTCACCCGGAATTTGATCCGGCCCCCCGCGACCCTGCGGCACCGAGATTCCCCCGTTGCCGATTTCTAACCACCGGAAAGGCGCATATCGTCACCCCTCTGGCCCGGAGATTTATTGAGGAAGACTATCTTTTTGAAGAGACGGATTGAGTCAGACAAAGAAAAAATCATTTATTTCCAGATGGTTCCCGATTTTGAAAAAAGACTCTGGCGCGGCGGACCGTTTTTGTGTAGAACCCTGTTTCGTTCCTGTTTTTTCCAAGGATCGGGGCAGTAGCTCAGCTGGGAGAGCGCGTCGTTCGCAATGACGAGGTCGGGAGTTCGATCCTCCTCTGCTCCACCATTCTATTGTCTTTTATCGCGCCGCCCGAAACGGACCAGCAGCACCGCGTTCCCCCCGAACAACAGCCCCAGAAGCAGCATCGCCCATCCGTCCATCGACGCCTTGCCCGTGCTTCCCACGGCGGCTTTGTTGAGCAATGCCACCTGGTCTTTCAATTCCGAGACATCTTCCTTCATGGCGTCGTTCTCACCCTTGAGATATTGCGCGGTTTCGATCAAGGGCGCAATCAGCTCGACATAATGCACGCTGCGGATCTCATCGCCCTCGCCGTCTACCAGATCGGGGAAGATTTTCTCGATTTCCTGCGCGATGACCCCCATATTCTCGCGGCCCGTCTGATCGGCCTTGAGGCGGAAGGAATAGGTGTCGATCTGCATCAGCTTATCCACGATCTCCATCCGGTCGAGCGGCTTGATATCGGTTTTCAGCCGCACGTCCGACACCGCCGCGCCCATGGCCACCCACGCGCCGTTTTCATAAACTTCGAAGGCTTCAACGGTGGTGTTGTACCGGATCATGCCGTTGACGGGCGTTCCGGGCCGCTGGGCCGTCGTCCCGCGCGGGATGATCAAGGCGTCCGTTCCCGCGATGTCCAGAGACACATCCGGATCGTTCGTGCCGATCCCCACCGGGCCGTCGGAGTAATAAATATCCCCCGGATCCACGCCCAGATACCACTGGCCCGCCGTGTAGAGGAAGCTGCTCGCCGTGCCATCCAAAGCCGCCGTCGCCGTCGCCGCGCCCGAAGACGCCGCGCTCAACACGCCATTGTATGTCCCGTTCGCATAGGCCCGCGGGCGGACATCGAGCGTACAGGTCGCGGCAGGCGCCAGAATATTCCCCGTGCAGGTGTCGTTGAGGATTTCAAAGTTGGTCACATTGTCCATGGACATGGCCAGCGGCGCAGACGCCCCCGTCCCGGTGTTCTGAACCGTGAACGTCACCGCAGACCCCGTCGCCGGAGCCCCCGGTCCCGTCACGTCCATGCTGTTTTGTATGGCAGGCGTGATCGCCAGAATCACGCCGGGGGCGGTGACTTCCTGGCAATAGAGGCGATGCCCTGTCGAACACTGCCCATTAGCTGTAGTGTTATCAAAGGCAATCCACTGGCTGTCCGAGGATGTAGCCTGCCCGACTGCTGTTGCTCTACTGCCAGTAGCAGCCGTCCAGTTCTGGCAAAAATTATAATTCCCGTCCCAAGGATCCCCTGCCGCTCCACTTGCGCTCCAGACCAAGCCTGTCTGAGCGACAGCATTTGCATCATATTTGATAGAATTCGAAATCGTCCCATCCCACAGATCCGCCGGGCTGGTTGCCACCACCTGTCCGTTCATGTTCACCAGACGATCCCAGTTATAATCCATCCTGTGTGCCGCCCAGTCCGCTGCAGAATTGCTCCCTGTCAAAATAGCCTTCCACGTTCCACCCAGAGACGCCGCATCGGCGCGGGCCTGACACTTGGCATCCGCCCCGGCAAGGCCGCCCAGATTTCCGGTATAGGTCGTCGAGGTCACAAACACGCGTTTGTCCACCCCGGCGCAGGAGCCGCCGCAATTGCCGCGTGTGATAACGCTAAAGGGCAAGGTCGCCGTGCCGATGGTGACGCTGGCCTCGCTCCGCCCGTTCGCGGCGGGAGAGTCCATCACGACCTGCACCGTGTCGTTCCACTGGACTGTGCCGCTGGCGACCTCCGCCCCGCCATTGATCTTGATCGTCGGATTTCCGGGGCCGGACACCGAAACCGCCGTCCCCGGCGTGATCCCCGTGACCGTCACCACCGCCGAAGACGTCCGCGCCCCGGCGCTCGCCGCAAAGGCCGTGGGGAAAATCACCGTAGCGTCCGGCGTCGTGTCGGCTTGCGGCCCAGGCTCCGCCACCCCTTCCCGCCGGGCGCAGCGGATGAGGTAAGATGTTACTTTCCCCATCTCCGCCGTAGCCCCCGTTACCCCAAGAAAACGAGCATTGGGAAGAGGCAGTACACTTCCCGGATTAGAGGTCCAATAAGACGCACTCACATACCCCCCCACGGCCACCCGGTTGGGATAGAAGAAATTGACCATCTCATCGGACGCCGGGAGATACCAATCCGTGTACCCCCCGTAATTCATGTTCGCGCAGTACGCCGCCGCATGGTAAAAGGCCGGAGCCGACCCGCCCGCATTGTGCAGCTGCATCAGATTGACCGTGTTCTGAGGACCGTCCGTCGTCGATCCGGCCAGAGACGACACATTGTTCCCCGCCACATTCGACCACGCCTTCGTCACCGTATCGTTCCCGCCCGCGCAGGTCGGGGTGGTGCTGTTCGTGCAGCCCCCCGGTGTGACGATGAAATGCTTGCCCGCGCCGAAGGCATCGCACTTGGCGATCACGCCACCGTAGGCCGCCTGACCCTCCACGCACCCGAATCCCGATCCGGTGCCTTGCAGGCTCGCAAACGGCGCGTTATGTTCGGGAACCGTCAGGGTC
>JACKIV010000003.1 GCA_020638285.1 Rhodospirillales bacterium | reverse complement strand
AAACATACTCGCGCCGTTCATATGAAGGTAGCGAATCATCCATCCGTGATTCACATCGCGCATGATTCGCTCAACGGAATCAAAAGCCAGACCTGTGTTCGCCGTATAATGCATGGCCAGAAAAATGCCCGTCAAAATCATCGTGACAAGCATCACCATCGCAATCGCACCGAAATTCCAGAAATAATTAAAGTTTCTGGGCGTCGGAAAAACTCCGTACTCCTTTGTTATCATTGTAAAAATCGGCAGTCGTGAGTCAATCCAGCTCACGACCGGATTGGAGAAGGATGCTCGCTGGGCACTGCTCATGAAAAAAACGCCTCCCTTACCCGATCCGGATCGTCGTATCCGTTAGAAAAACATAAGACGGCACCGCCAGATTCAATGGCGCAGGCCCCTTGCGGATGCGACCAGAAGAATCATAGTGCGACCCGTGACAGGGACAAAACCACCCGCCGAAATCGCCATGCGGATCGGTGTCTTTTTGCCCCAGAGGAACACAGCCCAGATGCGTACACACACCGATCGTCACAAGCCATTCCGGCCGCTTGACCCGATCCTTGTCAGATTGAGGGTCACGCAAGGTAGAAACATCCACCTCCTCCGCGGACTTGATCTGCTCGGGCGTTCTGTGGCGGACAAAAACAGGTTTTCCACGCCACATGACCGTTTTGGATTCGCCAACGGGAATAGAACTCAAATCCACCTCAACCGAGGCCAGAGCCAGCGTATCCGCCGCAGGATTCAGAGAATCCACCATCGGCACAATGGCTACCCCCGCACCAACCGCGCCCATTGCTCCGGCAGTCAGGTATAAAAAATCACGTCTGGAGGGCTCTTCAGCCGAACAAGAGCAGGAAGAACAGGAAGGAAGATCGTCGCTCATGAGATGGAACTTTCGGAAAAAACCGGACACATGACACCTGCCCGGACACGCCACAGACAACGGAACAGGCCGCCATTCTGCTTAATCCTTCTTGGCCTCAAAATCAAGAGGCCTGTGAGACAGGGACAGGAAAACTGCACAAAAAAGAATAGAAAAATGAGGAATGGTGCCCAGGGACGGAATTGAACCGCCGACACGGTGATTTTCAGTCACCTGCTCTACCGACTGAGCTACCTGGGCTTTCTCATGACGGCGCCACAAACAAGCACCTCGAGGCTTATAGAAGAAACCTGCGCGCCTGTCCAGACCTCTTTCCAAAAAAGAAAAACACGCCCCCTGCCGGGAAGGAGCGCGCCTTTCATAAAAGCCAGACAGGCTCCATCAGTTACGATTGCCCATGAACTGAAGCAGAAACTGAAACAACATGATGAAGTTCAGATATAAGCCCAGAGAGCCCATTACAGCCATCTTGGCGTTGGCTTCCTGCCCGTATGATTCGTGATAGCTTTCCTTGATGTTCTGGGTATCAAAGGCGGTCAGAAGCGTGTAAATCAAAACGCCAGCCGCCGAAATGACAAAGGACATCATGGAGGACGCCATAAACATATTCACAACCATGGCGATCAAAAGCCCAATCATCCCCATCATCAGAAAAGACCCCATTCCGGACAGATCACGCTTCGTGGTGTATCCCCAGATCGACATGGCCGCAAAGGTTGCAGCCGTCACGAAAAACACACGGGCGATGCTTTCGGCGGTAAAAGCCAGAAAAATGGTGGACAACAACCACCCGAAATAGGCCGAAAACCCGAAGAATACCAAAGACAGCGTCGCCGAGGACATCCGACGGGATGCGGCCGGATTAAAGACCGACATGATGATAATCATCGGGGAAAAGGCAATCAGAAGACCTATCAGCGGATTCGACTGAGCGTATTGCAAAAAGCCCACCATCGCAGGAATCTGGGAGGTGACCCAAGCCGACAAACCAGTCAGGACAAGCCCACCCGCCATCACATTATAAACGCGCTGGAAATGGGCGCGAAGGCCTTGATCGACGGCAAGGCCGCGCGAAACGGTCTGGTTTCCGAAACGATCAGGTTGCATGGTCAGTTCTCTCCTTTAAAAATGTTGGACACAAACTAGGTGACGGGAAAACCCCGCCCTCCACAAAAGACTATATAGCACATTCCAGCCGGTTTCAAAGGGGGGATGCCAATTTATCAGAAAATGAGGAGTCAAGCCACAGGAGCCAAAATAAAAAACCCGCCGGAACGCGAAGTCCCGGCAGGCTTTGAGAAAAAGAAGATCAGATTAACGGAACGTCCAGACCATGTTGACAAGGGCAGCCGCCGTACACGGCGCGACCAAGGCGTTCGGGTCGATAATATCGGTTGACGCAAAGTTCGTGGCCCCAACCGACAATCCCAAAAAGTCCGTATCGCGGGAGTCGAAGGTTGTACCAAGGTTGATACAGGCATCGCTCGGCACGTTCGTAAATGTCAAGTCAAAAGAACGGGTATCCCCGGTCACAGTAGATGATTCAATAACAATCGTATCCCCCCACGGATGGCGCGGTGTATCGGTGGAATCAAGGACCCCCGCCGGGAAAGCCTGCATGGCCACAAGAATGGGGACAAGGTCCGTCCCGGCTGCGCCGTAGCCGTTTTGTCCCTGATAAGCCTTCTGGGTCTGACTCTTGATCGTTGTCAGAACACGGACCGCATCATTCACGTCATTGCCCTGGGTCACAAGACGATAGGTCGCAATACCCGCCAAAAGGAGAAGCGCCCCGACGCCGACAACCAGAAGAAGCTCAAGCAAAGAAAAGCCGCTTTCCGCTTTCCGGGCTCCTTCGCCTTGAAAAACAATTTGTTCCATTACGCTTTTCCTCCTCGGAGTATCCGGATCAAGAGTAAACCTTCACTACGCAAAACACCTTTAATTTTTTATGTCTGGGACTGGATTTGCTGAACAACCCCGTACAGCGCAGCAACCAGACACCCGATCACGATGGCAATCAAAAAAAGAACCACCGTGTTCAATATCTTCATGATTCCACTGACCTTGTCAACAAGCTCGTCAACCCAGGTCCGCGTAATCCGCACCAGATTTTTATCGAACCCGCGCAACTGGGCGTAGATTCGTAAATCAGCAATAATCTCCCGGTCCGGAAAGCCAAGCCCCGTCTGGTGCAACGATTCGCCCAGATTGGCGCCCGACACAATCCCCCGCTTGATCGCCCGGATTCTCTGGGCCAGATAGGGGTCTGCGTTCTTTCCGATTTTTCCCAGAGACACCTCGTCCATCTTGACGCCCGCATTCATCAACGCCGCGACCGACAACAGGAAAGAGGACCCCTGCCACATCCGGTAAATGCTCCAGGGAATGACCCCCTCGACCATCAACCGCCCCTGCCCCGTCCATCGAGGAAGGGAATACATCACACCCCCTATTATAGTCCCGAAAATAGTTAACAACAAGATAGCGTAATCTTGAATAAAAATCGAAACTTTGGCGACCTTATAGGAAATCCCCTGCCACTCCTCAACGGGCAGGATCTGGGCAAAGGTCGGAATGACCGTAAACGCCATCATGTACAGGGCCGCAGCCAGCATGCACAGCAAGAGAACGGGGTAGGATGCCTGCGAAATAATGGCATTGCGAACCTTGGCCTGCTGTTCGGACGTCTCGGCAGCGTTGCGCAGCGCGTCCACGAGATGCCCCGAATCCGCCCCGGTTTCAAGCAAAATGGCTTCGGTGCTTGGAACATAAGGAGCGATACAATGTCCGAAATTCTTTCCGTTTTCGATCTCACGCCGCCAGCGTTCGTAAAGACGGGGCATGGTCGAGCGCTTTGATTTTCCGGAAATCGACTGAAGTTGCGCCAGAGCTGGTCCTAAAGAAACTCCATTTTCCAGAAGCTGCGCCATTTTAACATAGAATCTCCGCCGCATCTTGGCGTTGAATTCATATTTGACTGCCAGTTTGAAAAAGGAAAAGCCGCGCAACGCCATAATATGCCCTCTAATCCCGTCTGGGCGGAATCAAAGGCCCCACGATTCGCTCGGCATCGAGAGGATCAACCTCCCCCGCCATCACCCGATCAATCATGTGTTCGGTCATACTGCGCCCCCCCAGCTGAGTGAGCCAGTACCGCTCGGCATCCAATTTGCGGTTGTTCATGACATGCTCCATAAACCCGACATCCGGCATGATGATTTCCGCAATGACCGTCCGCCCGATATAGCCATTCCCGACACCGCACCGCGTGCAGCCTTTCGGGTTTTGCCGCCGGATGCGTTCTGTCGGAATATTTGCCGCCTGAAGACGCGAAAGCAGGTGAAAAGACAGGTCCTCTTCCGCCGTGGTCAGGGCGCAGTGGGGGCAGAGCTTGCGCACCAGACGCTGGGAAATAAGACCGGTCAGAAGAGTCGGATCGCAGAGTTTATAATCATCCACATGCAAATCCCGCAGACGAAACGGAATGGTCATGGCATCGTTAGAGTGCAGGGTCGTCCAGACCTGGTGCCCCGTCATGGCGGCCTCAAAAGAAAGCTGGGCAGAGGCCGCATCCCGAACCTCCCCGATCATGATCCGGTCGGGGTTGGAGCGCAGGGCCGCCGAAATAGCCTTGCTGAACTCTTCCGCCCGTTCGGCAGAAGACGACGCGTTCACAACCGGCATCTGGACTGCGCCAGGAATCGGATATTCCGGAGGATCCTCAACGGTATAGATGGCAATATTATAGTTATGCTCCTGTAAGATCGAGGTGATATTCCGTTGCAGAGTTGTGGATTTCCCGTGTCCCGTCGGCCCTGCGACAATATTGATTCCAAAGGGCTTGGCGCGCAAGGTTTCGAAATCTTCCATATGCTCGGGCGTAAAGCCGAGCTGGGCCAGATCCGCCGCCTGTTTTTGATCCGAAGAATACAGGATCCGGACGATCATCGCCCGTCCGCCGAACGTGGTCGGGTTAAATTGCAGACGCAGGGAAATCACGCCCTCGGGAAGCTGGAGATCCTTGCGGTTGGAAACCCGCGCGCCCTGATATTCATAGGGCTGATAGTTCACATCCGAAGCATCGGCCATCGTAAAGGCAGCGGCGCAAAATCCATGACCAAATTCCGGCGGCCATTCGGCGATATGGGTCATCAAGCCGTCGATCCGCGCCCGGACCACACAGGATTGCTCGCCCACAACGATATGAATATCCGAAGCCCGGCGCTTGGACAACTCGCCCACGAGACTTAAAACCTCGCGCCGCATCCGCACATCGTCCCGCCCCGCCCGTCCACTCGAACGAACGGCATTCGCCGATTCGTAACACATCTGAAGGCGCGTGATATCCACCGGCTCGATGCGAATATCCGGATATCCGGACAGCCGCACTTCACTCATGAGACTGAGAACGAGAGGATTATTTGTATGGGATTTTGAGACGAAAAAGCGACCATCGGCGAAAAAGGCCGCGAGTTGGCGCAAGCCATTCCCGCGATCAAACGGGCCACCCTCGGCCGTCATGGGAATGTTCGGGTCCCACTCCTGATCCCTGCTTTCGGCCAGACCAAAGAACTTCATGCGCGTCAATCCATCCAGGTCAGGGTTTTATCCGGCTGTCCCGCCTTGCCCAGAACCACGCCGCTGGTCGAAACCTGCTTGACCGTCCAGCCATCGGACAAAACTGCTCCCGCCCGGGCCTGCGCAACAGAGCCGTCATCCTTGCGCAAACGCACCTGAAGCCCACCGGAAGAGCCAAAAATATTCACAATAGACCATTCCTGAAGCCTTTTCGGTTTTGATTCCCGTTCACGCGGTGGCTCAAGGTCTTTTTCCGGAACAGGCGGGATCGCGATTTGATTTCCCCTGTCCTCGGGCGGCCTCCTGAGGCGGAAACCGGGGTTGTCCAGCAACGGGTTCGGCTCGGCAGGGCCGACCCCCTCGGCGCCTTTTTTCCCCATCGTCGCCTCATTGAGTTTCTTAAGGGACTCAGCCCGCTCGGCACACAGGGAAAAGCGATCAATATCCGCCTGAAGAAGGGCCATATCTCCTGCGGACGTCTCCGAACTGCCCGGCGCAGGGCAAGGATCATCCAGATCGACAGTCCCGCCCCAACCCCCGTTCATCAGACGCGAAGCCAGAGCAGACAAGCCCGTTTCCTGCGCTCTGGAAGATCCTCCGACAAACAGAAAAAGCAGAAGGAGAAAGACAGACAGGCGCAACCCCGCCAGCGGGAAGCGGGGCAGAAGAGAAAAGCGGGCTGTTTTATCTGGGTGGAGGCGCGGCATTGTTGAGGGTTTCACTTTCGACGAGAATTTCAGCCTGATAGGTCCAGACCCGACTCTTGATATTCCACTTCACATTCTGCAACGTCAGGCCCGGAAGGTCAAAGGCCGATTCAATCCGGGCGGGCGGCGTGGTCCCCGACAAGGTCAAGGTCAGGACCGGAGGCTTTTCCGGAGGCATTTTGGGCAAAGGGGTTTTGGCCCCTCTGGTCGGCCTTGGCGGTGTACGTGAAGGCTTGGGCGCAACATAACGGAGTTGAATTTGTCCATAGGAGGAAAACGCCCGCTCAACAAGAAGAATGGCGTCTTCTTTGGGAAGAACCATGAAATTTTGTGTCAGAAGATCCAACTTTGTGTGCGGAATAGCCACCAACAACGCGCCCGATCCCCCGTAGGTCAGCCGCGCAGACTCCGGAAAGTTCGCTCTGATGGCCTCAACAGAAGCCAAAGACCCGGTCGTGCGTTTCCACTGAACGATCCCTTGCGCAGCGTCACATGCGGCTTCTGACAACTCCCATCCTGGAATGGGGCGGACGATAACATCCAAAGACCGCGCACAGGCTGCCAGAACGGCGCTGGGCAGGGGACCATTCACCGTCACAAAGGTCGCTTTCAGCCCTCGGTCTTTTTCCGGCAAGGGCGGCGGTGGCTTGATAATATCCGGCGCATCCAGCGCAACGGGAAAAGACTCCTGCCCCTTGCTGGTGCTGGCCTGACCGGAAATCGCGGCAATCAGGGCCATAAGCCCCATCAGAACCATGACAAAAAAAGCCGCTCCGCTTAAAAAAATCTTCTTGCGCCGCGCACCGCCAAAAAACGCATTCAGATTGGCCGCCCGGAGGTAAGAAAAAACCCCATCGTTTTCCAGAAGTTTTTCCAGAAGGATCTCGCCATGCGTATCGGGCAAATTCCACGAAGCCGGCGCGTAAGAGCGAGGCCATTTATACGCCTCGCTCTTTTGAACAAAAGCGTTATAGGCTTCTTCCTCGGAATGAAACAGAACATCACCGTCCGGCGCAATGGCGTCCCCGTGAACGGCCAGATACCACCATCCCTTGTCGGCGGCAAAAATACCGTGCCACTCACCGATCATGGCATCCGCAGCGGCAGACGCCGCGCAAGCCATCCCCATCCGGTGACCCAGACGCAAAAACCCGAATCCCTGCTGATTCGTGCTCCCCTCGCGCAGGCAATGAAAATCAGCCCCCAGTTTCTTGAGTCGCTGGCCGAGCAAATCGGCATTGCGTTCGTCATCCGTCACAAGCCATATCAGACCAACGGCATAGCGCTTTTTATTCAGAAAGAGAACGCCGCCCGGAGCAGAGTCTTCCTGAATTGAGTGCGAAGGCGACCTCGAAGGCTCAAGGGGCGTGGCGCGCAGTTCCATGATGAACGCCCTTTCTATTCGCCCAGAACGGTCAAGGGTTCCTCGGGCAGGATCTCGGCAGAAATCAACAGAACCGTCACATCCCGACTTCGCTCAAGGGACCGCGTCCCTCCCATAAAGGGTCCACCCGGCGGCCCGTCATGGCCATAACCGTTCTGGTTTTTTTCAAACCCGGCCAGAATCAGGGTTTCCCCCGTTGACAAGACAGCGTTTTGCATAAAGCCTGTCGCATTAACCTCGGGCAGTTGAATGGAAACACCACTTGCCGAAAAAGTCTTGAAAGGCTGCTGTGCCTCCTTGATTCCAATCGACAAGCTAAGCAATACGCGATCTTTTTCAATAACGCGCGGCAGGACGTTCATGGTCAAACCCGTGGTAATCTGGCCAGGCTCAAGCGAAACTGACACATCGCCATTGTCCGTCGTGGTCGACACGCGCTGAAGGTAACTGATGACCTGCCCGATCTGAAGCGGTGCAGGAATATCGGAAAGAGTGACAATCGCACCCGATTGTGTCACCGAAACCCTGTCGATCTCTTCGGACGCCTCCAGAATCGTGGTCAGAGTATCCGCATTGGGCGTAACTGTCGTGGCACCATCAGCAATATCAGGCGCCGTAAAACCGGTGACGGAGTCCACAGCCGGAAGAGTCCGCAGGATTCCGGCGGTCAAGCCGCCATCAACGGTTTTAAGCTCAAAAGGCTTGCCTCGAATCGCGCGTTCGATAATCCCGCTTAAATTAAAAGTTACGGAGTTCACGTCAGAGGTCTGAAGCGACAAAACCTTCACGGCCACCGCAATACGCCGCATGCGCAGACGATTCTGCTCGCGCAGATAGCTCTCGATTCGCCCCACAGCCGAAGGTGGACCGTTGACCGTAATGGTGCCCGTGGACGGCGAATACGATACCGTTCCCCGCCCCCCCAGAATCCCATCCACGGCTTCCTTGATTTCACCCCATATTTCCAAAGTTGTCTGGCGGGAATATTTGATTGTCGGCAAAGCCTGAGCATCTCCACCCGTTTCGCTCTTCATTTCGCTGCCCAAGGACAAATCCCCGGCCAGAGCATGCAACATAAAGGTGCGGGTAATCCCGTCCGAAATCGTAATGGCTGACCCGTCATACGTCCAGCGCGCATCAAAAGTATCCGCAACCTGATCCAGCAAATTCGAAAGCGGACCCTGCCAGACAATCCGTCCGCCTGCGACTTCAACGCCTTCCGCAGGCACAAAAACCCTCGGCGGCCCCTTGGAATTATCTGTCGCTCCGTTGGATTCCGCATAAACACGGATACCCGTTGCGGACTGGAGCAAAATTCCGACCTCGCGAAGACTTAAAGGCCGCTCGAACGTCAATACGATACCATCGGAGCCATTGAAGCGGGCTGGAAGCGCCTCACCGTTCTGGATAAAAACCGCGGAACTGCCGTACCACGGGCGATCATCCACCGTAAGCGCCGTGGGCTTTTCCGTCGTCGGCTCAAGCTTGCGGAGCGATTGGGCGATTTCCTTTTGATCCGCTGAAATTTTCTCATGAATTTGCGTATCAAGAGAACAGGAAGACGCGCCGAGGAGAAAAACCAGAAGACACACCGCCTGCCCCGCTCCCCGGACAAACCTGATGCAACCCTGATACAAATGGAGTGTCTGCCGTTTCATGCGCCTTACAAACCCTCTATGGTCTTCCTGAAACCGGAAAGTGTGGACGGGCCAAGACCCAAAGACATCCGGACGGAAGCACCCCGGACGATCTGACAGTCGATCAGACGAATCAGAACTCCATGATGAGGGGGGGCGTGCAGAGGAACAAGCAGGAAAGAGTTTTTTCCCTTCAGGAACGTGTGGATAAGTTACAAACTTCAGGCGGACAAGAAAATTCAGCGTGGCAAGATAACGTGATAAAAATGCCGGGCGCCATCCGTTGCACATTGAACACACCCCTCAAGCGCCGGTTTTCTGGTAAAAGATGCCTCGTCCGTGGTGTTTGGCGGATCATAGAATTGCTGGCCATCGTCAAACCGCCCCAGCGGCCCTACATTCAAACAATCTCCCGGCGAAACCCCCGCCGCAGTCAAGGGACCGTCATCCGCAGGTTGTCCCTCCAGATCATTCATCGCATTTATTTTTTCACAGAATCCTTGAGTTACCTTCGGCAAAACGGCGATCAGATCCGCCCTCTCGCTCCCCGCATCGGGAAGCTGCGTGCCTCCATAAAATTCCCACGCACTCCCGTCATTGATTCCATCAGGCGGGCGGCGATACTCGGCGGCCCCGCCCTTCGGATCAAAAATCTGACGCGCAGGCGTATCCGTAATATCACCATAGTCGCTGCTTGCGTCCGGATGGGCAAAGCGGATATCGGACTCGCTGATTCCATTGCGCAAAACCAGTTGAACGGCATGCTCAAGCTCCGCCCCATAGGCTCGAACCTGCGTTGCCTGAAGGGTTAGCTTTTCAGAATCCACGCCAGAGCCGCCGGGCTGCGCCGTCTGGCGCATGGCAACGGTCAAAAGGCCAAGCAAAATAATGGCCCCCAGAATCATAAACAGGATATTTCCGCGCTCGGACCGGAAAGAAGGCATGAGAACCTGCCGCCCTCTGAAAAAAATCATTGAATCGGCGCATCGACACGGGAGGTCAGATCCGCCGCAACCGGCTCGTCATCCGTCATTTCGATCATCCCGCCCGGCTGGACCGCAAAATTGGCCAAAAACAGAGCATTAGAGTAATAGACAACCGCATCGCACAGAAAATGGCCCTGAGCGTTCTTCCCTTCATACGTGGCCGGATGAATGGTGCTTTGAATAACCGTACGGGTTTTTTCGTCAGCATCCCTGGGCAGATAGGGATCGTTGATATCCTCGGCCACCAGAAAGGGGCCTTCCTCGCCACGAACGAAAAAGCAGAAAAACCGGAGATAGTCCAGGACGTTTTCTTCGGTGATTCGAACCGGAGCCTTTGCATTCACTTCATGTATCGGCGGCGAAGAACCGTTCAGTCGATAGAGATTCCCCTGCTCGGTCAGATAATAAACATTCAGGCGCGGATTGATCCAGTTCGGATCGTGAACCCGGATCAAGGCAACCTGCTCATAAAACGGCATCATCCGCCAATGCACCTGAGTGCTTTGGGCAGAAACCTTGTGCTTGCCATCAATCGGGTCGATCTGGGTCAGGAAACCGGCAAGCTCTTCCCCTGTGACCGGGGTCCATTTGTCATCAACATACATGGGAGGAAACCTATACGGATGGTAAGGACAGAGTCAAATCTTTCGTTTACGCATCATGCCAGACATTTTCCAGTGCGCAAGCTTTTTTCGGGAAAGCCCGCAGAAAATCGAATCAAAAAGGCTTCGCTTTTCAGATGGATTGGGGTAAAAAGGTCTTCTTTTGTTCTCACCTCGGGCCTTGAAAATCTTATGACATTCCTTGCCATGCCACACCAGACTCCCGATTCTACAATGCGATCAGATGATTGTCTTTATCTTGACGGGCTCAATCCACCGCAGCGCGAGGCCGTGGAAAGCCTCGACGGTCCCGTTCTTGTGCTGGCCGGAGCGGGAACGGGCAAAACGCGGGTTCTGACAACGCGGTTGGCGCATCTCCTGCGCACGAATCGGGCCTGGCCATCCCAGATTCTGGCCGTGACCTTCACCAACAAGGCCGCGCAGGAAATGAAACATCGCGTCTCGGCCCTTTTGGGTGGGCAGACCGTTGAGGGCTGGTGGCTCGGAACATTTCACGCCCTTTCGGCCCGGATGCTCCGCGCGCATGCGGGACTTGTCGGCCTCTCTCAGGATTTCACCATTCTGGATGCGGATGACCAAGTCAGATTGATAAAATCCCTGATGGAACAGGAAAATATCGACACCAAAAAGTGGAATCCGCGCGCCATGGCCGGTGTGATAAGCTTGTGGAAAGATAAGGCCCTGCGCCCCGGCGATCTAGGCCCCAAAGACGGCGGAGAAATGGCCGATGGGCGTCTCGTAGCCTTGTATCACGCCTATCAGGCCCGCCTGAAGATCATGAATGCGTGTGATTTCGGGGATTTGTTGCTGCACGTCATCACCCTTCTGCGCGACCCGAAAAACGCTCCGGTTCTGGAGCAGTATCACCATAAATTCAAATACTTGCTCGTTGACGAATACCAGGACACCAACGCAGCGCAATATCTCTGGCTGCGCCTTCTGGCACGAGGCAGCGGGAACATCTGCTGCGTGGGCGACGACGATCAGTCGATTTATGGCTGGCGCGGCGCAGAAGTTGGAAACATATTGAAATTCGAGCAGGACTTCCCCGGCGCAAAAATCATCCGGCTGGAACAGAATTATCGCTCTACAGGTCATATTCTGAATGCAGCGGGCGGCGTGATTGCCCATAATAAAAGCCGCCTGGGGAAGACTCTCTGGTCCGAATCAGGGGCAGGCGACAAAGTCATCGTACGCGGCCTGTGGGACGGCGGGGCGGAAGCGCGCTGGGTCGGCGAGGAAATGGAGCGGTTGCGCGCACAAGGATGGGATCTGGACCAGATGGCCGTTCTGGTCCGCGCAGGATTTCAAACTCGTGAGTTTGAAGAACGATTTATTCAACTGGGCCTGCCGTACCGCGTGATCGGTGGATTAAGATTTTACGAAAGGCAGGAAATCCGCGATGCGCTGGCCTATCTGCGCGTGATTGCCCAGCCCGCCGACGATCTGGCGCTGGAGCGCATCATCAACACCCCCAAACGCGGCATTGGCGACACAACCGTTCAAGCCTTGTACGCTCATGCGCGGAGTGCGGGCGTGAGTTTGTACGAGGCCGCCTTGAACCTGTGCGAAACAGAGGATCTGAGCAAACGCGCACGCGGTCCAATCCACAACCTGCTTGAAAATTTCGAACGCTGGAGATCTTTGGTGAGCACCATGAACCATTCGGATCTGGCCGGAATGGTTCTGGAGGACTCCGGTTATCTGGGATTCTGGCAAAAAGAAAAAACACCGGACGCCGCAGGGCGCGTGGAAAATCTTAAGGAACTTGTGGCCGGGATGCGGGCCTTTGAATCTCTGGCCGAGTTTCTGGAACACGTCTCTCTTGTTTTGGAAAATCAGCAGGCGCAACAGGGGGGGCAGGTCAGCATTATGACTCTGCACGCGGCCAAGGGGCTTGAATTCGACGCAACCTTCCTGACGGGCTGGGAAGACGGGCTGTTTCCATCCCAGCGAACCATGGACGAAAACGGCATGGCAGGGCTGGAAGAAGAACGCCGTCTGGCCTATGTCGGCATCACGCGCGCCCGCCGCCGGGCCCATATTTCCTTTGCGGCCAACCGTCAGATGTACGGAAACTGGACGAGCGCCATTCCCTCCCGGTTTCTTGAAGAGCTTCCCGCAGAGCACATTGATGTTCGTTCTGAATCAGGACTTTACGGCGCCGGTCGATCCGCGCACTGGGACTCTTCCGGAGCCACGCCAAAGCCAATGTCAGCACCCTCGACCACACGGGACATCTCCCGCAAAGCCGGGACGGCTTTTTCTTCCGGAACGCGGGTTAACCACGACAAATTCGGCGCGGGAACAGTCGTGCACGTTCAAGGCAACAAGCTTGATATCAACTTTGATTCGGACGGAATGAAACGGGTTCTGGATTCCTTTGTGGAAAAGCTGGAATAACGTGAAGGACCTCCTTTTCATCTCCCCTCAAAATGCGCAGCGACCAAACGATCCAGCAAGCGCACCCCATACCCTGTTCCGCCTTTGGACAGGTTGGGCCGGGCGGATTTAACCCACGACACCCCCGCAATATCCATATGCGCCCAGACCGTTCCGTCTTCAATGAAATGCTCCAAGAACCCCGCAGCCGTGCAAGCCCCGGCATTCGGACGCCCCGCGCCGATATTGACCAGATCGGAAATGGTCCCCTCATCCTCCTTGCGCCATGCCTCGTCCAGCGGCATCCGCCAGATTTTCTCACCCGATTCGCGCCCGGCCTCATCCATCTGACTCCACAACGCATCGTCATTGACAAACGTCCCGCAATATTCATTGCCCAAAGCCACCATCATCGCCCCGGTCAAGGTCGCCAGATCAATCATCGCGCGCGGTGAGAATTTTTTCTGGGCATAGGTCAGACAATCGGCCAGAACCAGACGTCCTTCGGCGTCCGTATTCCCGACCTCGACCGTCTTTCCCGACAAAGTATCGATAATGTCAGAAGGCCGATAGGAATGCCCCGAAATCATATTTTCAGCCATACCCAAAATCCCGATGGCGTTCACTCTGGCCTTGCGGCGCGCCAGAGCCATGAACAGACCGGCAACCGTCGCTGCCCCTGCCATGTCCAGTTTCATGTCTTCAATTCCGCCCGTCGGCTTAAGATTGAGGCCACCCGCGTCAAAGGTCAAACCCTTGCCGACAAAAACGATCGGTCCTTTTCCTGCCTTTTGGGTCGCCTTCCCGGCACCATTCCATTGCAAAACAACAAGGCGCGGCGGATGATCCGACCCCATGCCCACGGCCAGATGCGCGGCATGCCCCATGGTTTTCAGTTTTTTCTCATCATAAATCGTAACTTCAACGCCCAAAGGCGTCAGGTCACCCTGAACGCGGCGGGCGAAACTGTCCGGATACAGGCGATTGGGCGGCTCGTTGACCAGATCACGAACGTATAAGGTCCCATCCGTGGCAATATCAAGACCAGACCACATCTTTTCAGCCACAGCAGATTTTTCCAGAACAAACGAAATCTTTTGAACCCGCGTCTCGGGCACAGAAGATTTCCCTCTGGAAGCAGAAGAATTTTTCTTATACCGATCAAAACGGTAATCCTGAAGCTTGGCCCCTGCAGCCAGATGCGTAGCCACATCCGGAGGCGCAAAAGCTCCACAATCGCCTTCAAGAAACACACTGGCCGCAGCAATGCCTGCCCCTTCCAATGCCCCCAAAAGCTTTCCCCCCAGAATCTCAATCGACCGCGTGGTGAGTTTTTCCGGTGTGCCGATGCCCAGAAACACGGCGTTGACCGCCCCTGCCCCATCGGGAAGCGTTCTCACAAGGACCTGTCCGTGTGCTCCGGAAAATTTTCCGTGCGTCTTCAAAACTCGCGCCAGAAACCCGCCGCTTTTCGTATTCCACGCCTGCGCCTGAGAGGATAAGGCCTTGTCCGCCGCGATCAAAAAAACGATCGTCTCTGTTTTTAGAGCCAACGCCTTGGAAAAATTTATTTTCATCGGAAAAGGGTATCCTTGTTCGAAGAATCACGAAGCACGCCTCAAGCCTAACAGCGCACCGAAAAAAATAAAGACTGAAAATTTTGCATTCGTTGTTTTCTTTTTGTTCCATTTTGAATCCTGTGTCTGTATCATTGCTCCCGCAGGAATTTTCCGGAGACTCTCCTTGAGGACACTTGTGATGCGTTCTTTTTCGTTTTTCCCTTTTTTTCTTCTGATTATAATTGGAGTCCTCCCCCCGGCATGGGCTGCAAATCCCCCCGCCACCCTTGAGATTTTGCGCGTAACGCCTGAAGGCGAGGACGTGCCTCATGCACGCCAGATCGTGATTGAATTCAGCCGCCCGGTGGTTCCGCTCGGGCGAATGGACCGAACCGCCGAAGAGGTCGGAATCACCATAACGCCCGCCCTGACCTGCGCGTGGCGATGGCTTGGCTCATCCTCTCTGGCCTGTAACCTGAGCGAATCCGGGGGGCTTCAACCCGCAACAACCTACAAGGTCGAAGTCGGAACAAAAATCGCGGCATCCGATGATGGTGGAACGCTTTCAGCCCCCGCCACATACAGCTTTACAACCCAAAGACCCTCCATAGAATGGTCTTCCTTTAAGACATGGCGTGGACCGGGATCCCCCGAAATCAGACTCGTCTTTAACCAGCCCGTTTCAAAAAGCTCTGCCGAATCGCATGTTTTCCTCTCTCCGGTTACGGCCCCGAAAACACATATCCCCCTATCCATGCGCCCCGATGATGGGAACAGGGAGCCCCCCGTCTGGATCCCTCTTCCTGGAGAAAAATCATGGTTTTCTTTCGAAACGGTCTTTTCACGACACAGCGACGACCAGAAAACCATCATTTCCGGTGAAGAAGCACGCCGGGTCTGGATTGCCTTTCCTTCAAAGCCCTTGCCTCTTGATTCGTCCTTTTCAGCCAGGATAGAGCCCGGCCTTGTCTCTGCACTGGGATCGCAGCCGGGAACGGAAAACCGAACCTTCGTGACATTCGATACCTTTCCGGAGTTTCGGTTTCTGGGCATCCAGTGCCTGAACAACGCCGGGAATGTTATTCTTGTTGCCCCGGACACCTCTCCTGCTCCGGCGAACCGATGCGATCCGATGGCTCCCGTTTCTCTGGCGTTTTCAAGCCCGGTCCTGCGTTCAGCTTTAAAAAACAAGCTTGTTTTCACGCCAAAACTCGGGAGCAAAGAAGGGGATGACTCTTCTATCTGGGCCCCTCAGGACTGGTCGCGTCTGAGGGAGCCCCACGCCAAAGGCTCGCTTTATCTCGTGAACCTGCCGGTCTGGCTCAAAGCCGCACAGGACTATACCCTTAAATCAAAGCCCTATCCGAAAGGGATTTTTACGTGGTTTCAGCGCCTTAATGGAAAATACCCTGACGAAGGCATCGTCGATGAATTCGGACGTCCTTTGAAAGACCCCCTGAATTTGAATTTTGCGACGGATCACCGCAGACCCAATTTTGAAATCATCCACCGCGCTGCCGTTCTGGAAAAAAACACGGACAGCGAAGTGCCGCTCTATGTCAACAACCTTGAGACAGTTACACTCAACTACCAGCGCGTAACCGCAAACGAATCCGAGGCAAACCTTACCGCACTCCGCACCATCCCTGTTGTTCCAGACCTTCAATTCGCCATCCCTTTCGGGATACGGGATCTTTTGAATGGAAAACCAGGAGCCGCATACGGCTTTCTTGAAACACAGCCGATCACGCATCACGGGGAGTATCAGCGCCGATTTTTTGCGCAAGTCACGCCCTGGCAAGTCCATCTCAAACTCGGACATTTTCGATCCATCGCCTGGGTTACGGATCTGAGCAATGGAAAACCTGTGTCCGGAGTCAATGTAGGCCTTTATGATGGAACCCTTTCAGAGCTTGCTACCCCCGGAATTCTTCGGACATCCGCCCTGACCGGGCCGGATGGTCTGGCCGTTTTGCCCGGCACAGATATCCTTGATCCGCAAGGCGAACGGGTTAAAAAATGGCAGGATTCCGATACACGTCTTTTTTTACGCGCCGAGCGAGGCGAAGACATTGCCATTTTGCCGGTATCCAATGAATTTTCAGTTGATCTGTGGAGCATTTCGAATGGCGATGTCTACCCGGACACACGCGCTCAACACCGCCATATCAAGGCATGGGGCCTGACCGCGCAAGGAATCTACCGGGCAGGAGATACAATTCATTACAAGATTTACGTTCGCGGACAGGATAACCGGAGTCTCGTTTCCCCACCCAAGCTGCATTATACGCTCGACATCCGTGATCCAATGGGTAACAGCGTTGCCAACATCCCGAATATTCACCTCTCCTCTTTTGGCGCTTATTCAGGCACGTTTCCTGTACCAAAAACGGCCCCCGTCGGATGGTATGACTTTCTTTTGACCGTCGATTCTTCCTCCGACGGACAAGCCGCCCAACGGGCCCGAATTGCCGATAACACTATCGGAGACTCAGAGGAAGACACTTCGGATCCGGATTTATACACCCTGTATCCTCTTCGCGTTCTGGTCAGTGATTTCACCCCCGCGCCCTTTCGAGTCACAAGCGAAATCTCCGGCACCCATTTCCAACCCGGCGAAACCATGGAGATGAACATCGGAGCAAAACTTCATTCAGGCGGCCCATATCCGGATTCCGCAGCCCGCCTGACTGTGGAATTACGCGCACGACCCTTTGTGCCTGAAACACCTTTGGCGAAAAATTTTGTCTTCGACAGTTTTGACGGGGATTCGGGCGCTATCCAGATTCTTCAAAAGGATGCCATTTTGGATGATCTGGGCCAGTGGAAGGAAACCCTTGTCCTCCCCGAGGAAAAAATCGTCTACGGCACCCTGTCCGTCGAAGGCGCCGTGCAAGACGACCGGGGAAAATCCGTGGCCGCAGTCGCCAAAGCGGATTACGCCGGCGTGGACCGCATGGTCGGAATCCGCTCCCCACAATGGATTTATGAAACGGAGAAAAATGTTGCTCTGGAGACGATTGTTGTCAACGCTCACGGAGCGCCGCTCTCCGACGTTCCCATAGAGGCTCTTATTGAGCACGAGGTGGTCAACGTTGCCAAAGTCAAGGGAGCCGGAAACGCTTATCTGAATGAAACAACAACAGAGTGGGCAGAAGCGTTCCGCTGCACTCTGATCTCTTCCGCGACCGAGCCTGTGTCTTGCGCTTTCACACCGCAAGAGGGGGGCGCATATCGAATCCGTGCAACCATTACGGACACGAACAAACGGGAGCATAAAACCGTCTTGCCTTTCTGGGTTACGGGATCGGACTATGTTCAGTGGAATGAACAAACCGAAACAGCGCTGCCGATCATCCCCGAGAAAAAAACATATGGAGTTGGAGAAACAGCCAGATACCTTATTAAAAATCCTTGGCCAGGGGCGCAAGCGCTCATTACCGTAGAGCGCTATGGCGTCATCGACAGCTTTGTCAAGACCCTCGAGGGCGGAGCGCCAATTATCGAAATCCCGGTCAAGCCTGATTACCTCCCCGGATTTTACCTCTCCGTCATGCTTTTCTCTCCTCGCGTAGAATCCCCGCCGCCTGAAACCGGGCAGATTGATCTGGGAAAACCTGCTTTCCGCATGGGCTATGTGCTTGTTCCCGTTGTCGATCCGTATAAGGAAATATCAGTCGCCGTTAATGCTGACCAGCCCGTCTACCGCCCGGGAGAAACCGTTCGGATCGCGCTTCAGGCCACTCCTCGAAATGCCCCGGAAACGCCGCAGCCCATGGAACTGGCCGTTGCCGTTTTAGACGAATCGGTCTTTGACCTGATTACGGGCGGACGATCAGCGTTTGATCCCTATACAGGATTTAACAGCCTGGACGGGCTTGATGTCCAAAATTACAGCCTTTTGACTCGCCTCGTCGGCCGCCAGAAATTCGAGAAAAAAGGCGCCAACCCGGGCGGAGACGGCGGCACAGATATAGGAATGCGAAATATTTTTAAATTCGTAAGCTATTGGAATCCTTCTCTTCTAACAGATTCACAAGGCCGAGCACAGATCGAATTCAAAGTTCCGGATAACCTGACCGGCTGGCACATTCTGGCGCTGGCTGTAACGCCCGGAGATCGCATGGGGCTCGGAGAGGGAACCTTCAAGGTCAATCGTCCAACCGAACTACGCCCCGTCATGCCCAATCAGGTCCGCGAAGGCGATGTTTTTCAGGCCGGTTTCAGCGTAATGAACCGCACCGATGCCACACGTACAATCCGGATGGAAATTGAAGCTTCGGGCGACCTGAAAAAAGGCCAATCTCTTAAAAAAACAGAGACACTGACTCTGGCCCCCTATAAACGTGCAAGCGTTTTTCTGCCACTGGAAACAAGTCTTCTGCCACTTGAACGCGACCATCCGGAAGGGCGCATTGCCTTCCGGGCTACGGCGGCGGATTCAACGGATTCGGACGGGCTGACTTATACCCTGCCCGTTCTGAAAAGTCGTCTTCCTGACGTCGGCGCACTGTATGGAACAACAACCCAGAATCATATCAGGGAATCTATCGCTTTCCCTGCGGATATTCACACTGATTCCGGGGATTTAACACTCACGCTCTCGCCCTCTGTGATTGGGAATCTCGAAGGCGCCTTCCGATACATCCGGGATTATCCCTATCCGTGCTGGGAGCAACTTTTGACCCGTGCCGTCATGGCGGCGCAATATAAAACTCTCAAACCCTGGCTGAATGACCATTTTACGTGGAAAGATTCAGAAAAACTTCCAGACGAGATCCTTGCCCGGGCGACAGAATTTCAGTCTCCCGGTGGCGGCATGGCTTATTTTGTTCCGCAGGACACCTACGCCGATCCTTATCTGAGCGCCTATACCGCTTTAGCCTTTACGTGGCTACGCGCCGACGGCTATGCCGTGCCGCAAGACGTTGAAACGAAATTGCACGCCTACCTTTTGACCTTCCTGCGCAAGGACGTTGCTCCTGATTTTTATCAGGAGGGTATGTCCTCGACGGTCCGGGCCGTGGCTCTGGAGGCGCTGGCCCGCAGCGGAAAAATAGAAAAGGCAGATATCGATCGCTATCGCCCGCACATGCCCCGTATGGATCTGTTTGGAAAGGCCCATTTCCTGATGGCTGCCCTGCATTTTGAGGGAACGGACACATTGACGCACGAAACGGCTGCAGCAATCCTATCCGCAGGAAACGAGACCTCCGGAAAGCTCGTTTTCAATCAGATTTATGACGATGGATATGCGCGCATTTTGGCCTCACCCCTGCGGGATAATTGCGCTATTTTGTCGGCATTTTCGGTTTACGAGGAAAAACCGAAAGGAAAAACCCTGATTGGAGACAAATCCTTCCGGCTTTTGCGGGCAATCACCCAAAGTCGAGGCAACCGCGACCACTGGAACAACACGCAGGAAAATGTTTTTTGCCTGAACGCCGTGGCCGATTACGCCAAAGCGAATGAGGCGCAATCCCCTGATCTCCACGTCAAGGCATCACTGGACGCCAAACCTCTTGGCGAGGCTTCTTTTTCTGCTTTTACCGATGCACCGGTTTCCCTGATCCGCCCCATTGATTCACAAGATCCTGGACGGAAAACCACGCTTTCCCTTGATCGCGCAGGACAAGGACGCCTCTATTATGCGGCGCGGCTGCGTACGGCGCCAAAAACGCCTGATTTGACGGAGCAGAATGCAGGACTGGATCTGCGCCGTGAATACAGCGTCCGAAAAGAAGGAGGCTGGACTCTTCTGGGCGCGGATGAATCTTTGAAACGCGGCGATACCGTAAGGGTTGATTTGTATCTCTCTGTCCCTGCCGCCCGGAACTTTCTGGTCGTAGATGACCCCGTTCCTGCGGGGTTGGAGCCCGTGAACAGGGATCTGGCTACGGCCTCGGGCGTCGACGCCAGTGAAGGCGATTTTCAAGCCGCAGGCGGTTCGTTTTGGTTCAGATATACGGACTGGAGTGAATACGGATTCTCGCAATGGAGTTTTTATCATCAGGAATTACGTCATGATTCTGCACGATTTTATGCCGACTACCTTCCGCCCGGACATTATCACCTGTCTTATGTCGCACAGGTTATTGCAGAAGGGCACTTTGCGGCCCTGCCCGCCCGTGCCGAAGAAATGTACGATCCCGAAGTTTATGGGCGCAGCGCCGGAGGAATTCTTTCCGTAGAACCAGAGAATTCCATCCCATTGAAAGAATAGGGGAAATTTTTCGTGCCTCCTTCATTCCGGATACGACCCCTTTTTTGGAGAAGGAAACGTCTTCAGACAATAGCGTTTCTGACGGGCGGATTTTTCCTCCTGCTCGGGATGGCGACAGCCCTGTCTTTCCATTCGCCGGATACGGATTTCCGTTCTCTTTTTCTTTCACAGACAGAAGGTCGGCGCATTACGGATCGCAACGGCGCGCCTTTGACCCTGTCCTATCAATCGGATTGGAACACGGATGATATCCTCGCGCTTCATGCGTTTCCGGATCTTTTGCGCAGCGCGTTTTTGCTCTCGGAAGATCGCCGTTTTTTCGATCATAGCGGCGTGGACTGGCGAGCCAGAGCCGGAGCGCTCTGGCAAAACATACGTCATGGGCAAACCGTGCGCGGAGCCAGCACCATCACCGAACAGGTCATCCGGATTCTCCATCCCCGCCCTCGCACCCTGTGGTCGAAATGGATAGAGGGGATGGAAGCCGTGGCACTCGAACGCACCACATCCAAAGCCACCATCCTCGAATTTTACCTGAATCAGGTGCCCTATGCCGCCAACCGACGCGGGATTGTACAGGCGGCCCGTTATTATTTCGATCGGGATCCGTCCACATTAAGCCCGCGAGAGCTGCTCGCGCTCGTGGTTCTGGCGCGCGCACCATCCGGGTATGATCTGTACCGAAATCCGGGACAGGTCGGGCGGAAAATTGATTCCTTGGCAAATCAGGCCCATCTTCGAGGTCTTATCGATTCGCAGACTCTCCAGACTATTCATTCCGCACGCCTTGCCCCGACCCTCCCGCCCGATCCCGTTGAATCCCGGCATTTCACAAGGCAGGTCCGTCTGCAAAATGCCGATTTCCCGGGAAAATCTCCCATCCGCTCAACGCTTGACGCCACCCTCCAGACCCGCGCGCAAACCCTGCTGGATCGACGGGTTAAGTCTCTGTCCCACCGGAATGTCCATAATGCAGCAGCGCTGGTGGTCGATCGACACAGCGGAGACGTTCTGGCCTGGGTCGTCTCCGGCGCAACCCGGCGCCCGGATCAAAAAATTCCTTTGCCACCGGGCGCAGAAATCGACACAGTGACGACGCCGCGCCAACCCGGCTCTGCTCTCAAACCCTTTCTTTACGGACTCGCGCTTGAGAAAGGCTGGACCGCCGGGACAATGATCGACGACTCCCCTCTGGCCGAAGCCATCGGCTCCGGGCTCCACCGTTTCCGAAATTATTCCAATGTCCATTATGGGCCAATTCCCTTGCGTGAGGCCCTTGGAAATTCCCTTAACATCCCGGCTCTTCGAACAATCCGCCATGTTGGAACACAAAATTATCTAAATACACTGCATGCGCTGGGTTTTGACATGCTTGACCGGGGGGCGGCAGTTTACGATGAAGGGCTGGCTCTGGGTGACGGAGAGGTGAGCCTGTTCGCGCTGGTTCAGGCCTATACCGCGCTGGCCAATGGAGGCCTGTTCCGCCCTCTGCGCCTGAGTCTGTCTCCCGACCGGAAACGGGAATCCCGGCGGATTTACAGCATCGAAACAGCCTCCCTTCTGGCCAATATTCTTTCAGACCCGACCGCGCGTCAGATCGAATTTGGATCGGACAGCGTCCTGAACCTGCCTGTTCAGACCGCAGCCAAAACCGGCACATCGACCGGGTATCGAGACGCATGGGTTGCAGGCTTTGACGATCGTTATGTGGTGGGGATCTGGATGGGAAATCTCGATCGCAGCCCGATGGACACGGTGACAGGCTCCACAGGACCAGCCCTGACGATGCGAAGCCTTTTTGCTCTGCTCAACCGCGATGGCCAGACCCGCCCCTTGTACCTTAGCCCCCGGCTTCATCAGGCCCAAAGCTGTATCCGTCCCGGCACGACAAGCACTCCTTGCGCTCTGCGAACAGAATGGTTTGCGCCGGGAACCCACGATGAAGGCGCCCCTCTTTCATCTCTCCCTGGAAGACCGTTGGAACTGGTGCGTCCGACGGAGGGACTGCACATCGCACAGGATCCACGTATCCCGGAGAAATACCAGAAATTCCGCTTTGAGCTTGCGGGCCTCATGCCCGGTCAAAAGGCGCAATGGACTCTCGACGGCGCATTTCTAGGGACCACGCCCGATGGAAAATTCCTCTGGCCTGTCAAAAAAGGCGCGCACCGCCTGTCCGTTTCCGTTTCGGAATCCCCATCCCGCGCCGCGCCCCAAACCCTTCCTCTTGTGCATTTCATTGTCAAATAATAAAGCTCTCGACGCGATGCAAGATTGTCTGTTAGATGTTAATTCTTCAGCGAGAGGGTTTTTCAGAAAAATGGATGCATCTTTGGATCCCGTTCATGTTATCGGTGCCGGGCTGGCCGGAAGCGAAGCCGCATGGCAAATCGCAACACTTGGGGTTCCCGTCATTTTGCACGAAATGCGTCCCGCCCGCATGACGCCAGCACACCAGACGGGAGGAATGGCGGAACTGGTCTGTTCAAATTCCTTTCGATCCGACGATGCGGACTATAACGCGGTCGGTTTGTTGCATGCTGAGATGCGGCAATGTAACGCGCTTATCATGCGCGAAGCCGACCGCGTAGCTGTTCCGGCGGGGGGAGCGCTGGCCGTGGATCGGGAAGCCTTTTCAAAAGGGGTGACGGCGGCTTTGACCGCGCATCCGCTCGTGCGTGTGGCGCCGGAAGAAATCAGCGCTCTCCCGCCTGCCGACTGGTCAAGCGTCATTATCGCAACAGGCCCCTTGACCGGAGCGGGCTTGGCCGATGCCATCCGGACCTTGACCGGAGAGGAGTCGCTTGCCTTTTTCGACGCCATTGCCCCGATCGTTCACCGCGAAAGCATCAATTTTGATGTCGCCTGGATGCAGTCGCGCTATGACAAGGAGGGCCCCGCCGGAACCGGATCGGACTATATCAACTGTCCTTTGGACCGTGAAACATACGAATCCTTTGTCGCAGAACTTCTGGCCGCCGAAAAAACGGACTTCAAAGACTGGGAAAAAGATACGCCCTATTTCGAAGGCTGTATGCCCGTTGAAGTTATGGCGGCGCGAGGCTTGGAAACCCTGCGATTTGGTCCCATGAAACCTGTTGGCCTGACCGATCCGCGCACCGGACAAAGAGCTCATGCAGTCCTTCAGCTTCGGCAGGATAACGCATTGGGAACACTATACAATATGGTTGGATTTCAGACGAAAATGAAATATGCCGATCAGGTCCGTGTGTTCCGCATGATTCCAGGGCTGGAGCAGGCCGAATTCGCACGCCTTGGAGGACTTCACAGAAATACTTTCATGAATTCTCCCAGACTGTTAAATGATATCCTTCAACTTAAATCCCAGCCCCGTTTACGTTTTGCCGGACAAATAACAGGGTGCGAGGGTTATGTCGAAAGCGCCGCCATCGGTCTGATGGCCGGACGCTTTGCGGCGTGGGAACGTCTGGGGATTCCGGTTGTACCACCGCCCCGCACAAGCGCGATGGGAGCCTTGCTTGGCCACATCACAAGCGGCGCGCAGGATCAGACGTTCCAGCCCATGAACGTGAATTTCGGACTCTTCCCTCCGATCGACGATGCCCCCAAGGGGCGGGAGCGAAAAAAAGCCCTCTCATTGCGAGCGCGGGCCGATCTGGAAATCTGGATCGCAGCGCAGGAATGCCGTCACGGAAAAAGCCCTGACGACCAGAGAAATCTCGTCTGCGGGGAATAAAATTTTCCTTTCGGGCTATGTATAAATGCCTCACAATCGAAGGATCAAAGGTTTGTTCGGGGGTAGTCCATGCGATGTCTTCTTTCATTTTTTGTCATACTCTTCATGCTGTCTCAGGCATGGGCACCCGCTCAGGCACAGACAGAAGCCAGAGAATCACCTTCAACGACATTTGAATCTCTCAAACATGGCACAAATGCAGGTGACATGGCGATACGACTGGATTTATCGGAAAAGATGCACAAAATCCGCCCCGCACGCAAACAGATTGATTCCGCAATCGAACAGGTCGCCCGCAGCGGCCTTCCCGTGGAAGAACAGCAGGCTTTTATTCTCTCGATAAAGAGGATCATTGATTACAAAGCGCTTGAAAAAACGTCCATTGAGGCTATGGCGGAAACCTTCAGTGTTCCGGAACTCAAAGCAATGGTCGATTACTACGAAAAACCGGAAGCCCAATCTGCAAGTGAGAAATTCCCAGATTATCAGAAAAAAATTGAGCCTGTCATCTATCAAATGCTCGACCGCGCCATGATGCAGGTTCGCACCGGTTCTGCCCCCGGATCTATAAAATAAAAAAACAACATAAAGAAATGAAGAAAAAACCCGCCCTGAAAGCTCAGAACGGGTTTTTCGATCTTGACTTGAGACTGTTCAGGCAGAAGATCACCCGGCTTCTTTCTTGACGATAGCGTGACCGGTCTCCTGATCGACACGCTTCATGGACAATTTAATTTTTCCACGCTCATCAAATCCGATAACCATGACCTTTACTTTGTCGCCCTCGCGGACAACTTCCGTTGTCTTTCCTACGCGATGGTCAGCCAGCTCTGAAATATGGACAAGACCATCCTTGCCCGGCATAAATGTTACAAAAGCCCCGAAATCCGCAGCCTTGGCCACAGTGCCATTGTAAACACGACCGATCTCGGGCTCCTCTGTAATGCCCCGGATGATCTCAATCGCCGCCTCAATCGCCGCCAGATCCGTTGCGGAAACTTTTATAGTCCCATCATCTTCGATATCGATTTTGGTCCCGGTCTTTTCGACGATTTCCCGAATCACCTTTCCGCCCGTCCCGATTACGTCCCTGATTTTGTCCTTCGGAACCGTCAAAGTGGCAATTTGAGGCGCATGCTGGCTGATCTCGCCACGCGCAGAAGACAAGGCCCGGCTCATTTCGCCAAGGATATGAATGCGCCCTTCCTTCGCCTGAGCCAAGGCAATTCTCATGATTTCCTCTGTGATAGAGGTGATCTTGATATCCATCTGAAGGGCGGTCACACCACGATCCGTCCCTGCGACCTTGAAATCCATATCGCCAAGGTGATCTTCATCGCCCAAGATATCAGTCAGAACCGCAAAATCAGAGCCTTCCTTGATCAAACCCATTGCAATTCCCGCAACCGGGCGCGGCATGGGAACGCCGGCATCCATAAGAGAAAGAGACGTGCCGCAAACCGTCGCCATGGAACTGGATCCGTTGGACTCCGTAATTTCTGAAACCGTACGAATTGTATAAGGAAACTCCTCAGGCTTAGGCATTACTGGCCGAATCGCCCGCCAGGCCAGCTTTCCATGGCCAATTTCACGACGTCCTGGACTACCCATGCGTCCACATTCTCCCACAGAATAGGGGGGAAAGTTGTAGTGAAGCATAAACCGCTCCCTGTATTCGCCCGTCAAAGCATCAATGATCTGCTCATCCTGTCCGGTTCCAAGGGTGGTTACGACAAGGGCCTGAGTCTCACCACGCGTAAAGAGAGCAGAACCATGCGTACGCGGCAAAACACCGACATCGGCTACGATCGTACGAACCGTTTTCGTGTCCCGCCCATCGATTCGTGCGCCATCACGCAGAATGCGCGTACGAACGACTTCAGCCTCCAGATCATGAAACTTCGCGGAAACAATATTTTCACTCAGCCCCTGCTCTTCATTTTTGAGAGCGGCAATAGCCTGCCCCCGCAGAGAAGAAACTTTTTCCTGACGAATTTGCTTGATCGGCTCCTTATAGGCCTCAACCAAGGGCGCATAGTACTTTCCATGCAACACATCAATCATCGCTTTGACGGGTTCCGGAATAACCGGCACATCCCAAGGGTCTTTCGCGCACATCTCGGCCAGATCGATAATAGCCTGAATAACAGGCTGGAAGGCCTTCCAACCTGCCATAACGGCATCGAGCATTTTTTCTTCAGAAAGCTCGCGCGCTTCGGACTCCACCATCAAAATCCCGTCTGCAGTTCCCGCCACGACCAGATCAAGAATACTGCCTTCCATCTCCTGAATCGTCGGATTGAAGAGAAAAGCATCATTTTTGTACCCGATTCTGCATCCAGCAATCGGCCCCATAAAGGGAATTCCGGAAATCGTCAGAGCTGCCGAACAACCAATCATCGCAACAATGTCTGCACTGTTGGAAAGATCGTGCGATAAAACCGTTGCAACGACCTGAACTTCATTGAGAAATCCCTCCGGAAACAGCGGGCGAATGGGACGATCGATAAGACGGGATGTCAGGGTCTCCATTTCGGTAGGACGACCTTCACGCTTGAAAAACCCACCGGGAATTTTGCCTGCTGCAAAGGTTTTTTCCTGATAATGAACACTCAAGGGGAAGAAATCCTGTCCCGGCTTGGTCGTTCTGGATCCGACGACAGTACACAAAACCGTTGTCCCGCCAATCGTAGCCATCACAGCGCCATCAGCCTGACGTGCAATTTTTCCTGTTTCAAGAATGAGTGTACGACCTGCGAATTCAATCTCTTTACGGTAAACATTAAACATGTGATGCAACCTTTCCTGATTTATCCATCAAACCGACTCTGCCTGGAAAGACAAAACGGCTGTTTCCATACAGCGCAGCGAGCGGGAAACCGGATTTCGGCGGACAGCAAAGGGCAAAAGAACGCCCTTAACCCTTTACAGTCAACCGCAAACCGGATTTACCCCCCGATCCACGCACGAAAGCGGTATGTCACGGAAAAGGATAAAAGTCAAAGCGTTTCAAAAACGCCCTTCCCTAAAGCAACATCCCATTCCAGAACACGGCAGACACAGAAAAACAACTCCGCCGCTTATCTTAATCATCTACCCCGCCGCTTTTCGGCCCTTGGCGGGAGGATCAACGGCCTCAAGGGGACCTGCAGCCGCGTCTGCAGCTTCCTCCGGGCTCTCCGGTCCAGCCAGCATCGCATCCGCCACAAGCCCGGCATTTGCCCGGATTTTGGACTCCAGACGCGCCATCAGATCCGGATGATCCCGCAGATATTGCTTGGAGTTTTCACGCCCCTGCCCGATTTTTTCCCCTTCGGCGGCAAACCACGCACCGGATTTTTCAATCAGATTGGCCTGAACCCCCAAATCTATAATCTCCCCCGTTTTGGAGATTCCCTCCCCGTACATAATGTCAAACTCAACCTGACGGAAGGGAGGAGCCATTTTATTTTTAACCACCTTGACGCGGGTCTGATTCCCGACCACCGTTTCCTTGTCCTTGATCGAGCCAATCCGACGAATATCAAGGCGAACAGAGGCATAGAATTTGAGCGCGTTCCCCCCCGTCGTCGTTTCAGGAGAACCAAACATCACACCGATTTTCATACGGATTTGGTTGATAAAGATGACGCAGGTCCGCGAACGGGAAATGGAACTGGTCAGTTTCCGAAGAGCCTGAGACATCAGGCGAGCCTGAAGTCCCACATGCGAATCTCCCATCTCACCTTCCAGTTCCGCCTTTGGAACCAAAGCCGCAACCGAATCGATTACCAGAACGTCAATGGCTCCGGAACGCACGAGCGTATCACAAATCTCAAGCGCCTGCTCCCCCGTATCGGGTTGGGAAATCAGGAGATCGTCAATATCCACACCAAGTTTTTTTGCATAAGACGGGTCCAGAGCATGTTCGGCATCAACAATGGCACAGGTCCCACCGGTTTTCTGCGCCTCTGCCATCACCTGAAGCGCCAAAGTGGTCTTTCCGGAGCTTTCAGGCCCATAGATTTCAATAATTCGCCCACGCGGCAAACCGCCTATTCCCAAGGCAATATCCAACCCCAAAGACCCGGTGGAAATCGCCTCAACCTCCATCGTGTTCTCGCTCCCATGAAGGCGCATGATGGAGCCTTTTCCAAAGGCCCGCTCAATTTGCGCCAACGCAGCATCCAGCGCCTTTTGTTTTTCGGGAGAAACCGTCCTGGAGTCGGATTTAAGAGGCGTTATGCTCATTTCTTTTTTCCTTGAGAACCTTATGACACACCAAAAAAACAGCCCCAAGGCGTACCCACGCCTCACCAGCCAGACCGAATCATAGTCTTATCGTGCATGTTTTGTTCTTCGATGCAAGAAGAAAAAACATGTCCCCATCATCCTGAAAACAGAGGCGCCGGATCCCTGACTTTTAACGCCTTGGCAAGGGTGCGCAAAGCCTTAAGCTCTGAACGGCTGATATTCGCATGGATAGATTTTTTTGCAGAAAATCCTAAAGCCCGCAAAATTCTTTCCAGAAAACCGGGAACAGGCGCTCTACTCCCGGCATCCTCCTCCTCACGAAAGACCATGGCAACCGCAACCGCAATATCCATGAGATTTTCCCGAAAGGCAGAGACCTCTCGCGCAGGAAGATAAGACTCCAAAATCTCCGTCAAACGCGCGCATTCAACAGGAACCGAACCAACATTCTGGGCCCAGAGCGACCACGAATCTTTTCCCGAAAACGTTTTCTCCAGAAGTTTCTGGACAAATTCGGATTTCAGATATTCCTCAGCGTAAGAAGCGATAATCGTCTCCAGCGCGCGCAGCTCATCGGCCTCGGACTCCGCGCCCCCCGTCGAATCGCTCGCACTGATCCACACACCCACCCGGAAAGGCAGGCGAATCAGGGCATCGACATCCTGCGCGGGAAGCGTTGAAAATATAGACTCGATATCGTCGGTATCCTGCACGCCCCCTCCATCTTTCCAAAACCTGCCCCAGTCTAACCACCCAGCGCCTCGGACACAAGTCGCGCCTGTTCCTGCGTATGCCGCTTCAAACTCCCCGTCGCAGGCGCCGCAGCCGTAACACGCCCGACATACTGGGCCCGCCCCGCCTGATGGCCTGCATCCTTAAGGGCCGCCTCAATCAGAGGTTCCACAAAAAACCACGCGCCCTGATTCTGCGGCTCCTCCTGACACCAGACGATGTCGGCCTTTGGCGAAGCCGCAAGCATTTCGACCAACGGCCTTTTCGGGAAAGGATAAATCTGCTCAATACGCAAAATCATCACATCTTTAAGGTCTTTATCGCGGCGCGTTTCCAGAAGGTCATAATAAACCTTTCCACTGCACAAAACAATTCGACGCAGGTCTTTGGGAGGCAACAGGGACGCCGCATCGTTGTCGTCCAGAATACGGTGGAAACTCGACCCCTGAATCATGTCCGAAAGCGGAGAGACGCATAACTTATGGCGCAGCAAGGACTTCGGCGTCATCATAATGAGGGGCTTGCGGAATTCTCGGTGAATCTGACGACGCAGCGCATGAAAGTAATTCGCCGGAGTCGTGCAGTTGCACACCTGCCAGTTATCCTCCGCCGAAAGCTGTAAAAACCGCTCCAGACGCGCGGAAGAATGCTCCGGCCCCTGCCCCTCAAAGCCATGAGGCAAAAGCAAAACCAGACCGGACATGCGCAGCCACTTGGTTTCGCCGGAGGCGATAAACTGGTCGATGATGACCTGCGCCCCGTTGGCGAAATCGCCAAACTGCGCCTCCCACATCACAAGCGTCCGCGGATCGGCCAGAGAATATCCATATTCAAATCCCAGAACCGCCGCCTCGGACAAGGGGCTGTCATGGATCTCCGCACGAGGCTGGTCCGGGCGAATATGCTGAACCGGAATATGCTTTTCCTCGGTTTCCTGATCGTACCAGATGGCATGACGCTGGGAGAACGTCCCGCGCCCGACATCCTGCCCCGACAGGCGAACGGGATAACCCTCGTCGATCAAAACGCCAAAGGCCAGTTGCTCTGCCGCTGCCCAGTCAAACCCTTCTCCGGTTTCAATCATATTGCGCCGCGCCTCAACCACGCGCCGGAGCTTTGGATTGATGGTGAACCCTTCAGGAATTTCCGTCAAAGCCAGCCCCACACGACGCGCGCGGGATGCATCCACAGCAGTGTCGCCGCGTCGATTGTCCGGATCCGGAGCAAGCCCAAGCCCTTCCCAGACCCCTTTGAGATAATCCGCACTGCCCGGCTTATAGCCCGTCGTGGCCTCGTACGCCTTTTCCAGATAGGCGTTAAACTCCATCGCCATCGCATCGACTTCGCCTTGAGTTAAAACCCGCTCGGCCACAAGTTTCCGGGCGTACTGCGCCCGTGTGGATTCCTGGGCGGCGATTTTCCGGTACATGAGGGGCTGGGTAAAAGACGGCTCGTCACCCTCATTATGACCAAAACGACGATAGCAAAAAATATCAATCACCACGTCTTTGCGAAACTGCATCCGGAATTCCGTTGCAATCCGCGCGACATGGACCACGGCTTCGGGATCGTCTCCGTTGACATGGAAAATCGGCGCGGCCAGCATCTTGGCCACATCCGTCGAATAGGGGCCGGACCGCCCGTATTTCGGCGTCGTGGTAAAGCCGATCTGGTTGTTGATAACAATATGGATCGTTCCGCCGATCCGGTATCCCGGAAGCTCGGAAATCATGAGCGTCTCGGCCACAAGCCCCTGCCCCGCAAAGGCCGCGTCTCCGTGGAGAAGAAGGGCCAGAACCTGACGATTGTCCTTGTCATCCCGCTGGACCTGCTTGGCGCGGACCTTGCCGATAACGACGGGGTTGACGGCCTCAAGGTGCGACGGATTCGCCGTCAGTGATAGATGAATCGTGTTGCCGTCAAAATCCCGGTCGCTGGAGGTCCCAAGGTGGTATTTCACGTCGCCGGAACCCTGAACATCTTCGGGCTGGGACGTGCCCCCCTGAAATTCCGAGAAAATCGCCGTAAAGGGCTTTCCCAGAACATTGGTCAGAACATTCAGGCGCCCGCGATGAGACATCCCGATGGCAATTTCCTTAAGGCCCATCTGGCCACCGCGTTTCATGATCTGTTCAATCGCCGGAACAACCGCCTCGCCCCCATCAAGCCCGAATCGCTTGGTTCCCACATATTTGCGGTGCAAAAACTGTTCAAAGATCTCCGCCGCCATCAAACGCTGAAGAATCGCCCGTTTTCCGTTGACAGAAAAATCGGTCTGGTTTCGCGCCCCTTCGATTCGCTCCTGAACCCAGGATTTTTCCTGAGGATCGGACAGATGCAGAAACTCGACTCCGATGGTTGAACAATAAATCTGGCGCAGGGCGTCAAGAATCTCGCGCAACGTCCCGCTTTCCATCCCCAGCATGCCATTCATGAAAATCGGACGGTCATAATCCCCGGACGTAAAACCATAATGCGCCGGATCCAACTCGGGGTGATACTCGGGCTTGCGCAGGCCGAGAGGGTCCAGATCGGCAATCAGATGGCCCCGCGCTCGATAGGCCCGGACAAGCTGAAGCGCCCGAATCGAATCGGTCGCGGCGCGGCGAATGGCGGCATCGGAGGCCGGAGAAGGCCCCGGCACAGCCCCCCGAATCTGGGCATCCAGAGCGCGAGATGTCTCTCCGCCCACCCCTGCGCCAGCGCTCATGTGGTCGAAATTGCGGGCTTTGCGATTTTGCGCAGGAGTCCAACTCGCGCCGTTCAACTCTCCCAGAAGGGCGATTTCATTATCGTTCAGGGCCGAAAAAAAAGACTGCCAGCTCCCGTCCACCGCGCCGGGGTTGACACAATATCGGGCGTAAAGATGTGCGATATAATCGGCATTTGCACCGGTCAGGAAAGACTGGGCCTCGGACAGGGCAGCGGGGGCTTGGGCGGTTTGCATCGGAAGGACTCCGGAAAGACGTGCACTCATGTTCCTCACTATATCACGCCCCCGCAACAAGGAAAGCCCCTCGCGTTTGGAGAACAATTCGAGGTATAGTCTTTCCGAAGGGTCTTGCTCTTCGACACAATCCCGAACCTTTTACTCTTTCCATCTTATGCAAAAACTCCTGACGCACCGATGGACTCACTTTCTCATCATGCTTGGCCTTCTGGCCGGGGCGGTGCTCGTGCGCGCACAGGACAGCAGCGGCATCCGGGCCTTGCGGAATCTGGCGTTTGATACGCTGAACCGGGCCTATCCCCGCCCGGCGAGCGATCAGGTCGTCATCGTCGATATTGACGAAGCCTCGCTCGCCCGGCCTGAACTGGGCCAGTGGCCGTGGTCGCGCACTGTTCTGGCGAAACTTGTGGATAATCTGGACGCGATGGGCGCGAAATCCATCGCCTTTGACATGGTCTTTGCCGAGGCCGACCGCACCAGCCCGCAGGCCTTTTTGAACCGCCTGCCCGAGTCTGAGCGCGACCCGGCCCTTGTTCCCCTGCTCTCGGGCCTGCCGGACAATGACGCCCTGTTTGCCGAATCGATTCGCCGATCCGGAAAAGTCGTAACCGCTTTTATCTGGACGGACGAGCCCATCCCCGGCCAGCCCAGGCCGCACATCTCCAAACCCATTCAAATCTCGCGCGGCGCGGCGCTCTTGCACAGCAGCGTCCCCTCAATGGAGACGGCCGCTCCGAATCTGTCGATTTTCGAGAAAAATGCCGCCGGAAACGGGTGTTTTGGCGTTCGCCCGGAAATAGACGGGATTATCCGTCATGTCCCTTTGCTGTTTCGGATGAAAAGCGAGGGAAATCGCGTGGCGACCTTATACCCCTCTCTGGCGATAGAAGCCCTGCGCGTTGCGCAAAATCCGCGCCTGATGGTTAAAATCCGGGATCTGAAACCGGGTGAGGCCGGAATTTTCGACCCTCCCTTGCGCATGAGAATCGGAGACATCGAAATCCCCTTTGATTTCAACGGAGAAATGCCGGTTTATTTCAGTCCCGAGCGCCGAACACACTATATCCCCGCGCACGAAGTGATTTCCGGCATGATCGACCCCGCCCGAATCAAGGACAAAATCGTCTTTGTGGGCACAAGCGCGCAAGGTCTTAAAGACCTGAGATCGACCCCGCTGGATCTGTTCGTCCCCGGAGTCGAGCTTCACGCCAATGTCGCCGAACAGGTTTTAACAGGCCGCTATCTCTATCGCCCGGCCCTGATTGACGGGGCAGAACTGATTTTTCTGGCCGCGGCAGGCTTGCTTCTTATTGTCCTTGCACCATTTCTGGGCGCCGTGGCGATGGCGGGCGTGACGGCGCTCATCATCGGCGGCACGCTTGGCACCTCGTGGCTTGCCTTTCTGCACGGAGGAATTTTGATCGACCCGGTTTACCCGTCTTTGTGTTTTGCGGTGTTTTATGGCGTGGCTTCGGCCCTGAGTTATGTCCGGTCCGAAGCCGGAACGCGCCAGATCCGGCAGGCCTTTGGCCTGTATATTTCTCCGCAATTCATGGCCGAACTGACCCGAAATCCGGACAAACTCCGTCTGGGGGGCGAGACGCGCGACCTGACCGTGATGTTCACTGACATTCGAGGATTTACCACAATTTCCGAAAGTCTGAGTCCGGAAGAACTCATTGCGCTCATGAACGATTTTCTCACGCCCATGTCGGATCTGGTCATGGAAAATCGCGGCACGATCGACAAATTCATGGGCGATGCGATGATGGCGTTCTGGAATGCGCCGCTGGACGACCCGGACCATGCGCGCCATGCCTGCCTGTCGGCCTTGAAAATGAATGCGGCGCTGGATCCCATCAACGCCGCGCTGGCCCGTCGGTCCGGGGAAGGCGCCCAGCCCTTGCGCCTTCAGGCCGGAATCGGCATCAATACAGGCCCCGCGAGTGTCGGCAATATGGGGTCGCGGCGGCGCTTTGCCTATTCGGCGCTGGGCGATACGGTCAATCTGGCCTCGCGGCTGGAAAGTCAGACCAAGACATACGGTCTGACCAATCTCATCGGCCCGGCAACCCGCATGGCCGCGCACGATCTGGCGATGATTGAGGTGGATCTGATCCGCGTAAAGGGAAAAACGAAGCCGGTTCAGGTCTTTACGCTTGTTGGCGATGAGTCTCTGGCGCAGAGCGAAGCCTTTCGGACGTGGGCTGATTTTCATGCGGCCATGATCGAATCCTACCGCGCCCGCGACGCCGCCGGAGCCGAAAACGCCCTGAATTCAGCCCGCTCTGCAGCCCGAGCAGCAGAAAATAACCTTTCGTTCGATCCTCTTTACGACCTCTATGCCGAACGGATTCTTGATCTGAAGGAAAACGACCCCGGCCCGAACTGGGACGGCGTTTTCACGGCGAAAACCAAATAAGCCCTCTTCCCAAGCCCCTGCCCCCGGCGCTATAGTGGGCGGTGAAAATCGCAGGAGCGCGCCCTTAAGATGTCAGACACGCCACCCACAGACGACCCAACGCCCCCGCCGGAAACGCCGCTGGAGGCCTTGGCCCGCCATATCCGGCAGGCTTTTCCCGACGCCATTTTGGGGCACGAAATTGCTCATGGCGAGTTGAGCCTGAACGTCCGGCGCCCTGCCATTGTTGAGATTTTGAGGTTTCTGCGCGACGATCCGGAATGTCTGTTTGAAATGCTGGCCGATCTGTGCGGCGTGGACTATCCGGAGCGGGCGGAGCGGTTTGAGGTAGCCTACAATCTTTTGTCTTTACGGAAAAATATGCGAGTCCGGGTCAAGGTCTCCACGGATGAAACCACGCCGGTTCCTTCCGTCACGGGCATTTTTTCCGGCGCGGGATGGTACGAACGCGAAGCCTGGGACATGTACGGAATCCTGTTTGACGGCAACCCGGATCTGCGCCGGATTTTAACCGATTACGGATTTGAAGGCCACCCGCAACGCAAGGATTTTCCTTTAAGCGGGTTTGTTGAGTTGCGCTATGACGAAAGTCTCAAGCGCGTAGCATACGAGCCCGTCCAACTGACTCAGGACTACCGGACCTTCGATAATCTGTCTCCGTGGGAAGGAATGACGACCATGCAGCTTCCCGGCGACGAAAAAGCCACAAAACCCCCGCATGGGTGGCGTTCCCCCGTCATTCCCGCGAAAGCGGGAACCGGGTCCTAAGGTTATCCCCGTCATTCCCGCGAAAGCGGGAACCGGGTCCTAAGGTTATCCCCGTCATTCCCGCGAAAGCGGGAACCGGGTACAAAATCAGGAAAGATCTCGTGGAAAAAGGCGGCTTTGTTTACATCCTGACAACCCGTAAGAATACAGTCCTGTACACAGGCGTTACCAGCGATATGATGAAAAGAATATGGGAACACAAACAGGGGGTCTTCCCGGGATTTACGAAGAAATACAGCGTGACCAAACTCGTTTATTGTGAACAACATCATGATATGAATGAGGCTATCACGCGTGAAAAATGCATCAAGAAGTGGAATCGGGACTGGAAGATCCAGTTGATTGAAAAAAACAATCCTGAATGGAAAGATTTATACGAAACCATGACAAACCCGGTTCCCGCCTTCGCGGGAATGACGCAAAAAGAAATCGTAAAAACCACACAGGCGCACAACCATGCAACCACAACGCACTGAAATAGAAACAGAAATCCCTGTCGACCACTCGGGCCTGAACACCTACACCATGAATCTGGGGCCCCAGCACCCGGCGGCACACGGCGTTTTGCGCCTGATTCTGGAGCTGGACGGCGAGGTTGTGGAGCGCGCGGACCCGCATATCGGCCTTTTGCACCGGGGGACGGAAAAGCTCATTGAACATAAAACGTACCTTCAGGCCCTGCCCTATTTCGATCGGCTCGACTATGTCAGCCCGATGAATCAGGAGCATTGCTTTGCTCTGGCGGTTGAAAAACTCCTTGGAATCACGGCCCCGCCGCGTGCGCAGGCGATTCGGGTCCTGTTTTGTGAACTCACCCGCATTCTCAACCACATTCTCAACATCACCACCTTTGCACTGGATATCGGGGCGATCACCCCGGCCCTGTGGGGATTTGAAGAGCGCGAAAAGGGCATGGAGTTCTATGACCGGGTCTGCGGCGCGCGGCTGCATGCCAATTACGTCCGACCGGGTGGCGTTTTGTACGACCTGCCCGACGGCCTGACGGCGGATCTGGCGCGGTGGGTTGAGGGTTTCCCGAAATTCCTGAATGACCTTGACTCCCTTTTGACGGACAATCGAATTTTCAAGCAACGCACCGTCGATATTGGCGTGGTCAGTGCGCAGGAGGCCATAAGCCGCGGCTTTTCCGGGCCGATGTTGCGCGGGTCGGGCGTGGCGTGGGATTTACGAAAATCCCAACCTTACGATGGCTATGAAAAATACGATTTTGATATTCCGGTTGGAAAGACGGGAGATTGCTATGCCCGTTATCTGGTCCGGATGGAAGAAATGCGCCAAAGCCTGAGCATTATGAAACAGGTTCTGGACTCCCTGCCCACAGGCCCCGTCAAATCAGACGATTTCAAAATCTCTCCGCCCCCACGCGCCGAAATGAAACGCTCGATGGAGGCCTTGATCCACCATTTCAAGCTGTTTACAGAGGGCTATCACGTTCCCGCCGGGGAAACCTATACCGCCGTGGAAGCGCCAAAAGGTGAATTTGGGGTCTATCTGGTTTCGGACGGCACGAATCGCCCGTGGCGCTGCCGGATTCGCGCGCCGGGGTTTGCGCATCTTCAGGCGATGGATTTCATGAGCAAGGGGCATATGCTGGCCGACACAGTGGCCATCATCGGGTCGATGGATGTCGTTTTCGGGGAAATCGACCGCTAGAGAGAATCAGCGATTCGACGAGAACACCCGACGCGGCGCTTCGACTTTGGTTGGATCCGTCTTCCGATAGGTATAGCGAACAGGCGGGGCCCCGGCTTGCCCTGCGCTCTGGGAACGAGACGTAGAGCGATTCCAGCCGGAGTTTGACGGAAGCGTGGCGGGTTTTCCATACAACTCCGCCTGCATGGCTCTCACCCGCGCCATACGAGCTTCTGAGTCGGCGACGGACTGCCGAACGGTCCGCTCCCGATCCATGCGCGCCATTTCCTGCATTTCTGCCGCCGTCGGCGGGGGTTTTGGCCCCTTTGGCCCCGCTCCGTACGGCACAGGCGGAGTAGAGGACCGCGTCTGCATACCATATTTCGGCTTGGGATCAGAATTCAAAATCTGCTTCAGGTTCAATATTTTAGGAGCAGGCTTGCCATAGGATGAATTTTTGTCGCTGCGGTTGTAAATCGTGGACGGAGGCTCACCATTTTTTCCCGAATCAAGACTTTTACGATAAGATTCATAACGCGACTCCGGCGAAGACGACGAGGCATGAGAATCGACAGCAACCCCTTGAGCCAGAAACAAAATTCCCGTCAGAGTTAAAAAACGAAGAAACACCCCCGCGTCCATAGAACAAATCCTCCGCAGATAAAAACCTAGCGCCTTTGATTCTATCAGACCCTGAGGAAAACACAAAATATCATCCGCAAGTCTTGCGCAAAAGCCCCCATGCACGCTATACCCTTGGCTGTTATTCGCGAGGAAACGGACCATGACTTTTATCGTTACGGACGACTGTATCCGCTGTAAATACACCGATTGCGTGGAAGTCTGCCCTGTGGATTGTTTTTACGAGGGCGAAAATATGCTCGTCATCCACCCGGACGAGTGCATTGACTGCGGCGTGTGCGAACCGGAATGCCCCATTGAGGCCATTTTGCCAGACAGCGACTCCAAAGCCACGATGTTTCTTGAACTGAACCGGAAATATTCCACTCTGTGGCCCAACATCACCCGCAAAAAACCGGCTCTGCCCGAAGCCGAGGAATTCAAGAACAAAGACGGAAAATTCGAAAAATATTTCAGCGACAAACCGGGAGTCGGAGATTAAAAAACCCTTATTTTCAAAGCCCCTCTTGTCTTTTCCATCAAGGCTCGTAAGATAAAGCCCGTATGCTGATTACCGTTCCCAACGTCCTGACCCTGTCCCGGATTTTTTCCATTCCGGTTCTGGTGGTCCTTTTCTATATCGACGCCTCCTGGGCGGCGTGGTCGGCGCTTGGTCTGTACACACTGGCCTGTATTACGGATTATCTGGACGGGTATCTGGCGCGCCGATGGGACCAGATTTCGGCATTCGGGCGCTTTCTGGACCCGGTTTCCGACAAGATTTTCGTGGCGACCATCCTGATCCTTTTGATTGGATTTGAACGTCTGCCGGGGATATGGATGATTCCGGCCCTCGTCATCATGATCCGGGAATTTGCGATTTCGGGCCTCCGGGAGTTTCTGGGCGCGGCGAATGTCAGTGTTCCCGTCACTCATCTGGCAAAATGGAAAACCACGCTTCAGATGGTCGCGTTGGGTTTTCTTGTGGTGGGCCCGTATGGCGTACCCGTTTTTGCACCGACTCTGGAGTTCGGGCGATGGGGGCTTGGGCTGGCCGCGATTTTGACAGTTGTCACGGGGTGGGAATACCTCAAAGTGGGATTGAAACACATTCGCACGATGGAATAAGGAGCGCACCCATGATAAATGAACTGTATCGGGTACTGCGCCCCCTGCTTTTTCGCGCTCTGCCCCCTGAAACAGCACATGATCTGGCGCTTTTGGCTCTGCGCAGCGGTCTGTTTCCCCGAGCAGGAAAAATCGACAATCCGTCCTTGCGCGTAACGCTCTGGGACCGGGTTTTTCCCAATCCCGTTGGGCTGGCGGGGGGATTCGACAAGAATGCGGCGGCGCTGCGCGGTCTGTTTGGTCTGGGGTTTGGGTTCATCGAGGCCGGAACCGTCACACCGAGGCCTCAGAACGGCAACCCCCGCCCCCGTATCTTCCGTTGCCCGGAACATGAAGCCGTCATCAACCGGATGGGGTTTCCAAATCAGGGCTTGACCGCGTTCCGCCGCAATCTGGAAAGCTTTCTGGAAAAGCGCCCTCGCCCCGCCGGTCTGGTGGGAATCAGCATCGGCATGAACAAGGCCCAGACGGAGCCGGAAAAAGACTATGTCCAACTCGTCCGGGCTCTGGGGCCTCTGGCCGATTATCTGGCGATCAACGTGTCTTCGCCCAACACGCCGGGGCTGCGGGATCTTCAACAGAAAAAGCCCCTGACGGATCTTTTGAACCGGGTTATGGAAGAACGCGCCCGCGTGTGCGCCGCCGCGCCCCCGCCCGTTTTGCTCAAACTGATGCCCGATCTGGACGCCCCGCAACTGGCCGAGATTGCCGACGTGGCGCAGGAGTGTTCCGTGGACGGAGTGATTCTGACCAATACGACTCTGGCGCGGCCCGACAACCTGCCTTCCGCCTTTGCCGGGGAAAAAGGCGGGCTGTCCGGCGCACCGGTGCGGGAAAAATCCACCCGCATGATTCGGGATTTCTACGCCCTGACAGAAGGAAAAATCCCCGTTGTCGGGGTGGGAGGAATTTTCACGGCCCGCGATGCCTATGACAAAATCCGCGCCGGAGCCAGTCTGGTTCAGGTCTATACCGGATTCGTCTATCAAGGCCCTTTTATCGCAGCGGACATTTGCCGCGATCTGCCCGCTCTCCTGCATGCCGACGGACTTTCCCATATCGGCCAAGCCGTAGGCGCAGACCACAAACGCAAAACCACCGCCGCGTAGGGCTATCCCTCCTCTTCCCTGCCCCCTGTCATCCCCGCGAAAGCGGGGACCACGTTTTTATTCCAGAAACGCTGAGTCTTCGCGTTGAGACGTCTCTAACGTCGGATTTCCCGGCCCCCGCTTTCGCCGGGGATGAGAGAAACAATCAAACACCCACGACAAAAAAGGCCCCCATCGGGGGCCTTTTCGAAATACCGTTCTTTTTTAAACCCGCCTTATCCTTGGAAACGAACATATAAACCGCAAGGGCCGTTGCCAGGAACATTACTGTAAAGCGCCGTCGCCCCATTACCATTGGTGCAATTGCCTGCGCCACTCGCACGCACAGTCCCGGTACTGGGATTGCCATCATCCAAGGTCCGATCAATACGCTCCGCCTGAAGAGGTTCAAGCCCACCTGTCGCCGCAGCGACAGTAGCGGCAGACCCATTCAGGACAAAGTAATGACCTGTACGCATATTGATGTTCTCTGAAAGGGCCAATGCAGCACCCGTCTGGGTGTATCCAGCCCAGTACCCGCCTCCAAGAGATGCTTTCGGCAGACCATTGTCGGCAAACTTGGGGACAGCGGTTCCATCATCCTGAATTCCAGAGACAATGTCTGCGGCCGAAAGCTGAATCCACATAATAAAACCTTCTGAACCGGCACCAGCGGTCCCAGGAAGAGTCCCAAGACCTGCAGCAGGAGAGTCAATGAAACCATTTCCATTTCCGGGATTGGCGCCACAGGTCGTAGCCGCAGCACAATTCGGAAGGCGGTTCGATGCGTTCAAGATATCTCCCGGCAAAGCGCCATAAGAATCCTTAAACGTCGTGACAGCGGCGTCAAAGCCCTTCATCTGGGAAACAACCGATTTGATCTGGGCGTTGGCGATCAGTTCCTGACCTTTCAGGATCCCGCCGATCAAAAGACCGATGATAATCAAAACGATGGCCAATTCGACGAGGGTAAAGCCCCGTTCGCCGTCTCTGGCCTGAATCTGAGTGAAACTCTGGTGGGTCATGCGGATGATCTCCTTGAAATAGAAGGTTTAAACTCTGGTTACGATTGAACCCCAATTCGGGCCGCCGATGCTTTTCGTTTGAAGCGAAAAGGCGTGGACGAGAGAGTGTACACGTCTTTTCAAATCATTTACAGCACGAAAACCATCTTCAACCCGGATCTTGCGGCTCCGCACGTCACCCGCACGAAAGCCAACAGGATCCAGAATCGACCATTAACGTAAAGAATAGCTTAAAAATCAGAGAGATATCGTCTCATTCTGACGTTTTGAGACATCATCGGGATGCTTTGGATGGCTCATCGTTCGAAACACGTACACTTTGCCTGTACGTTCCAGGCGGCAAACCCGTAATGTCCTTGAAAACCCGATTAAATGACGCCAGAGAATTAAAACCGGTTTCATCAGAAACCGTTCGTATGGGGACATCCGTCTGGGATAACAGCCGCTTGGCATCCTCCACCCGCCGCTCGTTCAAAAGCTGGGTCAGGCTCCGCCCGAAATGAAGGTTAACAACCCGTGAAACACTGGCCTCGGCCGCCCCCAGCTCCCGCGCCAGATCGGACCGGGAATAGGCCGGTTCGTGATAAACCTTATCCATATCCAGAAGTTTTTCGATACGTCGGGCCAGATCCTGATCTTCCGGCCCCATGTCCGCTCCCGCAGAGGAGGCAAAACGCACTGAAGGGGGGTAAATCCGGAACAAACTCGTTCCCGCGACATAAGCCAGCCCCATTCCCAGAACGGTGCGAATTAAAATCATTTGCGAATTTTCAACAACCCCGGAAAGGCCCGCCAGAACCAGACCCAGAAATAAAATATTAATCCCGACAAGCGCAAGAATCAGCCAGAATCGCTCCCTCCCCATTTTCTGAGCCTCGACGCCGTCCATAACATCCCGTACCACCCAGATTGCCAGAAGACTGATCGCCCCCACAGCCAGGCCGCTGACCGAAAGCCAGGTCATCATGCTCTCACAGGGAGGGAACACCACATCAGAACACGACTCATCCAGCGAAGCCGCAAAAGCCGAAAAGAAAAAGGCCGCAGGAATCAAGAACAAGATGGCACAGCGTTTCAACGACGGAGGCTCAGAAAGCCGCGCAATCTGAATAATCAAAAGGAAGCTTAACGGAAGACCGGAAAACCAGAAAAACCACTGAAACAGGGGATAGATCTCAATCCCATTTTTCAGAAAACGAAAAGCAAGGTCGAAAAAAAAGGCGCCGCCCAGAACTGCAAAATAAAGGATGGGAACCAGAGCCCGCAAAAGTCCTCCGGCTCGAAACAGCATATACACCAGAATCAAAAGACACTGGGCCAATCCGACAACGGACAGAAGCTCCTGAAAAGTAAACTGCAGACGATCCATGAGGATTTTATAACATCTTTAGCGTTTCTTGCACAATGGATGAACCGCAGCTTGATCCTTGGAAAGAATATCATCGCAAATAGAATCACGCACATACATGAACTCTGCTGGATCAAGCGTTTCTCCGCGGTCTTTCAAAATACCCATCATGATATTGTAGGCCAACGCCTTACTGCCCTGCTCGTTCAAAATCAGAGCCGGCATCGTGCGCGTCCAGGCAGGCATATGAGGCGCTTTGTTTGCTGAAAGCTGCGTTGCCAACTCGATAGCGCGATCCTTGTCCTTCATGACATGTCGCGCCAAATAGACAGCCTGAGCCATCCAACGCCATTTTTCTCCATAAGGCCGACGCCCGACAATTTCCAGATAATCGACAACGCGTGCAACCTGAAGAGGGTCCGTTGTTCCCCCGAAATAAAAGGCTGCCAGCATGGGAAGATAATTCGAAACCGGGTCAATCGAATCTTCAAGAAAAAACCAGCGAGTGAGCGCCGGATAATCATAGTCTTTTAAGGGAGTTGTACGCCCCCCCGTATCTGCAAAATTCTGGAGCATCAAACCAATAACCCGATACGCAAACTGAGAATCACTCAAGGTCAAAGACAGAGCACCGGATAAAGACGGGGTCGGAGGAACATTTGTCCAACGGGCCCGCAAGGGGTGTGCATAAAGCCAAAACGCTCCATTCAGGGCAAGTGCAAGAAAAAGAAAAATCGCTATGATTCTGTTTTTTTTAAAGAACGGCTCGGCCATAGGCTAGAACTGCCTTCTGACCAGATCAACGGTCGCAGCCATAATGACAAGGGCCGAGAAAACAAGAGTCTGAATAATAACAAACGAAAACCCAACAGATGGATCTAATCCATAAACAAGCCATGAACTCTGGGACATCAGGTCAAGCCGGGGGATCAAAACAGAAATCAGTTTCATCAGGAAAGAAAGGGCAACCGATCCAGGAAAAACGATTCCCGAAGCCGCAATCCCCAAAAGCTGTCCTATCAAACGGGCGAGAACATAAAGCCCCAAACTTGCCATCGCACCGGAGGCAACACCGGACAAAACCATCCCAAAGAAAAGAGCAACATTAACCATCATGATATATTCTGCGGCCAGACTAAAAACCCAAAGAAACAGAGCCTTCCCGGGAATCATCGGCGCTGCGCACAAAACCGCCAATCCGACAAAAAAAGAAACAAGAACGGCAATCAGGGAAAAGGCTCCGGCGTGAGAGAGAATAAATGCCACGCGCCCGATAGGGCGAGACAAAAGGTAATCCACATCCCTGCTCTCAAAAGACCGACGGACATATGAAACGACGAAAAGAACAAGACAGACAGCTCCCACTATCCGCAATCCTCCGGCAGCAAAAACCTGAGAGAACTGGCTCTTCTCCATAAGAGCAGCCCCGCCGAGAAAAAGAGAGAGGCTTGCTGCAAGAACCAGGGCAAGAAGAAGAACAAGGATCAAACGATCCCGCAAAGCGGCAAAAAGGACATAGCGAAACAAAGCCCCGGACATGACCCAATCCAACATTTAGAGTATCAGAGCCGCAAAGGACGACGATCCGAAGCAAATCCGCGATAAGTTTCCTTGTCCGCAGGGGAAACAGTGTCTCCATCTGCATCAATAATCGTGGCCCGAAGGAAAATAATCAGCTCACTTTTCTGAATATTATCCCCTTGCGTCCGAAACATCGAGCCAACCATAGGAATTTCCGAAAGAACGGGAACGCCGTTTTGTTGAGAAATCGTCCTGTCCTGCATCAACCCGCCCATAACAATGGCTTCCCCGGAATGCATCCGGACAACGGAGTCCATCTCCTGAACATTCACCACCGGCACAGGGGAAGAAATGTCCGATCCAACTCCCGCCTGAGCCACAGCAAAAGCCACAGCCGGATCATTCACGAATTCCGTGATGCGCGTAACCGTTGGACGAACAGAAAGGGAAACGGTCCTCGTATCCAGATCAACAGAAGGCTGAACATTGATCAAAATCCCTTCCGGAACATTCCGAATATCGCTGTCAATATCCGTGGTCGTAACCCCATTATCCGTTGTCGTGTTGATGCTGATCTCAAAATAAACCTGATTTGTTGCAACATTCAAAACGGCAGACTGGTTGTTCAAAACAGTCAAACGCGGACTGGCTAAAGCCCGAACAGTTCCAAAGCGAGAAATGGCATCGACGACCGCGCTCAGATCATTCCCGGAATAGGCAATCCGAAAATTCGCTGCCGGATCAATAGAAGGTTCAGGAGACGGACGCTTCGTCGCACCAGCGATCGTAAAGCCAAGAGTTGTCTCGCCACCCGGAATCTCAAGAGCACTCCAATCAATCCCGGCAGCGAATTCATCCGTAAGCCCCACCTCCAGAACCTTGGCCTCAATCAGAACCTGAGAGGTCACAGACCTGTGAAGATCTTTCAGATATTTATCAATTTCCCTGTGCTGCCTGTCCGTCCCATAGACAGACACGATCCCGGCCTGCTTATTAATAGAGAACTTGGCCTGCCCTTCCTGCTGTTGTTGCTGGCGAGCACCCTGATCATCTTCATCATCCAGAGGAAGAGACTCCACACGCAAGACTGCCTCCGGCGGCTGGACCTGAACATTCACATCCGAAGAGGGGCCCGACTCCGTCTGACCTTGAGTAACGACAGGCTCCACAGGAGCAGGATTTCCCTCCGCCGCCGTGATTCGAGGATCTTTCTTTGTCTTGAGGGCACCAGACTCATCGCCCGTCCCGAGAATCTGGGCGAGGTTATGCTCAAGCTCGCCCCAGAAATCGGCTTCACTTTCGGTTGATGCCTCGTAATCTGATCCCGTGTTGGCCCCTTTTCCGGAAACCACAGCAATATCATTACGAATAGCGCCCTTATTCCGGCGAATATAGTTAAGATAATCGATTTTGTAATTGACGTTGTACGGCTTGTCCAATTCAACACGAAGGATGTCATTTTCAAACTTGAAACGCAGCCCCGCTATATCGGCAATCCGCTGCACAACCAGATCAAAAGGACGCTCCTTCGCCGTAAAAATAATAGAGCCTTTGATCCGGGGATCCAATTCGATGTCGTAACCCGCCTGCTCGGCCAATTCGAAAAGAACATCCCGGATAGGAACAGTTTGATTAACCGACAGAGAAACCAAAGGCATTGGCTTAAGGGCCGTAGACGCAGGCGCGACATAGTCCTGAAGAGGAGGAACACCCGCATCCTTTTTAGCTTGAGGAATCTCCGGCTGACGTGAGGCAAGAGCATCCCGAAAATCCTGAAATTCCATATTTCTTTCGCGATCAACCTTGAGCGCATTTTTGCTCAAGTCGCATCCAGAAATGCTAAAGAGGGCGAAAAGAGAGAAACAGAGGAACACCGTCCGGGAATATGACTGCATGGCGCCTACCAAAAGTAAGAATCAACAAAGGAACGCAGGCGACAAAGCGCCGCACCCCACAGAGGATAAATGTTTCTTTAGAGAAAAACCAGAGGAAATCGAAAAATAGATTCCGGAAAAATAAAATCAATGGCGGCGAACAGTTTCATCCGACATAAGAGAAAGCTTTGACGTATCCAGAGAACGCAGAGAATCCGCCCCTTTTCCAAGGTTAACCTGACGAATTTTGATAAGCATATCGCTGGGCTGATCCGCTTGCGCCAAGGCCACATCCTCAGAAATTTTTCCATCCCGATAAAGAATCAGAAGAGACTGATCGAACGTACACATTCCCGAAGATGTGTTTTGCTCCATAATTTCCCGAATCTTTCCAACCTGACCACTCTGGATCAACTCCTTGACAAGGCCCTGATTTAACATAACCTCAAGAGCAATCGTCATCCCCCCGCCAATCGCTGGCAAAAGACGCTGGGAAATAATCGCCCGCAAGTTCAGGGAAAGATTCAAACGAATCTGGTTATGGTAATCCTCTGGAAAGAGGTTTACAATGCGCTCAATCGCCTGATAGGCGTTGTTTGTGTGCAACGTCGCCAGACACAAATGCCCCGTTTCAGCAATGGTCAACCCCTGCTCCATTACTTCCCGATCACGAATTTCCCCCACGAGAATTACGTCGGGGCGCTGGCGAAGGGCGTTTTTCATCGCCACGGCGAAGGTTTCCGTATCCATCCCGACTTCGCGCTGCGTTACAATACTTTTCTTGTGTTCGTGAAAATACTCAATCGGATCCTCAATGGTGATAATATGCCCCTGCTCCCGCGAATTCCGGAAATCAACCATGGCAGCCAAAGTTGTCGACTTTCCAGAACCTGTCATCCCTGTAATCAAAACAAGCCCCCGGCGCTCCATGGCCAGCTTTTCAAGAATCGGTGGAAGACGAAGCTCCTCAAAGCTTGGTATTTTTGACGTAATACGACGAATAACGAGCGCAGGAAACTGACGCTGCTGGAGAACATTGACACGAAAACGCCCATGCTTTCCCATATCCAGAGCGCTGTTGAGCTCCATATTCTGTTCAAAGTCCCGTTTCTGACGATTGGTCAGAATAGACCCCAGAATTTCGTTAATCCCATCAACAGTCAACGCCTCCTCTCCCAGAGGAACCAAAGAGGAATCCGTCCGCACACTCGGCGGAAAACCAACCGTGAGGTACAGGTCGCTGGCGTTATGCTCCGCCATCGCATTCAGATATGAAAAGACAATTGGCGCGCTCAAAATGAATACCCCTCGTCACTCGGTCCGCTTTTGTGTTTACCTGCCCCCGAATCAACAGATTTCTTCTTCGTTTCAGAAGCGCCGCCTCCACGTCCTACAGGTTCAGGCTCTTCGGCATCATCCGTTGTTTTCAACAAGGCACGCCGTGCCTCATCCCGGTCAATAATGCCTGAGTCCAAAAGACTGCGAACAGAATCCTCCATGGTTGACATTCCATATCTCGACCCGGTCTGCATCATGGAATAGATCTGGGCCACCTGATTCTCCCGAATCAGGTTTCGAACCGCGTTTGTGCCCACGAGAATTTCAAAGGCTCCGACCCGCCCCGAACCATCGGCCTTACGCAAAAGCGTTTGCGCCACAATCCCCTGAAGGGAATTGGCCAGCATCGCCCGAACCATTTCCTTGTCGCCTGTCGGAAACACGTCGATGATCCGGTCCACGGTCTTGGCAGCAGAGCTGGAGTGCAAGGTTGCAAAGACAAGGTGTCCGGTTTCCGCCGCCGTCAAAGCCAGAGAGATCGTTTCATAATCCCGCATTTCCCCGACCAGAACCACATCGGGGTCTTCCCGCAGAGCGCTGCGCAAAGCCGCCGAAAAGGAGCGCGTATCAGCGTGAAGTTCCCGGTGGTTAATAAGCGCCTTCTTTGATGTATGGAAAAATTCGACCGGATCTTCAATCGTAATGATGTGCAAAGCCTCTGTCGCGTTGATATGATCGACCATTGAGGCCAATGTCGTCGATTTCCCGCTCCCCGTTGGTCCGGTTACAAGAACGATCCCTTTTTCCAACTCTGCAAAGCGCTTCATAATGGCCGGAAGCTCCAACTCATCCATCGTCGGAACCGTTGAGGGAATCGTCCGGAAAACGGCGCAGGCCCCATTGCGGGACGTAAAAGCATTGACCCGAAACCGGGCTTTTTCTCCGAAGGAGATCGCGAAGTCCGTCTCAAGATTTTTTTCATATTCAGACCTCTGGTCCTCGGTCATGACCGAATACAGCATCCCGCGAATATCGTCCGAGCGCAAAGGATCGGACTTAACCCGGCGAAGCAGACCATAAACCCGGATGATCGGAGGATTTCCCGAACTCAGATGAAGGTCCGAGGCATTGTTTTGCATCGCGAAGGCCAGAAGTTCAGTCAGATCCACGATTTTTCTCCTTTTGGAACACCGCGAAGCGGCCCGCCGCTCCGGATCGGAACAAGACGCGCCCCTCTATCCTTATGCATTTATGATTAAGACAGCGTAAAGGGCAAGGATCAAGGCAGGCCCAAAGGGAAAAATTCTTTCATTTTTTACATATCGCCACAAAAACCCCAAGAAGATTCCAACCCCACCGCTTAAAATCAGGAAAAGAGGCAAGGCCTCCATCCCGATCCACGCCCCCGCCGCCGCAAAAAACTTAACATCTCCCCAGCCCATCGATTCACGGCGCAGAAAAAAAGACATCAGAAGACGCAAACTCCATGACAAAAGAAAGTAAAGCCCAGCCGAAAGAAGAAAACTGACCGGGAGCATGGCTGTCCCCTCGGAAAAACCAATCCACCCAGCGTGCAAAATCCCCAGAACCCCGAGAATCAAAACGAGATGATTCGGGAGAATCATAAAACGCAGATCAATGACAAAAAGCGCCACAAGAAAAGGAACGGCAAACATTCCCAGAAAAGCCGCAGGTGTAAAGCCCGAGGCCGCAAAAATTCCCAAACACCCGACAACGCAGACAAACTCCGAGAGAGGATAAACGATCCCGATCGGCGCAGCGCAATGACGACAGCGTCCCCGTAGAAAAAGCCATGAAAAAACAGGGACGAGGTCCGGTACGCTCAAAAGGGAATGACAGGATGGACAGGCCGAACGTGCCGTATCAAGACGCCGATCAAAAACCCAGGATATACCCCGCGGAACACGATAAATGAGGGCGGTCGAAAAACTACCCAAAATCAACCCCAAGAAAAGAACGACCCCCGGATAGAGAACCGCATCAATTTCCTTGAAAAAAAGAGCTTCCCCGCCCAAAGGAGGACCTATTTCTTACTTGCACGCAAGACAGAGAGACGGGCATAGACAACGTCCCGGGAAATTCGTTCCCCTTGCGTATCACGACCATCCATCTGAAGCGCCTGTTCGTACAAGGGAATCGCCTTTTGAGCATTCCCCATCCGGTCGGCAATAACAGCCATATTGTAGATATGCTCCGCATTGCCTGGCTCCAAACTCGCCGCCGTCCCCAGATATTGAAACGCCTCGGCATCATTACCCAAACGGGCCTGCATCAAGCCTATCTGGGCCGAAAGCCCCGCATTTCCCGGGAATTTCTCACGCAGATCCAGAAGAGTCCGAAGGGCAACAGCCGGATACTCAACCCCCGTCAAACCTGCCTTGTTGATCTGAGCCTCGGCATTTGAAGGGTCGACTTTCAAAAGAGCATCATACGCACCAATAGCCGCCTCCCGGCGCCCGAGGTGCTGAAGCGCAGACGCACGCCCCATGAGAACCCGAGGATCGCGGGGATTTTTCTTGTACATCTGCGTAAACATATCGAGAGCCGAATCATACCGACCGAGGACAAGCGCCCTGTTAGCAGAAACAATCAAAGACTCAAACGCATCTGAATCATGCTCTTTCTTGACGATCACAAACTTTTGAGCCGGCTCAAGAACAGGATTCACCTTACGTGGCCCCGCCGTCTTGGCCATCGTCCCCGTCGGAGGCAGGGGAAGAGAATCATAGTATAAATCATCCCCCTCATCAGCAGAAGACGCAGGGACGCCCATCCCAACGGATGCCCCCTCCTCCCCTGAAGGCGTGGGAAAGGGCGCAGCGCCGGAAGACACATCAGGTGGCGTCGCCGAAGGATTCACAGGAACCGTCTGTGAAGGAACAGCCCCCACAGGAACATCCGAAACAGGAAGCGCCTTGTCAGAAACATCTCCCGCAACAGGGATCAAGTGAGAATGAGGGCGCCCCCCCACCTCTGAAGCACCGATCCGCGCAGGGGTATCCGATGCTATCGATACAGAATCCACGCCTATCGCAGATTGGAAAGCCAGAGCATCCGGCGCATTTGCCAGAACAAAAAAACCTCCAAGGAAAGAAAAAACAAGAACGCCCAAAACGGCATACCTGCGAAGGAGATAGAGTGAAGACGACTTTCGGACAACGCACCCACGTGGCTCCCCGAGAGCCGCCGGACCGGACACGCACCGAAAAGTAACATCCATCGGAATATTATCTTTTACAATCATAATACGGACAACCCCAATCCCTGAACACGGGCAGAAGAATACATAACACACCCAAGGAGCCTGAACAAATGAAACATCCCCCAGCCCGCGAAAATTCTAACAGAAAGCGAACCAAAAGAAAATCCTATTTCTTTATCACGCAGATAAACGGGCAGAAGAAGCACCGATAACAGACAAAAACGCCTGCTCAAGATTCGACGCACATTCCTGAACCAGAAGAGACGATGGAATACCACAAAAAACAAGCCGACCATCATGAAGAATTGCCACGCGATCACAAAGCTCAGCCATATCAGAAAGAATATGGGAACTCAAAAAAACCGTACGCCCCTGCGCACGACAAAACATAAGGGATTCCTTCACACGCACACGCGCCAAAGGATCCAGTCCACTCATCGGCTCATCAAGAACAAGGAAGGGCGCCCCCGTTAGAATCGTCCCAAGAAGCCCCAGTTTCTGGCGCATCCCCTTGGAAAGCACTTGAACCCGGCGACGCAGGGCCTGCGGATCCAAAGCCAGATCGGAAATTGCAGACAAAACAGAGGATTCATCGTAAGGACGATTATACAGACGCAAAGAGAAACGGAGGAATTCAAAGCCTGTCAAAAACCATGGAGGATCAAACCGCTCGGGCAAATAGGCCAAAGACCGCCGAACATTCGGGTCGCCCGCTCTGCCGCCAAGAATAGTTGCGGCCCCGGATTCCGGCTCTCGCAAACCAATCAATGTTTTGATAATAGATGTTTTTCCTGCCCCATTAAGGCCAATCAGACCAAAAATCTCCCCGGAACGTACATCAAAACTGACATCGTGAACCACGCGAATCTTTCCATAATTTACGGAAAGACTGTCAACATGCAAAACCGGAGAGCTATCGGAAACCATGAGGAGCCTCTACACGACAGTATTATCCCGGCAGAAAAATCCGACTATCCAGATTAAACCGCTGATGCGGACGCAGGCGAATCGGGAAAACCTGATTCGTGTACGCATCAAACCATTTCAAATCGACATAGGTCCTGAAAACCCGTAAATCCAGAATTTCCGCGGGCATCGCATCCTGCCGGACTCTTTGACCGTTCAACCAGACCGTCCAATCCGTTGAATCCGCATACACAATTCCCGAAAGAGAAATTTCCCGAATGCCGGGATCAATTTTCTCCTCAACGTCCAGCCCCGAAGAAAGCCCCGCAGCAAGTTCACTGGCCGTTGGGGCCCGGGCCTTCAAGCCTCTCCGCGCTTCATCGAGCAAAGTTTTCGTCCATGTGCTGAAAAACAAGGAATTCAAACGCTCCGGGTCAACCAACCACTCCCGCGGGGGCAATGCGCTGTAGACCCCTCCGGGAGCCGCAACCTCGACAGGAGGCGTAGACGCAGGAGATGCTGCAGGATTTGGCAAAGAAGACGAAGGAGCTTCTTGTGCATAAACCAAGCCGACAACAGAGAACAAGGCAAACACAACGAAGAAAGACGCGCAAACGCCCCGGACCCAAAAACGGAAAGGGAGAGAAAAAGACATTGCTACATTCCCCGTTTCTGGTCGGATTGAATAACGGCGCCAGCCTGATCCTCAGGCAAAACCGTGCGCCAGACAAAAGTCAGTTCTCCGTTTACAAGGGCCGTCGGAATTCCATTTCCAATCTGACGCAAAAGCGCCTGCGTAACGTCCTGATTTTTATTTATTTTCAAGGACTCAACCGCCGCATGCCCCGGAAAAGCCGTGTCCAGAAGATATAAAAACCGATAAATATCGACATCATCGATAGCTTCGATTCCAACGGTTACCGAGCTTTTCAAAATCACATGCCCCGCCCTGGAAATCTGGTCGTTCGTTTCGTAGCTGGCTTTGTCAATTTTATACTTCGCCGTCAGTATTTTGGAAAGTTCGCGCAACTCATCAAACTTGGCGCGTGCCAGAATGCGGTTTTGGGAACTGAAAAAGCCCATTTTGTGAAGCTCGTCAAACTGGTCTTTCTGAGACGCAAACCGATCAATTTCTCCACGAATACCTTCAATTTCCTGACGACGGGAAGAAATCTGCCCCTCCAGAGAAGACAATTCCTTGCGCGCCTGCTCCTCATGGGGCATAAGGAGGCCATAAACAAGAGCGCCCAGAAAAAGATTCACACAGACAATCATCCCAAGGATCAGAACGCGCTTGATTCCAAGAATCTGGATCATTTTCCCGGCCCCTTGATTAGAATTTCGGCTTCATATTCTTTTGCATTCGGGTTTTTCTCGGGAGAAGACGATGTTTCATCTTCAAACGCCCCTGTATAACTGAGATTGGCAACCTGCCGAACAATAGAAATATCGTGCCCCGGAAGGTAGCGCTTGAGGCGATCGACCAGATCATTAACAGCCTTGACCCCCTCTTCCGGCTTGATACCGGGCGGAAATTTCATCTGAAATCTGGCCTCGTACTGCGCCGGACGGACAACCTTGAGACCTGTCACAGGATCATATTCATCCCCTTGATTTTCTTCTATTCTTGAGGGATCAAGCTTCGCAACGTCGAACGCATTGATACTCATGCTCGGCGCAAGCGCCTCCCCGACACCTCGAACGAGGGGCAAAAGGTGGAGACTTTCAATTTGAAGGCGATCATATGCCTGAAGCGTCCCCTGAACAAGCTCCACATCAAAGCCCATGGCCGCTTTCCGATCCACCTCGACTTTATAATCAGCATCCAGCTTGGCCAGAACATCCGCCCGAACGGAAACCTCCCCGCGCGTCGAAAGCCAGGACTGGCCAACGGAAAGAGCCTGAAAAGCAAGCCACGCCGCACTGCCAAGAAGCAGAACCATCGCAAAAACAGCCACTCTCCGCGGCCAGGAAATCCGGTCCAGATCCGGAGCCTTCATGGGAAGGATAAAACGACTCTTACGTCCGGCCCACCCCACATGGAGAGATTCAGCACATTCCCGCCCGCCTTCCTCTCCCAGACGAATCCCCAAAAGACGCCCGGCCTCCACAGGCGTCAAACTGGTGTAATGGCAGGGAACATCAATTTTCTGCCCCAGACTCTCACCCGCCGAAGCCCCGGAAATCACAATGACATCAAGAGAATCCTCTGGCGTATAACCAAACCGCGAGACATAACTCATAGTCGCCCGGAACTCCTGAAGGACATCAGACGCCCATTGTTCAGAATTTTCTTCAGAATCGGCAACAGGCGTCATCCGGGTTAACGCCAACTCCCCATTTTTTGTAACAATCTGGCGCAAGCCCCCGGATCGCTGCTGACCGACAAACACAACCCATCGCGCCGCCGCACTGCCAGCCTTACGGGAAAGCTTTTGCGATAAAACCTTCACCATATCCGAAGATTCGACGGGAAGAAGGGCAAAACCGGAAACAGGGGCCATGGACCGCTGAACCGCTTCCATGACCCTGGAAAGAACCTCAGACCCCGGAACCGCCGTGAAGAGATAGAGCTTGCCGCCTGAATCCGGAGCAGCCGCAGCCCCCTTCCCGGGGGCACCGGACTCCTTCAAGGCCAGCGCGGCCCGCACCGGAAAACTGGGAAAAGTCAGGCGAAGCTTGCGGTCAATAATAAGGGAACGATCAAAAGAAGCAACCTTCGGGATTCTTTCTTTTCGATAATGTTGCTCCACCATATCATAAAGAATCAGGACAGGCTTTTTCCCACAGGATCGAACGATGGCTTCGGAAACAACGTCCTCAAATTCATGCGTGTTCCACGGAAAAGTATCGACATGACGAACATCCGCTCCGGTGGTCACATAGACACCAAGCCCTTCATCGGCAATCAGAAGAACCGTACGGGACGGCGAAAGAAAAGCCATATCAAAACATCCTGAAGTCTAGTCGAGATTCTCGAAACTCGCATAAATCGGACCAAAAACCGCAACAGCGATCCACAGTATCATAATCCCAAGAACGGCAGTAAGCAAAGGTTCAATCATCGTGATAAGCCCCTGAACCGCCTCATCCACATCATTCGTATAAAATTCAGCCACCTGCTCCAGCACAACCGTCAAATTCCCGGACTCCTCACCCACCCGAATCATGCGCACAACCATGCTCGGAAACTCGCCCGAAGCGTTAAAGGCAGCGGAGAGTGGCTCGCCACTGCGCACCCGCACCTGAACCTGCTCCAGCGCATCCGAAAGCGCCAGATTTCCAACCGTATTGCGCGCCGATCGCAAGGCATTAAGCACGTCAATTCCGCTCGAAAAGAGAGCGGCAAACGTCTGGCAAAATCGCGCGACATTGATTTTACGAATCAACGGCCCCATAATGGGTAACTTCAGGAAGAGCGCATCGACACGATAGGCAAAGGCCTCCGATACTTTTTTCAGGTATTTAACAATAAAATAGAGAGCCACCGGAGTCGCCAGAACGATCGCCCCACCCGGAACCGGAACATCAAACAGATGAAACAGGGGATTGGCAAAAAAGTCCGATGTCGCCATCAGGGATGTCGTATAAAAAGGCAGCTCCTGATCGAGATTTTTAATAAAACCAACAATCTGTGGAACCACATACCCCATCATAATGGTGATGGTTAAAATGACAACGACGGTCACAATCATCGGATAGCGGGTAGCCTTGCGGACCTTGGACTGCATCAAATCCACCCACTTGAGGAATTTGACGAGATTGAGATAGGCCACCGTGAGGTTTCCGGTTTCCTCGCCCGACGCCACCAGAGAAATGTACAAAGGCTTGAAAACCTTGGGATGTTTAAGCATGGCCTCGGACAGGGAAGATCCTTCCGAAACATCCCGATGAATCTCGGACATCATGTCTCGTAACATGGTGTTATCGGTCGAATCCCGAATATCCGCGAGCGCATCCAGCATCGGAACGCCAGCGCTCTGCATCTGTTCCATATGCATGAAAAGCTGAATCAAGTCGCGGATTTTTATCTTTTTTCGCAAGAGCGTAGAAACGCCGCTGCTGCCCCCGCCCATCTGACGACACTGGACAAGCTCAAGCCCGGCGACCTGAAGCTGGCTGTAAAGATCCGCCTCACTCGCAGCGCCAATGACCCCGCGGACAGTCCGTCCCTTGCGATTGATCGCCTTGTATTTATACTTTTCGATGGCACGCCCCCGGCCTTTGAAAACTCGCTACGGCGCGATATGGATATCACAATCAGGAATTAATGTCGACGCTTCTGGCCAGTTCATCAAGACTGGTCAAACCTTCGAGGATTTTAAGAATGCCATCTTCCTTCATATTCTTAAAGCCTTTTTTTCGTGCCAGAGCCTTAAGTTCAGCTTTTCCGGCTCCGCTGGCGAGCAAAATATCCATTTCTTCATCGAACAAAAGAATTTCCGCAATCGAGATCCGACCGCTATAACCCTTTTTGGCGCAGGCCTGACACCCCTCTTCCCGCGCCTTGAAGATCGGAGGCGGATTGGACGGGTCAAGTTTCATCTGACGGCATTCCTCCTCACCCGGAGTGTAGGCAATCTTGCATTGCGGACACAAACGCCGGACCAGACGCTGGGCAAACACGGCAATGATAGACCCGGCCACCATCGCCGGTTTCATCCCCAGATCAACCAGACGGGGAATGGCGCCGAACGAATCGTTGGTATGAAGACTGGTATAAACCTGGTGGCCGGTCATGGCAGCCTTGAGCGCCATTCCCGCCGTCTCCCCGTCCCGGATTTCCCCGATAAAGATAATATCAGGGTCCTGACGCAACAAGGCCTTGATCCCGTCCGCAAACTCAAGAACGCCCTCGCGCACATGGGTTTGACGAATCATCGGCAGGGAATATTCCACAGGATCTTCAAGGGTTTGAATGTTCACATCGACCGTATTGACCTCGTTGAGCATCGAATACAGACTGGTGGTCTTTCCCGACCCCGTTGGCCCCGTGACAATGATAATCCCCTCCGGACGACTCTGCGCCATGCGGATTTTTGCCATATTTCCAGGACTGAACCCCAGCTTTTCAAGCGGCACGATACTGCTGCTTTTATCCAGAACCCGCAGAACAATGTTTTCCCCGTGGACCGTGGGCAGAGAAGACACCCGGAAATCCGCCGTTCGCCCGCCAACATTCAGACCAAATCGCCCGTCCTGAGGCGCAAGCTTGTCCGCGATATCCATATTGGACATAATCTTGATCCGCTGTGACATCGCGCTCCAGTACTGCTTGTGGAACGTCTGGGTCGTAGACAGAACCCCGTCCTTACGACAACGAAGACGCACAAAATTTTCTTCCGGCTCAAAGTGCAGGTCTGAAATCCCACCCTTGACCGCGTCAGAGAGCAGAGCGTTAACGAGGCGAACGATGGGATGAGTATAGGCCGTCTGATCGGAAATCGCCTTGACATCGGGAGCCTGCTTGTCGTTCTCAAGCTCCCGCAAAATATCCGTAATCGAGCTCGCATATCCATACGCCGCATCAATCGCTTCCGACAAAATGGCAGGCGTCGTGACCATGGGGCGAATTTGAAGCCCCTTCGGGAAAAATCGCCGCAGCGTATCCAGAGCAACCACGTCATAGGGGTCAACCATTGCAACGTGGACTTCCCCATCGGCCAGAGAAATCGGGAGCGCCTGAAACTTCATCGCGTCTTTCTTGTCCAAAAGCGCGAGTGCGTCCCCATCCACAACGGTGTGGGAGGGATCGAACAATTCATATCCGCCGGATTCGGCCAGAAGACTGGTCAGAATCTGGGACGTAATGAAGCCCAGTTCGACCATAACCGTCCCGAGCATCTTGCCGGACAGCTTTTTTTCCTGAAGCGCGACATTGAGCTGATCCTGAGAAATCAGGCCCATTTCCAGAAGACGGTCCCCGATCCGCCCGCTCTTGTGAGTCGAATCGTCCGAATCCTTGAGAGGCGCAACATCCCGCCCGGAGGAATTCCAGCTTTCCCGCGTCGGGCCGTCCCGAACATCAAAACCGCGCGCCTCAACCCCTGCTTTTTGCCCCTGCTTCTTAACAAATCGCACGGGAAGATGCGAGACCGGTCCGGATTCATCGTCTTCAAGAGTCAGAACAGCCCCCGAATCCTGTGGATCGGAACCGGAAATGGACGCGTGCGAAGCTGCCTCCGCCGATGGCGAAAAAGGCTTGCCTTTATTCGATTTATCGTCCTGAATCATGCCATCACGCAGTATACGCATCGAAAGGAAACATCTCTCATCAAGAGGAAGAATGACAGAAAACTGGTTAATTTTGCATGAAGCGCCCCCAAAAGGCAAACAACAAGAAGAAGATCGCTATAATTTCAGAGGATTTTTTTGAGAAAAATCAGACTGAAAACTGAACCACTACCGGCTGAAGCCGGTAGGTTCGAAAAAGGCTGGAAGCCTTAAAAAAAGAAAGAAAAGATTCACCACAGAGGACACAGAGACCACAGAGAAGGCACGGAGAACAGCGTCTCTCTGTGACCTCTGCGTCTTCTCCGCGTTCTCTGTGTTAAAAAAATACGGCTGAAGCCGGAGGTTTAAAACCTAAAGAAGGACAATTAAATGGTCGGGATGAGAGGATTCGAACCCCACGCGGCCCCCGGGCCGCGCTTCTCTAAAAAGGAGGAGGTCTCGAATCCTCCCTCTCCCTCATCGTAATTTTATTGGAAAAATGGTCGGGGTGAGAGGATTCGAACCTCCGGCATCCTGCTCCCAAAGCAGGCGCGCTACCAGACTGCGCTACACCCCGTGGAACAGGAGACTAAGGGTTATTGGCCTGAGCGTCCAGAACATTTCCAAAAAGATTATGATGAACCGTATCCCCCACCTGAATCCCGAGGGCTGCGGCGCGCCCGCCCTTTATTTCCAGAACACCAAGAACCGGACCACCGGAGGGAATCTGCGTTTCATCCTTCGGCTTTGCATTTTCCTGAATCTTGATAATCCGCCCTTCTTCATCGATAAAAAGAATATCCAGAAAAATCAACGTATCCCGCATCCAGAAAGAGCGCTCCCGCGCATTCTCAAAGACGAACAGCATCCCGGCATCGTCGGCCAGATCCGTCCGCCCCATCAACCCGCGTGTCAACTCGTCCGGAGCAACGGCCAACTCTGCGTTAAAGAAATGCTCTCCCCCTTTTGAATCCGTAATTACAACGCTTTCGGGACGCGCCCACGTCGCAGGATCAGCAAAAGCCCCGGTGACGAAGCCAAAAAACACAACCAACCCGGCGCAGACAAAACGGACCATACGTTTATTTCCCTAATGGAGTCGCGAAAAAGTTGAAAAACACGACGAAAATCACGCTCGCCACAACGAGAGTTGCGAGCATAATCGGCATCCCCTTGCGAATCCACAACCCCGGCGTAATCGCCAATGCCGGGTTGCCTTCTGCCTTGGCCAGACGTTCGGACAAGGACAAGACAATCATGTTCGCAGAAGCCCCGATATGCGTCCCGTTTCCACCTAACCCGACCCCGGCAGCCAGCGCCCACCACAACGGCGTAACATTCACCCCATCAGCTTCCATGCTCTGAATCATGGGAATCAGGGCAGCCATAAAGGGAATATTATTGATCAGGGCTGAAACGATCGCTCCAAGCCAGAGAATCACCACACAGGCGACAAGCATATTTTCCTGAACCAGTGGTACAAGCATCTGGGCCACCCATGTCAGGAACTGACTGTGCTGAACCCCTCCCACGACGATAAAAAGAGCCATAAAAAACAGCAGCATGGCAAGCTCGATCTTATCAAGGGTATGCTCCAGATTGATCTTGGGAACCGCGATCAGAAGAATCGTTAAACCCAGCGCCGCAACAACCCACGCTTCCCACCCCAGCTGGTGATGCGAAACAAACGCCACGATCATAATCGCCAGCGCGCCCAGAGAAAAATACCACGTCCGGGCATCAGAAATCAGCGCATCATCGGAAAATTCCGGCAAAACCGCCCGCCCCTTGAATTCCTTTCGGAACAGAAGATACAAAACCCCGATCGTGGCCAGACAGACGGCAAAAACAAGCCCGCCCATGTGGATGAAAAACTGGTTGAACGTGATTCCCGCCGCAGACCCGATCATAATGTTCGGCGGATCCCCGACAAGCGTCGCAATCCCGCCCGTATTGGACAAAATCGCAGACCCCAGAAGACTCGGAATAGGAGAAATCCCAAGCGCCTGACAAATAAGGACAATCAAAGGCGCAAAAATGATGATCGTGGTCACATTATCCAGCAACATGGAAATCAAGGCCACCGAAACGCCCATCATAACAAGAAGCAAAAACTTCCGCCCCCCCGATTTCTGGGCAATCCAGAATGCAACAGCCTGAAATCCACCCGTGGGAATCATGATGGCAATGATGGTCATCATGCCGCCCAGAAGAAGAATCACGTTCCAATCGACGATTTCAATCGCTCTTTCGGGATCATAAAACCCGAAAATCTGCCCGGAGAAGATCATGGCCCCAGCCCCGAACATGGCAACCTTGGTCCGATCGACCTTGTGAATGCCTTCCGTAAAGATCCCGAGAAAAGTCAAAAACAGCACCAGAGCAGAAACGCCCATCGACACATCAAAAGAAAGATGCGCGACCGCCGTCGTTGAAAGAATGTCAGTTTCCATGGATATGTCCTCGTATACGCCTGAAGAAGCCGATGCGGATAGATGAGTCTGGCGTTTTCTTTAGATCTCGCGCCGTTTCCCCTCAGCCATCAGATCAAGGATGTGCAGAAAAGCCCGCGTTGCCGTCTGCGCCGTCATGATTCCGGCAAGAAACATGGATTCCGTTCGCACGACCGGCAAGGGACTGCCGTATTTAACCAGCAAACGAACACCCTCCCATAGAGGGGTTTCCGGATGCACCGTGTACAGATCCCGACTCATGACCTCCCCCACCGGACGGGACATCAGCCTGGAGAGGCGCTGCGCCACACCGGACGAAGCGTGAAGAACGTAATCCAGACGCAGGTCAAGACCGTCGTGCTCCCCAATCGTAAGAGAAACTGGCAAAAGACCGCGCAGGAGAGGATCAAATCCAAACATCCCGACGAGATTATTCTTCGCGTCCACAACAGGAAGCGCCCGGATTCCGTGCTCATCCATCAGGGCCACAGCTTCCGAAACCGTCTGCTCCGGGCTCACGGTCACGATTTCAGTTGTCATTGCTTCGATACACGGCATATTTCAAATCTCCATTACTCGCGACAAAGCGCCGCGAAAATCACCGCGCCTCGTGAAATCTGAGCGGACTATAGACCTTCTTCAAAGAAAAAAACAAGCCCCTCCAGACAGATTTCCTTTAATACAAGGGCTCCTGCGACACTTTGCCGCGATTGCGTAAAATCCACAGCACTTTGCGTTTGAGTAATCCTCTGCTATAAACGCCTCGCAATTTATTCTCTTTCTTCAGGCAGGGAGTTTTTGACCATGAGTGCAATCATCGACATCGTTGGACGCCAGATTCTGGATTCCCGGGGGAATCCCACCGTTGAAGTGGACGTCACCCTCGAAAGCGGCGCAAAAGGCCGGGCCGCCGTACCTTCAGGAGCGTCCACCGGGGCCCATGAAGCCGTAGAACTGCGTGATGAAGACAAAAAGGTCTATGGCGGAAAAGGCGTCCTTAAGGCCGTCGAATTCGTGAATACGGACCTGTGCGAAGCCCTGCTGGGCATGGACGCCGAAGACCAGATTCTCATTGATCGCACAATGGTCGAGATGGACGGCAGCGAAAACAAGGCCAACTTCGGCGCCAATGCCATTCTGGGAATTTCCATGGCCGTTGCACGCGCGGCGGCGATTGAGTTGGACATGCCCTTTTATCGCTACGTCGGCGGCACGCACGCCCATATCCTGCCTACCCCTTTGATGAATATTCTTAATGGCGGAAAACATGCGGATAATCCTGTGGATTTCCAGGAATTCATGATCGTCCCGGCCGGATTTTCAAGCTTTTCCGAAGGGTTGCAGGCCGGAACGGAAGTCTTCCACGCCCTCAAGAAACAACTCTCCACGGCCGGAATGAACACCAATGTAGGCGATGAAGGCGGATTTGCTCCCAATGTGAAGAGCGCGAAAGAAGCGCTTGATTTTATTATGAAAGCAATCGAATCGGCAGGATACAAACCGGGCTCTGAAATTGCCATCGCTCTTGACTGCGCATCAACGGAATTCTTCAAGAACGGAAAATACATCCTTGATGGAGAAGGAAAAACGCTCGATTCTGCTCAGATGGTCCGCATGTATCAGGATCTGTGCGCTGCATACCCGATCGTGTCCATCGAAGACGGTCTGGCCGAAGATGACTGGGATGGCTGGTGCGCCCTGACCGAATCTCTGGGCAAAAACGTCCAGCTTGTTGGCGACGACCTCTTCGTCACCAACGTCAAGCGCCTCGCCCGCGGAATCGATGAGGACTCCGCCAACGCGATTTTGGTCAAGGTCAACCAGATCGGCACCCTGTCGGAAACGCTCGACGCCATTGAAATGGCCAAACGCGCGGGATTCGGCATCATCCTGTCCCACCGCTCTGGCGAAACGGAGGATTCTACCATCGCCGATCTGGCCGTTGCCACGAACGCCGGACAGATCAAGACAGGCTCTCTGTCCCGATCCGACCGCATGGCCAAGTACAACCAGCTTTTGCGGATTGAAGAAGAGCTTGGCCCCGTTGCAAAATATGCAGGAACATCCATTCTGCGGGCCCGGCCATCGTCCTGCGGAAAGGCCTGCAAGGCAGCCTGAAAGTCAAAAGAAAACATCATTTTCTAAAAATCCAGAGGGAAAAATCCTCTGGATTTTTTTTCGCCCGGAGGTTGCATTTACAGCAAGACAAATGTAGTGTTCAATAAAAACAACCTTAGGGTGCAAAATACAGGCGTGGTTTCGTTTGGTTTCAAAAAAAACAGATGCGGGGCTCAGATGGAAAGTAAAACAGACGAATCTGTAATCAAATTTTATATGCCTAAAACGACTCTTTTGAGCCGAAACATCACGATCAACAGGCACAGAACATCCGTAAGGCTGGAACCCCAGATGTGGGACGCTCTGAAAGATGTCGCAAACAGGGAAGGGTGCAGTATTCACGATGTCTGCACACTCGTCCATCTGCGTAAAACCCCCGAGACGTCCCTGACCGCAGCCATCCGGGTTTTTCTACTGCTCTATTATCGAATCGCGGCCACCGAAGAAGGGCACCAACGCGTCGGGCACGGAAATTTTGAAACCATGAAAATCCGGGCGGGGATAAAAGAAAGCGAAGACTCCAGCCTATCCCTCTCCCGACAAAAAACAGAAAGCGATTCCAGGAGACTTTCCTTTCGTAAAAGAGCCTGAAATCTACATTAATCAAGCCGCGCGACCTATTTTGAGATACTTCTCGCGTCGTGAATGTCGGATCGTTCGTGGGTCCCATGGACAGGTTTCAGCGAAACCCTTTTCGATTTGTGCCTGCACACGCTCAACGGCTTCAAGAGATGCGCGGTGCGCCCCGCCCAGAGGCTCTTCAATAATATCGTCAATAACTCCCAGTTTCTTCAAATCCTGCGCTGTCAAACGCAGCGCAGCCGCAGCTTCCGCCGCATAAGCACCACTGCGCCAGAGAATTGACGCGCACCCTTCCGGAGAAATCACGGAATAAATAGAATGCTCCAGCATATAGACTCGATCTGCGGTCGCAATCGCAATGGCCCCTCCAGACCCCCCCTCGCCAATGACTACAGAAAGAATTGGAACAGACACGTTCAGACAAGTTTCAATACACGCAGCAATGGCTTCAGACTGTCCGCGTTCCTCGGCCCCCACGCCTGGATACGCCCCGGCCGTATCCACCAGCGTTACAACAGGAATCTGGAAACGATCCGCAAGCTCCATCAAACGCAGAGCCTTACGATACCCTTCCGGCCTTGCCATGCCAAAATTATGGCGCAGACGCATTTCCGTATCGCTTCCCTTTTCCTGCCCCATCACGACACAGGCACGACCGGCAATGCGACCAATCCCCCCAATAAGGGCAGCGTCCTCGCCAAAACGGCGATCCCCGGCCAAGGGAGTAAAGTCCGTAACAATCGCCTGAATATAGTCCTGAAAATGCGGGCGCTCGGGATGGCGGGCCACAAGCACCTTCTGGGCTGGAGATAATTTTGTATAGATCTGCTTGAGCAGACGATCGGCTTTCGTCTGCATTCGAGAAATCTCGGCCGCAACATTGACATCACCTGTGCTGCTAACCTTGCGGAGTTCGGCGATTTTCGCCTCAAGCTCCTGAACAGGCTTCTCAAATTCGAGGAAACTCATCTGGTTCGCCAATCCCCAATTTCATACAATGCAGGAAAAAACGGGCAGACCCGAATCGCAAATCGAGGCCTGCCCTGCTTTTTTCAAAAGAAACAAACGCCCTAGAGATCCGTTCCTGTTTTACCCAAAGGATGGGCCTCGGAAACGGTTTTCCGCAGCTTATCTCCGACAATATGGGTATAAATCTGGGTTGTTGCAATATCCGCATGCCCCAGCATTTTCTGAACGGCTCTCAAGTCAGCCCCATTGCTCAGAAGATGGGTTGCAAATGCGTGGCGCAGGATGTGAGGACTGACACGATCAGAATCAAGCCCTGCCGCCCGCGCCAAATCCTTGAGAAGCTGCGCAAAACGCTGGCGGGTTAAATGCCCGCTGTCCGATGTGCGCGATGGAAAAAGCCACTGGGCCTGACGGGATTTATCTTCCAGAGAAACAAATTGTCCACGAACCGCCAGATAGGCACTCAGAGCTTTTTGAGCCGATTCCGTCAAGGGAACCATGCGCTCACGTCCACCTTTTCCAGCAACCATGAGGAATTCACTTCCGTCTCCGATAGCACTCATGGGCAATCCCACAAGCTCGGAAACCCGCAACCCGGTCGCGTAAAGCATCTCCAAAAGACAAACAAGACGTACACTTTCCGGACCACCCTGTGTTGCCGCCGTTTTAATCAGGGAACCGACCTCAATCTCTGCAAGCGTTTTGGGCAAAGTCCGCCCCTGCTTCGGGCTTTCAATCGCCGATGTCGGATCATCTTTACGGACATTTTCGGAAACCAGATAGCGATAAAACTGCCGCAGAGCGGAAAGACGCCGGGCAACCGTACGAACCGCAATGGTGGCTTTCCGAGTCCCCTTGGTATGAACCTTCTGGCCCAGATCACGCAGATAAGCTCGCAAATCATCGGGCGTTGCACGATCGACATCGGTCTTACATTGATCACGCAAATAGAGGCTCACATCAGCCAGATCACGCCAATAAGCATGGCGTGTATTCATCGCCGCCCCCTTTTCCGATGTCAGCATATCGAGAAAAGAATCAACAAAGGGACTTAGAACAGGTTTCGGCATTGCCGGACGCCCAGGACGTGCCATTTTAACTTCTCCTTTTTCCTTTTTATAGAAGCCCCAGAATGGCCTCAACAGCCAGTCTTCGAGCTTCATGGTGCAACCCCACAGACTCGTAACCTTCCAGAACCCTTTCAAGAACACCGGGATAGGAACTCCCCGGTTCCGTTCCCTGCAAAGCAATGGCGCTGGATAAAATAACCTGACCCGGAATTTTGGACTCGCCACTCCGTATCAGAATGTCATAAACCACAGGAGATGGCATTACATAATTATAAACCCCTGTCAAGGGGTTTAATTTGCCATAAGACGAATTCTTTTCAGAAGAATCTCCCTTTGCCCCCCCCATTCCCTTGGAAATGGCCAGCAAAAGCTGTCCATCCCGAAAGGGCAAACGATCAACAACCTGATAAATCTTCTGACGGATAAGGGGGTCTTCTCTGGCGATACAAACAGCGATGTCCAGAAGGAGCGCAGACTCCCCAGCACGTCCATTACCCGATTCGCGGAGACCATCAAGACGCTGCCCCCAAGGCTCAGGAACCGTCAATCCGGCACGAAGAACAAGACCCGTAACACGACGGATGGTTTCCGGAGAAATTTTCCCGGGCAAAAGCTCTCGAACAACCCCCGCAAACGGCAACAAAGGAGACCACCCGATTTCAGACTGAAGGGCAAGAGCAGATTCAACCGCCTCCCATTTTTCCTGATCCGTCCTGGACTTTTGTGCATCCCTGAACAAAAAAGGAAGGGACATCAATTTCCCATCGGAAGCAGACGGAGCCGCGTTCGGCGGCGCAAGAGAAACATACAGATCATCCAGAGCCTGAATCGGAAGCAAACCTCGACGGACACATTCCGCCGTAATCCGGATCCGGAGGATAGGCGGCAAGGATTTATCGTACAGGGGCAACGCCAAAAGGTCCGCAGGCGCATCCGCAACAGCACCGGCAAAATCAGGCGCATAATCAATCCGGCCTTCCCCGACAAGAAGACCGCGCTCAAGAACACTCAAAGTCCCAAGCTGCCGAAAATCCCGCAAGGCAAAACGATAAGCCCTGTTGGTAGAAATAGACCCCAGAATCCCGCCGATCTTCCGTGACTCCGTCTTTGGCGAAACATCCCCCGCGACAGGATCCAGAGAAACAGCACACCAATCACCCAGATCCTTCCAGAACGCGTCTTTTCTGACACCGTCCGGAAGGGAATGCATCTCCAGACAGGCCAGCGCCACATTCCCGGTTAAAATCATCGCCGTTACGCCCGCACGAGCAAGGCGAGGATGATAGGGCTTGTCCTTGACGCGCGCGTAGAGATCCAGAGCATCCTGATAGCCGCCCTGACGCAGGACCTGCTCCAGCCGCAAAGTCAGAAAATCCTCCCCCGGCATAACGTCGGCATCAGCAACCAGAAGGGTCGAATCAGCCTTGGTTAACATCGCCCGACGCAAAAGACCAGTCACAGTCGCCGAAGGAAGAGAAGAGGGCAGCGCCGGAAAGAAAAAAGCCAGATCGGATCGTCCGGTTCCTGCCCAGATATCACGCCCCAGACTTCCCTCGCTAAAGGAAGACAAGGTCCCGAGAGACTCCATTCGACGAATCGAATCGGTCATTTCAAGCGGCTCAATCGGCTTCTGCGCAACCGCTTTCTGATTTTTTACCCCGACGGAGAGATCGGCCTTTGCCCCCTTTGAAGAGGAAACAGAGGTTGAAACGCTATTTTTCTCTTTGGAATCAGAGTGATTTTTCGATATTTCTTTCGGAGAAGCAGACATAGAATCGGCCCCCTGCCCCGCCATGCGCGAGACTTCCAAAGCGCCGGAAGTCCGAGGCAGGAAAACCCCGCTCAGAAACAAAATCGACAAAGAGGCAAAAAGGACGAAAGAACGAAAAGAAATCACGGAAGAAAAGCCTCACCCCGATTATTTTGCAGATCCAACCTGAACAGGCTGGACAACCCGAACCTGCGGAACAGAAACATCCGAAAAAACAGCCCAACCAAGCCACCCGGCACAGCCCAAAGCACAGACCGCCGTCAGGAGCATGCCCCATGAAAACGATTTTCGATTTTCTGAAAATGGGTCGGAAACCTGATTCTTCATGGCATTCTGTATAAACCAGCATCGCCTTGAATTCAACTCTTACCAATAGGCGCGCCACTATTTTTTAGAACAGATCAAAAAAAGAAGAATAAATTAAGAAAAAACCAAAGCCCCTAAAAATGTTGCTCCTGCCACCGTCAAAACGATACCAAAACCGACACCGATCCGATAGGTTTCAGCGAAAATGGAATCACCCGAAACAATTTTCGAGCACTTGGTACCAGATACGGTTTCTACATGATAGCCTTTTTGGATGCAGCCTTGGCCCACTGTGCAGATCTTTCTGCCGCAAGCGGAAATCTGCCTTCTGTGGCCGGCGCGGTCTTTATGGCCGGACTGATTGGTGGATTTACCCATTGTTCTTTGATGTGCGGGCCGTTTGTTGTCGCACAGATGAGCCGCCATCTTGAAACCGTCCCGGTCACCGGGATGAGCGAGTCAATTCGTTTCAAAAGCGCCATTCTCTTGCCCTATCATCTCGGGCGCATGACGACCTACGCTCTTCTGGGCGGGATTATGGGCGGCATCGTCGGAGGACTTTCGATCTGGTGGAAAACAGCCTCTGGCCTCGTTCTTCTCCTTGCAGGGCTGGGCATGCTGGCCTCCGTTGCCGGAATTCGGATCCCGAAAAAATATGCTCCCTCATGGGTCTTGAAGATTCAAGGCAAGGTGCTACACTTTGCCGCACCTGTTACCCTCTCGCCTTTCGGGTGGAGAGGATATATCCTCGGGCTCGTTCTTGGGCTTTTGCCCTGTGGCATGGTCTGGTCGGCGCTTCTGGCTGCGGCGGGAACGGCGGGGGCCTTGGGCGGTGCCTTGGTTATGGCATGCCTCGCAGCGGGGACTGTTCCGGGGCTTTTCGTTGCGGCAGTTGCAGGGCGCTCAATTGTGGCAAGGCTTCGTATTCAAGGCGCTCTGGCAGCGCGGGTTCTGGCAGGTGTGTGGTTGTGCCTTTTGTCGGTCGAGATTCTGACACGGGGCTAGGTTGTTCGCTATTCTTTGTGCAGGTAGATTCAAGCATTATCCTTCGAGAAAACAGGCAGGAATTCCATGGACGGACATACACAAAGCGCTACAGCTCCTGTGGCCTATTACGACAAGGCCATCCGTTATTTTACGCTGGCCTCTGTTTTCTGGGGCATTGCGGGATTCACGGTGGGCCTTGTCATCGCGCTCCAGCTTGTCTGGCCACAGCTTAATCTTGGCCTTGAATATACGACGTTCGGCCGTCTAAGGCCCCTTCATACCTCGGCGGTCATCTTTGCCTTTGGCGGGTCGATCCTTTTCGCCAGTTCCTTTTATGTCGTCCAGAGAACCTGCCGTGCGCCTCTGTTTGGAGGCGACGGGTTGTCCATGTTTGTTTTCTGGGGGTATCAACTTGTCATTCTGATGGCCGGGACCGGTTATCTGATGGGCATCACGCAGGGAAAAGAATACGCAGAGCCGGAATGGTATGTGGATCTGTGGCTGACGATCGTCTGGGTTGCTTACCTGATTCTTTATATGGGAACCCTGATTCGTCGGAAGGAGCCTCATATCTATGTGGCGAACTGGTTCTATCTGGCCTTTATCGTGACCATCGCCATGCTGCATCTGATCAACAACATGGCGCTTCCGGTCGACTTTCCGAGCACCAAGAGCTATGTCGTCTGGTCCGGCGTTCAGGACGCGCTCATTCAGTGGTGGTATGGACATAATGCTGTCGGATTTTTCCTGACCGCTGGCTTTCTTGGCATGATGTATTATTTTGTGCCCAAGCAGATCAACCGGCCTGTCTACTCCTATCGCCTGTCTATCGTTCACTTCTGGGCCTTGATTTTTCTGTATATCTGGGCGGGTCCGCACCACCTTCACTATACGGCTCTGCCCGACTGGGCGCAGACCCTCGGCATGGTGTTTTCCGTTATATTGTGGATGCCAAGCTGGGGCGGTATGATTAACGGAATCATGACGCTGTCGGGTGCGTGGGACAAATTGCGCACGGATCCGATCATTCGCTTCATGATCGTCTCGCTGTCTTTCTACGGCATGAGCACCTTTGAGGGGCCGCTCATGGCCATCAAGGAAGTCAACGCCCTTAGTCATTACACCGACTGGACCATCGGACATGTCCATTCCGGCGCGCTGGGGTGGGTTGCAATGATTAGTTTCGCCTGTATTTACTACCTCGTCCCGCGCCTGTGGAATCGCACGCGTCTGTATTCCATTCGCCTTGTGAACACCCACTTCTGGATTTGCACGATCGGGATTGTCTTTTACATTTCGGCCATGTGGGTTTCCGGAATTATGCAGGGGCTTATGTGGCGAGCCTATGATTCGCAAGGCTATCTGGTTTATTCCTTTGCCGAGACGGTTGAACAGATGCACCCCTATTATATGATCCGGGCCTTTGGCGGCTTCCTGTTCCTTCTTGGCGCACTGGTCATGGTTTATAATCTCTGGCGCACGATCCGGGGCGATCTGCGCGACGAAGCCCCCATGGGCATTCCGGACACTCGCCCGAAACTCCAGACGGCCTGATTTTTGGGAGCATGTGTTATGATCGGACTGCACAAAAAAAGTGAGAAAAATGCGATTTTTCTTCTTGTCCTCTCTTTGATCGTTGTAACGATCGGGGGACTGGTGGAGATTGTGCCCCTCTTTTATCTTGAAAATACGATCGAAAAAGTGAACGGCATGCGTCCCTACACCCCGCTGGAACTGGCAGGGCGAAACATTTATGTTCGGGAAGGATGTTATCTGTGCCATTCACAGATGATTCGGCCTTTCCGGGACGAAGCCGAGCGATACGGTCATTATTCTCTGGCCGCAGAAAGCATGTACGACCACCCGTTTCAATGGGGATCCAAGCGCACAGGCCCCGATCTGGCGCGCGTAGGGGGGCGCTACTCAAATGAATGGCACGCAAGCCATCTGAAAGATCCACGCGAAGTTGTTCCGGAATCCGTTATGCCTATGTATGCGTTTCTGGCCAGGAGGGTGATCGATGACCATGCGATTGCCAAACATCTCTCGGCCCTGCGCACCCTCGGGGTTCCCTACACGGATGAAATGATCGAAAACGCACGGGCCGATCTGGCCGCTCAAGCCGTTCCGGGCGCGGATACGTCTGCCCTGCTTGCCCGCTACCCTAAAACGCCTGTTGGGGATTTCGACGGCAACCCGGCGGAAGTGACCGAGATGGACGCCCTGATTGCTTACCTTCAGATGCTGGGAACCCTCGTTGATTTTTCAACCTATGAGCGCGCACCGCGTTAGAAAAGGCAAGATCATGGATTACCACATGATTCAGGCGGTGTCTGGCACAATAGGCCTTCTGATTTTCGTTGTGGTTTTTATCGCCGTTGTTGTCCGGGTGTTTCGCCCCGGCGCGAAGAAAGATTATGACGAAACCGCACAGATGATCTTCAAAGAGGACGAGTCCCATGACTGACGACCCCAACCCGAATCAAAAGAAGACACCGGAAAACACCCATCCAACGGAAACGACGGGTCATGAGTGGGACGGGATTCGGGAATATAATAATCCTTTGCCACGCTGGTGGGTATGGTGTTTTCTGATCACGGTGGTCTGGGGAATTGGGTATGTCATCTACTATCCCGCGATTCCGTTGCTTCATGGATCCACGCCAGGGACCAGCGGATGGAACCAGTACGACCAGCTTGACCGTTCCCTTGCCGCAGCCAAAGCGCTCCATGGCCCCCTTGATGAAAAAATTGCGGCTCTTGAACCGGAGAAAATCCTTTCCGACCCGTCCTTGCGGACCTTTGCAATTCAGGGCGGAAAGGCTGCCTTTGCCAATAACTGCGCCCAGTGCCACACGAGCAGCGGCGGCGGCGGAAAAGGATATCCGAACCTTCTGGACGACGAATGGATGTGGGGAGGAAAAATCGAAGACATTGTCCAGACGATTCGCCACGGAATCCGCTCCTCCGGCGACGAAGACACACACTCGTCAGCGATGACCGCGTTTGGCAAGGAAGGTCTGTTGACCAAAGACCAGATACTTGACGTTATTCAGCATGTCCGGGTGATTAGCGGAAATGCAGAACCGTCTGACGCTTCCGCCCGTGGTCAAACCCTTTTCACCCAGAACTGCGCGGCTTGTCACGGCGAAAGCGGACAGGGCTCTCACGAAGTTGGAGCACCTCCCTTGAATAATGATATCTGGCTTTATGGTGGATCGGAAGACACCCTTTATAAAACCATCTATGGGGGGCGGGGGGGCGTCATGCCTCACTGGGCAGGACGTCTGGACGATGTCACCATCAAGAAACTGGCGATCTACGTCCATTCCTTGAGCGGCGGAGAAAAAAGCGCCCCGCACCCCGCGCCTTAAAGGAATAGAAAATCCACGTATGACCGAATCCATGAAAACAGATGCTGAAGAGCCCGCAGGCAGCGGGATTCTATCCCTCTTTGCCAAGCGCGTAAAAATCTACCCGGCACGGGTCATGGGCCGTTATCGGCGCCTTAAGGGGCTTTTGCTTGTCCTCATGCTTGGAATCTACTATTTTGTTCCTTTCATGCGCTGGAACAGGGGTCCCTATTTACCCGATCAGGCCGTTCTGGTCGATATTCCGGGACGTAAATTTTATTTCTTTTTCTTTGAGATCTGGCCGCAGGAGGTTTTTATTTTTACGGGGCTGCTCCTGCTCGGCGCGTTTGCCCTGTTTTTTGTGACCAGTATCGTCGGGCGCGTATGGTGTGGTTTTGCCTGTCCCCAAACCGTCTGGACAGATCTTTATCTATTCGTGGAACGCATCATCGAAGGAGACAGAAACAGCCGCATCCGGCTTGATAAAGCCCCCCTTAATTTCCAGAAAGCGTGGCGCAAGCTCCTCAAACATACCATTTGGATCCTCATTGCCCTGTGTACGGGAGGGGCCTGGGTTTTATATTTTACGGATGCACCGAGCCTTATCAACGACCTGATTCACCTCAGATTTTCCTTTGCCTCAACCTTCTGGATTGTCGCCCTGACCCTGTCCACCTACACGCTGGCAGGGTTTGCGCGTGAACAGGTCTGTACCTATATGTGCCCTTATGCGCGGTTTCAGGGTGCCATGTACGATGAAAACACCCTTCTTGTCACTTATGATGAGAAACGCGGCGAGCCACGCGGGAAATCGAAAACCCCGGAAACCGGCGATTGCGTGGATTGTCTGCGCTGCGTTGCTGTCTGTCCCGTCGGGATTGACATTCGCAAGGGCCAGCAATATCAGTGCATCAATTGCGGTCTGTGTGTTGATGCCTGCAACGACATTATGTCTAAACTCTCCCGCCCGACGGGCCTCATTCGTTATGACACTTTGACCCATGTCACAACAGGCCGGGAAGCCGCTGGCTTCTTTGACATTTTCAACTTCCGCCGTCCCAGACCCCTGATTTACGGAACCATTATTTCTCTGGTGGGGCTGGTCCTGCTCTATACCCTGACGATGGGCCGGACGATGCTCGACATCAACGTCATTCGTGAGCGCAGCCCCATGTATATCAAGCTTTCCGATGGAACCGTGCGGAATGTCTATACGATTCATGTTGTAAACAAATCCCACACTTTGAACGCCTATGCACTCTCCACGCAGGGCCAGAATCACGCCTCCATCTCCATTTCCGAATTTACGGCAGCGGGCGGAGAGTCCATTAAGGTTTCCGTGCGTCCGGATCAGGTCGGGACATTCCGTATGTTTGTGGACGTTCCGAAATCGTCGATTCAGCCGGGATCGACGCCCATTTCCTTCCGCATCGAAGGCGCCGCCGCAACAGACATTTATGAAAGCGTCTTTGTTGCGCCGAAGGAATAGTGCGTCCGCCCGTTTGAGTGCCGACGGGGCAGAGGCGTGGGCATTCTGGATCCCGGCGATGTCTTTGAGCGGGACAAAAACGGATTCTTCGTATGCTCGAAGACCATCCCTCTGCTGAAATCTCTTAAAGTCCCCATCGGGTTAAGCGACTCAAAATAGCCTCAACCAGAACAACGGGCACGAACGCAACCTTTGGCGGCGGAGACGCTCCATGCTCATGAAGATGGTTGGGATCAAAATTCACCGGACATGCAGCCAGTAACTCCGAAAGTTTTCCGGGGTCTGCTTTTGGATTTTCTGTTTTCTGAATCATAGCCATCTCTTTTCCAGTTTTCGCGCACAGGTTGTACAAAAAGACCACCAGCTTTTTCGGCTGGTGGCCGGGTGCTAGAAAACCGCTCACAAGAGACGGCACGACGCCCTTTAGGCTCGCGCCCTGGACATAGGGTCGTCACCCGGCCAAATAGATACCGAGTGACTCGGCCCAAGAAGACCGAGTGACGACTTTCTACGGCAGTGTCCCACCGCTTGTGAACAGGGTTTCTAGGCCCCGGACGCGCTCTATCAAAGAGCACATTCTATCCGATGGTACAGATACTCTTCTTAAAAAGCAAGAGACTTTGACCGGACAGGGCTTTCCTGCTTCATTCAACCGACAAACCGCATCACAGGGCTTTCGTGCATGGCCAGAATGTGCCATACAGAAAACCTGTTTTCCTTGCCGGAGCTTTATCGTGGTCGCACGGGTCAACACGGTTGCATTTCAGGGAATCGACGTCCTGCCCGTGGATGTTCAGGTTCAGATCTCCGGCGGAATCCCGGCGTTTTCCGTTGTGGGGCTCCCGGACAAGGCCGTGGCCGAAAGCCGCGAACGCGTACGCGGAGCGTTGCACGCCCTTGGCCTGTCCCTGCCCGCCAAACGTCTGACCGTCAACCTTGCCCCGGCGGATGTCATGAAAGAGGGCAGCCATTATGACCTGCCCATCGCGCTGGGGCTTCTGGCCGCCATGGAGGTTCTTCCGAAAGAAGAGATTCAGGATTATGTCGTTCTGGGTGAACTGGCTCTGGACAGCGGAATCCGCCCTGTGGCCGGGGTTCTGCCCGCCGCCGTCCACGCCAACGCCATCGGATGCCGTCTGATCTGCCCCGCTGCGTGCGGGAGCGAAGCCGCCTGGGCGGGCGGCGGCGGAAACGCGGATGGCATTCTTGCCCCGCGCGACTTGCTCGGCCTTATCAACCATATCAAAGGGATACAGGTTCTCACCGCCCCCAGTCCAAAGCTTGCGCCGCAGAGCGATTCCCGCCCCGTTGGCCCCGATCTGGCAGACGTACGGGGGCAGGAAACGGCCAAGCGCGCGTTGGAAATTGCCGCCGCCGGGGGACATAATCTGATGATGGTCGGCCCGCCGGGGTCCGGAAAATCCATGATGGCGGCCTGCCTGCCGGGCATTCTGCCCCCTTTAAGTCCGCAGGAGGCCCTTGAGTCCTCTATGATTCATTCTCTGGCCGGAACCTTGCCTGAGGGCGGGTTGCTGCGCCATCGTCCGTTTCGGGATCCGCACCATTCGGCCTCTCTGCCCGCTCTTGTCGGCGGGGGCGCGCGGCCCAGACCGGGCGAAATTTCTCTGGCCCATCACGGAGTCCTGTTTCTGGACGAACTGCCGGAATTTGCCCGCGCGACCCTTGAGTCCCTGCGCCAACCGCTGGAAACCGGCCAGACCCTCGTCGCCCGGGCCAATCACCATGTCACCTATCCGGCGCGGTTTCAATTGATCGCCGCCATGAATCCCTGCCGATGCGGCAATCTGGGGGATACGGCGCTCGAATGCACCCGCGCGCCGCGCTGCGCTGGCGAGTATCAGGACCGGCTTTCAGGGCCTTTTCTTGACCGGATCGACCTTCAGGTCGATGTCCTGCCCGGATTTCCGACCTGAACGCCCTGCGCCATGGAGATCTTCGGCCCATGTCGCCGTGTGGCCAGAGCGCGGGATATTCAGACCCGGCGGTACCGCGCGCTTGACCCCTCCGGCGCGGTGTATCTGAATGCGCGTGCAACTGGGGCTATTTTGGATCAGGCCGCCCGGATGGATGATTCGGCGCGCGATCTACTAAACAGGGCGGCAGATGCCCTGAAACTCTCCGCCCGGTCCTATCACCGCGTTTTGCGCGTGGCGCGAACCGTGGCGGATTTGTCCGGCGGGCCGGAGATTTTGAGCCGCCCCCATATTGCCGAAGCGCTCAGTTACCGTCGCACCGGCGCGATGGACAAAGCCGATCGGGCGGCTTGAGTCATGCCCCCTGCCCGCGCCATGACCATTTTCGCCCCGGCAAAAGTCAATCTGTTTTTGCATGTCACGGGGCGGCGTCCGGACGGGCATCATCTTCTTGATTCTCTTGTGACTTTTGCTGACATCGGCGACCGGATAAGGTTCGACCCTGCGCCCGATTTTTCCTTTGCAGTCGAGGGACCTTTTGGGGGTGCTTTCGTGGCTGATGAGAAAGCCTGCGGACCAGAATCGAAAAATCTGGCCGTACAAGCGGTCCGGAAAATGGCCGAAAAAACAGGCCGTACCCCGCGCTTTCGCCTGACCCTGACCAAAAATCTTCCTCTTGGCGCAGGTCTGGGCGGAGGATCATCGGACGCGGCAGCGGTTCTGTGGGGCCTGATGGATCTGTGGAATATTCCTGCACATGCACCATTTCTTCCCGATCTGATGATCAATCTGGGTGCGGACGTCCCGGTTTGTGTTTCCGCCCGTCCGGCCATGGTGGGCGGTATTGGGGAGGTCCTCCGCCCTGCCCCGGACCTGCCAGAAATTCCGGTTGTACTCGTCTGGCCGGGGCGAGGGTCCAACACAGCCAAGACTTTCAAGGCCTTCCGGAACTCAGACAGACCCTTTCGCGAGACGACACCCCTGCCCGCTTCTCTGAACACCATGGGAGATGTGGTTGATTTTCTTGAAACAACAGGGAATGATCTCCTTGAGTCTGCCTGCGTGCAGGTTCCCGAGATCCAGGAAAGTCTTAAAGCCCTAAAAAATGAACCCGGATGCGCTTTGGTCCGTATGACCGGATCAGGATCGGCCTGTTTTGGTTTGTTCACACGCGAGGAAGACGCAAGCGCCGCAGCACTATCGCTTGCCAGAACGTTCCCTCGCGCCTGGATTCGATCCGGGTGGCTGGGCCGGACAGAACGGTATTAAACCGGGATCCGAACATCAGCCCCCTGTTTTTTTATTTCATGCCTGGATCCTTGCGCGGCGTTGCATCCATAAAAATCGGCTCACGCCGCGCCGCAGCCATTTCCGGGTGCTCCGTACGTATCTCCGCCTCAATTCGCGTATCCATATCGTAATGGCTTTCCGGGCGCAGAAAGCTGTTGAGACGATCTTGAATGAACCGCGGGGAACGGTTGGCCACAAGCATCGCCATCCCTTCGGCAATCAGGTGATTGCGAAAACGAAGCCCCTCTTGCTTTTGCATAATCTTTGATGCCGCAGGCATATACACCATCCGCGCCGTCACGACGCCATACAGGGTGGCAAGCAGAGAAATGGCAAGACCGTGCCCCACTCCTGACATATCGTCACCAAATCGCCCCAGCATGATAACCATCCCCACAAGGGTTCCAACCATACCAAAAGCCGGAGCATGGCTGGCCATCGCCATCAGAACGCGGGCCGGAATCGTATCACGCTCATAGGAGGCATCCGCCGCCGTCTGCATCATATCCCGAACCTCTTCAGGCGTATAGTTACTGACAACCATTTCAAGCCCATAACGAATAAAGGGGTCAGAAGCGGCCCTTTCTCCGCCCGCCTCATCCTCAAGCCCCCGCAGCCCCTTATCCTTCAGGATTCGCGCCCACGCGATAATACCGATCAAATCGTGATGCATATTTTCATGCGTAGCCGTTGCACGCATAAACATCAGACCGATGGACCGGAGCGCCTCGATCACATAGTTGGCTTGAAAACTCATGAAAGCCACGGCAAGCGACCCGCCAACCACGATCAAAAGTCCTTCAAAACTCAAAAAAGCCGCATAATTATCGGTTCCGTGGACGATCGCCCACAGAATCATCATAAAACCAACCGCAGCGCCAATAATCGAGGCGATAGAAAACTTCATTGAAAAAGAGCTCCCGAAACGCCGCAGGAACACGACATGGGCGGAGTCTAACCGCACACCCGGCCGGACTCAAACGGTTTCTTTCTAAAAAACACTAAAATTGTCTCTCTGCTGCAAAAACAGCCAACTCTGTCAAAGCCTCGCGCACGCATCCCTCCGGTGCAATGGTCAGAGTCGAGGCGGCCCGATCGGCATGAGCGCGAGCCAGAGCCAGAGCCTTCGAAAACCCGTCGTGATCCGCAATAATCTTCCGGGCCTGCGCCAGATCGGATGGTTCGGTTTCCCGATCCTGAATGGTTCGTTTCCAGAACGCGGCCTCCTCGGAACTGGCGTCCTGCAAGGCGATCAGGAGGGGCGCCGTCAATTTCCCTTCCTGAAAATCATTGCCAGGAGCCTTTCCGAAAGATTCAAACCCCATACCATAATCCAGAACATCATCCGCAATCTGAAAGGCAATCCCCAGATGATGGCCATAATCGCGCAGCGCCTCCTGAGCCTGAGCCCCGGCATTTCCCAAAACAGGGCCGATCTCACACGCGGCGGAAAAAAGCGCGGCTGTCTTGGCCGAAATGACCTGAAGATAGCGATCCATGGTGGTCTCGAGATCGTTTGCGGCGGCCAGTTGCATGACCTCACCTTCAGCGATCACAGCCGAGGCCTGAGATAAAATCCGCAGAACCTCCAAAGACCCCTGCTCGACCATGAGCTGAAAAGCACGGGAAAAAAGAAAATCCCCGACCAGAACGCTGGCCTGATTTCCGAAAATGAGGTTGGCCGGAGCCTGACCGCGCCGCTCCTCGCTCCCGTCCACCACGTCGTCATGAAGGAGGGTCGCCGTATGAATAAACTCAACCGCGCACGCCAGAGATTGCGCCGCAGGGCCTTGTCGATCATAAAGGCCTGCACAAGCGAGCGTTAATAAGGGACGGATGCGCTTCCCGCCTGCTGCGATCAGATATCCGGCCAGACGGGGGATCAAGGGAACATCCGAGCGCATAGCCTCAAGAATGCGGGCATTCACGGCCCGCATCTGAGGCTCAAACATTACAGACAAAGAGTCAAGGGGCGTCGAAGCCGCAGCCTCTGCTTTGCGATTCGCCGGATTTGCCGAAGCCGAGTTCATCCCGACCTTAAAGCAGTTTTTTCCACTCTCTTCAAGCCTGTCAAAAACCCCAGGCAAAAAATCGTTGTTGGAGAGACATGGAGCATCGGCTAGAATGCAGCCTCCAACCCTCTGTCGCATCTTACGGGAAAATCCATGTCCGAAACACATCTCCCCCATCGGCACAGCCTGTTTTCCCGCCTGCGCGGCTGGTTTCTGGCGGGGATTCTGGTCACGGCCCCCATGTTTCTGACGATCTTTTTTACTTTTTCCTTTCTGGACTATATCGACACAAAAGTCTCCCAACTGATTCCCCCGGAGTACAACCCCAACACCCATTTACCCTTTTCCGTCCCTGGCCTTGGATTGATTCTTGCCCTGTCTTTTTTTATCGTCTGCGGATGGTTTGCAACGAACTTTCTGGGACGTCTTGTCGTTCGGATTTCAGAGTTTTTCCTGAATAAAATGCCTTTGGTTCGTGGCCTTTACGCCGCGATCAAGCAGATTTTCGAAACCGTCATGACAACCCAGTCCAAGGCATTCCGCGAGGTCGTCATGGTCGAATTTCCCCGGCCCGGCGCCTACGCTCTGGGGTTTGTGACGGGGGTAACCAAAGGCGAAGTTCAGCGACTGACCGAGAACGAAGTTATTAATGTTTTTGTCCCGACAACACCAAACCCAACATCCGGATTTTTGCTCTTTTTCCCGAAAAAGAGCGTTTTTTACCTCAAGATGAATGTCGAAGAGGCTCTTAAAATGATCGTATCAGGGGGAATTATCGTCCCGCCGGACCGGGGAATCAGCGAAGAGCTTTTACCAAAGGCCACCGATCATCCGGATCGCAAATAGGCGATCGCCTGATCTCGTTCAAATAGATACAAAAGATGCCGCAAGGCCCTCCCGCGCGGCGTTTCAAGTTCCGGATCACGATCCAGAATCAGCCGCGAATCATCGCGCGCAACGGACAGATATTCGGCGTGAACAGACAGATCGGCCAGACGAAACTCAGGGATACCACTTTGTTTTGTCCCCAGAATTTCCCCACCACCGCGCAGTTCAAGGTCTTTTTCGGCGATCAGAAATCCGTCCTCGGTCTGCCGCATCATCTGAAGCCGTGCCTGGGCCGCCTCTCCCGGTTTTCCATGATAAAGCAGAAAGCAATAGGATTTTTCACCGCCCCGTCCGACACGTCCGCGCAACTGGTGCAACTGCGCCAGACCAAAACGCTCCGCATGCTCCACGATCATAATAGTGGCCTCTGGCACGTTAACCCCCACCTCAATCACAGTCGTGGCCACCAAAAGGGCAATATCTCCTCGTGCGAAGCCCTCCATCACGGCGTCTTTTTCCTCGGCCTTCATACGCCCGTGAACCAGACCGACACGGTTCATGAACCGATTCTGCAGCTGCATGAACCGCGTCTGGGCCGCCGCAAGATCCACGATCTCGGACTCCTCAACCAAGGGACAGACCCAATAGGCCCGGGCACCTACCTCAATCTGACGTGCCAGGCCGTCAATCATGGCTTCGCTCCGGTCCGCAGAGATCAGGCGTGTATCCACAGGCTTGCGACCCGGAGGTTTTTCGGTCAGACAACTCACGTCCATGTCTCCATAAGCCGTCAGAGCTAAAGTACGGGGAATGGGTGTAGCTGTCATAACCAGAATATCCGTGCCTTTCCCCTTTTCCGAAAGCATGAGGCGTTGATGTACCCCAAAGCGGTGCTGCTCGTCTATTACAGCCAAGGCAAGATCCTGAAATTCAACACTTTCCTGAAATATAGCATGTGTCCCGATAATCACCTGCGCGGTGCCGGAACGAATTTGATCCAGCAGAACTTCACGCTCGGAGCCCTTGCTGCGTCCCGTCAAAACAACAAAGCGTACACCTGCCGCATCAAACCAAGGCCCCAAACTGTGAGCATGTTGACGCGCCAGAATTTCAGTCGGAGCCATAATGGCGGCCTGTGCTCCAGATTCCACGGCGTTCATCATGGCCAATGCGGCAACAACCGTTTTTCCACTTCCGACATCGCCCTGAAGCAGACGAAGCATGCGCGAAGGTGAAGCCATATCTGCGTCGATCTCCTCAAGCGCTTGCCGTTGGCAGGCCGTCAAGGCAAAGGGCAAGCTCTCTTTGATGCGTCCCCTCAAGCGCCCATTGCCCTTGCTTTGGCGACCCGGGCGGTGTTTCTGGCGGCTGCGAACCAGAGCCAGAGCCAGTTGATTGGACAGAATCTCATCATAAGCCAGACGCGCGCGGGCCGGATGGGTCGGGTCAAGAGCCGAGGAGTTGTCCATAATATGAACCGCATGAACCGCGTCATTCCAACCCGTCCAGCCGTTTTTTGAAATCCACGCAAGATCATTCCACTCGGGCAAGTCGGGAAGAACCTTGAGAGCAGCGCGCACCGCCTTCGTGACATGCTTGTTGGTGACTCCCGCCGTAAGAGGATAGACCGCTTCAACCGTAGCTATGGAATCAAAATTTTCGGGTTTTCCAATGGAATCGGGATGGACCATCTGAGGTCGTCCATCATAGACATCGATAAGACCGCTGACGATAACATCAGCGTCTCTTGGGAGCTGCTTTTGGATCCACTCAAGTTTCGCATGAAAAAAAATCAGGGTTATCATGCCCGTTTCGTCTCCGCAGAGCACACGAAAAGGCTGAGACGGGCGAGCCGGAGGTTGGTGTAAATGTACCCGCAAACGCAGCGTCGCAACTTTTCCGGGTATGATTTCGGAAATTTTAGGTGAAAACCGACGATCTACAAGGTCAATCGGCTTATGCCAGAGCAGATCAACGACCTTCGGTCCACCCACCAGTTTTTCAAACAGTCTGGCAAAACGCAGCCCGATACCGGGTAGCGTCGTCAAAGCTTTGAAAAGAGGATCAAGCGCAAAAGGTCGCATAAAATGGTTGTACGTCAATCCAGAGGTTCAGGAAAGAACTGCATCAACAAGAAGCTCCTCATTTTCAATCCCGACAACGCGGGCCGTAACAATCTGTCCGGAAAGGATCTCATGGAGGAAACGCACAGGAAGGAAATTTTTTGTATGGCCTTTATTCCCTTTTTCGACAAGAACTTCATGTGATTTATTTATATTTAGCTTCAAAAATTTTCTTTCCTGCGCCTTTCCTTGCTCTCTCAAGCGTGCGGCCCGATCTTTCCGAAGACTCAAGGGAATCTGAGGCATACGCGATGCCGGAGTTCCCCGACGCGAAGAATACGGAAAAACATGGAGTAAGGTTAATGGAGATTCTTCCACGAGTTTCAGTGTGTTGAGAAACATCTCTTCTGTTTCCGTTGGAAAACCGGCGATAAGATCCGCGCCGAAAAGAATATCGGGACGTAAATTTCTGGCTCTCTCGCACAATGCCACGACATCAGCCCGCGTATGTCGACGCCTCATACGCTTGAGAATCATGTCATCGCCCGATTGAACAGACAGATGCAGATGCGGCATGAATCGGGGTTCTTCAGCAATCAGATTCCATAAATCCGGATCCATCGCTGCCGGATCAAGAGAGGACAGACGCAGACGCCGAATTTCCGGAACCTGAGCCAGAACACGCCGGATCATTTGACCCAAAGATGGCGCACCGGGCAAGTCTGTGCCATAGGAGGTCACATCAACCCCGGTCATCACAATTTCCTGATAACCGGATTCGGCCAGTTTCCGGAGTTGCTCCGTGATAACACCCATAGGAATCGAACGTGAGGGGCCACGACCATACGGAATGATGCAAAAGGTGCAACGATGGTCGCATCCATTTTGAACCTGAACGAAGGCGCGGGTCTGGGTCTCAAATCCGGAGACCAGATGAGCGGCCGTTTCACGAACCTCCATGATATCATTGACCCGGATCATTTTTGGGTCATGACCCGCCCATGCATCAGCAGAAAGCTTCACATCATTGCCAATGACCTGATCGACCTCCGGCATCCGGGCATAACGCTCCGGGTCAATCTGGGCCGCGCAGCCCGTTACAATAATACGGGCACCGGGATTCTCGCGCCGCGCCTTGCGGATAGCCTGCTGTGCTTGACGCTCAGCTTCTTTTGTTACAGCGCATGTGTTGAAAATAATAGAGTTTTTAAGGCCACAGGCCTGAGCGTGACCTCGCATGATTTCAGACTCGTGGATATTAAGGCGACATCCAAAGGTCACGACCCTAGGGTCAATTCGGTTCATTTTCGGGTCATATTGAGTCATGCGGAATTGTGCCTTCAAAGACGGATGTTACGGGACCGGTCATCAAAACCGACGCATCATCATCGGCCCATTCGATAGTCAATGACCCGCCATCGAGAACCATTTCGGCCCGGCGGTCCACTTGCCCGCGCCGCACCGCGGCAACCAGAGCGGCGCATGCGCCAGAGCCACAAGCCGGTGTTATCCCCGCCCCTCGCTCCCAAACCCGCATACGAACGCGATTCCGCGCCAGAATCCGGACGAATTCCACATTTGTTCTTTCCGGAAATAATGAGTTGTTTTCTATCTGTTTTCCGGATTCATCCACAGAGATATCCTCAATATTATCTACAAAGACCACGCAATGTGGATTTCCCATACTGACCGCTGCCGCATCAAAATCTAGGGGCAAATGAAGGGTGTCACACGGCCCGGACAAAGGGATTTCGCTCCACTCAAGCCGTGGGCGGCCCATATCGACGCAGATCCGGTTTACTCCGGCCCGTTTACAGGTCAAATGACCCGCCATTGTCTCAATAATGCAGGCATTCTCGCCATTTTCCTGCATCAGAAGATCGGCCACGCAACGCGTTGCATTCCCACAAGCCCCGGCCTCGGAACCATCCGGATTGAAAATCCGCATAAATGCCGCTGTCTGAGAGGAACGCGGAGGCAAAATAAGGATAAACTGGTCGCATCCAACGCCAAGACGACGATCGGCCAGATGGCGGATAGATTCCGGTTTTGGCTGAAAATCGTTTTTGCGTCCGTCTACGATGACAAAATCGTTTCCAAGTCCATGCATTTTGCGAAATTTCAACATAGGACTTGATTAGCACACCCGGAAAATGTTACAAGCCCCCTGTTTCCATTGGTATCGGAGAATTTTCCGTGCCGTCGGGGTACACCGCAGTCGGCGCAATCGCTCACTGCGGCGGTTTTGTTGTCTAATGAACGGGTCGCACTGTGTTTGAATCGCTGAGCGAGAAATTAGGAAGCATTTTCAGTGGACTAAGCCGCAAGGGGAGACTCGATGAGGACTCCGTCAACGCGGCCTTGCGCGAAATCCGGGTGGCTTTGCTTGAGGCAGATGTGGCTTTGCCCGTCGTCAAAGAATTTACAGAAACCGTACGTGTGCGCGCCGTCGGTCAGGAGGTCATTAAATCCGTCACCCCGGCCCAGCAGGTCGTCAAAATTGTTAATGACGCCCTGATTGAGCTTCTGGGTGGTCAGGATGCCGGGTTTACCTTCGGAACACCCCCCTGTGCGTGGCTTATGGTGGGATTGCAGGGCTCTGGCAAGACGACGACAACGGCCAAAATCGCCCGATGGATCACGGAAAAACAACGTAAAAAGGTTCTGATGGCCTCGCTGGACGTAAACCGTCCGGCGGCGCAAGAACAGCTCCGCGTTCTGGGGGAACAGACCGGAATTGCGACCCTGCCGATCGTTCCGGGTCAGGATCCGGTTGCCATCGCCCGGCGCGCCATGGAAACCGGGCGGCTTGAGGGCTATGACCTTGTTCTTCTTGATACTGCGGGCCGTCTGGCGATAGACGAGCCGCTCATGGCCGAGGCGGCCGCCATCCGCGACGCCACCCGCCCGACGGAAACGCTTCTGGTCGTGGACGCCATGACGGGTCAGGACGCCCTGAATGTCGCCCGCGCGTTCGAGGACAAGATCGGCGTAACCGGCATTGTCATGACCCGCGTGGACGGAGACGCACGCGGGGGGGCGGCCTTGTCCATGCGCGCCGTAACCGGAAAACCGGTCAAATTGCTCGGCACGGGCGAAAAATGGGATGCAATTGAACCCTTTCACCCGGACCGGATCGCCGGACGTATTCTGGGCATGGGAGATGTCGTCAGCCTCGTCGAACGCGCCGCCGAAGCCGTCCGCGAGGAAGATGCCGCCGCCATGGCGAAGAAATTCGCCGCCGGGAAGTTTGATTTTAACGACCTTTTGATGCAGATCCAGCAAATGAAGCGCATGGGCGGTCTGGGCAGCCTGATGAAAATGTTGCCCGGCCTTGGGAATATCTCGGCGCAGATGGAATCCGCCGGCGTCGATGATTCCATCGTCAAAAAACAGGAAGCCATCATCCTGTCCATGACCAAAGCCGAGCGCGCAAAACCCGAGCTTCTCAACGCCTCGCGCCGCAAACGCATCGCCGCCGGATCGGGCACAAGCGTTCAGGACATCAACCGCCTCGTCAAGCAGCAGATGCAGATGCAGGTCATGATGAAGCGCATGAAAAAAATGGGCCTTGGAAAAATGATGGGCGGTCTGAAAGGCCTGCTGGGCAGCAAGGACGCCGAACTGCTCGAACAAAGTATGGAGGCCGATGGCCTGGCCGCGGACATGGCAGGTTTGCCGGGCGGCAGCTCTCTGGGGCCCAATCCCTTTGCTCCCGGTGGGCCTCTGGCAGGGGGATCAGGCGGCGGACTGCCGGGCCTTTCGGGAGGGAACCCGTTCGGCGGCTTGTTCCCGCGTGGCGGAAAGAAGGGGAAGCGGAAGTGATTCCCTTGAAAAACACCATCATTCACCTGATCGGCTTTCCGGGCGTGGGCAAGCTTACGATTGCGAAGGAGATTTGCAGACAGCTTGATGCTGTCCTGCTCGACAATCATGCTTTTAACAATCTGATTTTCCCACTTATCAGGGTAGACGGAAAAACAGAGATTTCTGATAAAGCATGGGAGTACATTTATAGAGTAAGAGATACGGTTCTGGATGCCATGCTTGATCTGTCCAGCCCGGATGAAAGCTTTGTTCTGACCAATGTTTTTACAAAAAACGACCCGGATACACGAGGATGGATTCGCTCTGTTGAAACAACCGCAAATAAGCGCAACGCCCTTTTCCTACCTGTTCGTCTTCTGTGCGATCCGGAAGAACACAGAACGAGACTTGTTCAGGAAAACCGCAAGGAAAAACTTAAAATGACGAGCGACCATGCCCTTGATGACTGGCATGCCCAGGACGAGGTTTACGATCCCGGCCACCCGAACACGTTGACTCTGGACGTCACGAATCTTGAGCCGTCTAAGGCCGCCGGAATCATTCTCACGCGGGCAGCGGATCTGTCCCGCAAGGCGAATCCTCAACCTGAAACTTTTAACCCGTAAAATAAGGAGCATAAAAAACAATGGCACTGAAAATCAGAATGGCCCGTCGGGGTCGCAAGGGAATTCCCTTTTATTCCATCGTGATTGCGGACAGCCGCTTTCCGCGCGACGGGCGCTTTATCGAAAAGGTAGGCACCTATAACCCCCTGCTCAAGAACGATGATGCCAACCGGGTCGTTCTGGTCAAGGAACGCATTGAGCACTGGATCAAGCAAGGCGCGACGCCTTCGGATCGCGTGGCGATTTTCCTTGGCAAGGCCGGAATCCTCCCCATGCCCAAATGGAACGAAAGCCCCAAGAAATCGGCGCCCAAGGCCAAAGCCCAGGAACGCTTGAGGGAAAAGGAAGAAAAGGCGCAGAAAGCAGCTGAGGCCGCCGCAGCCCCGGCGGAAGACCCTGCGGCGGAGGCCGTTGCCGCAGAAGGATAAGGTTTATATCCTCCTGCCTGAATTCCGGATGCTCCTTTCGTTAAAACGCATGATGCGTTTCCTTCCGGTTTGTCCCGCATGGGACAGACCGCAAAGGGAAAGGAGGAACGACAACCCGAACAAAGAAGGTTTTCCATGCGATGCCAAACAGCAAGAAAACGTATGATCTCAACATCCCTCTGGCCCCCGAATCGCGGGACCAGCCGCTGATCCTGAACGCCGGAGACGGGTTTCGGATTTATGGAACATTCAATCAGGCGCGCGGCGAGAAAAAAGCCAAAAAGCTCCTGATCTGCGCCCATGGTCTGACGGGCTATCCGGAAGAATGGCTGCATATCATGGCCATGCGCTGGTTTACCGCGCGCGGATACGATGTGGTGCGCTTCGCGTTTTATCACTCGGCGGAAGATGCGCGGAAGCTCAATACGTGTCTTCTGGCCCATCACATCAATGACCTGAAGGTTGTTCTGGAATATTATCAGTCGGATTACAGCAAAATTTACATCGCCGGGCATAGCTATGGCGGGATGACCACGGTGTGTTTGAATCCTGACGTTCAGGCGGTTGCCCTGTGGGATTCAACGCTGTTTTCCTACAGCGACTGGTGGATCACGAACACCTGTGCGGATCCGGAATGGAAAGCACACTTTTTATCCTATCATGTCGATGTTCTGGTCAATGAGGCCATGATTGCCGAGGCCGAAGATTATGACCTGCGTAAAATGAAGCAGCTTGCGCGTGCCATGAAAGCGCCGACGATGCTGACCATCGCGGATATGCATTACGAACGCCCCGGCCAGCAGCAGATTTTTGAGTACTTCCCGGAGCCAAAGGAAATCGCCCATGTTCAGGCCGGGCATGATTTCTTTGAAGACGACCGGGTTTTCGAGCTTCTGGAAAAAACAGAAAACTGGTTCGAAAAATTCTGATGCTTTTATAGCTCCCTCGAATCAAGCCACCATCTGAATAGATGTGGTCATTTTCGGGGCCTGACCGTCCGGGTAGGACACGATTCCGACCGTCAGACCGGACGCGCCACTCAGAGGCGCACAAGGAGCGCTGACCGGGCCAAGAACGATCTTGCTTGCCCGAGCAGCGCTACGGATAGACGTCTCCAGAGTTTTTGCTGTTTGGCAGACGGATTCGGGGGCACCGTTAAGGTCAACGACGATTTCTGCAAGCACCGTCCCGGCTCCGATTTTCAGATCCGAGCGGAGCTTGCGCGTTGCATAAAGGATCTCCCGCAAAAACTCCATTTCTTTGGTCCGGCTAAACGCCATAGATGAATCGGGCACAGGCCATGCAGTCACGTGCAAGGAGGGCGCAGTCTCACCAAATCGATTGACCTTCTGGTAAACTTCCTCCGTGATATAAGGCAAAAATGGAGCAAACAGGCTCAGAAGCGTTCGCAGGGTTTCATACAATGTCGACTGCGCGGCCTTGCGATCGCGCTCGGTCCACTGCGCATCCTCCCAGAACCGCCCCTTGACCAGCTCCAGATAGTCATCGCAATAACTCATCCAGAAAAATTTGTTCAGCGTTTCTTTCGCTGTCGCATAGTCATAAGACTCAAAATTTTCTGTCATCCGGCCCGTGACATCGTTCAGTTCGGACAAAATCCATTGATCTTCCACAGGTCTGTCGGCCACAGGAACGCGGTCCCGCGCCGGATCGAACCCGTCCAGATACATCAGACACATCCGCGCGACATTCCATAATTTTACAACGATCTTGCGACCATCCTTCACATCGCGCTCGTTAAACCGCAGATCGTGGCCGAGTTGGCTGCTCGCCGCCCAATAGCGCAGCGCGTCCGCCCCGTATTTCTCGATCAGGGAATAGGGGTCATAGCGGTTAAAACCCGTCTCGTCGGTATGTTTTTCCAGATCGCGTTTGGAGATTTTCTTGCCCTGTTCGTTCAGGCCCCAGCCGGAAATCATGACATCGGCCCAGGGAAGACTGTCCGTATGATAGTCCGATTTAACCAGAGTATAAAACAGCCATGTCCGAATAATTTCAAAGGCCTGAACCCGGAGACTCATCGGATACAGGCTCATATCGCCCACAACCTCGTCCCGCCCCGCCCAGTTGGCGTTGATGAGCGGCGAAAGCGAAGAGGTCATCCACGTATCCATCACATCCGTTTCCGGCAGGATGGTCAGACCCTTATATTTTTCCTGCGCCCACGCAGGCGGAGAATGTTCAATCGGATCAACGGGAAGAGAGTCCTCATCGGCCAGAATGATCTCTCCGGTTTCCTGAACGAACCAGACTGGAAACGGAACGCCATAGAACCGCTGGCGCGAAATGTTCCAGTCGTATTTGAGCCCGTCAATCCACTGGGCCAGACGCACCCGCATCCATTCCGGCGCCCATTTCAAGCCTTCGGCGCGTTTGAGAAGACGATCCTTGTGGTCCAGAACATTGATAAACCACTGCGGCGCCATGATAAATTCAACCGGCGTTTCGGATCGCTCCCCGACTGAGACGTTCTGCTCGACTTTTTTCTCGCCCAGAACAAGCCCCGCCGCGCTTAGATCTTCCAGAATTTTCTTGCGCGCCTCCGCGGTATTCAGCCCCGCATACGGCCCGGCCAGATCGTTCATCTTCCCCGAGGGCGTCAAAACCAGACGGGTTTCCAGATGATGGAGTTTCCATTTTTTGACGTCCTCACCGTCGCCAAAGGTGCAAACCATCATCAATCCGGTTCCAAAAGCCGGGTCCACATCTTCGGACGCCAGAACCGGAATCGTATAGTCAAACAGCGGCACAACGGCCTTTATTCCATTTGATATCAAAGATTTGTAGCGATCATCGTCCGGATGTGCGAACAAGGCGACGCAGGCAGGAATCAGTTCAGGACGCGTTGTGGAAATGACAAGCGGCGCGCCGTCGGCGGATGAGAATCTTATGTCATACATTTTTCCGGTGCGGCTGACGGTCTCCAGATCGGCCTGGGCCAGAGAGGTTTCAAACTGGGTATCCCACAGAACCGGCTCGTTCCCCCGGTACAAAAGACCCTTTTTATACAGGTCGATAAAGGACTTTTGCGCCGTGTGGCGAGAGCGATCGTCAATCGTGGAATAACGCAAACGCCAGTCGACGGACAGGCCCAGAGCCCGCCACAGTTTTTCGTATTCCCTGGCCCCCTTCGTTGTCTCTGCAATGCACAGAGCGCGGAAATCGCTGCGCGAAATGGTTTTTTTGTTAATGTTGTGAGTCTTCTCGACAAAGCGCTCGGTCGGCAGCCCGTTATCGTCAAATCCCATCGGATAAAAGATGTTATGCCCCCTCATCCGCTTGTAACGAATGGCGATTTCGGCTTGCGTATAGGACATGGCATGGCCGACATGCAAATGCGCGGCAGACACGTAAGGCGGAGGCGTATCAACCGAGAAAACAGGCTTTTTCGATTTTGGATCATAATCATAGACCCCTGTTCTTTCCCACAGGGCGCGGATCCCCTCCTCCATCACCGGAAGATCCAGATCCTTGTCCAGAACGGGAAACATGTTTTCTGCCATCGTATCGAACTCGCCCTTTGAAAATTGCCAAGCCCCTTGGATAAACCATTTTTTATTGCGAGTAAACGCCTCAGGCGCGAAAACCGGGCATAAAACAAAATTTTGCCATTTTCCTGAAAGCGGGATAAACTCCGCCGGTGTGTGAACTCAAAACCATAGAAAACAATATGATATCGAATCCTGACCTTTCAAAATATTATGATCGCAGCGCGCCGCGCTATACCAGCTATCCGACCGCCAATCATTTTACAGGTCAGGTCGGCGCGAAGGATCAGGCGCAATGGCTTGAGTCCTTACCGCCCGATACGCCCCTGTCCCTGTATTTGCATATCCCTTTTTGCAAGGCGCTGTGCCGCTATTGCGGATGCCATACCCGTGTCGTTAAAAAATATGACGCCGTAGCCCCCTATGTCTCTGCGCTGCATACAGAAATCGGGCGGGTCGCGCGGATTCTGGGACGCCGCCGCCGGGTAACTCAAATCCACTGGGGCGGAGGAACGCCGACCTTCCTGTCCGACAGCGACATGGGCGATATTTTTTCCAGAATCCGGGCGCAATTCGATGTCGCGCCGGATGCGGAAATCGCCATGGAAATTGATCCTCGCACCGTCTCCTCCGCACGCGTAAAATTTCTGGCTGCGATGGGCTTGACCCGCGTCAGTCTGGGCGTACAGGATTTTGACCCGGACGTACAAGAAGCCATCGGGCGCATCCAGCCCTTTGAAACGGTCTGGGATTTATGCACCGCCTTGCGCGGAATCGGCGTTCGCAACATCAATTTCGACCTGATTTACGGCCTGCCGCGCCAGACGGAAGACTCCATTCGCAAGACGATGCGCCGCGCAGCCTCGCTCAACCCGGATCGTCTGGCCGTGTTCGGCTATGCCCATGTGCCGTGGTTCAAGCCCCAGCAGAAAATTCTGGAACGTTATACCCTGCCCGATTCCGCCACGCGCTTTGCCATGGCGCAGATCGCCGGGGAAACACTTGAAAATTCAGGATATTACCCCATCGGAATCGACCATTTCGCCAAGCCGGGAGACTCCCTCGTCCATGCGTTTGAAAACGGCACTCTGCGCCGGAATTTTCAAGGCTACACGGCGGATCAGACGGAAATCCTGATCGGATTTGGCGCCTCGGCCATCAGCACCCTGCCCTCCGGTTATGTCCAGAACGATGTCTCCATCGAAGGGTATCAGGACCTTATGGCCGCTGATGGCCTTGCAGGAAAACGCGGGATTCGGTTAAACGAAAATGATTTTATTCGCCGTCAGATCATTGAACAGTTGATGTGCTTTTTCGAATCCGATCTGGAGGGACTTGATCCCTTTGAACGCTCGGGTATTTTTGCTGCCCTCGCCCCGTTCGAATCCGATGGACTGCTCACGCGCACACAGGCCGGTATCGCCATCACGCAGCAGGGAAAACCCTTTACCCGCCTGATCTGCACGGCGTTTGATTCCGTGTGGCAAGATATCGAGTGCCGACACGCAAAAGCGGTTTAGAGAAACGCCCATATGTTGTTTAACTCCACGCCGCACTTGCCTTTGGCGTACAGCGTTGTATAGTCGCCATGATTTTTTACCTTTCGAGACACGCTTCAGGAAAAATGCCATGACCGACTCAAGTCCCGCCGCACTTCCCGTTTCTTCGCCCTCCGCCTCTTCCGTGACGGGCTCCGAGATGCCCATGCCCACGCCCGGCCCTGTGCCGGATGCAGGAAGTGTCATGCTGTGGAACATCGGACTGATCGTCATTCTGGTTGTTTTGTTCTATCTGCTTTTGATTATGCCCCAGCAACGCCGATTCAAGGAACACAAGCTGATGCTTGATTCCCTGAAAAAAGGCGACCGGATCGTGACGGGCGGCGGATTGCTCGGGCGCGTTGAGAAGATTCTTGACGATGAGGAAGTCCTGATTGACCTGGGCAACGATCTGAAGGTGACGGCTCTGCGCGGAACGGTTCAGACCCGTCTTGAGGACAAGAAAAAATCAAAAGAGTCAAAGGACTCAAAAGAGTCAAAAACCACGAAATCATAAAAAGAAAAACCGGGCACGCCATGATCCACATCCCTCGCTGGAAAGTTATTTTGATCCTTTTGAGCTGCGTTCTGGGCGTTTTTTATGTCGCCCCGAATTTCGTTGGCGAGCAAAACAGGATGTGGATGCAGGCAAATCTGCCCGCTTTTCTGCCCACAAACGCCGTTAATCTGGGGCTTGATCTTCAGGGTGGATCGTACCTGATGCTCAAGGTCGACTCGGATGCCGTTCTGACCGACCACGCCGAAAACCTGACCCAGGCCCTCCGACCCGAACTGCGCAAGGCCAAAATCGGCTATACGCGCCTTGCCCCGGTTGCGAACGGAGTCAGGATTTCCCTGCGCAATACCGCAGACGCAGAAGCCGCCAGAAAAATCATTCGCGACCTCGAAGGCAGCGATATGGAGGTTCTGACCAGCGAAGACGGCGTTATCGAAGCCCGTTTGACTCAAAGCGCCATTGACAGAATCCGGGATCAGACTATTGGCCAATCCATCGAAATCGTTCGTCGCCGCGTCGATGAAACCGGCACACGTGAACCCACCATCCAGCGTCAGGGCGAGGACAGAATTGTTCTCCAGCTTCCCGGGGTAGACGACCCGCAACGCATGAAAGAATTGATCGGAACAACTGCCAAACTGGGTTTCCACCTCCTTTCAGAAGGCGGTCCCGCCAGCGGGACGAAAACCCTTCCTATGGCGGACCCGGATCGTCTGGGATCGAAAATCGCCGTTGAGCGCAGGCCGATTATCACCGGCGACATGCTCGATAGCGCATCATTCTGTCAAAGCCAGACTGGAGAGCCCGCCGTCTGTTTCCGATTTAACGGAATTGGAACGCGCCGATTTTGCGATATTACCCGCGAAAACGTCGGCAAGCCCTTTGCTATCGTTCTGGACGAAAAAGTCCTGAGCGCGCCGAATATCCGTGAGCCGATCTGCGGCGGAAGCGGTCAGATCTCCGGAAGTTTCACGGTAAAAGACGCCAACGATCTGGCCCTTCTTCTCCGCGCAGGCGCCTTGCCCGCGCCACTGGACGTTGTGGAAGAACGCACCGTTGGCCCGTCTCTGGGGTCAGATTCCGTTGAGGCTGGAAAAATCGCAGGACTGGCCGCCATAGGGATTGTTGCAGTCTTTATTCTCCTCACTTATGGCCCCCTGTTCGGTGGATTTGCCGCCGCGGCCCTGATTTTGAACATTATTTTCATTTTTGCTCTTCTTTCAGGGCTTGGCGCGACCCTGACTTTGCCGGGGATTGCGGGAATTATCCTGACCATTGGTATGGCCGTTGACGCCAACGTATTGATTTTCGAGAGAATTCGAGAAGAAACTCGCAACGGGCGTTCTCTGATTTCCGCGATTGATTCGGGTTATGCCCGCGCCATGGCAACGATCATGGATTCAAACGCGACAACGCTGATCGCGGCCGTGATCCTGTTCATGTTGGGCAGCGGCCCCGTCAAAGGTTTTGCCGTGGCCCTGACCATCGGAATCATTACGTCGGTCTACAGCGCCCTGACCGTCACGCGTCTGATGGTGGTCACGTGGTTCCACACCCGCAAGCCACGCACTTTGCCGATATAGAAAACGGACAGCCCCATGAAAAATCTTCGTTTTATCCCTGACGACACAAAGATAGACTTTCTCGGAAAGCGTTTCCTGTGTTTTACTCTTTCGGCTATTCTGATTGTCGGCTCAATCTTCTTGACAGGAACCAGAGGGCTGAATCTGGGAATCGATTTCACAGGAGGCACCCTGATCGAGGTCACCGTTCCCCAGGACCCGGACCTGTCTGCTTTGCGCAGTAGCCTGAACGCCTTGAAACTAGGTAGCGTGTCTCTTCAGGAATTCGGAGACAAGCGCAATTTGATGATTCGCCTTCCCCAGCAATCCGGCGGTCCGGAAGCCCAGAAAGCAGCCATTGACAAGGTTCAGGCAAATCTGTCCGAATTTTTTTCCTCTAACCCCGTCGATTATCGGCGCACTGAATATGTCGGGCCGCAGGTAGGAAAAGAGCTGAAACTCAAGGGCATCTACGCAATGTTGTTCTCCATGGCCGGGATTCTGGCCTATATCTGGATGCGGTTTGAGTGGCAGTTCGGCATCGCGGCCGTTCTGGCCCTGCTCCACGATGCGATTGCGACCGTCGGCTTGTTTGCCGTAACGCGCATGGAATTCGACCTTTCAACTCTGGCCGCCGTCTTGCTCGTAGCCGGATATTCCATTAATGACACCGTTGTTGTATTCGATAGAATCCGGGAGAATTTACGAAAATACAGAAAAATGCCTCTGCCTGAATTGTTCAATCAAGCAGTCAACCAGACGCTCTCACGCTCTGTTATGACCTCATTTACAACCCTTTTGGCGCTGATTGCACTGTTGATTTTTGGTGGAGATGTGATTCGATCCTTTACCTACGCCCTGTTTTTCGGGATTGTGGTCGGGACCTATTCATCTGTCTATGTCGCCGCGCCGTTGCTGCTCTACCTCAATTTGCGCCGTGAAAAACCCGCTCCGACCGAGGAAACACAGCAGGCCTAAAAATGTGGGAAGAAGAAAACTTTCCTCATTTTTCTCTTTCCCTGTAAGCACCGCTTCGTTAACCTCGTCGCTTGGAGGACACCTGATTCATGCTTAAAAACAGCTCGAAGACAGACGCCAAACCCCTTGAAGTGCGGATTGAAACCGACACGCTCGGCGAAATCGATGTTCCCGCAGATCATTACTGGGGAGCACAAACCCAAAGATCCATCCAGAATTTCAGAATCGGAGGCGAGCGCATGCCTGCACCGCTTGTCCGCGCACTGGGCATTCAGAAAAAGGCAGCGGCGCTCGCAAACCGGGATCTTGGCGCACTGGACACCCAAATTGCACCCGCGATTCTTCAGGCCGCAGACGAGGTCATCGACGGCACACTGGCCGATGAATTTCCCCTCGTGATCTGGCAAACGGGGTCAGGAACCCAGACGAACATGAACGCCAATGAAGTGATCGCCGGGCGGGCAAACGAGCTTCTGACCGGAACGCGCGGCGGGAAAAATCCCGTCCATCCGAACGATCATGTGAATATGGGCCAATCGTCCAACGACTCCTTTCCAACCGTCATGCACATCGCGGCGGCGGAACAGGTCCATCATGACCTGATTCCGGCCCTTGAATCCTTAAAGCATGCTCTGTCTGCCAAAGCGCAAGAATTTTCCGGTATTGTAAAAATCGGACGGACGCATCTTCAGGATGCCACCCCCATAACTCTTGGGCAGGAATTTTCCGGCTATGCGACACAGATTGAATATGGAATCGCGCGAGTTCAATCGACCCTTCCCAGAGTCCTGCAACTGGCCCAAGGGGGTACTGCCGTCGGGACGGGCCTGAACTGCCGCGCAGGATTTCCAGAAAAATTTGCAGAGTATGCCTGCGATATCACAGGATTACCCTTCATCACGGCTCCAAACAAGTTTGAATCCCTTGCCGCCCATGATGCCATGGTAGAACTATCCGGCGCTTTGAATGTTTTAGCTGTCTCCTTAATGAAAATTGCCAATGATATCCGCCTGTTGGGATCCGGCCCACGCTGTGGAATCGGAGAAATTCAATTGCCGGAAAACGAACCGGGATCCTCCATTATGCCAGGAAAGGTCAATCCAACGCAGGCCGAGGCCATGACCATGGTTTGTGCTCAGATCATGGGCAACCATGTTGCCGTTACTGTTGCGGGCAGCAACGGACATTTTGAGTTGAATGTGTTCAAACCTGTCATTATTTTCAACGTATTACAGTCCATTCGCCTTCTTGCCGATGCCTGCGTATCCCTGACAGAAAACTGCGTGGCCGGAATTGAGGCCAATGAAGAACGCATTCACAAACTCATGTATGAAAGCCTCATGCTTGTAACCGCTCTCAATCCGTATATTGGCTATGACAAATCTGCAAAAATTGCCAAAAAAGCCCACGCCGAAAACTTGTCTCTGAAGGAATCGGGAATCGCGCTCGGTTTTCTTACCGCTGAACAATTTGACGAATGGGTTAAGCCAGAGAAAATGGTTTAAGAGAGGCTCCCGCGCACACGGCCCCCTCCGTTTGTCTGTCTTTAAGGACTTCTCAAATTCGCGAGAAACGCCACACAGTGGCAGGTGGGAAGTTCAGCCATACCACATTTACGGGACGGGCTTGAAACCCGGCATTTTGAAGGAGCTTTTTAGGAACGGGGCAGGTGAGGCCATACGTAAACTGGATAAAAACGCCCTCTTCATCCATTTGCGCGAAGGCCTCGTGCAAAAAAGCAAGCCGAACTGACTCTGGAAAATTCAAAAGAGGAATTCCAGAAACAACAGCATTAACGCCGGAACATTTCTGTGCCTCAAGAATTTTTCCAAGCTCCAAGGCATCACCACGGATAACGCGTACAGAAGGAAATTTTTCACATAGATGCTGATAGAGATCCGCTTCGCGCTCAACAACCAGAAGACGATCGTCAGAAATCCCATTCAAAAGGAGAGCCCGTGTTATGGAGCCTGTCCCGCCGCCGAGTTCAACAACAAGGCCCGGTCTGGACAAATCCACCTCACGCGCCATAACCCGGCCCAGATTCGGGCCGCTCGGACCGATGGCGCCAACACGGCGCGGCTCACGAACGAGGGCTGAAAAGAAAACAAGAGCAGAATTCCGTGCCATAAGACAATCCCCCTTTTGACCCACAGAGACATTCAGAAAGAATTGAAATCCCGAAAAGCCCAGAACATCTCCAGAGAAGACTCTCGCAAAAAAACGAAGGAGCCTCAGGCGACAGCCTTGACCCCGTCCTCTTCATCAGCAGAACCCGGAACCGGGCCGCTGTCCTGTCCCTTGGCGGTCACATCTCTGTCCACAAGCTCAATGATTGCGATCGGAGCAGCGTCACCATAGCGAAACCCCGCTTTAAGAACCCGACAATAACCGCCCTGACGATCCTTGTAGCGTTCAGCCAGAACATCAAAAATCTTAAGCACCTGAGTCTGATCTCGCATGATGGAAATGGCGCGGCGTCGATTCGCCAAACCACCCTTTTTCCCCAATGTGATGAGTTTTTCAACAAAAGGACGCAATTCGCGGGCCTTGTGCAGTGTCGTGGTGATCTGCTCGTGTTTGACCAGAGAAGCGGCCATATTCGCCATCATCGCCATACGGTGATCCGTTCTACGCCCGAGTTTGCGCTGTTTGCTTCCGTGATTCATGGCTCGTCCTTCTTCTCTCTACGGCCTCGGGATCCCGAGATCCATCTAACATTTTCTGTACACACACCAGAATGTTTCATACAGACCGGGGCGACATCGCCCTCAACACACCGAATCCCTTCCCCTAGAAAGGCTCGTCAATCTTCTTGGCCAGATCCTCAATGTTCTCCGGCGGCCATCCGTCAACCTGCATTCCCAGATGGAGGCCCATATTGGTCAGGACTTCCTTGATTTCGTTCAAGGACTTACGACCAAAGTTCGGAGTGCGAAGCATATCCGCCTCGCTTCTTTGGACAAGATCCCCGATATAGACAATATTATCATTCTTGAGGCAGTTTGCAGAGCGAACCGACAGTTCAAGCTCATCCACCTTGCGAAGAAGGTTCTTGTTAAAAGGCAGATCCCGCTCAACATCAGAAGAACGCGCATCTTGAGGCTCTTCAAAATTAATGAAAACCTGAAGCTGATCCTGAAGAATACGCGCCGCATACGCCACGGCATCTTCCGGAGAAATCACGCCGTTCGTCTCGACATGAAGTGTCAACTTGTCATAGTCTGTTACCTGGCCAACGCGAGTGTCCTCAACTTCGTAGGACACCTTAACGATAGGGGAAAACACACTGTCCACAGGAATCAAGCCAACGGGGGCTTCTTCGGGGCGGTTCTGCGAGGCTGGGCGATAGCCCTTTCCAGTATTAACCGTCATTTCGATAGAAATTTTTGCGCCCTTATCAAGAGAACACAGGACCAACTCCGGATTCATAATTTCGATATCCGCACCGGCCTCGATCATGCCTGCCGTAACCTCACAGGGACCTTCTGCGGAAACACGCATGCGGCGCGGGCCTTCAGAATGCATGCGGACAGCAATGGCCTTGACATTTTGAACGATATCAATGACATCCTCACGAACGCCCTCAATGGAAGAAAATTCATGCAAAACGCCATCAATCGTCAGGGACGTCACTGCCGCCCCCTGAAGAGAGGACATAAGGACCCGACGGAGCGCATTTCCAATCGTCAGACCAAACCCCCGCTCAAGCGGATCAACAACGATCCGGGCGACCGTGCGAGAGCTTTTCGCATGACCAACTTCAATTTTGGAAGGCTTGATGAGCTCCTGCCAGTTCTTGTAGATCAAGGCCTTATACTCCCCTTCAAAAAAAACGTTGACTTTATCTTCTGCCGATTTATCCCGTGCCCGGCAAAGAGCAAAAAGAATCAGACCCGGCGGCGCTTGCGCTGCTTGACGCCGTTATGAGGCAGCGGCGTCACATCCTTGATGGAGCGAATTACAAACCCGATCGCCTGAAGAGCGCGCAGAGCCGACTCACGACCCGACCCCGGCCCCTTCACATTCACCTCAAGCTCGCGCATCCCGTGCTCCTGAGCCCTGCGGCCCGCAGCCTCTGCTGCAACCTGCGCCGCGAAAGGCGTAGACTTCCGAGATCCCTTGAAGCCAACGGCACCAGATGTCGACCAGGAAACTGTGTTCCCTTGCGCATCAGTAATCGTGACCATCGTATTGTTGAAGGTCGAATTGACGTGCGCCGTTCCGGAAACAATATTCTTGCGCTCTTTCTTACGAGGCTTTGTTGAAGCTGCTGGCTTTGCCATGGTCTACTCTCGATCCTTATCCTGTGTGAAAGGCGCACCCGACGCCTTCGCCTTGTTTTTCAGGGACACCTACTTCTTGGTTGCCATTTTCTTTCCAGCGACAGCCTTTGCTGGCCCCTTGCGGGTGCGCGCATTGGTCTTGGTCCGCTGGCCACGAACCGGCAACCCCCTGCGATGACGAATTCCACGATAGCAGGCCATATCCATCAACCGCTTGATATTCATAGAGACTTCTCGACGAAGATCCCCCTCGATAAGATAATCTTTCGATTCGATTTCAGAACGAATAGCGTTCAAAGCCGCCTCATCCAGATTCCCCATGCGCTCCTGCACATCAATCCCGAGCTTTTCGCAAAGCTTGAAGGCCGTTGTACGGCCGATTCCATGGATATAAGTGAGCGCGATAGGCACACGTTTTCTGTCGGGAACATTGACACCAGCAATACGGGCCACGTTGATTCTCTCCTGCCCAAAAGGGCGTTAACATTCTGATTTGCAATAAAAACACATACAAGACAAGGTCAGGCCATCCCCTGAAAAAGACAATCTCACCTTACCAAGACCGCCGCATTATATGGATTGAGCGCGCGGGGTCAACTGTTTTCGTGTGGTTTCAGAGATTTTTTCCTTTTAGAATCGACTCAATACGCGTGGTAACCTGATCAATGGGCAGCATACCGTCAATTTCCCGAAGAAGCCCCTTTTCTGCATAATACGGCAAAATCGGCTCCGTCTGAGCGTGGTAAATCCGAAGGCGCTGGATCAGCGTCTCATCATTGTCGTCCGAACGCGTAGGCCCGGCTTCCGCGGCCCGCCTGTGAATCCGATCCACCAGAATGGTCTCATCCACAACCAGAACGATCACATGATCGACCTTGCGTCCCCGCTTGGCAAGCATGACATCAAAGGCCTCGGCCTGCGGCACCGTCCGGGGAAAGCCATCCAGAACAAACCCGTCTGCATCGGCCAAAGGCGAAATCAGGTCGTCAATCATCCGGATCACGATTTCGTCCGGCACCAGGCGCCCCCTGTCAATCAGAGCCTTCATCTCCTTCCCCAGCATACTGCCGCTGGCGATTTCGGCGCGAATCATATCACCGGTTGCAATGGGCTTAAGTCCGTATTTTTCACGCAAAAGCCTCGTCTGAGTGCCCTTTCCAGCACCCGGCGGCCCGAAAATGATGATATTCATCCGCGCCGCCCCCCGAGCTTTGATTTCCGGATCAATCCCTCATATTGATGCGCAATCATGTGCGCATGAATTTGGGCCACGGTATCCATCGTCACACTAACTACGATCAGAAGGCTTGTCCCACCGAAATAGAAGGGCAACCCACCCCGCGAAATCAAAAACTCCGGCAGCAGACAGATCAAAACCAGATATAGCCCGCCAACCGTGGTGATTCGCGTCAAAATATAGTCCAGATAGTCTGCGGTTCCCTTTCCCGGGCGAATTCCGGGAATAAAACCGCCGTTTTTCCTCAGCATATCGGCGTTTTCTTCCGGATTGAACACAATCGCCGTATAGAAAAAAGCAAAAAAGACGATCAAGCCGCCATAAAGCAACATATAAATCGGCGATCCGTGCTGAAGAAAACGGGCGATCGTTGCGGTAATATCGCCGCCCTCTGCCCCGCTAAACCCCACGATGGTCAGAGGCAAAAGCAAAAGGGACGAAGCAAAAATCGGCGGAATCACCCCGGACGTATTGAGCTTGAGCGGGATATGATTCGACGCCCCCTGAAACATCTTGTTCCCGACCTGACGTTTGGGATACTGAACCAGAACCCGACGCTGCGCCCGCTCCATAAACACAATAAAAACGATAGCGGAAAGCACCATAAGCGCGATCCCGAAAATTTCAGGAAAACTGAACGTCCCCTGCCGACCAAGCTCCAGCGTGCTGGCCACCGCTCGCGGCAATCCGGCCACAATCCCGGCGAAGATAATCAGGGAAATACCGTTCCCAACGCCCCGGGCCGTGATCTGCTCGCCCAGCCACATCAGGAAAACCGTCCCTCCTACAATCGTAATCACGGTCGAAACGCGGAAAAACATCCCCGGATCAATGACAGCAGACCCAGCAGACCCCTGCATGCTCTCAAGCCCCACCGCAAGGCCATAGGCTTGAATCGCGGCAAGAAGCACCGTTAGATAACGGGTATATTGATTGATTTTCATGCGCCCGTGTTCCCCGTCTTTTTTAATGGCTTCCAGACGGGGCGACATGGAGGTGGCCAGCTGCAAAATGATAGAGGCCGAAATATAAGGCATGATATTCAGGGCAAAAATGGTCATCCGCTGCAACGCGCCGCCCGAAAACATGTTGAACATGTCCAGAATACCGCCACCTTTTTGATCAAAAATCCCCTTCCAGATCAAGGGATCAATGCCGGGCAGGGGAATATAGGTGCCGAGTCGGTAAACGACCAAAGCCCCCATCACAAACAAAAGGCGTTGTTTTAGCTCTGTCGCCTTGGAAAAAGCGCCCCAGTTGGCGTTTTTGGCGAGTTGTTCGACGGCGGAGGCCATAGGGCAATCAATCCTGCAAACGCTTGTTTGTTGAAACACGTCCCACAATGGGTTTCAATTAGACCAATTTGCAAGGGAACTGCAAGCGTTAAAATCATTTTCCAGACTCTTTTCAAACAGGACGGATCATTCCGCTCCCAACGCAACGACGGGGTCGAGCCGGGCCGCCTTGCGTGCCGGAAGATAACCGAAAACCACGCCCGTTACCACCGCGCAAACAAAGGCCAGAAAAGCCGGAGATACGGAGAAAATCACATCAATTCCAAACCACGAAATCACAACCCCGGAGGCAAACCCTGTCAAAACCCCTAAAATCCCACCGATCGTACAGACCACAGCGGATTCCGTGTTGAATTGCATAAGAATGTCGCGCCTGCGCGCACCTGTGGCCATGCGAATACCGATCTCGCGAGTTCGCTCGGTGACGCTGACCAGCATAATGTTCATTACCCCGATCCCGCCAACCAAGAGAGAAATCGCCGCCACCGTCCCCAGAAGAATCGTGAGAGTGTTCTGGGTCTGGGCTGCCATTTCCAGAAAAGAGGCCGTGTTGCGCACCGAGAAATCTTCAGCGCCGTGTCTGTTTTTCAGAATATCTTTGATTTCTTCCTGCGTCTTGTCGATTTTAGCAGAATCAAATGCCTTGATCGTAATACTGTTCAGATAATCCGAACCAAACAACCGGACGCGACCAGTGGTGTAGGGAATCCACACCGCATTGTCCTGATCTCCACCCCAGGGCGCCGCACCTTTTGAGTCCATCACCCCGATAATCTGGAAAGGAATGTTTCCAACCAAAATAAACCGCCCTGTCGGGTCCTCGCTTTGTGGAAAAAATATCTTTGCAACAGTAGATCCAAGCACAATCACCGCCGCGCGGGATCGCATATCCTCTTCAGTGAAAAAAACGCCCTGTTTTACAGCCCAATCCCGCGCAAAAGGAAACCCTTCGCCGACACCCTGAACATTCACGGCATAATCAATATTTCCCATACGCAAGGTCTTGCGCGCGCTGCGCTCTGGCACCACAACGGCCACGTTATCCAGATCGGCCAGAGCCTGAACATCTCCCGGAACGAGCGTAGCCACATCCCCCGTTGGGCGCATCCCAGGCGCACCGGGGCGAATATTGATGATATTGGTCCCCAGTGTACTGATTTGATTGAGGACTTTCTGTTTACTGCCATTCCCGACAGCCATCATGGCAATAACGGCCGCCACACCGATGATAATGCCGAGCAACGTCAGAGCGGTTCGGAAAATGTTGACGCGCAGAGCGCGCAAAGCCGTTTTTATGCTCTCCCCGGATTCGGTTAAAAAGCCACCCTGCCCTTGCGCAAGAGGTTGTTTTTGCCCCTCTGAAGAAAAAGAAATCCTGTCATCCTTGCTCTCATCCGAAATGATCCGCCCATCTTCAATTCTGACAATGCGCCGGGCATGCGCCGCAACGCTTTCATCGTGTGTAATCAGGATGATGGTCCGACCTTTGTCATTCAGGTTTTTCAAAAGCCCCATAACCTCGCGCCCACTCCGGCTATCGAGCGCTCCCGTGGGCTCATCAGCCAGAATAACGGGCGGATCATTCATCAGCGCGCGCGCAATAGCCACGCGCTGCTGTTGCCCGCCCGAAAGCTGGGAGGGACGATGGTCGCACCGATCACCCAGCCCCAGATCGCCCAGAAGCGCACGCGCGCGGTCAACCCTTAAGTTTCGGCTTGCTCCGGCATAGAGCGCCGGAATTTCAACATTTTCGAGTGCGCTGGCCGTCGCCAGAAGATTATAGCGCTGAAAAATGAATCCGAATGTCTCCCGCCGCAGCGCCGCAAGAGCGTCTGCATCAAGCTCCGAAACATCCCGCCCCGAAACCCTGTACGTACCCCCGGAAACCCGATCCAGACAGCCGATGATATTCATGAGCGTCGATTTGCCGGATCCGGACTGTCCCATGATCGCTACAAAATCGCCGGAGGTAATGGAAAAACTTACACCGTTGAGAGCTTTGACCACAGTTTCTCCGCTCCGGTAATGGCGCGTGACATTTTCCAGAGCGATGATCGGTGAATCGTTTGTCATAAACGCGCCATCCCGGGAGGCAATCGACGCAAACGCCCAGATCCGGAAGCGCTGAAATCTCTACCCGAGACAACCTTGTCTCCAGGACTCAATCCCTCCAGAACTGCCGCCTGAATCCGGTTTGAAATCCCGATAATGACTGTACGTGTCTGAATCTTGCCCCCTTCAAGAACCTCGACCTCCCACGCCGAGCCCTCCGTCGTATCCGATTCGGGAAGGCGGCGAATCAAAGCCGAAACAGGAATAACCGGAACACCTTTCACATATCCCAGAACGAAAAACATCTGCGTGGTCATACCGGTCATGAGGCTGCGGTCCGCGTTACCGACATCGACGAGGACATTATAAAGGACCACGTCGTTAATTTTCTCAGGAGAGGGCAAAATCTGGCGGATCTTCCCCTCCCATCGCCGAGCCCCGGCACCAAGGGTCGTAAAATACAAAGACATGCCCGGACGCAGCTTTATGACATCAGCTTCGGCAACCTGCGCCCGAACTGTCATCACATCCAGATTGGCAACCTGCACAATCACGGGCGCCGTCTGCGTGGCATTAATAGTCTGGCCCTCTTTTGTGGACTGGGAAACAACCGTTCCCTCCATAGGCGCATAGATTTTCGTATAGCCCAAAGATGTCTTATCCCCCTCCAGCGTCGATTGAGCCTCTTCAATCTGCGCATTAAGGGAAATCAACCGGACCTGCGCAATATCCAGAGCCGTCTGAGCATCCTCGAATGTTTCTTTGCTGACGACCTTGTCCCGGACCAGAGTTCTGCTCCGCTCGAGCTTTTGCGTTGCCTGACGGATCAAAGCCTGCTGCTCAAGCTTCTGGGCCTGAAGGGTTTTCAGACGCGCCTGCCCTCCCCGAACCCGCGATTCATACACGTCCGGATCAATCTCTGCGATCAGATCCCCGATTTTAACCGTATCACCAATATCGACGTGGAGCTTTTTCACAAGACCGGAGACCTGCGCCCCGACATCGACATAGTCCTTCGGTTCCAAAGTCCCCTGAGCGGTCACGACGGACTCGATATCACCGGGAACGATCTCCACAACGGACTGGGAGACGGAAGAGTCCCCGCTCCCCTGTCTCTGAAAGAAAACCCACCCCCAGACGCCTCCCGAAACGGCAAGAACGAGGGAAAAAACAAGGAAAAACCTTCTCATCGGACCTTAAACCCCATTACCTTTCAAAGGGATGGAGAGACAAAAATCTGGCACAAAAACCAGACCCGGTGATGAGTGTACGCACGAAAACACAAAAACCTTCGCAGAATCCTGAAAAAATCAGGCGCGAATCTGGCCACTTCCCAGAACTTCATATTTGTACGTTGTCAATTGTTCCACACCGACCGGCCCGCGCGCATGAAACTTTCCGGTGGCAATGCCGATCTCCGCCCCCATGCCAAATTCGCCGCCATCGGCAAACTGGGTGGACGCATTCCGTATCACGATCGCACTGTCAACTCTTTTTAGAAAAAAATCAACGGCCTGAGGGTCTTCGGCCAGAATGCCGTCCGTATGATGAGATCCATAGCGGTTGATGTGGTCCACAGCCTGCGCGACACCTTTTACCATTCGAACGCTGATTTTCGCATCGAGATATTCGGTCGTCCAGTCCGTCTCTTCCGCCATTCCAATCCGGGAATCAAAAGACCGAACAGCCTCGTCTCCAACCACGGTGCACCCGGAATCCAGAAGGGTTTTCAAAACCTGCGCAGACACTTGCCTATCAAGATCCTCATCCATAAGCAATGTTTCTACCGCGCCGCAAATCCCCGTCCGGCGCATTTTAGCATTCAAAGTCACCGCGCACGCCACATCGGTTCGCGCAGACGGATGGATATAGATATGGCAAATTCCATCCAGATGAGAAAAAACGGGCATGGTTGCCTCGGCCATCACACGTGCGATTAACCCCTTGCCCCCACGGGGAATCATCACATCGATCAGATCCCCCGCGCCCAGCATAGCCCCAACAAGCGCCCGATCCGTCGAAGGAATCATGGAGACACAGGACTCCGGTAATCCAGACGCCCGCAAGGATTCCGCCAAAATCGCGTGAAGCGCAAGACAGCTGTCAATGCTCTCCGACCCGCCGCGCAGCAAGACAGCATTATGAGATTTCAAACACAAGGCCGCTGCATCCACGGTGACATTCGGTCGTGACTCAAAAATCATTCCCAAAAGACCAATCGGAACACGCACCCGCCGGATAACAAGCCCATTCGGACGTGTCTTTTCTTCCAGCACCGATCCGATTGGATCCGGCAAATCCCGAACCGTCTCAACACCGCGGGCCATGGCTTCAACTCTGGCCTCGTCAAGCATCAAACGATCACACAAGGCCGGAGCCAGATTACGCTCTTTTGCCCGATCCATATCGCGGCGATTGGCGCGAAGAATATCTCCGACACGCGCCCGAAGGTTTTCAGCGACGGCAGAGAGCGCCAAATTCACGGAATCAGGAGAGACCTGAGCCAAAATCGCCGCAGACTCCCTTGCCGAGCGAGCCAGATCCCGAATCTGATCGGTTGGAGAAAGAGTGGATACCGGCGAGACCATGAAGAAACCACCTGAAATCAATGGGCGATATGACGGGCGACGTCCTCAAAGGACCGATCGGCCAGAAGCCCCCCTGCATCCTGATCCAGTTTTTCGCGCAAAATACGCCGCGCTGCTTCAATCGACAAGCATGCTGCACGCTCGCGGATATCCTGAATGGCCACATCTTCCATCCGGCGAATCCGCTCGGCCAAAGCCTCTTCACGACGACGAAGTGTCTCTGCAAGAGCAGTATCCGCCTGAGACCGAATATGCTCCGCATTTTCGCGCGCCTTGACCAAGATAGCCTCAGCCTCAAGCAGAGCTTGCTCCCGTTTTTTTTCGTATTCTTCAAAAAGGGCCTGAGCTTGCGCACGCAAAGCCCGTGCCGTCTCAATTTCCTTGCGAACAAACTCAATACGGGCATCGATCGCGCTAAAAAAAACATCCTTCCCCATTCTCCAGGCAAAGCCCGCAAAAATGAGAAAAGAAAACAAAACCCAGACACTCGGATTATGAAGAATCTGGTCCATAGCTCTCAAGCCGCCTTTGAAGGAGTCGACAGGGAATCAATAACGGCCTGAGCCAGCACACGATCCACGCGAACGCCAGCCAGTTTTTCTGAAGACAGGACAACACAATCAGCCATAAGCCTGTTGATATCAGAAAATGCATCGGACTGGGCTTTTGCAATGCGCCGCTCGGCAACCGCGATTTCCTTGAGGACATGCGCCTGAAAATCCCGATGAGCAACTGACGCAGAATCCCGCAAGGAAGCCTCCAGAGCGAGAATCATCCCCGAAGCCTCGCTGCGCGCTTGACTTAACGCCCGCTCATACGCCTCTTTGGCCTCATGAGCCGCAGCCGTCTGGCGCTCGGATTCCTCCAGATCTCTCCGCACGTGATCGGCGCGGCCATCCACAATGCGAGACAAAGCAGGCAAAACATGAGAACCAAAAAAGAAGTACAAGATAAAAAACGTGACCCCGGTCCAGAAGATCTGCCCCGGAAAGGTCGAAAGATCAAGCTGGGGCATCCCGCCTTCAGCAGCCAGAGCCACCCCAGCGCCTGAAAAGACGCCGATAAACAATACCGCAGATGCTGTCAGAAATACCCGGCTCATGACTACATGACGAAGAGGATGACGACGGAAATCAGAAGAGCAAAAATACCCAGAGCCTCTGTCAGGGCAAAAGAGAGAAAGAACTTTTTGTCCAGCAAGGGAGCCGCGCCGGGATTGCGCCCGATGGCATCATTGTATGAACCAAAAATCATACCGAGACCTATACCTACGCCGATAATCGGCAAAAGAGCAAGTGCAGCAGCGATCAGTTTTGCAGCCTGAAGTTCCATGTGTTTTTCCTCTTTATTCCTGCATGAGTTGCGGGTTCGTTCCGTTCACCGTGATCCTACACATTCAGTGAGAGATTTCAACCGTATCTTTCAGATAAATGCACGTCAGGATCGTAAAAACATAGGCCTGAAGAAAAGCTATCAGACATTCAAGCGCAATCATGGCGCAGTTAAAAAGCATCGGCCCCAAGGCCCCGATGAAACCCAAGGCCCCGAACGCGCCAATGAGAGAGACGCAAAACCCTGCAAAAACCTTCAAAATCAAATGCCCGGCCATCATGTTCGCGAACAGACGCACAGACAAGGTCAGCGGACGCACAAAAAATGAAATGATTTCAATTGGAATCACAAGGGGCGTCAGCCAGAGCGGCACCCCCGCAGGAACGAAAAGATGAAAAAAATGAAGACCATGACGGAACAGTCCGACAACAAAGACCGTCAGGAATATCCCGAGCGCAAGCGCACCGGTTACGGCAATATGGCTTGTGTATGTAAACGAAAAAGGGAGCATACCCAGAATATTTCCCATAAAAACAACCATGAAAATGGTGAAAACCAGAGGGAAATAAACCCGCCCGGCATCGCCAACGTTTTCACGAATCATATTTGCAATAAATTGGTAAATAATCTCTGCAGACATCTGAAGACGACCGGGAACGAGCGCCGCACGGCGCGTAGCCAGAGACAAGAACGCGACAGAAACGGCCACGCCGATCATCATCCACAATGATGAATTTGTAAAAGAGACGTCAAAGCCCGCGATCTGAAGCGGAATAAGGGGCTCAATAACGAACTGGTGCAAGGGGCCGTGTGTCTCTGTCAAGGCTTCCGGTCTCCATCATAAAGATCGATACTCTGTTTAACATCCTGTTGTGGCGTCTGTTTAGCGTCTTTTTTCCGTTTATGCAATGGGGCAAATCCAACTGCCGTTCCAATGCCCTGTGTTATTTTCCAGACGCTCAAGAATCCAGCGGCAATTCCCAGAAACAAGAATAAAATCAAGAGAATGGGTTCTGTCCCGAAAATAAAATCCAGCACATACCCCAGAACGCCGCCGCCGACAATTGCACCAATCAACTCAATTCCGGCCTGCAACCCCTCATTGGCCCCGGATTCGCCCAAAGACCGATCTGCCTTCTTGGCCTCCCGAATTCGGGATTCAAGAGCCTCAATCCGGGGATCGTCAGGAGGCATCACCGAAACCTTTCAAGGAACATTGCGCCTTATGCCGTAAAATATGATCCGCCAAAACACAGGCCATCATGGCTTCGGCTACCGGAACGCCCCGGATTCCGACGCAAGGATCGTGCCGTCCTCTGGTTGTAATATCGGTATTCTGGCCATGGCGGTCCATCGTCCGGACAGTCGTTAAAATTGAACTGGTCGGCTTGAACGCCATACGAACCACGAGATCCTGCCCGGTTGAAATGCCGCCCAGGACACCTCCAGCGTGATTGGACAAAAACACCGGACGCCCATCCGGTCCGGCGCGCATCTCGTCCGCGTTTTCCTCTCCGCTCAAAAGCGCGGAACCGAATCCATCTCCGATTTCAACACCTTTTACGGCATTGATTGACATCATCGCCTTGGCCAGATCCGCATCAAGCCGATCATAGACCGGAGCACCCAGCCCCGCCGGGATGCCCTGCGCATGAACTTCGACAATGGCCCCGGCGCTTGATCCCGCCTTACGCCGTCCATCCAGAAACTCTTCCCAGACGGGAACAATTGCGGAGTCCGGAGAAAAAAAAGGATTCCGGTCAATCTCGGCCCAGTCCCAACGCTCGCGGTCGAGCGGGTGCGGGCCGATCTGAATCACCGCACCCCGAATGGTCACTCCGGAACAATGGTAATCAATGACTTTCCGGGCGACAGCTCCGGCAGCGACACGCATGGCCGTCTCTCGTGCCGAAGAACGTCCCCCGCCACGATAATCCCGAATTCCGTACTTTTTTTCATACGTAAAATCGGCATGGCCGGGGCGAAATTTGTCCTTGATTTCATCATAATCTTTTGATTTCACGTCAGTATTTTCTACGATCATGCCGATAGGCGCGCCCGTGGTCAGCCCCTCAAACACCCCGGACAAAATACGGATAGAATCGGCTTCGCGCCTCTGGGTCGTAAAACGATTCTGCCCTGGTTTACGGCGGTCCAGATAGACCTGAATATCAGACTCGCACAAAGACAGGCGCGGCGGCACCCCATCGACGACGACACCGATCGCAGGTCCGTGACTTTCTCCGAACGTTGTATAATGAAACAAGGCACCAAAACGATTCCCCGACATTCAAACTCCCTTATCACTTAGATCTCTATTACATTCAGAACGCCGGGCGCACCGCGCAAGGCATTCCGGGCATTCGTATCCATAGGCCACTTTCCGGGCAAAAGCATTTCAGCCGACCCAAGTGGCGGGATTTGCGCCATAACACGGATCTTCATCCCGCCCTGCCCTCCTCCACTCAGAAGGCCGCACAGTTTTTCGGCAGCCTCTCCACTGTCGAGAACAACCTGAATTTCACGAATGCGATCTTCTACTGTCTGGTCCAGAGATTCAATGTTCTGAACAGTAAAGCGGATTTGATCCTCCTTTGATTCGGCATCAACCGCCATCAGAATCCGGGCTCCAGGCTCCAGAATATCCCGCGCCCGCGCATAGGTTTCAGACCAAACCATAGCCTCATAGACGCCCGTAGGATCGGATATCTGCAAAATTGCGAAACGATTCCCTGTTTTGGCGGAAACTTTTTGTTGTTTTTTGATGACAACGCCAGCCATCTGGAATCGTCCGCCATTTTTTTCCACAAGAGCATTCTGAACGTCCACATAAAAGGAAACGCCCATACGATGCAGAACTTCAGTACGGGTATCAAGAGGGTGAGCAGAAAGATAAAATCCGACAGCGTCAAACTCGCGACGCAGACGCTCTAGCGGATCCCAAAGCGGCACACTGGGCAGATCCGCCATCCGAACACCGCCGACATCCTCTCCATCGCCACCACCGAACAGACTGGCCTGCCCTGACTCTTTCTCCCGCGCCCGGGCGTGGGCATGTCCGAGAATGATCTCGGCTCCATCAAGGAGACGAGCCCGATCAGGCTCAAGAGAATCAAAGGCCCCCGCGCAAACAAGCTGCTCCAAAGACTTCTTGTTCAACGTCCTTGCATCCAGACGATCCGCAAAGTTCTCAATCGAACGAAAGGGACCTGCCTCCCGCCGCTCTGCGACAAGGCTTTCCATCGCCTGCGCGCCAACACCTTTAAGAGCGGCCAAAGCGTAACGCAGACACCCTCCGGCTTCGGCTTTTGCATCATATTCAACGCCAAACTCCGGCTCTGAACGGTTAATGTCCGGCGTTGCCAGAACGATTCCCATGCGATCCAGATCCTGCTTGAAAATCGCAAGCTTATCTGTGTTTCCCATATCCAGAGTCATGGACGCCGCCATGAATTCAAGAGGGTAATTCGCCTTAAGCCACGCCGTCCAATAAGCAATCAGGGCATACGCCGCCGCATGCGATTTGTTAAAGCCATAGCCGGCAAATTTTTCGATGGTATCAAAAATTTCCTCCGCTCGCGCCGCAGGAACGCCGCTACATTTCCCTGCGCCCTCGACAAACCGGGCGCGCTGGGCGTCCATCTCCGCCTTGATTTTCTTCCCCATCGCCCGGCGCAAAAGATCCGCGCCGCCAAGCGTATATCCTGCCAAAACCTGCGCCGCCTGCATGACCTGTTCCTGATAGATCATGATTCCATAGGTTTCCCTGAGGTAAGGCTCCAGTTTTGGGTGCATGTAATCAGCCTGCTCCCGGCCTTCCTTGACGTCGATATAGCGGGGAATATTGTCCATTGGACCGGGACGATACAAGGCCACAAGCGCAATAATGTCTGCAAAGCGGTTCGGGCGCATACGACGAAGCGTGTCGCGCATCCCGCCACTTTCAAGCTGGAAAACCCCGGTTGTTCGCCCCTCGGACATCAAAGCGTAGGATTTCGGGTCGTCAAGCGGGATTTTCAGATAGTCAATCTCTTCTCCGCGCGCCCGGATAAGATCAACCGTTTTCTGAATGACCGTCATGGTCTTCAGCCCCAGAAAGTCGAATTTAACCAGTCCGGCCTGCTCAACATATTTCATATTGAACTGCGTTACCGGCATGTCAGACCGTGGGTCACGATACAAGGGCGCCATTTCATGCAAAGGCCGATCGCCAATAACGACACCCGCCGCATGAGTCGAGGCATGGCGATAGAGCCCCTCAAGCTGGACCGCAATTTCAATCAGTTTGCGAGATGTTTCTTCCCGGTCGGTTTCGGCCCGCAAATCCGGATCAGCAGCCAACGCCTCTTCCAGCGTCACGGGATTGGCCGGATTGGATGGAATCATTTTAGCAATACGGTCCACCTGGCCATAGGGCATCTGAAGTACGCGCCCGACATCGCGCAAAACAGCACGCGCCTGAAGGGTTCCAAAGGTAATAATCTGAGCAACGCGATCGTGGCCATAACGATTTTGAACATAGCGAATGACTTCGTCTCGTCGATCCTGACAAAAATCAATATCGAAGTCCGGCATCGAAACCCGTTCCGGGTTCAAAAATCGCTCAAACAGTAAATTCAGACGAATAGGGTCCAGATCCGTGATTTTCAGGGACCAGGCAACCACGGATCCTGCTCCTGAACCCCGCCCTGGCCCGACAGGAATATTCTGTGCCTTCGCCCATTTGATAAAATCCGAAACAATCAGAAAGTACCCCGGAAAACCCATCTGGATGATAACGCCCAATTCGAATTCAAGACGATCGTGGTACGTTTTCCGAATCGTTTCACGCTCTGAATCCGGTGTTGTTTTTTCAAACACAAAATGCTCAAGTCGCCAATCCAGCCCTTCCCGGGCCTGCGTACGGAGTTCCTCAGCCTCATCACGCCCCTCTCCCGAATGGAAAGGGGGAAGAACCGGCGCAACAGGCCGCAAGAGAAAATGACATCGTCTGGCGATCACAAGGGTATTGTCAATGGCCTCCGGTAAATCAGAAAACAAGGCCCGCATCTGGGCCGCAGATTTGAAATAGGATTCGGGGCTGACACGCCGACGGTCTGCCTCAAGAACATATCGACCTTGGGCAATACACAAGAGCGCATCATGAGCCTCATGCATCTCACGCCGGGCGAAATAAGGCTCGTTCGTCGCCACAAGTGGAATATCGTGAGAAAAAGCCAGATCAAGCAGGGCATCTTCGACTAAATCTTCCTCTGAAAGACCATGGCGTTGAATTTCGATATAGAGTCGATCCGGGAAAAAATCCTGCAAACGCATGAGATCAGACAGGGCCTTTTCCGTTCGCCCCACCGCCAATGAGCGAGCGAGGAGACCTTCCGGCCCACCAGTCAGGCAGATCAGCCCCTCGCACCCGGCTTCAAAACTCTCCCAGGCCAGACGCGGTCCATGCGCTGGATCCATCGTTTCATAAGCATGACTGACGATCCGACATAAATTCCGGTAGCCAATCTCGCTTTGGACCAGAAGGACAAGAATGCCATCCTCTCCAAAAAGCATCTGCGTGCCCAAAACAGGCTGAATTCCCGCCTTGGCCGCTTCCAGTGCAAATTCCATTGCGCCAAACAGGTTGTTCGTATCCGTAACCGCAACGGCAGGCATATTGTTTTTCACGCAAAGCTTGATCAGATCCTTGACGCGAATGGCCCCTTCCGCCAGAGAATAGGCGGAATGTGTGTGTAAATGAACGAAAGAATCAGACGCAGGCCCCTCCCCTGTCATGGAAACGCCCCATCATACCGCCGCAGCAAGCTCACGAGCCGCCCCTGAATCCGCACACGTTTCGGCTCCAGAATCCGGGGCGGGTAGGCCTCGTTTTCCGATTCCAGAATGATTTTTCCCCGATCCCTCCGAAGTCGTTTGAGAGTGGCCTCCTGACCATCCACAAGGGCCACGACGATGGCCCCGCTTTCCGCATCCTCGCACCGCCGAATTATGACCGTATCGTGATCGTTGATACCGGCGCCGATCATGGAATCCCCCTGCACCGTCAAGGCGTAATGCGTGCCCGCACCTAAAAAACCCTGAGGAACGTCCACACTGGCCCCTTCATCCCGGATGGCCTCAATCGGCGTCCCGGCAGCAATACGCCCGTAAAGAGGTACGGAAAGAACAGCATCCGCCACAACTGATTCGTGGGAAAGAACAGGGTCAGGAACCACCGTCAGTGAAGATTTTCCCCCTTCCCCGCGGACACGATACCCTTCAGGAAGGCGGCGAACCGAAAGCGCGCGCGCGCGATGAGGCAAACGCTCCAGATAAGATCGCTCCACCAGCCCGTTGATAAGGCGGTGAATTCCGGATTTTGACTTCAGCCCGAGCGCCGCGCGCATCTCATCGAAAGAGGGAGCGACCTCGCCAGACTGCATGCGCTCATGAATAAAAACCAGCAGATCGCGTTGCTTTTTTGTCAACATGGGAGTAATCCGGAAAGTCAGAAAGAAAAGAACAAACGTCCTTTCTTCGTTCTATATAGGTTCCAACCCCCTGTCAATTCCGTTTTGGACTTTTTTAAGAGCGCGATTCACAGCCCTGTTCCAAAGTTCCTCTGGCGGAGTCTCGAAAACAAGGGCCGGATCGTAGTCGATAACAGCCCAGCGCCCCCGAAGAACCTCAAAATTCAACTGCAAAAAAGTCCATCCCGCGTAACCAAAGAGGATTCTCGCCTCACTTCGTCCGCCTGCAATTTTTCTTCGGGCAGCAGCGATGGCGCCCTCCGATTCACTCTTCCCATCCGGGAAAAACCACGGTCTCAGGGCCGTTTCTCCTCTGGCGACAACAAAAGATGGCTCATCCGGACGAACCGGGCCTCCCGCATAACGCGGGAGCACGCGCGAATCGGGGGTTTTGAAGTCCTCAGGCAAGGGTTTATTGACGACGAAACCACGCGCACCGAAAAGATCATGGTGGACAACATACAAAACGCTGTGTTGAAAAGGCCCATGGCCAATGCTGTAGGTGGCCACCAGAAGCTTTCCGGTCAGTCCCTCGTAATGGCGCGAAAGCCCAGGCAAAGCCAAAAGGAAAGCAGACAAGAGGAGATATATTTTTGCAATCCGGGGTGTTTGTTTCACATCGACTGCCCTCACACCAAGGATCGCAGGGCCTCTCCGGGATCCGGATCGCGCATCAAGGTTTCCCCGACCAGAAACGCCCTGAAACCCGATTCGCGCAGATGATCCAGATCCGCCCGTCTTGCAATGCCGCTTTCGGCAACAGGAAAAATTCCGGGTGGAATATGACGCGCAAGATCCCTCCCCGTAGCAAGATCAACATCCAGCGTTTGAAGATTCCGGTTATTTACGCCGATAAGCTTGGGGCGAATCGATAAGGCTCGCTCCAGTTCGTCCGTGTCATGGACTTCAACCAGAACGTCCATTCCGAGGGCTTCAGCCGTCATCATGAAATCCTCCGCCGTCTCGCTATCCAGTGCGGCCATGATGAGAAGGATTGCATCTGCGCCAAGCATACGCGATTCATAAATTTGATACGGATCAACAATAAAATCCTTACGCAGGATCGGCAGAGCGCATGCGGCGCGAACCGCCTCCAGATCGGCATCGCACCCCTGAAAATAAGGCGTATCCGTTAAAACGGAAAGACAGGCCGCGCCCGCGGATTCATAAAGGGCCGCAATCCGGGACGGGTCAGCCCCTTCGCGAATGAGACCTTTGGCGGGAGAAGCGCGCTTGAACTCGGCAATCACAGCGTGACCGTTTTTCTCGTAAATCTCGGCCAAGTGCGCAAGAAACCCGCGCGGTGGTGAAGCCTCCAGAAGACGGGATTCAAGGTCCGGAAAGGGCAAATCCACACGCCTTTGCGCGACGTGCGCTCTTTTGGATTCGCAGATTTTGGCCAGAACACTCATGACATCGTCACCGTTGCATAGGCTTCAAGAAGGGACAATGCCGCTCCGGAATCAATGGCTTTCCCGGCCCGGCAGACCAGATCCGGCAAGGGTTCCTGTGAACCGGAAACAGCCAGAACCGCCGCCACATTAGCCAGAACAATATCACGTCGGGGACCTTTTTCGCCCCCAAGGATGGAACGGAGGGTCTGCGCATTCTCGTTTGCATCCCCTCCATACAAATCGTCAGGACGAACGGGAGTCAAATCAAAATCCTCAGGAAGCAGAATCCGGCGGGAAACCTCCCGACCTTCAACCACCGCGAGATGTGTCGGCCCCGTAAGGGTGATTTCGTCGAGCCCATCGCAGCCATGAACAACCCACGCATAGTCGGTGCCCAGCGTGGCCAGAGCCCCGGCGACCTTGTCTATCCAGACCTCGGACGCCACACCGACAAGTTGTCTGCGCACGCCCGCCGGGTTGGCAAGGGGGCCGATCATGTTAAACAGTGTCCGAAAGCCTAGCGCCTTGCGAGCCAAAGAAACGTTTTTCATCGCCTCGTGATGACGGGGCGCCATGAGAAAACAAAAGCCGATCGTTTTCAGGGCGCTTTCAAGTTTCTCCGTCGAGGCATCCAGATTAACGCCGAGAGCCTCCAGAACATCGGCCGCGCCGGATTTTGAGCTGGCCGCCCGGTTCCCATGTTTGGCAACGGGAACGCCGCAGGCGGCCGCAACCAAAGCAACTGTGGTCGAAATATTGAACGTCCCGGAGTGATCTCCACCTGTGCCGCAACAATCCACGGCACCAACTGGCGCCCGCAGGGTTAGGGCCCTGTCCCGCAAGGCGCGAGCAGCACCGACAACTTCCTCTGTTGTCTCGCCACGCAGAGACAGAGCCATCAGAAAGGCCCCTATCTGGGCCGGAGAGGCAAGACCCTCGAGACTTTGGGCTACAAATGCGGCTGTTTCGTCCGAAGACAAAAACAAGCCGTCACGCAGCTTTTGCAAAAGCGCAGGAAGCTCAAATCTCTCTCTGTCCGGAAAGGCCGTCATGCAGGAAATCTATGCCGCATGAAGACGTTCCGCAAGACAAATACAGAGAGAGACAGAAAAACGCTCCGTATTCAAAACCCATTGCTCCCGAAAATGAGAAGCGATCAAGCCGATTTCCTGCTGATAGGGATTTTTTTGGCAGTATCCTTGCGCTTGGGAACGGTAATCGTCAATATCCCGTTTTTGAAATCCGCCTCTGCCTTTGAAGTATTCGCAACATCAGGAAGTGCTATGGTTTTGTAAAAGCTCCGGGCAGAAAAAACATTCTGAGTCGCCCCCTTCTCTTTTCTGGTTTCATTGGACTGCGCACAGCAGCTGATCGTCACGCACCCATCAGAAACACTGACGTCCACATTCTCCGGAGAGGTTTCAGGAACGCAAGCTGCAATGGTGAAACAGGAGTCATCCTCACGCAGATCAAAACCGGGAACAGGAAAACCAAAAGAACGACAAGCCGCCTGAAAATCGGAAACGGATGGAATCCCGCAAGACGAAAAGGAACCCGGAGGCGTCGCACAGGAAAGATCTTTCATGGCACTCATAAAAAAGGCACCGGCCTGCTTTTGAAAATCGGCAAAAGGTTGAAAAAATGCGTTGGTTGAGCCGAAGAAGCCCTGAGGACACAGCGCAGAAAAATCCGGAACACAGCAGGATTCAGAGGATTTGCCCAAAGATTTTTCCTGCGCGGAAGAAGAAGCGGATTTTGTTTGCTTTTTGGCTTTAGACATGGGAAGACTCCTTCTCCCTGAAATATGAGAAACTGAAAAGAACCGGGAATCACTCTACCACAAACTCACCTCTGCCACCAGAGGCAGAGGTGCCTTTTAGAGTATTTTTTGTCCGATTTCTTTCCAATTACTCCTGGAAGCTCAGGAAGCACTTGTCAATGCGGCAATAATCTCCTGAATTTTCTCTTCTGCCTGAAGATTGGGAACCTGACAGGTTCCGGCAGCGTCATGGCCGCCTCCGCCATAACGAAGCATCAGATTGCCAATATCGGTAGAGCAGGAACGATTCAGGATGGACTTCCCGACGGCAAAAACCGTGTTCTGTTTGTTTTTACCCCACAGGATATGACAGGAAACATTGCATTGTGGAAACAAGGCGTAAATCATAAACCGATTTCCGGCCCAGATGGTTTCTTCTTTCCGCAGATCCAGAACAACGAGATTCTTATGAACCGTTGCGCAGCGCTCGATCTGCTCACGAAAACGCAACTGGTGTTCAAAGTACAGGTCAACGCGCTCGCGCACATCGGGCAGAAGCAGAATCTCCTGAATGTTTTTACGATCCCGACATGTGTCAACAAGATCCATCATCAACTGATAATTTGAAATATTGAAATCCCGGAACCGCCCCAGCCCCGTTCGCGCGTCCATCAAAAAGCTAAGCAAAACCCATCCTTCAGGATTCAGGATATCTTCCTTCGTAAAATTAGCGGAATCGGCCTTATCAACAGCCTCCATCAGATCGGAGGAGATGTCGGGAAATCGCTCTGCCCCGCCAAAATAGTTATAAACAACCCGCGCTGCAGACGGCGCAGAAGGATCAATAACGTGATTGGCGCGCGGACCACCGATTCGTTCAACTTCGCTCGCATGGTGGTCGAAAGCCAGAAAAGCCGATTCCGCATAAGGAAGATTGGTCGTAATATCGCCCGGACCGACCTCCACAAGACCATCCTGCATGTCCTTGGGATGAGCAAAAGCGATATCATCAATCAGTTTCAACGACTTAAGCAAAACAGCACAGACCAGACCGTCCATGTCACTGCGCGTAATAAGGCGATATTTCTTGTCCGGTTCCGGCTTGATTTGATGTCCGACAGGCATGACTCGAAGACTCCCGTTTTCTGTAAAACCGGACTCCAGAAAGAAGAAACCCGGCCCAAATATCCGGATTCCATCATGCCCACGAAAAGATAAAAGGTCGTTAACCAGAACGTCCGATTACTTCTTTTTTCCCTTGGCAGCTGCTTTTTTGGGGTCGGCCTTTGCGGGAACGGCCTCAACAGGAGCTTCCTGAGGAGCGGACACAGCCACAGGCGCAGCCCCTGCATCGCCGGACAGAAAGGTCCCGAAACGCTTCTCAAACTTGGAAAGCTGCGCTTTTTCAATAACCTTCTGGACCCCGCCGAGCCAGGCCGGATGATTCTTCGGATCAATATCCAGATTCATGGTATCGCCGGGCTTTCCCCAACACGAACGGGTCGTGTATTTGACTCCATCTGTCATAACGATGGAAATTTCATGGTACTCAGGGTGGATTCCCTCTTTCATAACCGCTCGCTCCTTCGTAGACTGGGGGTGTTTTTAACCCCTCTGACCGGGAAAAGCAAGAATGTGGTGGAAAGCTGAGACTTTTGCAAGAAAAAAAGACAACCTTGTACGCAGAATGGCCCTGATTCGGGCGATTCGAGGATTTTTTGATGCTCAGAGCTTCTGGGAAGTCGAAACCCCGGTGCTTCAGACCGCGCCGGGCATGGAGCCACACCTGTGGGCCTTTGAAACCGAACGCCTCTCCCCCGACCGAGCCAGCCGTGAACGGCTTTATCTGCACACAAGCCCCGAATTCGCGATGAAAAAGCTTCTGGTCGCGGGCGCACCGGAAATTTACCAGATCGCCCACGTCTTCCGAAATGCCGAAGGATCCACCCTCCACAGCCCTGAATTTTCCATGCTCGAATGGTATCGAGCCGAGTCAGGATACCGCCAGATTATGGATGATTGCGTGGGGTTGCTGCGCACCTGCGCCGAAGCCTTGAAAATTGACGCCTACACCTATCGCGGCGAACGCGCCGACCCGTTCGGAGCATGGGAAATCATCAGCGTCTGCGAAGCTTTTGAAACTTATGCAGAATTCAGGCTTGAAGACGTCCTTCCACAAGGAGAAGACGCACAGGCCCAGACCGAATCCACACGCCTGTTTTCGGAGAAAATCAGGGAAAAAGGCCTCCACACGGCGCCGGATGATCGCTGGGACGACCTGTTTTTCCGGCTTTTTGCGGCGCGGGTTGAACCCGCTCTGGGAAATGTACGCCCGACGATTCTTTACGACTACCCCCTTTCGATGGCGGCATTGGCCCGCCAGAATCCGGAAGATCCGCGTTTTGCAGAGCGGTTCGAGATGTATGTCTGCGGAATGGAACTGGCCAATGCCTTTGGTGAATTGACCGATCCGTATATCCAGCGCGCCCGATTCGAGGCCGACATGGCCCTAAAAGACAAGCTTTACGGCTATTCTTGGCCTGTGGATGAGGATTTTATCGACGCTCTGGCCCACGGCATGCCCGAAAGCGCCGGAATTGCCCTCGGGGTTGACCGCCTTGCCATGCTGGCCACGGGCGCGGAGACGATTCAAGATGTTCAATGGTGCGAAGACGCGCGCGGGGAACCCCTTCTCTCCAGATCCACCTCACCATCCCATCAGCCCTGGACACCCAACCAGATTTCAGAGACTCCGCCGCGCCGCGCCGGAAACGGAGGATAATCCTGGCAGATATGGATATCCTTCGATTCGCGGCTGCGCTTGTATTCGTTCTGGCCTTGATGGGTCTTCTGGCGTTCGCCGTTCGTCGTCTGGGGCTCACGGGCCCGTCACCAGTTCTGTCTAAAAATCGCCGCCTGCGCCTGATCGAAGCCTTGCCACTGGATTCACGCCGCCGCGCCGTCTTGATCCAAAGAGATCAAAAACAGCATCTTGTTATTCTCGGCCCCACGGGTGAAACTGTCGTGGAAACGAATATCACCCCTCCGGATGACCATGTGCAAACAGAAACATAACACCCAGCGCATCTTTCGCCTTTTGCCTGCGCTTTTCTGCGCTTTGGCGGGGCCAGTCCTCATGTTTTACGCCGCCCCTGCCGTCTCACAGACCTTAAGTCTTGATCTGGGCGCCGAGGCGGAAAATGGCAGCGTGGCTGGTCGGGCCATCCAGATTCTGGCCCTGCTCACGGTCCTCTCGCTCGCTCCGTCGATTCTGATTATGATGACTTCGTTTACGCGAATCATCGTGGTTCTGTCTTTTCTGCGTACCGCCATTGGAATCCAGCAAACCCCGCCGAACACGGTCATGATTTCTCTGGCCCTGTTCCTGACATTTTTTATTATGGCTCCGACACTTCAGACAGCCTGGCAAAACGGGGTTCAGCCTCTTGTGCGGGAAGAAATCGACGAGGTAACGGCCTTTAACCGCAGCGTTGCCCCTTTCAGGACCTTTATGTTGGCGCATGTACGCGAATCGGACCTGAAGCTGTTTGTGGATCTGGGCGAAGCAGGCCCATTCGAATCGCCCGATGCCATTCCGATCCAGATCATCATCCCGGCCTTTATGATTTCCGAGCTGCGCCGGGCGTTCGAGATCGGATTTATGCTTTTTTTACCCTTTTTAATCATAGACATGGTAACGGCCTCTATCCTGATGTCGATGGGGATGATGATGCTCCCGCCTGTCATGATTTCCCTGCCCTTCAAGATCATTTTCTTCGTCCTCGTGGACGGATGGCACCTGATCGCCGGATCGCTGGTCCGCAGCTTTGAAACCGGCCCCCCGCCGGGGATTTAGCCTGATCCGCCTTCATTTTTCGTAAATTTGCATCCAGCCCTTCCTTTGTGGGATGATAAGACGTTGGAGATTTCTGATACCTCCGAACGAGATATAGAGGAAAGCAGAAAATGGGATGGGGATGGCGTAAGACTCTGGTAGCCGGATCATTTCTGGGAGGCCTTTTGGGGGGCGCGTCAGATGGCGCAGCCCCTCTTGCTTCCATGGCTCCACCGCCCGTGGGCGGTGGATGGGGCGTGGGAAGGATGTTCGGATTCGGAAGGGGAGGTGGGCCAGCGGCTGCTCTCTGGGATGCCACGCATACATCCCCCTTCGAGCGCAACCACCCGGTTCTTGCCGAACGTCTGGATGCAGCAAGAGGAACATCGCGTTTTGAAGCGGCACTCGGAGAGCGTTCTTTTGTCCCCGGTGCGCGCCTTGCCGCCGTTGCTCCGCTTACAAGCACCTTCGCCACAGCAGCGTCGGGCCTTGGATCTGCTCTCGGGCAGGGACTCAATGCCGCATTTTCCTCTCCGGAACCAAGTGCCGGCTTCGATCAGCCGTCTGTTGCCAACCGTGGCGGGCCGAGCTTTGGCGGTGGGTTTAATAACGTCTAATTCTCTGGGAAGATTGGAAAGGTTATGAGTCTCGCCCAAGTTGCAGGAACCGTTGCCACAGCTGGAATCGTTGGCGCACTGGCCAACGAAGTCATGGGCAACGATAGAAAACCCCCGGCCCCGGATGGTCAAGCGGACCAGCGATCCACATCCTTTTCGAAGGGAGTTGGCATGGGTTTTGGAATTGTAGCGGGAGTCTCCCTCATGGGGGCTTTCACAGACGCTATGAAAGGGCCTTCCGCCGCCCCTGCCCCGGCAACGCCTCAGCTGGCCGCGACAAACACGGGTCCAGCGCTTCAGACCCCGGGCCTGAACCCCTTCGCCAATGGCCCCTCTTTCCCTGCTCCCGGAGGCATGATAGGATGATCTGTTTTCTGACAAAGCTCCTTTCGGAAATCTGTGGAACGTTCACATCGACGGCGTTTTTTTCTCCCCGTCCAGCTTTGTGCCGCGCTAAACATCAGAGACGATGCACGCCACGCCGCCATTACGAATTTCCGGACTAACCCCCCTGACCACGATTGACTTTCCGGGGCGGATCGCCGCTGTGGTTTGGCTGCGTGGCTGCGCCCTGAGATGTGTTTATTGCCACAATGCAGACCTTCAAAACCCGTCTTCCACCGCGCGGGATCCTTCGTGGGAAAGTCTTGTGCGGTTTTTTGAGCGCAGACGGGGATTTCTGGACGGTGTGGTTTTCAGCGGCGGAGAGCCACTGCTCCAAAGCGCTTTGCCCGATGCTGTTACAGCCCTGCGAGACCTTGGATTTGAAACAGCGCTTCATACAGCTGGCCCCTGCCCCGGTCGACTGATCCGGATTTTGCCCCATCTCGACTGGGTTGGGTTTGACGTCAAGGCTCCGTTCGAGGAATACGAATCCATCACGCAAATTCCAAAATCAGGCGAGAACGCCCGCGAGTCTCTGGTCGTTCTCCAACGCTCTGACACGCCCTTTGAAGTCCGCACCACGATAGACCCGAACCTGATGGATATGGCCATGGTCATGCGCATGGCCGCACAGTTGCAGAAAATGGGCTTGTCCCGGTGGGTTCTTCAGGAGGCCACGGGAAAACGCCTTCCTGTCGGTCTGGAAGACCGGATTGCCCCTCTCTTCGACCATCTGGAGATCAGAAAAGCTTCGGAAGCGCGGCCAGATACTCCGCCTCCCCGGCCCGAATCCGGGCGATATCCTCCGCGCGGCGCAAGGGCTGCCTGACCAGACGACCCGTCCCCGGAAAGAAATGGACCCGGCGGCAGGATCGACCGGCGATATCCTCGGCCGCGACACTGAGCCCTCGTCTCATCAGCATGTCCTTGGCCAGAATATAGTTCTTGAGCCCTTCATCCAGAACTTCATCATGAATCGACGTCCCGCCACAAATTCGGACCCTCACTCTGCTACGCCCCGCGCCATGATGCTTGATCGCGCCGATCATCCGGTCGATCAAGGCTTCCGCATCGGAAACGATTCTGTTGTTTTCCTTGGGAACATTCGGGAAACACGTGATGATTTCAGGCGGCAAAAGAACATGAGCCATGGCCCCCACACCGATTCCCATGTCGTGAATACACACAGCGATTCCAGAGCCCACCCGCGCCACGAGCATCACATCATTCCCCTCCGCACACTCAAAGGCCCCCGGTGCGACCAAGACAGGCGCAGAAGGAAACAGAGCGTCGTAATACGCATCGCTGTCGTGCGCTTTTCGGCGATCTTCCACCGCCGTTACGCCGGGATCAGAAAACATGCGCGACCATCCTTTTCATACATTACACCTCTATTGTAGCGTGGAAACGATTAAAAATTAATTTTCATTTTATCTTTTGCGTAAAAGTCCAAGCCGACTTATTCTGGCAGCATGAAACGTACGGCGTCTTTATCCTCGCGCGGAAATGCTTTGTGGTTTGTCCTTTTGGGCCTGTTTTTGCTGGGTGCCTTGACGGTTTTTCTGTCCCGCTCAGGCAGTTCGGTCGACCAGAGCGGAGATGTCGAACAACTCCGAATCATGTCGAGCGAGATTTTCCGCACCGCAAAAGGAATCGAGGAAGCCGTCCGCCAGATGCAGGCGCGGGGCATCAGCGAAAATGACTTGAGTTTCGATGGCGGCCCTGCCGGATACACTGATTGTGGGCGCGACGACTGTAAAATCTTTAAATCCGCAGGTGGCGGACAGGCCTATAAGGCGCCGCGCAGCGCATGGCTTGATTCGGACGCCAGCGCCGAAGCGCTATATGGCACATGGTTCATACCCGCAAATGTGTGCGTTGACGGCGTTCCCTCCGGCGCCGGATGCGATACGGATTCAAGCGGAATGAGCGAGGATCTGGTCTTAATTCTCCCCTGGATTCGCGCTGATTTGTGCAAACAGATCAACCGCGAACTGGGCATAGACAACCCTGCCGGAAACCCACCCATGGAAACGGGCGATGCCTGGACCGCAGGCAACGCAAAATTTGCAGGGACTTTTGCGGATGGAGCCATGATCGACGATGCCGCATCTGTCCTCACCGGTAAAAGGGCGGGATGTTTTGCCGGAAAAGCAGGCTCACTCCCCAACGGCGGATACCATTATTTCCATGTGCTTCTCCGACGTTGAAAGCCTTGCAAACATCAGGCGTTAATACCCGGTAAACACCCTGAAAATATTTTCAAAATCGCAAAAATATATTTTCCGTTGATCGTGGTTAAGCTATCATGATTCAGTATCAATTGTTGATACGGGTTGTGGTCGCTGAAAGACCATATTGAGGGAGATTGTGCAATGGCTGCCAAGAAACCTGCCGCGAAGGCGAAAGCCGCCCCGGCGAAAGCTCCGGCGAAGAAACCCGCCGCGAAAGCAAAGAAGAAGTAGTCTCAGGCCTACGTTCTTCAGGAACAAAAGAACCCCGCAGACTCATAAAAGTTTGCGGGGCTTCTCTTTGCCTGGAGGAAAGCCTGCTTACCTGTAAGGAGACCCCGTCTATAAAACTCCGGCGGCGATTTTCAGGGCTTCATCCGGCGTAATTCGTCCGTCATACAGGGCTCGCCCGAGAATCACCCCGCTCACCCCGTCTCCTGCCGCATCACGCACCGCACGCAGATCCTCAAGTCCGCCCACACCGCCTGAGGCGATAACCGGCACACCCACAGTGCGCGCGAGTTCCCGCGTGCCCGACAGATTAAGCCCCTCGCCGGTTCCATCGCGTTCAATGTCCGTGTGGATGATCGCGGCAATACCCGCCTGCTCCATTTCGTGAGCCAATGCCGCTGCGGGCAGATCGGACAACTCCGTCCAGCCATCTACAGCGACGTAAGCCCCACGCGTATCAAGTCCAAGAACAATCTGGCCCGGAAACATCTTACAGGCCGCACGCGCCATATCGGGGTCACGCACCGCCGCCGTTCCCAGAATCACCCGTGAAACCCCGGCCTCAAGCCAATGTTCCACCTGAGCCAGTGCCCGTATTCCGCCGCCAAGCTGGACCGGAATATTCACATTTGCCAGAATGTCCCGCACCGCATGAGCATTCGCAGGTGCACCGCCCACGGCCCCGTCGAGATCCACGATATGAATCCACGAAAATCCGGCCCGCTCCCAAGCCAGAGCCTGATCCACCGGGTCGGGATTATAGGTCGTGGCGCGGTCCATATCGCCCTGAACAAGCCGGACGCACTGCCCCCCCTTGATATCGATGGCGGGATATAAAATCATGGTCGCGGGCTTTCCTTCTTCTGTTTCAGGCAAAAACCATAACAAAAGGCCGCAGGAACGTCCAGCGGCCTTTATTCTGTGTTTTCCCGAAAGGAAAGTCAGTGCGTTCGCGCGGTCTCTTCCAATCCCGGAACGTCGCCACGATAGAGCTTGATGGCCGTGGCCTTGAGGGCATTATCCCCGAATTTCCCGGACAACTCTTCCCACGACTGAAGCTCTTCCATGCTCAGACCGTAACGCCGACAAGCATCCTCGCGGCTGATTCGCCCGTCCTGCACAGCGTGGACCACGGCAGCCTTACGGGATTTGACCCATCTCACCGTGTTGGGAGGCGGTAAAGGCGGGCCTCTTTTCCGTCCACGTCCACGAATATCAAACGTCTTTTCCGTCTGCATGGGCACTTATCTCTTAACATCTGTTTTGTCGATATCCTTCCATTCTCGCACCCATCGTTTAACATATTACTAAATGAAAAATCCTTTTATTTCAAAATCATGGAAAATTCTTTCTACCCTCGAGGGAAACAATGCGCCGCGCCTTGAAAAAAACGGATCATACAATCTCTATTCTCTTGAAATCCCGTCTATCGGGTTTACCTTATGCTCTGGTCAGAATGTTTCAACAAAAGAGGCCCCTTCGGGCCACAGATAAACGCAAGGAGAAAAACATATGCTGGGTGTTGGCGACAGTTTGCCGGATTTCTCGATCACGGGCGTCAAGCCGAAATTCAACGCGCACGAAGAAAAAGGTGTCAGCGCATTTGAGACGGTCACGAACAAGAGCTTTCCCGGGAAATGGAAAGTCTTTTACTTCTATCCGAAAGACTTCACCTTTGTCTGCCCGACGGAGATCGTGGAATTTGCAAAGCTGAACAAGGATTTTGAGGACCGCGACTGTATCGTTCTGGGCGGCAGCACGGATAACGAGTTCTGCAAGCTCGCCTGGCGGCGCGAACACAAGGACCTCAACGGCCTGAACCAATGGGGTTTTGCGGATAATGGCGGCACGTTTGCCGCCGCGCTGGGGATCCTGGACAAGGCAGCGAATGTGCCGTTGCGTGCAACCTTCATTGTGGACCCGCACAATGTCATCCAGCATGTTTCGGTCAACAGTCTGGCGGTCGGTCGCAACCCCAAGGAAACGCTTCGGATTCTCGATGCGCTCCAGACGGACGATCTGTGTCCCTGCAACCGCCCCGTGGGCGGCGACGTCATCAAGGCGGCTTGAAGCCTTTCGTTTTCCTTGCCCCTGTCGTTCCCGCATCAGGCGGGGACGCGGTTTTTCGTAAAAAAACCTTCTGTCTGAAAGAGGCCTCTCATGTCTTTGTCTGCTCTTGCCGATCGAATCCCTGACTATGCCAAGGATATCAAACTGAACCTGTCCTCGATTCTGTCCGAGGAAACGTTAAACCCGCAGCAGCTTTACGGGACGCTTCTGGCGACGGCTCTGGCCGCACGAAACCCGGATGTTATCGCAGCGGCGAGCGCCGAGTGCGCGTCTCGTATGACGCCAGAAGCACAAGCCGCCGCGAAGGCCGCTCATGCGATCATGGCCATGAACAACATCTATTACAAATTTACAGGCATGGTCACAAATCCGGAATACAAGGGCATGCAGTCGCGTCTGCGCATGAACATTCTGGCCAATCCCGGCGTAGAAAAGAAGGATTTTGAGCTCTGGTCTCTGGCGGTTTCAGCCATTAACGGCTGTAAGTTCTGTCTGGATTCACACGAAGCCAGACTGCTCTCGGACGGGATGACCAAGGAGCAGGTGCAGACCGCCGTGCGTATCGCTGCAACCATCCATGCCGTTGCAACCGTTCTGGCGGGGGAGGAAGCCCTTCAGGCCGGTATCCGGCACGCGGCGTGAGTGTCTTTACGGGCATTGTAACCTACTTCCTGATCTGGTGGACGGCCCTGTTCGTCGTCCTCCCGTTCGGGGTCCGTCCGCACGACAAATCGGGGCCCGCGACAGCAGGCGGCGCCCCGGAGCACCCTGCCCTGAAACAGAAAATTTTGGCCACCACACTCCTTTCTGCTGTAATCTGGGGGGTGGTTTATGCTCTCGTTGTGCATGGAACGCTTGATTTTCGAGGCATTTCAGAAACCATGATGGCAGAAGACCTTCAGAAATAGACCGGAAAAAGCACTGGAAATTTGCTCCGGAAGCCCTTATAGTGCGCCTGTTCCCTGAAATGTTGAAGGCTTTTTCAACATGCGGCCCCCGGAACAGGGCCGAGGGTGAGGGCCTTTGCCCTTTCGCGTAGCCTTGCCGATGCCTTGAAGGAGTAAAACTGATGTCATCCCAGAGTCTGAACCCGAATGAGCTTTTGATGCCAACGGCAACCGCGGTGTGGCTGATTGATCATACCACATTGACATTCAATCAGATTTCGGCCTTTTCAGGACTTCATGAGATCGAGATTCAGGCGCTCGCGGACGGGACAGTCGGCAAGGGAATCGAGGGGCGGGATCCGGTAGCCCACAACGAGTTGACCGCCGAGGAAATTCGTCGCTGTGAGGCCGACGAGAAGGCGGTTTTGAAGAAAATCAACATGGACCTTCCGCCCGTCCAGTTGCGCGCCAAGGGGCCGAAATACACCCCTGTTTCCAAGCGCAGCGACAAGCCGGACGCTATCGCGTGGATCATCAAGCACCATCCGGAAATCAGCGATGCCCAGATCTGCCGTCTCATCGGCACGACCAAGCCCACAATTCTGGCCATCCGCGAGCGTTCTCACCCCGGTATTGCCCTTATCAAGCCCCGTCATCCGGCAGAAATCGGTCTATGCACCTATGCGGAAATAGAGTCCGCCTCGCGCAAAGGATTTAAGGCACAGGGCAAGGATCCCGACAAAATCGCCGCCGAGAAGGCCGACGCCATTGAACAAGCCGAGCAATCTGCGAAGAAAGACAAGTTCGAATTCTCCGGCTTTGATGTCTCGAGCTTTTTCGGCAACAAGAACGCCGGAACGGAAAAGGCTGAATAGGTCCACTCTCGCTGTCGCTGTTTTGAGATCTACTCCACCAGCATCCGCAGGCCCACCACGGCCATAAACAGCGCAAAAAACACCCGCAAGGTCCGCACAGGAAGGCTGTGGGCCAGCCGCGCCCCTGCCGGAGCCATCAGGATGCTGGCCGGTGCGGCAAGCAAAAACCCTGGAATAAAGACATAACCAAGGGTAAATGGAACCGAAATCTCTGCGCTGTTCCCGCCTGCGATGAATCCCGCGCAAGCCGGAATGGCAATCAGAACACCAACGGCAGAAGCCGTCCCGATGGCATGACGCAATGAAACACCCAGAAGAGACAGAAGGGGAACCGTAAAAGTCGCCCCGCCGATCCCCAAAAGACTGGACAAAAGCCCGGTAAACAGCCCCACGCCCGTTAATGTCGCGCGCCCGAGCAAAGGACGGGGCGCACAGGCAAGGCGGTCGCTTAGAGCCAGAAACCCCGATAAAATCACAAGAACCCCGCCAAAAATGACCCGGAGCAGTCCACCCGAAATCATCGTCGCCGCAATCGATCCCGCAAAGGCACCAAGAACGATTCCAAACCCCATGCCTCGAAGCACATCCACCCGCACACAATCCCGCCGCCGATGGGCCAGAGCCGACGACAGGCCGGTAGGAATAATGGTAGCAAGAGAGGTGGCAATAGCCACGTGCATCAAATCAGGAACGGGATATCCGGCAGCCTTGAGCAAGGCATAAAAACCGGGAACCAGAATAATTCCGCCACCCACGCCCAGAAGTCCGGCCAAAAGCCCTGCCAGCCCTCCAATCACGCCGGGCATGAGGAGAAAAGCGGGCCAGGAATCCGGCAGATTTTCAGGAAAAACAGAAAAATCCACGGCGCATCCTCACGTTCAGGAAGAAACTTCCGGCCCGGATAGCACGAATCTTATGCCTGACCCAAGAGGAAATTTTCTCTCAGAGCGTCAGATCTGGCCCTTTGGGATCGGCTGAAGGACTCTCCTCAGGTCTGCTCTGGGATCTGCGCCGAAGAGCTGTGCCGCCCAAGGCTGCCAGCCCAAAGGCAAGCAGAGACAGACTTCCCGGTTCCGGAATGGTTGTGGTTTCATAATATGGATGATTTGGTTTGCTTTGCGGCGGACGGCTGACCATGATGGCCGTCGCAACAGGGTGAGGGGCTTCTATGGCGCCTTTTCCGTGATCGGCAGAGAAATTCCCGTCCTCGCGCGCGACCTTCAAAGCCTTTCCTAGGTATGAATCGGTCAGATGGTCTTCATATTTCTCCGGCGCCGCCGTGTGGCCAATCCACAGGGAAGGCTTGACCTCGCCCGTTTTTTCATCCGTCACATCGCGCAAGACAACACGCACATAAACCTGCTGGTCCTGATTGTCCTGCAGTTCAGCGCCACGGATGACTTTATTTGCATAGGGCGTTCTTGTGGCCAGAGAAATATCGGTCAAGGCGTATCCGGGCGGGTAAACGCCGCCCTTTTCCTGCCCTAGCTTTTCCGTATTATCAACAATCCGGGAGTCCACAATCCTTTCCCCGCAAGTGAGCATCGTCATGAATTTTTGAGCTGCGGCAACAGAAGCCGGATTTGTGGTCGTCTGGCCCCATTTGATATCTTTCGGGCCAAGCTTCAAGCCACTCAGAAACGCCTCCATGCGCTCCAGAGACGGGATATAGGCAACATAGACGGATTTCAGCGCACCGGAATCCGGATCCTTGACAACAACCTGCGCATTGTCCTTAAAGAGGGTTTCAACGTCTTTATAGGGCATTCCGATCAAAGGTTTTGTGCCCTTTGACTTCGGATCTGTCTGGACTTGTACATGGGGGCTGAGCAAAGCCATATTGCCAACACCGTCAACCGTCGCAGCCGCGCAATCCATCCGGACGTCTTTCAACGCAGCAAAACGAGAGCCATGCTCGTCACCCGTCGCCGGATTTACAAAAACGCCCGGTGCCACATCGTCAACAGGACGAGGCGGCGCAGGCAGTGGCGCATCCGATGCCTCCGGAGTCTGGCTTTCTGCGGAGGAAGAGGCCACACGCGCAGGCGCAGGTGAATCTTTTTTGAACAGATCCTTGTAGGAATATTTGGGAACAATCGGACCATTCTGGCCGTTTGACTCATCCATGACGACATTCAGACCGATTCCGGCTGCGACAGCAAGGCCAGCAAGCCCGATCCCGACTTTCTTCGCAGTCGTAAGAACAGAGGGGCGAGCATCTCCGGGAAAGATATACACGGATCTGTCTTTCCGGTTATAGGCGATACTAATCCCCTGATTCTTGATAAAAGCAACTCCGGCACGAACACGCGGGGTATATTCTTTTCTCAGACTGGCTTTTTCATTCCCGGTATGAGACGCCAGTTTTTCTCCCGGAGGCTCCGCAATCAGGCGCGCGATCTGAACGATGTCACGGTCGGGCATTCTGAAAGCCGGGGGATTCGAGCCGGTCTCCGCCAGAACAAAAATCGTTCGCGGGGTGCGGCCCTCCCCCAAAGAGACAGCCCGTGTACCAGCAATCTCAAAGCGAGACTCCTTTCCTTTGAAAGGAAGTGAAATATGCCTGATTTCCGGTCCCTGTCCCATGGTTTTAACTCCCTCTTTATCTTTTATACTTGTCGGAATATATGTTAATAAGAGCAATATGTCAACAAAAGAGGCAGGACACCCCCCGCTTTTTCAAACATTATGGCAAAAATGAACGACAAGGGCTTGAGGATTGCCCGAAGCTGTGTATAGTGCCGTTGCTTGGCGCATTGTTTTCCCCGGAAACGAGGCATCGGGCGCGTAGCTCAGCGGGAGAGCACTCCCTTCACACGGGAGGGGTCGCAGGTTCAATCCCTGCCGCGCCCACCATTTCACCGTCATTCCCCGGTTTCTTTCTCCTCCTGTGGTTGCGTCCTGGGTGTTGTAAAAATGTTTAAAGCGCTTCCTTTTTCTCAGACCGCATCACGGGCAGACAGAACACCCCGGATGGCAGCGGCAAGAGCCTCACGGTCCACGGGCTTGCGCAAAATGGCCTTGACAGAGGGATGATCATCCGGCTCGCTATCCAGACTTTCCTTGGAATACCCCGTGACCAGAATAAAAGGCAACCATGGAAATTCGAAATGACTCTGGTCGGCCAGTTCCAGCCCCGTCATTTTCGGCATGTTGTGGTCCGTGACCACCAGATCATATCCTTCTGGAAACTGTCGCAGGCGAGCCAGAGCATCCATCCCGGATTCACAAGTGTGCACCTCGTAGCCCAGACGCCGCAAGAGAACGCTCATCATTTCCCGGACCTGCGCCTGATCCTCGACGAGCAGAACGCGGCCTGTGAGCACAAGCGTTTGCGATTCTCCATAGCCCTCGACCGCCGGAATGTCGTCCAGCTGGTCTTCCGCCAGAGGAAAAAAGATTTCAAAACAGGTCCCTTCGCCGATCACGCTGTCCACGATCAAGGCGCCCTGATGCGCCATCACGACGCCGTGAACATTGGCCAGACCAAGCCCCGTCCCCTTGTCCACGTCTTTTGTTGTAAAGAATGGCTCAAAGATATGCTCCATAATGGTCCGGCTCATCCCGTGTCCTGAATCCGCAACGCTCAAGCGCACATATCGCCGCCCGCGGACCAGAACACCGAATTCCAGACAACAGTGATTTGGCTCGACATCCTGAATGCGCATGGGCGGCACAAAATCAGATTCCGGAAAATCATCGGCCAGCATATCCTCATACAGATCCGAGTCCGAATCCACAATCTCAAGCCCGACAGTCAGCGTTCCGTGCGCGTCTTCCATCGCATCGCGAGCGTTGACGCACAAATTCATAACAGCCTGAGCAATCTGCGTGGGATTCGCATAGACCAGCGCACCGGAATCCACCACATCCGTCTCCACGGAAATCGTGCGCGGCAAACTGGCCCGCAGCAGGGAAACCGTCTCCTTGACAACCTCGGCAATATTGAGCGTTGTACGGCTTGTCTCCTTACGGCGCGAAAAGGACAAAAGCTGGTCTATCAACCCGCGCGCCTGCCCACCGGCCCGAAGAATCCCTTCGGCGAATTTTTTCTTTTCCGGATCGCTCCCGAGATCTTCTTCCAGAAACTCGGCGTATCCCATGATGGCCGCAAGAATATTATTGAAATCGTGGGCAATTCCGCCCGCCAGACGCCCGACCGCTTCCATTTTCTGGGCCTGGTGGAACTGGGCCTGCAGTTCTTCCTTTTCCCTTTCTTCCCTTTTACGATCGGAAATATCCCGGATCGTATGGACAATTCCTCCATCGGGAAGACGAGTCAGGCTCATCTCGACCCAGATTCTTCTGCCGTCGCGCCGGGCGATGTCCAACTCTCCACTCCAATACCCGGTTCGCAAAACGACAGGCAGAACCGTACCGGTCATCCGCTCAAGATCGCTTCCGTCATAAAGGGCATCCCACCCCTTCCCGGCGTATTTGAATTCCTCTTCCTCTGATATTCCATAAACTTTTCTCATGGCGCCGTTCATATAAGACAACGTCCCATCCGGCCCGATGATCCCGATTCCATCGCCTGCTGCCTCAATCGCTGCCTGACGACGCTGGGACACTCGCTCGGACTCAATCTGGCGGGACAAATCCCGCATGACCCAGATATGCCCCCCATCCGGCAGAAGAGCCACGGAAATATCTATAGGGAAAATATGCCCGTCCTTGCGGGCGCCATACGCGCTTCCCGACCATCGCTCCTCCGTCTCCAGACGGGGGAGGATATCACCCTGAAACCGTTTGGCCTGGTCATTGGAAAACAGCATCCTCCAGGACGACCCGACGACATCGGCTGCGGCATAGCTGGAAAGACGCAGGGCCGCCGTATTTGCATAGACAATATTACCCTCGGAATCACTCAAAACCATCCCCTCGAAGGCCTCGTCCATGGCGGCGGCGCGACGCGCTTCTTCGGCCACAGCCCTGCGCCGCTCCTGATCCATCCGCTCCAGACTGGCCAGACGATCCACCAGAACACCGATCAGGACAAACCCGGACAGTCCCATAAACAGCACAGACCAGAAGATCTTCGTGCGCTGCCATTGTCGATCTTTGTATGTCCCAATCTCGTTGTTTCCCAGAAAGCTTTCCGAATCAAGAGCTTCGATGGCCTCATGAGCCGCCACGAAAGCCTGTCCCAAAGGACGGGAAATTTTTCTATCCTCAAAAAAGCGCCCATCCTCCATATACGTTTCTATGGAAACAAATAGATCACCCAGAGAATCAAGGCTCGGAAGAATTGCGGGGACCCGTTCTTTCCTCCAGTTGGCTTGTGAAAAAACTTTTATCTCATTCTGGAAATGCTTCATTTTTTTCAGAACATCGGCCCGGGTCACGCTTTCGTGCCCGCTGACGTACAAAAGAATGGATTCTTCAAAATCATGGAAATGGTCTTCCAGTTCGCTAACCGAAAGTCTTTGTTCCAACCCGTAGGAAAAGAGCCCTTCCTCCGCATCCAGAAAACGGATGGTGGAGCTAAGCGTCGCCACACTGAAAATCGCAATGACCAGAGCAGGAATCAAGAACTTCGGATTTTTCAGAACCCTCCATTCCATGGCGTCCCAAAGAAAGGCCCGAATATCACGAAGCCGTTGCAAAACCAAGCTCCCGCGCTTTCAAGGCGGCTTCTGTCCGGTTACGTGCGCCGAGCTTGCGGCACACCCCGCGCACGTGCAGCTTGACCGTCGCCAGTTGAAGATTCAAGACATCCGCGATTTCCTTGTTCGTATATCCCTTGGCCATCTGGACCAGAACATCACGTTCACGGGCCGTTATTTTGAGAGGATCAGCTGCAGAGAAATCGCGCACATGGGGATAAGGCGGCTGAGCCCCCGATTCACCGCCGGGACGCTCCAGACCGTTGTAATAAGAGGGCATCACCTCGTTCGTGGCATGTTCGATCGGCAGGTACCGCTCGCCCGCCAGGACCAGTTGAAGCGCCTTGAGCATGGCCTTGCCGGACAATGTTTTCGGAAAATACGCCACAGCGCCCAGTTCCATCGCCTGCTTGACATCGTAACTTTCGGCAACCCCGGACATCAATGCCACGCGGATATCCGGGTATTTCTCCCGCAAAATCCGAAATCCGTTCATCCCGTCCATCCCCGGCATTCGCAGGTCGAGCAGAACCAGATCCGGCTCCACACCGGACTCAAGAAGCGCCATGGCCTCATACAGATCCTTGGCCAGAGACACGGCGGCGTCAGGCTCCGCCCGCACAATGTACTGGACCAGCGCATCACGAAACAACGTATGGTCGTCGGCCAGAAGAAGTTTCATCTCAAAAAAACCCTTTTCCTGTAGAAGACTCAGGCAGCCTCATTCTCAAGGAAATCTTTTGCGAAAAGTTTAACAACTTCAGATATATACAAAATAATCAAGCAAAAACATGAGGTTATATATTTTTATCGAAAAAGCCTTTATAATACAAAGGTATGATATGCAGAATTTCGGGCAAGAAAACGACCGATCCTACGCCAAAAGTTTTCCGGAAACCGATCCATCCTTTATCCACAGACAAAAACAAATCAGGGGGCCTTGAGCCCTTGCGAAAGAAACCATCATCTGTGATACTGATGCGAATTCCCGAGGCGCAAAAACCCTTCAAAAGGGGGAGATCCCGATGAAAAATCCGTCCGTTGTCCGGCTGGACTCCAAAGACATTGACCCGATCGACGCCGGATCCACGGAAAAACCCGCCATTTCCAAAGCGCCCTCCCTGCGTACTCGCCGGGAAATGCCACGTCTTCCCGAAGGGCCAGAGGTTGCCACAGTTGATATTTCAATCCGCGCGGGCGAAGATCTACGAACCTTACGCCTTCCGGGAGCGGAATCGTCCGGGAATTCGGAAAATAAATCCGCGCCGGATTCGTCACCAGATTTGTCAGAAGACGGCCTTCGCGCCCTGCGCGGCTCCGATCCGGAAGACTCTGACTCGCCTGCCCCGCATCCCGTTCCTCTTTCTGCGCCGCTCCCTCGCCCTGCCGGGCACCGGGCGCTCGGTGTCGCTGGAACTTTTCTGACAACCTTCTGGGTCGTGGCTTATGCCTATCTGACATGGCGCAATCTGGGGTCTGGCGCCATCATGGCACTGACCCCGCAAGATATGGGGGGACTTCTGGCCGGAATGTTCGCACCGCCCGCCCTGCTCTGGCTGGTCATCAGCAACGTCACCCGCGCCGCAGACGTCCAGCATTACGCCCAGGCCCTGCGCGGGGAATTTCAAGCTCTTATTTTCCCGTCCGAAGACCGGGCCGTGAGAATCAGCAAGGACATCGAAATTCTATGCCGTCAGGCCGCGGACCTGTCCGCCTCCTCGCGTGCCGTTCTCAAGGCCATTGGTCGCGCCCGTCAGGGGATGAGATCGGAAATCAACGACTTCGTCGGCGTTTCCAAGAAGACGGAATTCCATATTGACCGCCTGGCAGAATCGCTTCATGAACGCGCGGAAAGACTCCTTGCCCTGACCGGGGAGATCGAATCCCGAACGGCTACCATCGACGAAAAGACCAAAGAAGGCGTTGGCGCATGGGAGTCCGCAGCCGAAAAAGTGAATGAACAGGCCGAAATCATGGAATCAGCGCTCGGACGCGGGGCCGATAAAATTCTGGCCGCCGCGGACAGCGCTGGAGAAAAAACAAAGTCCATTGAAACAACGCTTGAATCCACTCACGCTTCCCTTAACGAAACGATTGAGAAAATCGCCGCGCGGCTGGACGATCTAAGCCATGCCTTTGATGAACATACGAAAAATCTCTCCGGCGCGACAGATCGCGTTTCCGACGAGGCTGGAAAAGTCGGCGAAGAAATCAAGGCCCGGATTTCCGAACTGGAAGAAATGACTCGCAAGGCCGTCGAATCCATGTCGGACTCCGCCCGCATGATTGAAGACCAAAGCAAAAACCTTGATACCGGCGTCCATTCCATTTCTCAAGGCGCCGCCCGCGTAGCCGATGTGGTCGGAGAAAGCGTGACCCAACTCAGCGCCGCCGCCGAGGATCTGGCCGAACGGACGGATCAAATCGAGGAACGCATTGGCGGTCAGGCCCGCAAGCTCGCCGATACGGTCGAATCTTTGGAACGAGAGTCCGAATCCATCGAAGAAGCCGGAAACGCTGCTGCGCACAAACTCGCCGAAGCCCTTTCCCTCGCACTTTCGGGATCGGACGCCATCAGTGCCGCCGTCCGCCGCGCCGTCGAATCGGTTGAGAAATCAACCAGAGATGCCTCCGGTCAGGCGGAATCCCTCATGCTGTCCGCACGCGGACATATCGACGCGCTGGACGAGGCCGCCCGCACCAATGCCGACAACATCCGCGCCATCGTGGATATGCTCGACAACAGCCGCACGAAAATCCTTGAAGTCTCCACATTGGCCGACTCACAGGTCGACAATCTGGCAAAGGCCGTCGAAAGCCAGACCGGGAAAATCACCCTGTCTGCTGTTGGCCTGAACGAAACGATCGAATCCCTGCGCACCGCCATTGACGCCCCGGTCCGTCTTTTGCAGACAGCCGTTTCCGAGGCCGACTCGAAGGCGGCGGAAATCGAAACCACCCTGCGCCGCCGGGTCGAGGACATCAACGAAGCCTCGGAAAAAGCCACACAAAGCGCAGGAAAAATCCGGGAAATCCTGCATGGACAGGTTCAGGACATCTCAACCATGGCCGGACAGATCGCCGGTCACGGACGCAGCATCAACGAGACCATGACAACCCAGAAAGACTCCCTCATCCTTCAGGTGAAAGATTCTCTGGAACATATTGAAAAAGTACGGGAATCTCTGGACCGTCAGGCAAAGGACCTCAGCCGCCTGTCCGGCGATGCCGTTGGAAACATCGAAAAACTCGAGGGTGTCATTTCGGGCCGCTGCACGGAAATGAGCGCGGCAACAACCCGAACGGTTTCCGATCTGGAATCCCTCGACTCCGCTCTGGAAAACCGGATCATCACCCTGAAAGACCGGAGTGAGAGGGCCGAAAAGACCTTTACCGATATCGGCGCAGCGATCGAATCTGCGGCGCGCACCGCCGCCCCTGCTTTCGTTGACGCCATCGCACAAGCCAGCACCGCCCGCAAGACATTTGAGGATCTGCAGGATGCCTTCGGAGAAACAACGCAAAGCGCTTTGACCCGTTTGCGCGAGATAAGCGCCCTGTTTGACGAACGACTGAAAACTCTTGGCGAGGGATCGGAAGAAGCAGCAAAGATCCTGCACACCTGTGGCGAAGATCTTCAGGCCCGCACCATGGACATCGAATCGGCAGCCAAATCGGCGACGGGCCGGATTCGGGAAATTGAGTCCGCCTTGCGCAACCAGTCCTCGGACGTACATCTTCTCACCGATCAGGCATTGCTGCGCATCGAAACCACTCGCAAGGCCATCAACGACCAGTTTCAGGATTTGTCTTCCTCTATCGGTCAGGCGGTGGTTCAGCTTTCCGGTGCGGGGGATTCCTTTGTCCAGACAGCGGCGCGCGTGGATGCTTCCGCCGAAAAAGCCATTGACCGCTTCGGTGAGGCCGGCGAGAAGGTTATCGCAGAGTCCGAGCGCCTCAACATCGCCGCCGGAAAATCCCTTGAAATGGCCAAAACCGTCGTGTTGGCCGTCCAGACCCAGGCCGATCAACTTTTGGAAAAGGCCTCAGGGGCTCTCCTTGATATTAAAAAATCCGGAGATTCCTTTGCCATCCGCGCCCGTGAAGTTTCTGAACAGATGAAAGCCTCGCTGCTCTCCTCGCAGGCCTATGGCCAGGAACTCAAGGCACAGGCTGCCGCCGTCGCGGAAGCCTCGGCAGATTCAGCAGAGCGGATCGGCAAGGCCACGTCCCTGCTGACATCACGCCTTGAAGATGTGGGCAAGACCGCCAACGCCGTCTCCATACGTATTGACCAGTCTGGCGAAAAACTGGGCGGAGAGTCAGAACGCCTCATTACCACATCGGCCCGCGCCCTCAAATCCGTGGAAGAGGCAGCCTCAATCTTTGGTCGCCAGTCCGCCGCCTTGTTCAAAGCCTCACAGGACGCGGCTGCGCAAGCCGAAGACGTCCGCCAAAGCGAATGGCGCCTCCAGCGCGAGTCCTTTATGGAATCGGCGAAGTTCATTCTGGAAAGTCTGCATTCCCTGTCCGTGGATCTCACCCGCTCGGTGGACGGCGATGTCCCGGAGAAAACGTGGAAAGCCTTCCAGAAGGGCGATGTTTCGGCCTTCACCCGCCGCCTTGTCCAGTTGGGCGATACCCTGCCGCTCGACAAAGTACGCCGGAAATTTGCGGAAGATTCTGAATTCCGGACATACGTTCAGCGCTTCCTGCGCCAGTTTGAGGACATGTTCGATCAGGCTGCGTCCAATGATTACGGGGCGTTGCTCGGTGCGACTTTTGCCTCCAGCGACGTCGGAAAACTCTATGCATCCCTGTGTCAGGCCACAGGCCGCGAACCCAAAACGCAAAAAGACACGGCTCGGGTATAGAAAAGCAAGCAGGCGTTGATCTGCATACCTTTCTCTGGCCGTACAAATTTCTCTCCAGTCATGTTCACGGGTTGCCAATGTCGTTTTACCGAATGACGCATCGGGAGGACCGCGGTCGTGGAATTCATAGTCATGCCGAAGAAAAACTACACATCGCTTTCTCAGTGAAGGACGGAGCGCAAGGCGTCAACCAACAGGTCCGGAGCATCTGAAAAAAATCCGTCAATCCCCCATCCCCTCAAACGGCGGGCTTGATCGGGTTCGTTAACCGTGTAGGCGAGAATTGGTTTTCCGTATTCTATCAGGGCTTCAACCTGCTCGCGGGTAATGGCCCCGGCATCCACATTTATCGTTTCCGGAGTCAGATGATCCGCCAACGCAGCCCAGTTTTCAGGCCAAAAGGTGTCAAGCAACATCCCGCGTGGAAAATCCGGCGTCATATCGCAAACAACATCGAGGCTGACACAGGAAAAACTCGAAATCAGAATTGTCTCGCGATCATCCCATATCCGCGAAAGCAGGTCCATCATGGCCTGCGCCGTTTCCACTTCACGTCCTGGACAAGGCTTGATCTCGAAATTCACGCCCAGCCTTCGCTCCAGAAGGACATCAACCGCCTCTTCAAGAGAAGGGATCTTAATTCCGGAAAACCCGTGTGAAAACCAGCTTCCGGCTTCAAGATCCTGTAAATCGGCAAAACTCCGCGTAGCCACAGGCCCGCCCCCGTTCGTAGTCCGATCCAGCGTATCGTCATGAAACAGGATTGGCACCCCGTCACGCGTCAGTTTAACGTCAAGCTCGACCCATTTTATTCCCATATCGGCAGCAGCCTGTATGGATTCAATCGTGTTTTCGGGGGCATAACGCGCAACGCCCCTGTGGCCGATGAGTGAGGGAATTTTCATCACGATACCTTCCTTTCAAAGCCTCAAAAAAGCCTCCCCATAATCCCCATTTTCAAGGAAATGGCAAAACTCATTTGAACGCCCACACAGAAATATTGAGACAAGGCCAAACCAGAAAACCGTGGAAAAGATGGCTCCACGCAAAACATGGCTTGCGGAAAATGCGGTGGCATTGCACGCTGAACGCAATTGTATTTTTCAGAGACTCTTGTCGTGACCTTTAAAACCGCACTCATCACCGGAATCACAGGGCAGGATGGGCCGTTGCTTGCCGAATTCCTGCTCGAAAAAGGATATCGCGTCGTGGGCGCCCGGCAGTGGTCACCCCTTCCCGATGACCAGAATCTGACCCGCCTTGAAAAATTCGGTGATCGATTTTCCCTGCGCCCGGCGGATATGTCGGATTCCGGAAATTTAACCCGCCTCCTTGCTGAAGAAAAGCCGGACGAAATTTACAATCTGGCTGCGCAAAGCCACGTTGCCATCAGTTATGACCTTCCTGAAATGACAGCCGATGTGAATGCCCTCGGCCCGCTGCGTCTGCTGGAAGCCATCCGCACTCTTGGAATGGAGAAAACGACCCGCTTTTATCAGGCCTCCTCGTCCGAGATGTTCGGAAACGCTCCCGCGCCTCAGAGCGAAACCACGCCTTTCGCGCCGTGCAGCCCCTATGCCGCGGCCAAGCTTTATGCTTACTGGATCACGGTCACATACCGCAACGCCTATGGCATTCATGCTTCGAACGGCATTTTGTTCAACCACGAAAGCCCCATTCGCGGACAGGATTTCGTAACGCGGAAAATCACCCACGCTGTGGCCAAGATCAGCCTGGGCGGAACAGACCCCCTCGTTCTGGGAAATCTGGATTCGCGCCGCGACTGGGGCCATGCACGCGATTATGTCGAAGGCATGTGGCAAATGTTGCAGCAAGACACGCCCGGCGATTACGTTCTGGCTACCGGAGAGTCCCGCACGGTCCGCGCCTGCGTAGAACAGGCCTTTTCGTGCATTGGTCTGCGCGTGATCTGGCGAGGAAGAGGCCCAAACGAGATTGGATGCGACCCTCGTACGGGCCGCGTTCTGGTCCGCATTGACCCAGCCCTGTTTCGCCCGAACGAGGTTCATGCCTTGCTGGGCGATTCGGATAAAGCCCGGCGCGTTCTGGGCTGGAAACCGAAGATTTCCTTTGCGGACATGATCTACGAAATGGTTCAATCTGACCGTCAGGATCTCTTCCAAGGAACGGAAAGCCTGCTCACAAAGTCTCTGGAAACTTTTTATCAGAATGAAGGGTCGGCCCACCTGATCCGCGAAGCCTCGTGACCTACGCCCTTTCCGGAAAACGGGTCTGGGTGGCCGGACATACGGGACTGGTTGGATCCGCCATTGCCCGGCGGCTACGTTCCGAATCGTGCGAAATCCTTACTGTCTCGCGCGGTGTTCTGGATCTGCGCCGCCAAAACGACGTTGAAGACTGGGTTCAGGAAAACCGCCCCGATGCCGTCTTTCTGGCAGCGGCAAAGGTCGGCGGCGTTATCGCCAACATGGCACAGCCAGAAGGATTCTTGTACGACAATTTAATGATAGAATCCAATGTTATAAAATCTTGTCTTAAAGCAGGAATTGAAAAAATTCTCTTCCTTGGATCTTCCTGCATCTACCCCAGAAACGCCCCGCAACCCATTGCAGAAAAATCTCTTTTGACCGGCGCTCTGGAGTCCAGCAACGAAGGCTACGCTCTGGCAAAAATCGCAGGACTCAAACTCGTGGAATCTTGCCGCCGCCAATATGGCGCCGATTTCATCTCTGCCATGCCCTGCAACCTGTACGGGCCGGGAGACCGCTACGACGCAACGATCTCTCATGTCATTCCGGCCATGATTATGAAATTACGCGCCGCGCAAAAGTCCCGCGCGCCAGAAGTCGCCTTCATGGGCACGGGCTCCGCCTTACGTGAGTTCCTGTATGTAGACGATCTGGCCGACGGACTTGTTTTTCTGATGCAGAATTTTTCAGAAGACGGACATATCAATATCGGATCCGGCGCAGAGATTTCCATCCACGATCTGGCACACACAATCGCCCGCGCCGTGAACTATACCGGATCCATCCGCTTTACCGGAGAAGGGACAGACGGCACGCCGCGCAAGGTTCTGGACATCTCAAGACTCGCCGCGATGGGCTGGCGGGCGCAAACATCCCTTGAGTCCGGCCTTTCCTCTGCAATAGACGATTATGATCGCCATTATGGAGAAGGGAAAGAACTCATAGACGTTGCATCCTGAGCCTTGGCCTGCAAGTCGAAATCCGGGCTTTTTGAAATGGGCATACAAAAACTGGCGGCGGCAAGAACAAATGCGAACGCAAGTGTCATTTTTTGCTTCGGCGTCATTGGCCCCTCCTCTTTGATTTTATCCAGCATGCATTCTGACTATATTTTACATAAAGTCAAGGCATTTTTTCCGCCCACAAAAAGGAAAATCAGGATTTTTCCCCTTGATCTCTCGCCACAGGGCCTTACATAAAGCCCGGACAAGGCGGTTTTCTCCGTTTGTAACCGGACCGGGTTCATGGCATAGTGAGCACCATTTTACGGCCTTTCTGTGGGAAAACACCCTCTCAAGCCCCGGGAACGGCAAGGATTCGGAAAGAATTAACCTGTACAATCCCTTGATACAGAGAACAGAAGGGACGAAAGTCATGATGGATACGCCCGGCCACGAAAACGCTTTCGCCGTCCTTCCCCTGCGTGACATTGTCGTCTTTCCACACATGATTGTCCCGCTGTTCGTAGGGAGGGAGCGTTCAGTCCATGCCCTCGAGCATGTTATGAAGGAAGACAAGCAAATCCTTTTGGTAACACAAAAATCTGCATCAGAAGACAGTCCGCAGGCCTCTGACCTCTACACCGTCGGAACAATCGGAAATATCCTCCAGCTCCTCCGTCTGCCCGATGGAACCGTCAAGGTTCTGGTCGAAGGCGGACGACGCGTCCGGGTTCTTGATTACACCGATGGCCCGGACTATATCCGCGCTCTGGTCACCGATATCGCCGACCCGTCGGTTGAAAGTCAGGAGTTGTCCGCTCTGGCTCGCGCCGTGGTTGCGCAGTTTGAGCAGTACATAAAGTTAAACAAGAAAATCCCGCCGGAAGTCATTGTTTCCGTTGGATCAATCGAAGATCCAGCAAAAATCGCCGATACGGTTGCATCGCATCTGGCGCTGAAAATTCACGAAAAACAACAGATCCTTGAGATGCCCTCCGCACTGGATCGTCTTGAGCGGCTTTATGGTCTTATGGAAGGCGAAATCGGCGTTCTTCAGGTCGAAAAACGCGTTCGCACTCGCGTCAAACGCCAGATGGAAAAGACCCAGAGGGATTACTACCTTAACGAGCAACTCAAAGCCATCCACAAGGAACTGGGTGAAAACGAAGGCACCGACGAGCTTGAAGATCTGGACAAGAGAATCGAAGAAACCCGGATGAGCAAAGAGGCCAAAGAAAAGGCCAAAGGTGAGTTGCGCAAACTTCGCCAGATGAGCCCCATGTCTGCCGAAGCCACCGTCGTACGTAACTACCTTGACTGGGTTTTGTCTGTGCCATGGAACAAACGGACAAAGCTTAAAAGCGACCTGCCGGACGCCGCTAAAATTCTGGACAAGGACCATTTCGGTCTCGAAAAAGTCAAGGAACGGATTCTGGAATATCTGGCCGTCCAGAATCGGACGCACAAGGTTAAAGGCTCGATCCTGTGCCTTCTTGGCCCCCCGGGAGTGGGAAAGACTTCTCTTGGCCAGTCGATCGCCAAGGCGACAAATCGCCATTTCGTGCGGGTTTCTCTGGGCGGCGTGCGAGACGAAAGCGAAATTCGTGGGCACCGCCGGACCTATATCGGGGCCATGCCCGGCAAAATCATTCAGGGCATGAAGAAGGCAAAGACATCCAACCCCCTGTTTCTGCTTGATGAAATTGACAAACTTGGCATGGACTGGCGGGGCGACCCGTCTTCGGCCCTGCTCGAGGTTCTGGACCCCGAACAAAACGACAAGTTCAATGACCATTATCTGGAGCTGGATTACGACCTGTCGGATGTCATGTTCATCTGCACAGCCAACACGCTCGACATGCCCCGCCCCCTGCTCGACCGGATGGAGGTTATCCGCATCTCGGGCTATACCGAGGAAGAAAAACTCCAGATCGTCAAGCGGCACCTGCTAAAAAAGCAGATCAAAGCTGCGGGTCTTAAGTCCGACGAGTTTTCCATCAGCGATGATGCCCTGCTCGACCTGATCCGTTACTACACGCGCGAAGCAGGCGTGCGGAATCTGGAACGGGAACTGGCCAATCTGTGCCGCAAAGCCGTCAAGGAAATCCTGATGGAAGAACGTAAAAAAGTCGCCATCACGCCGCGCACTCTTGAGAAATTCGCAGGAATCCGGAAATTCCGTCACGGCGAGATCGAAGAAAAAGACCGCATGGGCGTTGTTAACGGTCTGGCCTATACCGAAGCGGGTGGCGACCTGCTTTCCATCGAAGCTGTAACCCTGCCCGGCAAGGACGGCAAGGTAACCACCACCGGGAACCTGAAAGACGTTATGAAGGAATCCATCACCGTTGCGGAAATGCTGATTAAATCCCGCGCGGCCTCTTTTGGTATCGTCCGGAAGAAACTGATGGATAGCAATATCCACGTCCATGTCCCCGAAGGCGCCACTCCCAAAGACGGACCTTCGGCGGGTGCAGGCATGACCACGGCCATCGTCTCGGCCCTGACCGGAATTCCCGTGCGGCGTGATATCGCAATGACAGGAGAGATCAACCTGCGCGGCCATGTAACCGCCATCGGAGGCCTGAAAGAAAAATTACTCGCGGCCCTGCGCGGCGGAATCGTCAAGGTTCTCATTCCAAAAGAGAACGAAAAAGATCTGCCCGAAATCCCGGCCAGCGTGAAAAAAGGCATTGAAATTGTGCCGGTTTCCAGCATAGACGAAGTTCTGGAACACGCTCTGACCCGTCGTCCCGTCCCGATCGTGGAAGAGGAAGATCCGCAGATTGACCCGGCAGCGACAACTTCCGCAGAGTCCGCCCCTGACGATGGCGTGATAAGGCATTAGAGAAAACATCATCCTCGTGAAGACGGGGACCGATTGATAGCGCTCAGCTCTTCAAAGAATTGATTGATGAGCACTTCGCTTTTGTGTCCCGGGGCGTCTTCAACACCACTGGACAGGTCGATCGCGTCCGGCCTGCACACCGAGAGCGCTGCACCGATATTATCGACATTGAGCCCCCCCGAAAGAATCCATGGTCTGGAGCCACGATAGTCCCGCAGGATTCCCCAGTCAAAGGATCGCCCCGTCCCACCCGGCAAACCTCCGGTTGGCTTGGCATCAAACAAAACCCAGTCGGCGACATCCTCATACGCTTTTGCTTCGGCCACGTCCGCAGCACTGGACACGCCAAGCGCCTTGATCACCGGACGGCCTGCGTGCATCCGGATCCAGCGCACCCGATCCGGAGACTCCGCCCCATGGAGTTGAATAATGTCCGGCGTAAACGCATTAAAAACCGCCTGTAAATCCTCATCCGTTGGATCGACAAAGAGCGCCACTGTCTGGATCTGTCCCGCGCAGGATCGAGAAATGTCCGCCGCCTGCTCCGGCGTCACGGACCGGGGCGAAGGTGGATAGAAAACAAACCCTATAAAAGCCGCCCCATTGCACACAGCGCTCCAGGCGGATTCGGGTGTCGTAATTCCGCAGATTTTGACCGGAATCACGGCGAAACCTCGTGGATAGATCGCAGGATCCCGCGCGCCGCTTCCGCCGGGTCCGCCGCACCCGTGACAGGGCGCCCGATTACCAGATGGCTTGCCCCGGCCTGCATCGCCGCCGCCGGAGTCATAACGCGCTTTTGATCACCAAGATCCGCCCCGACAGGACGAATCCCCGGTACCATCAGAACAAAATCCGGTCCGCATGCGGCTCGCAGCGCCACAATTTCATGCGCTGAGCACACCACGCCGTCAAGACCGGACCTTTGTGCCAGATCGGCCAGCCTGCGCACCTGATCCGATGCCGGGCGCGCCTGTCCTACGGCCTCAAGTTCTGAATCGCCCAGACTCGTCAAAACCGTCACGGCCAGCAGCTTCGGAGGGGAAACGCCCAGACGAGCGGTCTCCCCCTGCGCGGCATCCAGCGCCGCGCGCATCATCTCTGTTCCGCCAGACGCATGGACATTGAAATAGTGCGGCGCCAAGGGCATGACCGCCCGAACAGCCCCTGCAACCGTGTTGGGAATGTCATGAAATTTCAGATCCAGGAACAAAACTCCATCCGGGGCAGACTCCATTACAGCGCGAATGCCTTGCGGTCCATGAGCATTAAAAAACTCAAGGCCAAGCTTTAACCCACACACAGACGAGATCGACCCGGCCAATGTCTTCGCCTTTTCGATATCCGTGGTATCGAGGGCACAGAAAATTTCCGGTTTCATGGGGCCTCAAGATGTGGGTGGAGAAGAAGAAACAGAGAGAAGAGGCGGAAGAGGATCGTTTTTCCGTACAGGGGCAAGCGTATTTTCATTCGCAGATTCAAGAGCCGATTCCAGATCCCGAATCTGCTTTTTCCGGGCGCGGAGGTCACAACGAACGGACCGACCGTTGATCCAGACCAGCACACCCCCGGCCACAAACCCCACCGCCGCCATCCCAAGTCCAAAAACGGACAAAGGCATGACAAGCGCCGGGTGAAAAGGACTCCAGACCACCGAAACATCCGCCAAGTTCGCAACAGCAAACAGAACCGCCGCAATAGCAAACACCGTTCCGGCGATCCAGCGAAGGAAAGTCATTTTTTGCTTTCGTTCAGTCTCTCGCGCAAGGCCTTGCCGGTCTTAAAGAACGGCAAACGTTTCGGACCGACCTTGACCGATTCCCCGGTCCGTGGATTGCGCCCGATACGCCCTTCACGTTCCTTGACGGAAAATGCCCCGAATCCGCGCAGTTCGACCCGATCTCCGCGCGAAAGCGCCTGAGTAATTTCGTCAAAAATCGTATCGACGACCTTCTCAACATCGCGCAGATAAAGATGCGGATTGCGCTCCGCCAGCTGTTGAACGAGTTCCGATTTGGTCATGTCCTGTCCTTTTTTCTGTCCCACATGGGAAACGTGGTGCCTTGCACCGGGGCTTTCTCGCCACAGAATAAAAACCTGATATTTCAGGATAATGCAAGTCTTTTCCCTATGAGCGCAGAATGACTCAATTTTTCCCGCCCGTCAAGCAATACATTGATTGGAAACGGTTTTCAAATAGAAACGCTCTTGATGCACAAAAAAATCCTGCGCATAAAAAATACCCCGCATGCGGCGGGGTGTTTTACAAATCCAGAGAAGACGAAAGTCCGCTTACGCGTCCGCATCGCCTTCTGTTTTTTTCTTCTTGGAAGGCGCCTTTCTCTTCGGCTTTTCAACAGGCTCTTCCGTCTGCGAAGCGGGAACCGCCTCCTTGCGCCCGAGGGCTGCGCCGAGAATATCACCAAGAGACGCGCCGCTTTCGGTTGAACCAAAAGTATCCATCGCCTGCTTGTCCTCGTCGATTTCGCGGGCCTTTATGGAAAGCTGTAATGAGCGGGTCTTCTTGTCCACGCCGACCACCTTGGCGTCCAGCTTTTCGCCAACGGCAAAGCGATCCGGACGTTGTTCGGAACGCTCACGCGACAGATCGGCCTTTTTGATCGAGCCTTTCATACCGTCGTTGGTCGTCACTTCAATGCCCTTGTCATGGACCGAAGCCACCGTACAGGTCACGACCTCACCCCGCGCGGGACCAGAGAAGGATTCCTCCGTCGGACCAGAACCGGACAGTTGCTTGACCCCAAGCGCAATCCGTTCCTTTTCCGGATCGATATCCAGAACCTTGACCTTGAGCATATCGCCCTTTTTATAGGCCTTGAGGGCTTCTTCACTCGAATCTTCCCACGAAACATCCGACAAATGCACCATCCCGTCAATATCGCCCGGCATGGCCACAAACAGACCAAACTCGGTAACATTACGGATTTCGCCTTCCAGAATATCGCCAGCCTTGTGCGTTTCGGAAAACTGCTTCCACGGGTTTTCCTGGCATTGTTTCAGCCCCAGAGAAACGCGGCGCTTGTCCGGATCGACATCCAGAACAATGACGTCCACTTCCTGCGAGGTCGAAACGATCTTGCCAGGATGGATGTTCTTCTTGGTCCAGGACATTTCCGAAACATGGACCAGACCTTCGATCCCCGGCTCCAGCTCCACAAAGGCGCCGTAATCGGTGATATTGGTCACGCGCCCTTTAAGACGCATCCCGCCTGAATAGCGGGCGGCGACGCCCTTCCATGGATCCTGCTCGAGTTGCTTCATGCCCAGAGAAATCCGCTGGGTTTCCTCGTTAAAGCGAACGATTTGCACGTCCACGCTCTGGCCAATCTGAAGCACTTCGGACGGATGGTTGACCCGCTTCCACGAAATGTCGGTCACATGGAGAAGCCCATCGACCCCGCCCAGATCCACGAACGCGCCGTAGTCGGTGATGTTCTTGACAACGCCCTGAATGATCATGCCTTCCTTGAGGGTGCCGAGCAGATCGCTGCGGGCTTCCTCGCGGCTTTCCTCCAGAACGGCGCGGCGCGAGACGACGATATTGCCCCGGCTGCGGTCCATCTTGAGGATATGGAAAGGTTGCGGCGTGCCCATGAGGGGCGACACATCGCGCACCGGACGGATATCGACCTGAGAGCCCGGCAGGAACGCCACGGCGCCGCCCAGATCGACGGTGAACCCGCCCTTGACGCGGCCGGAAATAACCCCGGTGACGCGCTCTTTCTTCTCGGATGCTTTTTCGAGATCAACCCAGACCTCTTCGCGGCGGGCCTTTTCGCGGGACAACTGGGTCTCGCCGTTGCGGTCTTCCATCCGCTCGACATAGACTTCGACCTTGTCGCCAAGGCGAATTTCGGTTTCCTGACCTGGTGTCATGAATTCGCGTTTGGAAACGCGGCCTTCGGCCTTCAGACCCACGTCAATGATGACAAAATCATCTGTTATTTCGATAATCCGGCCCTGAACGACCCGGCCCTGAAAATTCTTGCTCCCGCCGAGGGATTCCGTAAGAAGGGCGGCGAAATCCCCTGATTCTTCGCGGTCTTTGAGATTAGCGGCTGCATGTGCCATGTAAAATACGTCCTTTCGACTTCAACTGTATGGCGGCCCGGAACCGTTCCTGTTTTTCCCGATTCTAACGGCAGAGGTCCGGTCGCCTTTGGCGGATATGAGCGAGGACAACGCCGAGGACTCCGTCCGCCGAAAGCCCCGAGGTATCGACCAAAATCGCATCCTCCGCCGCCCGCAGGGGCGCGCTTTCCCGCGTGGAATCCCGGGCGTCGCGTTCGCGCAAATCCGCCAGAACGGCGTCATATGTAACCTCATCGGCGGGCAATTGCAACTTCTGAATCAATCGTCTGGCACGAATTTCCGGGCTTGCAGTGACATAAAACTTGAAATCTGCCCGAGGGCACACCACCGTCCCGATATCCCGGCCATCAAGAACAACCCCCGGCGCGCCACCCGGCGGATCGGCAGCAAAGCGCCGCTGCCAGGCGGTCAGGGCATCCCGCACCCCCGGAAAAACAGAGATTTTCGATGTAGCCCGAGATACGGCCTCGGTCCGAATCGCCGGATCGTGAAGCCAGTCTATTTCCATAGCGCCAGCAGCCTCTTGAGCCGCCACAACCGCCGCGCGCTCGTCGGCCGGGTCACCCCCGGATTCCAGCACCATCCGCGCCGCCACGCGATACGTTGCCCCCGTATCCAGACAGGCGAAACCCAAGGCATCCGCCAAGGCTTTCGCCAGCGTGCCCTTTCCACTGACCGCCGGCCCATCAATGGCGATAATAACAGGGGACTTTGCCTTGTTCATGGGGAGGAGAGTTTAACCATCCATAAAAAGAACGCCAGATATTTCTTCCGGCGTTCTTTTTTACAGGCATTCCGAATGTCACGCCGCCATTTTAGGACGGAAAGGATTGAATCTCTGCATTCCAAACATCGGGAAAAAGCCTTTCTGAACTTTCTTCCCGCCCAGAAGCATATTGAAAACCGCCTGCGGAACATTGACGTTACAGCAGCTTTCAAGCCCCTTAAAGTCCGGCATGGCGTTGGCCTCGCACACAGTGTACCCGCCGCCTTCGTCAAACAGCAGGTCAACCCCCGCGAAATCAAGCCCCAGCGCCCTTGATGTGCGCAAGGCCATATCGACCGCCACGCGGTCCGGAATAAAGGCCTGAACGCTTCCCCCTGTACTGAAATTGGCCTTGAAACCACCATCCGCCGCCCGGCGTTCCATCGCCGCGACGACCTTTCCGCCGCAAACGAGAAGACGCAAATCGCGCCCGTGGCTCGTCTCGATGAACTTCTGGAAAATAATCTGAATCCCGGAACTGGTTTCGGAAATCAGATCCATGACATCCTTGAAAGACTGGCGGTCTTTGGCCATAAAAACACCTGTTCCGCACGTCCCCTGAAGAGTTTTAACAACGGCAGGAAAGCCGATTCGGCTTTCGACCATATCCAGATTCAAAGGAAACTTGCCCAGCAAGGTCGCTGGCGTCGGGATTCCGTGTTCAACCAGAATCTGGTGGGTATGGAGCTTGTCAATCACCCGCTCGATGCTGTAGGCGTTATTGAGGACCCGCGTTCCCATGCGTTCCAGATGCCGGATGACGGCCAGGGGAAAGTACCCTCCGCGATCCTTGATGAGCATACGCGGAATTGCAAAGTCCGGAACGCTGACCGGCTCGCCGTTATAGAGAATTTTCTTGTTGCTCGATCCGTCGACGAAAAGCTCAAAATCCGAAGGATTCCGAAGCTCGATCTGAAGGCCTTTCTTGCGGCCCTCCTCGACAAAACGTCCGATATCATAAGGCATCGGCTCAGAGGAATCCTTGTTCTCGTGTTCGCAGAGAATCCAGATTTTCATCCTGATATACCTCGATCTTTCCAGTTAAACCCAAGCCCCGGACATCAAGCGCGACGACACCGCCGCAAACGCCAAGGCTATCAAACCTTAACAGAAAAACAAGAAAAGCACAAAGGATTTACAAAAATTAACCAGATTTTCGTCACAATTCCGCCATAATCAAGGCGCTTTTCCTCCAGGAATCGTTGTTTCAAAAGGGAAATTTTCATTTTACAGAAAAAGATACGCCGCATCCGCAGCCGGAACTCGCATTTGGATTTTCGATCTTGAACGCGCTTCCGGCGAGGGTTTCCTCGAAGAAAACCGAGGCCCCTTTCAGAAAATCCAAAGACATGGAATCGCTCGCCACACACCCACCAAATACCTGATCTTCCGGCTCCGGCGCATCAGTCAAAGTCATAGCGTACTGAAACCCCGAACACCCACCCCCGTCGACAACGATCCGCAAAACCAGCCCCGGCACGCCCCGCTCCGCACGCAGCGCCGCCAGCCGATCCTGAACTGTTTTATCCACATAAATCTTATTGATCGTTTCGATCATGGGCGCTTTACCGATTTCTCTTTCCGGTCCGAAGGGAATCTCTATATAGTATGCGAGGAAGATTAAAACTTCAATATCTGCCCCGGGAAGCCTTATGAAATTCTATAAACCCGCCCCATCCGAAGGCGCACGCATCCCGCCGCCCTTGAGCGATGATGATATCGACATTCCCGAGGCCGGGCAGCGGCGCGGCACCTCGGCGGAGACAGATTATAACTACTGCGCCCTGCCCCTTGCGCCTTATGCCTGCCGCCCGGAGCGCAGCGCAGGCCGCCTGCACGACGAACCCGAGAGCCGCTATCGCACGGCGTTCCAGCGCGACCGGGACCGGATCATCCACGCCACGGCCTTTCGCCGCCTGCGCCACAAAACGCAGGTTTTCGTCAATGATGAAGGCGACCATTACCGCACGCGCCTGACCCATACGCTGGAGGTCGCGCAAGTGGCCCGCACGCTGGCGCGGGCCTTGAGCGTCAACGAAGACCTGACCGAAAGCATCGCGCTGGCCCACGATCTGGGCCATACCCCGTTTGCCCATATCGGCGAGGAATATCTGGCCCGCTGTATGGACCCTTACGGCGGATTCTCCCATAATGACCAGTCTTTGCGGGTCCTGACCGTTCTGGAGCGACGTTATCCCCGCTGGAACGGATTGAATTTGAGTTGGGAAACGCTGGAAGGACTGGCCAAGCATGGGGGGCCTGTTGTGGGGGACATCCCATTTACGCTGGCCCAGATTCAAGCCGTAACAGATTTCCAGCTTGACCTGTGGCCATCGGTTGAGGCGCAGATCGCGGGACTGTCCGACGACATCGCCTATAACGCCCATGACGTGGAAGACGGCCTGCGGGCCGGGCTGTTCACGCTGGATGATTTTTCAGATGTACCGCTGGCTAATGATATTCTGGAAACAATCCGCGACTTGTGGCCGGATATGGATGCTCATTATACGACTCAGGAGCTGATCCGGGAAATGATGGGCGCCATGGTCGAAGACGTTCTGAGCGAAACGAATCGCCGAATTTCCGAAATATCCCCCCAAAGCCCCGACGACATCCGGCAGGCCGGACGAGTCACGGTGGCGTTTTCCGACCCCATGCGCGACCGCGTGGACGAGATGCGGGACTTTCTGTTTGAGCGCATGTACCGCCACTATACCGTCAACCGCATGTGGCTCAAGGTCGAGCGGGTTATTACAGAAATGTTCAATGCCTTTATGACCAACCACCATCTTTTGCCGACAGAATGGCAAGCTCATGTTGCTGGGGCCGACGGACTGGCCGACGACTCCGCCCGCGCCCGGGTCATTGCCGACTATATCGCAGGCATGACCGACCGCTATGCCCTGCGCGAACATGAGAAACTATTTAATATTTACAAGGAGTTGAGGTAGTTTTATGATGAGCGCGGATCCATCCGGATGTATTTTCTGCCACATTGTCCGCAGGAAAGCCGAAGCCTTTATTGTCCACGAAGACGAGCTTTGCATGGCCTTTCTTGATCTCCGTCAAGTCCGGGAAGGACATACCATGGTTATTCCCAAAGACCACGTAGATCATTTTATGGATCTGGACCAAAACCTGTCCGCTCATATTCTGGAGACAGGACAAAGAATTGCCCGAAAAATCCGGTCGGTTCTCAACCCGCCACGTGTCGGATATGTTGTCGCGGGGTTTGGAGTCCCCCATGTTCATCTGCACATCATCCCGATGTGGGAAGAGCATGACATCACCTCTGCCCAGTACCTTGATGGCTCAAAAACCCCGCCCGTTTTCGACGTCGAAAACATCCCGATCCGGACCGAAGAAAGCCGAAGAAAAACGTGCAACCTCATCCGCCTGGCATGATAAGAGCCCCTGCGCAAGGACTTACAAGGCAGGTTTTTCCCTGAAGGGTACAGTGGGTTGATTTTCATCCAGAGCGCGGCGTTTCCCGATCTCGGGAAATACCCAATCTGGCCGCGTATCAAGGCCATCAAAGGCCGCACGAACAGATGGGTCCCCCGATACCTTTCCCAAAGCATCCATTCCCGGCGTTGCGCTGGACTCATAGACAGGCGTCAAGACCCCGGGAAAATGTTGAACGAGTCGGGCCTGTTCCGCGTCCAGAAGCGCCTGACGGGAGAGCATATCTTCCGGACCCTTCTTGATTTCAAGCTCCAGCTTATACGTATGCCAGAAAACATCCGTAAACGTCCGCCCGTAATGGACAGGTTCCAGCGCCAGTTCAATCAGATGGTCCGGATTTCCGGACGGATGGTAGGCAATGCGGATTCTCTGGGACACCATATACAGAACGGGACGCGGCTCGGCGTGCAGATTTCTCAGCACCGTGTCGCGCGTATTCTCCATTCCGATAGCCAGAGGATTGAATCCCCATTTCTTGAGAACCGATTTTTGCTCCAGACGCTCCAGAGTTGCGTCTTCGGCGGTGCCACCATGACCAACCTTGACAGTTTGACATATTTTTCCGTTTTTTTCTTCCTGCCGAACCTCGACGCCAAGTCTGCGCAACGCTCCGTCGAGGGTATCATAATACACCCTCAAACGCGGCGGAGTAAGCTCGCGCGGCGGTGAAAAGGAAAGAAAATCAAGCCCATCTGGAATGCAGGGCGCAAAATCCGGGTGGTTTTTTGTTACGAATTCCGTGTTACAGGACAGGACATAACGATCAATCTCTTTCAGATCGTTCTCACTCCGAGTCGAAAAAATCCGTTCGGACTCATGATAGGGCGGAAAGATATTAACAATCCCCTCTTTCATCGCCTGAAAATCGAAAACCGACGAAGGCGAAGCGGCCTTGAAGGCCGCCCTCAATGCCTGTTTTTGGTCTTTTTTTGCTCCCATGCGCCCCCCGAAAAATTCTGGAAAATACCAAGGAGCCGCCACCAAATCAAGCCTTATGATGCAAGCTCAAAATCCATATCCCGTCCCCATGAGCGTGCCAAAAAGAATCACATGTGCAACGCCCAGAAGGTATAAAATCCGGCGGATATGGCCGGGATCCAGCCGGGCGCTTGCCCCTTTTGGTCCAACCCATGGCGCAGAGCATGAGAGTCCCGCCTCACCCCGAAATGGTCCGCCGACAGAAACATTCAAAGCCCACGCAATGACATCCAGAGGCATTCCGCCCTGCGCAAATGTGGCCCGCCCCCCAGAGGAAAAGAGCCCCTTGATGGCGCGTACGCCCCCCGCTGTTGGTGTGAGAAACGCCGCCAGAATCAAAATCACCGCCGAAAAAATCCCGGGCAGAAACCCGAAAATCCGATCCAGCCAGACCGGCATGACAGAAAACGCTCCCGTCCGTCCCGGCCCGCCAAAGCGCCAGGACAGCGCGCTCAAGGCCGACGTTGCACAAGCCAGAGGCAAACCGCCAATCAAAAACCAGAACAGCGGCGCAACAAGCCCGCGCGCAAACACCAAAACACCGACCAGAACAGCCGCACGGGTTACGGCGAAATCATCTGCACGTGAAAAATCCGTCTGCGCAGCGCGGGACAAAGCGGACAGAGACAGAATACGAGCTTCTTTCCCCTTGTTGCCCAAGCCTTTCCGGGCACGATGAATGACATAAAAAACGCTGCCGCTGGACAGGAGGAGAGATAAAAAAACGACGCTGGTATCAATGTGCGCCCCCATCCGCGCGCCCAGACGCTCAACATAACCCCCCGCCACATAGGCCGCCAGAGCGACGACGAACGAAAGACCAAAGCCTCTCAGAGCCAGATCCGATGCCGGGCGCGAAGGGCGATCCAGTCTGCGCCCGACCCAGCCAAACAGACCGTCCACCACACGCCACCATACCGGCATCGGTGAAGACAAAATCGGCCCCAGAACAAACCCCACCACCAGAGAAAGAACAAACGCACACAAGGCGATCAGGAAAGGATAAGGGTCCGGAGAAAAAGAAAACCCCCATTCAAATGAAAAGAGCGACAGATCCTTGAGAATATCCATGGCATCAGCGCTCCGATGCCTTAACGGGCGGCCTCAGTCCTGCGGCCTGAAGGCCTCTGGTTTCCGGCGCATGAAGAACCGCCGTGACGGGCACAAGCACAAAACCTTTCTCCGCAAGGTCCGGAATCCACTCACGCAACGCAGCGAGGGTATCGTCTTTGGGATGACCGATGGCAATAGCGGAACCTTTCTCCCGCGCCGTTTTTTCCAGAGCCTTAAGACTCTCCCGAACATTCCCGATCCCCGGAACATGATCCAGAAACACGCTGCGCTCCGCATAGGGCAGACCATGCACCCGCGCCGACTGCGCCGCAACACTCTGCGCCGTTGTCCGGGAATCGATAAAGGCCAGTCCTCGCGCCTTCAAAGCCACCATCAAACGATCCATGGCGGCGGGGTCCACTGTCAGACGACTCCCCATATGATTATTAATCCCGACATAGCCCTCAATCGCCGCGAGATTCTGCGCCAATGTCCCTGCAAAAGTCCGCGCGTCCATCGTCCCGGTCAAAACGCCTTGCCCGGGATCCAGATCGCCATCCATCGGCTCCATCGGCATATGGACCAAAATTTCGTGCCCCGATTCCCTTGCCAGCTTTGCCAGAGAATCCACCCGGTGCGCATAGGGCAAGAAAGCCAGGGTTATGGGTTCAGGCAAGGCAATAGCCTCAATCGAACGTTTCCGGTCTACGCCGACATCATCAATAATGATCGCGATTTTTGGAATGCCGGACGGAACATCGACAGAAACCGCGTATTTTTTCCACGCGGGAAGAGAGGGCTCAGACCTGAAGTCTCCCGGAGGGGACGTTCCTGCGCCGGGAGCCAGTGTCGCTGTTTCAACGGGTGAAACCGGCATTTTGTCCGGAAGGGTTGGTGGCGCTATACGGGAAACCGCAGAGCGAACAGAGGCCCGTTGATCCGGCATACGCGGCGCAAAAAGAGAATCAAGGATAAATACAAAAGCGCCCCCCATCAGAATGAAGGTCAGAACACCGCCCCTGCGGCCCGTTTGTTTTTTGCGGCGAGTCATGGCGGAAGAAGATATAACAGAAAGACGGACAGTCCTCAAAGCCCATTAAGTCCTTCCCCCCTATGACCTTATCTGTTCGTTCGGGAACGAGGCGGCGCAGAGCGCGGAACCCGAACAGAATCAGCCTTGTCCTTGCGTTCGCTTTTCTCGCTCGGCTTTTCGCCTTCAAAGAAAATGCGGCGTAAAATCCCGGGTGCAAGAGCCGCCAGAGGATTGACCATAACCTTTGGTGCGTCAGCATTACCTTTGACTGAATAGGTCGCGGCCAGAATTCCTCCGTCCGATCCGCCCGTTAAAATATCGCCGATGAGAGGAATACCACTAAGCAGGGAATTGACTTCCGACACCGGCACGATGGTTCCGGAAATATCAAGCGTATTGGCGGTTTTGTCTACAACTCCGTCAAAGGTGAGCCCCAGAGAGTTCCCCGATGTCCGCCCCTCTCGAAAGACATAAGAGGTCCCCGTATCCCGGATCTTCCATTCAAACTGCGCCTGCGCCTTCGAGAAACCAAGGCCGTCATTTCCCAGAAGCTGGAGCAAACCGGGCAGACTCAAAGCACTCACCAGTTGCGCCAGAACAGGCGCGTTCACAACCTTGAAATTCTCAATCGTCACAGTCCCGGCGATATCTTTATTGCGGCCCTTGCCCGAGGGCTTTCCAATGGCCAGAAGCTTTCCGCCCAGAACATTCTCATAAACATTGAATGCTCGCAAAGTCGATCCCGCATCCTGTGCCTCGATCCGCAGGAACGGAATCCCTCCCGCATCCGGCGCAAGACGCATAAAGAAATCCCCCGCCCCGATTCGCGCGCGTGCGTCGATCCGGGTCAGATCTCCGCCCCGATCCATGTCCAGCGCCACCCGGGCCGATTCGATAACGCGCGCGTCTTTTGTTCGAAGACGCGCCGCATTGACCGAGGCCGAAATCGCCGGACCCTCATAAGACGCCCCATCACCCCCTTTATTTCCCTGAGGATTCAAAAATGGACGAGCGTCAAGGAACGGACCCGTCATCGTGATTTTCAAGGGAGAATCCGGCCCGGATCTGACAACTTCCAGCGCAATATCCGTTTCCCCGACCCGGAAAGATTTGAAGTCAGCCCGGCGCAAACTTGACGCTTCAAAAGCAAGTCTTCCACCGGAAATCTTCAAATCGGGGGCCTCAACCTCAAAATCCTGAATTTCCTTCAAGTCCCCCTTTTCCAGCGTGGCCCGAAGCGTGACGCGCCCCGCTCCGCCGGGCATTTTGTCATAGGCAAAAGGCGCGATCATCGCCCGCACAGGCCCCAGATCAGCCTGAACCTGCGCCTGGGAACGCCCACCCCCATACTCTGTGTAGGTCAGCGCAACAGGCACGGTCCCACTGATAAAATCATCGACATCCACACCGAAATGATCCCGCAAAGCCTTGTCCGCGTCCAAAGACGCCTTGACCTGACTGGAAAACGGCGCACCTTTTCTCTGCAGGTATTGCAGCCAGTCGAGCGAAACCGGACGATCCGCCAGACTCCCCCTCCCCGCGACCCGGAACGAGCCATCCGTCGTCTCCAGAGTCAACGGCCCGCCCGTTAAGGCCAGCCCCTTGACAACGCCGGGCAGGAACAGATCGCTCATCGTCCCCCTGACCTTCACCTTGACCTGTTCGGCCAGAAGATCGCGAATGGCCGGAAAGGAGATTTTGACATTAAAGTCAGCCTTCCCGCGAACAGTCCCCGGGTCCAGCCCCAGATCATCGCCCAAAGCAATCGGCTCGCTCTCTATATAGCGCAGCCCCGTTGCCAGAGGCCCGGAAATGTCGAAGCCAATATCCGCCATCCCCCTGCCCGCCGTCATGACATCGTCAAAAATAACGTGGATGTTGCGCGCCTTCATGTCGCCGATGGTGGCGCTTTCTCCCTCAAAGGCCAGAACATTCTTGACAATATCAAGCGTTCCGATGCCTTTGGCGTTCTCCACAGGCATGAGCGGCTCCCGATAATTCACGGACACTCCGTCGAAGGCAAAAGACGCCACAAGACGAGTGAAATCAATGGCGTTTGTCTCCATATTGATTTTTGCGCCGATATCCGCACGCACATCCCTGAAATCTCCATTGGAAATACGCTCGCGAACCCACTCGCGCGAATGATCTTCCGGCGCGTCATCAGGATAAATGGACTGAAGGGTCTTTGTTGAAAGATCAGACAAAGCTGCCTTTGCCGTAAAATCAACGATTGCCCCATCCCTCACCGCTTTGGCGCTGAGCGTCAAGTCCACCCCCTCCGCACGCAAAACCGCCGAAGGAATCTCTAGCGTGTTTTCTCCGGAATCGTACAGGGCTTCAACCCGGAAAGACTCGATGGGAAGCGGATGCGTATAGAGTTGCGGAATGTCCAGCGCCGCCGCGCCCGTGGATACGACCAGACGAGAATCCCGCAAAAGCAAATCTTTTCCCAGACGGGCTGATCCATCCAGATCGACCAGAACATCCTGCCCCCGCAAGACAGCCATAGGCCCGAAACGATCGGCAAACAGACGCGGATCAATGCGTCTGGCGGAGAGGCGCAAGTCAATCGTCTCGGGCGCATCGCCACGCGCGACATCAATCTTCAGCGTCCCTCTCGACGCCTCCGACGAACCAAGTCCGATATCCAGAGACAAAAGCCCATGCCTGTTTGTATAGGTAAAATCGGTTCTGGGCAGAAACCACGAAACACCATTGACGCGATCCTCAACCATCAACTTCACATGACGAATCTCGATCGTGCGAAGCTTTTGCAAAACGGAGGGAAGGGCCTTGCGCTCGTTATCATGCGAAGCTGTTAAATTCCATAGCCACACCCCGGCTTCGTTTTCCCGGGCAACATCCTGCTCCGGCGGAACGGGAACGGACGGAGAAAGCAGACTCAAAGGGATGGAAAACGCCCACGCATCGCTGCCGAACTGAAGTGAATCCTCACGCCGGACGAGACGAATCGCCGGACCGTCCAAAACCACGGTCCGCGGCTCCACCCGCCCCAACACAAGCATCGGCAAGGACAGACTTGCTGCCGCCCGATCAAGCGAGAACAACGTCCGTTCTCCGGCCTGAATCAGACGAAAATCCTCAAGCCCCAACAGAATCGGCGTACCTGCAGACCTGTCCCATTCCAGAACAACCTGTCCAATTTTTACCGACAGCCCGCGCGCGGGATCGGACAAGGCGTCTTCGATATAAGGGCGCAGAAAGGCAATGTTGATCGGCCCATTCGACAGACGCCAGAACAGTCCTGCGGCGAGCAGAATCGCAAGCCCCGCCAGAACCGCAAAAGCCTCAAAGGCCACGATCCATGAACGGGTGAACATTGTTCCGATTGTTTTCTTCATCCGGCCCACCGTAATTTTACAGTTTCAGGGGCCTGACTCTGAACCGATTTTCGCATCCAGTGAGTCTAGCCCCTTCTACTGCGCAGAAAAAGACAGGAATCGCCTGTTCCTGAGAATCATCCCCGGATTCAGTGCGCCGAGATCCATTTTTCTATCGGAGTCCAGACCTCGGGGATCGAGCGCCGCCCGGCCATTATGCCAATATGCCCGCAATCCAGCGCAAGGGTCGTCGTCAGCCCTGCCGCCCGTCGCGCACAAAAAGCCTGAGAGGATTCCATCGGCACCAGTCGATCCACCGCCGAAGCCACAACAAACGCGGGACAGGAAATATCTTCAGGATCAATGACTTTACCAAGAACATCCCAGGCTCCGCGCGCGGTGCTGTTGTCCCGATACCAATCCTCGATGCAGGTCCGCGCAATCCCGGCGGGCAGGTCGCCGCCACCATTGAGCCAGTCCTCCACCGCAACAAACATGAGCGCCTCATCCGAATCACCCGGCAAATCAGCAAAACGGATAAATTTGTGGGCGGCCATAAGAGGATCGACGCTCGCAAACAAAATCTGAAGCCAGTCCACCGGCAAGCGTCCCAAAGACTCCGCCATCGAGCGTGCCCCCGGCGCCCAGCCCCGCACCCGGGCACTCAGGGTTTGATCCCCCGCATGAAAGTCCCAGGGACTGGCAACCATAATCAGGGATCGGACCGACTCGGGTGCCAGACAGGCCGCCGCCGCGGCCAAAAGCCCGCCCATGCAATAGCCGAGAACATGCACCGGCCCCCGCGCCAGAGTGTGCGCCGTCGCAAGAGCCGGAAGAATCCGGCTTGAAAACAAGGCGTCAAAAGATCCGGCTCCTGCTTGTCCCGGCTTTTCCATCGCATCCTCAGCCAGCGCACCCCAGTCAAGCAGAAAACTCGAAATGCCCTGCGCACCAAGCCACGCAACAAGAGAACGCCGGGGCATCAAATCCAGAATTGCCGCGCCATTGACAAGAGAAGGAATGAGAAAAACAGCCTGCCCCGAAGCCTTCACGGCAGGGTAATAGAGCAAGCGCGCCGACCCTTGAGTCCAGACGACCTCCTGCGCAGAAGGCACACGAACGTATGGATGTTCATGATATTTGCGAATGCCGGTTAACATACGCAGCATCCGATTGGAAACACCCGTCCCCGGAGGACCGGAAGGCAGATTGTCCTGCCCCCCTTCCGCCGCACCCCAGATAGAGGCCGCCAGACTCAGATGAACGCTCAAGGGGCGTGGGCCCCTGCGCCGCAAAGGCACATGCTCGCATTCCAGAAAGACCTGATTCATGAAGGGCATTATAGCCCTCTAAACGCGGATTTTCTAGAAAGGCTTTCAGAAGAAAGAAATTTTGTGCATAATAGGAGATATTTCGTGCAGCAATGTTGCAGCAAAAAATCAGGAGCAGGTACAGCCATGGTCCCCGGAAGGAAAAAACCCGAAACCCCCACCGTCATCAAAAAATACGCAAATCGGCGTTTGTACGACACGGGACGGAGCAGCTATGTCACCCTCGACGATCTGGCGGAAATGGTCCGTGAAGGGTACGACTTCGTTGTCTATGACGCCAAAAGCGGCGAAGACCTGACCCGCCCCGTCCTGACACAGATCATTGTAGAACAGGAATCACGGGGCCAGAATTTGCTGCCCATCAGCTTTCTGCGCCAGCTCATCGGCATGTACGGCGACCGGATTCAGCAGGTTGTCCCGAACTATCTTGAGTATATGATGGACGCCTTCACCAAGAATCAGGAGCGGTTTCAGGAGCAGGTCAACAGCTCTTTCGAAGCTTCCAAGCAGGGCATCAAGTCGTTTGAGGGACTTTTCCCGGCTGTCCCTGGCCTTGAGGAAGTCAAGCGCCAGAACATGGCCATGTTTGAAAAAACGCTTCAGGCCCTGACTCCGTTCAGCATCCCAACGGGCCTTTCTCCCCTGGCAACAAAGACAGACAGCAAGGCAGAGAAAATCCGGGCACTGCGCGAAAATATCGCCGCAATGGAAAAAGAGATCAAACGAATCTCTGCAACCTGAAAAAAACAGGATCACCCGATCAGGCGCAAAACCATATCCACCGGGAATGTTACGATCCCCGAGATCAGACCGATGGTCGTAACAAAGCACAAAATGGCCGTGACGTGCAGCGTGGCGGAGGTAAAGCCGATCCATTTTTCCTGAAAAGCGCTCAATCCCCGGTTCAGCTTTGTCTTTTGCCGCGTCCAGGACTGGCGGTCCAGACGGAAGAACACATAGGTCTTGATGCACGATCCCCAGATCTGATTGTAATAAATCAGGAACGGGTAATACCAGCTCAACACCGGCCGGGCGGAAAGAAGCAGAAGCGACATAACCCAGCGCGTAAACGCAATCCAGGTCAGATAAATCGGCAGGAAGAAAATCGTGTGTTTGATGCACAGCATCACCGCAAACACCGGCCCCGAAAGCGCCGTCCACATCGAAATGCGCTGGTCGATCACACACCACCAGGTAAAAAATCCGATTCGCCCCGGTCCAAGCCGGATGGCGCGCCCGTTGGTCCGGAGCATATTCCCGAACCAGCGGAACATAAGCTGGGTTGAGGCCCGGAAGAAATTATCCGACGGCGGATGCTCCACGGTCATCACCACGACATCGGGCACATAGAGCATATTCCAGCCGTTCTTGATAACCCAGAACCAGCTTGACTTATCGTCTCCGGTCAAGAACTTGAACCGCCCGAGCCGCCAGTGATTCACGGAGTCGTCCTCCACATGCGCGATAAAGTCGGGATTGCAGACAATATCGGCCCGGAACATCGACATCCGGCCTGTAAGGGTCAAAACCTTGCGCGACAAGCCCATCGAAGCCATCTGAATCTGGCGCTGGGCAAAACGCAGATCGTGCCATTCGCGCATGATCCGGCTGCCTTTGACGTCGCACTCCTCGTCCGTCGTCAAAGCGCCGATATCCGGCAACAGCTTGAAAAACGGCGCGGTTTTGCGAATAAGGCCCTCCTCGCACTCCGAATCCCCGTCGATCACCGCCACCACAGCGTCAGAAGGCGGCATATCGCGCGAAATGGCCCGAAACGCGAGCGCCAGACCATCGCGCTTGCCCGTTCCCGGAATGCGTACGATCATAAGCTTGACATGCTCCGGAGGATTCATCCGGCGGAACATATCCTTAATGAGGAATTCATCGCCCAGTTCGACAATCGACGCGACAATGGTTGTCGAAACGCCGCAGCTGATCGCCTCGGCGATCGTGGCCTGAAAAACCCGGATGGTCGTATCCAGCTCAATCCGGAAACTCGTCACCAGAAGATACATTTTTGAGGGCATCAGAGCCCCCTTCTTGTCTGCATCAACCATAGCACGCAGACGAGGAAACGTCCATTTGCGATAGATAACAGAGCGGACAAAATGCAAAAGCCCCCAGCTGTAGCGCCAGATGGCCAGAGATCCGACAACGAAAATAAATTCCTCCGCTCCGGGCTGAAGCGCCACAGGGGGGAGCAACATCACGGCAACCAGCAACCCAAGCGTATAGAGCGCAAAGCCACCCAGCCCCTTGGGGAGAAAATTTTTACCTTGAGTCATTTCAAAATTTTCCTACTCACAAGAAGACCAGAAGATTCCTCACACCCTATTACGCCACCAGGACAATATCGTTTTTCAGTGCCGCATCCCATGTCCACGCTTGCAGCAACGATCTACTGACGCCAAGACGTGCATCCTCCGGAAAACGGGGATTGGTCACACCATATTTCCATACATCAAGAGACGCGCTGCGCACAGGAGATCCGGCAGGGTTCTCTTTGGCCAAAAAGAAGAGGGAATCCATGATTTTCTTATATTTTTGAAAATCCCACTCCCTCTCGAGACGCCTGAGTTCTTCTTCGGCTTGCCCCACAAAATTCAGGTTGGTCCTGATATCCCAGACTGTTTGCCCTCCCGATGACTTGTCAGGCACATCGGGAAAGGCGTCCCGCAGAGATATCTGTTCCGACATGGACCTCCCCCTTTCAAAAGGTTACCAGCAAATACCGGTATAACTCTTGCGATCTTCGATCGGAGCATGCTGGAGGCGAACCAGATCGATGATCGGCGCATCGGGATCGGTTTTCTCAAGGATGGCAGCGTAGTCATGCCCCTTGTTGCCAATCACAAACAGCTCGGCACTCTTGATAAAGTCCTCTGGCTTTTCGATCAGCCCCTTGGAAATATGAGGAATCCCCTCGCGGATATATTTCTGATTCGCCCCTTCAAACTGGGTCGCGTGCCAGACGGACGGGTCGTAAATCGTCAACTCAAACCCGTCCTTGACCAGAACATCAGCCAGAGTCACAAGGGGGCTTTCGCGCAGATCGTCCGTTCCGGCCTTAAAGCTCAAGCCCATCAGACCGATTTTCTTCTTGCCCGATGCCCGGATCATGCTCAAAGCGCGGCGGACCTGCTCATCATTGGCTTCCAGAAGGCTGTCGAAAACGGGGGTATTCAAGCCCTTTTTCTGGGCGCTTGCGCGCAGGGCGCGAACATCCTTGGGCAGACACGATCCACCAAAGGCAAAACCAGGAAGGAGATAAGCCTTTGAAATATTAAGCTTTGTGTCGAGGAAGAAAATCTTCATGACTTCGTGGCTGTCCACGCCATGCTCTTTCAGGATGTTCCCCAGTTCGTTGGCAAAACCGACCTTCATCGCGTGCCAGGCGTTATCGGCATACTTCACACCCTCGGAAACCGAAACATTGGTCACGGCTTCGGGTGCATCAATCCCTTCGTAAAGGCCGGAAATAGCCTTGGCCGTGCGCTCGTCGTCCGCACCGATCACGATTTTCGGCGGATTGTAATAGTCATAAACAGCTGTGCTTTCCCGCAGAAATTCCGGATTGTTTCCAAAACCGAAATCCACGCCAGCCTTTTTACCGGATGCTTTTTCGAGCGCCGGAATGGCCACATTACGGGCGGTGCCAGGGACGCAGGTGCTGCGCAGAACAACCGTATGGAATTCTTTTTTGTTTTTAATAACTTCGCCAATTTCCTTGCAGACGGCCTCGACATAATCAAGCTTCAGAGAACCATCGGCGTTGGAGGGGGTGCCCACGCAGATCAGGGAAATGTCTGTGTTATTGACGGCCTCTTCACAACTCAGAGTCGCACGCAGCGCTCCGTTTTTCTGACATTTGGCGATCAGTTCGTCCAGACCGGGCTCGACGATGGGAGAGCGGCCTTCGTTGATGCAGCGAACCTTGACCTCTTCCATGTCAACGGCCAGAACCGTATGACCCGAATCCGCAAGACAGGCCGATGCAACGGCCCCGACATAACCCAATCCAAAAACGCTGACGCGCATCACACGACTCCTTCTATTTCCGAGAGTTCAGAGTTAAAAAATCTTTTTGAATCACGGGGAAAACAGTTCTTCGCATGATTCTTTACGCCTTTATACATAAACTGAGAGTATTTTCAACAAGAAAGTGCCTAATATTATGCTTTGCAATTCCGGATCGCATGTGTTAGCGCTTTGTTCTGTCTTCAATGAAACCCTTGCAGGCTCCGTGATATCAAAATTGCATGCTTTTTTCATGATTATTTTCCTGCTGTTCGGAGTGGCGTTTTCCATTCCGGCAGCGCATCAGGCTGTCTTGTCTGTGGCAACGCCAACGTATGAATCCGTGATCAAGGGGAAATGGACGGCAGCGCTGGAGCCGAAACTGACCGAATCTCTGGCGTTTTATGGGCCGAGCCGGGACTTCTGGGGACTCGTGGATTACGTTTTGTTCCGAGAGGGCCGCAAAGGTGTTCTGGTCGGCACGAACGGATGGCTCTTCACGGACGAAGAGTTTGCGGTCTGGCCGAATTCTCAGGCACAAATCGAAAACCATCTCAAAACGATCGAAGACATCCATAAAAAGCTGAAAAATAAAGACATTCCATTGATTGTTGCCCTTTTGCCCGCAAAAGCCCGTCTTTATCCTGAATATCTGGGAAAAAACAAATGGCCGATCGCACATGCGCGAACCTATGGCACAGCGCTCGATTTTCTCCACACAAAAAGTATCCCTGCGCCGAATCTTCTGGATGCCTTTTCCCGGCACCCTGACAAAGATCGTTTTTTCCTGAAAACAGACACGCACTGGGCTCCTGATGGCGCACGGTTGGCAGCTCAGGCTCTTGCCAGTGCCTTGCCTGTTTCCCTGCCTGAAAAATCCGGGTTCAAAACCCGGAGAACAGGAGAAACAGATCACTCCGGCGACCTGATGCGCTATATTCCACAGGGCAACATCAAGATTCCCGGCGCGCCGGAACCGGACAAAATCGGGGTTTTTGAGACACAAAAAGGCAATTCAGGGGATGCAGATACCAATGCGCTGTTTGGAGAGCAGACCCTTCCTGTTGCGCTCGTGGGGACCAGTTACAGCGCCAATGATTCCTGGAATTTCGCGGGGTTTTTGAAGGAAGCCCTTCACAGCGACGTTTTGAATGCCGCCGATGAAGGGCGCGGCCCCTTCGTGACAATGATTGATTATCTGGAAAGTCCAGCGTTCCGAGAGACGCCCCCGGATCTTGTTATCTGGGAAATCCCGGAACGCTATCTGGCCATGCCCGAAAAAGAACAACAAAAAGGAAAGGAAGAGGACTAAATCATGACATCTTACCCCCTCCGGAGCCTTGCCATCCATCTGGCCCTGTTTTTTCTGGTTTGCGCAGCCGCCGGGACACATTCGTACGCCCAAACCACGCCAGACCTGTCGTCCTGCAAGGCCTTGTCGGATCCGAAGGCTTATGAATCCGAAAAAATTTCCGAAGGTTATATTTATATTGTTCCGGGAAAAGACGGGTGGTTATTCCGAACGAAGCAGGATTTTACGCCAGATTTTTCCATAAGCCCAAAGGTCAAATCCCGTTTTAAAGATATTCAGGACACACTGGCCAAAAAGGGGACAGATATCATTTTTGTAACGATCCCGACACGCGGCATTGTGGCCAGCGATTATGTTGTCCCGGGCAATCCTTTGGCAGAAGGATTCGACCCGAAACAGGCAAAAGCCAGCTATGCCGCCATGATCGCCGATGCACAGGCATCGGGCCTGAATTTTGTGGGGATTACAGACTATAAAGGGGGCGAGGATTTCTTCTTCAAATCCGACCATCACTGGAGTTCCGGCGGCGCACGCCAGATGGCCGCCAAGGTCGCAGCGTTCGCAAAGACGCTTCCTTCTTATGAAAGACTTCCCAGGATTCCTTTTGCAACCACATCAAAGGGAACGGAGGATCTGGATACAACATTCGAATCCCCCGTTGAAAAATTATGCGGGGTCAAACTCCCCAAAGCCGTTAATCCTTTTTTTGAAACAGCTCCGATTCAAACCCAAAACGAGTCGGCCCTGTTCGGAGACCAACCCACCCCCGAAGTGGTTCTGGTGGGAACAAGCAACAGCAAATCGGGTGAATTTCATCCCAATTTCGATGGTTTCCTGAAAGAGTATCTTCAGGCGGATCTGATCAACGAGGCGATCACGGGCGGAGGACTGGACGATTCGATTTTGAATTACCTGACGAGCGACGCCTACATAAAATCTCCTCCCAAACTCATTATCTGGGAAATTCCGGGATATTATAATTTCCGGGAAAAGAACTCGCAAAGCTCTCTCTTCAATAAAGCCATCCCGGCAGCGGCAGGAGATTGTGGAAATTCGGCACTGGTATCCTCCGGTTCGATTTCTCTGGATGCCCCTGAAATCCCCTTGTTCAAGGGACTGAAGAAGAAAGCATTGGCTCACCAAAATGCCTATTTCGCCCTCGATTTTTCGGAATCTGTTAAAAAACCGAATTTCGCCTTATCCCTCAAAGATTCCGCCGGAAGACAGGTCTACAAAATCAAGCTCAAACGCTCCAGCCGCTTCACCCCAAACGGGCGTTTCTTCTACGCATTTCTTGAATCCAAAATCGCCTATACGGACAGCATCACTTTGGAAATACCAAAAGACATGCAAAAGGGAACCGTTCAGGCCCGAATCTGCGCGAGAAAATAAAGATAAACCTGTTTTTCCCGATGATCCCATGGAACAGTGGACTGATTGCGCAATCATTCTGGGTGCCCGGCCCCACGGCGAGAACGGCGCGGTGGTTTCCGTACTTGGCCGGGACCATGGGCGTTACACAGGATACGTCCATGGCGCGCACTCTTCCCGCATGCGCGGCCTTCTGGAGTCGGGGAACCGGGTTCATGTAAGCTGGCGCGCACGGGTGGCGGACCAGCTTGGCACGTTTGCGATTGAAACCGATGGCGCAGGAGCCGCCCCCCGCATCCTGCATGATCCGCAACGTCTGGCCGCCATGCTCTCGGCCTGCGCCCTGTGCGAAGCCGCCTTGCCCGATCGTGAAGGTCACGCCGGATTGTTCTCGGGGCTGGAAGCTCTGTTGGCGCATCTGAGCGGCGAACATTGGGGGGCAGCTTATATCTTCTGGGAAATCGCCTTTCTGCGTGAACTGGGCTTCGGGCTCGATTTGAGCCGCTGCGCGCTCGGCGGAGACCCGCAGACCCTCGAATGGGTCAGCCCGAAATCGGGCCGCGCCGTCAGCCGTGAAAAGGGCGGACCCTATGCAGATCGCCTGCTCCCCCTACCCGCTTTTCTCAAGCCGGGGGGCGGAGACGATGCCCCGGAAGAAATCATCAAGGGTCTTGATCTGACCGGAAGATTTCTGGAAATATGGGCCTTTGCACACCACGCAAGCGGCGTTCCCGCCCCCCGCCAGAGATTCCGGGCAGGATTCGAAAACGGGGCCATCCCTGCACAAAATCGGGATAAACCCCGCAACGTCACAGCCGTCTGACTTACGTGCATGTGGGCAAAACAATGGACGGATTCCAGTCGCCTTGGTTCTTTTTTTGGAAAAGGCTTTCTATATTGCATGGATCCTGCATCGCTTTTACCCTTTCCTGAATCCTCCGTTCCATATCCGGATCCACCGAATTGTCAGGAACAGAAGGAGCAGAGGATGGAGGGGAAACAGGAGCCTGAAGAGGCGTCCCTTTCAAAAGCTCTTCCAGACTCTGTGTGGCATCAGCCTCAGGAGAAGCATCCGATGTCGCTTCACCGCTGGCGGATGTTAAAAAATTCAGGCACAAACTCCGCAGCGTCTCTCCTGTCTGAACGCTCAGACAAACGGGCTCCTGCGGCCATCCGATTCCGCCATTTGCGACAAGAGCCACCAAGGCCCCCCCTGCCACGGCACTTTTGAAATCAATATACATTTCCGTGTCTCCTTCATTTTTTGTAAAGCCGAAGAAGAAGCTAGATCGTTATTTTCATAATGTCAATCTGTTTTTATGAGAACGAATCCATGGAAAAATTTATGAAAAGACAGAAAAAGGCAAAAGAGGACGATCACTTCACCGCAGCAAACCGGATATCCGGATTTTTTCTCGTGGCCTCGTCGAGGTGCCAGGCGTTGCGGGCCATAAAGACCGGGTCGCCGTCGTGATCCGCTGCCATCGCGCCGCCGCTAGAATCAACGAACGATTTCAATGCCTTATGATCGTCCGCCGAAACCCACCGCGCCGCATACAGGGCCGTAGGCTCGAATCGCACCGGAATGTCATATTCCGTGCGGATGCGATCGGCCAGAACATCGAACTGCAAGGGGCCGATGACCCCGACGATCCAGCCCGAGTCCATATTGGGCTTGAACACCCGCGCCGCGCCTTCTTCGGCCAGTTGCTCCAGAGCGCTTTGCAGGTGCTTGGCCTTCATAGGGTCATCCGGGCGCACGCGCTGCATCATTTCCGGCGCAAAGCTCGGCAGACCCGTGAACCGGACCTCCTCGCCTTCGGTAAGCGTATCGCCCACGCGCAGATTCCCGTGGCTTTGAATGCCGATAATATCCCCCGCAAAGGCCTCTTCCGCCATTTCCCGGTCCTGGGCAAAGAACATCTGGGGGCTGTGGATGGTGAGCATTTTGCCCGAGCGGACATGTTTGAGCTTCATCCCGCGCCGGAAGGTGCCGGAGCAAATCCGCAAAAACGCCATGCGGTCACGGTGTTTCGGGTCCATGTTCGCCTGAATCTTAAAGACAAAGGCGGAAACCTTTGATTCTTCTGGCAGAACATCCCGGACGGAGGTTTTCTGCGGGCGCGGCGAAGGGGCAAAGCGCCCGATCCCGGCCAGAAGCTCCCTCACCCCGAAGTTATTGATTGCGCTGCCGAAAAAGACCGGGGACATATGGCCCTCGCGATAGGCGTCGCGGTCGAACGGCTTGCACAGGGCGCGGACCATCTCCACGTCCTCGCGCAGTTTTCGGGCCTGATCGGACGACAGGGCCGTGTCGATCTGCGGATCGTCAAGCCCCCGGCACCGCAGGCCGTCCTGAAGAACCTCGCCCTTGCTGCGGTCGAACAGAACCAGTTGGTCGTCCAGAAGGTCATAACACCCCCGGAAATCACGCCCCATCCCGATGGGCCAGCTAAGCGGCGTCACGTCCAGCGCCAGACGCTTTTCGATCTCGTCCATCAGGTCGAGAGGTTCCTGACCGTCGCGGTCCATCTTGTTGATAAAGGTGATGATCGGCACATCGCGCAGGCGGCAGACCTCGAATAATTTCAGGGTTTGCGGCTCAATCCCCTTGGCGGCGTCGAGCACCATCACGGCGCTGTCCACGGCGCTCAAGGTCCGGTAGGTGTCTTCTGAAAAATCCTCGTGCCCCGGCGTATCAAGCAGGTTATAGGCAATTCCGTTGTTCTCGAATGTCATAACCGAGGAGACAACGGAAATCCCGCGCTCCTGCTCCACCTTCATCCAGTCGGAATGGGCGCGGCGGCGCTCGCCCTTGGCCTTGACCATTCCGGCAAGCTGAATCGCCCCGCCGAAAAGCAGGAGCTTTTCCGTCAAGGTGGTCTTTCCGGCGTCCGGGTGCGAAATAATCGCAAAAGTCCGCCGCCGGGCAATCTCGTCGTCCTGTCTGGCCATGGCCCGGAGATACAAGCCCGGAAATGAAGGGGTTGTCAATGGATTCGCGCCGATTCCCTCATGAAAGCAAAGGCAATGGGTCAACAAAAACATTGCCTTTTACTGCTCGTTGTCATAAATGATGATCTCATGGCAACAGACCCTTTAAGAAACGCTTGGAATACCTGGCAATATAAATTCCCTCTGGCGCGATTGAAGGTTCCCCGCGACAACAGGAATTTCATTGAGCCACAGGAATATCGATCATCAGACAAAGGAAACATCCAGTGCCCCGGCGACGGGTGCGACGCCCCCCTGATATTTGTCAGCGGATACAGAAAACAGGGATGCAGGGAGATTCCGGACACCTTCCGCGCCGAGAAAAAAGACAATCATGTCAAAGGCTGCAACCATGAAGAGTCTGCCGCCCAGCACAGCGGACATAAGGATTTTAACCCCTCCATCGGACTGCGGTTTCACCTCAATAAAAAGATCCTCAAAGGCTGGGAAGTCTCGCCCGAACAGATCCGGAAATTTGAAAAAGAGGGGCTTCTGGAGATTGATCCTCTTTACTATCAACGCGAAATTGTCAACATCCATGCTGTTCGGGATTTCTTCCATCCTCTGGATTTCCAGAGCCTTGAGCGTCTTGGCAATTCAAAAGTAAGATACCAAAACACCTTGCCTACTTTGTCCGATTTTCTGGTCGCAGGTCCAAAACGGCTTTCGGGAGTGTTCAATGCCCTGTCGACAAACCGATGGAAACAGGACGGCCAGCCACGCCTGTTTTACCTCAATCCTGAGAAATGGGGACGTACCCCTCTGTCGAACGGAACATTCCCCTTGATCTGTCATCCTTATCAGATCGAGACTCCGGGAAACAGGATCGTGACGCTCCAGCCACGAATCACATTCGGCCCAAAAGATATCGGGCCTGCATTTTTGCCTCAGGATCATGTCGATCTGGATTGCCCCGTTCTCCTTCTGGCGGTCCCGAAGCTTTTTCCCCAAGGAGAAAATCCCGCCACGACAAAACAGTGGATTCTGTTTCTTGATATCGAAAACCCTGATTTTATTCAGAACAAACGGCTTGATTTCAGTGAAAGAAAGAAAACGCTGTCTCCTGTAGACATTTCTGCTACGCTTTAGCGGCTATGCCTGCCGCCTTTCCCCTTCGCCCCGGCGATACGATCGGGGTGTGTTCTCCCTCCAGCTTCGTCCTGCCGGACGATCTGGCGGCGGGGATTTCTGCGCTCGAATCGCGGGGGTTTCGTGTCCGGATTCACCCCCAGACCTATGCCCGGTGGAACCAGTCCGCCGGGACTCATGCCGAGAAAATTTCGGCGCTGCACGATCTGTTTACCGATCCGGATATCCGCGCCGTGTGGGCGGCGGGCGGCGGAAACCGGGCGCTGCATCTTCTGGACCGAATTGACTGGGATTTGATTCGCAACCATCCCAAGCCGTTCATAGGCTTTAGCGATTCAACGGCCCTCCTGAATACCATGACTGCGCGGGCAGGATTAACCACCATCCACGGCCCCGTCCTTAAACGTGTTCGCAAAGGCGCCGAGTTGGACCATCTGTTGAAACTCCTCAGCGGCGAGAGTGTTTGCCTGCCCGTCGACGAGGTCGAAATTTTCCGCCCCGGCATCGCGCAAGCTCCCCTGTTCGGAGGAAATCTGGCGTTGATTCAGTGCCTTGTCGGAACGCATGATATGCCGGACTGCTCGGGCGCTATCCTGTTTCTGGAAGACGTTGGCGAGGAAATCAGCCGCATCGATCGGGGCTTTGCCCAGATAGCCCGAGCCGGAATATTCCGGAAGATCGCCGGCCTTGTTCTGGGACATTTCGCAGACATGAAGGACAGCGGACGGCCCTTTGGATTGACCTTGCGCGACATCGTGGCGGAACATCTGGACGGGTGCGACATCCCGATCATCCTGAACGCTCCGTTCGGGCATAGCGGACCGCTTTATGCCCTGCCTGTAGGGGGAGAAGGGCAGATTGAGGCCCGAACTGATGGATCTGCGCGCCTGACTTGCCGTATCGCCGAATAGGAACAAATCTTACGTTTTCCCGGCGACCTTTTTCCCTGCGGTGGGTTTCCCTTTTGATTTGGCCTTTGGCTTGCCTTTGGCCTTGACGGTGTGGGCAGTTTTCGGGTCCGGAGTCTCACCAGCGGGGCGTTTTTTCCACCCGCCCTTGCGCCCGCCGCCCTCTTTGGCCTGCGCCAGAAGGTCCACGGCACGGTTAATTCCGATGGTCAAGACATCATCGTCTTTTGGAATGGATTTGAATTTATCATCATGCTTGAGATACGGCCCGAAACGTCCGATCCCGGACTGAATCATCTTGCCTGTCTCCGGATGCGCGCCCACGTCGCGCGGCAGGGAAAGCAGCTTTAACGCCACGCCCAGATCGACGCTTTCGATGCTCATCCCGCGTGGCAAGCCTTGCCGCTTTGGTTTTTCGACAGGCGGTTTTTTGGCCTTGGCTTTTTTCTTTGGTTTTTTCTTCTTGCCGTCCGAAGGCTCCTGCGCGACATCCTCCGGAGCGGGATCGGGCATAGAGACCGGCGCCTCCGGCGTTTCCGCCACGACGGGCGGCGGATCAATCTGGACATAAGGCCCGTACGGCCCGCGCCGCAGACTGACCGTACGCCCGGACAAGGGATCGTCCCCCAGAATTTTCGGGGCATTCCCCAGTTGCGCAGCGGCTTCGCTCTCGCCCCCCTCGCCCTCCACAGGCACAACCAGAGGGCGCGTATAGCGACAGTCGGGATATCTCGAACACCCCACAAACGCCCCGAATTTCCCGAGGCGCAGGGACAGACGGCCTTCGGAACAGGCCGGGCAGGAGCGCGGATCGGAACCATCCTCGCGCGGCGGGAAGAAATGCGGTCCCAGCTCGGCGTCCAGCGTATCAATGACCTGCGTGATGGTCAGGTCTTTGGTGTCTTCAATGGCTTTGGAAAAGTCTTTCCAGAACTGGCGCAGCGCTTCCTTCCAGAGCACATGGCCGTTGGAGATGGCGTCCAGCTCCTCCTCCAGCCCCGCCGTAAATCCATAATCCACATAGCGGGTGAAGAATTTCGACAGAAAGCTCGTGACCAGACGCCCGCGATCCTCTGGAATAAACCTGCGATTCTCGAGGGTAACATAATTGCGATCCCGCAAAACCTGCAAGATCGACGCATAGGTGGACGGACGCCCGATGCCCAGCTCCTCCATTTTCTTGACCAATGTGGCCTCGGAATAGCGCGGCGGGGGCTGGGTGAAATGCTGTTCCGGCAAAACCTCGACCAGCGGGGTTTTCATGCCTTCGGACAAAGGCGGCAGGCGGCGGTTTTCCTCGTCGTCTTCGGCCTCGTCGTCCTTGTCCTCATGGTAAAGCGTCAAAAATCCGTCAAACGCGATCGTCGAGCCGCTGGCGCGCAGGACCACATCGCCCTTTTCATTGGCGATATCCGCCCCGACCTGATCCAGAACGGCGTTTTCCATCTGGGAGGCCATGGTGCGTTTCCAGATCAGATCATACAGTTTCGCCATCTCCGGATCGACCACCGCCGCGACATCTTCCGGCAAGCGGGTCAGATCCGTGGGACGGATGGCCTCGTGCGCTTCCTGTGCGTTTTTGGCCTTGGTTTTGTACAGGCGCGGCGCATCGGGCAGGTATTTCAGGCCGAATTTGTCACGGATCACCTCGCGGCACTGCGTCACCGCGTCTTCGGACAGGGTTGTCCCGTCGGTTCTCATATAGGTGATGAGTCCAACCGTTTCCCCTTTGATATCAACCCCTTCATAGAGTTTCTGGGCCAGACGCATCGTCTGGGCGGCGGACAGGCGCAGTTTGCGCGAAGCCTCCATCTGAAGGGTTGACGTAATGAAAGGCGGCCACGGATTGCGCCGAACCTGCTTCTTCTCAACCTTTGCGACCGACAGCGCCCCGGCGCGAATTCTGGCCACGGCGTCATCCGCCCCGGCCTCGCCCTTGATCGCCATTTTATCGAGTTTTTTGCCGTCCAGCTGGGACAGGCGCGCGGTAAAGGGCGCGCCATCAGGCGTTTTCAGCTTCGCATCAATCGACCAGTATTCTTCGGAAATAAATTTTTCAATCTCGGTTTCCCGTTCGCAGACAAGGCGCAGCGCAACCGACTGCACCCGACCGGCAGAGCGCGAACCGGGCAGCTTGCGCCACAAAATTGGCGATATCGAAAATCCGACCAGATAATCCAGCGCCCGGCGCGCCAGATAGGCCTCAATCAGGTGCGTATCCAGATCGCGGGCCTGCGTGAAGGCCGCCTGAACGGCTTTTTTCGTAATTTCGTTGAAGGTCACCCGCCGGACCGTCATGCCCTTGAGCAGGGATTTGTCCTCCAGAATCTCCTGAACATGCCAGGAAATCGCCTCTCCTTCCCGGTCAGGGTCAGTGGCCAGAAACAGGGCCGAAGCCCCTTTAAGAGCCTTTTTAATCTCGCTCAACGGCTTGGCGGATTTTTCGCTCAACTCCCACTTCATCGCGAAATCGTCGTCCGGGGCGACCGACCCGTCCTTGTTCACAAGGTCGCGCACATGGCCAAACGACGCCACAACCACATAGTCGTTGCCCAGATATTTATTGATGGTCTTCGCCTTGGCGGGCGATTCGACGATGACGACGTTCCGGGTCAAAATCTTTTTCCTTGCTATTAGCGCGCTACCCCACCAGACACACCCGGTTCCCCGGCAGACGCCGCACCGCGCCCCCCAGTTCGAGTTCGAGCAGGATGGCTTGCGCCGCCGGAATAGTCAACTGACACGAACGGACCAGTTCGTCAACCTCCACCGGTGCGGGCGACATATTCCGTAAAATCACATCCCGCACGTCGTTCAAGATCGCCTCGTCTTCCGGCGGCGGTTCGTCGAACAGGTCCGGCGCATACGTCCCGCCCGCACTTTCTTTCAAGGCAAAAGGCCGCCCGCCGGAAAAATCGTTCAGGTGCGAGAGAACGTCTTCGGCGCTCTGAATCAGGACCGCCCCATCGCGAATCAGGGCATTTGGCCCCTGCGCGCGCGGATCGCCCGGAAAACCCGGAACCGCGAACACATCCCGCCCCTGCTCCGCCGCCAGCCGCGCAGTGATGAGCGAGCCGGAACGCAGCGACGCCTCGACAATCACCGTTCCGGCGGACAGACCCGAGACGATTCTGTTCCGGCGCGGAAAATCCTGAGGCCTCGGAGGAAAGCCGAGCGGGCTTTCGGCGACAACCGCGCCCCGGTCCCGAATGGCGTTGTACAAGGCCCGGTTTTCCTCCGGATAGACAACGTCCGCGCCGCCAGCCAGAACGGCCACCGTCCCGGTGGACAAGGCCCCCTCATGCGCCGCCGTATCAATTCCGCGCGCAAGACCCGAGACGACGACCTGCCCCGCCGCGCCCAGATCGCGCGCCAGTTTTTCGGAAAATCTCCGCCCATTAAGAGACGCATTCCGCGCCCCCACGATCGCCACGCACGGGCGGGCCAGGATGGACGGATCGCCCAGAACGCTTAAAACCGGCGGAGCGTCTTCCAAAGGACTGAGCGCCAGAGGATAGTCCGCTTCGCACGCCGCCAGAATCTCCCCGCCCATTTTGCGCGTGGCCTCATATTCCCGCTCAATGGCGCTCAACGGCGGAATGACCGGCACGCGCCCCCCGCGCCGCGCCATGGATGGAAGCTTCTCAAGGGCTTTCGATGCGGTTTTATACAGATCCATCAGGCGGAAAAACGTCACCGGCCCGACATGTTCCGTCCGCGAAAGTCGGATCCACGCAAGCTTCTCGGACAAAGGCAAAGAAGAAGATTCGATGTAAGGCAATGATTTCATGTCCATGCCTGTTTACCACAAACGAAAAAAGGCACAAGAGAGTTGCAAAATTAACGAAGAACCCTTTAGACTATACGTCAATTACGGCAAGGGAACCGTTTCGGGCTTTTTCCGGACAAAAGTTTCCGCGTCGATTTTCATAACCCTCTTGGATCGTCACAACGAAAGAAAACAGGATTTAACCTTATGGCTAAAAAAGAAACCCCCGCCCCGAAAACCCCCGCACAGACAAAAGACGGCGCTGGGCCCGCCGGGCGGTTCCCGCTGTTTTACTCAAACCCGGTTCCGCTGGACAAACAAAAGCACGCGAATTTGTCCTTAAAGAAAAACATGGGCTTGAGCTTTGTTTCAAAGGTCAACGCCGTTCCGGTCAATGCCATTGAAATGCCACAGATTTCCCAGTTCTATCCCATCGCTTTTTCGCCGGACGAAAACGCAACGCCGGTGGCTATTCTGGGCCTGCGGGATGGAGAAAATCTCTTTCTGGATGCCAAAAACCACTGGGCCGCGGACATGTATATTCCGTCCTATATCCGTCGCTATCCCTTTATTTTTTCGGAAGTTCCGGGCGGGGACCAGTTGACCTTGTGCATGGACATGACGGACGCCACCGTTCAGGAAAACGGCGACCAGCCTTTTTTTGAAAAAGATGGCAGCGCCTCACCTCTGGCCAAAAGCGCGCTGGAATTCTGTAAATCATACCACGCGGCGGCGCTTCAAACGGCGGCGTTTTCCAAGGCGATTGCCGCCTCTGGCGTTCTGGTGGAGCGTGAAGCCCGAATCAATGTCGGCGACAAGGCCCGCATTAACTTTTCGGGGTTCCGGATCATCGACGAAAAGAAATTCGCCGAGCTGCCCGATGCGACCATTCTGGAATGGCGGAAGAATGGCTGGCTGGCCTTTGTCTATGCGCACCTGTTTTCCGGGGCGCAGTGGCAACGCCTGACCCGCATTTTGAGCGAGAAAATGCAAAAAGAAGCGGCATAAGCCCTCCCCCTCTCCCTGTTTCGGATCGGCGCTCCTCACCTTCCCTCTCCCCCTGTGGGGGAGAGGGATCGAGGGAGAGGGGTGGGTTCTCCTCTTCCCTTTTGCCTTCAAAATTTTGTATAATGGCAGGATGCCCCGGATCAGGTTAAAGGAAAAATCGCCGGAATTTGACGATCCCCAGGACCATGCGGGAACAAAACCCCGCGCCCGCCTGTGCGATGCGCCGGGCTGCACGGGCGAGGGCACCCACCGCGCGCCCAAAGACCGGGGATTGAAAGAATATTACCATTTTTGTCTGGAGCATGTTCAGGACTACAACAAGGCATGGAACTACTTTGAGGGCCTGAGCGACGACCAGATTCAGGACCATATCCTGAGCAGCCTGTATGGCGAACGCCCGACAAGGCGTTATGACATTGACGGACGACTTCAGGAAGCCCTTCACGAAAAAATCCGGGAATTCTTTGGTGATTCGTCGGAAAAACCGCGCACCAGACACCGCGCAGCGCCAGACACCCTGCCCCCCTCGCCCGAGGCACAGGCGCTTTCCCATATGGGGCTGAGCGTTCCCGTCACCATAGAAGAGATCCGCCTGCGATACCGCGAGTTGGTGCGCCTCCACCACCCCGACCGGACGGGCGGCGATAAAACCTCAGAAGAGGTCTTGAAGATCGTCAACATGGCCTATACGATCCTGTGCCAGGCCTACAAGAAAACAGTGGCCTGAAACAATCCGGTTTTCACCTTTATCCTTTCAAAACGGTAGCCTGCGAGATGCGCCTGATGTCCGACAAACGCAAGTCCCCTGATTCGCCCGCGCCCCGGACACAACCGGCGGCCCAACCCCGCACGGCTCCGCCCGTATCCACTGCGCCGGAGCCTGCGACGCCTGCCGCGCCCCCACCGCTCCCGCCCTTGCGCGAACGGCTTCCCGATACGACATTTGACGTCCGCGAGACCTTTGGAATCGACACAGACTGGGACGTGCCGGGCTTTAGCGTCACCACCCCGAACGTGCCAGATATCGACAAAACCTATCGATTCGACCACGACACAACCCTTGCGATTCTGGCCGGATTCACCTTTAACCGCCGGGTGATGGTCCAGGGCTATCACGGCACCGGAAAATCCACCCATATCGAACAGATCGCCGCGCGCCTGAACTGGCCCTGCGTGCGAATCAATCTCGACAGCCACGTCAGCCGGATGGATCTTCTGGGAAAGGACATGATCGTCCTGCGCGACGGGAAACAGGTCACGGAGTTTCGCGAAGGGCTCCTTCCGTGGTCTTTACAGAATCCGGTCGCGCTCGTGTTCGACGAATACGACGCCGGACGCCCGGACGTGATGTTTGTGATCCAGAGGGTTCTGGAGGCCGAAGGTTGCCTGACCTTGCTGGACCAGAACACGGTCATCAGCCCGCACCCGGCCTTTCGCCTGTTCGCGACGGCCAACACGGTGGGGCTGGGCGATACGACGGGCCTGTATCACGGAACCCAGCAGATCAATCAGGGCCAGATGGACCGCTGGAACATCGTGGCCAGCCTCAATTACCTCCCGCACGAGGAAGAGGTCAAAATTGTCCTGTCGAAAATCCCCGATCTGGACACGCCGGAGGGGCGCGAAAACGCTTCAAAAATGGTTCGTATGGCCGACATGACGCGCCAAGGCTTCATCAACGGCGACCTGTCCACGGTTATGTCGCCACGGACGGTTTTGAGCTGGACCGAGAATATGCTGATTTTCGGCGACCGGGAAATGGCGTTCCGCCTGAGCTTTCTCAATCGCTGCGACGAAGCCGAGCGTCAGACCGTGGCGGAATATTACCAGCGGTGTTTCGATACGGAACTGGACCGAAAATAGGGGCAGACCACTGTCATCCCCGCGCGGAGCGAGGACCGGATAAAAAAACGATGCTGTTTCCTGACGACGACGACGAAATGCTGGATGCAGACGATTCCGACGCGGACTCGTCCGGCGGGGAGTCTGTCCCGATCGACGCCCTGCCGCCCCGCGCCAATCCGCTGTGTCTGGGGCATGAGGCGGTTGAGCGGGCTTTGCTGGACATGGCCGCATCCGGGCGCATGCCGCATGGGCTGATTTTCTCCGGACCGCCGGGCATCGGCAAGGCCACCATGGCCTTTCGCCTCGCGCGGTTTTTGCTCCGCCAACCGGCACAGACCGACGATGGCGGCCTGTTCGGCGCACCGGAGCCCCCCCCGCCCCCGGAAAATCTCGGCATGCCTCCGGACGATCCAATTTTTCAGAAGATCGCCTCCGGCGGTCACCCGGATCTTTTGACCGTTGAACGCCTCTTCGACGAGGACAAAGGCCGCCTCAAGGCTGAACTGGGGATCGAGCAGATCCGCCGCGTGGCTCCGTTCCTGCGCCTGACGGCCTCAAGCGGCGGGTGGCGCGTCGTGATCGTGGACGATGCCGACACCATGACCCGCCCGGCCCAGAACGCCATTTTGAAAATTCTGGAAGAGCCGCCGCCCGGCGCGATGGTCGTTCTGGTTGCGCACCGCCTCGGCGCAATGCTGCCCACCATCCGCTCGCGCGCGCAGATTGTTCCGTTTGCGCCCCTGACGCCGCAGACCGTTTCCGAAATTCTCTCCCGCCTTGGATTTTCTTCCGGCGCGACCGCCCTTCCCGCCGCCCTGTGCGAGGGCAGCATCGGCGCGGCCCTGTCCATGACCCAGCCCGAGGCCGAATCCATCTTACGACAAACAGGGGGCTTTCTGAACCCGCGCACCCCGGCCCCGTGGGAGAAAATTCATGCTCTGGCCGCCAGCCTCGACGGTTCGGAAAAGGAACCTCAATGGAACGCGTTTCGCGACTTTCTGGTGCGGATTTTCACGCGCCTTGTGCGTCTGCGCGCCGCCGGGCGGACGGATTTGCCCGCCCCGCTGGCCTCTTTGGGCCTTGGCGCATGGCTGAGCGATTATCCGCTTGAACGCCTGATGGAAATATGTGAAGACTTGGAGGAAACGCTTGGCCGCGCCGCGTCCGCAAGTCTGGATCGCAAAACAGCCGTGTTGAACACGTTTTCGATCCTGCGCGGGGCCTGAAAACTTCCTCCAGAGGGTTCAAAGAATGTCTCCTTTATTAAGCGGACTCCCCTTCTTTGTGGTTTTTGCAATGGCTTTCTTCGTGCCTCATCGTGGACACACAGAAGTAAGACAGACATGCGAGTTGTGGATGACAACCTCGTGGGATCCATTTTCCAAACATACGACACAAAAAGAAGTTCTGGATGCTTGCGACAACGAAAGTTTTGAGGTACTCGATTACCAGTATGCCAAGGACAAGGATTCTGTTTTTTACAAGCCTATGCCCAATGCAAGCAATATGGCAATTGTTGTAGAGTGGGCCGACCCCGAAACATTCAAGCCCCTCAGGTCATCCTGCGAAAGCGTTGATGCGGTTGATAAAGATAATCTTTTCTCTATGGGCAAGATACAAAAAGGGACATCTCAAGAAGATTTCCGAAAATTCTGCCGTTGAAATCAAACAGTTTACGAATATAGTCCACATGATATAGTCCCTCTTGTCACCAAAGAAAGCCACGAGAAACCGTACTCATGACCAGACCTTCTTTTTACATCACGACGCCGATTTATTACGTCAATGATGCGCCCCATATCGGCCATGTCTATACGACCGTGGCATGCGACGTTCTGGCGCGATTCAAACGGCTGGACGGATTTGATGTGTTTTTTCTGACCGGGACCGACGAACACGGACAAAAAGTCCACAAGGCCGCGCTGGTCGCCGGAACCGACCCCCAGGCCTTTACGGATAAAGTCTCGCAGAATTTCCGCGATATCCTTCCCATTATGAATATAACAAACAACGATTTCATCCGGACGACCGAACCACGCCACAAAGCTGCCTGCGCCGCCCTGTGGGAAAAAATGAAAGAAAACGGCGATATTTATCTTGATAAATACGCCGGATGGTACGCCGTGCGCGACGAGGCTTTCTACGGCGAAGACGAACTGACGGACGGGCCGGGCGGCGTGAAGATCGCACCCTCTGGCGCGGAATGCGCGTGGGTGGAAGAGGAAAGCTATTTCTTCCGCCTGTCCGCGTGGGGCGACCGGCTGCTTGAGTTTTACGACAAACATCCGGATTTTATCCAGCCCGAAAGCCGCCGCAACGAAGTCCTCAGTTTCGTCAAATCAGGCCTGCGCGACCTGTCGGTCAGCCGCACGAATTTTCCATGGGGCGTGCCGGTTCCGGGCGATGAGAAGCACGTCATGTATGTGTGGGTTGACGCCCTCACCAACTACATCACGGCTCTGGGTTATCCGGATGAAAGATCAGAAAATTTCCGGAAATTCTGGCCCGCAGACTTCCACGTCGTCGGCAAGGATATCTTGCGCTTTCATGCCGTCTACTGGCCGGCCTTCCTCATGTCGGCGGGTCTCAAGCCCCCCAAATGCGTCTTCGCTCATGGATGGTGGACGATTGAAGGCCAGAAAATGTCCAAATCGCTCGGCAATGCGATTTCGCCGCATGATCTGGTAGCCCGGTACGGGGTGGACGCCACGCGCTATGCCCTGCTGCGCGAGGTTCCCTTTGGCAATGACGGCGATTTCTCGCATGGAAACGTGACCAACCGCATCAATGCCGATCTGGCCAACGGCCTTGGGAATCTGGCGCAAAGAACTCTCGCCCAGATTGCGAAAAACTGCGGCGGAAAGGTTCCGGCTTGCGGCCCCTTGAGCGAGGCAGACCGGGCGCTTTTGGACCATGCCCGGATCCGGATGCTGCCCGCCGTGCGGATTGAACTGGACGCCGTGCGGATTCACAAGGCGCTGGAGAAAATCTGGGACGTCATCAACGCGGCCAATGCCTATATCGACGCGCAGGCTCCGTGGACATTAAGGAAAACGGATCTGGCCCGGATGGAAACCGTTCTCTACGTTCTGGCCGAAACCATCCGCTGTCTGGCCTTGATCGTCCAGCCCGTCATCCCCGAGGGCGCGGGGAAAATTCTGGATCAACTGGGCCGGGCGCAAGACAGACGGACCTTTGCACAAATCGACGCAGCCTATGCGCTCGAATCCGGCACCCTGCTGCCCGCCCCGCAAGGCGTCTTCCCGCGCATCGAGACGGATGAGAAGAAAGCGGCAGGATAGAGCGTTCATCCTCTATGGAACGCAGGCAGACCCATTATAATGGCACCCCGGATTGGTACAAAACGCATCCGGATAGCTCCGCCCCAGGGAATTGACCTGAACCCCGGTGAATTGCGGAGCGCCGCAAGATCCCGGCGTTAACTGCGTGACAATTCCGCCATAGGTTGTCCCTGCAGGTCCAGAAAACTGCGCCTGCCACGGCGTGTTGGTCAAGGCCGTTTGAAGCTGCCCGGACCAGCGGGAATCCGGGTTGCACGGCGTAGGAAGTTTTCGCTTTTCATCCGCAGCATGATCCTCAAACGAGAAAAACCCATCCTGCGGGAAAGCCATAAAGTTGGCACAGCGCGCAGCATCCCACGCCTGACGCATCGCCTGACAGTTATAGGCGCCGCCCGTGACAACCGGAGAAAGTGTGTGATCGACACCACCCCGCCCTCCCAGAAATGTATGGTCGTATTGCGACCCATAAGCCGCGTTGGACGACCCGACAACACTGGTTAAAGCCAAATCCGTCGAGATGGTCGTACGCCCATCGACAGCACCGAACACCGTCGTATCGCTAAACGAATCCGCGCCCGGCCCGGCAGCCACATTGGCAAAGGTATCCAGACAGGAATATTCGAGAGTGCTGTCAGGCTTGGCAATCAGATTCTGGTTCTGGGTGATTTCCCGCTGCGCCTCCAGCCATCCGCGAGATTCCAGAGATTTCCATGTATTGCAATCGCAGGACGATGTAGCAATGGCATTGTCTCCCGGATCGGAAACGCAGGCCGCCACCGCCGGGGCACTCAAGGCCAAAAGACAAAGCCCCGCCAACGCCAGAAAAACCAGCCGCCCGTTTTCAAGCATGCGAACCACTACAGACTCCCCCGCCAAACGCGTCGGGCGAACACCGACATTGCAGATGATTTTACCCCAACTTTCTGCCCCTGTCATGCCCGGATATCCTCCCACCCCTTAATTCTAACCGGATCGCGCCACCGCAATCAAATAAGCATTACGGAAATTTGCTGCGCTCCTTATAGTCAGAAATGCATTTATGCTCTTCCCAGTCGTAATTACACCCCGGAACAGGACAGGCAAATTCGTCATATTCATAGGGCTTAATGTCGATTACCAAAGAGCCATCCATAATTTTTTCGTCGCGCTTGACTTTCAGCCCCGTTGGAATCGGATAGGTATTCTCACACTGACCTGGCCGAAGCAATTCGGTCCAGTCCGTTTTCGCCGCGGTTGGCGGAGGCTTGAAAGGCTCCAGACGGGAGAACGCCTTCACGGCGTTATTCGACAGGTCAATCATCGCCTGACTGTATTGCGCGGGCGGATTATTGCACGGTTCCGGGTGAATACGCGGATCAAAACCCGTGGGCGTTCCGGACGCATCTACTGATACGACCAGATCCTCGAATTCATAAAAAAGCCCGTTCCCTGTTTCGGTATAAATCCCGGCATCCATGAAATTAACACACTTGGCAATTGCCCAGACCTTGTTCATTTCGTCACAGGAATACGTCCCGTCCCCGATTGCGGGCGAGGCAGGGCGTCCGTTATAATTCAACGTCGTCGTTCCACCCAGATAACCCTTAGGGAAATTAGCGTTCAGATACTGCGTCAGAATCGGAATGATCGTTCGTCCCAGAACATCGCGCATCGGGTATTCTGCCGGATCGGAGGCAAAACCTGTATTGTCAATGCGTGGTCCGCGGGTCGTCCCCACATCAATCTGAATGCTTTTGAACGCATCGCTTTTGCTGAACAAAGGCGGGATTTTCTCGGCCACAATCCCCGGCCATTTGTCAAAACAGGTATATTCGAACACGCTGTCGGGCTTTTGGATAAGGGTCTGGTTGACCATGATATCCTGCTGGGCGTTCAGGTACGCCCGGGCAAAAATAGTATTCATCACATCGCCGTCACATCCCGGACTCCACGCCTTGTCGGAGCCAATCGGATCGCCTTCCTGATAGCGACTCTTGTACGTAGTGCCGTTCTGATCATAGCCCGGAGTCGGATTCGGCTTTCCCAGATCCGCCGCCCACGCACCGGAGATCATCCCGCCCCCCGCGCAAACGAGGACACCAAGACGAAGACTCCAGCCTTTAGAAAAAAAAGCCCCCATCATTCCTTCCATACGACATAACGCCTTCCATCAATACTCATCCGGTACGTAATAAACCGCGTTGGGTCCCGAATATCGGGATTAACCAGCAAATTTCTGAACTGCGCCGTATACAAAGACCCCAAAAGCACCGAAGCCGCCGGAAACATCCCGATCTGGCGCAGATTTTTTGCACCGGGATCCACCGTAAAGATATAAATCGGCGGATTTTCAGCCCCCTTCTCGACCTCAAAAGTTGATCGATCCATGCTGGCCATAAATTCCGGTACCCCGTCCTTGTTGAGATCAACTGTTGCAATATACAAGGTCAAGCGACGAGCGGGACCACCCTCCTCCAGTGGCTTTTCATAGATTTCAACATCCTCTGCTAGGGCCTTGTGAACAAAATCATAGATATCACCCTCGACATAGGGCCGGAAGTCGATCATCTCGACCTTTTCCCTCAATTTTGAAGCCCACGCTCCCTCGGGCGCACCCGCAACAAAAAAAGCGCACAGGAAAAACGTAAAAAACCGCATCAGAGAACGCACCGTCTTCCCCCTTCCTTCCGACAGTGTAGCAGGATTTTTCGTCTCCCCGCAAAAGGCTTTTCCCTTTTCCCACACGTTACCCCCCGTCCGGTGCAGGGAGCGAGGGGACGGAAAGCCCCCTGCTGTCAATCCGATACGGTTCATAGCGATGAGAAACCGGGGTCCAGACATACCGCGTCCAGATGAAATCATTCTTCGGATCAGCATAAACCATCAGATCCCGGACCCCGGACGTCACATCGTCTGCCATCCGGACCTGAAACGCAGCGAAACGGGCAATCATGCGAAGAGATTCATCATGTCGGGCAAACACAAAAACCAGAGGCGTACAGCCCAAAGGGCAAAATTCCGGAGAAAAATCAAGGCGCAGGAATATTTCCGGCGTTCCATCTGCGTTCAACTCTCCCCGCGCGACAGAGGGGAACGAACCACGAATCGCGGCAACCTCCGGCGCAGCGCTCGTTAACAGATCAAGCGCCCGTCGGCCCATCGGTTCCGCATTTATGTCAGCAGAAAAAGACAACGATTCGGAAGCTCGCGCAGCCCTTCCCGCTGCATCTCCGATAAAAACCATCCCCAAAACAATTGCAAACACGGCAGCGAGTCGCATGGATTCATTATAAGGGCAAGACAAGACCTTGCGCCACTATTCGATAAGCCCGAGCAGCGATTTCCTTACGATCCACAGATTTATCCACAGAAAAAGGCGGGTGAAAGATAACATGCACCCCCACGCCGCCTCCTTTTGCAAACGCCCACAAATGTGGAATTAAGTCCATATCACCATACCACGCATAGGAATTCCGCTGATTTTGCGTCCGAGCGTCTTCAAGGCGAATCGTAACAGGTTGAACACAGGTGCCCGGCGCAGAATCCAGTGCCGCAAACAGGGCTGAGCGAAATGGCAAGACGCTTTGCCCATCCGAAGACGTCCCTTCGGGAAATAAAACCATGGGACGGCCTTCCTTGAGGCTTTGGGAAAGCCGATCGCCAGAGCGCTTTGCCGCCCCGCGTGCCCGATCAACGAAGGCTGTTTTCTGAAGCCGGGCCAGAAGGCCGAAGAATGGCCAGTTCTCGACCTCCTTCTTGGCCACGAAAGACACAGGAGCAAGGGCAGACAAAACAGAAATATCAAGATAAGATAAATGGTTGGAAATATATAAAACGCGATCGCCCTTCAGTGGCGCCCCCGAAACACGCACCCGAATCCTGAACATCCGGCACATAGTCCCATGCCAGAACTGAGGAATAATATAGAAAATCTTGTTTTGCCGCGTAAAGCGAAGAATGAACCCCTGAACCGGAATCAGAAGAGCGGAGAGTATCAAAAGACCGCTCAATTTCAACGCCGCACGAAAAATTGCCATCCCGCACGCGCCCTTCAGGCGGTTTCCCGCAACAAAGGATGATCGGGGGGAAGCGACTCGATTCCAGGAAGTGCCTTTTTCGTCGAACGCGCATAATGCTTTCGATAACGCAAATTGACAAAGGTGGTGGGCAGAACAATACAAACATCCGTGGTATTAAACTGATGATCGACAACAGCCCCGTCACCGACAGACGCTCCCAGACGCAAATATCCCTTCACGAGCGCAGGCAGATCGGACAAAATCGCGCGCGCGTCAAGAGAGTCCCGGTCATGAAGATTCATGTCAACATAGCGCGAATCCAGCGCACGCGGACGCAAAGACTCCTGCGCAAGATGATTATGGTACATATAGGCCAACGCCTTGGAATGCTTTCCAATATCGGTTCCGTGCAAACTTGCGCAGCCGAACATCATCCCGACATCGTGATGCGTGATGTAGTCGGCGATCCCTTTCCAGAGAAGCTGAAGGACCGGACGCGTACGGTAAGCCGGCAAAACGCAGGATCGCCCAAGTTCCATAACCGGAACGCCGCAGGAAAGAATGGGGGCGATGTTATATTCGCTGCTTGAGTAAAATCCGCCCGCGCGTTGAGCAACAGACTCGCGCAACAGTCGATAAGTCCCCACGATTCCCGATGCTCCGGCGCCGAGAGCCTCGTCAACCACGATCAAATGGTCCGTCACGGCATCAAAATCGTCGAAATCACGGCGCAAACGAGCCATATCGGGACTTGGCGTCGCCGCGTATTCCTCGTAGAAAACCTTATAGCGCAGATGCTGCGCGGCTTCAATCTCCGCATCGCCCTGCGCAAGGCGTACGGTAACGGTATCGGTGCCATGGTGAAGATGTATCATCCTGCCCGCATCAAAACCGGAACCCGCGTCAACCTCCGGGACCGGAGGCACCCTAACCGATCCAGCGCACAAACGCTAGTCTTTTATTGACCCAACCCCGACCATTCAGGCACGGGCCACAGACAAAAGGCCACGCAACTCCAGAAGCTCTCCCAGAACGGCCTGAAGCCCCTCCCGTTGAAAAGGTGTCAGCTTCGGAGGCGAATCAAGATTCTTATCTTCAAAAAATTCTTTAGAATCAGGAGCTTGAAAAGATTTTACCTCTGAATCGAGAGCATCCATCACGGAAACAGAGGAGATATCGTCCACATCTTCTGCCAAGAGAGGGGCTGCGGAAACGGACTCAGGCACCGAAACCGGAGCCGCTGCGGTGCCGCGCCCGGCCCCTTTGAGAAATTTCTGAGCCCCTTTGATCGTATAACCCTCCGTGTAAAGAAGATTGTGTATCTTCTTGAGAAGATTAATATCTTCCGGCCTGTAATACCGCCGCCCACCGCCGCGTTTGAGAGGGCGAATTGATGAAAACTTCGTTTCCCAAAATCTAAGGACGTGCTGCGGCACCCCCAGATCTTCCGCCGCCTCGCTGATGGTGCGAAACGCTGCCGGAGACTTGGCCGGACGCGACACGCCGATCGCCTTGGGCAACGGGGCGGGCGCAAGAGCCTTTGCCACAAGTCCTTCAAGAGGATTGCTTTCAAAGGAATTCGGAACAGATTGCGGCTTCAGGGCTTCAGACACACTCACGAGCGACCTCCGATCATTCTGATTGGTCTTTTTGGGAAAAATAACAAATTTACATAGACCTGGATTGCTTTACTTAAACAAAAACCTAAAGCTTACCCTCTATTCACCTGATCCTTAAGGATATGCGAGGCGCGAAAAGTCACAACCCGCCGCGGAGAAATCGGAACTTCTTCACCGGTCTTGGGATTACGCCCGATGCGCTCCCCCTTTTCACGGAGCATAAAACTCCCGAAAGAGGACAACTTGACCGGAGCGCCTTCAGCCAGAGAATCTGACATGATTTCAAGGGTATGATCCACAAGATCTCCCGAATCATTAAGAGAAAGCCCGACAGCTCCGTGAACCGCGCTCGCGAGGTCTGCCCGCGTAATTGTCTTTGATGACATGGTGTTATCGCCTTTGTTTCGTGTTGTTTCCTCACATTAACGAGCGAATGTCTCCGCGTCAACTTAAACTCCCGATCCGTCCACAGAAAAAATACGTGCTCTTGACGGCCTGCGGTATCCCTTCAAAAAATTCCTGTTATGGCGCTTCACAAAGCCTTTCAAGCCATTTATGCTGGGGCTATGACATTGCGTCCCTCCTTGAGACATTGTTCCAGACGGATCGGAACCCCCTCCCATGGCAGAATTCACACTCCCCCCGAAATCAAGGGTTAAACCCGGAAAAACGCATGATGCCGCCGGGCCAGACGCCAAAAAAAAACGCGCCTTCCAGATCTACCGTTACGACCCTGAAACGGGCGACAATCCGCGCATGGACACGTACCGGATCGATTTGTCAAAATGTGGTCCCATGGTGCTGGACGCTCTTTTGCACATAAAAAACAGTGTGGATTCGTCTCTGACGTTTCGCCGCTCATGCCGCGAGGGAATCTGTGGTTCCTGCGCCATGAATATTGACGGAACGAATACGCTGGCATGCACAAAACCGATCGACGAGGTCAAGGGCGACGTTAGAATTACCCCCTTGCCTCATATGCCAGTCCTTAAAGATCTTGTGCCCGACTTGAGCCATATTTATGCACAATATGCAGCCATTGAGCCCTGGATGAAAACCGAAAGCCCCCCGCCAACCCGCGAGCGGCTTCAGGCGCCTGAGGATTCCGATGCCCTGAATGGAACGGATGGCAAAGGCCCGGCAGCATGCATTCTGTGTTTTTGCTGCTCGACGGCCTGCCCGAGTTACTGGTGGAATTCGGACCGTTTTCTTGGACCGGCAATCCTGATGCAGGCCTATCGCTGGCTGATCGACACCCGCGACGAAGCCACAGGCGAACGGCTGGATCAACTCGAAGACCCGTTCCGCCTGTACCGTTGCCATACCATCATGAACTGTACAAAAACGTGCCCCAAGGGCCTGAACCCTGCAAAATCCATCGCAGAGGTAAAAAAAATGATGGTGGAACGAAAATGAGCCTTTCGACGGCAAGGAATTCTGTTTTTGCCTTGGTTTTCCTTATTTCTCTGATCGCAGGGATTTTCGTTGCGCGCGCGGATGTTGTTAAATTTTCAAAGGAAGTCCCGGTTGACCTGACCGCCGAAACCGTTGTTCATAACGAACAGACCCAGACTGTTACGGCAAGCGGAAATGTCGAAATGTCTCAGGACGGACGCATGCTCAAGGCCGATTCGGTGACATACGACCTTGCCAATGACAAGGTCACCGCCCGCGGCCATGTGGTCTTGAACGAAGCCAACGGAGACGTTCATTTCTTCGATGAAATCGAGCTTCACAACGCCATGCGAGATGGATTTGTGCGGGGACTGCGTTCTCTTCTGGCCGATGGATCGCGCTTTACCGCCGCAGAAGGAGAGCGCACCGCCGGAACGAAGCTGGAAATGCATCAGGCCAGCTATACGCCGTGTGAGCCATGCAAAGCCCACCCCGAACGTGCGCCCCTCTGGTCGATCAACGCCGAAAAAGTCACGCATGATGAAGTGGGCAGGGACATATCGTATAAAAATGCAACTTTTGATGTACTGGGCGTCCCTGTTCTATGGGTCCCATACTTTTCTCATGCAGATGGATCGATCAAGCGTAAAAGCGGGTTTGTCTCTCCAAAACTGGGCTGGAACAGCGATCTGGGAGGCATTTTTATGCCCCGTTACTATTGGTCCATCGCCCCGGACCGCGACGCGACTTTCGGCGTCATGACAACGACCAAAGAAAACCCTGTCCTGACGGCAGAATACCGCCAGAGATGGAACAACGCCCGGCTCAAAACCAGCGGCAGCATCACCCATTCCGGACGCATCGACAGCATCGCAGGGCAGGACGTCCGCCAAAAGGACGAAGTACGAGGCCACATTTTCGCGGATGGGCTGTGGAATATCGATGAGCGCTGGCGTGCGGGCACCAATCTGGAGCTTTCCTCCGACGATCAGTATCTGCGTCAATATGATTTCGGCGACCGGGATGTTCTTGAAAACGAACTTTATGTTGAACGATTCTCCGGGCGTGATTACGCGGTTGGGCGTGTTCTGGCGTTCCAGGATACGCGGGTTCAGGCCGAAAAAGTCGACCAGCCGGACGTTCTGCCCGAAGTAATCGCAAGCTTTATGGGAGAGCCCGGCGGAGTTCTGGGTGGGCGCTGGAGCGTGGATACAAGCGCGCTCGGCCTGCGCCGAAGCGGATCGGACGGACAGGACATGCTCCGCCTGTCTGCAAAGGCGGGTTGGCAAAGACGCTTTGAATCCGGAACGGGTCTGTTGACTGTCACGGATCTTTCGGTCCGCGCGGATGCCTATCATACTCTGGATCGAGACACGGCAGCAGGTGCAGGAACGGGGGATTCAGACTCGCGAGGACGTATTGTCCCCGTCTCACACACAGTGGTTTCGCTCCCTCTGGTCAAACCGATGGAACGCGCCGATGTAACAATTGAGCCTGTTGCCGCCCTGACGCTTGTTCCACGCACGGGCGATAACGACACCCTGCCCAACGAGGACTCACAGGATGCACAGGTGGATTCAAGCAATCTTTTCAACCCGGATCGTTTCCCCGGACTGGATCGGGTTGAGGATGTCTCACGCATCACCTATGGGATCCGGACAGGTCTTCACGGACATGAAGGCAGCCGCATCGACGGATTTTTGGGCCAAAGCGCTCGTCTTGAAGACGATTCGGCATCCTTCCCGAGCGGGTCCGGGCTGGATGAGCGCAGATCGGACATTGTCGGACAGATTTCAGGTGTCTACGCCGACGATTATGGACTGAACTACAGATTCCAGCTCGACGACCAGACTCTGGCCTCCGTGCGTCATGAAATTGATGCCCGCGCTCGATTCGGACCGGTTGAACTGGGAAGTCGCTATCTGTTTTCCGACCCGATCGAGGGCACATCCATCGACGAAAGCCGTCAGCAGATTCAGGGCAGCGCCGCCGTACAACTGGCAAGAGCGTGGCGGGTGCGCACGGCCGCGCTTCAGGATCTGGGACAGGATCCCGGCTTGCGCAAAGCCAATCTGGGACTTGATTATACTGGCCAGTGCGTCAATTTTTCTGCCACAGCGACCCGCACCCTGACACGGGAATCCTCGGGAGATAGCGGAACGGAAATCATGTTTCGCATCGGCCTGAAAAACATCGGTGAGTTCCAGACATCGGGACTGGGTTTGAATTCATCTTCGGAGTAACCTCCCATGGCGGCACCCGGCGGCTATAATCCCTATGAACGCTATCGCAATCGCTCCATGAACCGGGTGAGCCGCGGACTTGTGTTTCTGGCCATGATCTCGGCCTCGTCTTCTGTAGGATTCTGGTTTGGCCGTCAGAGCGCTGCGGAGTCCGTCATTTCCATGCGCCAGGAAATCGAGGATATGCATCGCCAGCGCATCGCCATGCAGGACGAAATCACGCACCTGAGCGCCGAGGCACAAACCGCAGACCTGCGGTTTCAGCAAATGAAGGACCGGATGACTCAGGAAATGCCGGATGGTCCCTTGCGCCAGTTAACCGATCTGATCCGCCAGCAGCTCGCAGACGGAACCGACCCGGAGCGTCTTGCCTATGTCATTCGATCCGGTCAACCGCCCCGAAACTGCACCGATCCCGACATCAAGCGGTTCATGATTTCAACCCCGGCTTATGAAGGATCGGAAAGCACCGTCTCCATTGCAGAAGGCGCTATCCAGATCACCGGCACAGGAACATCGGCCAGCAGCGCAAAAGGCGAGCCCGAAGCGTGGTACGACCCTGCCCGCCCCGTCACGATTGTATTTTCCATAGACAGAGACGGAGTCCCCGAAAAAATAGAAAAAAAAGGCCCGCTCCCGATCCGTAACACTGTCATCTACAAAGATCGGGAATACCGCTTCACCATCGCGGAAGGCGCGCGTTCCTTTGCAAAAGTGACTTTCGACAGCTGCGCCTATCCTTGAGCGCTGAACATTTTAATCCATAATCATAGCGCTGTATGTGGCTTCAGCGCACACGCGGCCTTCGACCTTGGCCTGAGCACGAAACTTCCAGACATTCCGCCGGACCTGTTGCTTTTCGATATGGATATACAACGCGTCCCCCGGCACAACGGGTTTACGAAATCGGGCATCGTCAATCGACATGAAATAGACAAGCTTTCCTTCAGCTTCCTTGCCCAGCGTATGAACCACCAGAATTGCAGCAGTCTGAGCCATGGCCTCAATGATCAAAACCCCCGGCATGACCGGAAAGGATGGGAAATGGCCTTGAAACTGAGGCTCGTTGATGGAGACGTTCTTCAGTCCCACCGCCCGTTCACCGGGTTCGAAATCAACGATCCGGTCAATCAGCAAAAAGGGATATCTGTGCGGAATCATTTCCATGATCCGGGTAATATCAATCTTTGGCGTTTCCTGTGGCTGTGTTTCCATCTTTCTCTCCTTCCCCGTCCGGCCTGTCCTTTTTCCGAACCAGCCGGTTTAATGACGCAACCTGACGCATATATTGCCGCAGAGGCAGCGCAGGCGATCCCATAACCTCCATCCCCGATGGAACATCACGCATGACGCCCGACTGGGCTGCGACCCGCGCCCCCTTTCCGATGCGCAAATGGCCTGCAATTCCCGCCTGACCGGCCAGAACGGCAAAGTCTTCAAGCACCGTACTGCCCGAAACTCCGGCCTGGGCCACAATTACACATCCACGCCCGATCTTCACGTTATGACCGATCTGAACGAGATTATCAATCCATGTCCCCTCGCCCACCACCGTATCTGGCCCCGCACCCCGGTCAATACAGCTATTCGCGCCAATTTCGACGGAATCGCCGATTAAAACGCGTCCAAGTTGCGGCACCTTGACATTCCCGGACACATCTATGGCAAATCCAAAGCCGTCCTGACCAATCCGCACACCCGGATAAATCCGCACATGGGCACCGATCAGGCAATGAGAAAGGCTCGCATTTGCCTCTACAATGCAGCCCGGCCCCATTTCGACATTCCGCCCAATAGATACACCGGGACCAATATGGCATTGATCCCCGATACGCACGCCTTCGGCAATCACAGCCCCTGGCCCGATCACACAGGACCGTCCGATCATGGCAGTCGAGTCAACGAACGCCGATGGCGCAATAACACTTTGCGGCGGCGCGTCCGGCAATGGGTAGAAAGACTGCGCCGCAAGAGCGTAAGCCCGGTAAGGCTTGTCCGTCACAAGGACGTGTAAAGACGTCGGCGCGAAACGCGCCATCGCCGATGTGGCAAAGGCGGCCCCGGCCCGCGTCCGGGAAAACGCTTCGCGATAACGAATATTATCCAGAAACGTCAAATCGGCTTTCGTAGCCGTATCCAGCGGCGCAACGTCCTGAACCTCAAAGTCCGGATCACTCCCCGAAGAGACCTCCGCACCAGTCAGGCTGGCAAGCGCAGAAAGAGTCATCGGTGATGCGCGGGTAAAAAACCTTGGATCCGGCATGAAATATCAACCCCGCCCCGCCAGAATCACTTGGAAGAAACCTTTAACTTCACATCAGGCAGCACTTTGTTCATGCGCGTCATCACATCGTCCGTGATATCCATGGCCTTATCCACCACAACAAGATTTTCCCGCGTCATGACAATGCGATACCCCCGTTCCTTGGCCAGGTCGGTTGCAATCGAAATGATCCGGGAGCGAATTTTTCCAACGGCATCGGCGACACCTTCGTCCAACGCACGCTTGCTTTTTTGAACGGTTTTTCGAGCATCCAGAAGATTATTTTCAAAGGCTTTTTTCTTTTTTCCAAAATCTTCCTGCGAAAGGGACGCGCGCTCTGCCGCCAGAGATTTTTCTTTTTTTTGAAGAGACGCCTCAAGATCGCCAAATTCTTTTTGAAACGCCTCCTGACGTGCCTTTAACTGAGTTTGAAGACTTTTGGCAGCGCTTGATTTTCCCAAAAGCACCTGAACATCAATTACGGCAATAGGAACAGACGGCTCCGCCGCCCGGACCAAGGCAGGAAACCCCGGACAAAAAACCGCAAAAACCAGAAACAGAAAAGGAATCCGCCACAACGCTTTCATTCATATCCTCGCACGCAACCCTTAAAACCGCGTTCCGAAACTGAATCGGAAATTTTCTTTCTTGTCATAGTCTTTTTTCAGGAAAGGCTGCGCCAGATCAATCCGGATTGGCCCCATAGGCGAACGCCACGACACACCGATCCCACCAGAGGCACGCAGGGAATTTTCATCCACGATATCCACGCCGGACACATCGTCCAGACTCCACAAAGAGCCGAAATCACTAAAGGTATGCCCTTTCAGGCCCAGATCCTCGGACACGGGAAAGGTCAGTTCAAAGGACCCGCGATAGTAAAGATTTCCCCCCAGAGCATCATCGGTTCCAAGATCGCGCGGCCCAACCCCGGATTTTTCAAACCCGCGCAACGTATTGCCGCCGATAAAAAACCGATCGTTAATGGCCACAGCTTCCCCGGAATATCCTGTAACAGCCCCGATTTCCCCAAGAGCATTGAAAACCCACGTTTCCAGAACCGGGTGATACCAGGAACTCCCGATCTTGCCAGAAACATAATGCGCATCGCCACCAACCCCAGCCAGCTCCGTATCAAGCCAGGAATAAATCCCATCTGTCGGAAACAGAGAGCTGTCACGGTCATCATAGGTCAGCCGTTGGGATACCGCCGACGTCACGCGCGTCCCCTCCTGATCGCGGATATAGCGGGATGCATCGGATCTGACATTACGAATATCATTGTTTTCAATCTGATAACGCAGACTCTGCCGCCATTTCTCAGACAAAGGATAACCGAGTCGAAGTCCGCCGCCAGTCCGGCGCTGGTCGTATGAACTCTCAGACTGGAAATCCCTCGTAACATGAAAAGCATCCACCCCGGCGGACAAGTCCCGATCCAGGAAATAGGGCTCGGTAAAGGATGTGTCGAACTCGGTTCGATCCCCTGAAATGGTTGTAGAAAAGTCAACCTGCTGGCCTTTCCCAAGGAAATTCCGTTCCCGTATCTTGAAATCAGCCAAAGGCCCGTCTGATGTCGAAAACCCCGCCCCGACAGACAACTCCCCGGTTGATTTTTCGGAAACACCAACATCAATGATGGTTTTATCCGGAGCACTGCCCGGTCCGGGCTTAACATCCACAGTTTCAAAATAATCGAGATCGCGGATATCCTGCTCGGATTTTGCCAGTTTCTCTCTGGAGAAGGGATCACCTTCGTCCAGCGCAATTTCCCGCCGGATCACCTTGTCGAGCGTCCGGGTATTGCCGTAAATATTGATTCGCTCAACATAAACCTTTGGGGATTCGGCAACATCAAACGAAATATTCAATGCCGTAAGCGCCGGATCGCGCGAAATCCGGGGCCTGACAACCGCAAAGGCATATTGCAGATCGCCCAGCGTTTTGGTCATATCGTCAACGGTTTTCTGAACATCTGTCGCATCATACCAATCGCCGGTCGAAAACCGGACATCGGCCTTCAAAACATCGGGATTAAAGCCTTTCAGGCTCGAATTGATATCAATCTTTCCGATTTTATAGCGGGGGCCCTCTTCCACGGTGAACGTGATGTAGAAAGAATCCCGGCTTTGGGACAACTCGGCGATGGCCGAAACGACGCGGAAATCCGCATAGCCTTGAGACAGATAGAATTTACGGAGCATTTCCTGGTCATAAGACACACGGTCCGGATCGTAGCGATCATCGGCACTGATGAAACTGTACCAGTGACTTTCCTTTGTGCTGATTTCACTGCGCAACTGGTCGTCTCCGAAGCGGCGATTTCCAACAAAACGGATAGAATCCACCTTTGTGACACTGCCCTCCTTGATTTCAAAGACCAGATTGACGCGATTTTGGCCGAGTTTAATGATTTTCGGCTCAATCGAGGCGGAGAACCGCGCGGACCGACGGTAGAGATCATAAAGCCGGGTCACATCGGACTGAACCTTCGTACGCGTAAAGACCTGCCTTGGACGCAGTTGGACTTCAGCCAGAAGATCCTCGTCCTTGATTTTATCGTTGCCCTCAAAAGCGATTTCATTGATAACCGGATTCTCAACGACCCGCACTTCCAGGGATTCCCCCGTCTGGCGCACAGAAACATCGGCGAAAAGCCCTGTTCGATAAAGGCTTTTGACGATACGGTCCATCGTTTCCGGGTTCAAGGGATCCCCGGGGCGAACATCCATATAGGACAGGACCGTTTCGGGCTCAATTCGCTCGTTCCCCACGACCTTGACATCGCGGACGACACCCTGAGCATAGGCCATGCCCCAGAACACGAAGAAGACCCCCGCAATGAGAGGAAAAACGAAGAGAAACTGAAACAGGTTGCGGCGCATCGCATCCCCTTGATGTGAAGAGACATTTACGAAAGAAACATCGTCCGGAAGAGTTCCCGTTACCCTAGAGAACCAACTGAACGATGTCATTGAGGTTAGCAAATAGCATGATTCCAACCAGTATGGCTAGCCCCAAACGAAAGGCATACTCCTGAATCTGGTCGGGAATGGGAGACCCCCGGACGGCTTCAAAGATGTAGAACACGAGATGCCCCCCATCAAGCATCGGTATGGGGAACAAATTAACAAGCCCCAGATTGATGGACAGAAGGGCGGTAAACGTTATCAAGGCAATCGCGCCCGTCTGGGCCATGTCGCCCGCCATGGCACCAATCCGGATAATGCCGCCGAGTTCAGAGGGGCTCCGCGTCCCCGTTACCATCTGCCAGAGCCCGTCGAGCGTACTGGCGGCGATACCGAATGTTTCCCGGACCGCAACGCCCAGACTACCTGCCAGACCGTGATGAACGAAATCCTGCCCGCCGCGCGGAGAAATGATCAAAGCGTTATAAGACGGACTTTCCGGGTCTTTCAACGCAGCATTCATCGCAGATAACGGGCGAATCAAAAGCGTATCGCGCCCCGCATCTCCGCCGCTTTCCATGCGGATCGGAAAGGTTGTATCCATGCGCGCCAGCAAGGCGGCCCGCGCCTCATCCGCATTTTTAACCTCCACCCCGTCCACCGCGCGGATTCCAGCGAGCGCCAGACCGTTTCCCGGCCCCACGAGATTGATCATCCCCTGAGAATGGCGAAATCCAAAATGGTCCTCTTCCTCAACCCGCTCCGGCGTAACCGTAACATCCAGCTGGGCATCCCCCCGGCGGAGCGTAAAGACAAGCGGCGTATCCAGCGCAATCATAACCGCGCGCTTGATTTCCTCAAAGCGATGAACGGGTTCGCCATTAATGGCCAGAACCTCGTCATGAGGCTGAAACCCTGCCCTGTCCGCCGCTCCACCCTGAATGACCGCCGCAGCCAAAGGAGGGGTTACAGGCTGACCCTGCCAGACATACAGCCCCGTCAGAACCAGAATCGCGAACAGAAAATTGATGGCAGGACCGGCAAAGACAACCGCCGCGCGCTGCCCGACAGGTTTTTTATAGAAAGCGCCCTTTTGTTCTTCGGGTGTCAGATGGCGCGTGAGGCCGTTTTCATCCGTGATTTCGTCCGTATGCTGGGCACTTGCCGGGTCCACGTCCCCGAACATCTTGACGTAGCCACCAAGGGGGAAAAGCGATATCTTCCAGCGCGTCCCGTGAGAATCGTTGTATCCGAAGAGTTCTTTCCCGAATCCGATGGAAAAAGTCTCTACCCGTACCCCGCACAGGCGCGCCACGATATAGTGGCCCCATTCGTGAACGAAAACGAGGAGGCTGAGCACCAGAACAAAGGTGCCGCCATAAATCCAGGCATTTCCCGCAGCCGTCTGAAAATAATCGAAAAATTCCTGCATTGTCGTTTCTTAACCCTTCTTTGCGAACGCACCCTCGTTCCCGATGATATAGGATTTTACAGTCTGGCGCACAGTGTTGTCGAAATCGCATATTCCGTCAAGAGTTTCCACGTCCCCGGACAAATCCGATTCCACTGCACGCGCAACGATCCGGGATATCTCTGAAAACCCAAGCCTTCCAGCCAGAAACCCGGCGACCGCGACCTCGTTGGCAGCATTAAAGGCGACGCACGCCGCCGGCCCGGAGGCCAGACAGGCGTACGCCATCGGAAGAGCTGGAAATTTCTCCTTGTCCGGCGACGCGAACGTCAAGTCGCTCAAGGCTTGCAGATCAAGCCTGCGCCCCGGCGTGTCGATCCGCTCCGGCCAGCCAAGCGCAAAGGCGATGGGCGTACGCATATCCGGCGCCCCAAGCTGGGCCAGAACCGATCCATCGCGATATTCGACCATGGAATGCACAACAGATTGAGGATGAATCAAAACGTCTATTTTTTCGGAGGGCATGGAAAAAAGATAATGTGCCTCAATGATTTCCAGCGCCTTGTTCATCATTGTGGCGCTGTCGACCGAGATTTTTGCGCCCATGGACCAGTTGGGATGAGCCACAGCCTGCGCCGGAGTGGCCCGCGCCATATCTGCCGCGCTCCAGCCCAGAAACGGCCCGCCCGAAGCGGTCAGAATAATTCGGGAAATCCCCTCCGGACGCGCATGGTCGAAAACTTGAAAAATCGCGTTATGCTCGCTGTCTACGGGCAGGATTTTCGCCCCCGACTGCCGCGCGGCCTTCATGACAAGGCGACCCGCGGCCACAAGTGGCTCCTTATTCGCAATGGCCACGGCTCCGCCTCCCGCAATCGCCGCCATCAGGGGTCTAAGCCCCGCCATCCCGACAATGGCCGCCATGGTGATGTCAACAGGCACGGAAGCGGCTTGGACCAGTGCATCCGCCCCTGCCGCGCATGTGATTCCCGTTCCCGACAGGCGGGCCTTCAGATCGTCAAACGCGGCCTCGTCGGCCACCACCGCATGACGCGCGCCCAGAGACACCGCCATAGCGGCAAGTTTTTCAGAATCCCGATTGGCCGTCAAGGCCACGACCTCGAACCGACCGCGCGCACTGGCGATGACGTCCGCCGTACTTTGACCGACAGAGCCGGTTGCCCCCAGAATGCTGATACGTTTCAAAAATTCGTCCTCCCGGCCTTCAAACAAGCGAGTCAATATTCTGAATATCCAGATGACCGGGAACCACCATGACCGGCACGCGCAAACGGACGAGCCCTTTTCCCGTAAAGTAGCTCACGAGTTTTCCCGGCCCTCCCGCTCCCGTTTCCGCACCCAGAACCAGCATGCGGATAGACGCATCGGCATTGATCGCCTCAATCAAACAGTCCGTCCGGCTACCCTCGGCAATATCGAGAACGGGCGTCAGGCCACTGATTTCATTGACCTGGCGCGCCACGTTCCACAGAAAAAGCTCTGTTTCCATGCGCAGTTCCCGGCGCATGCGCTCCTCAACCGCCCCCCAGTGCTGAACGTCGCCTGTTTCGACTACACTCAGAATGGCCAGTTTCCCCCGCTCTGCCACCGCCATCCGTGCCGCATAACGCAAAGCCACGCCAAACTCGTCGCTGTCATCCGCAGAAACCAGATAGACCCCCCCGTCTCCACGCCGACTTGTGCGCGGGAAATCCTCTTCTTCCTGTAATGGCGGCGTGGGCATTTTCAATATCTCCATTAAAAATCAAACCCGTCTCAATCCCGTCGTAAAAAGATGTGAGCTCCAAACCCGGCCATGATCGCCAAAAGGATCGTCGACAAACCATAAAGCAGGCCATTTTCATGTGCAAAAAGATAAATCCGCGCAGAAAGACCAACCTGAGCAATCCTGAGAGGAATCGCGCGCATTTCTGCAATGCGCCCATCCCGGATCAAAAACGTACGGATCGTATATTCCCCCGTCGGCACGTTGGAAGGAACGTCCAGACTGGCCCGGAAAAATCCGTCATTAAGGAAAACGATCGACTTGGGCGCCAAAGGATAAAGGCCCGCGATTTGCTGGCTTCGGATCAGACCTTCCTGAAATTTACCGATATCATCAGGATCTTCGTTCGTCTCCGGATCAAAGCCGAGTGCATTAAGACCAATTCTGTTCTCACGGCGGACATCAAGCGGAGCAATATCGGATTCCGAGCGACTGAGAGCATAGTCATAATAAACGGGAACCGAATGAAACATCATGGCACGGCGATTGATCCACAAGCCGCCAACGGATTCCTTGCGGCGTACGCGCATCTCGCGCTCTGGCCCCGACACGACCACGGCAAGATCACCGGGCTTTGATTTGACGCCGAACAAAACAATTTTTGCACCGGAAAAACCGGTGCTGATGTCCACCCGGTCGGCAGCCAGCCCCACAGTCAAATCATCCTGAGCCGCGCGGACAGGAAAAGACTCAAGGAGAGCAAACAGCAAAATCAGAAGGACCACAAGACCCCGGACGAACATCATGGCGACACCGCCGTGTAAATCTCCAGCGGACGCACGAGAAGCTGACCGGCGAGTTGAATGCTCACGATCAAAACGAGCATAGCCAGAGCAATCCGCGCCTGAGCGCCTCTGATCCGCCGGGAAACCAGAACCCCCATCTGGGCGCCAACCACCCCGCCCAGAATAAGAACCGCGGCCAGAACAAAATCCACCGTCTGGTTCATCTGCGCATGCATAAGAGTCGAGAGCGCGCCCGTGAGCATAATCTGAAACAGGGATGTTCCCGCAACCAGCAACGTAGGCATGCCCAGAATATAAATCATGGCAGGAACAAGCAAAAACCCGCCGCCAATCCCCATAATCGAAACAAGCAGACCACCGATGAAACCGATCCCCGCCGGGACAAGCGCGCTGACATAGAGCTTTGAACGCGGAAACCGCATCTGCAAGGGCAGACGGCGCAAGAACCTGCCGCGTGCGGCAAGAGGAGTATTTTCTTGCGAGGAAGGCTTTTTCATCAGGCTGGCCATGCTTTCGGCAAGCATCATCGAGCCGATACTGCCCAGCAAAACAACGTAGAGAACGGCTATCGCCAGATCGATCTGGCCAAAATGGCGCAAAAGGTGGAAAATGCCGATTCCCGCCATAGACCCCAGCGCGCCTCCCGCCAGCATCACGCCGCCCATCCGGAAATCAACATTGCCGCGTCGCCAGTGACCCAGGACCCCCGCGACACTGGCCGCGACGAGTTGCGCCCCTTGCGTTCCCACCGCCACCGCCGGAGGAACCCCCATGAAAATCAGGAACGGCGTAGCCAGAAACCCGCCCCCCACGCCGAACACACCCGACAAAAATCCAACCGCAAGCCCGAGGGCAAGGATGGATTGGACCGGAACAGTCATCTCGGCAATCGGGAGGTAAATATCCATGAGGACACAGGTACCAGAAGACAAAAAGGCTTATCAGGGCAACAATGCCCCACGCGACCCTCTTTTGCAAGGGCTGGCCATCAAAACTTAGAGGTTTGATTTTCACGGCGGATCAGGTTACAAACGGATGGAATGAAGCTGCGGCGTTATGTTCAGGAGTTCCATGTCACAGACCACATCAGAGACTCTGTCCGATCTGCGCCAGAAAATCGATTCCCTCGACGACCGGGTTCATGATCTGCTGATGGAGCGCGCGGACCTGATTTCCCGGGTTGCCGCTGCCAAAAAAGAAGCCGGGATTCCCGTTGTCGCCCCCGCCCGCGAAGCCGTGATGATCCGCCGCCTTATGGCCCGCCACCGCGCACCCTTGCCCAAGGCCGCCGTCATCCGCATCTGGCGCGAGCTTGTGGGCGCCGTGACACTTCTCCAGAACGACGTCCGCGTGGCCGTGGCCGGGTCCGAGAAAACGCCCGTTCTGTGGGATCTGGCCAAGGATTATTTCGGCAGCGTCATCCCCATGACCCGCGTGGCCAACCCTTCGGGCGCAGTGTCTTCAGTCCGGGAAGGAGAGTCCACCTTCGCGGTTTTGCCCTGGCCGGAGGATGGCGAGGACAATCCATGGTGGGTTCATCTGGACGGGAGCGAGTCTGCCCGCTCCATGAAAATCGTTGCCCGCCTGCCCCACGGGGACCGGACCGACCCGGGGGCGCCGGATTCCTCACATCGAGCCCTCGTCATCGCGACCATCCCCTTTGAATCCACCGGAGATGACCGGAGTTTTCTAATTCTGGAGTCCGACCAGACATTGAGCCGCGCACGGATCGTCAGTGTCTGCAAGGATCTGGACATGCCCGTTCTGGGCATTCAGACCCGCCGGGCCACGGGGCCAAACCTGATGGCCTCGCACCTTGTCGAAGTGGAAAGCTATGTCACGGACGGAGACGAGCGCATTGCCGCACTCTTGAAAAAACTCGAAGACACCGGAACAAAAATCCTGTGCGTGGGGGGATATTCGGTCCCGCCCGTGTGCGAATCGTGGAGATCCGCATCTGAACGCCCGCCGGAGCCCTCTGAATCCGGCCTTGCGCCCCATTCCGCCGCTGCCCCGGCCTGAAATCGGGGCGTTTTTGCGGAAAAACCTTTGCATAATTTCCTGAATTATGCTATCCCGGCGTGGATTTTCGACAAAAACACAAAATGTCCCCATTGAGGAGTGTGGCCCATGTCTTTTGCGACGACCGCAGACGATTTCGCGTTTTCCGCGCCTGAGCCCGCTCAGGCACCTGTCCGCAAGGGATTTTTGTCCCGGATGTTTAACGCCGCCGTCAAAGCCGCCCCGACAGCAGCGGCAAGTGCAGTTCTAGGCTTTGCCCTGCGCACAACGGCCCTGTCCACGGCAATCGCCGCAGGGGCGGGAACCGCCGCAACGCTGGCCGCGATTGCCACCGCATCAGGGACAAGCGCCGCCCTTATAACCGCTGGAAAAGAGGCCTGGACCGGGCGCAGGGAAGGTCGGAAAATCCTCGACACCCTGTCCAGCCGGGATGTTTTGAAAAAAGTCCGGAATAATTTTGCCATTGCCGCCGGGTTTGGCGCGCTGGGCGCGACCCTCGCGCCACTTGTCATAGACTATGCAAGGCACATTGACTTTGGCGCAGCAGCCACAAAAATCGCGGATTTCTTTATTCCGACAGCCTCGGCTTATGACTATAGTTTCGGCGATGGAAGTCAATCATTTCTGGAAATGGCCGGACACCACGCCACGTCACACGGCGCGGCAACCACCGCAGACGCCCTGTCCGCACAGCCGCCCCATGCTGCTCCTGCACCCAACGCCATTGAAACCGCCCCTCGTCCCGCTGCGCCTGCACCGGAACCCGCTGCGCCGTCCCAAATTCAGAATCAAGCCCCTGCGGAACCAACCCCTGCACCTCCCGCCCCGAAGAGCGACCCCTTCAGGCATGCACGCACCCTGATCGCTGCGTCCGATGCAAACGAGATCGCCCGTTTTGAAAAGATGACCCCGCAACAGCTCAAAGACGAGGGTGTCAAGCTTCTCTGGGGCAAAGGCGTACCAAAAAACCCGGAACTGGCCCGCGCCCTGTTTGAAACATCTGCTGCAACCGGAAATCAGCAAGCCATTGATGCGCTTTCCTTTATGGACAAACACGGGATGGGACTTCCCACACAGACCGGGACACCGTCCACCAGCACTCCGGCTCCTGCGAGCCCGACACAGACCGCATCCCCGCGCCCCGAGCCTCTTCCCAAAGGCACTCTTGCCGCGCGGTGCACTGTCGAACGCCCCGCGATGGAGGGACTGGAGCTGAAATGCGACGTAAAACAACCGACCATGTACCCCGGCGACCGCATCGACGTGGCCGGAAAGGACGGGAAGTTGACGAAGATCTTTTATCAAGCCTCAGATTCCCTGCGGAAACTGACAAATGCCATATCGACGGGATCTTTTCTGACAGGCCGGGTTGCACCCGTCGTCATGTCGCAGGATCAGGATCTTCTCGCGTGGCTTGAAAAGCATAAACCAAAGCCGGATCTGGCTATGAAATAAAGTAGGAAGCCCCCTCAAAAAACCCTTTGACTTCGGGCCTTGTACCGGGTTAGGGTGCGGCTCTGCCCATATGAAAACGGGTCTTTTGTTCGTGTTTTAGAGAATTAAGGAAGAGGTTACATCCCATGAGCCGCCGTTGTATCGTTACCGGAAAAGGGGTTCAATACGGAAACAATGTCTCGCACGCGAACAACAAAACGCGGCGTCGGTTTCTCCCCAATCTTCAGGAAACCTGTATTTTCAGCGAAATACTGGGCCGGACGGTCCGCATTCGCCTGAGCACCAACGGTCTGCGTACGCTTGACCACAAAGGCGGGCTGGATGCCTGGCTCGCGGGTACCGCGCCCACAAAGCTGGATCCTTCGCTGCGCAAGATCCGTGGCCAGATCGTCAAGGCGCTCGAAGCCAAGAAAGCCGCCTGAACCATGTCCGGCGGCGCTCCTGCACTGGACTCCGCCGGGTTTCCGGACATATCCTACCCCAATTTTGCATTCGACATCCTCCACCGCGACCCCTCCAGCGGTGCCCGGCTTGGTCTTTTAAAGACCCCTCACGGTACGATTGAGACACCCGCCTATATTTTTTGCGGCACCAAGGCGTCTATCAAAGCTCTTTCCCCTGCGCAGGTTCGTGAAGCCGGGGCTGATATTATTCTGGGAAACACCTATCACCTGATGCTCCAACCCGGCGCGGATCTGATCGCCAGAATGGGCGGGCTGCATAAATTCACCGGATGGAATGGCCCCATGCTGACCGACAGTGGAGGGTTTCAGGTTTTTTCAATGGGCCATGGATCCGTTGCCGACGAAATCAAGGGGCGCAACCGCAACCAGCGCAAAAGCATCCTTGATTTAACAGAGGATGGCGCGCGTTTCCGCTCCTATCTTGATGGAAGGATGTGGACACTCAACCCCGAAATTTCGATGGATCTCCAACGCAAACTCGGCGCAGACCTGATTGTCCAGATGGACGAATGCCCCCCTTATCACGTCCCCAAGGAATATACGGAAAATTCGATGCGCATGTCGCACCGATGGGCGGATCGGTCCTTGAGCGCGTTTGAGAAAACCCACGATGGCACACAAGCCCTGTACGGCATCGTCCATGGGGGAATTTACAAGAATTTGCGGGTCGAAAGCGCCCAGTTCATCGCCTCGCGCCCCTTCTTCGCGACCGCCGTCGGCGGATGTCTGGGCGGCAGCGACGAGGAAATGTACGGAATTCTGGAATGGTGCCGTCCGCATATTCACCCCGATCGACCTGTGCATTTTCTGGGAATTGGCCGTTTCAAGGACGTTTTCCACTCTGTTCGCCTTGGTATTGATACCTTTGATTGCGTTAATCCCACCCGCATCGCGCGGCATGGCATGGCTCTCATTCGCGGCGCGCCGGGCGAGAAGATCAATCTTTACAATGCCCGCTACCGGAACGATCCGGAGCCTCTGGATGCGACATCGGATCTTGCCTGCTCCAACAGTTTTTCAAAAGCCTATATCCACCACCTCTTCAAGGCCAAGGAGATGCTGGCTTTCCAGATCGTCACGCAACATAATATAGGTGTCATCTCTCGCCTGATGCGTGAAGTTCGCGCCGCAATCCGGGCGGGAACTCTGGATTCCCTTGAAAAAGAATGGATTTCAAGCTGAAACAGAGCTAGAATTGGCCGCGTTTGGGGCATTCTGCCCCCTTTTTATTCCATTAACCCTTTGATAGACAAAAAGGCCCTATCCTTGGAGATGATGAACGTGGACCGGGATATAACACCTTCGGCAGAGCATCAACCGCCCTGCGAGAAATCGGAAGACCAGAAATCCGTGGTTATCCGGAACTCCGAGTTTCTCCTCGACACGCACGCCGAATGGTTCGGCAGAATCATGCGCTGGACCTTTTATCCCGAAGACGATCGCTCAAAGACTCCGATCCCACCCCCCGAAGATTTTCCCGAATGGCTTGAACAGCTCAAGAGCAACCAGAGCACAGACATCGAGACACTCTCCGACCTCTCTCGTCTCTATCAGGATCTGCGCCAAACCGCCGATCGGATCGTTTCCGTTGCAGCAGGCGGCCAAAAACCGGAGATTGATGCCTTCGATTACTTTGTTGACCTGTACGATGAATTCAACAACAAAATCAGACGCCTTGAGATGGACTGCGTCCTTTCGGACAGCGGAATCGACAGCCTGACCGGCTTTCGCAGCCGCCAGATCATGTTTCCTGATCTGGAGCGAGAACTGGAACGTCGCAACCGCAGAGGGCGCCCGTTCTGCATCGCCTACCTGAGGATAGACTTTTTTGACGCCATTTTGAAGTCTATGGGACAGGACGCCGTCCGCGATCTTGTCCGCCAGGCCTCTGATGTTATGAAGAAATGCATGAGAACTTACGATGACGCCTATCGCTATGGGCCCGGAGAGATTGTCTGGAGTCTGAAACACTCCGATATCACAGGCGGCATGCGCGCCATCGAACGTCTGCGCCGCATGCTCGAAGACGAAGATATCCGGGTGACCGTAGATGGAAAATCCCGCTATTTCACCATGTCATATATTGTCTCGGAACCCGTTCCGGGGGATGTTTTACCGGAAACTCTGGCACAGATGCGCGCCGATCTCGACAAATTCGCAGACGAACCGGATACATATCTGCAACACAAGGAAGTCAGCCGCCTTCAGGTCTTCGTCGATCAGTCCGAAGATACATCCAGCCAGGACAGAGACGGCAAGCCCGATCTGTCATAAGAGTCCCCCCGATTTACCACGGCACCGGGAGTCCAACGCGTCGTCAAGACCGAGATATCAGGTCGATCCCGTTCCTCCGGCCTTTTGGCCATGGTCCCGATATAGACAAATCCGGCCACGCGATCCCGTTCATCCAGACCGATTTCTTTCCTGAAAACAGGACTATAGGCATACCATTCACTCAGCCAGTTCGTCCCAAAACCAAGAGCATTGGCCGCAAGACATAAATTCTGGCACGCCGCACCTGCGCTCAGAGCCTGCTCCCACGCCGGGTGTTTTGCAGGTCGCAAGCGAGAGATAACGCCAACAACCAGAGGCGCACGCAAAAAACGGGCAGACTCCAGATCCAGCTTCGCGGGAGCCGCTTGCGGATCCTGCGCCAGCCACGCCCGGCGCAAAGCCCCGCCGACGGCCTCCCGCGCCTGCCCTTCAAAAACGAGGAAATGCCATGGAAACAATTTTCCATGATCCGGTACGCGCGCCGCAGCCTTTAAAATCGCTTGAATCTGGGCCACATCCGGGCCGGGATCGCACAGGGACGCCACCGGCACACTGCGTCTGCGCGACAAATAATCCAGCATTTCAGGACAAGGACGGGCAGAGATCAGATCAGACATGAATTTTCCTGTTTTCAGAGTCCGGGTTTATGGGGTAGAATGGACACCGTTCCGGGCGGCTATCCTGCACGTCCTTTTTCCTTTTGAAAAGCCTTTCGGTGTTTTTATGACTCGCCTCTTCGCCGCAATTCCGATTCTTCTGATCGCTCTGGCCGTGTTTTCTCCGGCCCATGCGCAGGACTCCTATTACTCCAGCGACAGTTATGGCGATAACACCTATTATAACGATAACACCGATCTTCAAGCCTCTTCCGGCAGATCCTTTCAAAACCCCTCTACCCCTCCGGAAGAGTCCAGATCATACGACACATCCACCTTGCGGGGCATTCATGGAAGCATTTTATTCGAGCTTCAGGACGACTGGACGGTGGCGGCAGACAATGGGGATGACGAACGCACGAGCCTCTACGGAACGATTGAATCTTTCATCCGATTTGGCATCACGGATAGAATCGGGGTTGAAACAGCCCTGACATTTGAACCAGTGAGAGATCTGGAACCCGGTGAAAATGGATTCTTCGACAATGAAGGCATCTATGTGGAACAACTGAAATTGACATGGCAAGGCCAAAGTCTTGGCGCTTTTATCGGAAAATACAACCCGGGTTTCGGCGTTGCGTGGAAAGCTGCACCCGGTATCTGGGGAACGGATCTGGCGGAAGATTACGAACTGACCGAACGGCTTGGCGCGGGAGGAAGTGCAGCATGGGATTCGCAGACATGGGGGCGTCATGTCTTGAGCGCCGGAACATTTTTTATGGACCGGACGTTTTTGTCGGACTCATGGATCGAAAGCCGGGGAACGACCCGAAAATCCGATGGCGGCCCGTCAAACACGGGAAGCCTGTCGTCTTTTTCCATTGCGCTTGATGGACGCGATCCGATCAGAATTCCGGGACTGAGCTATCACCTCGCCGCGCGCCATCAGGCACAGGGAGATACCGATTCCGGCGGCGGAGATGAAAACGGATGGGTGGCGGGCGCAGCCTATGGATTCCATATAGACGATCGATATCGACTTGATCTAATAGGAGAATATGCCGATTTTTCAAATTTCGATGCCGGGCCGGATGACGCCTCCTATCTAACGACAGGCGGCAAGCTGACCATTGATGAAAAATGGAATGTCTCGGCCAGTTGGACCGGGAAGACAGTGGATTCCGCCGCAGGAGGAACCGACGATGACCACCTCTTCCAGCTTTCTGGCGGGTATCGTTTCGAAAGCGGAATCGAGGTCGACGCCGGCCTCAAAAACACATCCGAGTCCGGTGATTCAGCCAACTCCATAGGCGCAAAGATGGCCTATCAGTGGGATTTCTAGAGCATGTTCGGCGGACACTCGGAAGAAGAAGCCCTCCACAGAAAACTTTTCAGAATTGGCAGGAACGCTGCGTTGGCCGTGGGTGGAGGAGTCGGCTTGTGGTTTGTCGGATTTCTTTTTCCAGATCAAGGAGAACAAGTAGACAAGATTCGTGCGCTCATGCCTCTTTTATCCGGATGGGCTATCTCTTACGGATTCCTGATGTTTGCCGTCCTTCTTTTTCTCCGTAAATTTGCGATCTTCCTGAACGGGTGTCTGGTATGGCTTGCAACGCCGGCTGTTTTGCTTTTCGCCCTTCTCAAGGCGATATAACCCCTTACCCGACTATATCGCTTTCGTCGAAAAAGAGACCGATTTCTGTTGCGGCGTTTTCGAGAGAATCAGACCCATGGACCGAATTGGCCTCGATGCTTTCCGCAAAGTCCTTGCGGATCGTGCCGGGCGCGGCATTTTGCGGATTGGTCGCCCCCATAATCTCACGATTGCGGGCCACAGCGTTTTCGCCCTCAAGAACCTGAACCACGACCGGACCGGATGTCATAAAACTGACCAGTTCCCCGTAAAAAGGCCGATCCTTGTGGATTTCGTAAAATTTCATGGCCTGCGCCTGAGTCATACGAATCCGGCGCTGCGCCACGATACGCAGCCCCGCCGACTCGAAACGGGCATTGATGGCACCGGTCAGATTGCGCCGGGTCGCGTCCGGCTTGAGGATGGAAAACGTGCGTTCGATGGCCATGATTTTTCTCCGCATAAAATCCTTTTCAATGCAGGCGCTTATAGCGGCGGCGCAAGAGTTTTGCAACAGGGAATTATGTGTCCACCGCCAGAATAGTCGAAAAATGGCGGAATCTCTTGACTTTCTTCTCAAAAAGGAACATGGTCCGCCCATATCCGGACGGATTTGTCCCGATTTACGCGCCCTCCGCTCCCTGCCCCCGCAGCCTTGTCGGACCGCAAAGCGCCGGATTTGCAAAACCAAGAAAAAATGGAGAAAAAAGACACATGGACAAACCCCTGAACGGAATCAAGGTCGCGGTATTGGTTGGAAACGGCTTCGACGAAGCCGACATGACGCAGTGCCAGCGCGCATTGCTGGTCGCCGGAGCGTCCGTTCGGGTCATCGGAGTCGACCAGGGCCTCGTCAACGGCTGGCAGGGCCGGGGGTGGGGACACCATTTCGCCGTAGATACGCCGCTCAGCGCCGCTCTGGCCGCCGATTTCGCCATGCTGGTCGTCCCTGGCGGACAACGCAGCCTTGACAAGCTCAAGCAAACCGCCCACACGCGCCGCTTTATCGGCGGCTTTCTGGCAGCAACCAAGCCCGTTGCCATCTTTGGCGATGCGATTCAGCTTCTGGCCCACACAGGCCACGCCACGGGGCGGACGCTTGGCGGACCGGCGGAGATGGAGCCTGACATGATTCAGGCAGGCGCGAACTGGTCCGCGGCCCCCCTTGTTCATGACGGAAATCTGTTGACAGGCGTTTCGAACGATGAGACCCGCGAGGCCTTTATCGCTTCGGTTATCGCCCATTTCACGGGCGTTCCTTCGCTGGCGCAAGCGGCTTAACCCACCCGGAAGGCACCTCTCATGCGCGCAGAAATCGAAAGCATGGCAAGCGAAGTCAGGGATTCGCTTGACCTGCTGAGGAGGCATCTTTGACTGGGACGTCGCGCTGCGCCGTCTGGACGAACTGACCTCGCTCACCGAAGACCAGTCCTTGTGGGACGATCCCGCCCGCGCGCAGACTATCTTGCGCGAGAAGAATCGTCTGGACTCCAAGATCACCGCCGTTAAATCAATCGAACAAGGACTTGAAGACGCTCTGGGCCTGATTGAACTGGGTGAAGCCGAAGGCGATTCCGATATCGTGTCCGAAGCGGAAACCGCGCTTAACGCCTTGACCGCGCGCGCGCGAAAGGCCCAGATCGAGGCCCTTTTGTCCGGCGAAGCCGATGGAAACGATGCGTATCTGGAAGTCAATGCAGGCGCAGGCGGGACAGAGGCTCAGGACTGGGCCGAAATGCTGCTGCGTATGTACACGCGCTGGGCGGACCAGCACGGCTATCGGGTTTCCCTGCTCGACCGAAGCGAAGGCGACGAGGCCGGAATCAAATCCGCGACCATCCGCGTGGAAGGCGACAAGGCCTATGGATGGCTCAAGAGCGAAAGCGGCGTGCATCGTCTGGTCCGGATTTCCCCGTTTGACTCCAACGCGCGGCGGCACACGAGCTTCTCATCCGTCGCCGTCTCGCCCGTTGTGGACGAGACCATCAACATCGACATTCTGGACAAGGATCTGAAGGTCGACACCTATCGGGCCAGCGGCGCGGGCGGGCAGCACGTCAATAAAACCGACAGCGCCGTGCGGATCACCCACATCCCGAGCGGAATCGTCGTGGCGTGCCAGACGGAACGGTCTCAGCACCAGAACCGGGCGCACGCCATGGACATGCTGCGCGCCCGTCTGTACGAGGCGGAACTGCGCCGCCGCGAAGACGAAAAAGCCATCGCCGAAGGACAAAAAAGCGAGATCGGATGGGGGCATCAGATCCGGTCTTATGTCCTCCAGCCCTATCAGATGGTCAAAGACCTGCGCACCGACACCGAACGCACGGATGCCCAGAGCGTTCTGGATGGCGATATCGATATATTTCTGGAAACATCTCTGGCCCGGCGCGTGGGCAATAAACGAGAGGGGTGATTTTCTGTAAGAAAAATTGCTTTAAGTCCTTTTGAAACTCCCCTCTCCCTGCCGGAGCGCTGCTCCGTCTTTCCCTCTCCCCCATAGGGGAGAGGGATCAAGGGAGAGGGGCAATGGCAAATAAAACCGTTTTTTTCTTATTTCCCTTGGGAAAAGAGCTATAGTCCTTGTCGGCCCCTTTAAGAAGACATCCCGCCATGCACCCACGCCCTTTCCTGAAGAAAATCCTGCTTTGCTTTGCCGCCGGGTCTTTCTGTGCGCTGTCCATGCCGCCTTATGGATTGACACCGGCCTTGTTCGTGGCTTTGAGTCTGTTTTATGTCCTGGTCGAGTCTGCCTCAAAGGGCTTGTTTCTCCTCGGCTGGGCGTTCGGATTTGGATATTTTCTTATCGGCGTGTCCTGGATCGGGGATGCGCTTCTGGTCGGCGGCAACCCGTGGCGATGGGCCTGGCCCTTGGCCGCCATGGCCCTGCCCGCCATTCTGGCCTTGTATCCGGCCTTGGTCGCCCTTGTCCACGCGCGCATCCGCCCCGCGCATCCGGCGGCGTCTTTTGCGCAGTTCGTGGCCTTGATGGCCATTGCAGAGTTCCTGCGCGGACATCTGTTTACAGGGTTTCCGTGGAATTTATACGGCTATGGATGGGGCGGGAATTCGCCGGTCTCCCAGACCGCGGCCCTGTGGGGATCATACGGGCTAAGCGCCCTGACGATTTTCTGGGCCGTTTTGCCGGGGTATCTGTGGCGCGCGCGCGCCGGAGCCCTCCGCCCGCGCCTGATCCTTGCCGGGGCGGGCATCGCATCCTTGACCGCCTGTTACGGATTTGGCCTGTGGCGACTGCACGCCAACCCGCCTGCGGTGCGTTCGGATGTGCGTGTGGTCCTTGTCCAGCCCTCGATCCCGCAATCTGAAAAATGGACCTCCGAAAAAATGGTCGCCCATTTTGAAAAACACCTCGCCCTTTCGCGCCCGAACGCGCAGGATTTCGCCGCGCCAAAGGAGACAACCACCCTGATCGTCTGGCCAGAAACCGCCATCGCCTGGCCCATTCTGGACTCGGATCAGGGTCTGGACGCCATTGAGGCCACACTGCGCGCCTGGCCGGGCAAGGCGTTTCTGGCAACCGGAGTCCTGCTGCGCTCGCGCACCGGAGCCCATACGGGATACCGCAATTCCATTGCCCTGATCGATCAGGAGGGCGGCATCCCATGGATTCATGATAAGGCGCACCTCGTCCCCTTTGGCGAATATATTCCGTTTCAGAAATGGATTCCAATCCCGACCGTCACGGGATTTTCCGGATTCGAAGCCGGAGGCGGACCGGACACTTTGTCCGCAGGCGAGGCTTTGAGCGTCAGCCCCCTTGTCTGCTATGAGATTATTTTCCCCAGCGCAGGAATAAACCCGACAAAGCCCCGCCCGGATGCTTTGCTCAATGTCACAAATGACGGATGGTATGGAAAAAGCGCCGGACCGTACCAGCATTTCGAAAACGCGATCTTCCGCGCCATTGAATCGGGAGTCCCGGTAATCCGCGCCGCCAATACGGGTATTTCCGCCGTCATAGACCCGATGGGGCGCACCGTTGCCCGAATGCCCCTTCTCGAGGCGGGGGCAGCACGTGCAGGGCTTCCCCCAAGGCTATCGGACCCGACATTCTACAACCGGACCGGAAATGCCTTATTCTTATTTATACTCACAGGATTGATTGCCACGCGCTTTATTTTCCGAAAGGTTTTGGAAGATACTTGAATCGCATGCCATTGTCTTCCTATACTTTAGTACTATATCCGAATAATCCCTTGCATGCGATCGTACCCGCTGTTATTTGCTTTGTATAAGATTTCGTCCCATTTCACACAGTCCCCTCCGAGGAAGATATGGTCAGGATCAGGAAACTCAAACCCGGCGCCAAAAGCCTTTTCCCCGCGACGAAACTCAAGGGGAAAGCCACATCTCTGGATGAGCATGTGGGATATCGCCTGCGCCTGCGTCGGAGCCTTTTGGGGATCAGTCAGGAGCGGCTGGCATCTTCGGTTGGTATCACCTTCCAGCAAATGCAAAAATACGAGCGCGGCGTCAATCGGGTCAGCGCCGGACGCCTGTTTGAGTTCAGTAAACTTCTGGCCATCCCCCTTACTTATTTTTTTGACGAATACACCGGCCCGGACAAAGCCCCCACTTTTGCAGGAGGACTGTCCGACACTGCCCAGGAAGGTTTTAACGTTGAAACCCCCATCAGCGAAAATATTCTGAAGAAAAAAGAAACACTTGATCTGGTCCGTTTGTACTATTCCATCCCAACGGCAGCCCTGCGTAAACAGATGCTTACCCTTGTACGGACCATCGCAGCGGAAACACAGGAAAACCCCGGTGAAAAAACCCTGCCCGTTCCGGGAAAACGGCGGCGGAAAAAGAAAACTCCGGCGGACGATTCGAAGAAATAGGCTTGTTTACAGAGATCCTTAAGTCTACCCAACCCGCGAGTTTGATTCCCGCACAGGGCGGATGTGGCCCGTTCCAGAGTTTTGCGACAGACCTATTCGTTTAAGGAAAATGTTCCGCGCATCCCCGGACTTCCCGTGTTCCCTCGCCCCTTGGCGCGATCTTCCGGTTCGTTCGGCGCACCCAGAAGACGCGAGAGCAACCCGTCAAAATTTCTACCACCGGACGTCTCTTCAACCCCGTCAAACCGGAAGCGTTCCGGAAGGCGCGTATTCTGGGCCGCCATCATGGTCTCGCGCCAGATACCCGCAGGAAAAGACCCGCCCGTGACCTTTTTCATCGGAGTGTTGTCGTCGTTGCCCAGCCATACGGCGGCAACATAATCAGGCGTAAAGCCCACAAACCACGCATCGCGGAAATTCTGACTCGTCCCCGTCTTTCCCGCTGCCGGAAAGGGCAGCCACGCCCCGCGCCCGGTCCCCCGCTCGATCACCTGCGCCATCATGGATGTCGTCCCGTATGCGGCCTGAGGCATCACCACCCGGTCCGCAAAGCGCCCCGCAGGGCGTTCGTAATAGACCTGCCCGTCCGCATCCCGGATTTTGGCAACGCCATACGGCTCTACATCCAGACCCCCGCGCGCGACCACGCCATAGGCGCGGAGCATCTCAATCATCGGTACGCCGTCCGCCCCCAGAGACAAGCTTAAATTCGAGCCTAAAGGCGCTTGAATCCCGAGACGCCGCGCCGTTTCCACCACGCGGGCCGGGCCGATTTCTTTCATCAGGCGAACCGTCGCCGTGTTCAAAGACAGAGCCAAAGCGGTCTCCAGCGTCACGGTTCCATAATATTCCCCATCGTAATTCTCCGGCCTGTATTTTCCGGAGTCTATCGGGGCGTCCTCGATCAGACTGTCCGGCGTCCAGCCACTTTCCAGCGCGGCCAGATACACGAACGGCTTGAAAGACGAACCGGGAGAGCGAAAGGCCTGCGTGACCCGGTTGAACTGGCTGTCCTTGTAATTACGCCCGCCGATCATGGCCGTCACCGCCCCGTCCGTTGTCATGACCACGACCGCGCCCTGACCGATCCGCCGGGCCTTGCCCTGTTCCTGCAACACACGACTTAGGGCGTTCTCGCCCGCATTCTGGACAGACGGATCAAGAGTGGTTTCTATGATGAGATCCTTATCCGGAGGACCGATCAGATCGTCGATCTGATCCACGATCCAGTCGGCATAATAACGCGTGGCCTGAACACTGCCGGGTTTGCGCGGAGGCGGAAGAGGAATTTTCGGCCCCTTTGGTGCATCGCCCTCCTCCAGATACCCCGCATCCCGCATGGACGCGATGACCGTATCCGCCCGCGCCGAAGCCAGTCCCGGATTGTTCAGCGGAGAATAACGGGACGGCGCTTTTAAAAGGCCTGCGAGTGTCGCCGCCTCGCGCAAGGTCAGATCCCGGGCGGACTTATTGAAATAAAGGCGCGCCGCCGCATCCATGCCATAGGCCCCTGCCCCCATATAAACCCGGTTCAGATAGGCGCTTAAGATCTCGTCCTTGCTCAAGGCCCCTTCGATCCACAGGGCCAGAATGGCTTCCTGAACTTTTCTGCGAAACGTGCGCTCATGGCTCAGGAAAAGGTTTTTGGCAAGCTGCTGGGTGATGGTCGAGCCGCCCTGTACCACCCGCCCACTGACAAGGTTCTTGAGCATGGCGCGCGCAAGACCAATCGGATCAATACCGAAATGGCTGTAAAATCGGCGGTCTTCGGTTGCCAGAACGGCTTCGGTCAGATAGGCCGGGAAATCGGCCAGAGCCAGCGCTTCGCCCTTGATGTCGCCGTAGACCGCGACTGTCTCTCCGTGACGATCCAGAACGGTGATGGAAGGCTGGCGCTTGAACACGGACGCACGCGCAACGTCCGGCAAATCCCGGGCATACCAGACCACAACGCCGCCCGTAAAAATCAGCCCCCAAATGGCCAGCATAAAGAAAAACCGAATCAGTCCGCGGAAGACACCCCGCCGGGGCGGATCATCCCATTCGGAATGCGAAGAAGACCGCCCTCGAACAGGCGGTTTTTTGCGCTTATACACCTTATCCGGCTTTTTTCTGCCCGTCCCTGCCATGTCCGGCATCATACGGGCAATTGCGGCGAAATAAAGGGGGAAATTACCCGGGCGTCACACCTCGTCTCGGCGGCGTCACGCGCACGAGGGTGATCTGGTTGCGCAGGCGGCGCAAAATATCAAAACGAAATCCATGAAAGGTAAAGCTCTGGCCAATATCGGGTATTCGGCGCGACTCGAACAGAACCAGCCCGGCCACGGTCGTATAATCCTGATCCGGCAAGCTCCATTCAAAGGCGCGGTTCAGGTCGCGGATCGTCACGGTCCCATCGACCAGAAGCACGCCGCCGGGCAGTTTGTGAACCCCCGGCATGGGAATGTCATATTCATCATCGATATCCCCGACGATTTCCTCCAGAATATCCTCCAGAGTCACAATTCCCATATAACTTCCATACTCATCGACCACGATGGCGAAATGCTCCCGCCGCTCACGAAAGGCCTGAAGCTGGTCGAACAGAGTCGTGCCTTCGGGAATAAACCACGGCGCGGTCAAAAGTTTCCGGACATCCAGCTTCACCACATCCCCGCCCAGATCCCGGATGGCTCGCATCAAGTGCTTTGTATGAATAATCCCGATGATATTGTCCGAGGAATCCTCCCACACCGGAATCCGCGTATAGGGACTTTCAAATGCCTGATCCACGAGCGCTTCCGGCGGCGCCCCGATGTCCAGAGACAGAACCGTCCGGCGGTGCGTCATAACCTCGCAGACCTCGACATCGGCCAGATCCATAATCGAACGCAGCATCGCGCGCTGTTGATTTGTTTCCGCCTCCGGCCCGTGATGCATCTCGATCATACCCCGCAGAGCTTCCGCATGATCGCCCACACGCACATGCGAGATGTCCACGCCAAATCCCCGCAGAATCCATTTTACGACTTTGGAAACCAGAACCACGGGCGGCGCAAACAGAACAATCAAGACCCGGATCACCGGCGCAACCACCATCGCCATCCGGTCGGAGTCATAAAACGCATATGTCTTGGGCAGGACTTCTGAGAAAATGAGAATCATGATCGTCATAACGATCGTGGCGACAAAGACCCCGCCTTCGTCGAACAGATCAATCAAAACGCTCGTAGCCAAAGCCGAGGCCAGAATATTGACCAGATTATTTCCCAGAAGAAGAGCGCCAATCATCTTTTCCTTTTGATCGCGGATTTTCCCGACCAGAGCGGCGCGCCGATCGCCTTCCTTGGCGCGGGCATGCATGCGCGCGCGCGACGCGGCGGTGAGCGCCGTCTCCGATCCCGAAAAAAAGGCCGAAAAAACCAGCAAAACCAGAATGGCCAGAATAGAAAGAATAATATGATAATCCATCAGATGGCTATACGTCCCCGTCGCATGTTCCTTATACACCCTGTCTGAAGAGGTTATACCACAATTCTTCCCCGTCCTATCCAGACAAATCGTCGAAAGTTTTAACGAATTGCTTTCAAAAGGTTACGAAACCTTAAAGCGTCATGCATTACCATAATGTTTGTGCGGTTGTTTTAGGGACAAAAATATGGCGCGCCACAAAGGCGTTTCAAAACTCGACGGAAAAGAAAGAAGGTGGGAACATGCAAATCTCGGTAGAAACTCTTCTGGTTATTTCTCTGGTGCTGGCGGTTTTTTCCGCCGTTGTGGCACTGGGGACAAGTCTGGTTCTGGGTGCAGGATTCGAACGGCTTCGCGCCGGGTTCGACAATCTGCGCTCGGGCTTTGAAATCATCGCGAAACAGACAGGATTCTTCAGCGATGCGATCCACAAGCTGGATATGAAAGTCATGGGGCTTGAAGAAGGCCGCATGAAGCTCATGTCCGAAGAAATTGCCGAAGCCAAAGCCAAGGCAAAGGGAACGAAATCAAGAAAAAAACCAAAAAGCCGGAAAAACGATCAGGCCGCGCAGCCTGTGGCTCAGGCCGCTCTGCACGTCATTCCGATGCGGCGTGATGAGTCTGGTCAGGAAATCCGGATCAACTAGACACCCCGAAACAAGGCCACGCACGATGAAAAAAGACAGCGACAGGGGTCGGGAAACCGGCCCCTGAAGCTTTTTCATAAAATCAACGCGATGCCCTGACGCCGCACTCCGACATGATGGGCATGGCAGATCGCAATGGCCAGAGCATCGGCCTCGTCGGCGGAAACCACCCCGCACGCAGGCAGCAATACCCGAACCATGGCCCCGATCTGAACCTTGGCGGCATGGCCGGCCCCGACGATGGATTTCTTGACGGTATTGGCCGGATATTCTCCGACAAAAAGCCCCGCCCGCGCCGGAACACACAAAGCCACCCCCCGCGCCAGTCCCAGCTTCATGGCAGACGCCGGATTCGCATTGACAAAAATCTGCTCAACGGCTGCCTCATCGGGACTCCACGCCTCCACTACCGCCGAAAGCCCCCGGTCGATCGCAGCCAGACGGGCCGGAACATCCTGCGCCGCATCCGATGTGATGCGTCCGCACGCCAGAAAGCGCAGCGTGCTCCCGGCGCTCTCGATCACGCCCCACCCTGTTTTCTGTAATCCGGGATCAATCCCCAGAATGCGCATGAACGCCCCCCGCCCCTTACCCGCAAAACGCCCGGAATGTTACCAGATGCCCCCACACCCCGCGATAAGGAAAGCAGCCTTTGCAAAGAAAAATTCCACCGCCCCCTGTTTTCTTTCCCGTTTTTGGATTATGTTTACATGTGGATAGATTCGTGGATTATTTCTGCCTCCAAGGAACCCGGCCATGCCGCCCAGATCGTCCAACGCCGTGACGCCGATTCTTTCCCCTGCGGGCCTTCCCGCAGGACAGGGGGGGGCCGCGTCAGAAGATATCCCACGCGCTGCCATTGGCCCCGATGGACGGATCAGCCATGCGAATCCGTCTTTTTGCACGCTCTGCGATCTTGCATTCGATTCCATTGGCGGACGGGAAGCTTTGTGGGTTTTAGGGCGCGCCCCGCCCGGAACGGCCTTTCACTTTGACCGCACACACAGCTCAGACGGACGGGAAGTCACGATTGCCTCTCTGTCTGCTCCGGCTCGGGAAACGGACTCGATTGCCAGACTTTCCGAAATATCTGCCGCCTTGCGTCGGCGCGAGCGGGAGTTGTCCGAAGCCGAATCCATCGGACATATGGGACACTGGCGCTGGCCTGTCGGAGGACAGGGGATCGTCTGGTCCGAAGAAATCTACAGAATCTTTGGCGTGAAGAAAGATACATTCTCTCCCACGCTGGAAGGCGTTGGAGCCATGCTTTACCGCAGCGACGCGGGCCGCATGATTCAGGTCTTTCAACGCGCCATTCTGGAAAAGAACGACTATGACCTCGACGTGCGCGTCCGCCGCCCGGACGGCTCCACCCGCCACATCCGGTGCGAAGGTCGGTGTGAAAAAGACCCCGAAGGTGAAGTTGTCGCTCTCTATGGCATCATGCAGGACATCACCGAACAGGTCCACCATGAACGCCAGTTGCGCGCCGCCAAGGAATCCGCAGAACGCGCCTACGCCGCAAAATCCCAGTTTCTGGCCAACATGAGTCATGAATTGCGCACGCCGCTTAATGCCATCATCGGGTTTTCCGAGATGATCGAAAAACAGCTCCTCGGCCCGATCGGAACGGAAAAATATCTGGACTACATCAAGGGAATCCGCGAAAGCGGAGCGCATCTGCTTGATCTCATTAGCGATATTCTGGACATGTCCAGAATCGAAGCAGGAAAGTACGATCTGGCGCTGGAGCCCGTCGACCCCGGAAAACTCGTTCATCTTGCCGCCCATATGATGGAAGGTCGGGCGCAAGAGGCCCGCATCGCCCTGTCCGCCAGCGTCCGTGATGACGCCCTGACCCTGAATGCGGACCGCCGGGCCGTTATGCAGATTTTACTGAATCTTCTCTCCAATGCCTGTAAATTCACCCCGCCAGGCGGATCCGTCCTGATCGAATGCGAAGGCCGCCACGACATCGTCCTGTTCCGGGTCATTGATACCGGATGCGGAATTCCGGCAAACCGGATCGGGCAGATCACCCGCCCCTTTGAACAGGCCGGAAACACAGATGGCGGTTATACACGCGGCCATGCAGGATCGGGACTGGGGCTGGCTATCACGCGAGAACTGGCAGAACTGCACGGAGGATCGATCCATATCGATTCGACGGTCGGGGCCGGGACCACCGTCACCGTCCGCCTGCCCGCCAGAGCAAAACCGGCAAAAAGGGCCTGATGCCCCCGAAATTCAGGCAATGATATCGTCAACGATCATGCCTTCAATGCGAACGATCATTTCCTTGAGCGACAGACGCTCCTTCTTCAGGCGCTGAAGAGCAAACATATCCAGCGCAACCGCGCCGGACGCCATCCGGTCAATCGTTTCGTTCAGGTCGCGATGCCTGTCCCTGAGTTCAGAGAGCTTTTCGCGAAGCGCTTCGACTTCGTCCATTCAAGACCCACGAGTACAACAATCCCTGCGAGAGGATCATGATACCAGATTTCTAACGCTTTGTTAAGAAAAAAACAAAGGCCAGAGGTGAAATCTTATCCCCCCGCGATTTCTTTCAGATTCTCGTGCGGGGGCATGCCGATAGCATTAAATCCACAATCGACATAGTGGATTTCTCCGGTCACGGCGGCAGACAGGCCGGAGAGCAGATACAGCGCGCTCCCGCCCAGTTCCTCCAACTCCACATTCCGACGCAAGGGCGCGGTCAAGGTGTTGTATTTGAAGGTCATCCGGGCGCTGCCGATCGCCGATCCCGCAAGGGTCCGCATCGGCCCGGCGGAAATCGCATTCACCCGCACGCCCCGCGGGCCCAGATCGGCGGCCAGATACCGCACCGATGCCTCAAGCGCCGCCTTGGCCACGCCCATGACGTTATAGCTGGGCATGACTTTCTGCGCGCCGTGATAGGTCAGAGTAATCGCTGCGCCGCCCGGATTCATCAACGCCGCCGCCCGCCGCATGACAGACGTAAAGGAAAAGCATGAAATATGCATCGTCTGAAGAAAATTATCGAGCGTGGTATCGACATAATGGCCTTTGAGCTCTTCCTTGTTCGAATACGCAATCGCGTGGACGACGAAATCAAGCCCGCCCCATTGCTTTTGAATCTGCGCGAAAACGGCGTCGAGATCGGATTCCTGCTGCACGTCGCAATCGAGCAGGATTTTCGAGCCAAGGGATTCGGCCAGAGGCCCGACGCGTTTCTTGAACGCCTCGCCCTGATACGTAAAGGCAAGATCCGCCCCGTGCGCGTGCAGCGCCTGCGCAATGCCCCAGGCAATGGAATGGTCGTTCGCCACCCCCATTACAAGTCCGCGCTTGCCTTTCATCAGATCAGACATTTTCTTTTTCCTGTTTTTTTACGCGGAGGCCCGGAGAAACGGAAATCCGAAACCGACCCGATGTTCCCGGTTCTCCGAATCTCCGCTTCTCCGCGTAAAACCAAAACCAGACATCCCTTTCCCGCCTTTCGTCAATCCAGACATTTCAGTTCCGGACAAAGCGCCGGGAATACAAGGTCATCCATCCCCCTACCCCTCCACCTTCGACAGGGCCAGCGTCGCGTTGGTGCCGCCAAAGCCGAAAGAGTTGGACAGGATGGTCTGGTGCTTCACGCCATCGATCCGCGTGCGGGCAATGGGCAGGCCTTCCGCGCCAGGATCGAGGGTTTCAATATTGATGCTCGGCGCAACAAAATCGTTGTTTAACATGAGCATGCAGTAAATCGCCTCCTGCGCCCCCGTCGCCCCGAGCGAATGCCCCGTCATCGACTTGGTCGATCCGATATGCGGCACATCGCCCCCGGCGAACACCTCGCGAATCGCGTTCAGTTCAACAATATCGCCCGCGATCGTACTCGTCCCGTGGGTGTTGATATAGGTCACCGGCGTCTTGATCGTGGCCATCGCCTGCTTCATACAGCGCACAGCCCCCTCGCCGCTCGGCGCGACCATATCGTGCCCGTCCGAGGTCGCACCATAGCCCGTGATCTCGGCATAAATCTTCGCGCCGCGCGCCTTTGCGTGTTCGTATTCCTCAAGAACCACGATCCCGCCGCCGCCCGCAATGACGAATCCGTCGCGGTTGGCGTCATAGGCGCGCGAAGCCTTCTCCGGCGTTTCGTTATAATGCCCGGACATCGCGCCCATCGCATCGAACAGGACCGACAAAGTCCAGTGCAATTCCTCGCCGCCCCCGGCGAAAACCACGTCCTGCTTGCCCCACGAAATCAGCTCCGCCGCGTTGCCGATGCAGTGCGCCGAGGTGCTGCACGCCGAGGAAATCGAATAATTCACGCCCTTGATCTGGAACGGCGTGGCGAGCGTGGCCGACAGGGTCGAGGACATGCAGCGCGGCACCATATACGGCCCAACGCGCTTGGGGCCTTTTTCAAGGGCGATTTTCGCGGCCTCGACCTGATTGCTCGACGAAGGGCCGCCGGAACCGACGATCAGGCCGGTGCGCGGATTGATAAGGTCCGCAGGCTCCAGCCCCGAATCGGCAATCGCATCCGCCATGGCCACATAGGCATAGGCCGCGCCGTCGCCCATAAAGCGCCGGTGCTTGCGATCGACCCGGGCATCCAGATCAATCTGCGGCTTTCCATAGACATGGCTGCGGAACCCCAGCTCCGCATACTCCGGCGCGGCGGAAATGCCGGATTTTCCGGATTTCAGAGACTCCAGCACCGCGCCCGGCGTGTTGCCGATGCACGAAACAATCCCCATTCCGGTTATGACAACGCGACGTTGTGATACGGTCATGCGTGATCCTGTGTCATCTTTTCTGTTTTTCCCGAGCGACAACGGCCACACTATCGCCGAATGCCGCGCGGCGCGCAAGTCCCCCGTATAAACCCCGGTTTTTCAGCGTATCCGGAGTTTCCCGCATAATTCCAGAATCGTCTGGGCAAACAGCACCTGATCCGGCGCGCCGGTCTGCTTGGTCCGCGCCTCCAGCCCCGCCAGATGCGCCAGCGCCCGCTCCATCGACTCCAGCGGCCAGCGCTCCATCTGGGCGCGAAACGCATCGACCTGTTTGAAGAAAACAGGCGGCTGAAGGGTCTTGAGGACCGCCTCCATGGGCTTTCCGGAATCAACCTGCGCGCGCGCCAGATGAAGCCGGCGGAAGTGATTTTGAAGCACCCGGAGCATCGCCACAACCGGCGTGCCTTCCGACGCCAGACGCGCAAACGCGCCCAAGGCCTGTGCCGCATTGCGCCCGCCGACGCCATAGGCCAGATCGTCAAACCCCTGCGCGCCTGAATCGCCGCAACACTCGCGCACATCGTCAAGGCTTAGCATCGCCCCCGGAGCGCCGGCATACAGAGCCAGCTTCTCGATTTCCCCGCGCATGCGGCGGCGGTCGCCCGCCAAAGCCTGCCCCAGAAACTGCAAGGCATCCGGCGCGATTCGATAGCCCCGATCGGCCAGCTCCCGCGCCACCACGCGGCCCATATCGCGGGCATCTTCGGCATAACACGGCAGAGCCGCCGCATTCTCGGCCCGTTCACACAGCGCGCGCAGGGAAGATCGGGGTTTAAGATCCGCGCCCTCAATCAAGACCATGGATTGCGGCGCGGCGCGGGCCAGATACCCCTTAAGCGCCGGGGTGACCTTGTCCGAGGCATTTTCAATCCGCACCAGACGCCGCCCGCCAAACATCGGAATGGCCAGAGCCTCGTCCATCAGGCGCGCCGGGTCTTCGGCCACAAGACCGCCATCCAGAACACTGACACCAAAGGGATCGTTCGGATCGTCCACAACCGTTCTGGCCAGAATGCCAATCCGCTCCTTCATCAGGCCGTCTTCGGGGCCATAGACCAGAATCGCCTGAATCTGCGGCGGCGGAGCGGCCAGAAAAGACTCAATCTGACGCGGAGCGATCTTCATGTCCCGCCACGGGCGAAATAGAGCGAGAGTTCCTGCTCAATCTGGCGCGCCAGATCCGCCAGAGCATTGCGGCGGGCATCCTCACGCGTGACACGGGTGGCAAACTCACTGCCCAGAACATTATAACTTGTAACGGACTCAATCCGGCGGGTCAGAAGGGTCTTGCCCGTGGCTTTTTCGGTCAAGGCGACATCGGTCCGCAGACGAATCTGCGTCCGGGTTGTGTCCGAATCGCGCGTGATGTCAAGATCTGTCAGGCTTTCCTGAATCGGAGAAAGGCTCAATGACCACGGCGCATCCACAGGCCGCCCGGTGCGGTAAAACCGATCGATCAGAATATTGCGTAAAATCTGGCCGGAGTGGTCGGGGATGGGGCCAATCTCGATCCGGGACAGATCCCCCCCCACGGCCTGCCCGGCCCCGCTCCCTCCCGTTCCATAAACGGGATGAAACCCGCAGGCCGCAGGCAAAAACGCGGCCAGAACAAGAACCAGACGAAAAATCCGCGCAGAAAAAACAGGCATTTTCATCAGCATATCATCCTTTTCCCGGCCATCTTAATATGGTCTTTCCAGTTCGGAACGGGCGGGCCTTGATCTTTTCTGATCCAACCGCAGAGGGCGCAGAGACTTTGCCCAAAAAACTCTGCGTCCTCTGCGTCTCTGCGGTTCAAAAAAATCCAGATCGTTCAATTCCCAGCCGAAACGACTATAAATCCCCTGCCCCGGAAAGAAAAGCCCTTGGGCCAAAGGGGAGCAAAAAAACGCGCGGACCGGGCGGAATAATCGTTCCCTCTGGCGGGGATGTGCGGCTATGATGGCGCGTCGACATTTCCGAAAGCCGTTTTCATGCCCCTGCGTTCTACACTCGCCAGTCTTTTAACCCTGCGCCACAAAGCCGAAGATGCGGCGCTGGGTTTGCCTGCCCTTATGGTTGAGGCGGAAAACACCGCGCGCGGATTGCTGTCTGGAGCGCATGCGCGGCGCAAGGCGGGAACAGGCGAAAAATTCTGGCAATTCCGGGATTACGACCCGGCAGACCGCCCGCAGGACATTGACTGGCGCCTGTCCGCCAAGGGCGACCGGGTCTATGTCCGGCAAAAGGAGCATCAGGTTCCGCGCCCCCTTGTTCTGGCCGTTGAGACCGGGCCACGCATGGCTTACGCCTCGCGCCGGAATATCCCGCAAAAAGCCGATGCGGCGCGGATTCTGGCCTTGGGTGCGGCGCTGCTGGCCACACGGGCGGGGGAGCAGGTCACGCTGGCCGGGGCGGGTCTGCGCCCGGGGCGAAGTGAAAACACGCTGGAGAAAATCGCGCTGGGCCTTCTGGGAGAAGGGTTGTCGAACCTGATCCCACATGATTCGCTGCCACCGGGCGGTTATTTGATGGCCATCGGCGATTTTCTGGACCCACCCGAGACCGTCTGTGCACGCATCGAATCCAGCGGCGTTGCCCCCGGAAACGGGCTTGTGCTTCAGGTTCTTGATCCCGCCGAAATCGAGCTTCCCTTCGAAGGTCGGGCGGTGTTTCAAGACCCCGCCGACGGGCGCAGGCACGCGGTGATGAACGTCGAAGGCGTGCGTGAAGCCTATCGCCAGAGGATCGCCGCCCATATCGAAACACTGGCCGATCTGTGCCGCCACCGACACTGGCACTTTATGCTTCACCGGACAGACACCCCCGCGCGCGAAACCCTCCATAAAATCTGGCTGGCCATTGGCCCTGACATGGCCGCGCGGGGAGGACAAAACGCATGAGCGGCCTCGTTTTCCTCCATCCATGGATTCTGGCGGGGCTTGCCGCCTTGCCCTTGCTGTGGTTTTTACTGCGCATTGTCCCTCCTGCGCCCAAACGGATCCCGTTGCCCAGCGCGCGGTTTCTGGACGGACTCATTCCCGACCGCCCCTTCCCGAGCCGGACGCCCTGGTGGATTTTGCTCCTGCGCATGGTCATTCTGGGCCTGATTTTGATCGCTCTGGCCGGTCCGGTCCTGCATCCCGGCAAAAGCCTCCCCGGACGCGGCCCGGTGCGCATCATTATTGATAATGGATGGGAAGCGGCGCAAACCCGAACCCTCCAGTCTCAGGCCGCACAAGATATCCTCGCTCGTGCCGAACGGGAAAACCGCCCGGTGATTCTCCTCGCCACCGCCCCGTCTTCCCCAAGCACACCTTTGACACAAAGCGGCGTTCTAAGTCCCGCCGCTGCGCGGGCAGAACTGCCCGGCATGGCCCCCTTGCCATGGCCTTCCGACCTCAGAGCCGCGCAGGAAGCCGCGACAAAAGCACCAGAAATAAAAGACAAATCCGGCTCGATTGAGACGTTTTACCTGTCTTCCGGACTGACTGCACCAGATCAGGCCGCCCTGTTCCAGACTCTTCAATCCCAGGGGTCTTTGAGCGTCCTGACACCCTCGCCGGAGTCCCTGCCTGTCCTGCTGGCCCCTGCGCCGGAGAAAAACGCCGCGCCGTCGGTTCGAATCATCGCGCCGGACTCCCTGCCCGCCGGAGTCCCTTTGAGCGTTCAGGCCATGGACGGACGCGGGCGGGTTCTGGACCGGGTAGCCATTACATATGATTCCGGAAAACAATCCGGACCGGTATCGTTTGACATTCCAGCCTCTCAACGCAATGTCATCGCACGATTCCAGATTTCCGAACGCAGCGGCGCGGGCGCGATTTTACTGCCCGATGAGCGATTCCGGCGACGCGGCGTGGGGATTCTGGCTCCTGCCGAGTCTTCGGACTCAACGCCTTTGGTGGGCGACACCTATTACCTGAAACGGGCGCTGGAGCCTTTTGCGACATTGACCGTTGGTCCGGTCGCCGATCTGATAAAAACCGCGCCATCCCTGATACTGGTTCCCGATATCGGCATGCTTCCCCCGACGAGCCTTGAGGCGCTGGAAAAATGGGTCAAGGCAGGCGGTACCTTGATGCGCTTTTCAGGGCCGAAAATGGCCACCGCAGATCAGGGATTCCTGTTGCCCGGTCCCTTGCGGGACGGCGGACGAGCACTGGGCGGAGGGATGAGTTGGACCCGCCCCCTTTCACTCGGCCCGTTTCCGGCGGACTCGCCCTTTGCCGATCTGCCTGTTCCCGGAGAAGTAACCGTCAAGCGTCAGGTTCTGGCGGAAGATTCCGACGATCCGGCGATTAAAATCTGGATGCGCCTTTCAGATGGAACCCCTCTCATGACCGCACGCGTTCTTGATCGGGGATTGCTTGTCCTCGTCCACACCACGGCAGGGCCGGACTGGTCCGATCTTGCTCTTTCGGGCCTGTATGTAGACCTTTTACGCCGGATGGCCAGCCTGTCTGTGGCCCCGTCCACGGCCCTTGCCGGAACCCCTGAGGGCGCGGCAACGCTTCAGCCCCGGCAGGTTCTGGACGGATCAGGCACCCTCGTCAGGCCCGGTCCGGACGTACGCCCCATCGCGGCGCAGGAGTTTGAGGCAACGTCTCCCTCGCCCGCCCATCCGCCTGGACTGTACGGGACAAGCGCCACATCGCGCGCGCTCAATCTGGGCGAGCGCATAAAAACTTTAGTCCCCGCCGGACCGTTTCCTTCCGGGGTTAACGCCTATCATTATGGCGAAACCCCGCACGAAAAAAACCTCATGCCCGCCCTTCTGGCCCTGGCTTTTTGCCTGTTCGTGCTGGATTGGGCCGTTGCGCTGGTTTTATCGGGAGTGTTTTCCGCCTTGCCGGGATTCCTGATAAACAGACGTTTGGCTGCATTTTTCCTTATCCTGATCGCCCTGGCTCCAGCCCCGGCCTTTGCCGATACGCAAGACCAAAGCAATCCGCCGATTGCCTCCGATGCCGTTCGCTATGCCGGACAGCTTCATCTGGCTTACGTGAAATCGGGCGACTCCGGAGTGGATTCTATCGCGGAAAACGGTCTGAAAGCGCTCGCCGAAACCTTGCGCCTGCGCACCTCGGTTAACCCCGGCGGCATCGCAGCCCTTGATCCGGAAAAAGACGACCTGTCTTTCTTTCCACTCCTCTACTGGCCTGTGGCGCCATCAGCCAAGCCCTTGTCCGGAGCAGCTCTGTCGGCGGTTCAATCCTATCTCAATCACGGAGGAACCATCCTGTTTGATACACGCGACCAAGGCCTTGTCGTTCCCGGATTTGACGGAACCACCAACACGCAGGCCCTGCGCCGCATGATCGGCTCTTTGGACGTACCCCGGATCGTTCCTGTTCCGGAAAATCATGTCATAGGCCGAACCTTTTATCTTCTGGATCATTTTCCCGGACGATACGAAGATGGGAAGCTCTGGGTTGAATCCCAAAGCGTTTCGGGCCGCGACAGCGTCTCATCTGTTCTCATCGGCGGGAATGACTGGGCGGCGGCATGGGCCCAGCAGGCCGAAGACCCCACCTCTCGACGCAATGAACTGGCCATCCGGTTTGGTGTGAATCTGGTCATGTACGCCCTGACGGGAAACTACAAAGCCGATCAGGTCCATGTCCCCCATATTCTCGAACGACTGGGAAGGAGGCGTCCATGACTGCAATCCCCGCCGCCCTGTCGATCCAGTTTGCTCCCCTCGTCCCGCTTTCCGCGCTCGCAGGTTTTGCGCTTTTGTGCATGGCGCTGGCCTTGACCGGATTTTTATCGAGCAAACGCAAGATTCCGCTCTGGCGCATTCTGGCTGCGCTCGGATTCCTGACTGTTCTGGCCGGACCGGTTCTGGTCGAGGAAACACGCACTGCCGCATCGGATGTGGCGGTGGTCGTGGCAGACCGCAGCGCCTCAAACGCCGGGGCCGACCGCAAAGCCAGAACAGACGCGATTCTGGATCACCTGCGCGGATCTTTTGCGGATCTCAAGGGCGTCGATCTTCGTATTCTGGAAACACCGCCCGAAGGAACCCGGACCCGCCAGACCCTGCTGTTCGATCCCCTTTCGGCGCTTCTGTCCGATGTTCCGGAAAGCCGCCGGGCAGGCGTGATCCTGCTTACCGATGGGCAGATTCATGACGTTCCGACAAATGCGGAAACCCTGAAAAGCTTCGGCCCGGTTCATGCCATTTTGACCGGGCAGCGGGATGAGAGAGATCGCGCCGTGGTCCTCACTCATGCACCTGCCTATGGCGTCGTGGGGCAAAGCGTGACCATCCGCTATAGAATCGAGGATCACGGACGCGGCCTGCCCGATACGGCCAGCATCCTGATCCGCAGAGGAACGGCTGATCCGGAGATGGATCTGGTTCCCGTGGGCGTAGAACAGACCCTCACTTTTCCTGTTTCGGAAGCCGGGCAGAACATTCTGGAAATAGAGACACCAACTCCAGACGGAGATATTGCTCCCGCGAACAACCGCGTCGCGCTTCTTATCAATGGCGTTCGCGACCGCCTGCGGGTCTTGCTGGTTTCTGGAACGCCGCATGCAGGCGAACGAGTCTGGCGAGATATCCTGACTGCCGATCCGGGCGTGGATCTGGTCCACTTCACGATTTTGCGGAATCCGGACATGATCGACCTGACGCCCCAAAGGGAAATGTCCCTGATAGCCTTTCCATTTGAAGAACTGTTCGAGAAGAAGCTGGACGGATTCGATCTCATCATTCTGGACCGATACCGCCAGAATGATATCATGCCGGATCAATATTTCGCCAACATATCTGATTATGTCAAAAAAGGCGGAGGGCTGCTGATTTCCAGCGGTCCCGAATATGCCGGGCCGGAATCCTTGCGCAACTCCTCCCTGCGGGGCATCTTGCCCGGCGTTCCAACAGGACAGGTCAGGGAAACCCCTTTCCGCCCAAACGTCACAGACACCGGACGCCGCCATCCGGTTACGGCGGATCTGCACCCGGAAAGAGGCGAACACTGGGGACGATGGTTACGCGTTCTGGGGCTGAGCGACGTTGAGACGCCTGAAAACCAGATTTTGATGCGGGCGGGCGACGAACCGCGGGCGGCGCCCCTCCTGATCCTTGCCCACGAAGGCAAAGGCCGTATCGCGCATCTGGCCAGCGACCAGATATGGCTCTGGGCGCGGGGATTTGACGGCGGCGGGCCCTATGCCGATTTCATGCGCCGGATCATTCACTGGCTGATGAAGGAACCGGAACTGGAGGAAAATGCACTCGATTTGACCGTGGAGGGTCAAACCCTGACCTTGCGCCGTCGGTCTCTGGACAGCACGGAGTCTGCGCCCGTGACCTTGACCGGACCGGACGGGAAAAGCCGGGATGTTCCCTTGACCCCGGACTCAAAAGGCCGGGCCGAAGCCCGCATTCCCATCGACAGGACAGGGGTCTGGCGTGCCGAGTCCGGTTCCTTGCGCCGCATTGTTATCGCAGGAGATCCAAATGCGCCGGAACAAAAAGACATTCGCGCCGCGCCAGACCGTCTGGCCGCAATCACCGCCGCATCGGAGGGAAGCCTGCGCTGGGCCACGGACGACCCCACCCCGGCCTTAAGACTCATGCCCGCAGGACGGACTCAATCCGGCCAGAGCTGGATTGGCCTGCGCCGCAACAACGATCACACCGTCACAGGCGCGCGCATCGCTCCATTGCTTCCATTATGGCTCTCTCTGGGTGGGCTTCTGGTATTGAGTCTGCTTGCGTGGTGGCGCGAAGGCCGCAGGAAAACCGGATAAAACATCCCCTTCACCTTTCTTTTACGAAAGGCGGATAGGATGAGGCCATGCGACACACAAGGGACGTTAAAAGCCCATCCATTCGGGATGTTCTGAACGATCTTGCGGCGAATCTGCCAGACTCGCCCCCGGAAGGCCTGTCGCCGTCTTTTGCCCCCGATTTTACAGACATCGCACAGTGGATCGCGCTGGATTCCGATGTCCTGAGCCTGTACAAGGCCCATCTGGACGCACGCGCAGAGTATCTGAATACACTCGTCGCACATGGCGCGGACTCACCCTTATCGGAAATCGCCGCAGACAGAAGCGACAGCCTCTGGTGCGCGCTGGAGGCCCGCCTCTATGAGTTGCGCATGGACCGGACGGCGCAGGCCCGCAAGGCTCTGGCGCAAAAACTGGAAAACGAGGCCGCCCGCACCCGGAATATTGCGGCGCAGCAGGCGGACCGCGAAGCCAGAACCGCGCAGAATGTGGCCCTGCGCACGCGCCAGACCGAAGAAAAACAGCGCCGGAGCCATCTCTTTTTCTTCTGGTACTGGTGCCAATTCGTGATCGGCGCACGAATGGAACATCCACTCCCCTGCCCGTCCCTGTCCCGGACCTTTGCCGCCGCCTGAATCCCCTGCGACATTCTGACAACCTCTTTTTTCTGGACTTTCGGGCCTGATCTGATAGGACAACCCTCAGGCAAAATTCTTTCCCAAAGGGGGTTGTTATGACTGCAAAAGTCGCCATTAACGGGTTTGGCCGCATCGGCCGTCTGGTGTTTCGCGCCCTGTACGAATCGGGCCGCAACGATATCGACATCGTCGCCATCAACGATCTGGCGCCCGCCGATGCCAACCGGATCCTTCTGCAATACGACTCGGTCCACGGGAGATTCCCGTTCGACGTCACGATGGAAGGCAATGACATTCTCGTCGTCAAGGGCAAGAAAATCAAGGTCGTCCAGCAGCGCGACCCCGCCGCCCTGCCGTGGAAAGACATGGGCATCGACATCGCGATGGAATGCTCGGGCCTGTTCACGGACCGCAAGGATGCAGGCAAGCATCTGGATGCCGGCGCGAAAAAAGTTCTGATCTCGGCCCCCGCGACCGATGAAGACCTCACGGTTGTCTATGGCGTCAACAGCGACAAGCTGACCAAAGATCACAAGATCGTCTCCAACGCCTCCTGCACCACGAACTGCCTTGCCCCGGTCGCCTATGCGATCCACAAGGCCGTGGGAATCGAAAAGGGCTATATGACAACGATCCACAGCTATACGGGCGATCAACGGATCGTGGACACGATGCACAAGGACCTGCACCGCGCCCGCGCCGCCGCACTCAACATGATCCCGACCTCGACCGGCGCGGCCAAGGCCGTCGGCAAGGTGCTGCCCGAACTCAAAGGCAAGCTGGACGGGATGGCAATGCGCGTGCCGACGCCGAACGTCTCGGTCGTGGACCTGAAATTTGTGGCCAGCAAATCCACCACCGCCGAAGACATCAACGAAGCGGTGAAAAAGGCTGCGGATGGGGAACTCAAGGGCATTCTGGGCTATTACAGCGATCCCCTGGTGTCCGGCGATTTCAACCACGACAAGCGCTCGTCGATCTTCTCGCTTGAAGGAACCAAGGTTGTCGATGGCAACCTCGTCCGCGTCATGTCGTGGTACGATAACGAATGGGGCTTTTCCAACCGGATGCTCGACACCGCCGTCAAGATGCACAGCGTGGGATAACACTCCTGACTATTACGAAAACAGAATCGGCCCCGCAAAAGGGCCGATTTTTTATGGCAGGAAAAATCGGGAAACCGACCCCGCCGCCTTCACCTACTCCGCCGCCTGAGACAACCGCCCCTCCACAAAGGCGCGTGTACATTCGGCCATGGTGTCCGAGGCGCGGCAGATCGCATTGGTCATATAGAAATTCCGCACGGGACTGAGGAACGGGGATTCGGAAACGCTCCCTTGCCGCCCGAACACGGTCCACGGCGCGGGACCCTGCGCATCGATATCCCCCAGATGCGGCCATTCCACGACAATTCGCGTCCGAAGCGCATTAAGGGACTCATAGGGTAATTCACACCTCAAATGCGCCGACAAGGCCCGCAGAATTGCCCAGTCTTCCCGCGCTTCGCCGGGCGGAAAGATCGCGCGACGCGCCGCCTGAACCCGGCCTTCGGTATTAACATACAACCCGTCTTTTTCCGTATAGGCTGCGCCGGGCAAAATCACATCCGCGCGCGCCGCACCCGCATCGCCGTGATGGCCTTGATAAATAACGAAAGTCTGCCACCCCGTCGCCGCGCGCACGTCGAATTCGTCCACGCCGAGCAGATACAGCGCCTTGATCCGACCGGTACGAGTCCCATCCAGCATCGCATGGATATCCATCGCGCCGCTGGGGGGCAAAAACCCGATATCCAGTGCCCCCACACGGGATGCCGCCAGTTGCAGGACGTTAAACCCGTTCCAGCCCTCGCGGACCACGCCGAAATGCTCCGCCACCTGCCGCGCCAGCGCCTGCACCGCCGACCCGTCCGGACGCAAAAACGCCCCCGCGCCCAGAATAATCATGGGCCGCTGTGCCCGCGCCAGACGATCGGCAAAGGCGTTGTTCCCCCGCAAAAGACTTTCCATCTCACGCGGCCCCGCGCCCACGCGCGTATAGGGGTACCCCAGATCCGCCGCCTCTCCGATCAGGCCAATGGAAACGCGGTTGTTCAGCCATGCCTTGCGGATTCGGGCATTGACCATCGTGGCCTCAACCCGCGGATTGGTCCCGATCAGCAAAATCGCGTCTGCCTGCTCAATGGCCGAGATTCCGGAGTTGAAAATGTACCCGGCGCGGGCCGACGGATCGAAATGCGCCCCGTCCGTCCGGCAATCCAGATTCCGGCTGCCCAACGCCTCCATCAGATCCTTGAGCGCCACCATCGATTCGAGATCGCACAACTCCCCGGCAATCGCGCCAATCTCAGGCCCCGCCAAAGGCCGCAGACGCGCGGCGATCAGGGCAAAGGCTTCCTCCCACGCCGCCTCGCGCAGTTTTCCGGATTTTTCATCCCGGATCCACGGACGGTCCAGCCGCGCTTTCTTAAGCCCGTCAATGGCATAGCGGGTGCGATCGTTGATCCATTCCTCGTTAATGCCCTCGTGCAGACGGGGCAGAACGCGCATAACCTCGGTCCCCCGCGAATCGACCCGGATGTTCGATCCCACCGCGTCCATCACGTCGATGGTCTCGGTCTTGCGCAACTCCCACGGGCGGGCGGAAAACGCATAAGGCTTGCTGGTCAAGGCTCCGACGGGGCAAATATCCACCAGATTTCCGGACAGCTCCGTCGCACAGGCCTTTTCCACAAAAGGACCGATTTCCACGTCCTCGCCCCGGTTATACAACCCCAGATCCGGCGTTCCCGCAATCTCGTCCGCAAACCGGACACAGCGGGTACACTGGATGCAGCGGGTCATCACGGTCTTGACGAGGGGCCCCAGATCCTTGTCCACAACGGCGCGCTTGGACTCATAATAACGAGACCGGTCAAACCCGTACGCCACGGCCTGGTCCTGAAGGTCGCATTCCCCGCCCTGATCGCAGATGGGGCAATCCAGCGGATGGTTGATGAGCATCATTTCCATCACGCCCTTGCGGGCTTTTTTGACCATGTCCGAATCGGTCTTGACGCTCATCCCGTCGGCACAGGCCAGCGCGCAGGAGGCCTGGGGCTTGGGCGGGCCGGGCGAGACCTCAACCAGACACATCCGGCAATTGGCCGGGACAGAGAGACGATCATGATAACAAAAACGTGGAATTTCAACGCCGAGCATCTCTGCGGCCTGAAGGATGCTGGTCCCCGGCGCAACCTCGATTTCGACATCGTTGATCTTAAGCTTGGGCATTGCGTGCCTCCCCATCGTCACTGATCTTCTCTATCCCAAAGACAGACAAACGCCAAGCCCTACGCAAGTTTTTTCACGAGATTTGAACAGGATTTCTGTAACAAGGACAGATACAGCCTGATTTGAGCCATCAGAGCCCCCCTTCGCGCTTTGACTCTTTCCACACGCCTGATATGATGAAGAGCTGTCTTGGACTGTTTTTCGGTTTATATTCCCTTTTTCGTGTTCTCAAAACATCGGTTTCCATGGCCAATCTTCCTGCCGCCGCCCCTTCCGCAGGCTCCGCCCGGTCCATCGCCGCAATCTTTTTGCGCGGAGATATCGCGCTGGCTCTTGGAATCGTTTGCATTTTGCTGTTCATGCTCGTGCCCATGCCAACCTGGATCGTGGATGCAGGCCTGTCCCTGTCCATCACCCTGTCGGTCATGATTTTGATGATCGTCCTGTTTATTCAGGCCCCGCTGGAATTTTCAACCTTTCCGACGGTCCTGCTCATCTCCACCGCCCTGCGCCTTGGACTGAATATCGCCTCTACGCGGCTGGTTTTAAGTCACGGGCACGAAGGCACAGACGCCGCAGGTCATGTCATCGAAGCCTTTGGCAGTTTTATCATTCAGGATTCCTACGTTGTCGGCGGAATCGTGTTCGCCATTCTTGTTATTGTGAATTTTGTTGTTATTACAAAGGGATCGGGGCGAATTGCCGAAGTCGCCGCCCGATTCACCCTCGACGCCATGCCCGGAAAGCAGATGGCCATTGATGCGGACCTGTCCGCCGGGTTAATTACCGAAGACGACGCCAAAAAACGCAGATCCAACCTCGAACAGGAAAGCACCTTCTTCGGAGCCATGGACGGGGCGGCCAAATTCGTGCGCGGCGATGCGGTCGCAGGACTTTTGATTGTCTTCATCAATGTCGTGGGCGGAATTATCATCGGCACCGTTTCCAAGGGTCTTTCACTTGCCGATGCCGCCGCCACCTATACGATCCTGACCATCGGCGATGGGCTTGTGACCCAGATTCCTGCTCTGGTCGTCTCGGTCGCGGCGGGCCTGCTCGTCTCCAAGGCGGGGATTGAAGGCTCGGCAGACAAGGCCCTGTACACCCAGTTCAGCCGCTATCCTCGCGCCATGGCGATTTCTTCCGTCTTGATGGTCATTATGGGGCTTCTCCCGGGAATCCCGGCCCCGCCCTTCCTGGTTCTGGGCGCGGTGGCGGGAGGAATCGCCTTTATGTCCACCCGCCGCCAGAAAATCGAAGCCGACGCCGCCGAGGAACAGATTCGTGAGGCCAAAGCCCCCCCGGCGGAGGAGCCTATCTCCCGCGCTCTGGCCATGGACACGATCCGGCTGGAGCTGGGATACGGCCTCCTGCCCCTCGTGCAAGGCGAAGGAACGAAGCTCACCGACCAGATCAAGGGCCTGCGCCGTCAACTGGCCGAAGATATGGGCTATGTCCTGCCTGCCGTGCGGATTCAGGACAATCTCCAGCTTCCGGCCAGCACCTACGTCGTCAAGATCAAGGAAATCGAATCCGGACGCGGCGAGGTCCGCCCCGGCATGCTGATGTGCATGGACCCGTCCGGCGCAGCCATCACCCTGCCCGGCGAAAGCACGGTCGAGCCGACCTTTGGCCTGCCGGCCATGTGGATCGACGCCCAGTACCGCGAAGAAGCCCATTTCCGGGGCTATACGGTTGTGGACGCGCCAACGGTGGTCACGACTCATTTGACGGAAATCGTCAAGGACAATATGTCCGACCTGATGTCCTATGCCGAGACGCAAAAGCTGCTCGACGAAATTCCAAAGGAATACCAAAAGCTTGTTGCGGATGTGATCCCGTCACAGCTTTCCGTCGGGGGGCTTCAGCGCATTTTGCAGAACCTGGTTTCCGAGCGCGTGTCGGTGCGCGACCTTCCCGCGATTCTGGAGGGCATTTCCGAAGCCGCTGCCCATACCCGAAACGTCGCCCTGATTACAGAACATGTCCGCAGCCGTCTGGCCCGCCAGTTGTGCGACGCGCACGCCAATGCGCACGGGGTTTTGCCCCTGCTGACCCTCTCGCCGGAGTGGGAGCAGAATTTTGCCGAGGCCCTGATCGGCGAAGGCGAAGACCGCCAGCTTGCCATGCCGCCGACGCATCTTCAGGAATTTATCCGCCGTGTGCGCGAGCTTTTCGATAAAATGGCCCAGACCGGCGAAAGCCCCGTCCTGTTGACCTCGCCCGGCATCCGCCCCTATGTCCGCTCTGTCGTCGAGCGATTCCGTCCCCAAACCGTCGTCATGTCCCAGAACGAAATCCACCCGAAAGCCAAAATCCGCACATTGGGCCAATTGTAAGAAAGAAGACAGATCATGAAAAACAAACTTCTCTGGCTATTCTGGCTCGATACAGCAGGACTCCAAACAAAAGGAAAGAAACGGGGAATCTTCTGTATATCTTTTGGCTTTCTTATTCTTTTTCTAGGAGGCGCCCTATATCTCGATATAAAGACAGACAAAATCTCCCCCTTGGTTTCCAAGTTACAATCGGAAAACGCAGACATGCAAAAACATCTGCTGTCTCTAGAGCTATCCACAGGCATTTCTGGTGACAAAATGGAATCAAAAGAATTCTTTAAGTGGACAATAAATAATAATAACCTTATCATAAATGCTGTAAATATAGCGGGTGATTCTCTCCTCTTTACCATTGCATACCTTTCTTATTTCTCATTTTATTTAGGTATATTTCTCATTCGAGTTCAAAAAATCATGGATACTATTTCCAAAACCCCACAGGGTCTGTGCAGAGATCACGCGGATCACGCCTCCCCTGATGTATAATCCGCACATTGGGCCAGCTTTAAGGGCATTTCCGGTGGATATCTCCTGAAACGACCTGCACAGGAGACTTTACAAAATTGCTTTCCCGGATTAGAAACGATACAGGATTCGGGTGTTTCCGGAGATTCTTACCTCTTTCCGGGTTTCGTCTCTCAAAGTTGTCTCGCGTTAAAAACTGTTGCCAAGGAGTTCCCCTTTCATGAAAACCCTGCGTGGATTAATGCTTGTTCTGGGCCTGTTGTCCCTTTCGGCCTGTACGGCATATGAGAGCTTCAACGAGGTTTCCGCCCTGAATGAAGCTCAGGCGGTCGGAAGCCCCTTCACTCAGGCGCTGTCTTCTGAATACCGACGCTATGCGAACAGCGAGCTTAAGGACATGTTCGACTATCCCGATGCCCTGCACTTCGCCCGCAAGGGTCTGGCGGCGGCATCCGGTGAGACAGTGATGCCGGAACCGTTGACCGACTGGAACCTTCTGGCCGAACACATTGACGAGTTGGGTGCCGCTCGCGCCCGCCTGGTTTCTGCCTTTGACATTGGCGCACGGGAAACCGATCCGGCTCTGGCTGCTTTGGCTCAGGCGAAGTTTGATTGCTGGGTTGAGCAGCAGGAAGAAAACTGGCACCCGGTCAAACCGCTGGGCTGTAAGGCTGCCGCTCTGGCAGCCCTCGACGGGCTGGAAGCCAAACTTGGCCGTATGCCGCCCTCGCAGGCTCCGGTTTCCATGCCGGTTCTCGAGCCGATTGAGCCCATCAGTGCGGAAGACGCAGCTCCCATGCCCGTCAAGGATGCCATGTATCTGGTCTTTTTCGACTGGAACAAGTCCCGAATCGGTCAGGGCGGAGACAGCGTTCTGGACGCCGTAGCCACCGAATTGAAAAAACGGACGGACGTGTCTCATGTCAAAATTGTTGGGCACGCCGACACATCGGGCCCCAAGAGCTACAATAAAAAACTGGGTTTGCGGCGCGCCAACGCGGTCAAGGACGAACTCGTCAAACGCGGGGTTTCCGCCGAGATGATTATGGTTGACACGCGCGGCGAGGACGAGCTTCTGGTTAAAACAGCAGATAACGTCCGGGAACCGGCCAACCGCCGCGCCAATATTTCCTTTGAATAAAACCTGTACAGGCCTTTGAAACCAGGAAAACCCCCGGCGGACGACATTCTGCCGGGGGTTTTTCAAAAAACAAGGATAGAGACGAAACAAAGAGCCGGAAAAAGATGGGGCGGCCGATGGGGATCGAACCCACGACAACTCGGACCACAACCGAGGGCTCTACCACTGAGCTACGGCCGCCACGATCAAAGAGGAGATACTTTTAAGCCGTTTCATGGGGCTTTGACAAGGGTTTTATCGCAGGAAAACTTTTTACATGAACGCGTTGATTCTTGCATGACAGTTATGCTAAAAACGCAGAACATACTATTGATCCGTCCGAGCAGAAAAAGGGAGCCCCCATGTCCGAGCATGCCTTGAAATTCAAAACCCCCGCCGATTTCGTGAAGCACATCAAAGAAAACGGCATTACCTATGTTGATTTCTGCTTTACCGACATGCGCGGCGAAATGCACCACACGGCTCAACACGTCAGCACCGTAACGGAAGACCTTCTCAAAGACGGAGTCATGTTCGATGGCTCCTCCGTTGCCGGATGGAAGGCCATCAACGAATCGGATATGATCCTGATGCCGGACCTGGGTAAGATCATGACCGACCCCTTTTCAGCCCAGCCATCCATCAAGATTTTCTGCCATGTCGTGGAACCGGCCACCGGCGCACCCTATACCCGCTGTCCGCGCGCAATCGCCATGGCCGCCGAGAGTTATATCAAAAAATCGGGGCTTGGTGATTCTGCCTATTTTGGTCCCGAAGCTGAGTTCTTCGTGTTCGATGACGTAAAAATCCATAATTCCATGAACAAAGTCGGATATGAAGTCGACTCAAAAGAAGGCCCCTACAACACTGGACGTGAGTATGAAGGTGGAAATCTGGGGCATCGCCCCCGCATCAAGGGCGGCTATTTCCCAGACTCACCTGTCGATAGTCTGGCCGATATTCGCGCCGAAATGCTCAGCGTCATCCATCAGATGGGCGTCGATGTTGAAAAACACCATCACGAAGTCGCACCAAGCCAGTGCGAACTGGGAATTTTGTATTCGACCCTGACGGATTGCGGCGACAACATGCAGATTTACAAGCATGTTGTTCATAATGTCGCCGAAGTCTACGGCAAAACGGCGACCTTTATGCCAAAGCCGATCTACGGCGACAACGGATCAGGCATGCATTGCCACCAGTCTATCTGGAAGGGCGGGAAGCCCCTGTTCGCCGGAGATGGTTATGCAGGGCTTTCAGAAACATGCCTTCACTATATCGGCGGAATCATCGCCCACGCCCGTGCGCTCAACGCCCTGACGAATGCCACGACGAACAGCTATAAGCGTCTTGTTCCGGGCTTTGAGGCCCCTGTGCTTCTGGCCTATTCCTCGCGCAACCGCTCGGCGAGTTGCCGGATTCCCTATGCCCCCTCACCCAAGGGAAAGCGCGTGGAGGTCCGCTTTCCCGACCCGGCCTCTAACCCTTATCTGGCCTTTGCAGGAATGTTAATGGCGGGACTGGATGGCATCCGGAACAAAATCCACCCCGGCCAGGCCATGGACCGCAACCTGTACGAACTTCCCGCAGACGAACTGCGCAAGGTTCCCACCGTGTGCGGCTCGCTCCGTGAAGCTCTGGAATCGCTTCAGACGGATCATCAATTCCTTCTGGAAGGCGATGTCTTTACCGAGGATTTCCTTCAGGCCTATATCAGCCTGAAAATGGAGGAAATCGAGATGTACGAAACCACGCCGCACCCGGTTGAATACCTTATGTATTATTCGGCCTGACGAAATAGCGGCAGAATCGGCTTCTCTCCTCGTTTTCTGCAAGAAAACCGATTTTCCGGCTTTTGGCATATTTACCGGAATGTTCTTGCTTATAAGCCTTTGTTTCTATATAGAGACGGGGCCGGAAACCCTTGAGTGTTTGAAAGCTGTTTTATGACCGAAATTCGTAACGTCGCCATCATCGCCCATGTCGATCACGGCAAAACCACGTTAATCGATTCCATCCTGAAACAAAGCGGGTCTTTCCGCGACAATCAGGAGGTGGATGAGCGGGTGATGGATTCCAATGACCTGGAGAAAGAGCGCGGCATCACCATCCTGGCCAAATGCACGGCCATTGACTGGGAAAACACCCGAATCAATATCATCGACACGCCGGGACACGCCGATTTCGGCGGCGAGGTGGAGCGCGTCCTGCACATGGCGGACGGGGCGATTTTGCTTATCGATGCGGCGGAAGGCCCGCTGCCGCAGACAAAATTCGTTCTGGGAAAAGCCCTCAAGCTCGGCCTGCGCCCGATTGTCATGATCAACAAGATCGACCGCGCCGATGCCCGCCCCGATGACGTTTTAAACGAGGTCTTCGACCTGTTTTCCGCGCTGGACGCCACCGACGAACAGCTCGATTTCCCGGTCCTATACGCCTCCGGCCGCGACGGCTGGTGCGCAGAACACCTGACCGATCCTCGGGAAAATCTCTTTCCCTGCTCGACCTGATCCTGCGCCATGTTCCGGCTCCGGCGGTTGACCCCAACGGTCCCTTTGCCATGCTGGCGACCATTCTGGAGGCCGACCCTATCTGGGACGTATCCTCACGGGCCAGATCTATAGCGGAACGGCGCGGGTCAATGCCCCCGTCAAATCCATTGACCTGAACGGCAAGACCATCGAGACTTTTCGCCTGACCAAGCTTCTCTCCTTTGATGGCATTACGCGCGTTCCGATCGAGTCGGCTCAGGCCGGGGATATCATCTGCATCGCAGGAATGACCAAAACCTCTGTGGCCGATACCATCGGGGATGCGACTCTGAGCGAACCCTGCGGGCCACACCGGTTGACCCGCCGACCATGGCCGTCACCATTTCCGTCAACGATTCTCCTCTGGCAGGAACAGAAGGAAAAAAACTCACCTCCGTCATGATCCGCGAGCGCCTGAAGGCCGAAGCCGAAACAAATGTGGCGATCCGCGTGTCCGAAACGGCGGGCAAAGACGCCTTTGAACTCGCCGGCCGCGGCGAGCTCCAGCTTGGCGTTTTGATCGAAACCATGCGCCGGGAAGGATTTGAACTTTCCGTCTCCGTCCTCGCGTTTTGTTTCGAAAAGACGAAAACGGCCAGATTCTGGAGCCTGTCGAGGAAGTCACCATTGATGTGGATCAGGAATACTGCCAGGCCGTGGTGGAAAAACTGAGTCAGCGCCGGGGTAACATGATCGACATGCGCACCTCGTCAGGGAACAAGACACGGATGATTTTCTACGTTCCTTCGCGCGGCCTGATCGGGTACCAGTCGCAGTTTCTAACCGACACGCGCGGTACTGGAATTATGAACCGCCTCTTTCATTCCTACGGGCCCTATAAAGGAAAAATCCGGGGACGCCGGAACGGCGCCCTTATTTCCACCGATAAAGGGCAGGCCGTCGCCTACGCGATCTTCAACCTGCAGGACCGCGGCGTTATGTTCGTCTCCCACAACGACCCGGTCTATCAGGGGATGATTATCGGCGAGCATAACCGCGAAAACGATCTGGACGTCAACGTCCTCAAGGGCAAAAAACTGACCAATGTCCGCGCTTCCGGCACGGACGAGGCCGTGACGCTTACCCCGCCGAGGAAAATGGGGCTGGAAGAAATGATGGCCTATATCAACGAAGACGAACTGGTCGAGGTCACGCCGAAATCCCTGCGCCTGCGCAAAAAATTCCTTATCCCCAACGAACGCGAAATCGCAAAGAAAAAAGCAAAGGCGGAAGCTTTGGCATAGACCTTTCTTATGCCGGAAGAAAGACGCCAACGCGCAAGCCGCCGGAGGGGCTGCGGGCTAGCCAGATCCGCCCGCCGTGTGCGTGTACGATGTCGCGGGCGATGGAAAGCCCAAGCCCCACCCCGCCTGAATCCGCATTGCGGGACTCGTCCACCCGGTAAAAAGGCTTGAACACCTCTTCATAAAGATGTTCCGGAATACCGGGACCGTCATCGTCCACCAGGATCTCAAATCCATCCGGCACCGCACGCAAACTTAAAACCACGTGTTCGGCATATTTCGTGGCATTCCCTAACAAATTCACCAGACACCGTTCAAACGCTACGGGACGCAGAGACACGAGAAGCGGCCCTGCACCCTCTAAAACCACCTCAGATCCACCATCTCTCCGCGCGGACTGAACGACCTTTTCACCAAGAGCGTAAAGATCGGTCCTCTCAGGCGCTTCGTCTCCCTCGCCCCGTACAAAATCGAGATACCCCGCAACCATCCGCTCCATCGCCGCCACGTCATCCGCCATCTCGGCTGTGTCTGGCGAGGGCGGCATCATGGCCAGTTGAAGCCGCATCCGTGTCAAGGGCGTACGCAGATCGTGCGAAATTCCAGCCAGCATCCTCGTACGCTGGTCGATCTGGCGCTTGATCCGCTCACGCATCTCAAGAAAAGCACGCGCGGCCTGCCGAACCTCCACCGCGCCTTCCGGCTTGAAATTGGGGGCGTCTCGCCCCTTGCCAAATCGTTCCGCAGCAATAGCAAGCTTTCGGATAGGCCGAATCTGGTTGCGCATGAAGGCGATCGCGATCGACAGCAAAATCAAAGACAGTCCCGCAGACCACATCAGATAAATATACCCCGTGGAAGAAAAAAGCCGTCTTTGCGGAATGGTGGCCTCTAAAACCCCACCCGAAAGACGCACCCGCACCCGAACGGCCTTATCCGGCCAGTCCGTTTCAATCACAAAAGGACGCGCCACGCGCTCTTCCAGAAACACCCGTAAAATCCCGGTGATAAAGGGATCGTCCTCGTCTGTGCGAGGCCTTTGAACTCCCGGCCAGGCCGATTCCCCCGGCGTATACGTCAGAGAAATATCGAGCGCCCGAACCATCCGTGCACAGACCTGCGCCACCGAAACAGGCGAAGAATCAGCTTCGATCATATCCCCGGCCAGCGCGATTTCTCCCGCCACGCCAAAAGCCAGACGGCTGGTCATTTTGGTCCAGTGCCGATCAAAGAAAATGAACGTACTGAGAATCTGGAGCAATAAAATCGGTAAGATCAGAATCAGCAAAGAACGCCCAAAGAGCGTCCGGGGCAGGATTTTCTTGACGCCGCTTTTCATCTATGGCCCCATCTCAATACCCGCCAACTTTGTGTTTGCGCGCAAGGACCTTGTCGATCAAAGCGACTGCGATACCCGAAACGACAAAAGCCAGATGAATGGCTATCTGGAGAATGACCTGAGACGTTGTGTAGGAATCAATATCAATAAAAACCTGAAGAAGGTGGATGGAGGAAATAGCGATAATGACCATGCCGAGTTTGATTTTGATCGTCCCCGGGTCAAGGCGGGAAAAAATCGTCGGCTTGTTCCCATCATCCTCTACAGAAATTCTGGAAACAAAATTCTCGTACCCGCTGATCGCCACCATAATGACCAGACTCCCGATCATAGCCATGTCGACAAGTTTCAGAACGATGATTATAATACTGTTTTTTTCTAGAACAAAGACGTTGGAAAACGCAAAGATAAGGGTCTCGTAGAATTCAAGGGTTAACAAAATAACAACCCCGGTCAGCCCCAGAAAAAGGGGAATGAGCATCCAACGACTCGCATACAGAGCCGTCTCTATGAGCTTCTGACGCATCTTAACTCTCTCTGCCGATTTATCCATGAACCCGACTATATCCCATTCCTCTTTAGACTTCACGTTCGATCTGCACCTCCCCCCCTGAAAATCCGTCTTTCCTCTTGCCTTAACACCTTGAAAAGTCGTAAAAAGACCTTCATGGACTTGCCTTTGACATCGTGGGCGCGGCGATTGCGCGCGGGAGGGTGGGAGAAACGCTCCGCCGCCGTCCTTATCACCGCTGCGGGCATTTGCGGCTTTGCAACCTACGCAGCCCTGACGGCCTCGCCACCCTTTGGCCGTGACCCTGTGACGGTCATCTGGCTCCTTAACCTTGACCTGATTATCCTTTTGCTCCTCCTGTCCCTGATTGCGCGGCGGATTGTCCTGCTCTGGACGGGGAGACGGAAAGGTCTGCCAGGGGCCAAACTTCATGCCCGGCTTGTGTTTATCTTCAGCATTCTGGCCGCCGTTCCAGCCATCGTCATGACGGTTTTCTCGGCGGCGTTCTTTCATTTCGGCGTTCAGATGTGGTTCAGCGAACGCGTGCGAACGGCCATCAGCGAGTCTCAGGCGGTCGCAGAAGCCTATCTGGCCGAACACCAGCAGGTCATCAAGGCCGATGTGCTGGCCATGGCCAATGACATCGACCGAGCTGCCCCGATTTTGTTCGAAAGCGGTTCTACATTGAGTCGAGTGGTTCAAAACCAGGCTCTTTTACGCAACCTGCCCGAAGCCATCATCGTCGAAGGATCGGGGCGGATTCTGGCCCGATCGGGCCTGAGCTTTACGCTGTCCTTTCAGGACGTGGCCTCCGCAGATCTGAACCGCGCAACCAGCGGTGAAGTGGTCCTGATGACCGGTGGGAACGATGACCGCATCCGCGCCCTCGTAAAACTCAATAACTTCATCGATACTTATCTCTTTGTCGGACGGATGGTGGACCCCAAGGTTCTGGGGCATCTGGACTCCACCCGACAAGCCTCAAAAGAATACAGCGCGCTGGAAAGCGGTTATTCCCGCCTTCAGGTTACTGTTACATTGATCTTCATCATTGTCGGGTTTGTGATGCTTCTGGCCGCGATCTGGTTCGGTCTGCTTCTGGCCAGCCAGCTTGTTACCCCCATCGCCGCATTGGTCGAAGCCGCGGAACGAGTGCGAGGCGGCGATTTCACAGCCCGAGTCCCTGTTTCAAGCGGACTGGATGAATTTGAGATTCTTGCCCGCTCCTTCAATCGCATGACCGGTCAGATTCAGGAACAGCGCAACGAGTTGATCGGCGCGAATCGCCAGCTCGACCAGCGCCGCCAGTTCACCGAAACCATTCTGGCAGGAGTATCGTCAGGAATCGTCGGCGTGAACGAAATCGGCACCGTAACCCTCGTCAACGCTTCGGCAGCGGCACTCTTTGGTTCTTCACCCGAAGACCTGACGGGGAAAAATGTCGCCGCCTTGATACCAGAACTAGGCGCTATTCTGGATCAGGCCCGCCAGAAGCCGGGAAAAATCAGCCAATTGGAAATCCCTTTCAGATCGACAGATGGGCCATTGAAAACCCTGCTCGTGCGCGTAGCCATAGAGCATGACGGTGCAGACTCGCCCGGCGCAGTTCTGACGTTCGACGACATCACGGACCTTCAGGCTGCCCAGCGCAAGGCCGCGTGGGCCGATGTCGCCCGGCGCATCGCGCACGAAATCAAGAATCCCCTGACCCCGATCCAGCTTTCCGCCGAACGATTGAAACGCAAATATCTCAAACAGATCCAGACCGATCCAGAAACCTTCGTTCAATGCACCGAAACCATCGTCCGTCATGTCGGCGATATCGGGCGCATGGTCAATGAATTTTCCGCTTTCGCCCGCATGCCGGATGCAGTCCTTCAGGCTGAAAATCTCTATACCATCGTCCGTGATACCGTGTTTTTGCAACAGCAGGCCTATCCGGATATCACCATCGCCCTGCACACCGAAAAGTGGCGGCAAAGCGCAACGGTCTGGTGCGATGCCCGGCAAATTCGTCAGGCCCTTACGAACCTGCTCCAGAACGCCGTCGATTCCATCCGGATTTTTGCGGAAAAAACACCCGTCTCGTCCGGCGAGACTCCCTTTGCCGGGCGAATCGATGTATGGCTGAATGCACCGGATCACGATCAGGTTGCCATTGTCGTAGCTGACAACGGCCCCGGTCTTCCTGCTGCCGTTGATCCGACCCGTCTGGTTGAGCCTTACGTTACGCTCAAGGAAAAAGGAACCGGTTTGGGGCTTGCCATTGTCAAGAAGGTCATGGAAGATCATGGAGGTCGTGTTTTGATCGGACCGCCGGAATGGTTACACCGCGAAGGGCAAACAGATTTACCGGGGGGGGCGGTGTTTGCTCTTGTCTTTCCGACAAGACACCCCTCCGACAGGTCAAAGCCGCCCATTGCAGAATCCGCGTAAAACCTCCTGCATAACAGGACATGAAAAGAAAAATGCCGACCGATATTTTGATTGTTGATGATGAATCTGACATCCGGGCCCTGATACGTGGCCTTCTGGAGGATGAAGGCTATACCATCCGTGAGGCCGCCGACTCGACGCAGACATTTGCGCAGATAGACGCCTCAGAGCCGGATCTGGTTATCCTTGATATATGGCTTGAAGGCAGCGACCAGGACGGACTGGCTATCCTCTCGCGCATCCGCACAGAAACACCCGATGTCCCCGTCCTGATGATCAGCGGCCACGGGACCATCGAGATGGCCGTCACCGCCATTCATCAAGGCGCCTATGATTTTATTGAGAAGCCTTTTGCCTCTGACAGGCTCCTCCTCCTCATCCAGCGGGCGCTTGAAACCGCCCGCCTGAAACGGGAAAATGCCGAACTGCGCATCCGGGCTGATGGTGCGGCGGATCTGGTGGGAGATTCGGCGGCGCTGTCTTCGGTCCGGGCCATTCTCGCGCGCGTGGCCCCGACAAACAGCCGCGTTCTGATTACAGGCGAGCCCGGATCGGGAAAAGACGTGGCCGCCCGGCTTTTGCACCGCATGTCGCGGCGCGCGGAGGGCCCTTTTGTCGTTCTCAATTGCGCGGCGATGGGGCCGGAGCGTTTTGAGTCGGCTCTGTTTGGCGGCGGCGCGGGTGGACCGCCGGGATTGCTGGAACAGGCGCATGGCGGCACGCTGTTTCTGGATGAAATCGCGGACATGCCGCTGGAGACTCAGGCGCGGATCGTCCGCGTCCTTCAGGAACAGCGCTTTCGCCGGACGGGGGATGGCGCGGAAATCGAATCGGACGCGCGGATCGTGGCCTCGAGCAACCGGGATCTTCAATCCGCCATGGAACAGGGCCAGTTCCGTCAGGATCTGTTTTACCGCCTCAACGTGGTGCCCGTGGGCATGCCCCCCTTGCGAGAGCATCCTCAGGACATTCCCGCGCTGGCCGATTATTTTCTGGACGTTCTGGCGCGCCAGTCTGGCCTTGTCCGGGGGACGTTTTCTCAAGGCGCCATCGCGGCGATGCAGGCCTATGAGTGGCCCGGCAATGTCCGGCAGCTGCGCAATGCCGTTGAATGGGTCATGATCCAGCATAGCCCGAATGCGGGCGGCGAGCCGTTCCGTGCAGACCAGCTGGCCCCCGAGATCATCATGCTGCCGCGCGCATCCGGTGCGAACGATCCGGTGGATCTGATGACCCTGCCCTTGCGCGAAGCCCGCGAGATGTTCGAGAAAGATTATCTTCTCTCTCAGATCGCGCGATTTGGCGGCAATGTCTCGCGTACGGCGCAGTTTGTCGGGATGGAGCGATCGGCCCTGCACCGCAAGCTTAAACTTCTGGGCGTTGTCGCCGAGGATCGTCAGGAATCGCGGGGGCCATAGGCGATGCTTCCGGCCCGGCGCGTTCTGGCGATCGATACCGCAATGAATCAATGCGCGGTCAGTCTGCTCGATCCGCTTTCCGGAAATGCACTCCGCCGCGTTATGCCTATGACTCACGGCCATGCGGGCGCGCTGGTTCCCTTGATTGAAAACGTCGTGAAAGATTCGGGGGAAGGATATGACTCCATCGGGCTGATCGCCGTGACAACCGGCCCCGGGTCCTTTACCGGCATTCGGGTGGGTCTGTCCTGCGCGCGCGGACTGGCGCTCGCCCTTGATGTTCCGGTACGCGGGTTTGGAACGCTGGAGACTTTTGCGCGGCAGTCTCTTGAGACAGGACATCCGGAGGAAGGCCAATCCCTTCTCGTCCTGATTGAAACCCGGCGTCAAAACCTGTTCGTTCAGTCTTTTGACCTTCAAGGCCACCCTTTGAGCCCCGCGTGCGACAGCGCCCTTGACGATATTCCCTTTTCCGATTCCGCGATTTTGCTTGGCGACGGAGCGGCGCGGCTTCGGGCTTGCCGCCCGGAATTTACCCTGCTGCCCTGCCCTGAAAATCACCAGATGATTGATACGGATTTTCTGGCGCGCTGGGCCGCCAACGAAGAAGCCTCCAGCGCCCCGCCCCGCCCGGCCAGTCCGCTCTATGTCCGCCCGGCGGATGTGTATGGCCCCCCGGGACGTTAAATCGGCATTCTCATAATATCCTGATAGGCGCCGATCAGGCGGTCCCGGATGGCCACGATGGTCTGGAGGGTGATTTCCGCTGAAGACACGGCCTGAACCACATCGGCCAGTTCCGCCTTACCCGTCACGGCCTGAGCCGAAGCCCGCTCTCCCGCGCGCAGGGTTTGGGTCGCATCCTGAACGGAGTTGCTCAGAAAATCCTTGAAAGACACATCCGCGGTTTTATCAAAACCCGGTTTTTCGAGCGCCTTGGCTCCTTGACGATAGGCCTGCGCCGCCAGAACGGAATCGGATATTTTATCAACCGGCATGGAATCCCGCTCCTCTTTCTTACAAAAATCACCTTGTCAGTGTCTCATAAAACCGTCGACCTGCGAAGCTTTTCCCGCAACGTTTACCGCAAAACATCGACCACGCGCATCAGCATCCCGCGCGCCTGCTCGATCATGCCCAGATTGGCCTCATAACTGCGCTGGGCCTCACGCATATCCGCCATTTCGATCAAGGTATTGACATTCGGCGCCTTGACATATCCCTTGGCATCCGCGCCGGGATGATCCGGCAGATATTTGAGAACAAACGGATCTTTTGTATCGGGCCGGATGGAATCGACCCGGACGAGCTGCGCGCCGGTTTCCTTGTCCATCACGTTCTTGAACGTGATGATCTGGCGACGATATGGATCTTCGGTCGGCGTATTGGCATAAGTATCCGAATTGGCGATGTTTTCGGAAATCACCCGCAGGCGCGTGCCTTGCGCCTTCATCCCCAGAGCCGAAACCGTCATTGCACTGAAAACATCAGACATAATGCATTATCCTTCCCTTATCCGTTGCGGCCCAGAGCCGTGCGGATCATGTTGAGATTTTTCTGATACAGGTTGATCGCCAGATTGAAATCGACCTGATTTTGCGTGGCCTTGAGCATTTGTTCTTCCAGAATCACGGAATTTTCTGCCGGAGCCACTTCGTATGTTTTTTTCTGCTCCCCGCTGTGCGCAGACGCCACCACGCCCGGCGCAGGCATGTGCAGCGGGTTGGTGGCATCCATCCTGACGGTCATTTTGCTGCCATCCAGATTTTTCAGAACCTGACCGAAATCAATCGGGGTCAGGTCGGACGGCCTGTATCCGGGCGTGTCGGCGTTGGCGACATTCTGGGCGATGACTTTCTGGCGCGCATCGAGATAATCGATTTTCGCGCCGATTGCCTTGAAAAGTCCGATATTCTGAATGCTCATGGCGTTCATGCCCGAAGTATGAGACGATGTTTTCCTGATGCAAGGCCAATGCAGGAACTGTGCCAATGAGCAGTCCCACCGACCCGGACGCCGGAAAAAACGATAAAGCAGACCCGTTAAGGCCCCTGAACGCTGCGCCGCGTCCCGTCCGGGCCGTCGCCGCCGCGCTGGGCCGTCCGGAAAATTCTGCCGCTGTCCCGAAAGTTTTGGCCGCCGGACGCGGAAAAATCGCGGAAAACATCGTCCAGACGGCCTTTGCGCACGATATCCGGGTGCGCGAGGATGGCCCGCTGGCGGAAATGCTGGTCGCGGTAGAACTGGACAGCCCCATCCCCACCGAAGCCTTTATGGCGGTAGCAGAGATTTTGTATTATGTCTACAAAGCCAATGGCGCGCCGAATCCCTTTGACGCAGCCTTTGGAAAAGGACAGGATGAAGCGCAACCGTTTCAGGAGGTGCCCTGATGGCCCAGCCCGTTCCCCCGCCCGATATTCTGCGGGAACAGTTTGAAAAAATGATTGCGTTCGTGCGCGATGCGGATCGGCGCGTGCTGGAGGGCGAGGTTGTCACCTTGACCACGCTCGACCGGGATGTGGCGCGATTTTGTGACCTGCTCGACCGGGCCGATCCGGAAGTCTCCCGCGATATCGCGCCCCTGATGGCCGAAATGGTCTCGGCCCTGGAAGAACTCGCCCAGACCCTGCGCGCCCATTGCGGCACCCTCGGCATGACGGAGCATTGATTTAATGCAGACACAAAACATCACAGCTTTGAAATTTTCCGTCTGATAAGTCCTTTTGTGCCTTTGCATCCGGGCGCGAGGCCCTTAGAATACTGCAAAACAACCGGAGTCGCGCCGCATGTCCCAATCCTCTCCCGTCACCGATCATTTTTATGACGTCCTCGTCGTCGGCGGAGGGGGCGCGGGGCTGCGCGCCGTGGTCGGGCTGGCCGAAAAAGGCCTGAAAACGGCTTGTCTGTCCAAGGTTTTCCCCACCCGGTCCCACACCGTGGCGGCGCAGGGCGGTATTTCCGCGGCGCTCGGCAATATGGGCGAGGACGACTGGCGCTATCATTTTTATGACACCATCAAGGGGTCCGACTGGCTGGGCGATCAGGATGCCATCGAGTATATGTGCCGCGAGGCCATTCCGGCCATCATCGAGCTTGAACATTACGGCGTGCCGTTTTCCCGCACGGCGGAGGGGAAAATCTATCAGCGCGCTTTTGGCGGCATGACGACCCACTATGGCAAGGGAACGGCCCAGCGCACCTGCGCCGCCGCCGACCGCACGGGCCATGCGATTTTACATACGCTCTACACGCAGGCGCTCAAGCACAAAGCCGAGTTCTTTATTGAATATATCGCGCTTGATCTGATTATGTCCGACGATGGCGCATGCATGGGCGTCATGGCCTGGAATCTGGAAGACGGATCCCTCCACCGTTTTCGCGCGCATCAGACGATCATGGCCACGGGCGGCTATGGCCGGGCGTATTTTTCCTGTACCTCTGCCCACACCTGCACGGGCGATGGCGGCGGGATGGTTCTGCGCGCCGGGCTGCCCTTACAGGATATGGAATTCGTTCAGTTTCACCCGACCGGCATTTACGGCGCCGGGTGTCTGATGACCGAAGGATGCCGGGGCGAAGGCGGATATCTGACCAATTCGCAGGGCGAGCGGTTTATGGAGCGTTATGCCCCCAGCGCCAAGGATCTGGCGAGCCGCGATGTGGTCAGCCGCGCCATGACCATCGAAATCCGCGAAGGCCGGGGTGTGGGTGAGCACAAGGATCATATTCACCTGCATCTGGAGCATCTGGCCCCCGACATCATCCATTCGCGTCTGCCCGGCATTGCGGAAACGGCGCGGATTTTCTCGGGCGTGGATGTGACGCGCGAGCCGATTCCGGTTCTGCCGACCGTCCACTATAATATGGGCGGAATTCCAACCAATGTTCAAACCGAGGTTCTTCATGCGCCGGGCGCGGTCGTCCCGGGCCTGATGGCCATTGGCGAGGCGGCCTGCGTCTCGGTTCACGGCGCAAATCGGCTGGGGTCGAATTCCCTGCTTGATCTGGTGGTCTTCGGACGTGCGGCGGCCAACAGATGCGCCGAAATCGTAACGCCCGGTGCCACGCACCGCAGCTTGAGGACCGATGCAGGGGCGCACGCCATCGCGCGGCTGGAGTCTTTCCGCAAGGCGGACGGCGCAACGCGCGTGGCGGATTTGCGGCTGGAGATGCAAAAAGCCATGCAAAACCATGCGGCGGTCTTCCGCACGGGCGAGGTTCTGGCGCAAGGGTGTGAACTGGTCGCCGCCGCCTATGCCAAAATGAGCGATATCGGCATTTCGGACCGCTCGTTGATTTTCAACACCGATCTGGTCGAGGTGCTGGAGTTGGACAATCTGATGCTTCAGGCGATTGCCACCATCCGCTCGGCTCTCAACCGGACCGAAAGCCGTGGAGCGCATGCGCGCGAGGATTATTCGGAACGCGACGATGTGAACTGGCTCAAACACTCGCTCGTCCGGGTGGATGCGGCGGGCCGGACCCGAATCGACGATCGCCCCGTGATCCTGACCCCCCTGACATCGGACGTGGACGCGGTCCCGCCCAAAGCGCGGGTGTATTGAGGAAAGGACGTTTTCCCCTTCCCCCCTGCCCCGTGATCTGCTTTACTTGCGCGGATGGAAACGAACAGTTTTACAGGCCGGATGGCGCGATATGGCAAGGTCTCGGGCACGATGGCGGGGCTGGCCGCACGTCTGGCCGGAGAGCGGTTTTTAGGGATTCCCATTGAACGCGAGGAACATGCGCGCCAGCTTATGGCCGCGCTGGGGGGCTTAAAAGGTCCGCTCATGAAGATCGGCCAGATTCTGGCCACGATCCCCGAGGCTCTGCCCCCCGAATATGCCCGGGCCTTTCAGCAGCTTCAGGCCAACGCGCCGCCCATGGGATGGCCGTTCGTGCGCCGCCGGATGAAATCGGAACTGGGTCCGGACTGGGAGTCGCGCTTTGCCTCGTTTGGGAAAGACGCCGCCGCTGCGGCCTCGTTAGGACAAGTCCACAAGGCCACAACCCCGGACGGGCAAAGCGTGGCGTGCAAGCTCCAATACCCCGACATGCTCTCGGCGGTCGAAGCGGATCTGAACCAGCTTAAAGTCATTTTTTCCATCTACGAGCGTTACGACAAAGCTATTTCCACGAACCAGATCCATGCCGAACTCTCCGCCCGTCTGCATGAAGAGCTTGATTATCGACTGGAAGCCCGTCACGGCGCGCTGTATGGTTTTATGCTCCGGAACGAATCCGGCGTCCACGTACCCGAAGTCCTGCCGGATCTGTCAACCGAGCGCCTTCTCACGGCAACGTGGCTGGAAGGCCGCCCGATCCTGAATTTTGTTGACGCCCCGGCAGAGCAGCGCAACCGCATCGCCATGAATCTGTTCCGGGCGTGGTACGTTCCGCTTTATGGATATGGCGTCATTCACGGAGACCCGCATCTGGGCAATTATACCGTCTGCGAAGATGATTCGATCAATCTGCTGGATTTTGGATGTGTACGCGTCTTTGGCGCGTCTTTTGTCGGCGGAGTCATAGACCTCTATCACGCCTTGATGACGAACGATCGCGCCCGCGCGGTTCATGCCTATGAGACGTGGGGGTTCAAGGATCTGAACACGGCGCAGATCGACGCGCTCCAGATGTGGGCAAAGTTTCTCTATACCCCCATTCTGGAAGACAAAATCCGTCCCATCGGGCATGTCGAAGGGACCGTCTTCGGGCGGGAAACAGCGCAGGAAGTCCACAAGCGCCTGCGCGAGGCGGGCCGTGTCGCGGTGCCGCGTGAATTTGTCTTCATGGACCGCGCGGCTTTGGGTTTGGGATCCGTGTTCTTGCACCTGCGCGCGGAAATCAACTGGCATCGCGTCTTTAACGAATTGATCGAGGGCTTTTCCGCCGATGCGCTTTCTGTGCGGCAAACAGAAACCCTGGGCAAATTCGGGTTGCCCGCAAGCCCTCCCGACGCAGGGTAACCTGCCTACGTATCCAGAAAACTGCGAAGTTTTCGGCTACGACTGGGGTGTTTGAGTTTGCGCAGAGCTTTGGCTTCGATCTGGCGGATGCGTTCGCGCGTGACGTTGAATTGCTGGCCCACCTCTTCCAGCGTATGGTCCGTGTTCATCCCGATCCCGAAACGCATACGAAGAACGCGCTCCTCGCGCGGAGTCAAAGAGGCCAGAACCCGCGTCGTGGTTTCACGCAGGTTGGAGTGAATGGCCGCCTCAACAGGAAGAAGAGCGTTCTTGTCCTCGATGAAATCCCCAAGGGTTGAGTCTTCCTCGTCCCCGATGGGCGTTTCAAGAGACACCGGCTCCTTTGCGATTTTCAAGACCTTGCGGACCTTATCCAGCGGCATGTGAAGCCGCTCGGACAATTCCTCCGGCGTGGGCTCGCGCCCGATCTCGTGCATCATCTGACGGCTGGTTCGCACCAGCTTGTTAATCGTCTCAATCATATGGACCGGAATCCGAATGGTCCGCGCCTGATCCGCGATAGACCGGGTGATGGCCTGACGAATCCACCACGTCGCATAGGTTGAGAATTTATACCCCCGGCGATATTCGAATTTATCAACGGCTTTCATCAACCCGATATTGCCTTCCTGAATAAGATCAAGGAATTGGAGGCCGCGGTTCGTGTATTTCTTTGCAATGGATATGACAAGACGAAGATTGGCCTCAACCATTTCCTTTTTGGCCCGGGCTGACTCACGTTCGCCCTTTTGAACCGTGTTCACGATCCGCCGAAACTCCCGGATGGGAAGCATGGCTTCTTCAGAAATCGCGGCGATCTGATCGCGAATCGCATCAATATCATCTGCATGCTTTTCCGCGAATTTGGCCCAGCCTTTGCCTTTGAGCTTTTTGATATTGGCAATCCAGCGCGGGTTAAGCTCCGCACCATAGTAATTTTCCAGAAACTCCTCGCGCTTCACGCCACAATCACAGGCCGTGCGCAACAAACGGCCCTCAAGCCCCACCAGTTCACGGTTTTTACGATACAGGCGTTCGATCAACTGATCGATCCGGGCATTGTTCAAACGAATGTCATTCATCAGCGCAACCATGTCGCGCTTGACAGTTTCGTATTTTTTGTCGATGGCCGGATCTGCTTTTTTACCTTTCTGGATCAGGTCCATACGTTCAGCCTGAACCTTTTGCATTTTCTTGTAGGTCTTTTGAATTTTCGCAAAACTTTCAAAAACCTGCGGCATCAGCTCCTGTTCCATTGCGGACAGGGAAATGCTGGCCGCTTCTTCATCCCCTCCTTCGCCCCCTTCTGGTTCGACAGGGTCTTCCTGATCCGGGAGATCGCCGCCACCTTCAGGCATGGTTTCCGGGTCGCCGCTGTAGGTCGCATCCAGATCAATCACATCGCGCAGCAAAATATCGCCCTTTTGCAGAGCCTCATACCAGGCGATGATGGATTCAATGGCGAGAGGACTTTCGCAAATCCCACCGATCATCAGTTCGCGCCCGGCCTCGATCCTCTTGGCGATGGCAATTTCGCCTTCGCGGGAAAGCAGCTCGACAGAGCCCATTTCCCGTAAGTACATCCTGACCGGATCGTCTGTCCGCCCCAGATCGTTGTTATCGATATTTCCACCGGCTTCGTAATCGCCGCCAGCTTTTCCAGACGAGTCTTCTTCGCCCGATTCGACATCGCCTTCGCTTTCGACGACCTGAATTCCCATATCCGAGATCGCGGCCATAGCGTCCTCGATCTGCTCTGAGGAGAATTCTTCCGCTGGAAGAGCCTTGTTCATCTCGTCATACGTGATGAATCCGCGCTCCTTGCCCTTGGCCAGAAGCTTTTTGAGCGTTGCCGCCAGAGATCCGCCACCGGGCGTTTCCCGTGTTTCTTCTTGATCTTTTTCGCTCACATCCACTACCCAATTGAAGAGAAACCGAATCCTGCACCCTGCGGCCCAAGATTTAACCTGAATTCGTAAAGAATTTCAAAATATTTTCAAGGATTTCAAGCCCGGGGGCCAAAATACCCTAATTTTCTTTCTTTCCGGCCATTTTTTGCAGGGCAATCAGGCGGGATTCATTTTCCATACTAAACTCTCCGGATAAAGCCCGCTTCGCATTGCGAATCTCCTGCCCCATACCCTGCGCCCGAACAGAGAGCAAAGTCTCACGCCAACCCTCGAGCGCGTCTTCTCTTTCTGCCTTCGGACGAGCAAAACCGGCATGATTATAAACGGCCTCACACAGGACCCGTCCCATTTCGTTTTCAAGACCCGCCCCGGTCAAATGCCCTTGCAGCCGCGCTCTGTCAAGTCCTGGATTCGTATGAAGACACGAAAGTACAGCGCCATACAGGCGCGAAAGACCCGGATCGTCCCACTCAAGACCGCAAAAATCCTCCTCAACCGCATCAAAAATTTCCGGATGGTTGAGGATAGTCGCCACCAAAATCGCCCCGCGCAACCGCTCGCCCGCAAAAGCCGGACGACGAACAGACAAGCCCACGGAAGGAGTTCGTCCATTTTTTGAGGAGCGAAACGCAAAAAACGCCTCGCGGACACGGTCACGAAAACTGCGCAAATAATACTCCTGCACCGAACGATCGGCGATTTTGAGCGCCTCGGCCTCCAGATCCCGCGCCAGACCGGCCCGCGCCTCGGGCGTGTCAACCGATCGACCAGCCTGCAGACCTGACCAGATGAAATCCGCCAGCCCCATCGCGCCGCCCAGAACTGACTCAAAGGCTTTGGTTCCTTGAGACAGAATCAACGTATCCGGGTCCTGACCTTCCGGCAAAAACGAAATCTTCACGGAACGATCCGGGCCAAGCAAAGGCAAAATCCGGCTCGCTGCACGCGTCGCTGCGCGCCGCCCCGCCTCGTCCCCGTCAAAACACAGGACCGGAACTTTTTCCCGCCCCGGAATCATGCCCCACAGCGCCATGATCTGTTCTTCGGTCAAAGCCGTTCCCAAAGGCGCAACCGCGCCCCGGAATCCTGCCTGATGACACGCGATAACATCCAGATAGCCCTCCACAACCAGAACGGGATGATTTTCTCCCGCAGCCTGCCGGGCCTGCGCCAACCCGTAAAGCATCTCGCCTTTATGAAACAAAGGCGTTTCTGAGGAATTGATGTATTTTGGTGGCTTGTGACCGCTTCGTGAAGGAGGGCGCAAATGATCCGGCATGACCCGCCCGCCAAAAGCCACGACCCGCCCGCGCCGATCCGCCACCGGAAAAATAATCCGGTCCCTGAAGAACGCATAAGGCGCCTCTCCACGGGTGGAAACATGCAAAACGCCAGACTCGATCATCTCCTCGTCGCGAAAGCCCTTTTTCAGAAGATGGGCCCTGAGTGACCCACCATCCGCCGGCGCAAAACCCAGCCGAAATCCGGAAATGGTTTCCTCGCGCAAGCCGCGCCCCCGCAGATAGCCCAATGCGTCCTCGTTCCCCCGTCGGCGAAGATTTTCTTCAAAAAACAGTGTGGTTTCCTCAACAAGCGCATGCAGATCCCGCTCCTGCCGAGCCCGGGCGGCATCCTGCGGCGAGGGTTTGGGAATCTCCATTCCGGCTTCAACGGCCAGAGCCTCGACGGCTTCCGGAAAAGATAAATTCTCCAGACGCATCGTAAACCCGATCACATCGCCATGTGCACCGCAACCGAAACAGTGGAAAAACTGCTTGTCATCATTAACATAAAAAGATGGTGTTTTTTCGTTATGGAACGGACAGCATCCTTTAAATTCGCGTCCCGCGCGCGTCAGTTTGACCCGCCGCCCGACAATTTCGGACAGAGACAGACGGGAACGCAACGCATCCATAAAGCGCGGAGACAGACTCAAAGGCGCAAACTCATCCTGTTTGTGAAAAGACGGAAACAGTCTATCCTTGAATCCTCAAAGATGCGACGGTTTTTATTGCCTCCACTACCCGATCAATCGACGCCTTCCTTTCCAAAATTCCGTGGAGAAGCCGTCAGATCCACAAATTTTCTATTGCCCTTGCGCCGCGCAATGAGCGATAAACTACCTCTGCACAATCCAGATCGTGATGGCCGATGTCCCTTTTCGTGTATCCCCTTCCCGGACTCGATCCCGTGACCGCTTTTGCGGCGGTTCACGATCGCCCCTACAGCCTGTTTTTCGACAGCGCGGACAAAGAGCACCCCAATGCGCGCTTCAGCTTTGTTGTTTATCACCCTATTGAAATCATTGAGTCCAAAGACGGAAAAGTCAGCGTCGCAAACCGCGACCAGTCTTTGTCTTTCCGCGCCGACCCCTTCACCGTTCTGTCCGACCGGATCGCAGCATGGGGAACAGGCGCACAAAGCCGGGATGACCTGCCCCCGTTTCAGGGCGGCGCGGCAGGGCTGTTTGGATACGATCTGGTTCGGGGCCTTGAGAAACTGCCTGAAATTGCGATCGGTGACCCGAATATGCCCGACATGGCGGTGGGGATTTATGACCAGACTTTGGCCTTTGACCATGCCACAGGCGGAGCATGGCTGATCGTCCAGACAGCGCAGGAAACGACGGCCCATGCCCGACTGGTTCAACTGGACCGTCTTCTGGAAGCTTCGCGCGGGTTGCCGGAGATGGCCGTTGGAGAATCCCAATGGACCGCAAATATGACGCGGAACGACTATGAGAACCGTGTGACCCGGGTCATGACCCACATCCGGGCCGGAGACATTTTTCAGGCGAACCTGTCCCAGCGCTTTGATGCACAGCTTCCGAATGACTTTGATTCCTTTGCACATTACCTGTCCTTGCGGAACGTCAACCCCGCGCCATTCGGGTCTTATATGAATTTCGGGGCCATCCGCCTGGCCTCTGCCTCACCCGAGCGTTTTCTTTCCCTCAGAGAAAACCGGGTCGAGACACGTCCGATCAAAGGCACACGCCCGCGTCACGATGACCCTCACGTAGACACACTGTTTCGCAACGAACTGGAGAACAGTGCCAAGGATCGGGCGGAGAATGTAATGATCGTCGACCTTCTGCGGAATGATCTCTCGCGGGTCTGCACCGACCCATCAGTTCACACCTCTGACATCTGCCGGATTGAAAGCTTTGCGCAGGTGCACCATTTCGTCTCCACCGTTACGGGGACCCTGCGAACCGATCAAGGTCCTGTTGATCTGCTCCGCGCCTGCTTTCCGGGCGGATCAATCACCGGCGCGCCCAAGATCAAGGCTATGGAAATTATAGAGTCCCTTGAACCCACCCGCCGAGGGCCCTATTGCGGGGCTACGGGCTATATCGGATTTGACGGCGTGATGGACAGCGCCATTGCCATTCGCACCCTCGTCTATAGCGGAAATCAGGTCAGTTTCCAGACCGGCGGAGGCATCACGCTGGACTCCGTCCCCTCTGAGGAATACGAAGAAACGCTTGCCAAGGCCGAAGGAATCTTCCGCAGTTTCGAGTCATCCGCTCCGCTCGGAAAGGTGGCAAACTCCCGATGATTCTGCTCATCGACAATTACGATTCCTTTGTTCATAATCTGGCCCGCCATATCGGGATTCTGGGTCATGAGCGGCGCGTGGTCCGAAATGACGCGATCCAGATTCCGGAAATTATAAACTTGAAACCGGAAGCCATCCTCCTTTCACCGGGCCCGATGTCACCACGAGAATCGGGGATCTGCCTTGATGTGCTGCGCTGTCTTGGCCCTACAATTCCGGTTCTGGGGATTTGCTTGGGTCACGAGTGCATTGCAGAGGCATTCGGTGGGCAGGTTGGCCCCGCGCAAACGCCGATGCATGGGCGCTCCAGCGCCATTGAGCACGGAGGACGAGGTCTGTTCACAGGGCTGCCGAGCCCGTTTCAGGGTGGGCGCTATCATTCACTGTCGGTGACGCTTCCAGCCAACAGTCCCCTGATGATCACAGCCACGAGCGAGGATGGGGAAATCATGGGCCTTAAACACGCGCAATACCCGATCTATGGCCTTCAGTTTCACCCCGAGTCCATCCTGACAGAACATGGGCTTGATCTTTTACGGAACTTCATGACATTGGCCCAGAACTGGACGCTACGCCGGGCCGATGCAGCATAACACCCTGATTATACATCAAAAGGGCGGCATCATGACCCAAGACACCATAGAGTTTTTTTCCGCTTCAGACCGGATCACTCTGGGCCATGGTGTCTTTGACACCTTGCGGATCGAGAATGGGATTCCGGTTCATGGATCGGCCCACATGGACCGCCTGATCCGCCACGCCTGCGCTTTTGGCATCGACACCAAGATAACCTGCGAAGACCTTTTGGGCCGGATCATGAACCGGATCACACAGGCCCACGCGACACACGGGTGCTGGCGACTGCGAACCGTTCTGAGCGCCGGAGAAGGCCCGCCGGGCCTTGCCTTGCCGTCTGCACCGCGCCCAACCCTGTGCATGACCCTTGCGCCCGCACCAGGTCCACAGACCCTTGCGCCATTGAATCTGGTCGTGGCTCAAACAACCCGGCGAAATGAACTGAGTCCCTTAAGCCATATCAAATCAACGAATTACGGAGATAACATTCTGGCCACCATTGAGGCTCGTGCACGAGGTGCAACGGATGCGATCCTGCTCAACACCAGGGGCCGGGTTGCCTGCGCCAGCACCGGGAATGTCTTTGCGCTCCTGCCCGACGGCACTCTGGCAACCCCTCCCTGCACTGAGGGCGCAATGGACGGCATTATCCGGGGGATTCTTCTCGCTCAGGGGGCAACAGAACGTCCCTTGACCCCCGACGATCTGGCCCACGCCACCGGCGTTTTTGTTACGAACAGCCTTGTCGGAATCCGCCCGGCAGCACACCTCGAAGAAAAAAAATTTTCAACACTCTTGGACATCTCCACCCGTTTCGATCTATCCTGAAAAGATGCAGCATTTCACTTTGGTTACAGATTCCGGAAAAATCCGATCCGGAGAATGCTTTTTTTAATGGAGTCCCATGTCTTTTCACGCCTTGACCGTCAATCTTGGCTCTTCCGGCTCGGTTCGCCCTGTTTATCTGGAGGCGGCCAGGGAACTTGGGGAAGTTTTGGCGACAAACGGAATCAAGACCGTCTACGGCGGAATGGATGCCGGGATGATGAACGCTTTGGCGGAAAGCGCTCTGAGTCAGGGCGGAAAAGTCCAGGGAATCATCCCCCGGCGAATTGCTGATTTCGAGCGCTATCACAAAGGGTTAACGGACATGGAAGTCGTCGATGACATGTGGGAGCGTAAACAAAAGCTCTTCCATGCTGGCGAAGCCATTCTGATCCTGCCCGGAGGATATGGGACGCTTGACGAGGCTTTTGAGATTTTATACTGGGCCACGCTGAATCTGCACAGGAAACCACTCGTTTTTGTAAATATTTCAGGATACTGGGACGAAATTCTCATGTTTCTTGAGAGCATCCCCGATCTGCCCCGCAGCGCGTGGATGAGCGTAGACCAGATTGCAGGCATCCTCCCCGCACTCGAAAAAATTGAACAAAGGGAAAAAAACAGGGCCACAACGCCCACCATGCCCCATTTTGAGTCCAACAGCGTTTGCGACACAAATCTTCCCGTTATCATTGATTCACCTGTGATGGGAGAGATTTGCCGATTTATGACAGCGCTTATTCTTAAGCAATTAGGAAAACACGCCCGCCCTATCGGGCTTTTAAACCGTGACGGCGCATTCGATCCATTCCTGCTGTGGACGCATAGGGCCGCAAAGGAAAAATTCCTGACACCAAAGTGCCTCCGTCTTTTTTCAACAGCTAAAACAGAGCGGGCCCTTTTCCATCTTCTGGAAACAGAAGGCCCCGTGGTCATAGACCTCCACAAGGAAAAATGGGGGCACCGATAATCCTTTTCAGAACCCTTCCGCCCCCAACAATCCAAGCGCTGCGGCCAGAGAAAACTGCGCCACGATCTCATTGCGCTCCGCGGTTACGAGGGCCACTTGCGCATTGAGCAGCTCCCGATCGGCATCCAGCGCATCCAGAATGGTACGAGCACCAACCTCGGCTTCCTGATGCACCCCATCGCGAGCAAGCGTTGCGGCCCCGACCTGAGCCCGACGTGAGTTGATCTCCGCACGCGTAGCCTGAAGATTCTCCCATCCCGTAACAATATCCTCACGCGCCAGACGCCGCGCGGAAGCCAGCGTCATGTTTTTCTGATCCGCCGTGTGGCGGGCCTGACGCAGACGAGAACGCACGGAACCGGCCTCATAAAGCGGCATACTGGCCCGCACACCAATCGCAGAACTCGTCCCGTCCGCGCTTCTTCCGTTCCAATCGCGGGTTACAGATCCAAACGCCGAGACTTCAGGCATCAATTCACCTAAAACAGAGTCCTTGTTGTCATCCGATGCCCTGTAATCGTATCGGGCCGCCTGAATACTGGGGTTTTTTGTCTCGGCCATCACGATGGATTCTTCGAGCGTCGCGGGAAGATGAAGCACAATTTTCGGCCTCGACTCCAGACGTTCGGGATTTTGACCTGTGACCTGAAAAAACGCGGCCATTGAAATACGGAGATTTCCGCGCGCCGCGATCAGATCCGCCTGCGCCTGAGCCAGACGTGCTTTTGCCTGACTGACATCCGTCCGGGTGACATCGCCGACCTGAAACCGCGCTTCGGAGGCTTTGAGCTGTTTTTCGATAACGCTTTTGTTCTGTTCACCCAAATCCACGAGAGCCTGATCCCGCACCACATCCATATAAGCCGTTGCCGCTCCAAGAAGCACCGATTGCTCGCTCAAGGCCAGACGCGCGGCGCCCGCCTTGATAGCATTGTTCGCCGCACGGATTTCCGCTACCGTCCGTCCGCCCCGATACAAAGGCTGGGTCACAGAAAGGCCCGCATCCTTGGCCGTGCTTGCATCCAGCGCACTGCCCGCCGGGTCAGATCGTGTCACTGATACATCAGCCTCCAGAACAGGCTTCCACCCGGCCTGCGCCTGAGGCAAGGACTCCTCAATCGCTTTTTGAGCGGACCGAGCCGCCATAAGGGAAGGGCTCGTCTCCCACGTCTGCTTGAGAACGCCTGAAAGCGTCTGAACGGGCCGGGTTTGAGCCACAACGCCCCCGCCCCAAGCCATAAAAATAAAAAGAAAAGCAAAAACAATCAATAAAATGGTTTTCTTCATTCTTTTTCTCCGAAAAGAAAAGGAGGGCGCACCAGCCACCTTTTCTGGAACACAAACCGCCTTCTAGAACACAAACCGTCCCGCCGGTGCAAACTCAGGAATCCACGGGCAGGAGGCATCAAACAGATCACAAGAGGACCAGACATCCCCGGCCCCGCGCCGGACCATCACCACCCGCCCCGGAGTGGTGTCCGTTTCCCGGACCACGGCCACAAGCCTTCCCCCGGGGAAAAGCTGCTCCAGCAAACGAGGCGGCGGCTCCGCTACGGCTCCATTGATGAAAATCAGAGTATAAGGCGCACGCTCTGGATAACCCAGCCGCAAATCACCTCGAACGCCCGTCACATTACGGCAAGCCAGAGAACGCCACAAGGCCTGCGCCCGGTCCAGACGGTCCTGTGACGATTCCAGCGCCACAACAGAGCCGACAAGTCCGGACAGGACCGCTGCACCGTACCCGGTCCCTCCCCCGACATCGAGAACCACATCCGATTCGCAAGGGGAAGCCGCATCAATCATCCGCGCATGAAGAGCGGGCGGCGACAGAAAACGATCCGTATCCACAGAAACATCGGAATCAAGGCAGGCATAACCCCGCAGATTGACCGGAACAAAATCCTCGCGCGGAACACGCAAAAAGCGATCCAGAACATCTGCACGCACCACGCCCGCAGGCATGATCTGCCCTTCGACCATATTTTTCCGGGCCATATCGAAATTTTGCATCGTCATGGTCCTTTCCGAGCTTTCAAGTGGAAGACTTCCCCTTATACTCCAAATGGCCTGAGTTGACTAGGCCCGAAACATTGAATCTTTAACTGAGGATTCGATCTCTGAATGCCCTTGAATGCATTAGGAAAAATCATTGCAAATCTTATGGCAACAGGATATAGTCCTCCCCATGTTCACAGCATCCGGAAAGACAGAAAAGGGGAAAACACCCGCCATCCAAAGCCCTGCACGATCTGGGCGAGGCATAGGCATGGGCCTGCGATGGACAAAAACCCTTACGATGCTGATTCTCATGTCCTTTCTGATCCAGTGCTACCCCGTCGTACCATCACAGGGCAAAGCCATTCCCCTGCGCGCCCCCTTTGATGTCACCAGAATCAGAGCGACAAAAGGCGCAGCAGATACAGACGTGTTCCGCTGCCAAAGCCCACCTTCTGCCGTCGAAGATCTTCAATTCACGAGCATTTATGAAAAAAATAACAAGTCGCGCTCCATCGTCGATCCGGATTTGCAGGCCGAATACAGAGAGGCCATGCGCCCTTTGAGTCGCTATGAGAACACTCTGGCAAAAATGGCGAATCGATATGTGCGGAGCAATCCCCCCCGGACAGATATCGCGGCCTGTGTTCTGGTCTGGCTGGACGCATGGGCGCGTGAAGACGCATTGCTCGGCGATGTCAACCGGGTCGGAGAATTCGTCCGCAAATGGAGTCTGGCCTCTCTGGCCTCCGTCTGGCTTCAGGTCCGGAACGAACCTGTTCTCGATTCACGCCGACGCAAACGGGTTGAACGATGGCTAAGAACTATCGCACAGGCCGTTGTCGCCGATTACACGAAAAAAGCCGATTCGGCCTCACGCCGGAATAACCACATCATCTGGGCAGCGTGGTCTGTGGCCGCCGTTGGCGTAGCCCTGAACGACCGAGCCTTGTTCGACTGGGCGATGGAACGCACATCCGGCGCCATTGACGAAATCATGGCAGACGGCACCATGCCTCTTGAGATCGACAGAAAAAACCGAGCCCTCCTCTATCACGCCTTTGCTGCCGTCCCTCTGGTCATGTTGGCGGAAACGGGCGCGGTCAATGGCGTGGATCTGTACGGCGCACGCAACGGGATTATCCATAAGTTCATTGCCCGGACTCTGGATGGACTCGATAACCCGGACTATTTCGAGCGTGTCACAGGCGTTCGTCAGGATCCCGTCGATGCATCCGCACCAGGGAAAAACACATGGCTTCCGGTTTATGAATCCCGATTCGGCATCCAGAAAAGCAAGGCACGCTTTCATCTTGCGGACCAGAGACCGGATTATGCCCCTCCCTTTCTGCGCCGGACAGGGGGAGATATGGACCTTTTATTCGGCCCAGCGCCCTGAAATCTCCCTGACCAGAAATCTGTTGACAAGAAGCAGACTTATGAGAAATTCTGCCTTCGTTTCGAATCGCGCCTGACGCCCTCGGTTTTCCCTGCCGGATGATTCTGGAATCGCTTTGGAGACAGCTCTTTTTCTGCTCTGGATTGATTCTCTGCCTCTCCGGCAAAATACCCTGATTTTTCTCAGGCCACTTTGGCTGTGGATGGATGAGCGGGAAAATCGCGCATGAGACAGCAGTTTGGTATAGGATGGATGCGGAATCAGGAATTGGCATGAGCGAGAAAACCAAAAAAATTGTCCCTTTGAAACGCGCAAAGCCCCAGACAAAGGGCTCGGTGATTGCTGCTCTGGATATTGGCTGCTCCAAAACATCCTGTTTTATCGCAAGATCGATCGGTGAAGACGGCACCCTCGAAATTCTCGGCGCAGGGTTTAACGCCTCTGCCGGGGTGCGGAGCGGAAGTATCGCAGATCTCGACAGTGCAGACGTCGCGGTTCGTCAAGCCGTTCAGTCCGCTGAAAACATGGCAGCCGAAACTTTGGGTGGCTATCCCCTGCGGGCCGTTATTGTGAATGTATCGGGAAGTCAGGCGCGCAGCCACAATCTTGCCGTGGATGTAAAAATTCTCGGCCACGAGGTCACGGAGAACGATATTCGCCGCGCGCTTGCCGGCGCACAGGAAAAAGCCGTCGGCCCGAATAGTGAGTTGGTTCACACCATTCCCGCCTTTTACGCGATTGACGGAAACGCGGGCATTCGCGACCCGCGCGGCATGTTCGGCCAGACTCTGGAGGCCGACATCCACATCGTCACCGCTCCCGCCGATTCGCTGCGCAATCTTGCCACCTGTATCGGGCGGGGACATCTGGACATTTCCGCCCTGTGTCTTTCGTCTTATGCGGCAGGGCTTTCCAGCCTTGTAGACGATGAAATGAATCTGGGTTGCACTGTTCTGGACATCGGCGGAGGCGTGTCGTCTTTCGCTGTATTCTATGGCGGCGCCATGATTCACACAGGCGCAGTGCCCTTGGGTGGCCAACATATCACAAGTGATATCGCGCGCGGACTGACCACATCTGTGGCCGATGCAGAGCGACTTAAGACCCTGTACGGAAGCGCCATCGCGGCAGCAAGCGACGAAAACGAGATGATCGACGTGCCCCCCATCGGCGAAGACATGCGCAGCCAGCCCAACCACATCCCCCGGTCTCATCTGATTGGAATCATCCAGCCCCGCGCCGAGGAAATTCTGGAACATGTCCGTGCCAAATTCGATGAGAGTGGTCTGGGCGCATGGATGGGACGTCGCGTTGTCCTGACAGGTGGATCGGCCCAGATGCCCGGTTTGCGCGAGTTGGCCCAGCATGTTCTGGATAAACAGGTGCGCGTAGGTCGCCCCGTGCGCCTGCGGGGACTGCCTGATGCCGTCAGTGGCCCCGCTTTTTCCACAACGGCAGGGCTTTTGTCGTATTATTCGGCGCGCAGCCACGAAATGCCCGCCGAAATTCATCAGGCTGGCGCACAAGCCGATTCGCTCTGGAGTCGGGTCAATCTGTGGCTGAAGGAAAACTGGTGAACGTCATGGAAAAGCTTCTTAATGCTCCCCAAAAAATTGATCGCCTTGTCGTTGCGACTCATAATGCCGGAAAACTTCTGGAAATAGGCGCCTTGCTGGAGGGATTCGTCGGAACGCTCGTCTCCGCCGGAGATCTGGGCCTACCGGAGCCCGAGGAGACCGGAACGACCTTTGCCGAAAATGCTATTCTAAAAGCCCGCGCAGCGGCGCAAGGATCCGGCCTTCCCGCTCTGGCGGACGATAGCGGCCTGTGCGTCACCGCCCTGAACGGCGCGCCGGGCATTTATTCGGCCCGATGGGCCGGGGCGAATCGGGATTTTGACGCTGCGATGACCCGAATTCATACGGAAATGGGTGGCTCTCCTAACCGATCCGCCGCCTTTGTCTGCGCTCTGGCGCTGAGTTGGCCGGACGGACATACAGAAGCCTTTGAAGGTCGCTGTAATGGGCACATCATCTGGCCCCCTCGCGGAAAAACCGGATTTGGCTATGATCCTTTTTTTGTGCCGGAAGGATATGAAAAAACATTCGCCGAAATGACTTCGGACGAAAAAAAAGCCCTTTCTCACCGTCGCCGGGCCTTTGATTCTCTTGTCACACGTTTGTTTTTGGCATAAGATAACCCTATGGAATATCTTGTAAATTCCATATTCGTTAAGACATCGTTTCCCTCATTTTTGACACACCCCCCCGGACTATGACAGGATTGTTTCTAGAGGCACCGACCATAAAACGCCTGTCGGGCGGGCGGATCGGGGAAACAAGGCAAAGGGTTTAACGCAAACAGGAGGAAGCACACATGAAAGCCATTCGTAACAAAATGTTCCAGTTTCAGGCCGCCGCGACCGTCGCTCTGCTCGCGGGTGTTCAGGATGCCAAGGCAAACGATTTCAGCACCGTTGCAACGAGTATCACGAATTCCATCGCCAGCCTCCCGGGTATGTTGACGGCTGTTGCTTATGTGTTCGGTATCCTGATCGGGGTTCTTGGCATTCTGAAAATCAAGGACCATGTTGAAAATCCGGGCAATACCCCTCTGAAGGACGGCGCAATCCGTCTGGCTGCAGGTGGAGCTCTGTTTGCCCTGCCGATGATCTACGAAGCCATGTTCAACACTATCGACGAGTCCGGATCTCAGACCGCGATCCAGAAGCTCTACAAGGTTGACGCAGCGAGTTCTCTCGTCAACTAATATTCACAAGTCCTGTTTTCACCTCCCCCTCATTCAGGGGGAGGTTTGTTTTTGTATACTGTTTTGTTGCGCCCCCCGTTGCAATCCCATGAAAAACAGGGCAGGGTTGGAGAATGATCCAACGTGCTCCTCTCACCCACCCCTCCCGGAAGAAGACTAACCCGGAAGACATTCTGGAAACATTCCGGACGCGTCTCAATACCCGGACGGAGCCAAAGTCGTGCACTTTTTTCCTGCCGCCGCCTCTGGATCTGGCCCTTGAGATCGACTCAGCCCTGCGCTCCGGAACGCTCAGCCTTGAAACCCTCCAATCCTGCATCGACCATCTGACCCGCGCAGGCTTGCGCTCCCGCGCCAGAAGGCTCTGTGCTTCTATCGGCCCCATCGACCCCGATCGTAATGAATCCACGCTTCGCGCCCAAATTCACGCCCTTGCCCGCCCGCCCGACGCGAATGCCCCCATCCCTTTTTCCGACTTCAAAGCCGCTGTTGAGCGCATTCATTATGGGTTCGTCTTCACGGCTCATCCGACCTTCTCTATGACACCACAGCAAAACCGCGCGCTGGCCGGATATGCTTATGCTCTGTCCGTGGAAAAATCTGTGGAAAAATCCGCCCGAACCCTGTGGAAAACTCTGGAAACACCCTTTACCCCGCCGGATCTGGCATCCGAAACCGATCAGTCTTTAGAGGCCATCGACAACCTGCGCACGGCCCTTTTCCGGATGCGCCGGATTACGCTGGATGTCGCGGCGCAGATTTACCCCCACGACTGGACCCGTCTGCGCCCGGCGCTGTGCAGCGTTGCAACATGGGTTGGATTTGATCTGGACGGGCGCAGTGACATCGTCTGGACCGGGATTTTGGCCCGGCGCCTTGAACTTCAAATACGTCACATCGAAGATCTGATCCAGCGCATTGAGGCTATTCCCTCAACCGGGCGCAACCTGTCTGCCGCAAAGACGCTCCTTAAAGACGCCCACATGCAGGCCCGGGCACTCTATGATCTGTTTTCCACCTATGACCCGGCCCATGACCCGGATCACGCGGCACTCCAGAAAGCCTCCCGCGCCATGATCTCAAACGCGGATCGGCGCATGATCCGCCCGGACCGGGTCGTGACCCACCTTGAGTCTGCGCTGGCAGCCGAGAAAAATAACGCGCAACGCAAGCACATCATAGGGATTCTGAGCAGCCTGAGAACTGAAGGCTCGGCGCATGCACAGGTTCATTTCCGGGTCAACGCGGTTCAAATCCATAATGCGATCCGTAAACTCGTGGACCTGACCACCCACCCGTCCGACCCGAGATTCCGTCAAACCTATATGGAGCGGATTTTACGCCTGCTCAAGACAGTCAAACCCTGCGCCATTCATTTCGGAAATATTCTTGAAGAACAGGCCTCGGCCCGGCGCCTGTTCATGATTGTCCAGCAGATTGTCAAACACATCGACGCACACACCCCCATTCGGTTTCTTATCGCCGAAACGGAAAGCGCCCTGACCGTTCTGGGCGCTCTCTATCTGGCCCGTCGTTTTGGGGTGGAAGATCACATCGATATCTGCCCCCTGTTTGAAACAGAGCAGGCCCTTGAGGAGGGCAGCAGGATCATCGAGACACTGCTTGAAAACCCGGAATTTCGAGATTATGTCCAGAGCCGGGGCCGCCTGTGCATTCAAACCGGCTATTCCGATGCGGGCCGCTATATCGGTCAAGTACCCGCCTGTGGCTCAATTGAACGCCTTAAGGAGCGCATCGTCCGACGTCTGGGAGAAATGGGCCTGCCCGGGGTCGATCTGCTGTTCTTTGATACCCATGGCGAGTCTGTCGGACGCGGTGGCCATCCCGATGGTTTTACGGCTCGCATGGATTATATTGCACCACCTGCTCTCCGAAGACTCGCCGCAGAGTACAGGGTGCGCATGGTTCAGGAGAGCAGCTATCAAGGCGGAGACGGATACATTCCTTTCCTTCATCCCGATATGGCACTCGCAAGCATGACCCGGGTCATGACCCGCTGGATTGCTCCGCATGACCCGGTTCACCCCGACCCATATTATGACGAACGGGATGCGATTACGGAATTTTTGACTATGGTCAAACAATTTCAGGCGGCTCTGATCGACGACCCGGATTATGGCGCACTTCTATCCGTTTTTGGTCCTGCCCTGATGCGCCCGGCGGGCAGCCGCGCGACCAAACGCCAATACGAAGGGCCGAGAAGTCAGACGCGGCTCTGGGAGGCCCGGGCCTTCCGCGCCATTCCCCATAATGCGATTCTGGCCCAGATGGGGGTTCTGGTAAACGCCGCCTGCGGTCTTGGAACAGCCATTTCCGAAGACCCGGCCCTGTTCCGCCGAATGAGAAGAAACTCGGATAGATTTCAAAGCCTTGCCGCCATCCCCTTGCGCGGACGAATTCTGTCCGATCCAGGAATTCTTCAGGCCTATATTCTGACGCTGGACCCCGGATTATGGCTCGCGCGGCAAAGTGAGAGCGCCTGCGCAGATATCGGTCTGGCGGATCGCAATGCCGCCGTGGCCGCGCATCTGGAAGCGCACAGCCCTTTTGTCGGCCTCCACCGGATTTTCCGGATTATCCAGGCTGACTTTAACGCCCTCGCCCCGGCGCTTAATCAGGCACGCCCGAACAACGAAGAGATTGAGGCGCAAGACAAAGAAACGCAAAGTAACCTTATGATTTTCCACGCCATCCGAATCGCCCTGATCCAGCGGATTTTCGCCATGGCCATGGATATACCCGATTATTCGCGCATGCACGACATCCCGCGCGAGGATCTGATCCAGCACGTTTTTCGCCTTGATATTCCAATGGTTATGCGCGAGCTGGACGAGATTTTTCCGCTCCAGCCCCGCAAGGAAGTCCGCGCAGATTATGGCGAGCCCTCGGAATGGTCCGGCGAAGGCAAGGAAAGCTATGCCCTTGAACATGCTCGAACATTCCAGCCCATCGCACGAATGTACGAGATGATTTTAGACACCTCCGCCGGAATCATCCAGACCATCGGGTTCGTGGGGTAGGAACGATCCAGAATCAGGGGTTCGACTCTGCTTTTCTCCTTGAGAAAAAATTATCTCCCAATCGCGTAACTGGTGGATATTCAGGATCGTGTGGAACATCCGTGTAGGAATGTGCGCCACGAAAAGCTCCCAGAAGAGGAGGCGCATCGCTCAGAGCATGCTCTATTAAATAAGGTTCCCCGGATTCGAAGTTGATTGTGCGGCTGACACGCTGAGGAACAACATACGCCCCATTAGACAGAACCTTTTCACCACTACGCAGGGCTCGAAACCATTCTTTTCCCAAAGGACTTATCAAATCATCCATGCGAGAGACCTCTTCTTCTAAAACTTCAACCGTTTTGCCGTCCGAACCTGTGGCAAAGTCTGGACCTGTGCAAAAACCCCGTCAGGCAACGGCGCATCAAGAGCCACCAGAGCCACAGCCTCTGCACCCGCCGCCAGACGCCCCAGACGGAAATCGGCGATATTCTGCCCGGCCTGCGCCAGAACGGTCCCAAGTCCTCCGATCATCCCCGGCTTGTCGGCGTTGCGGATAAACAGCATGTCCGGAACCAGGGCAGCCTCAACCGGAACGCCCTCAATTTCAACGATTCGCGGCTCGCGCCCGGCAAACAAAGTACCCATCAGGCTACGCGCCTGCGCCCCATAAACCGTTACCCGGATCGCCGTATGAAAATCCGCGCATTCCTCGGTTTTTGTTTCCGACACCGTAATACCGCGCGCTCTTGCCAGTTGCGGCGCATTGACAGGATTAACGGAATCAAGACTATAACGCAGCAATGCATAGAGAATCGTCTGGGTCAGAGGCCGGACATTCAGTTCCGCCGCATGGCCCAGATATTCGATCTCGATTTTTTCAATTCCATCCTCGGCAATTTGTCCTGCAAAAGCACCAAGTTGATCGGCAAGCTTCATGTAAGGCTTTAAGCGCGGCGCATCTTCTGCCGATACATTTGGCATATTGACGGCATTCTGGACCACCCCGCGCACAAGGAAATCCGACATCTGCTCGGCGACCTGAATGGCGACATTCACCTGCGCCTCGGTCGTGGACGCTCCCAGATGCGGCGTACAGACGACGTTCGCAAGACCAAAAAACATACTTTCCTTTGCGGGCTCGACCTCAAACACGTCCAGCGCCGCCCCGGCAACATGCCCTGAATCGAGCGCAACCTTAAGATCCGCCTCGACAACAATTCCGCCACGCGCACAATTAACGATGCGCACGCCCTTTTTCATTTTTGCAATGGCCGCAGCGTCAATCAAGCCGCGAGTCTTGTCATTCAGGGGCGTGTGAATCGTAATAAAATCAGCGCGTTTGTACAAATCATCCAGTTCGACTTTTTCGACGCCCATTTCCACCGCACGTTCAGGTGTCAAAAACGGGTCATACGCCACAACGCTCATCCTAAGGCCCAGCGCCCGATCGGCAACGATGCCGCCAATATTGCCGCAACCCACAACGCCGAGCGTCTTGCCATAAAGCTCAACCCCCATGAAGCGGCTTTTTTCCCACTTGCCCGCATGAGTTGACTCATTGGCCTGCGGAATCTGGCGGGCCAGCGCAAAAATCATGGCAATGGCATGCTCGGCCGTCGTGATCGAATTTCCAAAAGGCGTATTCATAACAACCACACCGTGCGCGGTTGCGGCCTCTACATCCACTGTATCCACCCCGATTCCGGCCCGCCCCACAACTTTCAGAGATTTTGCGGCGGCAATAATGTCTTTGGTGATTTTCGTGGTGGAACGAACGGCAATACCGTCGTAATCACCTGCAATCTTCAGGAAGTCTTCGAGAGACAGATCGGTCTTTGTATCGACCGAGATTCCGTTTTTCTGAAAAATCTCTGCGGCAAGAGGATTCATCTTGTCGGCAATCAGAACCTTCGGCATGACTATACCCCCATTTTGTCTTGTTGAGGAAAACAGGCGTCCTTCATATCCTGCCCTGCAGGAAATGTCAAAAATCTTCGCCCTGCGGATGGCGTCCCGGCAAGACCCGAGACTGAAACGCGATAAAAAATTAAAATTTTCTTGAGTTTTTCCCAATGCCCCGCTAATCTTTGCCAGAATATGGGAAAGAAAAACCAGCTCCACCTGAGAAAAAACAACGAGATAGAGGAAAACCGGATGCAACAAGAAGAAAACAACGAAACTGATGTCCTGACTGGAATTGCTCTGACAACAGTGGCCCCTGTCTATGCTCTTTTACACGACAATGAAGAAAAAAAGAACTTTCTGGCGGATGCCTTTTTCGCGGCCCATTGCCCGGAAAATGTGGCCTCGAGCCCGGAAACGCTGCTCAGAAACCCCGATGCCCTGAAGAAATCAGGCCTTTTAGATGGCCCAAGCGGAAAAGCCATGTCCCCCGACACCGCCGCTATCGTAAAGGCCTATGTCGACCAGGACGGCAACGGAGGAATGTTCATCAGACCCATAGCCGAGCCTTATTATACCCCGTAGACAGAACCATACCCGTTATTTCGGATCGTCGGACAGAAAGCCCGGCGATTTTCCGGCCTGACGTTTCTGCTCCTGGGTAATAGCGGCAACTTCGCGCGAAAACGGCATGGTCTGGGCCCAGACACGGCCCGGCCCCCTGCAGTGAACCAGAAAGAATCCCTCGCCGCCCCAGAAAGCAGACCCCCAGCTCCCTGCCTTTGTGATGCTCGTGGAAACGCTCTGCGTTGTTGCAACAAAACATCCCGTATCAATATCCACGGCATCCCCCGCGCCCAGATCGACCGCTCCAAGACCACCCCCAGCATTCAGGAAAACCACATTATCCCCTGTGATTTTCTGCATGACAAAATTTTCTTTTCCAAAGAGGGCAAAACCGATGCTTTGGCGCAGATGAAATTTGACATCCGTCCCGCCGGGCCCGGCCATGAAAGCCCCCCTCTGACACAGGACACTGCCCCCGAAATCTCGCAGATCAATGGCCAGAATATCGCCCGGATAAGAGGCAACCAGATGCAAATCCCGATCGCACTGCGTCGCATTGGTAAATTTCTGGGTCAAAAGCGTCTCACCCGCAATCCGGCGACGGACAAGGCTCCAGATTTTGCTCAAAAGCCCCTGCCTGCCTCCGTTTCCGATCCCAAGAGTCATGGAAATCTGAGAATCCTTCATCATCAGCCCACCGCTTTCGGCCACGAACGTCGCTCCCGGATGAAGACGTACCATCAAGGCGGGCGTCGCACCTTCGCCAATCCTGAAATCGAAGCCCCGTGGCTGAAGATCCCCGCCGAAGGCCCGCGAGAGTTTTACCGTGTCTGCCGTGGACATTTTATAAAAATCCCTCTGCTCAGAAGTGTTTCCGTATTACTCCGGACTGAAGCGGAACACTATCTGTATTCCATGCGCTCTTCAACCGAATTTTACCCTTGCACAGCCACATACAACGCGGCATAAGAAGAGCCGATGGTAAGGTGTCCTTGCAAACGGAGCCCTTGTGAAGAAAAACAAATCCGGCGTTCAGGCCTTTTTCTTTTCCGACTGGCATCTTTTCCACCCCTATTCCCGAGTTAAAAAACAGGATATCCTCCTCACCTGTGCCTGCGCCCATGGCCCGCCTGAAGATATCCATATGGTCGGAGACATCGTCGATTTTGAGTTCTTACTCCACCGACTGGATAAGATGCTTGAGAAGGGAGTCTGCACCCGCCAGCAGGCTGATAATTTTCAGGATTTTCTGTCTCTTTTGCCTCGCAAAAAACACGAGACCGATTTTAATCCGCATACCCATAGCCGGATTCTGGACCGGATTCTCACTCTGGCGCGAGGTGGAACCCGAGTCACATGGGTTTTAGGAAATCACGACGAAAAACTCGACTCCCTTGTCGGGCATAAAATCAATGATATCGCCATCGCCCATGAGGCTATTTTCGAAACGCGGCACGGTGGGAAAAACCCCTCCGTCAACCGTTATGCTATTAAACACGGCCATACTTTCGATCCATCTTATCTGCGCAGGAACACCCATTGGTATCAAAGAGGGAGCGACCTCCTCGACTGGGTCATCGAACGCGACATGGGCATGCAAAAACTCCTCCCGTCATGGGATTTCCAGTTCGCATCCTTTGGAAAAAAAGCGTTCAAAAACATCGTCGGAGATTTCCGAAAAGCCGCTATCGCGGACGCACGCGCAAACAACATGGACGGGATTATCTGTGGGCATATCCATGTCAGCGATTACAGGTTGCATCAAGGCACCGGGATCGTCTACATGAATTGTGGTGACGGGTTTACCCATGGAACCGCGCTAGCCTACAGGCGGGATGGTCACTGGTCCCTGATGGATGCAAAAGACATTCGGACACAATTTAACTACGTCTCGACCCTTTCCCCCGACAGCCCGGTTCACACGGATACGAATCGCTTTATGGATTTCCTCTGGAAACAGGCGCTTGACCGTCATTATGGCCTGGGAAAAGAGGCGCAACCCTGCCTGACCCTTGTAGCCTAGACATGGATTATACAAAACAAAATCAACATATTAGCCCGCTTTCTTAATTTTTCAGATTATCTTCTGATTTCTTTTGTTAACCATTGCAAAATGTGTTAAGATTAACCATCCTTAAGGTCAAAAGGCCAAGGACATCCGGGGGTCCTTTTCAGACGCAAAACGGGGGATTTATCATGCGTGTACTACTCGTGGAAGACGACAAGGCGACAGCCAAAAGCATTGAACTGATGCTCAAATCCGACGGATTCGTGATCGACACGACCGATCTGGGGGAAGACGGGCTGGAAATCGGAAAGCTGTACGATTATGACATCATCATCCTTGATCTGCTCCTGCCGGACATGGACGGATATGAAGTTTTGAAGCGTCTGCGCGCAGCCAAGGTGGCCACGCCGATTTTGATCCTTTCCGGTCTGACCGAACTGGACAATAAACTCAAAGGTCTGGGCTTTGGCGCCGACGACTACCTGACCAAACCCTTCGACAAGCGCGAGTTGATTGCCCGGATTCAGGCCATCGTCCGCCGCAGCCAGGGCCACTCCCAGTCCGAGATTGTCACCGGGAAAATCCGTGTCAATCTGGACACGCGTACGGTCGAGGTGGACGGCAAGCCGCTGCACCTCACAGGCAAGGAATATGGCATTCTGGAATTGTTGTCCCTGCGCAAGGGAACGACCCTGACCAAGGAAATGTTCCTCAACCACCTCTACGGCGGTATGGACGAGCCCGAAGTCAAGATCATCGACGTGTTCATCTGCAAGCTGCGCAAGAAGCTTGAAATGGCGGCAAGCGGTGAAAATTATATCGAAACCGTCTGGGGCCGGGGTTATGTCCTGCGCGACGCCGAAGAGGAAAAAAAGAAAAAATCCGGAACAGCCTGAAGGCGGCAAGGGAGAGTCTTACGCTTTCCCTGAAAATGATTTACACTTCGCCTGATACTTCTGCGGAGGGTTGGCGCGGCGGGATTTTTTTATGAGTCATGATTTTTCCACCACGCTGCTGCGTGAAAAATTCGTCATTAAAGACGCAGACCCGCAAGCGACGGAACCCCCCGTTGTTGCGCTGAGCAATCGTATGGTTGTCACGCAGGAGTACCCCTCTGGCATTACCGAGACCTTTGTCATCCGGACCCAGAACATGCACAGCTGTGTCCGCATGGCCGCACGAATCGTTCACGCGGGAACGGACGGCTCCCTGGCCTTTCGCTCTCCGCCTTTTGACTGGGCAAGCGCATGGGAAAGTGTCATTGAAGGCTATGAGCGACAATATAACCCGAATCGCTGGTGCGCTGTTTATCACGAAGGGAAAGCCATCTTTACAGAAAACGAACATCACCCCCTTCTGGACATCGTCGAGGGACTTGATTTTAAAAGCATGAAGACGTACGCGGAAGCCATTTCCATCGCCGAAGAAGCCTTCCGAAAAGCCGGAAAAGACGTCCGGATTTCCCACGATTCCAACGTCGCTCTGGTCGTAAATGTGCGCCCCAAACAGGCAAAAATCGGTGTCATCCTGCGCGGCGCGGCACGAACAGCCACTTTTAATTTTACGGCCAAACCACGCGGAGGCACGACGCTGCGCCCCTCACCACCCCTGGGAGCAGCCGCCGCATTTCTTGAAGGAATCCAACTGGCTTTTCAGGTGGGTTCCGGACGCGTGCGGCGCCATTACGGCCTGATTGAGGCCGGAAGCGACGATGCCCGGAAACTGACGGAAGGAGAAGCCCGCCTTGGCCGTCTGAACAACGCGATACGGCAGTTCGATCAGGGCCACGACGTCTTTTATCGCCCGGAACGCCCGGAGTTTCACCGAATTCTTGTGGATGCCGAAGATATCGCCCGCAAAACCCTCGCCCCGCAGATTGAGGAAAAAATCCGCAGCGGAGAGATGGATGAAAGCGAATGGGTTTTGTAAAATCAGCGTGTTGAGGCGATAACCGTATGATCCGGCGTGTTGTGGAGCCACCACGCCTCCCGATTGATCGAGAAAATAGGACGATAGCGCGTCGCAACGCGGCTATGCTGGCGAACGTCCTGACTTTGGTTGTCAAGCACCAGCGCCCCGCCTGTCTCATCGTACACGATCAAAACCGCATGAGGGATGTTTTTCACATTGTCATGCACAATGGCCAGACGCAGGCGCTCTTCCGGCACGTCCAGAGCCCGCAGGGATGCATACTTCGCGATGGCGAAATCTTCGCAATCTCCCCCGCGCATGAAAAATTCGGGGGGAGATTCCCAGTAATCGCTCAAGCCCCAGTTATCCTGATCCAGAATATAAGGGTAAGAATTTACATAGGAATTCACCCGCTCCGCCATCTCGGTCAAGGGCAAGCCAGCCCAGGAACGGATTGTGGCTTTCCATTCAGAAACAACCTTTGTCGATTCGGCTTGATGGACCACCCGGTCAAAGCGTTCGAACATCCCCGACCACTTCGTGAAGGGTTTCAGATTGTCCGAAGCCCGCTCCTGCGATCCGAACAGAGCCGGAAAGGCCGTCAAGGGCGGAAATCCGCCGCTGTGGGCAGCCACCGCAACAATGGGTGCAGATGAGGACACGCCCTGATCGGCAGCGCGGGCATGCTTGACGCCCCCTGCCCCGCCAAAAGACAAAAACAGCGCCACCAGCCCTGCCAGTCCACGCAGCATCCATTGACGCATCAGAATCCGCCGCAGCATAACCCCGGAAATCAGGCCTTTTTGAATGAGAATATGGCCAACCGGCTGGCCGGTGCTTTTTTGAAGCGCCAGAGTCTCGCGCAAATCAACCGGGGTAATCAATCCATAATAAAGGAGGAGTTCACCAACCCTGTTGCGTTCGAGCCGGGCCTTGATCGCGCTTAAGACGCCTGTATACCGCCCTGCCTCTGTGCGTTCCGTGCCCACGCGCCCATCCCGATTTTCAGGGTTAAAACAATATTATGTCTTATACCATTAGACAGGAGAATGGTTGACGAAAGATGAACAAACGGGCAGAAAAGGAGCCTGTACCCCTCAGTAAAGGACACCCTGCCATGCCCGCAAACACCGATGTGTCCGCCGAATCATACGCCCTCGGACAGATTATAGAGTCCATGGCGGGAAAAGCGATTCTGGTCGTTGGCGACATCATGCTCGACCGATTTGTATCCGGAACCGTTGAGCGTATCTCGCCGGAAAGCCCGGTTCCGGTTCTGTCGATTCGCCGGGAAAACCGGATGCTGGGCGGAGCCGGAAACGTGGTTTCAAACCTGAGTGGACTGAAATCCCGCCCGATTCTGGTCTCCCTGACCGGATCGGACGAGGACGGAGCGTCCGTCCGGGCGCTCGCCGAAGGCATGGGCGCAGATTGCACCGGACTTTTTACAGATTCCAGCCGCCCGACAACTGTGAAAACCCGCTTTCTGGCGGGACATCAGCAGCTTCTGCGCGCCGATTTTGAACAGACATCGCCGATTTCCGTGCCCTGCGCGGAGCAGATTCTCGCGGCGGCAAAGGCGGCTCTGCCACAGGTTGGCGCTCTTGTCCTGTCGGATTACGGGAAAGGGGTTCTGACAGACGATCTCCTTGCCGACCTGATCGCGGCGGCGCGGACCCGGAATATCCCCGTTCTTGTCGACCCCAAGGGGCGGAATTATGCCCGGTATCGCGGCGCGTCCGTCGTCACCCCGAATCGCAAGGAACTGGCCGAGGCCAGCGACGGCGGCCCCCTTCCGGATGACGACTCCGTGGTCGCCGCCGCGCACCGGGTCTGCGCCGCATCGGGCATTGACGCGATGGTGGCCACCCGCGCCGCCGAAGGCATGACGATTATTCGGAAAAAACCCGGTAGTCCAGACTTTGAACGCCCCTTGCACCTGCGCGCACAGGCCCGCGAGGTTTACGACGTCTCGGGCGCGGGCGATACCGTGATTGCAACCCTGGCCGCCGCTCTGGCTGCCGGAGCCAGCCTGTCTCAGGCCGCGAGCCTTGCCAACCGGGCAGGCGGAATCGTCGTGGGAAAGGTCGGCACAGCCCCCATCCGGGCGGCGGAACTGACGCAAGCCCTGCGCACGCCGGACACCCCACGCGCAGACGACCGGGCCGATTCCGAACGGGTGCAGATCGCCCCCGTTCTGGATATGGAGGCGGCGGTGGAACAGGTCCGCCTGTGGCAAGCACGCGGTTTGAAGGTTGGCTTTACCAACGGATGTTTCGACATTCTCCACCCCGGCCATGTGGGATTGCTGGCGCAGGCGCGGGGGAAGTGCGACCGGCTCGTTGTCGGGCTCAATCACGATGAGTCCGTCCGGCGGCTCAAAGGCCCCTCCCGCCCCGTCAACACCCATGCAGACCGGGCAACCGTGATCGGCGCGCTGGGCGCGGTCGATCTGGTGGTGTTTTTCGGAGCAAACCCGGCGGAAAACGACACGCCCTTGAGCATCATTCAGGCGCTGCGCCCCGATATCCTGTTCAAGGGCGGGGACTATACCATCGAAACCGTTGTAGGCGCAGAGTTTGTCCAGCGCAGCGGCGGGCAGGTCTGTCTTTTGTCCTTCGCGCCGGGCCACAGTACAACCGGGATCATCGGACGGATGAACGGGTAAAAGAAACTAACCCAACGCATTTCCAGACACAGCCCCTACGGCATCCTGCATCCGCAGATGGAGGAAATTCCGGACGTCCTCATACCCACGCCGGATCGCGGAAAGACAATCCCTTTTGACCTCCTGCGCTTGCGAAAAACCGATTTCCGCAGCGAAGCACACCTCCGACAATCTTTCCGCGCCAAGATTGGCCGCGGCCCCCTTGAATTTATGGGCGGCGCTGCGCCATTCCTCGTCTTGAGCGTTTTCACAGGCCTGGTCCAGACGATCCTGCGCCAGATCCGCCTGCTTTGAGAACAGGACAAACAACTCCCGCTCATCCTGGCCTCCCCGTCATCATGCTGACCGGACAGAAAGAGATCGATCTGGCGGTCGAAGCCATGAAAGCCGGAGCCTATGACTTTCTCACGAAACCGGTTGAAAAAGAACGCCTGCAGGCCGCCATTCAGAACGCCCTGACCTATTTCCACGGCAACATGACCCAGGCCGCGACCGCGCTCGGCTTGGCGAAATCCACACTTTATCGCAAATTACGCCCCGCCGCGTCCTGATCGGGCGGCGGCCCTGTCCCGCTGCTCCGCCACCGCACGCCAGCCGATATCGCGGCGGCAGAACCCGTCCGCCCAGACGATTGTGTCTACAGCCTCATAGGCGCGGCTCTGGGCCCGCGCAATCGTTTCCCCCCGCGCACTGCCCCCCAGAACGCGCCCGCCATGTGCGATCAAAGCACCATCCGCCCCGCGCGCCGTCCCGGCGTGGAAAACCCGCACGCCCGAAAGAGCCTGCGCGGCATCTATTCCCGTAATTTTTCCACCCCGAACATACGACCCCGGATAGCCTTTGGCCGCCATGACGACGCACAGGGCAGGATCATACGACCAGACCAGATCGGACGGTTTGACCTCCGCCAGACGCCCCTGCGCCGAGGCCAGCAAAACAGGCACGATATCGCTGTCCAGACGCATCATGATCGGCTGGCACTCCGGATCCCCGAACCGCACGTTATATTCCAGAAGATACGGCTCGCCATTGCAGACCATCACCCCGGCATAAAGCACCCCGGAAAACGGACACCCCTCCGCCGCCATCGCATCCACCGTCGGCCAGACGATCCGCTCCAGAATTTTTGCCTCCAGATAGGGCGTCATCAGATGCGCGGGACTATAGGCCCCCATCCCGCCCGTATTCGGGCCTTCGTCCCCGTCAAAGACGCGCTTGTGATCCTGCGCCGAAGCAAAGGGCAGGACCGTCCGCCCGTCCGTCAAGGCGAAATAACTCACCTCTTCGCCGTCCAGAAACTGCTCGACCACGATGGAGGCGCCGGGCGCGGAAAGCATGGAGTCTGCGGCCTGACAAGCCTCTTCCACGCTTTGGGCCACCACAACGCCCTTACCGGCGGCCAGCCCGTCGGCCTTGACGACAATCGGCGCGCCGGTTTTTTCAATAAAGGCGCGGGCCTTGGCGACATCCGTAAAGCGCGCATAAGCCGCCGTCGGAATGTCATATTTCGCGCACAGATCCTTCATAAAGCCTTTGGACCCCTCCAGCCGCGCGGCGGCCTGAGACGGACCAAAAACGGGAATCCCGATCGCGCGCAGACGATCCGCAAGCCCCAGAACCAGCGGCACTTCCGGTCCCGGGACAACGAAATCAATTTTCCGGTCCTGCGCCAGAGCAACAAGACCCTCTACATCGTCGGCCTGCACAGAAACACATTCGGCATGCTCTGCGATTCCCGGATTTCCCGGCGCGGCGATCAGGCGCGAACACAGGGGCGAGGACGCCAGTTTCCATGCCAGGGCATGTTCGCGCCCGCCGGATCCAATCAACAGGATATTCATAAAAGGGCTGCCTCTTTCTGCCTCTCCACCGTCCGTCCGGCAGGATTTTGCCTGTCCCGTCCGCCGAAATAAAGCCCTAAAATCCGTTCATACACATACGAAAGCATGCGCAGGTCATCGAGCGCCGCGCACTCGTCCACATGGTGCGCCGTCGCATTCGTCAAACCGAACTCGGCAACCGGGCAGACCTTATGAATAAAGCGGGCATCGGACGTCCCCCCTTTGGTCGAAAAAACGGGCATGCGCCCGGTGACTTCGGCGGCGGCGGACTGAACCAGTTTTGCAAAATCGCCCGCGCCGGACAAAAACGCCTCCGCACCGATCCGGAAAGACACATCATAGGCCACGCCGACCCGGTCCAGAATCTCGCGCACCCGCCCGGAAAGACTCTCCCCCGTCCAGCGATCGCTGAAGCGGATGTTAAACCGCCCCTGCGCCGTGGCGGGAATCACGTTGTCGGCAATGCCGCCCGCCTCAAGAGCAGTTATTTCCAGATTCGACGGCTGGAAATGCACCGATCCCTGATCGAAGACAGCGATTCGCAATCCGTCCAGAAGCTGGATCAGACGCGGCAGCGGATTATCCGCCAGATGCGGATAGGCCACATGCCCCTGTTTTCCCGTCACCGTGATCGTCCCGCTCAAGGACCCCCGGCGACCGATCTTGACCTCCTGACCCAGCGCCTCCGGATTGCTCGGCTCGCCCAGCAGACACACGTCGGGACTGTGGCCGTTTTTCTCCATCCATTCCAGAACACGCGCCGTTCCGTTCTCCGCCGGGCCTTCCTCGTCGCCCGTTATCAGAAAGCTGATCGACCCATCAGGCCGTCCGTTCTTTCCGATAAAGGCCGAGACCGCCGCCAGAAAAGCCCCGATCCCGCCCTTCATATCCGATACGCCGCGCCCGTAAAGCCGCCCGTCCGCAATCGCGCCCTCAAACGGCGGATGGGCCCAGCGCGCGGGATCGCCCGATGGCACCACGTCCGTATGGCCCGCGAAACAAAAATGCGGGCCAGCGCTGCCCAGACGCGCAAACAGATTCCGGACGCCGCCATATTCAAGCGTCGTGCAGCTAAACCCCAGAGGGATCAAGGCATCGGAAATGATCTTCTGCGCACCGGCATCCTCGGGCGTAACAGAAGGGCAGCGCACAAGGGCGCGGATGATGTCAACGGCGTCAATCACGGAGAAGCTCGTTCAACGAAGTTTTCGCGCGTGTCTTTTCGTCCACGCGCTTGACGATCACGGCGCAGGACAGACCCGGCCCCGGAGAGCCGTCCGGCAAAGGTCTGCCCGACAGACTTCCGGGAACGACCACCGCCCCGGCGGGCACCTTGCCTTGAAAAACCTCGCCGGTCTGGCGATCCACGATTTTGGTCGAGCCCCCCAGAAAAACGCCCATGGAAATCACCGCACCTTTTTCGATGAGCATCCCTTCGGCGATTTCGCTGCGCGCGCCCACGAACACGTTATCCTCAATGATAACGGGCGCAGCCTGAAGCGGCTCCAGCACCCCGCCGATCCCCACGCCGCCAGAGATATGGCAATTCTTCCCGATCTGGGCGCAGGATCCCACCGTGGACCACGTGTCAATCATGGTGCCTTCATCCACCCGCGCGCCTACATTCACAAAGCAGGGCATCAAAACAACATTCCGCCCGATATAGGCCGACCGCCGCACAATCGCGCCCGGCACACTGCGAAAACCTGCCTGCTCAAAATCCGGCGCTGTCCAGTGCGAGAATTTCAGGGGAACCTTGTCCCACCAGCCCGAATGCCCCGGCCCGCCCTCAACCCGCGTGGACGGGTAAATCCGGAACGACAAGAGGACCGCTTTCTTGATCCATTCGTGAACCTGCCAACCCGCCGCCCCCGGCTCCGCGATGCGCAGTTTTCCGGAATCCAGCATGTCCAAAGCGGCCTCAACCGCCTCCCGCACCGCGCCGCGACAGGCCGGGCCGACAGACTCCCGGTCATCCCACGCCTGTTCTACAGCCGCCCGAAGCGACTCGCAGGAAACATCGGAGGGAAGGGGCGCAGATGAAGAAATCATATCTTGAGCAGGGTCTCTATGTTTATCCGGATTGCATTCGGAAAAAGCATTGAAAGATAATTGCGGATTTCAACACGAAAACAAAAGCAGATCAAGCAACTTTATAACGATGGAGCAAAAGCGCACCTACACATCCGTAGACTCCGCCTCTCCTTTTTCTGCCTTCCAGGCTTTCAGGGCGGCAAAAGGGCTTTTGCGCAAGGAGTTTTCAGAAAGAGGCTTGTTTTCTTCCTCCGGTTCCCCCTCCCCGCCCACACCCGGCGCGCGCGGATAAGGCGGAATGGCCAGAGCGATATACTGGGCGGCGAGTTCCCCCAGATCAATGATCCCGTTCGCAATCGGCTCCGGATCTTCTTCTTCGTCCAAAAGAGCTACATCCGGCGCGCCCTTGCGGCGCAGACGTTCGGCACGCGCACGCGCAAAAGACACAGCGTCCTTGGGATCTGCGAACCAGCCCTCGAATTTTTCGTCGATTGACGTCGTCACCGGCTCAAGCGTCACCACGCAAGGCTGGACCAGTTCAGCCCGAACAAAACCCTCTACGTGAACCACATGCTCATTGCGATCGCGACAAGCCGTCATATCGGCGCGGATATTCTGAATGCTCGAAATGCCAAAGCGCCGGGCGAGAGTTATACATTCCTCCTCGTCCGCCGTCAGGGTAAAGACTCGAATCCGTTCGGTAATATCGTCGGCGTTAACCGTTCGCGACCATTCCGGAACGAAGTCGCTGCCGTTGCTGCTCTTCCTGCGTTTCATCAGATTTCCCGGATATTTGGGCATCCCCTCGCGGAGCGAGGCTGGTAAAGCGGACATCGCCGCGTACGAAATCGGACATTTCTGCCGCGTCCAGAATCCGGGCACACACCCGAGTATACAGGCTCAGGACCGAAACCCCCTCTTCGGAAGGCGTTTTGATCGTTCCATAGATATTCGCCTGCACCGCCGCACGCAGAGCGTCCCGATCTCCGTCTGTCAAAGCCCGGTCATATCGCACCAGACGCCCGTTAAAAGCCGTCATCATACGGCGCATGTGACGCGCAACCGACAGATCGCCCACGCCGATTTCCCGCACGGAGCGGTCCATATCCACGAATAATTTATCGAAAAGAACCTGAGACAGATCGCGCCCGTCCAGCCCTTCGCGCGACAGGCGGCGAACCATCAAAACCGCATGCAGGACGATCATGTCAAACCGCCCGTCCAGCGTATCCGGGACCCCGAAATCCTGATAGAACAACGGCTCGCGACCCGCGCGAACGCACTCGGCGTAGAGCTTCTCCGCCGCGTCGTTCCATCGCGTTTTTTTACGCAGCCAATCAAACATCTTTACAGCCCAACCCTTGCCCTCTTTCCTGTATAGCGGTATATGAAAGACATGAAAAGATTTTTTCCATCGGCCTGCGCCGTTCTTGTGTTCCTTTTGATTGCCGCCTGCACGCCGATGGAGCGTGTTCACGGCAATATTGTCGAGACCGCACAGATTGAGCAAATCAAAAAAGGTGTCAGCACACGCTCGGACGTCCTGCGCGTTTTCGGCTCCCCTGCGACCATCGCGCCGTTCGATGATTCGGTCTGGTACTATATCGGCCAGAAAACCGAAAAACGGGGCATTTTCGATGCGCAGGTCACAGACGGAAAGATCGTCGCTGTTTCGTTTGACGAATCGGGCGTAGTGCGCGACCTGAGAGTTACAATCGGCACTCCCGAGGACGTCCCCACCGTTGCCCGGAAAACGCCCGTTACGGGAACACGGACCTCGCCGCTTCAGGAATTTTTTGGAAACCTTGGGAAATACAACCCCAAAACCCCGGAATGAAAGGGAAACTGGCGACCCCAGCAGGACTTGAACCTGCAACCTACTGCTTAGAAGGCAGTTGCTCTATCCAGTTGAGCTATGGGGTCTTTTGACTACCCGTTCTTTCGGACGGGCCGCCCGATGGAACATAGCGAAAATTATCGGCATAGCTGCGCGGACGCACCCGTTTTTCCTGAGGCGGCAGGACCGTACACGCCCACCCCTTTTCACCTGCGAAATGCAAGGCCTCTTCAAGCGTCTCAAAGCGCATCCGAATTTGACGGGCCGTGCCACCGGACGAAGACCAGCCCATCAAAGGATCAATCGAATCAGGTACATCCGGCTCCCCTTCCAGAAACCAGCCCCTTGTCCGCGCCGCGCCGGATTGCATCGCCGTTTTGGACGGTTTTGATACAGTGACTTTTATCATCAGGTCCGCCTTTCTTTTTCGGTGCCACCCGATGCCCGGGATTTTGCGCAAGGGGACTTTACAGCCTCAGAATCTCCCGAACAAGGGGCTTTTTCAAGCCTCTCCCGAATACAGGCCAAAAGTGCGGCCCGATCCGGCGCACAATCCTGATCCACCCACCAAGACTCAAGCTCCCTCAAAACATCCCCGACCTGCGGCCCTGACGCCAGCCCCGCCGCCATAACATCTTTTCCAGAAACCGGGAAGACAGGTCGGGCGGTCCGGCGGACAAACATCAGATTTTCTGCTACCGCCCCCGATGCCCTGTTGCACGCTGCGTCCAGAAGAATGACCTGCTCCATAACGCCATTTCCATGCTTATATAACAATGAATTGAGCGGTGAATTTAATTTTCTGCATGAAAATTCCTCTATCGCCATTAGAATCGCCCGACAGAATTCTTTCGACTTATTCGAGAAAATCATTTTGTTTTCTAGGCTTGTCAGTCGTCCTTGATCCATTTCCACAAGAGCCAAAACCCGGGTTTCAAGGCAAAATGCATCGTATGTCTTTTGAAGCGCGCAGAGGCGGCGAAGAACATCTCCCCGATACTCCGGCAGCAGATCAGCCATAACGCCACACTCGAACATAAGCCCCAGAGTTCTGGCGGGATCGTCTCCGGATAAAATTTTCAGAATCTCGCTCGTTACCCGCTCGCGGGACAGATTTCCCAACGTCCCGGCGGCGCGAGCGCACGCTGCCAGGGCCTCCGGGTCTGGAGGCCCATCCCCGTAAGCTCCGTAAAAACGGAAAAACCGCAAAACACGCAGACGGTCTTCGGCGATTCGACAATCCGGGTTCCCGACGAAAGCCACGCGCCCCGCACGCACATCCGCAAGAGCGCAACCCAGAGGATCGTAAATCACTCCATCCAACCCGGCGAGAAGTGTATTCATCGAAAAATCCCGCCGCCGTGCATCTTCGCGCCAGTCTGTTGTGAATTCAACCACAGCATGCCGCCCGTCGGCATGAACATCGCGCCGCAATGTTGTGATTTCGAATCCTTTTCCGCCGATGACCGCCGTTACGGTTCCATGCTCAATGCCTGTTGGTACGGCGCGCAGCCCAGCCGCACCCAGACGCCTGATAACTTCATCAGGCGGAAAAACAGTTGCCAGATCAAGATCTTCAACCGCTCGTCCCAAAAGGGCGTTGCGTACACATCCCCCGACACATAAAACTGCCGGAATGGCCCCATCGCCCTGCAATGCAGCGAAAACCGCCGCCGTTTCCGGCGCGGACATCCAGGCGGGCGGATCTATTTTCAAGGCGGGAGTCAACACCTCCATTTCTATAACCACGAGCGCTCGCTGCCTGCCTTCTTCTCATAGTCCGCAATCGCCCCGGCTTTTTCGAGAGTCAGACCGATATCGTCCAGACCGTTCATCAGGCACTGTTTCCGAAACGGATCGATGGAAAAATGAAAGGACAGGCTGTTTCCCCGCGCAACCGTTTGTTTTTCGAGATCAACCGTCACGGGTGTTTCAGGGGAATCTTGCGCCGCAAGCATCAGGGCATCCACTGCATCCGGGGGCAAAACGACCGGCAAAATCCCGTTTTTGAAGCAATTATTGTAAAAAATATCTGCAAAGCCAGGCGCAATAATGCACCGCAGGCCAAAATCCAGCAAGGCCCACGGCGCGTGTTCACGGCTCGACCCACACCCGAAATTATCACCGGCAATCAATATTTTTGCATCCCGATAAGGTTCCCGATCAAGGACAAACCCGGAAACAGGATGGCCTTGTGCATCGGTACGCATGTCATAAAACAAGGCTGCCCCAAGCCCCGTCCGCCGAATCGTGCGCAAAAACTGCTTTGGAATAATCATGTCCGTATCGACATTGGCCATGGGCAAAGGCGCAGCGATGGCGCTCAATATCCGGAACGGTTGCACGAGCGTTCTCCTTAACTATGTTTACGAATCCCGCTTCCACCTTATCAGAGCGCCGAGAAACTCTCAAACCTTCAAAATCTCCCCTGCGTTCCCGAACAAACGCAAAAAGCAGACTTGCCTTTTGTCGCGCGGCACGTCACAATCGGAGGGAACAAAAGAGGATTCTTTCATGTGTCGCCTGTTCCGTATTGCTTCATTTTTGACGACCCTTGCGGGGCTTCTGTGGCTTGCCCCGGCAGCCCGAGCCGATGTCTTCGTGTGGCAAGACGCGAAATCCGGTGTTTCTCTTTCCTTCCCGGACACGTGGGAAGTTGTAAATAATTCCGATTCGGACGATGTGGTCAGAATCGCCGCGCCCGGGCGCGCCGACGAAGCCGGATGCCGCATCCGGGCCCGGTCTGACCGGAGATTTCTGATTTACCCTCCGCGTTATGACGATTCTGTCCAGAAAATTGCCTATGGACGCGATTTCTGGACCCGCTTTCTGGAAGAGGAATATCATAATCCATCCATTGAGGTGTTCGGTGAGCCTGCGGGTCTGGGCCGTGGATATGGCTCTTATGTTCTGGCGTCCTACGTCGCGCCGGGACCGGATTCGGATTCCTCCCGGCGAGGAATCTCCTTCGTTTCCCTGTATCGGGATACGGCCTATATAACAGAGTGCAGCGCCCTGAAAGGCGTTTATGAGAAATGGAATCCTGTTTTCCGCAGCATTGTCAAATCTGTTGACTTCCGTAAGGCCGTTCACGAACTCCCGACTGGTCATTACCGGAATTTCCTTTACGAAACATCGTTCTGGGACATCTTCCGCTGATCCGCCTTCATATATTTTCCGTTATGACCATCTTCCGCCTTGCCGTCTTTTGCACGGTTGCTGTTGTTGCCTTCCCGCATATCCTCAACGCCCAGATTCGGGAAACCTGTACAACCATCCCCGAAACCATGGTCACATTGCGCGCAGTTCCCTTTGGACGGGGACATCTGTGGGATGGCGTTTATGGTGAGCGTGGTATGGAGCGCTTTGAAACAGCTGTAATTTTAGAAAATGGCAATGTTCTGGCAGGCGGCTTCCTCTACGACCAGACCGATCCGGAAGATACGCGCGGACTGATCGCCGAAATTAACCGACGAGGACGTATTATCCGGCAAAACCGCCATCCGGGCTTGGGTAATTTGAACATCAAAAAGATCGTTCTGAAGGAAAAAGGCGGGTTTCTTGCCGCCGGTACGAAGGTTCTGCCCAGTGAAAAACCCGGTATCAGCCCACAAAAAATCATCCGTCTGGCCCATTACAGCGCCGAGGGAAAAGTCGAAAAGGAAAAGGTTCTGACCGACCCGGATTACGATCTTTCCTTTGAAGGACTGACCGTTTCTACAGACGGTGGCGGACTTGTTCTGGCCGTTGCGGCTCGCAGCCGATCAAACCCGGCGGACGAACGCGGAATCGTCTATCGCATAACGCCAGACGGAGCGGTCATTTGGAAGCGATCTTATGATCCCGGCTTGGGAAACCGTTTTACGAATGTAACGACCACCGCAGATTCTCTTGGAAACCAAGGCTATATCGTAACAGGAATGATCCGCACAGCCGATCGACGCACAGTAGGACTGGCGATGAAGCTTGATTCCGATGGAAAACTGATGTGGCAAAAGCAATATCCCCGAGGCGCAGGCGCAATATTGCGGGCCGTAGCATCTTATGGAACAGGCGATGTGGTCATGACAGGCGACGTTGAACCCTATGGCGACATACGTCCCCGCTCAGCCTGGGTCATGCGGGTTAATGGCTCAAACGGAGAACCCGTCTGGCAACGTTATTTCACCGTTCCCGACTATCGTCTGTATGGCCGTGATATTGTTGCCGTTCCAGATGGGCGAGCCTCCGGCCTTTTTGATGCAGAATATACAGGGAGCACAGACAAGGATAACGCACAGGGCAGCATGGCCCGTCTTTTGGCCCTTTCCCCCCGAGGCGAAATTCTGGGCGACGAAAGCTTTACCCAAGGCACGGGCGGGCGCGGAGAAAGTTTGATTTTAGGCCCAAGGCGTCTGCGCCTTCTGACCGGATACGCCACCATGACACCTCGAGGCGACGACAAATCCAAACCCGCGAACTACAACACGGAAGATGGATGGGTTGTCATGGCTTCTTCGCTTGAACCCTACGTCGATCCCTGTCTTCCCCATCGAGCGATGGAGGACGAGGAGTGACCCATCATGACCCGGGCCGGTTCATCGTTCCAGACTCGATGGACGGGGAACGGCTGGACCGCGCGCTGACGGCCCTGTGCGCCGAATCCAGCCCTCTTTCCCGTACGAGAATCAAGGATCTGATCTTGCAAGGCGCCGTTTCGATCGACGGCGCACCGGTTCATGACCCGGCCCACAAAGTCGGCACGGGCCGGGTCATAACGGTCCATCTTCCGGAAATCGAGCCCAGCGATCTGGTCCCTGAAAATATCCCCCTAAACATTGTCTATGAGGATGATCTTCTTCTGGTCCTCGACAAACCGGCGGGTCTGGTGGTTCATCCGGGCGCGGGGCATGGGCAAGGCACTCTGGTTCATGCGCTCTTGCACCATTGCGGGTCAAGCTTGTCCGGCATCGGCGGCGTAGCCCGACCCGGCATCGTCCACCGACTGGATCGGGAGACCAGCGGACTGATGATAGCAGCCAAAACGGATACCGCCCACCGACACCTTGCAGCGCAGTTAAGCAGCCGAACCTTAAGTCGCACCTATCGCGCTCTGGTTCTGGGCGCACCAATGCCTCCCGCGGGTAAAATAGAAACCAGCATCGGACGCAATCCAAATCACCGTCTGAAAATGGCGGCAGGCGTCAAAGACGGACGGGCCGCTGTGACCCGCTATTGCACCGCTTCAAGTTTCGGAAAAGACCAGACCTGCACCCTTGTTGAATGTACCCTTGAAACAGGCCGGACACACCAGATCCGGGTCCATATGGCTCATATCCGCGCACCCGTGATCGGTGACCCACTCTATGGGCCGCAAAAAACCGCTCTGCGCGCCAGGCTTCGCAAAGGCGGATATGACGATGACGTCATCGACCATATTTGCGCCTTTTCGCGTCAAGCTCTTCATGCCGTTGCTCTGGGTTTTATCCATCCAGAAAACGGAAAGCCGATGCGCTTTGAGTCCCCGCTCGCCCCCGATATGGGAGAGCTTATCAAGATTCTGAAATGACAGCGGATTCAATAGCCGCATGAACCGACAAAGCCTGACGCGTAGCCGCCACGTCATGCACCCTCAGAATCTTGACCCCTTGAGAAACCCCGTACAGGCCCGCCGCCAGTGACCCGCCAAGACGATCCACAGGAGCGGATTCACCTGCCACGGCAGAAATAAACCGCTTCCGCGACACGCCTAAAAGAACCGGAAAACCGAGGGCACAGATCGCCCCGATATTATGAATCAAGGCCAGATTTTGCCCGGTTGTTTTCGCAAAACCAATCCCGGGATCAAGAATGATTCTGTCTGATCCAATTCCAGCGGACTCGCACGCATGAATCCGCTCACAAAAATAGCGAAGAACATCTTCCAATATATTGTTATAGTGCGTTTTTTCAGACATCGTCTGCGGGGTTCCACGCATATGCATCAGGCAAATTGGCGCATCCGAACTACGAACCGCGCCCAGACTCTGAGGATCAAAAGATAACGCGCTAATATCATTTATAAAATTAGCCCCAGACTCAATGGCCGCACGCATCGTCTCTGCATGGCGCGTATCCACCGAGATCCACGGGGCCCGACCCGAGAGCCCCTTGATAACGGGGATCACCCGCCTGATTTCTTCTTCCGGATCAACGGGCTTTGCTCCAGGGCGGGTTGACTCCCCGCCAATATCCAGAATATCAGCCCCCTCCTCCACCAGACGCAAACCATGCTCAATGGCTGCATCGGGATCAAAAAACGCCCCGCCATCCGAGAAACTATCCGGAGTGACATTGACCACACCCATCACGTAAGGGCCTTTAGAGAAGATGGGCCGTATCATGATGGATCACGCCGGATCTCCTGCCCCGGCTCCAGCGCCGCAATCAGGTCTGAAACAGAACGTCCCGAAACAGGATGCACCCAGCACGGCGCGATTTCCTTCAAAGGAAAAAGAACAAAGGCTCGCAGATGCATCCGGGGATGCGGAAGAGTCAAATCCGGGTCATCGCAGACGCATGACCCATGACACAACAGATCCAGATCCATCACGCGCGGGGCATTTGGAACGCTTCTGAGCCGTCCGAGCCGGGTCTCAAGGGCCAAAAGCGCGTCAAGAACCGCGTGCGACCCAAGATCCGTGTCAAGACGGACGACCTGATTGAAATACCAGGGCTGGCCCGAAACAGGTACTGGCGCACTGACCCAGACGGATGAAACAGCAGAAAGACCAAGCGGACCCAAACCCTCGCGCGCCGCATCCAGCGCCGCACGCGGCGACCCAAACCGACCCGGCAGATTGGCGCCAAGGCCGATCAGAATCATGGAATCCTACCAGGTCCGAACCTTGCCGGTGTCGATATGAACGAAATCGCTCTTCCCATAAATTCCAACGCCCCCAGCTTTCATGCTGCGCGCCATACGCCCCAGTTGCGCCGTCGAAAAGCCCGGAAGCCGAATATCCACGGCCTTGCCCTCCATATGGAGAGAATGCCGCGCGACACCACCACTCGTCTGACGCAACAATGCATTGGTCTGCGGACTGCGATACCCGGAAATCACGTCAAAGGGACGCGCCTGCCCGGTCTGATAGTGCAGCCAATAAACAAGGTCCATCAAACGTGGATCCATCGGATGCGTGCTGCCGCAGCGATAATCCCGCAAAATAGTGTCGATGCTTTCAAATGCCTCAGGGAGATAGCGATTCCCTACCCTGTAGACCCCTGAGAAACTTTCCATCGTGTGCGCATTACGAAAAGCCACGCGATAGGCCCCCATGCCGGTCGCCGCAAAAGCGGGCTTCATGACGGAAGGCATGGCGACAAACCCGGCCGCCGCGATCCCTGTCAAAAGCACCTTGCGGCGCGAAAGATCAATCGTACGGCCTTCGGAAATCGGATTGGTCATTGGTCTCCTGCTCGGTTGTTTCAACAAACGCCCAAAATCATTCAACGTCTTTTCCAGCGGCGGAGTATGAAGCCTGTTTACCCCCGCTGTAAAGCACTCAGTTGTTAACCTGTTTTTTCTTATGTACATCAATAAATTGAGCCCCACGATCCCGGAAATTTCCATAAAAATATAACGAAAAATCGCCCGATCTCCTCTTTCTGCTCGAAAAACGCAATTGCCTTGTCATGATTCCGGGCATAGAATCACCGGAAGATCCACTTTACACTTTCCCTACCCCCCTTCTGGAGTTCACATCATGCAATTGAGAGACACCCTGAAAAACGTTGTGGATTTGAGCATGTCTGCCGTGGGAATCAGCGTATCCACCGCAAATATCCTTTCCGGGACAAGAGACGTCCAGATGGCGGGAACGTCGATGGCGAGCGCCGTTGAGGAGCTTTCCGCTTCCATCGGAGAAATTGAGGATGCCGCCCAAAGATCCTCCCATGCCGTTCAGGACTCCAGCAATCTGACCCGCCGGGGACTGGAAGAAATGACAGATCTGAAAGAAAAAATTCTTCAGACCGGCACTGTTTTTGATACAGTTTCGTCGAAAACAAAAAACCTGCAGGGAGTTGTGTCTGACCTCGTCAAGGTCATTGATCTTATATCAAAAATCGCTGGCCAGACCAACCTTCTAGCCCTGAACGCCACCATAGAAGCCGCGCGCGCTGGAGAGCATGGAAAAGGCTTTGCCGTCGTCGCAAACGAAGTTAAAACGCTCTCTCGCCAGACAAGCGAAGCCACGGAAACCATCCGGAAACAGATTTCTGCGCTTAATGATTCTTTCGGAGACGTTCTGGGCACCGTTTCCGACGCACAAGGCGCCTTGGGGAGTGTTATCGAGAAAACAGAGGCCGTTTCAGAGGACTTTCAAAATATCGCCTCAAACTCAACCTCCATTTCGGGCCAGGTTCAGGATCTGGCCAATGTCTTGTTCCAGCAAAAAACCGCTGTAGATCTTCTGGCAAAAAACATGTCCATCGTTCAGGAGAAAGGGAACCTTAATCTTGACTCTGTTCAGACCCTTGCCGAGCAAACAGATAAAAGTGTCTCCCTGATAGAATCCTGGCGATCAAAACTCGCAGAAGAAGACATTGACGACAAAGTCGTCTATCTGGCTCAGGCAGATCACATGTTATGGAAGAAAAAACTTCTGGACATGGCCGTTGGCCGCTCAAGCGCAAAATCATCCGATTTTGCAGACCACACACTGTGCCGCCTTGGGAAATGGTACTATACCACAACGGATAAGAAATTCAAAAATGCTCCGGCCTTCGCACACATCGAAGCCCCGCACAAAAAAGTTCATTTTCATGGCATTGAGGCCGCCAAGTGTTTTGAGGCGCATAAAGTGGAAGAGGGCATGGTACATTACCGCGCCCTTGAAGATTCGTCCATTCAGGTCGTGGAGGGTCTGCAGAAGCTGCTTGCGTCTTCGGTCTCCTCGGCATAGCATGGAATTTCTCTTGTATTTCCTATAATAGATTTAACTTTCCAGGGAGATCGTATGCCCTCTCGTTCAGGAGCCCTTATGAAATCGCACCCTCTGACATCCCATGGCCTTCAGAACTATATCTTTACAAGCGAGTCTGTCTCCGAAGGACACCCGGACAAGGTTTGTGACCGAATCTCCGATTCGATCGTCGATCACTTTCTTGCGCACGACCCGCAGGCCCGCACCGCTATCGAAACAGCGGTGACAACCAACTACGTCGCCATTCTGGGAGAAACGCGAGGCCCGGACTCTATCACGCACGCCGTTCTGGAAGACATCGCACGCCAGACCATCAAATCCATCGGATACGAACAGCGCGGATTCCACTGGAAAAATGCCGAAGTGAATGTCCGTGTCCATAACCAGTCCGCCGACATCGCCATGGGCGTTGACGCAGCCTCGGGCAAAGACGAAGGCGCAGGCGATCAGGGAATCATGTTCGGATATGCCTGCACCGAGACCGAGGCGCTCATGCCCGCCCCGCTGCATTACGCGCACGCCATTTTGCGTTCTCTGGCCGAGGCGCGGCATTCTGGTGCGGAGCCGGGGCTGGAGCCCGACGCGAAATCCCAGATCACACTGGAATATCGGGATGGAAAGCCCGTCCGGGCCCGGTCTGTCGTGGTGTCAACCCAGCACGCCGAACACCTGTCACAACAGGATGTGAAGAACATCGTGCGTCCGCATGTTCTGGCCGTCCTGCCCGAAGGGTGGATGTGTCCTGAAAACGAGTTTTACGTCAACCCGACGGGCCGATTCGTAATCGGTGGCCCCGAAGGCGATTGCGGATTGACAGGGCGCAAAATCATCGTGGACACCTATGGCGGCGCGGCGCCTCATGGCGGCGGTGCATTTTCTGGAAAAGACCCCACGAAAGTCGATCGGTCGGCGGCCTATGCGGCCCGCTATCTGGCCAAGAACATCGTTGCCGCCGGGTACGCCGAAAAATGCACCATTCAGTTGTCCTATGCCATCGGTGTCTCGAAACCCCTATCCGTTTACGTCAATACGCATGAAACCGGGACGGTTCCGGAGTCGATTCTGGTCGAAGCCGCCACGAAGTGCATGGATTTAAGCCCTCGGGGGATTCGCGAACATCTCAAACTCAACCGGCCGATTTTTGCCCGAACAGCGGCCTACGGCCATTTTGGCCGTGCGCCGGAAGACGACGGAGGGTTTTCGTGGGAAAAATGCGACCTGGTCGAACCCATCCGCCAGATTGTGGGATAAAGCTCTCCTCCTCTGACTCTGACAAAAAAGCCCCTCTCCCCGGCATCCCGAAGAGAGGGGCTTTTCTTTATATCCTTATCTTACTTGACGATTTCCCAGCTTCCATCGGGAGACTGACAGGCCGTGCCATAACCGGATTGCTGCTTGCCGCCGACATAGATCGTCTGGCTGTACTCGCGGCAGTACCGTCCGCCATTGTCGCGCCCATCGCGCACCGGCGTGATGGTGCCGTAATTGCCGCTCTGCGGATTGTTCCAAGTGATTGTCTGCCCAACCGGTGCGTTATAGGCCTGCGTGGTCGCTTTTTGAGCATACATCTGGTCCGCGCGATCAAGCGAGCTTCCGATCTCGCTGCCCGCCAAAGCTCCCAGAAGCGCGCCCGCACCCGTTGCCCAAAGCTGGCCCCGGCCCTTGCCCAGTTGCGCCCCGGCCAGACCGCCCAGAATCGCGCCGCCGCCCGTGCCAACCGCCTGCTTTGTTCCCATGCTATCCAGCCCCTGGCATCCGGCAAGGCCGACGGACGCACAGGCCGCAACAACCATCAGAATCTTTCTCATATTCATAGCCCCTCTGTGTGATATCCCGCAAGGCCCAGCCCTGCCCTGTCCCCGACACTATCCCGGAAACGAGACAAAAAAAAGGCGAAGTTTAAGGGTCCGCGCTTCCAAACACGAACCACCCCGATACCGTCCGCCTACGGACAACAAACCAGCTTTGTAATGGCGCTGATGTCCGGTCCAGAAGGCGTCGTGAGAGACTTCACGGCCCCGCCAGTAACTCTTTCAGGTCCCGGATCGCCCTCCTTAATGGCCGTTATCTGCGCCCGTAAAAGATCCATTTCCACGGCGTCATCCCCTGGCTGCACGCGCGTCTGAAAATCACCCAGAAGCCTTATGATCTGATCTTTCTTTTCCTGATTCATATAAACACCCTCCTCTTCTTTTATACATAATGCGTGCCTTTTACCCGCCCCGCCCGGCAAAGTCAATCCTTGGATCGACCAGAACATAGGTCACATCACGGATCAGGGTCATCAAAAGCCCCATCAGGCTGAAAATATACAAGGTTCCCAGAACAACCGGATAATCCCGGTTCATGATGGACTCATAGCCCAAAAGCCCGATTCCATCGAGACTGAAAATCACCTCGATCAACAGCGACCCGGTAAAGAAAATGGACAAAAACGCCGCCGGAAAGCCTGCAATTACAATCAACATGGCATTGCGGAACACATGGCCGTACAAAACCCGCCGTTCGGACAAGCCTTTGGCGCGCGCGGTCAAAACGTATTGCTTGTTGATTTCCTCCAGAAACGAATTCTTGGTGAGCATGGTCAGCCCCGCAAATCCGCTGATGACCAGCGCCACAATCGGGAGCGTCATATGCCATAGATAGTCCAGAATGAGTTGATGCCAGGGCATCTCACGCCAATCATCCGACAAAATCCCGCGCAAGGGAAACAGATCCCAATACCGCCCCCCCGCGAACAGAATAATGAGCAAAATCGCGAACATGAACGAGGGAATCGCGTATCCGATGAAAATCGCCGCGCTCGTCCACACATCGAACGCCTCGCCATCCCGGACGGCCTTGCGGATGCCAAGCGGAATCGACACCAGATAGACCAGAAGAGTCGACCACAGCCCCAGAGAAATTGACACCGGCATTTTTTCAATCACCAGTCCCGCCACAGACACATCCCGGTAATAACTTTCACCAAGATCGAACCGCATGTAATTCCAGACCATCCGGATGAATCTCTCCGGCGCCGGGCGATCGAATCCGTACATCTTCTCCAGTTCCTTGATAAATTCCGGATCAAGCCCCTGAGAGCCGCGATACTGGCTCCCCTCGCCGGTGGCCTGCGCGATTCCACCCGCCGCCATATCGGCGTTCGCCCCGCCTGTAAAACGGGACGTCGCATCGGCGCCATGCCCCTGCATCTGGGCGATCATCCGCTCCACCGGCCCGCCGGGGACAAACTGCACCACAGCAAAGCTGACCAGCAAAATCCCAAGAAGGGTCGGAATCATCAACAAAAGGCGACGCAGGATATAATGAGCCATGCCCGAAATCATACGCCACCCGTGCCCCTTCATAAAGACCGAAAATTCAGATATTTCATCCTTTTCTTTTGACATCGGGACAGGTAAAAGGAACGGTGTGATACTGTCGGGAACGAAAGAATGACCACCACCCCTGCAACCCTTTCGGAAGAAACACCGCCGCCTTGCCCGGCAGGTGGGCTCTGCCCCCTTGCCCGTCGCATCTGCGTGAGCGTTCTGGACAGCTGCGAGGCCATCGGGGCCACGATTCTGCACCTGTTCCAGTCCTGCGGACGCCTGACCATGTTTGCCGGAAAGGCAGTTTTGCACGCGTTTTTGCCTCCGATCTATCTGCGATTGGTCGGACGCCAGATTATGGATATCGGATTTTACTCCCTGCCCGTGGTGGGCATGACGGCCCTGTTTACCGGGATGGTTCTGGCGCTCCAGAGCTATACCGGGTTTGCCCGGTTCAATGCCGAAAGCGCAGTGGCCGGAGTCGTTGTCCTGTCGGTCACGCGCGAACTGGCCCCCGTTCTGGCCGGATTGATGGTTGCCGGACGAATTGGCGCGGCGATCGCCGCCGAAATCGGTACGATGCGGGTTACCGAACAGATCGACGCCCTTGTCACCCTGTCCGTCAACCCCTTCAAATATCTGATCGCGCCCCGCGTGGTTGCGGGAACGCTCATGCTGCCCCTGCTCGTCCTGACCGGCGATATCATCGGGGTTTTCGGCGGATATCTGGTCAGCATCTATACGCTGGGCTTTAATCCATCGAGTTATTTGACCCAGACATGGGACATTCTGGAGACAATCGACGTGATGTCTGGCCTGATAAAGGCCGGTGTTTTCGGCCTGATTGTCAGTCTTATGGGCTGTTACCACGGGTTTCACTCCGACCACGGCGCGCAAGGGGTGGGCGCAGCCACGACAAACGCGGTTGTCACAGCCTCCATCCTGATCCTGATTTCCAATTACATCCTGACTCAGGCGTTTTTTTCATGACGGGTGACGGGAAAAAACTGACGACCAAGCTCCAATTGTGCGGACTGCGCAAGTCGTTTGGCACGAATCATGTCCTGCGCGGGGTGGATTTGAGCATTCCCACGGGGCGATCCCTCGTCATTATCGGCGGATCGGGAACGGGAAAATCCGTGATGCTCAAATGCATTCTGGGGCTCGTTGCACCGGATCATGGATCGATTCTGGTAGACGGTGCCGAAACAGCCCATCTGGACACGCGCGGGCGGGACCGCCTGATGCAGAAATTCGGCATGCTGTTCCAGAGCGCCGCCCTGTTTGATTCCCTGCCCATCTGGGAAAACGTCGCCTTTGGGCTCATTCACGGCAAGCACATGGACCGCGGCGATTCCCGCTCGATTGCCATCGACAAGCTCAAATCCGTGGGATTGAGCGAAAAAATCGCCGATCTCTACCCGGCGGAGCTCTCGGGCGGCATGCGCAAGCGCGTTGGGCTGGCCCGCGCCATCGCCACAAACCCGGATATTCTGTTTTTCGACGAGCCGACGACGGGGCTGGACCCCATCATGGCGGATGTTATCAACGATTTGATCGTCAAATGCGTCCGGGATCTGGGTGCCACGGCCCTGTCCATCACCCACGATATGGCCAGCGCCCGAAAAATCGCCGACGAAGTCGCCATGCTGTACGAAGGCCAGATCATATGGCAAGGACCGGTGGATTCGCTTGATTCCTGCGACAACCCTTATGTCGACCAGTTCATCCATGGCCGCGCGGACGGCCCGATCACAACGGCGGCGTAGCACAGCCCCTATATTTTCCGAAATATATGGTGTTCGACCATATGCATTCCTGCATCGGCGAGAGTCTTCAGAGACATGAACAGGATCAGGGAAAATTGCGCAGCGCCGCTATCCTCTCCTGACACAAAAACCCCGCCAAACACAATAGTCAAATGCATCGGCAGAATCCGCAAATATGGATAAAACATCAAAGTTCCGATATTCGGTCTCTTTTGACGAAAGTCTCTGGAAAAATTATGCGCCAGAGAAAAACCATGCACCCCCAGAAAACCCAACGCGCACAGCGCCAGAAGCAGGATATCCTGCCCTCCCATCATCGAAAGATCCATTTTCTCCCACAGAAAAACCGCATAGACGGCATGAAACAAACCATAATGCACCAGAAAGAAGAAAGCGGTCTGAATCTTGGTTTCTGTCGTAGGCTCAACGGGATGATCGTTAATTTTAAATCCTTCGGTTGAAAATTCTTTCAAACTGAGGATGCGGACAAAATTCATCAGACCGATCCCTACGCTCTGCGCCCAGAAAATCCACATGATTTCCGCCAGATCCCACCTTTGAAAAACCGCCATCCCGATAGAAAACAGATTCCCGAAAATCACGCCCCACAAAGAGACGTCAAGAAACACAGAACGCGGAAGAGTTTCAGAAGGAGACATTCAAGGGAAGTCCAAATTTCACAAAAGCTTCACCCGCCCATGAACCGGGCGGCCAGAAATGTCAGGCCGAACGCGGCTGCGCCTGCCAGAACGGCAAGAATCAGGAACAACACCACACCGAAATCCTTTTTCGGCTTGCCCTCCCATCGGCGCAGAGGCATTTCAATGGTTCGTCCGGTTTTTTCCTCGGCATATTTCTTTTTGAGTTCGACGGAGAGATATTTTCCAGATTCAAAAAGACTCTCCGCCTGTTTGATAGCCGATTCCATGTCGTTCACAGCATTGACAGGCTGCTGCGCCCCCGGCGGCTTCCCGGCAGGCGGCATATCAACCCCGTAAATGGTGTAGACAATTTCCGAAGATGACTGTTTTCCCGGCGGCATGCTACGCAAGACCTTTTTCCCGTTGGCGCGACGCCCGATTGTGCCGTTTTCGTACGCCGAAGAAAAGAAAAATCAGACTTGCTTCAACGCGAAACCATCGGACCGAGCGGACATCCCCCCAGAATATGGACATGAAAGTGAGGAACTTCCTGCCCGCCATTCGCCCCGGCATTTGCAATGACACGAAACCCTGAGTCTTTCAGGCCCGCCTGCGCCGCGATGTCCGCCACGGCGCGCCAGAATGCCGTAATCTCGGCCTCGCTGGCGCGCGCACCGAAATCGGCAATATCCACATAGGCCCCCTTTGGAATAACCAGAATATGGGTGGGAGCCTTGGGATAGAGATCCGGGAAAGCCAGAACGTGCGGCCCCTCAAGGACCTTCTGACACGGGATATCTCCGCGCAAGATCTTTGCAAAAATATTGCTGTCATCGTACAAAGGCATGGTGCCCCTCCTCCCCCGCTTCAGACTGCAATCTTACGGATCTGGTCCTCTGCTTCTTTAATAACGGCCTGTGCATTCCCCATATTGGTCCCGGCGGCAGCGACAAACTCAATACTCTCAATCCCGATAAAACCCAGAACGGCCCGCAGATATGGCGAGTAAAAATCGACCGGAACGCCCAGGGGAACTCCGCCACTGGCCATCACCACATATGTCTTGCGATCTCCCAGAAGGCTCTCATATCCCCCGCCCTCCTTGAAGCGGAACGTCCGTCCGGCACGAACAATCAAGTCGATCCAGGCCTTGAGCGCCGCCGGAATACTGAAATTATACATCGGGGCGGAAATGACGAGCATATCACAGGCAAAAAGCTCATTCACCAGCGCATCCGAAAGCGACAGGCGCTTTTTTTGCTCCGGTGTACGCTTGTCTTCGGGTGTGTAGAACGCAGCAATCAAATCGGCATCAAGAAAGGGCAGATCACGGGAGACATCCCGCTCAACAACGGTAGAACCGGGGTTTTTCGCCTTAAGTCCGGAGACAAGTTGTGCGGAAAGTTTACGAGAGACAGAATCCCCCGTCCGTCCGCTTGAGAGAACATGAAGAATTTTCATAGAGTCAAGAACCTTTCTCTGGTGGAATACGCCTAAACGCCCCCCCATTAGATAGAAGTCCATCGAAACAGATCAAGAGAGAAAGACCCGTCTATTTTTTCTTCCACAATCTCACTGCCGCCGGAAAGGGTTTCAGGAATCGTGATTTGTGGTATGGTGGCACATAAAATGCATACACTGATATTCTCGAACGGTTCCATTTCATCCCCTGAGGTTTTTTGCTTTGGTGTCTTTTGGAAAACGTATTTTCCTTCTTTCATCGGTTGCCCTTCTGGGCGCAGCCAACCCGTCTGCGGCAGATGTCGGCCCCTCTGAAATGGCACCATACAAAGGGATACTCGAAGATATCGACACAAGAAATCAGGCCCTAAGCTCTGCCAATGCAGCCCTGATGGCGGAAAACGAGCGACTGCGTCGCATGCTCTCCGCTTTGGAGAAAAAAGCATTGCCTTCAGATGCGGAGATAAAAAATAAAACCCCTCCCGCTCCCGCCGTTTCAGAATCGCCCCTTGCGGACAGACCAATTCGGACAAGTGACCCCCTTCCTCGGAAATCGCCGCCTCCTGAAACACCGGAAATGTTCCGAGCCCCCCGGGATTATGTGATCCCCGGACATATCGACGGATATGTCAAGGCTGGAAGCGAAAGAACGCTCGCAGGAACCGAGGTCTGGATGCCTCTGTCATGGAACGGTCAGTTTCTGACCTTTGCGGATGCACGATTTGTTCTGGACGATGCGGACGGACGCGAGGGGAATTTCGGTCTTGGCGTCCGCCTGATCCCCGAAGGATGGCCTCTTCTTCTCGGGACTTATGCCTATTATGACCGCCGCCGATCGGAAACCGGCGCTCTGTTCGACCAGACGACCCTCGGAGCGGAAATCCTGAGCGAAGACTGGGATTTGCGGGCAAACGCCTATCTGTCCCTAAGTGATCCGAAGCTCTCGAGCGAAACAAACATCCAGACAGATTTCACCTTCAGCGGACATAACATCCTTGCAACCCAGACTGTCAGCGAAAGCACAAGCCGTGAAACGCCCCTGTCTGGTTTTGATGCCGAAATCGGGCGCAAGCTGTGGTTCCTTGAAGGGACTTTGCTCGAAGACACCCGGGCCTATGGCGCTTATTTCAAATTCGACGGGGAGGATGTCGACGGATTCGACGGATACCGATTCCGAATCAGAACCACTCTGACAGACTGGCTCCAGATCGGGCTGGAACATCAAAACGACAGCCTGCGGGGATCAAACGAGTTTGCCGAGGTTCGCCTGCGCTTTCCTTTCGGAGACTCCTCATCCAAGTCACAAAAGCCTCAGGGACTTTACAAACGCCTGAACGAACATGTCGAACGCGATGTTGACGTGGTAACAAACGCAGCCAGCTCCACCCGATCTTCAACCGCACAAGCCACCGTCGAAAACGCATCGGCAGGTGGAAATCAGGAAATTTTCATCGTCGATAATACTGCGACGGCGGGAGGAGACGGATCCTTTGAAGCCCCGTTCAACACCCTCGCGGGAGCACAGGCAGCGGCAGGAAGCCATGATATCATTTACGTCCGTGCCGGAGACGGAACAAGCACAGGCATGGATGCAGGGATTATCCTCAGCAATACGGGACAGCGTCTGATCGGCTCGGGCGTTCCCCTGACCTTTGACACGTCCCTTATGCAGGCCAGAGGCATCGTCATTCCCGATATACCCCTGACGATCGCCACGGCCACAACCGCCCCGATTATCACCAACACAGCCCTGAACGGCGACGGAATCACCATCACGGGGAACGACGCCGCCGTTTCCGGACTAACCGTCGATGCGGCCCAGCGCGATGGAATTGTTGTGAATGCGGACAATGTCAGCCTTTCTGATGTAACCATCTCGAATTCCGCGCGCTATGGCGTTTATGCGACATCGAACGGAGCGGCATCAAACATAGAGAACCTTGAAATTCGCAATGCGATCCTTTCCAGAAGCGCATCTCATGGCCTGTATCTCTATGCCCTGAACGGAGGAAGCTTCACAAATACCACCGTATCCGACACAACGATCCGTGACAATGTCGGTTACGGAGCTTATGCCCTGTCGACCGGTGCCGGAAGCGCGATCAACGAATTAAGTCTTTCAGATGTTTCCATTGAGAACAACAGCGACACAGGGCTTCTTCTCAATGCCTCGGCGGGAGGGAGTTTCTCTGCGCCTGCACTGTCGGAAGTCACGGCAGATGGAAACGCGGCTTATGGTCTCTGGGTCCAGTCAACCGGCGCGGGGAGCATCATCAATGAGTTGACAGCGGATACGCTTGTCCTGACCGATCAGAATTCAACGGGCGCCTATATCTATGCCAATGCGGGCGGCGTCATCACATCCCCGCGTTTCACCAACATCACCGCAGAAGACAACGGATCCGCCGGGATTGACTTCTATGTCAATGCCGCAGGCAGCGTCGCGACAAATCCCGTCTTCTCAAATATCTCTGTGGCCCACAACGGATTTCATGGATTTTACCTCCACACCGCAGGATCAGGCGTTATCTCTGCGCCATCCATTGAAACCCTTTTGGCTGAGGACAATTCGAATGACGGTCTGCGCGTTCTGTCCAGCGGGGCGGGAAGCAGCATCAGCACACCAGACTTGAACACCATCACGGCAACCCGTAACGGAGACGATGGAACCTATATCGACGTTACTGCCGCCGGAACCTTGGATAATCTGGCCTTTCACACATTTGTTTCCAACGACAACGGAAGCGATGGCCTCTATATGCGAGCCGATGGTGCCGGATCAACTTTATCAAATGCAGCGCTGTCAAACATTCATATCGAGGACAACGGAGACAACGGCGCTTACCTTCTGTCTTCCAATGGCGGGGCGATGGATTCTTTAAGTGTGGATAATCTCGCTTCCATCGACAACAGTAACGATGGTTTTTATGTTGCATCCAGCGGCGCGGGCAGCACGATCGCCAACGCCAGCCTGAGCGACATGACCCTGACCGAAAACGGAGATTATGGATTTCGACTGTACGGGGCCAGCGGCGGCGTCTTCACAGCCCCGACACTGGCGCGGATCACGGCGACGGACAACGACTCGAACGGTGTTTATATCTATTCAAACGGCGGCAACGCTTCGATTGCCAATGCCGATATCACAAACATCGTGGCGACGGGCAACGCTGGTGACGGGTTCACCCTCCGAGCAGACAACACAGCGACCATTTCCAGCCCTACGGTTGATAATGTTTTAGCCGACAGAAACAGCGCTTCAGGAATCGTTTTCTATACCCGAACGGCGAATGGAACGATCAGCGATGCTGTGGTATCAAATGTCACATCGACAGACAGCGGGAGTTATGGATTTTATCTGTCAAATCAGGCCGGGGGCGTTAACACGGACGGGAGTTATTCGAATATCTCCCTCGCGGATAATGGATTAACCGGAATGTATCTGGAATCGACCGGTGCGGGCGCAACCTTTACGAACGCCCTTTTTGATAACATCACCATCAGCAACAGCGGCGATCACGGGCTTTACCTGTACGCGACAGGGGGCGCAGCCGTAGCTTCTCCCACCTTTACGAATGTCACCAGCACCGACAACGGCAATGACGGCATGCTCCTGAACGCGACCGGAGCCGGAACATCTCTCTCGGACGCCTCCGTTGCAAACGTAACGGTTCGCGACAATGGAGATTATGGTTTCCGCCTTCTGGCCGGAACGGGCGCGAGTGTAACCACACCGGTCATAAGCAACATCACCGCTTCCGGAAGCGGCTTCAACGGGTTCCACATCGCCTCCAGCGGCGCAGCGGCGGTTCTATCCGATGCAAATGTTTCTGACATCTCGGTTTCGGACAGCGGAGATTATGGATTCCATGTTTACGCTTCAGGAGGGGGGACCATGACAGATCCGGTCTTTGATAACATCTCCATCGAAAACAGTGGCATCGACGGTCTCTATCTTTATGCCAGAGACACAGGCACGATCCTGTCCAACGCGTCCCTCACCGATATCGACATCGCAAAAAGCAAAGGTCGGGGGATGTATCTTCTGGCCGGAACAAATGCGAGCGCTATAACGAACCCCACCCTTTCCCGGATCAGCATAACGGACAGTGCGCTGGACGGGATGCTTCTATATTCATCAAGCGCGGGCAGCGCCCTGACGGGGGCAGATCTGTCGGATATATCGATTGAAGACAGTCTGGATTACGGGCTTTACCTGCGCGCCGGTTCAAGCGGCGATTTTTCAGCCCGCGTTGAGGATACGACCTCTGCCCAGAATCTTCAATATGCTGTTTTTGTTGACGATGACACCAGCGGCATATTCACGGTTGATCTGGGTGGCGGCGCACTGGGCAGCACAGGCGGAAACCGCTTCTTCGGAAGCATTATTCAGGATATCCGCGCCGACATGGACAACGGCGTTCTGACCGCAGAAGGCAACTGGTGGGGATCCGCTACGGGTCTATCGGGAACCGAAACCGTTCTCGACGGGACCAGCACGATCGACTCTGCGCCTTTTCTGGCCATTGATCCGGAGCCATAAAAACCTCTTGAGAATCCTTACCCCTCGCCGCCGCCCCGGTCGACAGGAAAACGAAACGCACCTGCAGGACTTTTATCGAAAATTGAATCCGTCAAATCGGCCTTTTCAAAAACCGCGCCTTCGGTGCGCGCCCCGGTGAAATCCGCATCGCGCAAGTCGCACTCCGTAAAATCTGCAAAAGACACATCCGCATTCCGAAACACAGCGCTTTTCATCTGCGCGCCGGTAAAATCGGAATAACGCAGCGTTGCGCCGGACAAATCGCAAGGGCTGAACCGACGCGACGCACCTCCTGTGCCAAAAAGCAGCGGAGCCATGTTGACGCCACGCAGCTTTGCATGGGACAAAACGCAGGTCTTGAAACTTGATCCGCGCAGGTCCGCCAATTCCATATCGCATCCACGGAAATCGCTTCCGTCCAGAACGGCGCTTTGCATTTCGACCTTGTAGAGGTTCATCCCAAAGAATCGCGCTTCAACAGCCCGGATGGCGGTCATTTTCTCGCCCTTGAGGCTCTTGAGGGTCCGCAGATCGTATCCGCTCAAATCAAGCTGCCGCCCGGACTGACCGCCTGTCTGAACCCATGTCCGGTGTTCTTCGACAAGCTTTTCAAGCGGCTCGCGCAGATTCGCAATGGACTCCCCGACATTGTCGTCGGTGATCGCGCCAGACATATCAACCTCTGAAGGAAGGACTTTACTTAAGTCAACTCCAGTCAAAATGGCGGCCTTGAAATTTGCTCCCGAAAGCTGGGCATCGCCGATATCGGCGCCGGTCAGATCTGCGCCTTCCAGACGCGCCCCGCGCAAGTCGGCCCGCGCCATATTGGCATTCGTCATAATCGCGTCGGAAAAATCGGCCTTCCCCGCCAAAGTTCCGGAAAGCCGCGCTCCGGTCAGATTCGCACCACGGAAATTCACGGAACGCCCGCTGTCAAAAGAATTTCCAGAAGACAGTCCGCCAACGCGCAAATCCGCAGAATCCAGATCGGCCCCTTCCAGATTCGCGCTTTCAATCAAAGCCCCGCGCATATCGGTCCGGATAAAGATCGTCCGATAAAGATTTGCATGGGATAAATCAACGGCGTACAGGGATGCTTCCCGGAAGTTCGCTCCGGACAGATCGGCCCGACGCATGAGACAACCTGTAAAATCGGCTTGACGTAAATCTTGCCCTTTCAAAGACAGGCCCGTCAGGTCAGCCTTACGCAAAACCGCCCGCCGTCCACCGATGCGCCCGTCCAGATAACGCCCGTGCAGGCGCGACATCGCATCCAGTTGATCCTGCGTGATTTTCTCGTACCCGGATTCGTCTATGGCAGCCTGCTCAGACATGCGCCCATTGTCCCACAGGGATGGTTAATAAAACGCATAGTCAGACCATAGACAGAGTTTCCACCTTATGAAGGGCAAATCATTATAAAACTCAAGAAAGGCCTAATTTATAGGCCATTTCAGGTGAAGCAGGCACTTTGACTCCATTCATCAACTGCGATGGCGTCACAGCGGCAACATTGTCAAAAGAAGGATCATTCGCAGCAGGCCCTGGCCCAGCGCCTTGCGCAGATATGTTAAAACCGGAAGACAACGATGGACCCTGATCCGATGCATTATCCAGACTGCTCGCAAAAGATGTCATATCTTCTCCCCCATTCGTTGACCAACCTGAAACCGATTATAACACCCTCCTTTTTTATTTTCATAATATTACAGTCAACATCAATATTTTCTGTTTTGTTTGAATACCTTGCAAAACTCATTGCCCCCAAACACCTCAGATCCACAGCGATTTCCTTTCTCTTCAAAATGCTTTAGACTCTGGAGGGATGGAGATTTTTTCATGCAGAACGAAACAGGCGCGGAAAGCAGCATTGAACCCCGGGAATCCATGGATTATGACATTGTTATCGTGGGCGCGGGGCCTGCGGGGCTGGCCTGCGCCATCCGCCTGAAACAAGTCGCGGGAGACTCCCTGTCCGTCTGCGTGGTTGAAAAAGGCTCCTCCGTGGGCGCACATATCCTCTCCGGCGCGGTTCTGGAGCCGCGCGCGCTCCATGAACTCATCCCCGATGCCCGGGAAAAAGGCGCGCCTTTGGGCACCCCGGCAACATCCGATCGTATGCTTCTCCTCACGCCGCGCCGGGCGTTTCGCCTGCCCACTCCACCGCAAATGAACAATCACGGCAATTTTATTGTCTCTTTGGGGCTCCTGACCCGGTGGATGGGGGAGCAAGCCGAGTCCTTAGGCGTTGAAATCTATCCCGGATTCGCCGCGACTGAAGTCCTCTATGACGCGGATGGGGCCGTGTGCGGCGTGGCCACGGGCGACATGGGACGCGACTGGAATGGCCAGCCAACATCCAGCTTTGCGCGCGGGATGGAACTGCGCGCCCGTCAGACGGTCTTTGCGGAAGGGTGTCACGGCAGCCTGTCCCTTCAGGTCATTCAAAAATTTGATCTGCGCCGGGGTCGCAGCCCGCAGACTCACGGTATCGGCATTAAGGAAATATGGGAGATCTCGCCCGATCGCCACCGCCCCGGCAGTATTTTACATACGCTCGGCTGGCCGCTGGACCGGGAAACCTATGGCGGAGCCTTCCTATACCATTATGGTCAGAATCTTGTCTCTGTGGGTTTTGTGGTTGGCCTGGATTATCGCAATCCGTTCCTCTCACCATTTGACGAAATGCAAAGATTCAAAACCCACCCCGCCATCCGAACCTTCTTTGAGAACGGACGCCGGATCTCCTATGGCGCGCGCGCCCTTGTGGAAGGCGGGTTTCAATCCCTGCCCGAACTGGTCTTTCCGGGCGGCGTCCTGATCGGCGACACGGCCGGTTTTCTCAATGTTCCCAAGATCAAAGGCATTCATACCGCCATGAAATCGGGCATGCTGGCCGCCGAAGCGATCGCCGGGCATCTGGCGGCAGGACAGGACCGCGCGCCCTGCACGACTTACCCGGACTCCTTGAAAAAAAGCTGGATCTGGCCGGAACTGCGCGCCGCGCGCAACATCCGCCCCGGATTTCGGGCTGGCCTGTGGGCGGGGCTGGCCAATGCCGGACTTGAAACCCTGACCGGCGGGCGCACGCCCTGGACTTTGCCCAACCATGCGGATCATACGTCCCTGAGAAAAGCCGCCGACTCAAAGCCGATTGCCTATCCGAAACCGGACGGCGTCCTGACTTTTGACAAGATGTCCTCGGTCTATCTGTCCAACACGAACCACACAGAGGACCAGCCCTGTCACCTGATTTTGAAGGATCCTTCCGTTCCGGTTGCGCGGAATCTGCCGGATTACGACGAACCGGCGCAGCGTTACTGCCCAGCCGGAGTATACGAAATCGTGACGGACGATTCAGGCGCGCCCAGATTTCAGATCAACGCCCAGAATTGCGTCCACTGCAAAACCTGCGACATCAAAGACCCGGCCCGGAACATTGTCTGGACCCCACCCCAGGGCGGCGAAGGTCCGGATTATCAGGGGATGTAGAGGGAAGATCAAAGTCTAAAATACGCCTATCACAAAAGGGCGCGAGACAAATCATAAAAAACGGCAGCAACCCTATCCCCACATACGGAAATGGCGGAAAAGAGCAAAACATCATGCCGCTTTCGTTTTTTTCTTCTCAACGGCGGATTTGATTTCCGTCAGGGAGGCGCTCACGCGCTTGTTGATAACATCCTGAGCGGCCTGATTTGACTTGCCCATCATATCGGAAATCTCGCGCGCCCCGGCGACCCCTTTTTCATAGACCTTCTTGAGCCGATCCGCTTGTTTGGAAATCTTGTCCTCCGGCGATCCTTCCGCCATCGCCTCGCGCGCAATCTGGGAATTTTCTTCCAGAATCTGGCTCAAAATCTGGGACTGACGCGCCGCCACAGCCTTGATCCCCTCAATCGCCATCTGCTGCGCGTCCGAAAACGCCTGCATGTTCCGGCGCTGTGTTTCCATCACGGCATTAACATCGAACGGAAGCCCCTGCATTGAGGCAAACCCCTTTGCGAAATCGGCACTGAAAAACTGTTCCATCGGATTCGAAGAGGGATTGCTGTTGCGCGCCATGACTCAAGTCTCCATATCTATCGTGACAAAAAATCTCTCACGCATCAGAATCGTGCATGATTCGGTATTCGAGATTCTAGTCTCGCCCCGCCTGCGAAGTCAAGCATTGAAAAACAAAAAGAAAACCTAAAATCGAACGAGCGCCGCGCCCCAGCTTAACCCCGCCCCCATGGCTTCGATCAGGACCAGATCGCCCGAACGAATACGCCCGTCCGCCATCGCTTCAGCCATCGCAAGCGGAATGGACGCCGCCGATGTATTCCCGTGACGGTCCAGCGTCACGATCACCCGATCCATCGGCAGGGAGAGCTTTCGCGCAATGGACTCGATAATCCGGATATTCGCCTGATGGGGCAAAAGCCACTTGATCGCCGCCGGATCAACGCCCGTCTCGCGGATCATTTCGTCCACCGCCCCCGCCATACAGGTCACCGCATGACGGAAAACTTCCTGTCCTTCCATAAGGATATGCCCCACCGTCCCGGTTGAGGCCGTCCCGCCAGTGGTCCGCAAAATATCCCGAAGCGCCCCGTTTGAATGGAGAATCGTCTTCAGAACGCCTCGATCCTCCAACGTCCCGGCCCCGGACTCATCCGCCGCCAAGACCACCGCCCCGGCTCCGTCCCCAAACAAGATGCAGGTGCGCCGATCGGTCCAATCCAGAATAGAGGAGAATTTCTCAGCGCCAATCACCAGAAACCGCCGCCCCGCCCCGGTCCGGATCAGGGAATCAGCAACGCTCAAGGCATAAAGAAACCCACTGCACGCCGCCTGAACATCGAAACAAGGACCCAGCCCCACGCCCAGCGCCGCCTGAACGCTCACCGCCACACCCGGAACCGTCAGATCCGGCGTCGATGTCCCCAGAATCACACCGTCAATATCCGCCCCGGCTAACCCGGCATGATCAAGCGCCCGGCGCGCCGCCTGTGTTGCCATAAACGCCGTTGTCTCCGTTTCGCAGGCCACATGACGCTGGCGGATTCCCGTGCGCTGGACGATCCATTCATCGGTTGTATCGACCATGGACTCAAGATCGGCATTGGTCAGAATCTTTTCAGGCAGATAACTCCCCGAAGACAAAATAACGGAGCGGAGATGAGGGCAGGACTCTTTTACTGTCATGGCAAGGGCCGCGTCTGGGAAGAAGACAGAAGGGATTGAACGTCGCGGGATTTGAGCGCCGACTCGCTTTCAGACAGGTTCCGGATTTCCTCCGCTACGCGGGCATTGAACCCGTTTTCAACCATGTGCGCAGCGACCAGAATGGCGCAGGAAAATCCCAGCGCATCACTCCCGCCATGACTTTTGACGCACACCCCGTCAACGCCCAGAAACGGGCCGCCATTATACAAACGCGGGTCAAGCCGGACTTTCAAGGCCCGCAAGGCCGGCCAGGCCAAAAGCGCCCCCGCCTTGGCCAGCCACGAAGAGCCCAGCGCCTCGCGTAGAACATGGCTGGAAAACCGCCCCATGCCCTCGGCCAGCTTCAGCGCAACATTTCCCGTAAACCCGTCCGTCACCACCACATCCACCGAGCCTTTTGGAATGTCATTGCCCTCAACATGTCCGGAAAAACGCCCCGGAAACGGCACATTTTTCAGGATGGCGGCGGCGGCGCGAATCTCCTCACGCCCTTTCATGTCCTCGGTCCCGACATTCAAAAGCCCCACATCGGGCGTATCCACACCCCGCACAATTTTGGAAAAAACCGCGCCCAGAACCGCAAACTGAACCAGATTTTCGGCATCGCAAGCCGTGTTCGCCCCCAGATCCAGCACCACCGTGTCCCGCCCCATCGTGGGGAACACACTGGCAATCGCTGGACGGTCAATCCCCGGAAGACGACGCAGAATAAACATGGCCATAGCCATCAAAGCGCCTGTATTGCCCCCCGACACCACCCCGGACGCAACGCCATCCCGGACAGCGGCAATAGCGCGGCCCATGCTGGAGGTTTCCTTTTTGCGCAAAGCCGCAGAAGGCTTCTCGCAGCTTTCAACCTGCGTTTCCGTATTTTCTATTCTGGAAACTCTGGCCAGGGCGGGATGGGCGGATAAAATCGGCTCAATCTGCGCCGAATCGCCGAAAAAGATAAAAGAAAGCCCCGGCTCTCTGGACAAAGCCAGAGCCGCACCCTCGACAACGGCGCGGGGAGCGTTATCGCCGCCCATGGCATCCAGCGCAAGCGTAAGGGAAGAGGAAGAAGACATCACGGGAACCGAACGGTAAAGCCGGAGCCATAAGGAAGCAGACCACGCGGCGTAGAACTCCGGGATACGGACCCAACCGGGAGAAAAATTTCCCCGAAAGTCCGGAAGGCACTTTCAAATCTTTCATCTGCCGCCGGACGGAAAGCCACACGGCGAAGCTTCAATCGCGGGCTTCCACAACCTGACGACCCCGGTACATACCGGACTTGAGATCGACGTGGTGACGACGAACGGGCTCGCCACTTGTGGCGTCCTCCACCCAATTCACAGAATCCAGCGCATGGTGCGAACGGCGCATGTTACGCTTTGATTTTGAAGTCTTTTTCTTTGGAACGGCCATAATTTCGATCCTTCACATGTACATCAAGACGGTTCAATAGCCCAATTCCGCCCCACTTGCAAGGGATTTTATCCCGGAACGGGCTCTTTACCCGCACCAGACCCGACGAATAACACCCTTGTCGTCCAAATCCAGATTCACCCGCGCGGGCGAGAAATCCTGCGTCACCATCGCACCGGGCAGAATAACGCGATACCCCCGCCCCCGCAGGGTTCCCGCCAAAAGATCCTCATCCGGGCTCTTCCCGACCAAATCCGGAAAATCGCACGGCGGCGGCGCCTCTGCCACTTCCGTCCGGGCAGCCGATTCATCACCGGAGGAAGGGGGATCCCCTGAAACCACACCGGAGGGGGCAACCTCGCCCCCCGCAGAAGGCTCCAGCGCAGGCAAAACCTCAGACTTGGTTGCCGCCGCCATATCCGTCGAAGCGGCAGGATGCAGCCCCCCGCCGGACAGCAAAGCCGCCGAAACCACCCCCACAGCCACAAAAAGCCCCGTCACAACGGCCAGAACAATCCCGATCCGACGGGTTGTCTTCTTCCTTTTATCCAGCATTGACTTGCCCCCACCCCTTACCTCTTGCGTCAGGCCGCATTGCTCATTTTAATGCCCTTTTCCTGCAATAACGCCTGCAACTCTCCGGAAGCAAACATCTCGCGGGTGATATCGCAGCCACCGATAAATTCACCCTTGACATAGACCTGCGGCAAAGTCGGCCAATCCGCAAAAGCCTTGATCCCTTCGCGCAGTTCGTTGTCTTCCATGACGTTAAAATCCTTGTACGCCACGCCCAAATGGTTAAACACCTGAACCACCGCCGCAGAAAATCCGCATTGCGGAAAAACTGCCGAACCTTTCAGATATAAAACAACATCGTTCATGTTGATATCATTGCGAATTCTGTCGAAAACGATCTTGTTGTCCATGTTTTATCCCTCCTGTTCTGTTACGGGAATGGTATGAACGGCCAACGCATGAAGCTCCGTCCCCATCTTTCCTTTCAGAGCCGCGAAAACCATCTGGTGCTGCTGCACACGGCTTTTCCCCACAAAAGCCGCAGACCGGACATAGGCCGCGTAATGCTCCCCGTCGCCGCGCAAATCTTCAATCTCCACAACCGCGCCGGGCACGCCTTCGCGAATCATCCGGGCAATGTCCTGCGCATCCATAGCCATAAACGAAGATCTCCTTTAAAGAAACACCGTTACTTTTCTTCGTTCTGCCCCGGCCCCACAAAAACACCCGGGTTATAGCGGCGGGTCAAGGACTCCGGCGACGTGGGATCCGGCGCGGCCTTCTCCGCCTGAACAGGTGCCACAGGCGCGGCCTGAGGCTGATTATCCCCGCCGCGTTCAATCCTGCGCAAGACCGGCGGATAGGGGCTGTCCCGATCAAGCCCCGGGAAACCCGGCGTCTCGCTGTCCAGTCCGCGTGTCAGAACGGGGAATGTATCCACATTTTCGTAAGACGGCGGACGCTCCGCGACCAGATTCACGGTCGTAAAGTCCACGTCGATCACTTCCGGAAAACGGTACATCGCCCCGGACTCATGGTCCACGGCCAGACCGGGAAGAATCCCGTTCGTGATATTGAAAAGAACCCCTGGCGCGGCCTTGGGCGTAACTACAATGGTCTTCTCCCGTCCGCCGGGCGCAAAACAAGTGATGGTCATGGCATCATAGACACGGCTGATCTGAACAGACTGGGGGGGAAACGCAACAAACTTGGTGTTGTCCGTTACCAGATCACATTCGGCATCCTGCGCGCCGGGCGTACGAATCAGGACTTTCTGATACGCACGATCGACAAGAGTCGTACACCCCGCCGCAAACAGCGAAAGCGCAACGACCCAGACAAAAGACATTCGAAACACGTTCACACTCAAACACTCGCCAGAAATCCGCTTACAACAAGGCGGCACTTTGCCTGAATTCGTTGCCGCTGTCCAGCCCCGGAGCGCCCCTTAAGGACAAAGCGGGTGAGACGGCGGATGTTCCGGATAGATCGTCGCCGCCCACTGGCGCAAGGATTTGCGATCCATCGCAGCGGCCTGAGCAATCCGGCCTGCGTACCGACGGCAAAACCGGTCAGGGCGCATCTGCGCGACGTCATTGGCAATTTTATTAGCAAAAAACGTCCGCATATCGTTCAGGGCGCCCTCTGGAGCAGGCACACCTACCCTACGGAAATAATTCATTAAAACGTCCTCGTAACCGGCGAAAAGGGTCGCATTGTCGTCCGTGAATTTCCGATATTGGGCGTAAAGATTCTCCTGATCCGCCGGGGTCATGTGCGCGCAATTCAGGCCGATAATCATCAATTCGCTATGAATTCGAATCCCTTGCTCCGCCTCGGCCTCGCTGGAGGAATAACACGCCTCCCCTGCCCGGACGGAAGACGGACACAGAGCCAGAAAAAACAAAAGGAAAACAATGCGCTTCATGAGCTTACGCCTCCCGCCTTTTTCAAGGGCGTCAGCACAGGCCGCCCCTCGAAGTATGCCATAATATTTGAAACGACACATTGCCCCATTTTCGTCCGCGTTTCAAGCGTCGCGGTGCCAACATGAGGCAAAAGAACGACATTATCAAAGCCAAAGAAGGCCTCCGGCACGTTCGGCTCATCCGCAAATACGTCCAGCCCCGCCCCGGCAATCGCCCGGTTCTCCAGTGCAATCAGCAACGCCTCTTCATCCACCACAGACCCGCGCGCCACATTAACCAGAAACCCCTTTGGCCCCAGAGCGCGCAAAACATCTGCCCCCACCAGCCCCGCCGTCTCCGCCCCGCCCGGACAGGTCACGGCCAGAATATCCACCACCCCCGCCATTTCTACAAGATCCTTATAGTGGAGATACGGAGCATCCGGCTTTTCACGCGGCCCGTGCCAGACAACACGCATATCGAAGGCGTCCGCCCGCCGTGCAAGCGCATTGCCAATACGCCCCAGCCCGATAATCCCGATCGTCTTTTCCGAAAGAGCAGCCCCCAGAGGCATCGCTCCGCCCCGCCATTTCCCCAGACGCACATACAGATCGCCCTCGACCATCCGCCGCATCAAGGCCAAAACCAGCCCCATCGCAAGATCAGCGGTGTCATTCGTGACCAGATCCGGGGTGTTGGTGACGGTAATTCCGCGCGCGTGCGCCGCGTCCAGATCAATATTGTCGAC
>JACKIV010000002.1 GCA_020638285.1 Rhodospirillales bacterium | reverse complement strand
AAACTGATCGACGGCCTTGCGAAACTGCAACCCCCGGACGCACACAGTTCTTACGTTTCGTCGTTAATGGAAAAGTACAAGGCAAAACGGAACTTTATCAAGCTTATGAAATAAAAGGCGTGAAGCCTGCCCCAGAAGGAAGATGCAAAGTCACTATCCAATCCGGACCCCTTTATAGGGGGCGGGTCACGATCAACGCCCATTCTTCATCGGTCAAATCGCTGGGATAGCGCAGCTTGTCACGGTCATACCGCCGACGGTTTTCCGGTGTCCACATGGCAGCCTCCTTTCGGCCGCTCTCCAGTGAATCACGAATGATTCTTTCGATTCAAGATGTTTGCGGACGGACACTCAGAAAACTCTGTAATCCATCATAAACTTTCCGGATGGTCCCTTAAAAATCACTGATTCTGTAATATTCCAAGGCCATCCATTCTTCTACGCATTCTCTGGACAGAACAACCAAGGCATGAAAACCCTATACTTTCGGCTAGGTTGACAGAATGCCCTGCAATCGGCTATGGGTTTCGGAAAGAAATGAAAAACATGTGTGAAGGGACATTATTGTGGATATTCATCAAGGGCCAGATATCACTCATTCCCCTCGGAAACCCGGTTTTATCGACCGAATTTTCGGAAGATTCCGGAAAGATGGAGCTTATCCCTATTGGTTAAAAGCGGTCCTCCCGATCCTAAGCGATGGGTCCGTGTACGATGAAACGCTCAAGCGATATTTTATCCTTTGTTATCTCACCGGTTTTGCGTGCCTTGTCCTGAACGCTCTGGCCAAATGGATAACGGGCAACCCGGAGATTGGGTTTGAAGGATTTATTTTCTGGGGAATCGCGTATGCTTATGGTTTTTTCTATATGTGGCTTCTGCGAAGAGATCTGTTCGAGGCGCAAAAATTTTACAGAGAGGCAATCCATCCAACTCTCTTGTGCAAATTTATCCCCCCAGAAAAGAAAAGCGAGAGGCGCACCATTAGAGGACTTATATCGACAAACGGAAAATTTGTATTCTCAACTTTCTTTAAGGTCATAATTTTCTGGTACGGAGCTTGTGGATTTTTATTATTAGCATTTTTATATATACAAGAGTATCAATTATTTGATGGTTTTTTTCTGTTTGCACTTTTGTTTGTTTCTATATCTTATATTTCTTCCGCTTTTAATTTATCTATAGTGTTTGGATATTTTACATGGGAGTCCTTTGATCCACCAGTTTTCAAATTTGTTACGTTTGTGCATCTGATTGGTGCTGTCTATCTCGTCTACAAAATCAACTTCGTTTGGGGGCAATGACATGGATATTATGCCGACGAATTACGCAGAGGCTCAGGCCATGGCGGCCTATGCTCAGGCACAAATGCAAAATCAATATCCGACACAGGCAGATTTCAATGAGGGGATAGCCGATTATCTTGCCGGAAATGCGCCTTCTGGCGAATTTCAGGAGTTTTTATACGCCAATCTTGATCGGGAGAAACTGTACCTGCCGGATCGTCTGGATGCGACAGGCAGCGTTCTTGGCGATTATGTCTTTGGCCTTGGTGGCGCGGCGGCAAGTGACTTGTCCAGATATCTGGTGATGGGGAGTGAGTTTCTGCTAAAAAACAACGTAGCGCGAGGATAGAAACATGGAAAGCAGGCGTGATAAAATTCTTAGAATAAGAAACTCCAGAGAATTCAAGAAAAATGCATATTCTCGTCGACTTATAGGCTTGTCGATCTTAATAATTGGGCCTATAGCAATGATAATTTCATATTTAATAGAGAAAGAATTAGGTGTTTCTGCTTACATGATTTGTACAATTTCTGGATTTATTGCGATTGCCCTATCTGTTCTATTCGCAGAAAAAAAAGCCGCCAAAAAATTTAACAAAGATTCTGGAGAAATGTAATGTCTATTTGGTCTTCTGCCGTTGATGTCGCCGTCAGTGTTGCTGCGGATGCAGCAGGAACGCTCCCAAGTTCTTCCGCAGGAACTCTTGCGACACAGACAAGGATATTTGGTTTTGGAGCAACAACCATAGGAGCGGAAGCGGAGGCTGCTGCCCATGGCCAGAGTCCTTACGTTGCACTTGCCGCTGTGTTGGTTGGGGTTGCTGCTGTGGCGCTTTTACCCGAAGTTGCCATCGCGACAGCTACAGGAACTGTTGTTCATGCTACTTTACCTATTTTGGGAGGAGTTATCTCTGAGGCCGCCCTAACATCTATAGTGGGTGGTGTTTTAGAAGTCGGAGTGGCGGGCATAGCGACATCTATAGCGGAGCCAATAATTACTGATTTTCTGGACATCTTGAACGACTACGGCTGGGCGCTGAACAACCCGGATGCGGTGTTGGGGGAATTGCCCGACTGGTTATTTCCCGTGGCGGCGGTGCAGAGTATGGCTGCATCGTATGCTGTCGGCGGCGGCGGCGGGAACACGGGCGGGATCAGTTGCCCGCTTGTTCTGGACCTTGACGGGGACGGGGTGGAGACATCAAAGCTGGGCTGGGGCGCGGCAGGGTCGCACACGTATTTCGACATGGACAATGACGGGTTCGCCGAACGCACCGCGTGGGCCGGCGGCGGAGATGGTTTGCTGGCCATCGACCGCAACGGAAACGGGATCATCGACGACAAGTCCGAGCTGTTTGGCAATACGGAAATTCATGCGGATGGTTTTGCGGCGCTGCGCGCTCTGGACACGAACGCCGACAACGTCATTACGGCAGCGGATGCGGATTTTTCCAATCTGCGCGTGTGGATCGACGCCGATTCCGACGGGGTGACGGATGCGGGAGAATTGCGGACTCTCGGAAGCCTTGGAATCACGCGCATCGACCTGAATGCAACGGAGTTGGGCGGCGTTTTGAACAATGAAAATGCGGTTTCTGACCGCTCGACCTTCACCATGAACGGCGCGACCCGGACCGTCGAGGATGTGTGGTTCCGCATGGACCAGACTGATACCAGATGGACGGGCGATGTAGCGCTCGATGTCCGGACGCTGTTTTTGCCTACGCTCAGGGGCTTTGGCCAGTTGCCTGACCTGCATATCGCCATGAGTCTTGATCCAGACCTGCTGACCCTCGTCCAGAATTTTGCGACCGGATGGAGCAATGCGCGTTTTGTCGAATACAACAGCGTTCTGGATGATGTTCGGGCCATCCTGTACAAATGGGCTGGAGTCGAAGACGTTCCGGTTGAAGACCCGCGCATACCGGGTACGAATCTGGATGGACGGGATATCGCGTTCGTAGAGAAGCTTACCGGAATCCCGAATGTTTTTATCGATTCTTTGCAACCGGGCGTGCCGATGGGGATCGTTCCGACCTATGTGAGCATCGGCATTAATACCGCCGTGAACAAGCTGGCTGCTGCCCTGATTTTTCAATCCGGTGGCGCAGAGATGTTCGAGGACGGGCATTATGATCTGGCGGCGGGGGACATCGTGCCCGGCATGGTTGATGGGGCGGAAATTTCCAATCTGATTGCGCAGGCCCCGCCGATGAGTGGCTATAACAACGACTGGAGCGATTACTGGAGAGGCATTACAACATTTCTGGTCACATCAAAGACCCTTGATGGCTTCACACCGGACGAACTGGCCGTCTTTGACGGATGGAGTCCGCAGAACCAGAGCTGGTTTACCTATGCGCAGAGTATTGATAACACCCTTTTCTTCGGCATCACGGCGACCGGGACGGACTTTTCGGACCAGATCACCGGTACATCCGACAGAGATTTCCTGTCCGGCGGAGACGGAGACGACTTGATTCAAGGCCACGGAGGAACGGATTTTATCAATGGTGGAGATGGAAACGACGCACTCTATGGCGGCGCAGATGACGACCTGCTCACGGACGACGGTGGCGACGATCTTTTTGTTGGCGGCCCCGGTGACGACCGGATGCGGGACACAGGGGGGAATGATACCTATATCTATAATCCCGGAGATGGGCACGATGTGACTACGGATGTGAGTTCAAACGGTTGGACCACAGACGTCATCCGCTTTGGCGAAGGCATTGCGAAATCGTCCGTGACGCTGGAGCGGGTAGACTATTGGCGCAGTCTGCGGATTTCTGTAGATGGGAGCCCCGCCATCGACGTGTACGAATTTTTCCGGGAGTCCGGTTTGTACGGCGATTACCGCATTGAGCGACTGGAATTTTCCGATGGATCGGTGATGGACCTGAATGTTTATCAGGACGTTCTGGGGACCAATGGCGATGACGTTCTCAATGGCCTTGATCGGTCCTTGCTCAAAGCCGACCATGTTATCGGGAAAGATGGAAACGATACGATCAGCGGCGGGGCGGGGAATGACTGGCTGGAAGGCGGGGACGGCAACGATACCCTTACCGGAGGGTCTGGCGATGATCTGATTGAGGGCGGGACCGGGGACGATTCCTTGCGCGGAAGTGCCGGGAACGACAGGCTTTTGGGCGGGAGCGGATCGGATACATATCATTACTCTTCGGGCGATGGGCTGGATACAATTTACGATGCGGGTGCCAACGAAGATGGAAACGTCATTCGCTTTGGCTCTGGTTTTACTGCCGGCGGGATGCAACTGGTTCGGGTGGGACAGTCTGATCTGGCCCTTGAGTCCGGCGGGATGCGAAACATCCTGATCGAAGCCCAGTTTTACAACGGGGATGCGATCAAAACCGTCCAGTTCAATGATGGAACGAGCATTGACCTGACAACCGTGTCTTATCGCCTGAACGGCACGGATGCAGGGGAATATCTTGTTGGTACGAACAGAATATCGGGACCGGACATAATTTATGGGTATGGCGGCAACGACACGATCTATGGCCTTGCCGGGAACGATTATCTGATCGGCGGAGACGGGGACGATATTCTCAATGGCGGGTATGGAGACGACCGCTATACCTATGAGAGCGGGATCGACACGATCATCGATAATGGCGGAAATGACCGGATTGATCTGGCCGCCGGGATTACGCTGGCGGACCTGTCCTGGGCACGCAATGGAAATTACGGCCTTAACCTGTCCATCAATGGCTCTCTGGCGATTCGGATGGACGGCCAGTTCTCACACCAGGACAGCGGCATCGAACGCATCCGCTTTAATGACGGATCGTATTTTTACCTGTCCTCATTGCAATTTACGACCAACGGGACATCCGGCAACGACACGCTCTATGGAATTTCCTACGGAGCCAACCCGGACGATACGATCAACGGGCTTGGTGGAAACGACACCATTCTCGGGGGCCTTGGCAACGACACGATCAATGGCGGGGCAGGAAACGATACGCTCTATGGCGATGCCGGGGACGACGTTTACCTGGTCAATGCCGGGGAAGGCGTCGATACGATCTCCGACAGCGCAGGCAATGACAAGATCATTTTCGGGGCGGGATTGAGTGCCTCAAACATGACGATGACGCGGGATGGCACCAATCTGAACATCGCCTTTGGCGGCGTTCTGACAACCGTGGTCCAGAGCCATTTTTCCTACAATGCGACTTCCCAGATCGAAACCCTTCAGTTCAGCGACGCCTCCACCTTGAATATCCTGAACACCACCTTTACCCAGACGGGGACCTCGGCAAGCGAGTCTCTCTACGGCTATGCCGGGAAAGACCGTCTGGTCGGCAATGACGGGAACGATAGCCTGTCCGGTTATGGCGGAAACGACCGTCTGGAGGGCGGGTTTGGCAACGACACCTTGTATGGCGGAACCGGGAACGATACCTATGTGTTCGGGATCGGGGACGGGTCGGATACGCTCTCGGAGTATCTGAACGAAGGCGCGGACACGGTCCTGCTTGGCTTTACCCAGTCCCAGATTCGCAGCTGGACGGACAACAATTATCTCTACCTTCAATCCGCCTCCAATCCGGCGGACGTCCTGAAGATTTCCGGCGCCATGAGTTACACGCCCGGAAATTACGGTCTGGATATCGGGCAGCGTGTGGAGAATATCAGTTTCTCAGACGGAACAAGCTGGAACCTGACCACCGGATTGACGATCAACGACACCGATGAGTCGCATTACTCCCTGTATGGATCGGCCCTGTCTGACACGATGGATGGCAATGGCGGGAACGATCAGATTTACGGCCATGACGGGAATGATCTTTTGTATGGCGGCAACGGGACGGACTCTCTGTATGGCGGGACGGGCGACGACCGGATTTACGCCGAAAATGACAATGATACCGTCTATGGCGATGAGGGGAATGACTGGCTGCGGGGCGGAAGCGGGAACGACACGCTTTATGGCGGGGCGGGCAATGACGGTCTGGTCGGCGATGCCGGAGTGGATATCCTTTATGGCGGGACAGGCGCGGACAAGTTCGTATTCTATCCGGACACAACGTTTGACGCCATCGACACAATCAAGGATTTCTCTCTGGCCGAGGGCGATCGGCTGTTTGTCCGGGATCTGTTGATCGACTTCGATCCTTTGACCAAGCTCATTACGGATTTCGTGCAGATTACGGAGAATGGATCCAGCAGCACCTTGAGCGTTGACCGCGACGGCACAGGCGGTGCCTATGCCATGGCCCAGATCGCCACGATTCAGGGCGTCACGGGCCTGACCGACGAAGCCGCCCTTCTGGCAAACGGAACCCTTGTCGCCGTTTGACGATAAGGGCCAATGAATATCCGGAGGGCAGCTATCTCGTGGGGTTAGATCTCAGCCTCCCTTTTTAGCAGGCTGGCTTCTGTGCGATGGCCTTTCAAGTGCGTGGCATCGATTATCGGTCGGTCTGGTATTCCGGCTTTTCCTTGCACCCGCAGTTATATCCCTATTTTCATTCATAGGGAAAACCTCGCAAAAATGCACAAAGATCGAGGGCTTTTTGAGCCTATCGCCCATGAAATCAGCGTGAATTCTGATTTTTCCCTGTATTTTCCCTTGGAAACACGGAAAGACACGTGAGAATTGTGCGAAGACAACTGCGCACACATTGTATTCGATCTCATAAAACTGTCAGAGAAAGCCGCTAAAATTCCGGCCCCGGAGCGACCAGAGTCACAGCACCAGCCGCTCCTGAAAAGTCACCCGGATTACCCCAAACAATCGTATTGAACAGCCCGTGGGGCGGCACGACAGCCGACCATCGATCATAGACTCGCCCTGTTTTGCGGCACACCCAAACCTGCTCAGGCGGCGCTTCGGCAGCCAGATCCGACCAGTTCCGTCCCCCGGCCGCCCTATATCCCGACCGCGCATCCAGATCGGCGGCCAGACGATACAGCCGCGCAGATGGCCGTATTTTCTCCACCTGATCAATGTTATAGCGTGCATCGCCCCAAAGTTTTTCATCAATAGCCACACGAGCCAACGCCAGATAGCCTTCCGGATCATCGGAACGCAAGTCAACCAGACGAGCAAACCATTTCATCCGCGCAGCAGGATTTTCAACGGTTTTGATCGGCGCGATAAAAGCCCACAAATTGGCCAGATCAGGGTGAGGCGCGGCTTTCCATGCTTTTTCAACCGCCCGGACCGTCCGCCATCTCCACCCTCGCCCTGCTGCCAGATGGACATAACGCACCACCGCCGGAACAAAAAGCGGATCCATCCCAAAGGCGGCCTTCGCGGCAATCCACGCCGCATCATCACGCCCCGCCGCCAGATCGGTATCGACCTGAGCAAGGCGCATCGCGACCCGATCGCTACGAGCCTGCTCGGCAGTTATCGCCCCGGCCTTGATGCATTTACGAAGAGTTTTTTCAGCAGATCCCCAATCCTGAGCCTGAGTTTCCAGATCATAAACGAGCTTGAGCAACCATCCTTGTGCCGGACGCAGAGCCAGCGCCTTGCGCGCAATGCCCAGGGATTCAACAGGTTGCCCGCTTTCAAGGGACAGATTGAGCAAACCCCGCACACCGATAAAGGCCGTCTCCGGCCCATCCGCAAGTTTTTCATATGCCGCTCGCGCACGCGGCCAATCCCGGTTCATCCGGGCTGCCTGCGCCTCCAGCATCAAAACAAAACCGCGATCTTCGGGCAGACAATCTCGCGCCCGGCGTGCCTGTTTCGTCGCTTGCCGTACGTCTCCGGCGGCTACTGCCGAAAGTCCCAGAATAAGCGCACGCTCCCCCTTGTCACGAAGACGGGCCTGTCTGAACCTTACAGCCCACCCCCCGACCGACAGAAAAGCCAGAACAATCCGGAATAAAACAAGCGTCAGAAGGAGACCAAGAGCCAGAATAATAAAGAAAAACCCGGCCTGAATTGTAACTTTATAATCAAGCCACTCAAAGACGATTGTCCCGGGTCGCTGGGCAAGCCAGACGGCCCCGGCAACCAGAATGGACACTTTTGTGATAAACCAAAGGGCACGAAACATGCGTCTTCAACGCTCCCGCAAAATCTCCGGATCTCATCTTACGGGCGCAGACGGTGGAAAGAAACCCGGAAAATCACGGCGAGGCATTCAAATCCGAACCTTCTGGCATATCCGGCCCATCGGGCAAAGATGTCCCTTTGGGCAAAAGTAAAACACCGGACTCCGGGTCATGAATGACGGGCGCTTGAGGAATCAAACCGCTGAACCCCTTGCTGCGAGCCGTATATTTCGCCGGACCACCCTGATGCAGATGCGACGTTAACAAGCCAGAAACCATCTGCTTAATCTCACCGGCGACCAGAACCGCCTGAGCCTGATCGATCCACGGGCGCGCCGCCTCTGCCGCCGGACCTTCGAGCCCTTCAAGTTCGGCAACAGCCTCCTCAATATCACCCGAATCAAGAGCCGTCCGAGCCCGTGCGATTTTAGCCTGTGTATCCGTCCCCGTTATCAATTCCCCGTTTTTCTCAACGCGCAGGACTTCGTTCAAACGTGCAATCGCTCGCTCTTCAAAAGGCACATCCTCTCCTTGAAGCGACGAAACAACGGCCTCTCCGGCCATTTGCCTGAACTGCGACGACAGACCCGAAGGTGTCAAAATGCCCTTTTCAGCCTGCGGCGCCAAGCGCAAAAGAGACTCACGCAGGGGCGCATTATCCTCACCAACAAGATCAAGAAGAAGAGATAAGTCTTTGTCAAAAGGGGTGTTTCCACGATCAAGCGTGTCCCTGAACTGGGAAAAGACCACAAGAAGAGCGGCGGCCTTAAGATCCTCCGGTGCAACTCCTGAAAACGTCTCAGCCAAGGCCGGATTCTGCTCACGTCCCTGTTCCAGCGCAGAATCCACGGATTCTGTCTGCCCGCCAAGTCCTGCGACAATCCCGCGGATACCTGACAAAGCACTCCGGAGGGTTTCCTGCCCCTCAATATTTCGTGTCATTCCCTCAATCCGTGATAGAAAAGTGGACAAGGATGTCGGCGCCCCCATCGCCTTGACCTGCCCCTGAAGCGCCCCGATCCGATCACCCAGAGACCCTGCATCCGGATCACTCAAAGTCGAAATCGCCTTCTGAGTCTGAGCAGCAACAGACTCCACGCTCTCCTTAACAGACCTCACGCCTTCATCGAGATGATGAATTCCCTCTGACAACCCACTGGAAAATTTTGGAAAATAACGATCACCCTGACGCATTTCTTTTTCCGGAGAAGATGACGCCGAAACGACAACAGAGGGCGATTCGGGCCAGAAAAGAACCGCCGTAAAGGCCAGCGCCGCCGCAACAAGGGTCGTTGCAATAAATGTCATATGGCGTCCGCCCCGAACCTCGACCGTCTTGATTTTATCTATCAAATCAGACAATTCCCCGTCACCATAAGGTTTGTCCTTCATAACCGAGACAGGAGGATCCCTCGAAATTGCGGAGCGTCGATAACGCTCAAAACCCGACGTTCCCGATGGCGCCACAAGGGGAATCTCCTCATCATTCTGCCCCCCACCCTCTTTTTCTAATGTATTTTCAGAATCCGCATCATCATCCTCGGGGTCATCTGAGGACAAAAAGTCTGAAGACTCCTCACCGTCTTCGTCGTCGGAATAATCATCAGGATCCTCACGAAAGACATCATCACTGGAATTATCAAGCGACTCAACGGAATCCTTTACCCCATGCCATGCGCGCGGAGAATCAGGCAGCTTTCCCTCGATCGTGATGGGCATAGACTCTGCATTTTCGTTCGGCGGCGGATTTCCGGACAGGACATCGGAAAGATCAATGCCATTTTCTTTTGCGGCATCAAGGACTTTTTCACGCCGGGCCGCCGGAATCATCCCGCGTTTTTTCCACCCTTGAATGGTGGTCACAGGCACTCCGATCTTGTTCGACATAGGACGAATCCCGCCGAAACGATCAATAATCAGGGATGCATCACCCAAAGGCCCCGAATCGGATGTCTCACCCGGCATTTTTGTTTTCCATACAAAAATCAACAGTGTTCAAGATCAAGAACGCAAGAGGCATTATGCCGAGGCTCGGCCCCGGGCGCAAGAGAAACGCACCAGATCAAGCATTCCAGCACGATCCGGCCTGTCCGCGACCAGAATGTCTTTCCAAATATCGGGATCAAGAGCCGCCGCAACACGAGCACTCAGACACAAGGCCCGCGCCGCCACGAGTTCGCCATGAACCGCAAGCGTTTGAAAATTCTGCGCCGCGCGGGACGAAAAGAACAGCACATAAACAGGGTCATCTTGATGCAAAACGGCGCGCGCTTCCGGTAAAATTTCCTTTGTTTTCTCCGCACTATAAATCTCTATTTTCTTGATATCAAATCCATTTTTTTCAAGAATCGCTTCAATTGAAGTCGCCAGATGAGCGCCGCACAAATGGGTCATGGGCGGACCATGAACCGGATCATATCGGGCCACAATATGGGCAACAATGTCCGCACCTGTACCTTGGGCCGACCAGACATCGGTAAAACCACGCGCCCGCGCAACATGCGCTGTTTGATCGCCTACAGTCAAAACAGGATTGCCCCTCAAGGCACAAAGACTCGAAAAAACACGGACAGCATTGGCACTGGTAAAAATCAGAGTCCGCCCGGAAAGTGCACGATTTTCCGGAATTTGACCCGGCACGATCCGGGTCATCGGCGCCAGAACAGGCGTAAAGCCCATGGTATTCAGGTCAAAGTCTAGATCCCCACAGGACTCAAGTGAACGGGTCAAAACAACGAAAGACCGCATGATTTTCAGTCCAGAATTCCGGGAGGTGTGACATCGCGGACACGGCGACCTATCGCAAGCCCCAGATCGCGGCACGCTGACACGTCATGGGCCGGCGCATGACCTTCATCCCCCCAAGACATCAGACCATCCGGCGCATAAACCTCGACACGCAAAAACACATCACCCCCCCGCCGAACCGCGTGGGCCGCCGCAGGCGTATGACATGACCCGCCCAGCGCCGCCATGGCCCCACGCTCCGCCACAGCACAAAGACTTGTTTCAAAAGATGAAATTTTATCCAAAATCCTGCGCGTCCGGGTATCATTCTCTCTGGTTTCGATCCCGACAATCCCCTGACCCGCCGCAGGAAGCATCACAGGGGGTTCCAGAAAACTGGAGACTTCAGACAAAAGCTCCAGACGCGCCAGCCCCGCCGCCGCCAGAATCATCGCATCAACCTGACCCGCGCGAAGTTTTTCGATTCTGGTCGGCACATTGCCCCGCAGGGAAACAACCTTCAGGTCCGGGCGCAAAGACAAAATCACAGCCCGCCGGCGCACACTGGACGTCCCCAGAACCGAACCGGGCGGCAGCGTCTCAAGGCCTCCGCTTCCATTCGACAAAAAGGCATCGCGCGGATCCTCGCGTGGCAAAACATGGTCGATAACCAGACCTTCCGGCAAAAAAGCAGGCATGTCTTTCAGGGAATGAACACCGCAGTCAACCTGACCGGATAAAATCGCGTCCTCGATTTCCTTTGCAAACTGGGCCTTTCCCCCGGCAAGAGCGCAAAGCGGTGCCTCGCCCTGCGCCGGATTCCAGTCACCGGAGGTCCGAATTTCGACGATTTCCATCTCAAGGCCCGGATGAGCTGTCTGTAATGCCGCGCAGACCAGCGCCGTCTGGCGCAACGCCAGTGCGCTCCCCCGCGTTCCAATCCGGATTTTTCCCGTGTCTGTCATGGGCCTCATTGGAAAGGAAGCACTGGCCTGATGTCAAGGAAACATCTATAAGTATCCCCCGTCATGATCGTTCTGGGCATTGAAACTTCCTGTGATGAAACCGCCGTTGCCCTTGTGGACGCGGACAGACAGATTCTGTCTAATCTGGTTCTGAGTCAAATCGCCGACCATGCCGCCTTTGGCGGGGTTGTTCCGGAAATTGCGGCCCGCGCGCATCTGGATCATCTGGATTCCCTGATCCACCAGTCATTGAGAGAAACCGGGATTGACTTCAAAGCATTGTCCGGGATCGCTGCAACCTCCGGCCCCGGCCTGATTGGCGGATTGATTGTCGGAATGATGGCCGGGAAAGCCATCGCAGCCGCGCGAAATCTGCCTTTTATCGCCGTCAATCATCTGGAAGCACACGCCCTGACACCCCGCCTGACGGAAAACATTCCGTTTCCGTATCTTCTGCTTCTCGTTTCCGGCGGACATACCCAGCTTGTGATCGCCAAAGCTGTTGGAAACTATGATCTTCTCGGCGCAACGCGCGATGATGCAGCGGGCGAATGCTTTGATAAGGCAGCAAAACTCATGGGGATTCCCTTTCCCGGAGGCCCCAATCTGGAAAAAGCTGCGCAATGCTGCCTTGATCCGGAGCAGGCCTTGTCGCGTTTCCCTCTGCCCCGACCCATGGAAGGCCGTCCGGGATGCGATTTCTCCTTTTCTGGCCTGAAAACGGCTCTGCGCACCCATACGGAATCGCTGAGAAGAGAGACAGACATTTGCCAGAAGGCCGTTGCAGATCTAAGTTTTGCTCTGGAAACCACTATCGCACAAACTCTGGGCGGGCGATGCGCCCACGCCATGCGGATATTCCGGGAAAAACACCCTGAAGCTGCGCCCCTTCTGGTGGCCGCCGGAGGCGTAGCCGCGAATAAAACAATCCGTGCAGCACTCGCTCAGGCCGCAAAAGAACAAGGGTTTTCGGTAAAAATTCCTCCGCCCGCCCTGTGCGGCGATAACGCCGTCATGGTGGCCTGGGCGGGACTGGAACGCCTGCGCCTTGACCTTGTCAGCCCGCTTGATACCCTCCCGCAACCGCGCTGGCCTCTGGAGACACTGAAATCTGAAAAACAGACCTGATATCGCAATCCCCTCTCCTCAAACCGCGAAATCGGGTTATACTCGGAATTGTTTTGCGCCGTAAAGTCGCCGGAAGGAGATTCAATCCGTGACCGTTTCCTCGCCCCAATCCTCGTCATCCGAGATATCAACCACCAATATTGAAAAACGTTTGAGTGAGACCGCGACAAAGCTGGCACACGTCCGCACCGAAATCGGCAAGGTCATTTTTGGACAAAACGATGTTGTGGGTCAGACACTTACAACCCTTATCGCCGGAGGCCATGTCCTCCTCATCGGGGTCCCGGGCCTGGCGAAGACCCTGCTCGTCGAGACGATCGCGCGGGTAACAGGACTGGAGTCCAGCCGCATCCAGTGTACCCCCGATCTCATGCCCGCCGACATCGTGGGCTCAGAGGTTCTGGAACAAAGCGAAGACGGAAAGAGGTCTTTTCGCTTTATCAAGGGGCCGATTTTTACACAATTTCTGATGGCCGACGAAATCAATCGGGCCAGCCCGCGCACGCAATCAGCCCTGCTTCAGGCCATGCAGGAAGGCCTCGTCACTGTCAGCGGCAAACCGCATCCCCTGCCCCGCCCGTTCCACGTTCTGGCAACCCAGAACCCGATCGAGCAGGAAGGCACTTATCCTCTGCCCGAGGCGCAACTCGACCGATTTTTGATGCAAATTGATGTCACATGGCCCGGACGCGATGCCGAGCGGCGCGTCATGATTGAGACGACCGGTGTACAGAAACAAACCGTCACGTCCGTTCTGGCCCCCGGAGATTTGCTGGAAATCCAGGCTCTGGCCCGTGAAATTCCCGTAGGAGAACAGGTCGTGGAAGCCATTTTATCCCTTGTACGCAGGGCGCGGCCCGATGCCGACAGTCCGGACATGGTTCGGGATTATGTCAGCTGGGCGCCCGGCCCGCGCGGGTCCCAGGCTCTTATGCTCGCCATCCGCGCCCGCGCCCTGCTCGATGGCCGCCCGGCTCCGTCGATTGACGATGTGGTGGCCTTGGCTGTTCCGGTTCTCAAGCATCGTATGGCCTTGAATTTCAAAGCCCGGGCCGCAGGACTTTCTGTGGACGATGTGATTCGGTCTTTGTGCGAAAATCTGTGATGGTCTTGAGAAATGCTACGCCGCGCTCAAGGCCCGGAGTCGCTTTTCCAAATCGGCATAGGCCAAAACAATGTGATCCGGCCCAAGTTTTTTGGCCAGAGCCCCTACTGCGGCGTTCAGGCCATAGGCAATCGGCTGAATTGGACAGGGAAGCCAGCTTTGCGCCGCCAGAGCAGCCAGAATATCCTTGCGCCGATCGCCAATGTGCCAGATGACATCATCAGCGGTCACAGGTCCGGACAGACGTTTGAGAACCGAGAGAATCGGGTCCGGATTCGGTTTCGGACGCAGTGTCTGCTCACGAAACAGGGTCGTTTCAAAAAAAGGCGCAAGATTGAATTTCTCCAGAATCTCGTGGCCGTATCCCTCTCCAAGCCCGTTGCTGACCAGAGCCAGACGCACTCCACGGGCGCGAAGCAGGCTTAAAAGAGAATAGATTCCCGGACAAGGCTCGACAATCTGGTCAACAGGAGTACGGCGGAACTTATGTAAAACACGATGAACGAGAAGTTTGGGCCGCTCACCGTTTTCAGTCCGCTCAACCAAAGCGGGAACATCGAAATGCCGCCCGAAAATCTTTTCCAGAAACTGAACCAAACGAAACGACCAATCATCCAGCGCCTCAATCACTCGCAAAATCCGGGGATTCAGGTGCCGAACGGTCGTGCCGTCCATGTCAAACAGGACAATGGTCGGTTTTTTAAGGCTCATGCCATCGGCCCTGCCCCGAGGGCCCTCTCAACCGCACTGACAACCGCGCACGCGTCGAGTCCAGCCGATTCATATTGCCTTTCCGGCGTATCCTGATCCTGAAAACGATCCGGAAGGGTCAGGGCACGGAAGCGAACGCCTCGATCCAGCAAACCCGCATTTGTGGCGAAATGCATGACGGCAGAACCAAATCCGCCCTGAGCCCCCTCTTCAATTGTGAGAAGAAACGGATGATTTTTCAGGATGTTTTGGATCAAATCTGCGTCCAGAGGCTTTGCAAAACGAGCATCGGCAACCGTAAGCGAAATCCCGCGCCGATCCAGTTCTTCCGCCGCCGCCAGAGCCGCCGCCAACCGGGTTCCATAAGACAAGATCGCCCCGTCCGTTCCCTCTCGTACCACCCGGCCCTTACCGATGGACAAAGGATCAACATTTTCCGGAAATCCAATCCCTGTTCCCTCTCCGCGCGGAAATCGAAAGGCGATAGGACCAGAGTCATAAGCGACGGCAGTCGCCACCATCCGCGACAAATCCACCTCGTCCGCAGCGGCCATCAAAACCATGTTCGGAACGCACCCCAGATACGCAATATCAAACGCGCCCGCATGCGTCGCCCCGTCTGCGCCTACGAGCCCGGCCCGGTCTATGGCAAACCGAACCGGAAGATTCTGAAGCGCCACATCATGTACGATCTGGTCATAGGCACGCTGTAAAAAAGTCGAATAGATCGCAACAAAGGGTTTATACCCTTCACAGGCCAACCCAGCGGCAAAGGTCACGGCGTGCTGCTCGGCGATTCCCACGTCGAACAGGCGATCCGGAAATTCCCGCGCAAACAGATCCAGCCCCGTCCCCGATGGCATGGCTGCCGTAATAGCCAGAATTTTCGGATCTTTTCGGGCCTGCGCCGTCAATTCCCGTGCAAACACGTTTGTGTAGGATGGCACACGGACAGGCCCCTTGCACGGCGCGCCCGTACCCGGATCAAACGCCGACACGCCATGCATTTTGTCGGGCGCCGCTTCCGCCGGGCCATAACCTTTGCCCTTTTGCGTCACCACATGAATCAGGACCGGACCCTCTTGCGCCGAATCCCTGACATTCCGCAAAACAGGAATCAGATGATCCAGATCATGCCCATCCACGGGTCCAATATAATAAAACCCCATTTCCTCGAACACGGTCCCGCCACCAAACGCGGCGCGAGCGGACTCTTCGGCGCGACGCGCCACCTTTCGTAAGATTCCAGGCATATGCGAGACGGCCTGCTTGGCCAGCTCTCGTGCCCCGATATAAGGCCGGGAGGACACAATCCCGGTCAAATGGCGACTGAGCGCCCCTACGGGCGGAGCAATGGACATACGGTTGTCGTTGAGAATGACGATCAGGCGCGAATGCATGGACCCGGCATTATTGAGGGCCTCATACGCCATGCCCGCCGACATGGCACCATCGCCAATCACACACACGACTGCATTGCTTTCATTCGACAAATCCCGTGCCACGGCCATGCCGAGACCCGCCGAAATCGAAGTCGAACTGTGTGCCGCGCCAAACGGATCATACGGCGACTCGCTGCGCTTCGTAAAACCGGACAAGCCTCCGCCCTGACGCAAGGTGGGCATGGCATCGCGCCGCCCGGTCAGAATTTTATGGGGGTAACTTTGATGCCCCACGTCCCAGATTAACCGATCCCGGGGGGTATCGAAAACGCTGTGCAAAGCGACGGTCAATTCCACAACGCCTAGATTTGCGCCCAGATGCCCCCCGGTTTTCGATACATTTTCAATGATTTGGCCCCGGATTTCGCGTGCAAGGCGTTTAAGATCTTCTGCATGCAGACGACGCAGATCTTCCGGCCCCTGCACGGAATCGAGCAAAGACGCGGAAAGATCGGACGGGCTTGAATCCCTTTTTTCGGCAACGCGGGTCATAGACCCTCAGTCATACCGGGTAAATGCCTTTTTGAAAAGGCGTTTTTGGAATTTTCCTCCCGATAAGAACAGAAATACATCCTCACCCAAAACCTTCGGCGATTGCCCCGCGCGGGAAAGGGGTATAGAATGGCTCCTGTCCTGATTGTCCGCCCCTTTTTTCTGCGGAGGTTTTTACTATGTCCATGCGTCTTTTCCTGTGCATTCTGTCCACCGTTCCCCTTTTGACGCTCTCCGCGTGCGGCGATGGGTGGGAGACTGTTCCCTATAGCGGGATACCCTATGGCGAACGCACCGCCGGAACAGGCGTTCAGTATGTCCGCAAGGTCATGGCGCGCGAACATGGACCCATTCTCGCGCCCGAGATGAAAAAAGAGACGCCTGCCCCCGTTTCAAAAGCACCAGAACCAGCATCCACACTGGATCGAGCCTTTGACGCGCGCTTGAAAAAATAATGTAAACGCCTTCGTCCGTTTCCTGCCGATGGAAACGTGGAATTGCGCGAAAGCTGCTTGAAATTCCTTTCCGAAGAGGCGATACTTCTTCTCGCGTCCCGGCGGCTTCGGGCGCGGCCCGTTTTTTAACTCCCTCTTCCCGTTTTGATACTGCCTTGGCTTTCGCCTCCGGATTGAGTCCTGATGAAAATTGTCGGTTTCCTTCTCGTCCTTGTCTGCACCTTCGGGGTTTACATCCTCGTGGGCGGAAATATCCATATTATTCTCCATGCTGCACCACACGAGGCCGCAACGATTCTGGGTTCAGCCATCGGAGCCTTTTTAATTGCGAATTCTCCAACGCTCATCAAACACACTCTCAAGGGCCTTAACTGCCTCATCAAACCGGAAGCACACAATAAGGATTCCTATATTGAACTCCTGAGCCTTCTCTACAGCATCTTCAAACTGGCCCGAACGAAGGGCTGGCTTTCGATGGAACAGCATATCGAAAATCCACACGACAGCGAATTGTTCAAACGGTTTCCGGGTTTCGCGCAAAACCACCATGCGACAGCTTTTCTGTGCGACTATCTGCGGATTATTTCTCTGGGCAACGAAGATCCACACAAGATCGGGGATTTGATGGACGAGGAACTTGAGACGATCCATCACGAAAACATGCATCCTTCCCATGCTGTCCAGACCATGGCAGACGGGATTCCGGCACTGGGGATTGTGGCCGCCGTTCTGGGCGTTATCAAGACAATGGCTTCTATTTCCGAACCGCCGGAAGTTCTGGGCGCCATGATTGGATCGGCGCTCGTTGGAACTTTTCTGGGGGTTTATGTTGCTTATGGATTTATCGGCCCGACGGCGGGGGCGCTGGCCGTGAAAGGCGAATCGGAAACGCAATATTTTCGTTCCATGAAGACGGCGACCATTGCCTTTCTTAATGGCGCAGCGCCGCAGGTTGCGGTAGAATTTGCCCGCAAATGCCTTCCCCATCACCTCCAGCCGGGGTTTGCGGAGCTTGAAAACAAGCTCAATGAGCTGCCCGCGCCGGGCTGATTGACGAAAGGCACACCCCATGGCCGATGGCAAGGACGGCGCGGTAGTAAGACCGATTATCGTCAAAAAGATCAAGAAGATCGCAGGCGGCCACCATGGTGGGGCATGGAAAGTTGCCTATGCCGACTTTGTGACAGCCATGATGGCGTTTTTTCTGCTGCTCTGGCTTCTGAATGTCTCCACAAAAGAACAATTAAATGCCCTTTCGGACTATTTCGACCCGACCAAGCCGATCGTCTCCAGCGACACAGGCGGCGCGGGCGGCGTTCTGGGCGGCATGTCTGTATCTCCCGAAGGAAACCAGTCCACGGACGTTCAGACTCTGGCACCGGACAAACCTTTGGAACTTCAGCAAAAAGAAGCACAGGAAGAGCTGGACCGGCAGGCACTGGAAGAACAGATGCGCAAACTTGAAGAAGAGCGATTCGAAGAAGCCAAACAGAAATTACAGGAAGAGATCCAGAAAAGCCCGGAGCTGGCCCAACTCGAAAAAAACCTGATGATCGACATGACCCCCGAAGGGTTGCGAATTCAGATCGTCGATCAGGAAGGCGCGTCCATGTTCCCCTCAGGCAGCGCAAAAATGTTTGAGAAAACAAAGAAGCTTCTGGAGATGGTGACAGGCGTGATTCAGAAACTTCCAAACCAGATTTCCGTTCGTGGACACACGGACAGCGTTCCCTACGGCGCGGGTGCGGATTATACAAACTGGGAACTGTCAAGTGACCGGGCAAACGCAAGCCGCCGGGTCATTCTTGGTGCAGGCCTGCCGGAAAAACGAATCCAGAATGTTGTCGGACGCGCCGATACGGATCATCTGATCCCGGACAAACCACTTGACCCAAAAAACAGGCGGATCAGCATTATCCTTCTGCGCGAAGACCTCGTCAAACAGGAAAAAACAATGGATGGGAAAACAGGAACCTCGACGACACGTCCGGCCCCGTTCAAAAAAACGCAAGGAAGCGTTTATTTCCCCTGAAACATGAAAAAGAATAACCCCTTTGACCATGGATGATCCGATCCACACCGGACCATTTCATTCATGAGAACCGATTGTTTTTCGGAAACCCATTCGGAGGCAGAAGACCGCTTTGCGCCCGACGCCCTAACCAGGGCTTGATATCCGAGACCAGCGTTCGCCCCCGCCCGGTCGTGAAAAACAGTCCGTCCGCAAGGCAAAACCCCAGAGCATCGTTCAAAGATCCATCCTTATAGCGCTGCAAGATAACGCCCTTTCCCCGACTCATTTCCGGAACTTCGCTCAAAGGGAATACCAGCATCTTGCGATTCGTCCCGATCACGGCCAGATGATCGTCCGCCGGACCGAGAGTCAGGCACAAATGCGCCTCCCCCCCTGTTTCGAGATTCAAAACCTGCTTTCCAGATCGCGTCTGGGCCAGAATATCATCGGAAGACACAATAAACCCATGCCCACCGCTTGCGGCCACAAGGATCCTCTGACCCGGAGCATGAACCATCAATGACACGATGTCTGCATCATTAGGCAGGTCCACCATCAGGCGTACCGGCTCGCCAAAGCCCCGTCCGGGCGGCAAACGGTCACATCCGATGGTGTAAAATCGCCCGTTCGTGGCAAAGGCCACAAGGCGATCCGTTGTCTGCGCCTCCAGAATGAAGCGCCCGGAATCTCCTTCCTTGTACTTAAAATCTGCCGGGTTCAGCCCGTGCCCCTTCATGGCACGGATCCAGCCTTTGTCAGAACAGATAACCGTCACCGGTTCACGCTCGATCATGGCCTCGTCCAGATCGACCACAAGGGCCACGGGCGGCCCGCCAATCTCGGTGCGCCGCTTGCCCAGCGCGGTTTTCGGCCCGAACATCTCGCGCAGGGCCGCAACCTGTTTTTTGATCTCGGTCCACTGCCGCGCCTGTGACTTGATAAGCTTTTCAAGCGCCTCGCGCTCGCGGCTCAAGGCGTCATGTTCCCGGCGCAGCTCTATTTCCTCAAGGCGGCGCAGATTGCGCAAACGCATATTCAAAACGGCTTCGGCCTGCACGTCGTTCAACCCGAACGCGTTGATAAGCTCCTGTTTCGGCTCGTCTTCCTCACGGATAATCCGGATCACCTCGTCAATATTCAGATAAACAATCAAGTATCCATCGAGAACTTCGATCCGGTTCATGACCCGGCCCAGGCGGTGCATGGACCGGCGCACGAGAACGTCCTTGCGATGATCCAGCCACGATCGCAAAATTTCCTTGAGGTTCATGACCCGGGGCACACGGCCCGCCTCCAGAACATTCATGTTGAGGCCAAAACGCGTCTCCAGATCCGTATGACGGAACAAAGCCTCCATCAACACCGCCGGATCGACGTTGCGGCTTTTGGGCACGATCACGAGACGGACGTCTTCGGCGCTCTCATCCCGCACGTCTTCGAGCAATGGAATTTTGCGCTCATGAATCAGCTCTGCAATGCGCTCGACCAGTTTTGATTTTTGAACCTGATAAGGAATTTCTGTTACGACGATCTGGTATGTTCCTCCCTTGATCTCTTCACGCTCCCACCGCGCGCGCAGACGGAAACTGCCGCGCCCGGTTCGGTAGGATTCCACGATGGATTCCCGCGACTCCATCAAAATGCCGCCCGTGGGAAAGTCCGGACCCCGCACAATCCCGGCCAGCGCCTCAATACTGGGGTCCCCGGCCAGCATCAAGTCCATGGCATCGCACAGTTCAGCCACATTGTGCGGCGGGATGTTTGTGGCCATTCCGACCGCGATTCCCGATGCACCATTGGCAAGAAGATTTGGAAAACCGCCGGGCAAAACTACCGGCTCGGTTTCAGATCCATCATAGGTTGGACGAAAATCGACGGTGTCTTCGTCGATGCCTTCCAGCAACAGCAACGCCACATCGGTCAGGCGCGATTCCGTATAACGCATGGCCGCCGGATTATCGCCGTCAATATTTCCGAAATTCCCCTGCCCGTCGATGAGGGGATAGCGCACGCTGAAATCCTGCGCCAGACGCACGAGCGTGTCATAAACGGCTGTATCTCCGTGCGGGTGGTATTTACCGATAACGTCCCCGACGATTCTGGCGGATTTCTTAGGGGGGGTCGAGGGCTTCAGGGAAAGCTGGCTCATCGCATACAAAAGCCGCCGATGGACGGGCTTAAGACCGTCGCGTACGTCAGGCAAAGAACGACTCATGATCGTAGACAAGGCGTACGACAAATACCGTTGCGATAAAATATCCGACAAAGGCTGGTCAATAATCGCAGCAGCGGTTGTGGTGGATTTATCCCGAGCCATGGTTTTTTCCTCATTTACTCTGTTTCGCAGCAAGCGATGGCTCCATGTTTGGCAAACTGCGCCGGAAAAGGCAAGGGCAGCCTTGAAAGAAGGACAGGATTCATGGTTTAGATAGAGGATGAGAATTGCTTGTTTTTCATCTCCGGCTTGCCATATTTTTCGCCCCGAGCGGCCAACACCTCTTGTGCTTGACTCACCACACAGCGGGCGAGATTATCCTGCGGATTTTGATTATGGCTGCTTTTTGAACGATCTGCGCAAAGCCGAGGATTCGTATGTGGACGAAATTTTCGACAAGGCACCAGCCTTGGGGGTACCATTGCTTTGCGCACGTATTCCGCGCGTCTACATTGATGTCAACCGCAATATTACGGATATAGATCCCCTTCTTCTGGATACTCCGTGGCAAGGCCCAATCGCACCGTCCAACCGAAGCGCCGCAGGATTTGGGCTGGTGCATCGGCTGGTGCGTCCCGGCACGCCAGTTTATAGACGGAAACTTTCACAGGAAGAGATTCAAAAGCGCATTGATCGTTATTATACCCCCTATCATAGCGTGCTTTCGGCCCTTTTGGACGATGCCGTGTTTCTCTTTGGCTGCGCATTGCATCTGAACCTTCATTCGATGCCCTCCTGCGGGGGGGCAAGAGCCGCAGATATCGTTTTGGGCGACCGTGACGGGACAACCTGCGGACGCGACTACCTCTACATGGTGCGGGATAACCTGATCCGTATGGGATATCGTGTAGCCCTGAACGATCCGTACAAAGGCATGGAAATTCTCCGCCGCCACAGCGCACCCCGGAAAGGGCGACACAGCCTTCAGATAGAAATCTCCAAACATCTGTATATGAATGAAAAAACACTTGAGAAGACCGAAAATTTTATCCGCCTGAAGTCTGACATGACGGATTTTATTGCTCGATGCATAACCGATCTCCAGACACAACAGACCTTTCCTCTGGCGGCGGATTGAAACAAGCCATGCCTTTACCCAGACATCCTTTCTCCGTTCTGATTGTCGCGGCCGGGCATGGCTCACGGATGGGCTCGGACACACCCAAACAATATCTGGACCTTGGCGGCAAGACCGTTTTGCGTCAGACGATTGACGTTTTTTATGGCCTTCCGGGACTACAAGAAATCCACATCGTCATTGATCCGGCCCACAAGGCGCTCTACGAATCGAGTATAACAGGACTTTCCCTGCCCACGCCATGCTACGGCGGAGACAGCAGAAAAGAAAGTGTTTACAGGGGATTGCTGTCTTTTTCTAATGCTTTGGATAATGATATTCTCCTGATCCACGATGCGGCGCGCCCTCTTGTCAAAAAAGATCGTATTTTTGATGTTATTCAAGCTCTTGAAAACGAATCTTCAGAAGCTGGATTTGATGCTGCCACTCTGGCACTTCCGGTTTCCGAAACCTTGCGCCGGGGATCCAACGGAATTGCCGAAAATTTTGTGGACCGGGACGGATTATGGGCCATTCAGACCCCTCAAGCCTTTCGTTATGGCCCACTGCGGCGGGCACATGAAACCGCACCACCGGGAATCTATACAGATGATACGGGGCTTGTCAGCGCAATGGGCCTGCCTGTACGCTTTGTTCCCGGCCACAGAAACAATATCAAAATCACAACACCAGAAGATCTGGACTGGGCAAGAGGCCACATTATGACAGAACCCGAAAAAGGCGTACGGATTCCGGAAACACGAACAGCAACGGGATTTGATGTGCATGCCTTCACGGAAAAGGGTGAAAAAAATGCGGTGCGCCTATGCGGGATTGATATCCCGGCACCGTTTGGCCTGGTTGGACATTCAGACGCGGATGCAGGGCTGCATGCCCTGACCGATGCCTTGCTTGGAACCATCGCCGCCGGAGATATCGGAACACATTTCTCACCCGCTGACCCGCGATGGAAAGGAGCAGACAGCCGCGTTTTTATCGAACACGCCACGGGCCTTGTTCGCAGAAAAAGCGGACGCATCGTTCATGTTGACCTGACCATTCTGTGTGAAGTCCCTAAAATCGGCCCGTACCGCACAGTGATGCAGGAATCCGTTGCAAAGATGCTGGATATCTCCCGGGACCGCGTGAGCATCAAGGCCACGACCACCGAAGGACTTGGTTTTCTGGGAAGGCGCGAGGGGCTTGCCGCCCAGGCCACAGTCAGCGTCGAATTTCCTCGTGAACCGGATCATGATCCAGAAATGACCCAAGGATGAACCAATGAAACGGGTCACGCAGCTTCAAATAAAATCGCCTTCTTTCTGGATCGCCACCGGTCTGGGCAGCGGCCTGATGCGCCCGGCCCCCGGAACATGGGGAACTCTTTCTGCCTTGCCTTTTGGTGCGGGCCTTTTGATCACAGGCGGCCCACCGCTCCTTTTGTGCGCCATCATAGCCCTGTCCCCCATCGCCTTCTGGTCTGTCCGACGCTATCAGACTTTGACCGACACCGCCGCCACAGACCCCTCGGAAATCGTGATCGACGAATTTCTGGGGATGTGGATTGCGCTTCTTGCCGCCTTGCCGGATATGGTTTCGGTTTCATGCGCCTTTGTTTTTTTCCGGCTTTTCGATATCCTCAAGCCGTGGCCGGTTTCCTATTTTGACAAAAACTGGAAAGGCCCGTCGGGAATTATCGCCGACGACATAATGGCCGGAATTTATGCGGCACTGTGCCTTGGAGGAGTTCACTATGCCGGACTTATCTGAAACCGTGGCGCGTCTGTGCGCTCTTTTGGAAAAATCCGGCATCTCTCTGGTGACGGCAGAATCCTGTACCGGAGGGATGATTGCCGCCGCCATAACAACCCGGCCCGGCTCATCCTCTGTCTTTGATCGGGGGTTTGTAACATATTCCAATGCATCAAAAACCCAAATGCTGGGGGTCCCGATTCCCCTTCTCGAAACGCATGGAGCCGTCAGCGCGCAAGTTGCATCGGCCATGGCCATCGGCGCACTGGAGCACAGCGAGGCCGGAATATCTGTTTCCGTAACTGGAATAGCGGGCCCCTCAGGCGGAAGCGATGAGAAACCTGTCGGGCTTGTCTATATTGGCCTTGCGCAACGGAGTGGGCCGAAAAGAACCGTCATGAACCGGTTCACAGGGGACCGCGATTCCATCCGCTCTCAGACAACACAAGCCGCACTTTTGCTCCTGATCGAAGACATGGAAAGGCCCACATGACCCGGATTGCCCTGATTTCTTCTGCCGATGCACGCTATTATCCCATGTTACGGGAATGGATTGAGTCCGTCCGACGCTTTCCGCAAAGCCGGGACATGGATATCTGCATCCTCGACGTTGGCCTGACACCCGCGCAAATTGAGACGCTTCGCCCCCTTGTCACAGGAATAGAGCGCGCAGCGTGGCCCAAAAAGATCTCAGCCAGGCGCATTCGCGGACGCGAGTATTACAAAGCCTGCATTAACAGACCGTTCCTGCGCGATTATTTTCCGAATTATGAAGTGTATGTGTGGATGGATGCCGATACATGGGTTCAGGACTGGGAAGCCGTAGAACTGTTCATTCGCGGCGCACAAAGAGGAAAACTGGCGGTTGCCCCCCAAACGGATCGGGGTTATCCGCGGACAGTTCGGGTCAAATGGATCGGGCACTGGCCTTGGAAAGTCCGCAGTTTTTACTTTACAAACGCACGTCTGGCTTTCGGTTTTGAGACGGCCCGGGCCTTGCTGCCGCGTCATGTGCTTCAGGCCGGAGTCTTCGCCCTGCGCGGGGATGCACCGCACTGGGAACGATGGCAGGATTTAATCCTTAAGGCGTTGGACAAAGGAAAGGTCTTTACAGCAGAACAGCTGACCATGGGCATGATGGTGCATCTGGACGGGTATCCAGCGGAAATTCTTCCCGCGTGGTGCCACTGGCTGTGCGAATTCAAACCTCTGTGGGATGAGGAAAGCAAGCGGTTCGTGGAACCCTTCCTGCCCCACAAGGAAATCGGAATTCTGCATCTGGCCGGGTGCGATGACATGCGGATGAACCGCTCTGTGACGACTGATTTTGAGACACTGGCCGATTTGACACAAGACCGGAAAACGCTTGCCCTGTCTTATCGCTATCCGTTTTATGATGGCGAAACAGAGAGCATGGCCCGGACTTCCGAAAATCATGAAAAACATTCTGGAAACTCATGCGCGGCGTAAGGAGAGGATTACTGGCACCCTGTCTGTGAGATCGAAAAATGTTTCATCGAAAATGGTGCGTTTTGCGTCAGATCAGTTGCATCCCCCGCGTGCGCCTGCTAGAAAAGCGTTCTGTAGGAAACATCCAGCAGTTTGTCCTATGGGGGAGCACTTTTTAAACGGGAGTCGTGGCCGAGAGGCTGAAGGCGGCGGTTTGCTAAACCGTTATACGGCCTTAAAGCCGTATCGAGGGTTCGAATCCCTCCGACTCCGCCATTATTTTTCCAACCATTTTTCAACTAGTACGGAAAAGTGGTGAAAATGCCCAATAACTTCAACATCTTCCCAAATGGCCTCCGTACCGATATAGTCATGAATGATACGGGTTGCGGAGGATATAGCCAAAAACTCGCAGAAATTTATGGTAGCTCCGTACTGGTACGGAGCTTTTCAGGCAATAGCTTTTTTGAATACCGCTAGGCAGTTTAGAAGCAAATTCTAAGGCAAGCGAATGATAGATAAGGACTTAGAGAAGGTAATGGGCGAAATATGATGACACTTGAATTTAGTACAGTTCTGTCTGTTGCGGCCCTTATAGTCTCCGTAACAACAATGTGGCTGACTCTTTTGAGAAAAGGGTCTATTCGAATGACGCAACCCACTGTTATTTTTTTGGGCCAGATGGGGGGAGATAAAAAATCATCTAAAATATTTTTCCGAACGCTTCTATATTCTACATCCAAAAAAGGAAGGGTAATAGAAAATCTATATGTCCGTCTTAAAAGATCAGAAACTCAGCAAAACTTTAATATATGGGTATATGGTTCTAAAGAGTTAAACAGGGGGAGTGGGCTATTTATCGGTGATACAGGCATTGCCTCAAATCATCACTTTCTATTACCCACTGATGTCGAATCCTTTGTGTTTAAAGCAGGAAATTATAGCCTAGAGATATATGCCCAAATTATCGGTGACAAAAATACCAAATTACTCCATCAAGTGGATTTGACCATTTCTCAGCAAGAAGCCGAACTTCTAAAACAAGGCGATAAAGGTATCTATTTTGATTGGGGACCAGATTCAAAAAAATATCATACCCACATCGATAGCAGACCTCCTAAAATAAAAGGCGACATCGACTCTCTGTTATCGGAAGTCCTTCTAAAAGATAGATAAACAATTTTGACATAACATCGACATCAAAAAGTACCGTTTCCTTTGCAAGGAATACCATCAACATCTATGGTATCAGGAGATAATCTCAATAAAATCAACGCTTGCAAGCTAGGCCAGTAGCTAAGTTAGGCCACCGCACACCGCCAACCTTTCTTAAATGCCAGAAGAAACCCTCCCTCTCCAGTGCGCAGAATCTGGAAGAACCAAGAAACTGCCAATGTTGTAAGCTTAATCGGCGGGCTGTCCGTTTCTTGTGGTCTTGCTGGAATATGAGCAACTTATGTGACAGTTTCGGGGATGTGGCACGCAACCTTGTTCTCTTGCATGGTGCGTCCTTCTGGAGTCTGCGCCAATCTTCTGAACTTCTCACTCTCAAAAACAGGTCTGTTTTCAATCCCCGTTCCGGATATCGTCGAGCCAGATCCCTGTCAGTGCCAGATTGCTCAGAATATGCGTAACTTTTTCGGCGCTGTCGAGAAAATCAAAAGGCTTGGGATCACGCGGAACAACGATGGTTGAACCAGGCGGAATCAGCGCCGGGCGATGGTTCCATGAATCCACAGACAAGGGCTGGGCGCTCCCGTCCGGATACACCACAAAAACCCGGCCCTTGTCCGCATGGAACGAAAATCCTCCTGCCTGATCGATATAATCGCGTGCATCCTTGCCCTTGCGAAACTGCAAGGAAGCCGGAGACAACACCTCTCCGCTCACCCGCACCGTCAAAGGCCGCGCCGGAATGTAAATCCGGTCGCCGGATTCGAGCAGGATATCCAGTTCCGGCTGCGCGGCCAGTCTGCCGGGGTCGGCCTCCACGGTAATCCGGCCTGCACCTTGCGCCGCGCGCAGCTCGGCCGCCAGATCGCGAGCCAGCGCCACCTGAGACACGTCCGGTTTCTCGCCTGCCTTGCCCGAATCAACCGAAGCGGCAATCGCCCGTTCCATATCCTGCGCTGCCGCCCGAAAGCGGGATTCTTCGGCCCGACGTTCGGATTCGCGGCTGAAGATCGCACCTTCCGGATAGCTTTGCGGGGTTATCCCCCCTGCCCGCGCCAAAAGGTCCGACAGGCGATCTCCGGCCACCAGATCATAGGCACCGGGATTACGGACTTCTCCACCGATGGTCACGGTCTTCCCGCGAATAACCTTGAATTTCGCCCCAACCCGAACCGAATCGCCGGGTTTCAAAACAATCGCAGGCTCCTTTCCACCCAGAGCAACCCGCTTACGCGCCACCTCACCAGGCCGGGAATGAGCCGCAGCAACCTCAATCGCAGCCGGATCGGCGTCAAGGCCAGGTCCTCCAGCCACAGCCACGAGACTTTCCAGACTCACCCCGCCGCCTGAAACCGGGAACGCGCCGGGAACGCGCACAGCCCCCCCGATCCGCACGCATCGTTCTCTCAAAAACCCCGCCAGCATTGGATCCAACCCCTCACCTCCATCGGCGGAACCGTAGGCCGCTTCCTCTGTCTTTGCGGTGCTCGCCCCCAGCCCGCGAATGTCCTCCATGGAAAACAGGTGAACCGTATCCCCGTCAGACAGTTTCCGGTCGAACGCACGCAAGAGGACCTTGTCAGGAGGAAAATCGAGGAGACTACCCGTCAACCGGTCCGGATCCCATCGCTCAATCACGCCGATAAGAGGATAAACCCGCGGACCGAGCGCAGCCTCGCCGTCAAGCAGCGCACTCAAGGTCGGAGTTCGGTCCAGCGCGTACAAACCGGGCCTGCGCACATTTCCAGATAACGTCACAGTTCCAGCCCGCTTGGCGCTGCCGCGCGCGACATTCAGAATATCGCCTTCCGAAAAAACGGACTCAAGCGAATCTCTTACTTCTTCTACAGCCTCATGTCCGTCAGGCGTCAGGCTCATCCGCAAAAACCGATTACGCCCCGGGGCCAGAACACCCCCGCCCAGATCCAGAAGATCGTTCAGAGACAACGATTCAGCCCAGCCTTGCTGTCCATCGCGCAGACCGCGAGGCAGAGGCAGAATTTCATAGATTCCAGGGCGTTTAACCTCACCCGCAACGGCCAGAGTGGGGCCGATAGGCGGAACGATGATCCGATCTCCGTCCTGTAATCCCATATCGTTCGCATCGCTGCCGTACATCAACAGGCCGTACAGATCAATCAAGGCGCTACGCCCGGCGCGCACGAGTTTGATCCGGCGCAGGGATCCCGCTTTCTCTACGCCCCCCGCCTCGTTCAGGGCATCCAGAACATTGTGAAACGGCGTGAGGATCTGGCGGCCCGGACGGGCGACATGACCCACCACCAGAATTTCAATCTGGCGAACCGAAACCAGAGACACAGACGCTTTCGTGTTGTGAAAACCGGATATCGCACGCTCAATCCCTTCGCGCACATCGCCCAGAGACCGCCCCGCCGCCGAAATCGGCTCCAGATCAGGCAACAGAATCGCTCCGTCATTATCAACCCGATAGACACCCGAATCGGTTCTCTGTCCCCGAAAGGCAACGCGCAGGGAATCCCCGAAATTGAGCAAAACATCGTCCTGCGCCGCCCCGGCAGGAAGGTCCGGGCGATTCCGGGGCAGGTATTTTCCGGAATTGGAAAACAGGCTATAGCCGAACTGGCGCGGCGCATCGACGAATCGCTCCGCATAAGCCGCCTCAAGAGAGGATAACCCGGCCCCCGATTCGTCCGGTCTCTCCGGCAAAACAGACTCGGGAACAGGCTCTTCAGACTCCCCCGTATCGGGCGCAGGGAACGGTGAATCCCACACAGCAGAATCGGCTGCGGCCAAACGAACCGTCAGGACACAAAAAGCTGAGAAAACAAGAAACAGGAAACACAATCGCATGGGGAAATCGTAAAAGATCCCCCTTGCGAACGGAATACGCCCGAATGACTTGACCACAGGTTTTTTAAGAAAATTTCAGACTTGAGGCCTGGCACCACATCGGGAACAACACGCCGGAAGCATCCGAAACAAGGTCCCATCCCGATCCATGACGAGATGTTTCAAAACCCCGGCAACATGCAAGACAATCAGGGCGATAATGACATTCCCGAGAATTTCATGAGCCTCGTGCATGAATCCGGCCAGAGCCTTGTCCTGTCCGACGAGGTCAGGCAGGGAAAACAGGCCAAAAACGCTAACCGGATGCCCCGCCGCAGAAGACATAAGCCATCCCGACAAAGGCATGGCGATCAAAGTGAGGTAAAATGCATAATGCACGCCGCGCGCCAGATACCGCTCCCATGGTGCATGGGTTGGCATGGATCCCGGTGCCGGAGAAACCACCGCCCGCCAGAACAGACGAAAGATCATCAGCCCCAGCACCACTGCCCCGAAAGATTTATGCATCCCGTAAAGCTCGGATCTGAACGGCGATCTTTCAAGATCGGTCATATAGAGGCCCACCCCTAAAAGCCCCACAATCATCAGGGCAACGAGCCAGTGAAGCCCCTTTGCCATGACGCCATAAGACTCGATCGTGTTTTTTATCATAACCTTACGTCTCTTTCCTTGCCCGAGAGATGAGCCACCCAGACCCCCTCATCCTGTGAGCGCCCGGCGGACAATATCCACATCTTGCGCAATTTGAACATCCGTTTCCAGCAATTCTTCAATCTTGCGCACCGCATGCATGACCGTGGTGTGGTCACGCCCGCCGAACTTACGCCCGATTTCCGGCAAAGAGCGCGCCGTAAGCTGTTTGGACAGGAACATCGCAACCTGACGGGGACGAGCCACATTGCGGGCCCGGCGCGCGGAATGCATGTCAGAAACACGCAGATTGTAATGCTCGGCGACCTTGCGCTGAATTTCATCAATCGTAATCCGGCGATCATGAGCGCGCAAAAGATCCTGCAGAACATCCTGAGTCGTCTCAAGCGTTACGGGCGTACTGACCACATCCGCATGGGCCACGATCCGGGTCAGAGCACCTTCCAGTTCGCGGATGTTGCTCGTGACCTTCAGGGCCAGAAACTCCAGAACCGAATCGGGCACATGCACCCCGAGTTGCGTCCGACGCGCCTTCAGAATCCCCAGACGCAGATCATAGCTGCTCGGCTGGATATCGGCGACCAGCCCCCAAGACAAACGGGAACGCAAGCGATCCTCAATCCCTGCCAGATCCGAAGGCTGACGATCCGATGAAATGATGATTTGCTTGTTCTGGTCAACCAACGCATTGAAAGTATGGAAGAATTCCTCTTGCGTCGATTCCTTCCCGGAGATGAATTGAATATCATCCATCAACAAAACATCCACAGACCGGAACATCTCCTTGAAGGAAAACGTATCCTTTGCCCGCAAGGCGCGGACGAACTGATACATGAATTTCTCGGCAGACAGAACCATCACGCGCTTTTCCGGCCAGTGCGCACGCATCGCCCAGGCAATCGCATGCATCAGGTGAGTCTTGCCAAGCCCTACACCACCATACAAAAACAATGGATTAAAAGGCACTGCCGCGCTCTCGACTACGCGCCGGGCAGCTGCATGAGCAAGAGCATTGGGCTTTCCAACCACAAAAGTCTCAAACGTAAAGCGCGGATCAAGCGGCGAGGACAATTCCAAAAGCGCAGCATCGTCATGATTCTGATTCGCTTTCGCGGCACGCTCACGAATCGCCGGAGTTGGCTCCTCGGACGGAATGGCATTCTGAACAACAACGATTTCCAGACGCCGAATATCTGGATTGGCCGCCACACAAATCTCAAGAATCCGCGCCGCATAATGATTGTGAATCCAGTCCCGCATAAAACGGGTAGGCACAGAAACCTCTAGCGTGCCATGATAATAGGCTTGAAGCACCAGGGGTTTGAGCCAGCTGCGAAAAGCCGCCTCACCAAACTCCAGACGCAGGGACTCATGAACACCATCCCAAAGGGAAGCGATTTCCGGTGTTGGCGCATAGGATTCTGAAAGTCTGGCAGATGAAGTGGATGTTTCGGCGGACGCGGATACTCTGATCGTTTCTGACATGTTTTCTCTTTAGCTCCGAAAATAATCAATCATGCTCGATGGAAATACAGGCAAAAACGAAAGCCGCGCCGAAATAAAGGAACATCCTCTGGCTGCGGGGGGTAGAACAGACGGAAAAACACTGGAGAAAAGACAAAAAATCCCTCCTCCACACAACGGAACATGATTCCGCCGCGCTCGCCTCAATCCATCAATGAAATTGAAAACCCCTGTTCGAAGATCGCGATCTGTATCCTCCCTCGATACTCTGATCCTGCGATCTGCACCTGTATCCTTCAACCTGAAAGAGTCCCCATCGGGATCCTCTTCCTTCCGGATTTTTCATCTCGGACACACGAGCCGGGATGAAGGGATAGAGAAGGCACAGCCCTCCCCTCCTGCAGAAAGACGCCGAAAAGCGCCCAGTTCTACGGCTATTCACACCTGTGTTTGATTTGGTGCCGCTGACAAAAACAATACACCATATTTTTTCCTCTCACGCAACGGGGTCAAAAAGAGAAAATTGAAAAAAGAAAAAATGTGTCACGTCTCCGGAAAATGCCCACGATCTTCGTAAAACAAAAGAAAATGGCCGCAGGAAAACATCCCGCAGCCATGCGAACACCCTATTGATATTTTAAGAAAGTCCTAAACGCGCCAAAAAAAATCAGGCAGCCGCCTTGAGCTTTACAATTCGGGCGGAAAGACGCGAAAGTTTGCGGGAAGCCGTCCGGGCATGGAGAATGCTTTTGCTCGCAGCACGGGCCAGTTCCGGCTGGGCGGCACGCAAGGCCTGCTCGGCCTCCAGAGCGTCCCCGGCAGCAATCGCCGCCTCAACCTTCTTCACGAAGGTGCGCATCCGTCCACGGCGGGCCGCATTGATATCAGCACGACGGGCGTTACGACGAATTCTCGTTTTAGACGATTTATGGTTTGCCATCTTGAGCTCTCTTCAAAACTTTTTCGTTTCACGGAGGAAACACCCCCGCCACGTACGATTCTCACTGTTCGGACGACACCGCGTTTTAGCGATTTATCCACATTTTGTCAAGCATCGGATATCAGCGGGGGGCGAAAACGCCGATTCCAGGAGAAATCCTGTAACGAATGACCGTTTTTTCTTCTGTTTTGGCGATTTCAAGGGTAATCCGCTCGGTGTTCCGGATAAAGGCTCCCTCACCTTCAAGACGCCAGCCGAATCGGGGTAAAACCGATTCGTAGAAGACCTTTACGTCTTCGGCAGTCACGGATGGCCCCAAAGCATAGGCTTCCACAATCCGCCCATCGGGCTTGTCAAACAAAACCAGATCGGCTTCCATTTCTTCAAAACCGGGCATCAAGGGAATATCCGCGATTGAGGACAGAAAGACCGATCGTGATTCGGCCCTCTCCACTGCGCCAGCCGCAAGAGAGGAAAACCCGGCACCAAAACAAAAAAGCACAAGAAACGGATGGAAAACCGTCAAACGAATCATGTCTTTTCTCCCGATCTCTTTTGAAGAACTTAAAAAAGAAGGCGGCCTTTTCGGGCCGCCTTCCGGTATTTATAAACGCCGCCAGATCAGAAGTTGATCTGGGTTCCGAGCAAAACGGAAGTCGCACTTCCATCCGTCGCATAGGAAACCGGCGAGTCATGATTGACGTAGCTCACCGATCCACGGAAGGTCATGCCCGGGCCATAGGTGTAAACGATACCGCCCGTGTAACGGTCAGTGTCGATTTCACTGGAGCTGAAAATCTCCTGGCTTTGCATGTAGTAGGACGCGCCGAGCTTGAAGGGACCCGTCGTGTAGTCCGCACCGAACGCCCAGGTATCGCGGTTTGCATCGCCATCAACACCCATGTCGTCGTTCAGATAGGTCACGCCGAAACCAAAAGGTCCGTAGGTCAACGCGCCACCCAGGTTCCAGGCCTGACGGTCATCGGTCGTCGCAACAACAGCATCCGTCCCAACCGTGATAGTGCCATCATTGTTGACATCGCGATAGGCCAGCGCCGTTTCCGCCGCACGCAGATCCGAGAAGGCATAGCCCGCACCGAGGGTCAGACCCACAGCGTTAAACTGACCTTCGTACCGGGCCGCGACTTCATAGCTGTCACCATAGACAGAACCGGCAGCCTTGCTGTCGAAACGATTCATGGTGTCGCTGGAATACGACACATCAGGCGTATAGGAAAAACCGGCCTGGAAGCCATTCAGAACAGGCGTCAGATAGGTCAGCTTGTTCGAATAGCCCGTGATGGCGTTGTCGTAGTCAAACGTGCCATAGCCACGGTTGACCAGCCATGTGTCCGCCGTTGTGATGGCCAGAACGTCCTGACCGGCAACAGAGGAATTGCGCACGAGTTGATCCGCAGCAAAGTTTTCATCCAGAACCAAACCAACAAAGCTGCCGCGCGTTGCAGTCGCAGACGTGGCTTCGTTCATGGCATCATAGTTGACGCCATTGATGGTTTGACGCAGACCGTCGACATTGCTGTCCGCCGAAGGCGCAGCAACCTGCAGAAGGTACGCGGCACCATCTTCGGCCCCGGCATTGATGCGACCCCATGCGCCAGAGAAGTAGGCATAGGATTCTTGCGCCGTAAACTCACCGCCATCGGCCAGAGCTTCAACATGCGCACCAACCGTCAGACCATTGTCAAGGGTAACCTCACCCGTGAAATGGACTTCGGTGTCCTGAAGCCAGTCAACACTGTTGATGTCTTCAGACGTGTCGCCAGCCGCGGCGGCATCCGGCGTTTCGTCCTGATCGACGAAAGAGACATAGCCCTTGTAGAAGCCGCCAAGACCAAGCTTGACGCCGCCATCTTCGGCGTAAGCCGGGGCAGAGGCAAAAGCCAGACCGCACACGGCGGTGCTGAGCAGAAGTTTTTTCATCAGAGTCCTCCAATAAAAATCAGTTATCCAATCAATGCCTGAAGATCCGGTCTGGCCTCCATGCGCGCAAGTCCGGACCCGGCCTCGCCTTGGGAGCAATTATGAGCTTTCAGGCGACAAGGTCAAGTCAAACGCGGGAGGTCAGGCAAGAATCGCCCCAAGGATGTTGCTCATTTGCAACACAAATATCCCCCCTCACCGCACGATCCCACCTTGAGCCTGCAAAAAGGATATGATAGTAAATAAAGAGGCTTGGGCGCTTTCCGACCCATGCCGTGCCTCATGAAAGGGCGAATGTTATGTCATACACAAAATTTTCCAGAATACGAGACCCCTTTCTCGCCTTTGCCGCGCTGAGCCTCTTGTGCGCCTGCAGCAGCAATGTTGAGCGTCAAGCCAAATACCCCACTGGCGCGGACCGCTCCTCCACGCCCGGCGGAGAAAACGACATTTACTCGGAACCAGACAGCATCCTCGGGAAAGGCGGACTATCCCTGTTTGGCGGAAAATCCGGCGATTCGGATGAAACGGGCATCGGAGTAAATGCCTATTTGTGGCGTGCAGCCCTTGATACTGTGTCTTTCATGCCACTGGCCAGCGCCGATCCGTTCGGCGGGACGATTCTGACCGACTGGTACGCGACGCCTGAAAATGCAAATGAGCGCCTTAAACTCAATGTCTTTGTTCTGGGCAAGCAACTGCGCTCCGATGGCATTCGGGTTCGGGTTTTCCGGCAGATGCGCGGAAAGGACGGATCATGGAAAGATGCCACCGTTTCCCCGGAAACACCCCGAAAAGTTGAAGATTCGATTCTCGCCCGCGCGCGGCAATTGCGCGCCGACAAGGCCGTGAATTAGGGTCTCGATTTTTTCGCGCTTGCAAAAAGCATCAGAACTTTATAGAAATCTCGCCAATGCCTTGTTTTTTCTTGTAAGCGGGTTTTTATTATGAAAAAGCGCCTTCTGGATTATGATGCATGGCTGTTCGACATGGACGGCGTGATTACGAACACGGCGACGTTACACGCACGATCCTGGAAGGCTATGTTTGATGCTTATCTGAAAGACCGCGCCTCGCATACCGGCGCCGAATTTGTTCCCTTTGATGCCGAGCACGATTACCATACTTACGTGGACGGAAAGCCCCGCTACGAAGGGGTAGACTGCTTTTTGCGCCACCGCGGAATCGTCCTGCCCTTCGGGACCCCGGAAGACCCGATTGAAAAAGAAACCGTCTGCGGCCTCGGGAATCGTAAGAATATTGAGGTTAACCGGGAACTGGAAACGAACGGAGCGGAGGTTTATCCAACGTCTCTCGCCCTCGTCCAGGCCCTGAAGGCCAAGGGCAAGAAAGTCGCCATCGTAACTTCATCCAAAAACTGCGAAATCATCCTCAAAGCCGCAAAAATAAAAGACCTTTTCGACGCTCAAATGGACGGCGTGATCGCTGCTGCGCGCGGCATTCCGGGAAAACCGCGCCCGGACACCTATCTGGAAGCCGCCCGCATGCTGGGCGTTCCCGCAGACAGAGCCGTGGTCGTCGAAGATGCCATTTCCGGCGTTCAGGCCGGGCGAGCAGGTGAATTCGGCCATGTTCTGGGAGTCGACCGCGTGGGGAATGCTGCGGCGCTTCTTGAAAATGGCGCGGATAGTGTTGTACAAGACCTCGGCGAGATCGAAGCATAAAAAAGATCGGTCTGCGCCAGACAATTCCTGGAGGGGTGGGATATAAGGCAATGAGCAACTGGACACTTTCCTACGATCACTATGTGCCCGAAGAAGAAATGCGGCGCGAAGCCCTGACTTCGACCGGGAACGGGTATTTCTGCACCCGAGGCGCGTGTGAATGGTCCGATTGCGGCCCGAATCACTATCCCGGTACCTTTATGCACGGTGGTTTCAACCGCGCCGTCAGCATCATCGGCGGGCGCCCGGTGTCCAACGAGGATCTGGTTAATCTGCCCAACTGGCTTCCGCTCAAGCTCCGCATCGAGAATGACGAGCCTTTCAGCCTCGAAAATGTCGAGATCCTCTCCTACAATCACAGCTTTGACATCCGCCGGGCCGTAGTGTCACGCACCATCCGTTTCCGCGATAAGAAAGGCCGTGAAACCACGCTCGCCAGCCGCAGATTCGTGAGCATGCACAAAATGCACATGGCGGCCATTGAGTGGGTGATTACGCCGGAAAACTGGTCCGGCGAGATAGAAGTCATCTCGGCGCTGGACGGACGGGTGGTCAACTGGGGCGTTCCTGTCTATCACAAGTTCGAAAGCAAACATCTGCGCCCTGTCCGCACAGGCCCCATCGGAAGCGACGGGATTTCGCTCATTGTCCAGACGAGCCAGTCGCGAATCTATATCGCTCAGGCTGCTCGCACGAATGTCTTTGTCGGCGACGAAAAAATCGAACCGGGTCGTAGCCTGCATATGCAGGACGACTATATCCAGCAGACCCTGACCTTTACGGTCCGCGAAAAAACACCGGTGAGAATCGAGAAAATCGTCGCGCTGTATTCTTCCAAGGATCAGGCCATCAGCGAACCTCTCGCCGCCGCCCAGATCGCCGTATGTCGCTGGTGCGACTTTGGCCTTGCCTATGAGCGTCAGGAGCAGGCGTGGGACCAGCTCTGGGCCATGAGCGATTTCAAACTGCCCGGCGACCCGGAAGCCCAGATGCTGCTGCGTTTTAACACCGCGCATATTCTGATGTGCTGCTCGCGCCATTCGGCGGATATCGACGCCGCAGCCCCCGCACGCGGCCTGACGGGCGAGCATTACCACGGGCGCATGTTCTGGGATGAAATGTATATCTATCCGTTCCTGAACTACCGGATGCCGGAAATCACGCGGGGGTTGCTCATGTACCGCAACCGCCGTCTGGACGAAGCGCGTGAGCGCGCCCGGGAAGCGGGATATAACGGCGCAATGTTCCCATGGCAATCGGGCAGCGACGGGCGCGAGGAAACGCACCTGATTAACTTTAACGAACGCGATGGAAAATGGTACCCGGATTATTCCTTTAACCAGCGCCATGTAAACGCCGCGATTTTCTACAATATGTGGCAATATTTTCAGGCCACGCGTGACCTGAACTTTCTGTGGAACCACGGCGCACGCCTGATGATTGAGGTGGCGCGGCTGTTCGCCTCTCTGGCGAAATACAATCCGGACCGGGGGCGCTATGAGATCCATGGCGTCATGGGCCCGGACGAATATCACGAAAAGTACCACGATTCGGAAGAACACGGCGTCAAGAACAACGCCTATACCAATATCATGGCTGCGTGGATGTTCAGCACGGTCATTGAGGCACTGGATCTTTTCCCGAAGAAACGCCGCAAGAGCCTGTGCGCGATTCTCGATCTGACCGACGAGGAAATCACGAAGTGGGAGGACATGAGCGCGAAGATGTTCGTTCCCTTCCACGACGCGGGGATCATCAGCCAGTTCGAAGGCTATGAATCTCTTGGCGAGCTGGACTGGGACGCCTATCGCAAAAAATACGGCAATCTGTACCGTCTGGACTTCATCCTGAAGGCCGAAGGGGATACGGCGGAAAAATACAAGGTGTCCAAACAAGCCGACACACTCATGCTGTTTTACCTGTTCTCGGAATCCGACCTCAAGACCCTTTTCGCCCGTCTGGGATACGAATATGGCGAAGACACGATGCGCCGGAACATTGAATATTACTACCAGCGCTGTTCGCACTGCTCAACGCTCAGCCTCATCGTCCATGCCGACATCATGGCCGATATCGACCCGCAGCGCTCATGGGAGATGTTCAAGAAATCCCTGCGGGCCGATGTGGACGACATTCAGGGCGGCACGACGCCTGAAGGCATCCACATGGGTATCATGGCCGGAACGCTGGACCTGATGCAGCGTGGGTTTATGGGGATGGAAGTCCGGGATGACACCCTGTACTTCGCGCCCAAACCGTTGCCGGAGCTTGAAGGCCTGTCTTTCCAGATGGTTTACCGGAACACCCCCCTGCGGCTCAAACTGGAGAACCAGACCTTGAAGGTTTCTATTGAGGACGGGGAATTCGGCCAACCGACAATGATCGGTGTGGGCGACGAAGTCATCGAACTTCAGGTCGGCGATTCCCACAGCTTCCCCCTCTCTCCGCCAAAGGCAAAAGCTGCCCCCGCGAAAAAAGCCCTGGCTTAAAACCGAACCCGATTGACTTCAAACACACCCCCCTCTCCCCCTCAAGGGAAGAGGGGTTTTTTTCATGATTTCCCGTAAAAATACATAAAATTCGAGAAATACGGTAAATCCGTTTTAACCAAAACTCAGGCACACTGGTCGACGTGGGAAAACGCGACATATTATTAAGGGGAGGGTTCTAACCCATGGCGATCTGCGCGCTCGTGTCAAAAAACCATCGGGGTTTACCTTTGATTGCGGGCCTGTCTGCCGCCCTTCTTCTTGGGTGCATGCAAATCGCCGGAGCCGCAGAGATCCCCTCGCCCGTCCTTCAACTGGCCGCAGCAGAAACTGATTTACCTGCTCTGCCCGTACGGGAGGCGCCGGATCTGCGGACCTACATCGCCGCCGGAAAGATAGACGGACGCAAATTATCCGATGCGCAGGCCATCCGCGCTTTTTACGCCGCCCGCTCGAATGCCCCGCTGTGGATCGGCGGAAACGGCCCGAACAGGGCGGCGCATGATCTGGTTTCAGTTCTGGATCAGGCCTGGACACACGGCCTCAATCCCGCAAAATACGACCTTCAAGCCATTGACCAAATGATGAAATCCGGGTCTGAAGCACAAAATCGGTCCGCGCTGGAGATCCGTCTGACGGACGCGCTGGTAAGATACGGACGTGATATCACCGGCACGCGGGCCGGACGGTCCGAAGGCGCAACCAGTATCCGCCGCACCCCGATGGATGCCGGGCGCATTCTGTCTCTGGCAGAAAACTCCAGCAATCTGGAAAAAGACCTGACAGATCTGGCTCCGCGTGGGGCGCTGTACCGCGCCTTGCAGGCAGAGTTGATCCGCATGGTCAAGGAAGGGACGGGAGCAGACTGGAAATCACTCGATTTCGGTCATCATCCTCTGTATCCGGGCGACTCGCATCCCATGGTTCCGCTCTTACGGGCGCGGTTTGGAACGCCCGTACCGGAAAACAGGCAGAATTTCTATGACGATTCTCTGGCCAAAGCTGTGGCCACATTCCAAAAGGACCATAAGCTTCAGGCCGATGCTATTGTTGGCCCGAAGACCTTGGCGGTTCTCAACCAGTCCCCGACCGCGCGCAGAAACCAGATTCTGGCCAATATGGAGCGGCTGCGCTGGCTCGATCAGGAACGCCCAAACCGGTATATCATCGTCAATATCCCCTCTCAGACCCTGTGGGCCGTGGCGGGGGAAAAAGTCCTCCATGAAATGAAGGTCATCGTGGGCAAGCCTGTGCGCGGGACCAAGGACTTCAAGGCCACCATCACGGGCGTGCGGTTTAACCCGACCTGGACGGTGCCGCCGACCATCAAGCGCAAGGATTTCCTGCCCAAGCTGGTCAATGATCCGGGATACCTGTCTCAAAAAGGCATTACCCTGCTGCAAAAACAGGGCGGAAAGATGGTCCGCGTCGACCCGTATGAAATCGACTGGGCATCCGTTAACGGATCCGATCTGTCTCAGATGAGCATGGTTCAGGGCGCAGGCGACCGGAATGCTCTGGGCAAGGTGCGGGTTTTGATGCCCAATCCTTATGACATGTACCTGCACGACACCTCGTCGCCCGAGTTGTTCGCCGAAGAGGAACGCACCTTAAGCTCCGGCTGCGTGCGGATTGAAAACCCGGAAGCCGTGGCCGATTTCATCCTGTCAGGCAATGAGGGCTGGAGCAGTGAAAAAATGAAGAGCCTGATCGACAAAGGCCGAACCGTGGATATCAAGGCGGAAAAGCAAATCCCGGTCTATATCATCTATCAGACCGCATGGCTGGACTCGCGCGGACAACTGGTCTTCGGACAGGACGTCTATGGCCGGGACAGGGATCTGATCCGTGCGCTGGACTCCGCCGACGATCTGCCTGTTTTCCGGGCGGGGTAGATCTTTTCAGCATCTCCGTTGAACGACATTGATCCGGAAAACCAGACGCCCGAAGACTGTGCCATAAAAATCCGCCTTGACAACCCTCTTGTTTTTTCATAATATCCATTACTTTTACAAAAAACCTTTTGTAAAAGTACGCATTATCGGAGAATATCCCGGAAACGGTAAAAACGAAGCGGAACGCCGCCTCGAAAAAGAGAAAAGAGGAGTGTTGTCATGATGGAAGATGCTTCCCCCGCGCAGATCGCGGGCAATTCCGCTCACACCCACGCCACCTACAGAATCCAGCTGACGCCCAACAAACACGGCAAGCCGGGCACGACCTTCGCGCGGATCATCGAACAACTTGACTATCTGAAGGCTCTCGGCATCTCGACCCTTTACCTGTCCCCCCCTTTCGAAGCCCGGGAAGGCTCCGAACACGGCTATGACGGAATCGATCCCACGAAGATCCGGGAGGCCCTTGGCGGGGAAAACGGTCTGCGCGCATTGAGTCAGGAATGCAGAAAACGCGGGCTGTCGATGATGATCGACTGGGTCCCGAACCACCTCGCCGCTGACCCGAAAAACAAATTCATGGAAGATGTCTTCGAGTGGGGAGAAGAAAGCGAACACGCCAAATTCTTCCTCATCAACTGGGAAAAGGAAAAAGCGGATGGAAAACTGATCGTCCCCACGCTGGGCGCGCAAATCGGGGAACTCGTCTACGATCCTCTGGAAGATGGGACCTACCAGCTCAAACTGCATTATGACAAGGAAACGGGAAAACTCCTGATCCAGTACTGGGACAATTATTATCCGATCTCTCCAGATTGTTATGAAGACCTGCTGGGACAGGATCCAGATGGTCAGGGATCTGCCTTTGACAAGGTCAGCTCTGGTAAGATGCTCCGGCCCTTCGCCCAATTCCAGAAAAATCCCGGGAATTCCCACGAAAGCCATAAAAAAGCGGCTGAGAACCTCTATTCCGGACTTAAGGACGAATATAAGGGAAATGACGCGTTCCGGAATCGCATCGACGGACTCCTCGCGCACTACAACTCAAAAGAAGGACGGAACGATTTTCTGGCCCTGCACGACCGGCAGAATTACCGCCTCACCGAGTGGCATTTCGGTGAAACGGACATCAATTACAAGCGATTTTTCAACATCAAGGATCTCATCACCCTGTGTCAGGAAAATCCCGAGGTTTTCGATTACACACATTCAACCTTGCTGAAACTGATCAAGGAAGATGTCATTCAGGGCCTGCGGCTTGACCATGTCGACGGCCTTGCTGATCCGAAGGGATATCTGGAAAAACTGCGGGGAAAAATAACAGACATTTTCCCGAACGATCCGGAACACGCAAAAAACTTCCCTATCGTTGTCGAAAAAATCCTCGAAGGCGAAGAAAAACTCAAACAGGACTGGCCCGCTCAGGGAACGACCGGATATGAAGCCCTGAATATCGTTCAGGGGCTTTTCCTCGACAGAAAATCTGAAAGCGCCTTAACAAACGCCTATCAGGATTTTACCGGAGACAGACGAAGCTTCGGCGAAATTCTGGCCGTGACCAAAAAAGATACCCTGGCACAGACCCTGCGCAGCGAAATCAGTGATCTCGCCACGCTGGCCGAAAGAGTTGCCAAAGACAGCGCCATGACCCGGGACTTCAGCAATGACATGCTCAGGGTTGCAGCCTCTCTGATTGTTTGTGAATTCGATGTTTACCGAACCTATGCCGACAGGGACGGTTCGCTGGATGACGAAGACAAAGAACGCATTCAGGAAGCTCTGACCCGGGCAAAGAGCCAATCGAACACAGCCACCTATGGAAAAGCCATCGATTTTATCGGCGATATTCTGCTCGGCAAACCGCCCAGCGAAAAAAATCATTCCCGAAACCCGGAACAGGCGCAAAAGGACAAAGCCGATTTTCGCTGGAAGTTCCAGCAGCTTTGCGCCCCCTTGATGGCCATCGCAAAGGAGAACACGGCGTATTATCTTTATGCGCGCCTGCGCTCGCTCAACGAGGTCGGCGGCGACCCCGGAACATTCGGCACATCGACCCGGGCGTTCCACGCATTCAACACACATCAGGCCGCCCACCATCCCTTGGGTCTGACAACGCTTCAGACGCATGACACAAAACTTGGCCCTCTGACGCGCGCCATCATCAACGCCATCACACATACGCCGGAGGACTATGATACGCTTGTCGAGGGATGGAAAAACGACAACGCAAAATACAGAACGGAAAAAGGCCCCTCGCCTGTTGACGAACTGACCATCTACCAAACGATTATCGGCGCACTTCCACTTGATATCACGGACAACACGGATGACCGGATTGACGGTTTCCGCGACCGGATGAAAGAATTCACGCTCAAGGCTATTCGTGAGAGCAAAGCCACCACGAACTGGATCAACAATGATCCGGCCTATGAAAAATCGTGTCTGGATTTCGTCGATCATCTTCTGAAGAAAGGCAGCCGGAACACGTTTCTCCTTGAGCTTCTGAACTTCCGGGATACAATTTTGCCCGTTGCCTTGCAGTCCGATATTTCCCAGACGGTCCTGCAAATTGCCTCGCCGGGAGTCCCGGATATCTATCAGGGCATTGAACAACCGACGCACCGCCAGTCCCTCGTCGATCCCGACAACCGACGCCCGGTTGATTTTGGGCTGTCTGCGGACAAACTCCGGGAATGGACACAAACCCCGCCCAGCCGCACAGAACTGGCCAAAGATCCGCGCAACGGAGATTTGTTCCTGCATACGCTCTGGCGCGCGCTTCAGGTTCGGGCCGAAAATCCGGAGCTGTTCACGAAGGGTGACTACACTCCTCTGGTCGAAGGCAAGCACCTTGGGACAAGAAACGGCAGCGAAGTCATTGCATTTGAAAGACGTCGTGGCCAGGACTCCGCCATCGTGGTCGCGCCTGTCATTCGCGGCAAGGACGCGGCAAAAATCGGTGAGGGCCTGTCCCTGAAAGGAATCTTCAACGACAACGCCGCGCTGAGCGTCGACCTTAAGGACGGAACAGAACTGGAGAACACCCTGACCGGAGACACCTACACAATCAAGGACGGCGCACTGCCTCTGGCCAGACTTCTTGAAAAATCTTCCGTCCCCGCCATTCTCATGGAGAAAAAAAGAGGCTGGATAAAAGACACGCCCGAGCCTTCGTAATCAAAACCTCAGGATTCTGAAAATTATGCCCTTTGCCATCGCCCGGCAAAGGGCGTCCTTTTCTTTTGCCCCGATTCCGGTTTATTTTAAGGGCATGGAGGGCTGTTTAAAATGGATCAGATAAAAATCGGCGTAGCAGGATGTCGGGGACGGATGGGGACGCTTGTTGTTCAGGAAATTCTCTCCGGCGCGTGGAAGGGAGTAGAACTGGCAGGCGGAAGCGTTGCACCGAACGAATCCCTGAGCGGAGACTGTTTCCTTACCCACGATCCGCAGGAATTGATCGACCGCTCTGACGTTCTGATAGATTTCACAATGCCTGAGGCCACGCGCCGCCTTGTCTGGCTGGCCGCCAAAGCCCATAAGCCCTGCATCATCGGAACAACGGGCCTTACCCCTGCGGACGAAAAGGAAATCGTGGACGCGGCGCGGGAAGCCCCGGTTTTGTACGCGCCGAACATGAGCGCCGGGATAACGCTCCTGAGCGCTCTGGTAGAGCAGGCCAGCGCCGCGCTTGGACCCGACTGGGACATTGAGATTTTCGAAGCCCATCACCGCGCCAAGATCGATGCGCCGTCTGGCACCGCGCTGGCGCTGGGGCGGGCCGCCGCAAAAGGACGGGAGGACGAGGGCCGGAAGTCCTTTGTTTTTGACCGAAACGGAGCGGCGGGCCCACGTACAAAAAACGAGATCGGGTTTTCCGTTGCTCGGGGCGGAGACGTCACGGGCGACCACACCGTTTTTTTCTATGGCGCGGGCGAGAGGCTGGAACTGACCCACCGCGCCACGGATCGGACTTTGTTTGCACGCGGGGCTTTGCGCGCCGCCCTCTGGCTGATCCACCGCCCACCGGGTCTGTACAACATGCGCGATGTTCTGGGGCTTATATAAACGCGTCCTTGGTCTTTACCACGCGGGGCGGCTTCTGATAGACTTGGGCGTGGGCGGGCTTATCCCGCACCATTTTGTCGTGACCCTTCTTCATCCAAAAGAGATAGAAAAACCAAGATGTCCTTGATTCCATTTGATGATCGCGATGGCGTGATCTGGTTTGACGGAAAACTCATCCCGTGGCGTGATGCTAAAATCCACGTCCTGACGCATGGTCTTCATTATGGAAGCTGCGTCTTTGAAGGCGAGCGATCCTATGACGGTCAGATTTTCCGCTGTACGGATCATTCTGTCCGACTTGCGAAATCAGCCGCACTGATGGATATGGAATTTCCGTGGGGGCCCGAAAAAATTGACGCGGCAAAAAAAGAAACCCTGCGCGTCAACAACATCGTGGACGGATACATCCGGGCTGTTGCCTGGCGGGGCAGCGAACAGATGGGGGTCTCGGCGCAAGCAACAAAGACCCATCTGGCCATTGCCTGCTGGACATGGCCGAGTTATTTCAGCCCTGAAAAACGGGAAAACGGAATCTCCCTGAGAACCTCGCACTGGCGCAAACCCTCCCCCGATACGGCACCTGTTCACGCCAAAGCCGCCGGGCTGTACATGATTGGCACCATGTCCAAGCATGCCGCCGAAAAAGACGGGTTCGACGATGCCCTGATGCTGGACTATCGGGGTCAAGTAGCCGAGGCCACGGGTGCAAACCTGTTCGCTGTTGAAAACGGTGTTTTGAAAACCCCGATTCCGGATTGTTTCCTCAATGGCCTCACCCGCCAGACGGTTATCGGCCTTGCAAAGGATTTCGGAATCCCGTTTGAGGAAACCGTCATCATGCCCGAAGATCTGGGGAAATTTTCCGAAATCTTTGTCACGGGCAGCGCCGCCGAGGTTATGGCCGTCGGACGAATCGATCAAAAAACTTATACCGTTGGTCCGATCACAAGAAAGCTGAGGTTGGCTTATGAAAATCTTGTACGGGGCAAGCCCTTGACGGCAGGCGACGCATGACCTCAAAACAGCCCCTTCCGCCCGGACTTCCTGCGTGGAAATACGGCGCGGCGTGGGGAGGGCTTGCCCTTGAAACCCTGATCCGCTCCACATGGCAGGCCGCATTCTGGGCCGCATTCTGGGTCGGGTTGATCCTGACCGATGCACCGTCCGTGTTTGGACCATACGGCCTGCCACTAGCCGGAGCTTTGTTTTATATCGGATTTTTCTGGTTTTCTGTGAAAGGGGCAAAGGCCTTTCACCTGCCCTCGCGTCATGATGCGCTGCGCCGGATCGAGTGCAAAAGCGGCCTCTTGCACCGACCATTGACCGCCGCAGGGGACCGCATGGCCGACACCGCGCCTGCCCCACAGACTCAAATCCTCTGGAATGCGGCCCGTCGGCGGAGCGCAAGCGAAGCCCAAAAAGCCCGCCTGTTCGGCCCTGACCCGATCATGGCGCGTCATGACCCGCTCGCGCTGCGTCATGGCGCGGCTCTGCTTCTGACCGCCGGGCTGGTGATGGCCGGAGCACAGGGCCCGGCGCTTCTTCAACAGGCCCTGATCCCTTTTCGCGGAGCCGATGCAGATGATGAGCCGGGTCACGCACCAATCACCTTATGGATAAACCCGCCGAAATACACAGGCCTGCCCGCGACGTCCATCGCAGGACGTTATTTACCAGAAAATGAGCCGCCATTGACCCTGCCGCAAGGGTCAGTGGTCAAGGTTCGGGTTTCAGGCGGGTGGGGAACACCGATTTTCTGGATGGGCGGCGTGGATCATCCCCTGCCCTCCCTTGACCCCGACACGCACGGCGGAGAGTTTCCCGGCACCCCACCTGTAAACACAGACTCTGCGCGGCTTGAGATTCACCAGTTCGGCCTGCCCCGCGCCACGTTTGCCTATGCTTACATCCCTGACGCCCCTCCGACTTTGGCTGAAAAAACAAAACCCGAAACTCTGGCCCAAGGCCAGATTCGCTTCTCCCTGACCACGCAAGACGATTATGGCGTGCGGGATATGGTCATGAACATGACCCCGGATCCGGCGGCAGGCGATATGCCTCTGGGCGAACCTCTGAGCCAAAGCCGCCCCGTCATGTCCCCCGCAAAGACCCAAACCGACGTTAATCCAGTCTACGATCTGTCCGCCCACCCCTGGGCCGGACTGCCCGTTTTGATGACCTTTACGGTCACGGACGCGATAGGCCAGAAAGCCACGCTGGGCCCGGTTTCTGTCGTTCTGCCGGAACGTGAGTTTCGTCACCCGATCGCAAAACGCCTTGTGGCCCTGCGCAAGGAACTGGGCTGGACTCCTCTGGCCAGCCGCGAGGAAACGTCAGGGGAAATTGAAGACATCCTCTCCCGCCCCGGCCTGTATGGGGGCGACACGACCGTATTTCTGGCCCTGCGCAGCGCGGCCTCGCGCCTGTTTTACACGGACGATGTCGCCTCGGTCCGCGAGGTTATGGATATATTATGGGACACCGCCCTGAAGATCGAGGACGGAAACCTGTCTCTGGCCGCGCGGGATCTGCGCGCCGCCCGCGATGCCCTGGAACAGGCCCTGCGCGACCCCGACACCCCGGACGAGGAACTTGCCGAGTTGAACGACCAACTCCGCCAAGCTCTGGCACATTATTTCTCAGAGCTCGGAAAGGAGATTCAAAAACGCATGGCCGAAGGGCAAAGCGTCCCCATCATGCCACCCGATATGATGGCGGACGTTCTGGACGGAAATGCGTTGCAGCGGTTTTTAGACCGCCTGAACGCCGAATCCCTGTCCGGCGACCGCGAAAAAGCCATGGAGATGCTCTCGCGCCTTCAAAAACTCACCGATTCTCTGGGCACGTCAACGCTGGCCCCCATGCCCGAAGACATGCAGGCCATGGCCGAAGGCATCTCCGAATTGCAGGAGCTTGTCCGCAAACAGGAAGCCTTGCGCGACCAGACCCTCACGCAGGCTCAGGAACATGGCAGGACTCCAGACCTGTCATGGCCGGACCTTTTGCCCCCCACGGGCCCCGGTGGGCCGAATATGGGGAAAATGCCACCGCCCCCCAACGCCGGGTCAGCCTCGCCACCGCCCGGGGGCGATACGCGGGCCAATAAGGCCGAACAGGAAGCCCTGCGTCTTGTCCTGGGCCAGATCATGAAAGAAGTCGGCGCAGCAAACGGCGATGTTCCAGACAATCTGGGAAAAGCCGAACTGTCCATGCGCGATGCGTCGGCGGCGCTGGGCGAAAATGATCCGACCCGCGCCATCCCGCATCAGGACAAAGCCTTGCGTCACCTGCGCGAGGGCGCAAAGGATATGGCCTCAGCACTGTCTGAAAAACTTGGAAAAATGACGGGTCTGGCGCTGGGCAGCACCGGAGAGTTTGACCCGCTCGGACGCCCGCAACGCGACCCGAACCGCCCCTCCGGGCTTCTGGACGATCAGGACGTAGAGGTTCCAACGGAGGCTGAAAAACGCCGCGTGGACGCGATTCTCAAAACCCTGCGCGACCGCGCCGCAGACCCCTCGCGCCCTGAAACGGAACTGGAATACCTGCGCCGTTTGCTCAAACAATTCTGATCTTCTCCTCCCCGCGATCCGGATAGGGATGTTCAACCCCAAATCGATCCGTGGCCGCCCATGCGCCACCCGAGTCTTGATGAATCGCACAGGGGGCAGCATTTACCTTTCCAAACCCTCCAGGAATATCAATAACATAATGTGGCTGACATAAGCCAGAAACCCGCCCGCGCAACGCCGCCGCCAGAGCCTGCCCCCGCACGATCGATGTCCGGAAATGCGCGGTTCCGGGCGCAAGATCACAATGATGCAGATAATAAGGCCGAACCCGTAATGCCACCAGTTTCCGAAAAAGCGCCTCCAGCGCATCAACCGTGTCATTGACCCCGCGCAGCAAAACCGTCTGGGAAAGAAGGACACACCCCGCATCGTGCAAACGCACCAACGCGGATTCAACGGCTGGCGTGATTTCCTGAAGATGATTGACATGGATCGACAGGTACAGAGGTTTTTCTGTTATCAAGGCCGCAGCCAGATCAGACGTGATTCGATCAGGCGCGGCGACGGGAACACGGGTATGAATCCGCAAAATCCTGACGTGCGGAATCTTTTCGATGGACGTGAGAATATCTTTCATGCGCCGCGCAGATAAAACCATCGGATCGCCGCCCGTTAAAATGACTTCCCATATATTGGGATCACTCCGAATATAGCTCAAGGCCGCATCGATCTCCGCAGCGCCCAGGTGCCCTTTGCCCGCACCGACCATTTCCTTACGGAAACAGAAGCGGCAATAAACAGCGCACGCACTTACGATTTTGAGCAAAACCCGGTCCGGATAGCGGTGGACAATCCCCTTGACCGGACTGTGCGCTTCGTCACCAATCGGATCCGGATGCTCTTCCGGATAGACAGGGCCCTCGTCCGGAACGGGCAGATACTGACGCGCCACAGGATCATGCGGATCGTCAGATGATGCGATCGACTCACGAACCGCCACAGGCAAAGAGGAGAACAAAGATTCTGGAGAATCTGTCATGCGCGCATCCTTGCAACCTCCCGGACCTCTGTCAAAAAATATTTTCGTGGGAAGCCTGTCATGAATGGCGTACACTACCGCCGTGTCTTAATACCATGTCCGTACAGGGAGAATACGCCGATGCCCCGGAGCGGTGCTTTTTTGTGGAGTTTTCTGGTCATTCTTGCCGCAGCGGGAATGCCGGGATGTTCGCCGACCGTAAAGCTGGAGGCCCCGGAAAAACCCATCCAGATCAACATGAACATCAAGATCGAGCAGGACGTCCGCGTCCGTGTCTCTCGCGATCTGGAGGATGAATTTGCCGCCAACCCGGCCCTGTTCGGCGTTCCGGTTGCCCGGAATCCTGCATCGAAGAAGGAAAAATAGTCATGACGCGCCTGCCCTTTGCATCCTTTTTTGTCCTGATTGCGCTTCTGGCAATGCCCTTTCGCCCCGCTTTCGCGGTGGATCTGGTAACGGCCAAGGCTCAGGGACTCGTCGGCGAACGCCCGGACGGGCTGATTGGAATCGTCTCGCCCCCCGGCGCGCCCGATGTTCAGGCTCTGGTGAAAACAATCAACGACGAACGTTTGAGCACCTACAGCGCCATCGCGCAGGAACAAAATACAACGCCTGAGAAGGTTCAGGCCGTGGCAGGAGCATCCCTGATCTCAAAAACCCCCTCCGGCCAGTTTATCATGGCCCCGGACGGGGTGTGGAAAAAGGCGCCCTAGACAGAAAACCGGACTCATGCCTTCCGCTTGCGATTATGATCTGTGCGTCGTAGGAGGCGGAATCAACGGCGCCGGAATTGCGCGGGATGCCGCCGGGCGGGGTCTACGTGTTGTTTTGCTCGAAAAAGGCGATCTGGCCTGCGCCACATCCTCGGCCAGCAGCAAACTGATCCATGGCGGGCTGAGATATCTGGAAAATTTTGAGATTCGTCTGGTGCGTGAGTCCCTTGCCGAACGGGAAATTCTTCTCAAAATTGCCCCGCACATCGTCTGGCCGCTGTCTTTTGTTTTGCCCTGCGATCCCACGATGCGCCCGCGCTGGATGATCCGTCTGGGACTTTTTCTGTATGACCGGATGGCCGGAACGCGCAGCCTTCCCGCATCCCGCGCGATCGACCTGACAGCGCACCCTTACGGCGCGCCGCTAAGTCATGGATTTCATACGGGATTTGTCTATCCGGATTGCTGGGTGGATGATTCGCGCCTTGTGGTCCTGAACGCGGTGGATGCGGCCCGGCACGGCGCAAGCATTCTGACCCGGACTGCCTGCATCGGCCTGTCTCCTCTGACCGGCGCGCAAGGCTGGTCCGTCCGCGCCAGAACCACAAAAGGCGAAACTCTGACCTTCAGCGCCGAAAAGATCGTCAACGCCACGGGCCCATGGGTGCGCGATTTTCTGGACTCCATAGGGCGAATCGCCCCTGACACGCCGCCGGTCCGCCGCGTTCAAGGCAGCCATATCGTTATCCCGAAGCTTCATGACGGCGCACAGGCCTATATCCTCCAGCAACCGGATGGACGGATTGTCTTTGCCTTGCCGTTTCTGGGAGATTTCACCCTTCTGGGAACAACGGAGCGCGACTTTTCCGGCGATCCGGGTACGGCGCGGATTTCACAGGAAGAAACCGATTATCTGTGCGCCGCCGCCCTGCGTGCCTTTGGACGAATTGTCAAACCCTCGGATATTGCGTGGTCCTTCAGCGGCGTGCGGCCTCTGGCGACGTCCCTAGATGGCGCGGCCCGCAAGGCCAGCCGGGATTATGTCTTTCATCTGAACGAACGGGACGGCCCGGAGATTCTGTCCGTCTTCGGCGGGAAACTCACCACGTATCGACGTCTGGCGGAATCGGCGTTGGCACGACTGTTCCCTGAAACGCAGCCCTGGACAAACGGCCCGCCTCTGCCGGGCGGAGACATCGGACCGGGTGGATTCGAAGGATTTTTGAACCGCCAAGCCGCTCTTTATCCCTTTTTACCTGCCCCCCTGCTGTGGCGGTACGCGCGCAGTTACGGAACGCGGATGGACTGCTTTCTGGACGGGACGCAGACGCTGGAGGATCTGGGAAAAGCCACTCTTGCCCCCGATCTGTATGACGCCGAGGTGCGTTACTTGCGCGAACATGAATTCGCCAGAACCGACGAAGATATCCTCTTCCGGCGCACAAAGTGCGGAGTCTTACATGGCGCGCCCTTCCACACCTGAAAAAAACCGGCGCAGTTCCGCCAGAACATCGGGCAGGCTTAGACGCTCCACCTGCACCCCGTCCGGAAACGCGTTCGACAGGCGCGAGGGAAAGCGCGAATCCAGCATCACAAACGCGCCCCGATCCGTGGACCGACGAATCAGGCGCCCATAGGCCTGCTTGAGTTTGAGCCGCGTGATGGAATCATCAAAAGAGCCCTTGCCAAAGGCTTCGCGCCGGGCTTTGTGCAAAATATCCGGGCGCGGCCACGGCACCCGGTCAAAAACGATCAGGCGCAAGGAATCCCCCGGCACGTCCACCCCGTCGCGCAGCGCATCCGTCCCGAGCAAGCACGCATGCCGATCGTCCCGGAAAATATCGACGAGCGTCCCCGTATCCATGTCGTCCACGTGCTGGGCATACAGCGGAATGGCCTTTTCCTCCAGCGGCTCTGCAATGCGGCTGTGAACGGCGCGCAGGCGCGTAATAGCGGTGAACAATCCCATTCCACCCCCGCCCGAAATCTCAAATAATGAACGAAACGCAGCCGCGATCTCGTCCGGATTTTCGCGGTTCAGATCCTTGACGACAAAAACGCGGGTCAGCGCCGCATAGTCAAAAGGCGAAGGAACGGACAAGGTGACCGGAGAGTCAGTCAAACCGTGACTTCCCGTCCGCAGGGACGCCGTGCGCCAGTCGGCATCGACATCGCCCGAGGAGTCGCACAATGTGGCGGAGGTAAAGGCCATTCCCTGCGCCTGAGATCGAATCGCCGCCGCAAACGCCGCGCCGGGGTCAATCCAGTGCCGATAGAATCCGGCATCGACCATTCCGCCCTCAACGCGTTCAATGGCCAGCCAGTCCACAAGCCCGGCCGGAGTCTTTCCGGACTCAACGGACTCCAGCATCTCGATCCACACCCCGACGGTCTGGGCGCGACGATCCAGCCCCTGCGCCGTCGTCGTCAGGCGTTTTTTTGTATCTTCGGACAGGGTTTCCGCTCCGTCGGCAAGCAGGCTCAAAAACCGCGCCGCCAGAATTTTCATCGGCTTGTGAAGCGCGCGCAGGTCCCGCCCGAACGTTCGGGCGGCCTCAAGCAGATCCGGCGTCGGCGGGAAAAGTCCCGTTTCAAGGGAATAGAACCCTTCCGCGTTCGCATCCCGCGCCATGACCTGACGAAAGACCTGCGCCAGAAACGCTTCGCCGGAACCGACCCCCGCCGCCGCCGGAATCCGTCGCGCCCACCCGTCCGAAGGCAGAGCCTGCGCGGCCTGCAACACATCATCCAGCGCCTGCCCCGCCGTCTGGTCGCTCCCCACAAGATCCTCAATACGCCATTTCAGCCCCTTGGCGCGGCGCGCCCGGCTGGCCTCACGGCCCAGAAGCCAGATGCGCAACTCCACGGACTCAAGACCGCTCAAATGCGTGGCGAAAACCGAATCGGCGGCGTCGAAAACATGGTGTCCTTCGTCGAACACATAGCGCGTCGGCAGCAACGCATCCGCCCCGGCCTGCGCCGTCTGGGTCATGACAAGCGCATGATTGGCCACGACGATTCCGGCATGGCGGCTTTTGCGGACCGCGCGCTCGATAAAGCAGCGATGATAATGCTCGCATGCAGAATGCAGACACTCGCCGCGCCGATCCGACAGGGCCGTGGTCCACCCGCGCCCGAGCAACCCCGCAAGCCACGCCGGGAAATCCGGTCCTGTGAAATCTCCATCCCGCGTGGCGGCAATCCAGCGCGCCATCAGCCCGGCGGCCACCGCATGCGCCCGCGTGCGCGCCAGACCCGCCCCCGCCGCCATGTCCTCAAAATTCAGCAGACACAGATAATTCTCGCGCCCCTTGCGAACGACGACTTTCGAATCGCGCAAAACCGGATCGGGGTAAAGCCGGTGAAGCTCGCTTTCAATCTGTCTTTGCAGATTGCGGGTATAGGTCGAAATCCACACCGCGCCTTCGTTTTTCTCGGCCCAGACCGTCGCGGGGGCCAGATAGCCCAAAGTCTTGCCCGTCCCCGTTCCGGCCTCGGCCAGAACCACATGCGGATGGCCCGGCTCGTCCACGGCGGCAAAGGCAGAGGCGACTTTCGAAGCGTAATCACGCTGGGAAAGCCGCGATTCCGACGCACCGCCTCGCCCGCCAAGCATCTTTTTGAGCCGGGCGCGGCTTTCTTCCTCCGTGACCGGGTGGTGGCCGGGCGGAGGCGGAGGGGCGCGCTCGGCCCATTCCGGCATGTGCTTCCACACGGCCAGCGCAGCGCGACTCGAAAGGGGCTCCGCCGGATCGTAAGTCCGTCCAAACGTCGCAAAAACATAAGGCGTCCACGGCCAGCCCTTGCCATTCAGTCCCATCACCGCGGCGATCTGAAGCGGATCGGCCTTGGTGGTAAGGGAATCCTTGCGCAGATCGGCCAGAAGATTGCGGGCCGATTCGTACAGGCTCAAAGGATAATCAGACAGCGTCTCCGGCGCGCTCAAGCCCAACGCACGAGCGAGGCCAGAGACGGTTGGAACACAAAACTGCCCGGGATGGACAAAAGCAAACAGCTCCAGAACGTCAAAAGCCGCAGCCAGATCAAGACCCAGACGAGTCCGGGTCTGCGGCGCATGGCACACCAAAACAGGAGCAGAGCCAATGACGCCCCGCACATCATCCCGGTCCACAAGACGGATCTCCCCGTCCGTGGTGAGCAGCGCCGCCTGCCGCGCCCCTGCGCATAAAACCGGCACATCGGGCATCAAAGGCGACGACGCGAGGGGGGCGGAACGCTCCGAATCCGCCGTTTCAATCGGGATAGTCTGTGTCATACCCCGTTCTATACCAGTCCCCGGAGCAAAAAACCACCCATGGACGAGCCCCTCTCAATAGAGGAAGAACATCAGGCGATTTTCTTCAATTCCGCCATAAAATCGTCCATTCTTGTCTTCATATCGGTTATCTTGCGGGTCGTCTCACCGGAAAGATGCGAGGTAACATTGGAAACATCTTTCGTTGCCTCGCCAACCATAGCCATCTGATCGCCGATGCTGCCCACATTGCGCGCGACATTAACCGTTTCGGTCGAAGACTGCTCTGCCCCCCTGGCGATCTCCTTAGAGGCCGCCGTTTGTTCTTCAATTGCCGCCGCAACGGTGGTGGCGGCCTCGTTGACCATCCCGATCTGGCTCCGAATAGAGGAAAACGCCTCCGCCACACCTTCGGTCACACCCTGAATGGCCTTGATCTGCTCTGAAATTTCGACCGTGGCTTTGGCCGTCTGCTCTGCGAGTTGCTTGACCTCTGTGGCCACAACGGAAAATCCTTTCCCGGCATCGCCCGCCCGCGCGGCCTCAATCGTCGCATTCAAAGCCAGAAGGTTTGTTTGTGCCGCAATATCCTCAATAATTCCAAGAACATCTGCGATTTTACGCGCCATCGTCACGAGATTCTGAACGGTTACCTCCGACTGGGTAGCGTGATTGGCCGTCTCGGTCGCACCATGCGAAGCCCGCGTAACCTGTTCGCTGATCTCCCGAATGGAAATCGACATTTCTTCGGAGGCGGCTGATATGGTCTGGGCGGACTGAGCGTTTTGCTCCGATGCCGCAACCGCCGCCGAGGCTTCTTCCCGCGCCATGGCCACTGCCTGCCCCATCGCATCCGCCGCATTCTCAAGCGCCCGGACATCGTCCTGAATCCCGGACACAACCTCCTCCAGCGCCCGTTCAAGCGCATGGGCGATTTCCGAAAAATCGCGCATTTTCCTTGCAACAGACTCTGTAGCCGCATTGATGGTCCGGGCAGAGGTACGCAAGGATCCAGGGAGCCCATGCTCCAGAATCCGGCGGAAATACTGATTTCGGCTGACATAATCCATCGAGGCGGTCGCCTCGCGGATAAAGGCGTCCATGTAGTCCGTCATCTCGTTGATTTTATGAAGGAGAATCCCGACATCGCCTCGCTCGGATACGTTAATCAGACGCGCCTCAAAATCTCCGGCGGCCAGACGCGTACAAATGGCCCCTGCTTGAAAGATTGCCACACGGAGGCGCTTTAGACAGACAAACACCATGCCCTGCGCACCAAACCCCGCAACCGCTGCAACCCAGGCAAAAGACGCAAGCCCACCCGAAAACGCAACAACAGAGAGAAAAAACGCGCCCGCCGCCGCAGTTTGAAAAACAAGCGCTCTAGAGAGAGAAGATGAATTCGTCATACCCGACCCCTTTGGATTTGAGCAGCCCCACCATCATGTCGAACGCAGCATTCATGCCTTCCTTGGCATTTGCATGGCGGTTTTCTTCGGTCAGAAGCTGGGCATAAAGCGGAGAAATAACACCGTCCAGAACGCGGCGATTTGGAACACGGCGATTCGAATGAAATCCGACAATGTTCCCGGAGGGATCCCGGCTCGGGGTCACATGCGCGAAAACCCAGTAATGATCCCCGTTCATAGACCGATTGACCACATAGGCGAAGATCTCGCGTCCGGCCAGAAGCGTATCCCAGAGCAGCTTGAAAACACAACGCGGCATATCCGGATGCCGGACAAGACTGTGCGGCGCGTTAATCAAATCTGTTTCCGGAAACCCGGCCAGATTGATAAAAACAGGATTGGCGTAGGTAATGCGGCCTTTCATGTCCGTTTTGCTGACGATAATTTCGTCTTCTCCGAACGTGCGCTCCCGTCCGGATAAAAATACTTTTTCAGAATTTGCCATGAAAACATCCTCTTGGAACAAAGAACGGGGTATGATTCTATCAGAAAATGGAGAAAAGGGGAATGTCTGGATCCCAAGAAAATCATACAATTGAATGCGCAGAAAACTTTACTTCTTCTTTCCGGATTTCGTCTTGCAGGGCCAGGACTGATACAGCGCCAGAGACACGGCAGGTGCAGCGACAAATTCCGCATGCTGGCGGTTGCGCATCAGATAGAGCGCCACCACTTTCTGGATCAAATCCAGATTGACAGAATCCGGAATACAAAAATCAATGCTCGGCGCAGTGCCCAGAGAACGCAGCAAGACGTGATAATCAATAACGCCCGCAATATAAGACTGGCACGCAATATGACCACCGGGGACCAGTTCGGCGCCACTCTCGGCGCTGGCGCACATCTGAAGCAGATACGCCCCGGAAAACTCACGCGCCCGCGCCTGTCCTCCCCCCAAACAAGAAAGTCCACAGAAAAGAATAAAAATCAATGCCGCACGCCGCCTAAAGGCTTTGAGAAAGACCACCCGAAGCATGGGATTTCTATCCCTTTTGCCCGGCCCCGGCGATATCCCTGGACGTATCATCCGATGGCCTTTCCGTCGTAACAAGCTGACGCAAAATGGAAAAAGGCGAATCATCCGGATTTGCCCTGACCTCGGCACGAATAACTCGTTCGGGCCGCTCTGCCCTATCCTCGTGCGCACCCCGCTGCTTTCGATCAAAAGAGGGTTTACGACCATCCTCGCGGCGCGAAGACCCGCCCGACTTTCTCTCGAATTTCGGCTTTCCGGAAGCCTCTCCGCGATCATGTCCGCCGCCTTCTCGCCGACGGGAATCACGTCCACCTTTGCGTGGCGACTTCTCGCCTTCAGGAAGGACGGCGCTGTCACCCTGCTCCGCGCGTGCAGGACGACGCGGGGCAGACACAGGATGAACCGGACGAGCAAGACGAAACAGCGCCAGTTCCGGCTTCCTGACCGAAACGGGAGCAGAAGGCTCCGGGACAACCTCATCCACAGGAGGGGAACCGGACTCAGCCGGGGAAAACGATTCGCCCACGGGAGACGCGGCTTCCGGCGCGGGAGTTTCTTCCACGCGGCGGTGGCCAAGCGATTCCAGAACGGCATAGAGCGTTTCAATATTCACGCCCAGCCATTCGGCCATAGTGTGCGTAGCCCGGAAAGTGCCTTTTTCAGCGCCATCATACACCGCGCCGACCAGCCGATCGAGCATGTCAATCCGCACAAGCCGATCACCACACAAAGGATACCCGATGGCCAGCCAGTAAGGCGCGGCGAAAAGGTCCGGCGCATCGACCAGACGCGGAACGGAAACCGCGCCATCATGCGGCAGGGGCGGCGGCAGGGGCGCATCGTGCCACAAAGCCCACAAAAGCGCGCGCAGGCGCACAGCGGCAGGCTTTTTCATCTCCGGAAAATACACATGCAAGGATCCGGAGCGGATTTTCCGGGCGCGCAGAATCTGGCGGTCCTCCGGGGTCAAAGCCCCCAGAGACGGACGCAGATCCTCCCGCGCCGCCGCGCCAAGCCCCGCGATCAGGGCCGCCGCAATCGTGGTCATGGCCGGGCTGAGATTTTCGGCTTTTTCGAGCAGGGTAATCGGCTCAAGGATCGCAGCCACCCGTGAGTCCAGCCACTGATTTGCCCGTTCAAGCAGACCTTCCGGCAAACCGCCGGGCCCATCGGGCAGGGCCGAAAGCCGGGGAGACAGGAGCCCCGCGCCCTTTTCCGGAGCGGCAAACGCCGCACCGGGAGTGGGGTTTGTGGGATCCGGCTGGAACCCCACCCGCCCGTCAGGAAGGAAAGAAAACTGTGAATCCTTGATCTCGGTCACGGTGCAGGCTCGACTGTCATGGAACGCATCCTACGATATAAACCTGAAACCGCGCCAATGTACAGGGTTTATGCACCAATTCCCTTTCCCGTTCTCAACTGACTTCGAAAACACCGGGTTTGACCTGTTTGATTCGACCGCGAACAACAGGGGGCGCAGAATTGTCAGTCGTCGAAGGCCCCTGTGCCACGCGCTCGGGCAGCGCCTGTGTTTTTGAGGGTGTATCTCCACCCAGAACCCGCACCGCCGCCCGCCAGCACCTGTACAGGAAGCTGCTATCGCGCGCCGAGGCAAGAGCCGCCTCATCGACCGGGCGGCCCATTTTTTTATCCTGCTCGACGCGGAATTCATGAGCTTTCGGCGCCCATTCGTTGTCCATGGAACGTGGCGTGTTGTCCTTGGCACCGACAAGCGAAGGATCCGCCTTTTCCATCCCGGAAAGGCTCTTTTCCAGCGCATCAATCCGGTCGATTTTTGCATCAACCTGTGACGGGGCATCCACACAGGCCGCCCAATGCTTTTCGACGAGGCTTTCCACATCCAGAGGCCCTCCCGCCCCGGACGGAGGAGTCTGGCGAGCCAACTTGTTTTCCAGATCAAGAATTTTAAAAATTAAATCCTCGGTTGCCTCAACCCCTCGGGTGGCGATGGACTCCCGGCACGCCTTGCACAAGGCAATCTTGGCTTCAAAAGGTGCGGGCGCAGACGATTCTCCGTTTCCCGTCACAAAACCGCGTCCCTCGGGCAAGGCCGCTTTCGACCGCTCAAAACGCATGGCGTCGTCAATGATTCTGCGAAACTCCGGCTCGCCCATTGTTTTTAACAATCCCCGGAAGGATGTGTCCTCAAGCGGCGCAGAAGGCCGGGCAGGAACCGTAAACAAAGAAGGGGTCATGCTTTCCTTGCGTTCCGGGATCGGCGATGACCCGCCCCAGTCCCTTGCAGCGTTGCGCATCTGCCCCGCACGTCCCCGCTCAATGCCTTCGTTGATATCCTGAGTCATATCCTGTCTCCCCTCTTATCATCCTGTATGTCCAAACCCGCTATCCTGGTCCCTCCGTCATCCCCGCGAGGCGGGGATCAGGGGCACGAGAACCGGGCAGACAAAAAACAGAAACCCTTCCTGTGAGGCTCTGCCATTGGAAAACCACCCAAAGTCCTTTATACAATGGATTGATATACCAGCGCAAATGTTTTATGTAAATATTTTGTTAAGATCAGGGAGAGGGGATAAGAACAATCGAACCAGAAAAAACAAATCGCTTCCTGTGGTCTTCGCCATATCTGTTTTGATCCGTGTCCATCTGTGGTTCTTAACCTTCTTTTTTCACCACGGATGAACGCAGATAAACACAGATCGGGCAAACCCGTCATCCCCGCGAAAGCGGGGACCGGATTGGACTTTATGCCCCGGTTTTTAACCGCAGAGATACAGAGGCCGCAGAGTTTTTTATCACAGAAAATCTCTGCGATCCCTGCGCCTCTGCGGTTAAAAAAGCGAAGGTGGAGCTTTCGGGCGGTGTCGAAATCGTCCGGATCCTGAACACCCCCCTCTCCCTGCCAGAGCGTTGTTCCGTCTTTCCCTCTCCCCTGAAGGGGAGAGGGATCAAGGGAGAGGGGGCGCGGGGAAGAGTTAAAGGATTGAATGATTAAATGATTCATCTCCGGGCACAGCGAATGGCGTAGCCATTGCCCTTGGTGTTGCCGCCCTGGCTGCCGTCACTGGGACGCTCGATCCAGGCGTAGTAACCGTTGGACTCGGAGGAGGACCAGTAATAGGTGGTCATGGCGAAATCCCCGAGCGTATTATCATCCCCCGTGCCGTTCGTCAGATCGGGGTTGTTCGCCCGGATGATGACATCCAGTTCCGGCAGGGACGGCAGATACCAATCCGTTTGCCCGTGGATGTTCAAGCCGTCGCAATACACCGCCGCCGCGTGCGGTTGCGTGCCCCCGGCCCCGGAATCCGAATCCGCCGCCGCCAAAGTGGTGGTGTTCGCCCGCCCATCCGCCGTCCCCGCACACGGCGCAGCCCCGCAATTCGCCAAAGACGTATCCACATAATTACTACTGTTCCCGTTGTTCCATGCCGTCGATAACCGCGACCCGGAACACGACGACCCGCCCCACACCCGGCCCCCGTCACAGCGGGTGATATACATGGGCGTCCCGCTGGCCGGGGACGTTCCCGCGTAAACCGTCCCATCCGCGCACACCGTGCCGACGGGCGAAAGGCTGCAATCGGCGTGAAGCGTGGTGATGCTCCAGTCGCTCGACACCGGGCCGACAGTGCCCGTGATGGTGAATTCCGTTCCCGCGCTCGCGCTTGTCGTGGCGCGAAGCTGGAGATATTTCCCCTGCATGTCGATTGTGTTATTCGCCGCCGTCCAGTCTTGCGTGACGGAAGAACAATCCGACGTGCTGCATACCCGGTATTCCGGGCTTCCGCTTGCGCCACTAACCGAAACGGTTGCCGTACATCCCGCATCCATCCCGGTGATCGTGGCAATGTTGGAGGTCACAAGCGTTGACACGCCAAGACCCGTTTGCGCCGTAAACGGAAAAAACGCAGGCGCGTTGTCGCAGGTCGCAGCGGCGACCTTCTTCCAATCCGTTCCATCGCACATTTCGATGGTGCTTTCGGCATCGCTCCACCGCAGCCCGCCCTTGCGGTTGGCATCGCACGCAAGGCCGGAGGTCGGTCCCACGATGACTTCGCCCGCCACCTGTAGAGGCGCTTTGGGCGCGGCGGTGCCAATGCCGACATTGCCGGAAGAAGCTATCCGCATGCGCTCGGTTAAACCCGTGTCATCTGTTAAAGATGTATTGAAAACGACTGCCGTCGGAATGACTCCGGCAGAAACGGTTCCATCAACTTGGGCAAGAACAGACGCCCCAATATCCATATCGAGTGAACCGTTCGAGCCAGTCTGGCCCGCGAAAGCAATCCCCGGAAGGTAGGTTCCAGTAGGAACAGCCGCATACGTTTCCCAAGACGAAGCTACCCGGCGCATACCAATCAGAGCAAACGTTCTGGAATCATTCCCATTCCCCGATACACCACCATGAAAAGCGGCTAGGGAGGAATCTTTGTCCCGGACAGAGTTTACGCCTCCCTGATATCCGGAGTTATGATTGACAACCATACTCGCAGGGTCTGCCGCATGAACGTGCAAAGCGCTTGATGTTCCGACCCACTTCAAATGGGAACTTGCCCCGAACGCTCCTGCATTGTTGTACTGAATCTGGGTATCCGCCCCGGCGGGCGTTGCGCCCCCGATGCTTGCCCATGCGGTGCCGTTGCAATATTCCATGACGGTTCCGCCGCTGTTGTATCGCACGGTTCCCGCCGCCCCGGCGTTACAGGTCAGGCCGGTATTGCCCACGGGGACTTCGCCGACCGCCGTCGTCACCACCCAGTCCACCGCCGCCGTGCCAAGGGTCACGAGCGCCGCGCGGGAGGTGTTTGGCGCGGGGCTTGTCGTCTGGCGAATCTGGAGCGTATCGCCGGGGCTGATGTTCAAACTGTTCCCCCACGTCCCGCCATTGACGCGAAGCTGCGGACTTCCCGGCCCCGTGACATAGACCGACAAAGGCCCGTCAAACCCGGCCACCGTGACAGAATTGCTGGATACAACCGTATTCCGAACCTGATTCGTCAGCGCCGTAAAGGTAAACGCATCCGGCGTCAAATCCGCGCCGCTCGTGTCTGCACCACGACGGGTGCAGCGGACGAAGTACGTGCCTATTTTAGGGCTGTTGGCAGATTGCCCAGTATTAAAAGCTACATACCTTGCATTATTAATAGCGGACTCTGTGGAGGTCCAGTAACTGTCAGTGGCATGAAAATTTCCGATGGCGGCCTTATTCCCCCACATGAGGAGCAATTCACCTTGAGATGGCAGGTACCAATCATCTTTACCGTGATCGAAACTGTCAGCGCAATATTGCGCGGCAATGTGAGGCTGAATTCCTGCTGTTCCTGAATCCGAATCTGTAGAAATCAGAATGTTTGTGTTAATAGAACCGTTAGAACTATAAGCAAATGTTGCCGTATAATTACTCCCATTCCCATTGTTCCACTTAAAACCAGCCTGCGTCCCCGTACAGGTCGACCCGTCCCATGTCATACCAACATCGCATCGGGTCGTGTAGATAGGTATTCCCCCGCTCAGCCCCGCGAAAATGGTTCCGTCGCTGCACACATCCCCGACAACCGGGCAATCCACCGGAGGTTCACCGCTCACAACCGCCCCGACGACCATCGCTTTCCACGTCGTTCCATCGCAAAACTCGGGCAGCTTGTCGGTATCATTCCACCGCAATCCGCCCTTGCGGTCCGCATCGCACGCTAGCCCTGTTGTTGCGCCGATAATGGCTTCCCCCGCCACATGAAGGGGGGCTTTGGGCGCAGCAGTGCCGATTCCGCGCGCATAAGGGCCGGTTTTGACGCTTTCATCCACCTGAAGCGTGGTTCCGTTGCATACGAGAGAGGGACCCGCTCCGCCCTCCGCCGTATAGACCTTGCCCGCCACGGTGCACGCATCGCCCGCGTTGTAAAGCTGCGCATGGGCAGGCAGGGAAAAGAAAAGGGTCGCCAGAAGGAAAAGCGTGCCGAAAACGACTGCCCCGGTCCCCGCTTTCGCGGGGATGACAGATGATGCAGGAAACCAACAGGTTGATTTACAGAACATTTTTCAAGAATCCCCTCTTCGGCGGCGACGCAGGACGCCTTCCGATTTATACCATTATCCGGGCAAAATCCTAAGCGCTGTTTAACGGGGCGGTGCAACAGAAAATAAAGACCGTATTTATTGTCCCTCTTTAGGTTTTAAACCTCCGGCTTCAGCCGTATTTTTTAACACAGAGAACGCGGAGAAGACGCAGAGGTCACAGAGAGACGCTGTTCTCCGTGCCTTCTCTGTGGTCTCTGTGTCCTCTGTGGTGAATCTTTTCTTTCTTTTTTTTAAGGCTTCCAGCCTTTTTCGAACCTACCGGCTTCAGCCGGTAGTGGTTCAGTGAAAACAAAAGGCTTTCGGGGTCAGAAAAACGCCTGAATGCCCGTCTGCGCCCGCCCCAGAATCAGGGCGTGAATGTCGTGTGTGCCCTCGTACGTGTTTACGGCCTCCAGATTCATCATGTGGCGAATCACCGGATATTCATCCGATATCCCGTTCCCGCCGAGCATATCCCGCGCCACCCGCGCAATATCGAGCGCCTTGCCGCAGTTATTGCGCTTCATCAGGGAAATGGCCTCGGGCGCGGCGCAGCCTTGATCGAACATCTGGCCAAGGCGCAAAGCCCCCGCCAGGCCCAGTGTAATCTCGGTTTGCATGTCCGCCAGTTTCTTCTGGACGATCTGCCGGGCCGCGAGCGGCTTGCCGAAGACCTCTCTGGTCATGACATAATCCCGGGCAGCATGCCAGCACCCCTCCGCCGCTCCCATAACGCCCCAGCAAATGCCATAACGCGCGCTGTTCAGGCAGGTAAACGGCCCTTTCATGCCGGACGCGCCGGGCAGGATGTTTTCCTGCGGCACGAAAACATCCTCCATCAGAATAGCCCCCGTGACCGACGCCCGGAGCGAGAATTTCCCCTCTATTTTCGGCGTCTCCAGCCCCGCCATGCCTTTTTCAAGGATCAAACCGATGATTTCATCCGCCTCGTTCTTCGCCCAGACGACAAACACATCCGCAATGGGGGCGTTGGTGATCCATTGTTTCGAGCCGCTTAGCCGCATTCCGCCGGGAGCGTTTCGCGCCCGGGTTTTCATCGCGCCGGGATCGGATCCCCCGTCCGGCTCGGTCAGGCCAAAACATCCGATCCACTCGCCCGATGCCAGTTTTGGCAGGAATTTTTCCCGCTGCTGCGCGCTTCCGAACCGATCAATGGGCAGCATGACCAGAGAGGATTGCACCGACAGGGCCGAGCGCCAGGACGAATCCACCCGCTCCAGCTCGCGCGCAATCAGGCCATAGGCGACATAACTCGCCCCGGCGCCATACTCCCGGATCGTGGGGCCGAGCAGGCCCAGCGCGCCCATTTCGCGCATCAGGCCGGGTTCAAACCGCTCATGCCGATTGTCCGCGACGATGCGCGGGGCCAGACGCTCCTGCGCGAACTTGCGGGCGGATTCGCGGATCATCCGCTCCTCGTCCGTGAGAAGATCGTCCAGACGAAGCGGATCGTCCCACAGAAACGGCGCTTTTTCGGTCGGGTCGGGCATGGGATGGAAACTCCGGCATCATTTTCCGCAAGATTCTATCATGCCGGCATCCCGTGAACCAGCCCCTTGTTTTCTGCGCGCCGCCGCGATTATGATGACGCCCATGGAAGAAAATCCTCTGTCCGGCCGCGAGATTATTTTTGAGTTTCATCCCGTGGGGGCGTATGTGCGCGTCTCGGCCATCGACGCGGCCAGCCTGACCGAAATCGCCATTCAGGGCCCGGTGAATGCGCCGCAGGAGTTGCTCAAGCGCAACGCCCTCAAGCGCCTCGAATTCGTGATGAAAAAGAAAGGGCTTTTGTAAGCGCCCCCCTTGCCGCAGCGCGCTCGCCGCCCTAGAATCATGCGGGATTCGCTCCCTTGCTTTGGTTTTGCAACCGTGTCAGGACTTTTTGGATATGCCGCGCTCCTGTTTCAATAGACGTCTTGACGCCCCGGTTGCCGGGCCGCCGCCTGAGGGGCCGGGCGGAGACGATCCGAATCGTGGCGATCCGGGCCGCGAGGGAGACTCCAGAACCGGCCTCCTCCTCAAAACCCGTCCGAAGACGGGCAAACCATCCATGTACAAGGTCCTGATTCTCAACGACGATTACACGCCGATGGACTTTGTTGTCCTGGTTCTGGAGCGGTTTTTCTCCAAAACCCGCGAGGAAGCCACGGAAATCATGCTCCACGTTCATCGCCGGGGGGTTGGTCTGTGCGGCATCTATACCTATGAGATTGCGGAAACGCGGGTGGGGCAGGTGATGGATTTCGCCCGCACGAACGAACAACCCCTGCAATGCATTATGGAGAAAGAATAGGCTTTGCCTGATTGACAGAGCGGGGAAACCCTGTAAGCTCCGGCCCAGTTTTCGGGAAAAACGTGGAAAAACATATCGAAGAGGCCTGTTGTCATGCGTATCGGAGTGGTCGGAACGGGATATGTCGGACTGGTGTCCGGGACCTGCTTTGCGGAATTTGGCATCGACGTGGTCTGCGTGGACAAGGACGCTGGAAAAATCGACCGCCTGAAGGCCGGGGAAATCCCGATTTACGAACCCGGCCTCGACGATCTGGTGGCCAAACAGGTTGCCGCCGGACGCCTGTCCTTTACGACGGATCTGGCGCAGGCCGTGCGGGGATCGGACGCGGTCTTTATCGCCGTCGGCACGCCGCCGCGCAAAGATGACGGCCATGCGGATTTGTCTTATGTCTATCAGGCGGCCAGAGACATCGGCGCGCACATGACCGGCTATACGGTCGTCGTCACGAAATCGACGGTCCCCGTCGGCACCGCCCGCGAGATTGAAAAAATCCTGCGCCAGGTCTGCCCGAACGGAGAGTTCGACGTGTGCTCCAACCCGGAATTTCTGCGCGAAGGCGCGGCGATCACCGACTTTCTGCGCCCCGACCGCGTGGTGCTGGGCGCCACGTCCGACCGGGCGATAGAGGTTCTGCGCGCCCTGTACAGGCCGCTTTACCTGAACGAAACGCCCATCGCAGTCACAACGCCCGAGACGGCGGAGATTATCAAATATGCCAGCAACGCCTTTCTGGCCACCAAGATCAGCTTTATCAATGAAATCGCCAATCTGTGCGAAAAAGCAGGCGCGAATGTTCAGGACGTGGCGCGCGCCATGGGGCTGGACGGGCGGATCGGCGCAAAATTCCTGCATGCCGGGCCCGGTTATGGCGGCTCCTGCTTTCCCAAAGACACGCTCGCTCTGGCCCAGACAGGCCGGGACTTCGGCGCGCCGCAGCGTATTGTCGAAGCCGTAATTCAGGTCAACGCAGACCGCCAGCGCGCCATGGCGGAAAAGATCATTGCCGCGTGCGGCGGATCGGTCAAGGACTTGAAAATCGGCGTTCTGGGCGTGGCGTTCAAGCCCAATACGGACGACGTGCGCGACGCGCCAAGCCTTGTGGTTCTGCCCGCGCTTCAGGCCGCTGGAGCAAAAATCCACGCATTTGACCCCGCCGCGATGGACACTGCCGCACCCCTCCTGCCCGGCATAGTGTGGTGCAAAGACGCCTACGAGGCTGCAAACGGCACAGATGCTCTTGTTATCCTGACGGAATGGAACGAGTTCCGCGCCCTGAATCTGGACCGGATCGGCGAATCCATGTCACAGAAACGCCTGATCGACCTGCGCAACATTTACAAGATTCCCGAGATGCGCGGACGCGGATTCCACTATGTCTCCATCGGCAGACCCGAAGTAGAGGGCGACCGGAAATCCGTCCGCAAGGCGTCTTGAAATTCTTAAAGAAGGCTTTGGTTGGCGATAATCGTTCCTGCGTCATAAAGCCCCTGAGCGGTCTGACCGGACCAGTCGCCCATGACCTGAGCCACCGTCACGAACGCATCCGCTCCACCATTGGCATCAATCTGGATATCCGTGCGCGCCGCATTCATATAGACCAGCTTGACAAAATCGTTGATATCGCTTGATCCCGGGGTAAACCCGCTCAAGATATCGGTGATATTGACGCTGTCCTGCTCCGGCCCGCTCAAGGTAAACCCGTAAAATCGGTCTATTGCGCCGTCGATCATCGTCAGGCCATAGACATCCGATCCCGCGTCCCCATAGAATCGGTCGGCACCGTCCCCGCCAATCAGGACGTCGTCGCCGTTCCCGCCGCGCAGCACGTCGTCCCCCGCGCCGCCATCCAGCGTATCGTTGCCATCCTCACCAGACAACATATCGGCTCCCGCCCCGCCGTAAAGCGCATCTCCCCCCGCCCCGCCATATAAAAGATCATCGGCATCATCGCCATAGAGCGTATCGTTTCCATTTTCTCCTTTAAGAATATCGGCATCGTCGCCGCCATACAGCGTATCGTCCCCCGCCCCGCCCATCAGCCGATCCGCACCGGCATCGCCGTACAGTGTATCGCTGTCATCGCCGCCATACAGCGTATCAATGCCATCTCCGCCATACAGGAGATCATCGCCCGCATCACCATACAGCTTGTCGTCTCCGGCATCTCCGTTGATCGTATCATTGTCGTTCCCGCCATTGATCGTATCGTTGTCGTCTCCGCCGCTCAGGATATCGTCCCCGTCCTGACCGTAAATACGATCCGCGCCCGCGCCGCCATTGACCGTGTCAGCACCAACGCCGCCATACAGCGTATCGTCCCCCTCTCCTCCATTGACGGTATCATCTCCGTTCCCTCCCGTCAGGATGTCCGCACCTGCGCCGCCGGACAGAATATCGGTGCCGTCACCCCCGTCGATCCGGTCTGCGCCCCCGCCACCCGAGAGCGTATCATTGCCACCATAGCCATACAGCGTATTGGCATTATCGACATTGACGGTGAGGGTATCTCCGCCGCCGCCGCCGCGCAAAAGAACCGAAAGCGTCGGATGCGCGCCATTGACCGTAATCGTGTCACCGCTGCCTGAGGCCCGGAGGGTCAAGGCCGAGGGCGCATTGGGGTCGAGGACATCGAGCGTCAGGGCATTGCCCGCGCGGGTTATCGAGAACTGGTTTCCGCTTGATCCGCCATAGCCCATATCTTCCGCTGTCACAGTGCTGGTTCCGGCGGAAGAGGATGTGACGTTATAAGTCGTGCCGCCGATATTCATGCTCACGAGAATCGGCAAGGTCACCGCGCTGCGCGCCGCCACGTAGGATTCGAGAGCTGCGCGACTGTAAGTTGTTCCGTTGAATGTGAAATTCTCAATGTCGATCAGGGTATCCGTCCCTTCCGACCCACCGTTTTTATGCGTCACAGTGACGGTGGTTGCAGTGTTGAAAGTGAAATCGAAGTTATCCGCCGAAAGGGCATAAAGAGCGGTATCCGTTCCCGCACCGCCGTCGAGCGTGTCGTTGCCGCCGCCGCCCGATAACATATCGTTTCCACGACCGCCATGGATTTCATTAGCGGCGCCGTTGCCCGTAACCGTATCCGCCCCGTCTCCACCATAGAATTTCTCAATGACGGTTCCAGAGGCGATGGTCAATGTTTTCCCTGCTATGGTGCTGGCGCTTCCCCCGTTCAGATTCACCGTCATCCCGGTTGTGACCATGGCGGCGTTGATTGTATCGGTTCCGCCATCGGAATCGCTCAAGGTCAACCGCGCGCCCGAGGCTATGGAAAACTCATTGCTGTAGACATACAGGTCATCCGTGGGCATAGCGTTACCCAGAAAGCTCATCGACCAGGCATTGAGCGTTCCGGAATTTCCCGCCGCCATGTCGTCGATTTTCAAGGTCCAGGTTCCCGCGCTGCCCTCGCCCCAGTTCGCATTGGTGCTCATCTGGAAATCAATACCGGTAATCCCGTACTGGCTGACAAAGGTTCCGTTATCAATCCGGTTCACAAGGACGCTTTCGGTGCCATCGGGGGAAATCAGAGTCACCACCAGATCCCCGGTCTTGGCGTGAGACAGATCAAGATCAATCAGAAGTTTTTCAATCTGGATATCCTGCGCGACGTTGATCGTCGTCGTCACGGTGCCGCTGGAGGGGATGTTCAGAGCCGGGCTGGATGTCGCGGTATCGATTCGCGTCATATTGGAATAAGTCTGCGTTCCCTGCCATGTCTCGGCGAGACGCACCGCAGCAGTCGCATCCACGAGACCGAAACCGTAATCATGGCTGAAATGCATCCCTCCGCCGTTCCAGTTTCCGGCCCCGTTATCCTGCCATCCCGGATCACTCGCGTCCGTTTTGCGCGCAGACAAGGCCAGAATATCCTGCACATCGCGGTATCCGAGATTCGGATTGGCGTCGTATATCAGGGCAACCACGGCGGCGACGATCGGACCGGAAAAAGACGTCCCGGAAACTGCCGAAATACTGCCGTCCGTATTATAGGCCGGAACGGCCTGCCCCGGCGCAGACAGCAAAATCGCCGCGCCGGGCGTGCTGAAGGACGTTACATCGCCATTGCTGTCTGTCGCGCCGACGGTGATGACATAAGGGGAATTCTGAAAGTTCTTGTAATTGACGTTGTCTCCGTCAGTACGGCTGTTTCCAGCGGAAAAAACGATGCTGGTTCCCAGCCCTCCACGCCCAAGACTAACCATATTGACCATCTCGTCGCCTACGGCGCTATAGTCCGTTCCGACAAAATTGACGCCGAAATGGTCGCCGAAGGCCGCAGTGCTGCCCCAGCTATTATTCATAACATCCGCGCCAACAGTGCGCGCATGCTGGAACCCTTCCAGCGTGTCGTCGATAGACGTTTGCGCCCCGAAACCGCGCCGGATGCCAATCAGGTCGGAATCGAAGGCCACACCGACAAGACCGGTTCCGTTATCGTCCGCAGCGATGAAACTCGAAACCCATGTGCCGTGAGAATCGCTTGGGCCGTTCAGCGCGTCATTGTCATTATCCAGCGTGTCTCGATCCAGATCCGTCCGGTAATTGGGCGACAGATCAGACAGGTTGTGCGCGAAACCGTCGTCGAGCACCGCGACCTTGATTCCCGCGCCCGTATAATCCGCCCAAGCGGTCTGGACGTTGATTCCATCGGAATCGACAAGATGCCAGGAATAAAAAGAACTGAGACTATTCAACGCCGGATCGCCGGGAACGGCGTTGGCTTCCTCGCCAACCGTTAAAAAACCGGAAGGCAGACCAGAAAGAAAGGGATCAGAAACAGGGATCGAAGAAAATGTTGCCGCCGTGGAAACGGGTGAAAGGCCGGACGTTGAGGCCATCTCCAGCGCAACAGAGACGCCGACACCATCCGAAACAACCGGAGGAAACAGAGAAACCTGTAAGGACCCGACGCGATCTTCATCGTCGGGAAGCAAAGCCGAATCATCGGAAAGTCCGGATATCTGGACCATCTTCGCGTTTCGCTTACATCGGTTGTCTTTTATTATTTATTTTTCGGAAATTGCCCCCTGCCTTTCATCTCACCATACCCGGATTAATTTTGTATAAAATCCTGATTTTGTATAAATTTTTATGAATTCAGAAATGCCGGACCCCGTTTCATTTTGTCTGCTTCCAATCCCGACTGACCGGCGCTTCGATGGTATCCAGAGCATCATCAATAATCGCATCTTCGACCTTGCGAATGGCGTCCTCGTATTGGTTTCGACACATCCCTTCGCGCATTTCAAACAGGGATTCTTCTGAATCCTCAACCCAGCAATCATAAGCCGCGAGCGCCAAGGCAATCTGCTGGGGTGCCTTGACCACATTCTCGGGTTTCAGATATCCGCGCAGCGTCACATAGGCCCGGCGAATATCCATATCCCGTGCAACGGCGATAGAGCGGCTCTCCGGAGTATCTGGCTCAATTTTTTGCGCACGGGCAGCCAACTCGGCTTTTCTGTTAAACCGATATCCATCCACCCAGTCCATTTCCCGAAACGCCTTGGCGGCCAGATCGCCATAAGCCCGGACCAGAAAGCTGTTATACGCATCCTGCGGCATGGCAACCGGTGGGGTGGGCATACCGTGAATTACAACCGGAGTATCCACAGCAGCAGGCGCCAGAGCCGAATCCGCCGCCGAACCGGGCGGATGAAGAACGCTCTCACACCCCCCCAGACCCAATGTCCCCGCCGCCAGTGCGACAAGGCAAACAAACCTCATACGCATGTCTTCAAAAACTCCATGCCGATTTCATTTCATCCGTTATCCAAGGTATGGCACAGTCCGGACAGGCTGTAAACTGGCGTTCTGTCTGGAAAAAATCAGATCTCTTTCCCGAAGCATCGAATCCCGATCTTCTGGAATTGCTGCACCGCCCTGCTGGTGGATTGACTCCCTGTCTGGAAGGTTCATGATAAGGGGCATACTGCTAAGGGGAGAAAAAAACAATGAAAAATGAGAAAGCTTCGCAGGAAGCGCCGGTTCGTGTGAGATGGGATCTGGTAATGGTACGCTCTCGCAAGGAACGGGGCGAGGTTTTTCCCCTTATCGCAGCGAAATATCCGGATGTTGACCTGAACACCTTGATCGACGCCGCGCGGGAACAGTCCATGGCGCTGCGCAACCTTAACATTCACCGGGCCTTTGGAGGCGATGCGGACGATTCATCCGCATCATACCACGAATGCCGGGTTTATGTGGCTTTTGAGGATGTCGAATTCCCCGTCCATCACCTGATGACAGCGGATCAGGCACGAAGGCTGTTTGCTCAGGAAAAGAAGGCCCTGGCCCTCAAGGCCGAACTTGACCGGCGCGCTCAGGCCAATCGCGGGCTGAAAGTCGTCCGGGGCGGGGGTCAGGCCCGTCTGCGCCAGGCATCAAGACCGGAAAGAATTCTCAAGGTTCTGTCTTTTCGACCGGGGTTTCTGCGTTCAGTGTTCCAGCAGCCACAAGCGCTCCGCTGACCGGGTCCTGAGCCAGCAAGGCAACCCCGTCTCCCTCCCCCGGCGCAGAAGAGAAAGCCAGAGTCTGCGCCATACCATCCCATGACTCAAGAACGCGCAGATCGGTGACAAGATTCGTCCACTCCCGCGCCACGCCGCGAGCGCCCGCCTGATGGGCCTTGCGGTGATACACGAACAAAGTCATGGACAAAGGCGGGTTACGGGCCCCGACGTCCGGCAAAGTTGCCGAAAACCGCCCTGATGCAACGGGCGCAAGCGCGATTGGTAAAACGGACGACTCTCCGACCTCGTCCAGCGCCTGTTTCACCGTCTCGGGCTCGTCGCCCACGACATCCCGCCCCCCATTGATAATGATCTGCGGCGTGTAATCCGGACCGGAACGGAGTTTTTCAGAGTAATCAGACTGGCGCGCAGAACAAAAGCTCCGGCCCGGCCCATTGTCATCTGTTTGCATGTAGTCCACCATGCAGGTCAGGCCGATGATATTTTTCGTGGCGACCAGATCGCCCAGAAATACTTCGGCTTTCGGGCAGAACATACAGATTTCCGAGGAAAACAGCTCAACGACAACGGGCGCAGAGGAAACTTGCGGCGCATCAGACTCTGCAAAAGGTTCAGCGGCCTTGGCCGAAGAAAACATCGCCAGAACCCCGAACAAAATCATACTTCCAAGAGACACTCTCCGTCTATCCGGACGTTGAAATACCAGAGTCATGAATCTGTCCATCATATAATGATACGTCAATGACCCCCCTGCTCCCAAATAAGCTCCGGATCTCTTTGTACCGCAAAGGCCAAAGACGGGCCAAGAAGATTCCAGTCTACCACGAAGATCATGGGCGAAGCGAAAAAGGACGCGCGTTTTTCAAACACCCATCCGGCTGACAGGCGCATCAGGGAAGATCCGCCGGGCAAGGGATTCATCGCGGAACGGGACATCTGCAACGATCACGGCTTCGAGATCGCGCATAATATGAAGCAAGTGGGTCTGATTGACCAGATCTTCCATATCCAGAAAAGACGGATCGGCCAGAATTTCGCGCCCGGCTCCGGCCAGATAGCACACACCACCCGGCAAGACCGAAAGAGATTCCACAAGATCGGCCTTCAAGCGGCTGTGTCCGAACGGATTCCTCGTTTGAGAAGAGCCCAGAACATCATCCAGAAACTCCAGCGCATCATGGTCGCTCGACGCCATGCGGGAATCCTCACCAAACCATTGACGAAACGCTGCCGCCAGAGCCGCCGGCGCGAGAGTCGCCGAAGGCGCAGAATCCAGATATTTTACGAAAGCAATCGCCATATCCCCCTCGGACGAGCCGATCATGTGCCGCCAGACGTGGGGATGCCCCGCACCGCGCAGCTCCCACGCACAGGCCAGCGCAATCACATCACAATCGGCATTCCGCAGACGGGCCAAAATCATGAAGGCTTCGGGCGTCAGGTGATTTTCCATGGAATGAAACCGCTGTTCGGAAGCCACATCCCGCAGCGCCCGGACAAAAGCCATCAGCAAGGAATGGCGGAAATAACCCGACCGCCCGAGCGCAGGCGCAGACAACGCACAGCGATCCAGCAGAATCGTCCGTTGATCCGCGTCAAAAGAATATCCGCCGCCCTGAAGATCGGCCAGACCCACGCTCCACCCTTCGCAAGCCGCCGCACGCAGCAAGGCACGGGCTATCGGACTTTGGGAAAGAAGATCCACGCACCAGATCAGAATATCGGTATCGTCCCGGAAAAACGGGCAAATTTCTCCGGTCCCTGCGTCTGCGCATTGCATTTGGGCTGGCTGTGCCGCAAACGCGCGCAGAGACAGACTCACCTGTTCCGAAGACCGCGCAGACGGCTCCGGAAAGGGTTGTTTTTTACTTTTCAATGCGTCCTTTGGAGCTTTCACAGGAAACTCTTGCGTTACAGAATGGGATCGACGGGCAAGGCCGGGCCCGGAGGCGTCGGCCTGACCCGCGCACTCAAAGATGTACTCCGCCCTTTCCGGGCCGCCGGGGAAGGTCGATGATTTGCGCACCGCCGGGAGACTTTCCGCGGCGGGATGGAAGGAGGTTCTCTGCCGTCTCTCCGCACGTGCGTTGCGGCAGGGAGATGACGTTGTTCTTTCGTTCCTGTTCATGAGAGCCGTTCCAGGTCAGGGTGGAGAAACGGTCCGGGCGAACCGCCGGACCAGATGGACCCTCTCCCTGTTGCAATTCCTGTTCCGCATCACGAAAAGACTTTTCAAACTTGATAAACCACAGAAAATTGGCATTGGCCCTATCACGCACCTCGGTAAAGACCGGGTCGGTCAGAATGGTTCTGGCATGGGCCACGAGGTAATTTTTGCCGAAAGGCATGGTCCCCAGCGCAGCGATAATCTCCGCCGACACGGTACGCGAGGTCTGGTCGGAACCAAAAACCGTTCCACGGTAATCCGCAAGCATGTTTTGAATCAAGGCCTTGTCAAATCTTCTGCATCTTTCAGATAAGAACCATGCCTCGAATGCTCCGGCACAAGCCGTTCCGTTATTCAAGGTCCGGAAGTCCAAAAACGCCTCACGGGCAAAAACCCGGACCAGATCCGACATGGACGACATTTCCAGCCGTTCCCACGGGGAGCGCTCACCGGAAAGCTGGAACTCCCACGCGGCGCGGACCATGGCGACGGCCAGATCAGCCTGCTGGGCGCGATTGACGAGGATGGCATGATCGGGGTGAAAGCGCAGGGGATTCATATGTCCACCATGCGATATTTGCCATATCATCCGAAGCTCACGCACAATGCACAGGGCCGCTTCCGCCCGGTCAAGCCTGGGGTGAATGAAAATTTTGCCTGCCACAGAGTCATAGAATGCATTCTCGACATGCATTCCGTGGGCAATCGTGATTCCGTCAAGCCGGGCCGTGTTGAACAAGGCCGCCGCGAAACGACTGGAAGACAGGATATCCTCAAGGTCCGCAAGACTGTTCCCAATCGGCTCGCCGCGCACGTCCGCATGAACGGGGCGGCAAATGGCCGAGCCCTCAAACAGAAATTCTTCCATGCGAAGTTCAGACGAAAACGCGCTTTCGCCTGAGAAGTCAGAGAACTCCTCCAGACCGCCTGTGCTGTAGGGGCGAGGCTCAAAGACATCCGCATCCATGGCATCGTCCAGAAAGACTTCATCCCCACCAAAGGAATCGTCCTCAAACGCGCCTTCATAGTTCATGTAGAAAAGGGGCTGGTCGCCGATGATCGTCGAAGTCACGGGCTGGATGCTGTTGAGCGTATAGGACACACGGCATACCCGCTCGCGCCCCTTACCCTTGTGACCCGTCTTCTTGCTTTTCTTTGTCATGGAGCCTATCCGACCGCGTTTCCGTTTTTTTATGTCTTCTCTGGTGCGCGGCCCGCAGACAACAAAGCCCCGGCGCGTTCGTCCAAGGCTCATTATTGCGGTTAATGTCTTAATGTTTTGCTACTGCCGGAGGATTTTTTATTTTACAGAACAATGGATTGCATGTAACGGAAAGGCTCGTTTTCCGTTCAAATCCAAATTACTAGTTTGGAAAAAGGAAAATATGAGAGGAAAATGATAAAGACATTTTTTGCGAGAATCTTACTTTGACGCGAGCCCCTTCAGAACACCCCGCCCGAAATCGCTCAAGGTATCGTCTCGAGCCCCCATAATCACGATACGGTCGCCCGGTGCGACATGGGAAAGCAAATGCGCAGAAATTTTTTCTCTCTCATTAAAAAACAATGCGTTGCGCGATGCTCTTGCCACATCCTCCACGATGTCCGCTGCCGAGATTGATCGATTCGCCGACCCGCCCGCATAGAAAATCTCGGGCATCAGGAGAATATCTTCCGCCCCAAGATTTTCCGAAAACATGGAAACCAGCCCGTCTCGCAGCATCTTCGCCGGGCCGTAGCCATGGATCTGAAACACGATCCACAACCGGCCCGGATTTTCGTGCAATGCCTGAAGAGATGCTGCTATCTTATCAGGATTGTGAGCGAAATCGTCGATGACCGTGACGCCACGGGAAACACCCAGAACCTCCATCCGCCTCGATATTCCCTGGAACTCCCCCAACGCCCGCGCCGCATCTTCCAGAGAAACTCCGCCTTTGAGCGCCGCGCCAAGAGCCGCCAGTGCGTTTGACACATTATACCGCCCGGGAACCATCAGCCTTATGTCAACACCCATCACCCGAAACGATGCACCGTCCGGCATCGAACGGATGCTCGCCGCATATAAATCGGCGCGAGGATCGCTCAACGAAAACGTCAAGGGATCCGGAACCCCTTCGGCCAGCAGGCCCACCGATTCCGGATCGTCCAGATTGACCACCGCCCCCCGCCCGGCCCGACGCAGAAAATCGCAAAACATGGGGCGCAGATGGGCCAGCGGCTTGTGGTCGAGCGTCGCATTGGTCAGAACTGCAATTTCCGGCTCGAACAAGGCGATAGACCCGTCGCTCTCGTCCGTTTCGGCCACGAACCAGTCTCCTCCCCCTGCTACTGCGTTGTCGTCAAAATTGCGCATGATCCCGCCATTGACAATAACAGGATCATGCCCGCAGGACTTGAAAATCCACCCTGCCATGCCGCATGTCGTGGTCTTTCCGCTCGTCCCGCCGATGGCGACTCCGCGCGCCGCATTGAACAGCCCCGCAAGAATGTCCGCACGCTTGAATATGGGAAGACCCGCCGCCCGGGCAGCCCGAACGTCAGGAACGGTTTCTTCGATGGCACTGGAGACAACCAAGGCACCATAATCACCCGGCCCCGTCCCGTCCTGAGGATAGAGCCGCACGCCTTCGGCCTGAAGCGCGGCGAATTTCTCAAGAGACTCGCCCCGATCGTGGCTGCGATCCGATCCCCCAACCTGTGCGCCGCGCCGCGCCAGAATGCGGGCCAGCGCGCTCATGCCGCTGCCCCCAACGCCGCACAAAAAGAAAGACTTCATCATACCCCAAACCGCTCCGTCAGGTACGCCAAAACCGCACGCAGCCCCATATCGCACCCGCCCTTTGGCCGACCGGGCCGCCCTGAGGACTCCCACGCATACTGGTCAATATGAATCCAGTCTGTTTCGGGGGTCACAAATTTCTCCAGAAAGAGAGCCGCCTGAATGCACCCGGCAGGCCCGGTCCCGATATTGGCCAGATCGGCAATATCGCTGTCCATCTCCTTTAAGTATGGCCGCCAGAGCGGCAGATCCCATAATGGATCACCTTGCGCCGCTGCCACATTTTTAAGCCTCGCCACGCTTTCAGCGCGGTTGCCGAACAGCGCCGGAATGTCAAAACCGAGCGCCACCCGCGCCGCCCCCGTCAGCGTCGCAAAATCAAGCAATAAATCCGGCTTTTCTTCACAGGCCAGAGCCAGGGCATCTGCCAGAATCAAGCGCCCTTCGGCATCGGTGTCGAGAATCTCGACACTCAAACCCTTGCGACTCCGGATCACATCGCGGGGTCGAAAGGCTTCGCCCGACACCGAATTTTCAACCGCCGGGACCAGAACGCGCAGCCGCACCGGCAGCCCCATCCCCATAATCGCCCGCGCAAGCCCCAACGCATGGGCGGCCCCGCCCATATCTTTTTTCATCAGGGACATGGCCGATCCGGGCTTGAGATTGAGGCCCCCGGTATCAAAACACACCCCCTTTCCTATAATCGTCAAACGGGGATGGTCCACTGCCCCCCACGTTATATCAATCAAACGCGGCGCGCGCGGACTGCCCCTTCCTACGGCATGAATGAGGGGAAAGTCACGGGAAAGCGACTCACCGGAGACCACCGACACCGAAGCGCCCTGCGTGCGGGCCAGATGCCCGGCCACGGCTTCAAGCTCCGCCGGACCCAGATCGTTGGCGGGCGCATTGACCAGATTGCGCGTGAGAGAAATTCCGGAATAGAGCGACTCCACGGCCTTTCTGTCCGCCCCATCCGGCCAGATCAGGCGCGGAACCGCCACAGATCCACCTTTGTACACATTATAAGAATAACACCCCAAGGCCCAGCCCAGCGCCATACAGGTTGGATCCGCCGGGCTCTCCGATGCGCAAAAACGGAATGTTGCTGCCCCCATCAGCTCCGGAGACAGATTCTTCCGGATAAAATCAGACGCAACGGCAAAATCGTAAAGGGTGAGCGGCGCACCGACACCTAAAGCGATCTCCGAGATCATGCCGCCATCGCCTTGAAACAGGACAACTTTTCCGGGCGCGCCGGAAAAATTCTGGTCCAGCATGGCGGCCCGCCGCGCCGGACTTTGGGTCTGAGCCCATTGCGCAAACACACCGGGAGGAAAAACCCTGATCTCTATGACCCGATCCGCCGGAGTCTCAACAAAAGGCACAGGCGCAAAAAACAAGGTATTAGCAGGAAATTTTTCTGTTTCGTTCACAACCCGAATAACCCTCTCGACAGTCTTCAACAACGCCTTCCTGTCCGTTCAACAGACGGGAAAGGCCCTAGAAAGGCCGATCATACGCCTTAATTTTTATCGGGGGAAGGCCCATGGGCGCGCCGGCAAAGGGCGGTGTATTTTTTTAAATCTTCATGACTTTCCAGCGCGTTAACAGTAACTCTTGACACAGGAAACGGCCCGTACGGGGTAGGAGCATATCCTTCCTCTCTGGTGGTCAGAGTCTGTTTTTTGCAGTCAAACCAAACCGATTGAGAAGAAAAAGGGGTTTCTTTCTTTTCGACCAGAACCGAAGATCCGAAGTCAAAATCAGGCGCACAACCCGCGACAGCCACCCCGAGCAAAGCACCGCCAAAAATACCCGACAATTTCTTCATGACATCCCCCGCTGTTTTCGCCCTTGTTACAGGAGAAGGAAATACCTTTCCGGAAATCTTACGTCAATACACAGCGAGAGAAATTTGAAACCCTCTTTTCGGCTTTCCAAAAAAAACTATGCGGCTGAAATGATCCCGCCTGCCGCCACGACAACGATCAAAATATAGGACAGATGGGTAAAATTATGCGCTTCCTGATCCAGCCCCAACGTCCACCAGAACAGCGTATCCTTGGCCGTCCAGCCCCGGCGATAGGTGTACAGGCCCTTGATCCGGTCAATAAGACCATGAATCCCGAAATCGAGAAGCCCAAGCCACCACAATCCGGGCGAAAATATGAGCATAATCAATGTCGTGCCTGCCGCATGAAACGCCGCGTGGGTAAACAGGGCCGTCCATCCCTCGCGCCCCGGCATGCCTTTGGTCAAGGCCATCCAGTCGGTTTGAAACAGAAAATCACAGGCGAACTGCTTGACCCGAAAGGCCACATACAAAAGCAAAAGCGCAATCGGAGTCATATCGAAAATCCGGATCAAAAATGCCACGAACGAGCGCAGAATACCCCCACAGGACGGATCATAGTACAGCCCTCTTACAAGAAAGGAAAGCCTGTCTCTACACTTCGATGATTTTTCCTTTGTTTTCCTTGACTTCCGATAAGTTCCTTCCTATATTCCGCCGCATTTTCAGGGGAGAGATCAATGCAAAAACAAGATGGCGCCCTGACAGGGCCGTTAGACAGGGAAAACGATATGGTTCAAAAAAACAATGCCTGTCCAGCCGACATCTCCAGACCAGACGCAGACGCCCCCTTCACGCATGTTCGCCTTGAAACCATTGGAGAGCGCCTGTACGCAACTTTTTGCAACTCGACAGATCCAACAACGCCCCCTGTTTTCCGCGTGGCCGCGACCGGCCTGAAAGATCGCCTCAATCACATGAAAGAAACGGGTTATAGAGCAACCTTGACCAAAAGAGCGCTGGAAATGATCCAACAATCCCTCTAAAAGAGGGCCACAGGACGTGTCGGCCACGGGCTTCAGGCACGCCTTCTAGACACAAAGGGAGAAAACGATGTCCGGAACCAAACGCGAAATGCGCGAAGCTCTCACCTTTGACGACGTGCTGCTTGTCCCCGCCGCATCCGACATCCAGCCCCATGAAGCCGATACCCGCACGCGCCTGACCCGGGCAATTTCCCTCAATATCCCCCTGATTTCCGCCGCCATGGACACGGTGACCGAGGCCGACATGGCCATCGCCATGGCCCAGCACGGCGGCCTTGGGATCATTCACCGCAACATGAGCGTCGAAGAACAAGCCGATTCGGTCCGCAAGGTCAAACGATATGAATCCGGAATGGTCGTCGACCCCATCACCATCCGCCCCGAAGCCACGCTGGGTCAAGCCCTGGCGCTCATGGACCGTTACCATATTTCCGGCGTGCCTGTGACCGAAGACAATGGTCGCCTGGTCGGAATTCTGACAAACCGGGACGTGCGTTTCGCAGAAAACCCGGCTCAACCCATCCGGGAACTCATGACATCGGAAAACATCGTCAAGGTCTATAATCAGGTGGATCGCGACGAAGCGCGCCGCCTCCTCCACCGTCACCGCATTGAAAAACTTCTGGTCGTAGACGATTCCGAGCGCTGTATCGGACTTGTGACGGTCAAGGATATGGAAAAATCCCGCCTTTTCCCTCAGGCCTGCAAAGACGATCAAGGCCGTCTTCTGGCTGGCGCTGCCATTGGAACGGGGGCAAAAAACATTGAGCGGGCAGAGGCTCTGGCCGAAGCCGAACTGGACGTCATCGTCGTGGACACAGCCCACGGACATTCAAAAGGCGTTCTGGATACAGTGCGAACCTTGCGCGCCGCACATGGAGAAGGGCTTCAGATCATCGCCGGGAACATCGCCACGGCGGACGCCGCCCGCGCCCTGATCGACGCCGGAGCCGACGCCGTCAAGGTCGGAATCGGGCCGGGGTCCATCTGCACCACCCGCATCGTGGCAGGCGTGGGCATGCCACAACTGACCGCCATCATGGATGTGGCGCAGGCCTGCGCGGCGGCGGATGTTCCCCTTATCGCCGACGGTGGAATCAAATATTCCGGCGACTTCGCCAAAGCCATCGCGGGCGGCGCGCACTGCGCCATGATCGGCGGACTTCTGGCCGGAACGGACGAGGCCCCCGGCGAAGTCATTTTATATCAGGGTCGGTCCTATAAATCCTATCGCGGCATGGGGTCGGTCGGGGCCATGGTTCAAGGCTCGGCAGATCGGTACTTTCAGGGCGGCGTCAAGGAAACGGCGAAACTGGTCCCCGAGGGAATCGAGGGCCGCGTCCCCTATAAAGGCCCTGTCACCAACGTCATTCACCAATTGATCGGCGGGCTGAAGGCCGCCATGGGCTATACGGGCTGCGCCACTGTTTCGGAGTTACAGGAAAACGCCCAATTCACCCGCATGACCTCCGCCGGATTCCGGGAAAGCCACGTCCACGACGTCACCATTACCCGCGAAGCCCCGAATTACCGGGAGCAAGGGTAAACACGTTGGCGTGGGTGCTTTTTAAGATCCCGAACCACACATTGATTTAAATCCCTCTCTCCCCGGATCGGGACGTATCTGGCTCTTACTGCCATGAAAGCCCTGCCGTAAAAAAGGAAATTTTCCGCGATATTAACCCCTCGTTAATCTTCATTATGTATATAAATCGAAACCGCTTAAATTACATAAAACTTTAACAGAGTTTGACGTAATATCGTTTATGGGCGGTGTGGCGTTTCCTTGGCATCATGCACGGGGAAACAAAAAGGCGGAGTCAATCGCCAAACAATAAAAAGTGGGGAATAAGAAAATGGCAACAATCACAGGGACGAACGGTCCGGACACCCTTTTTTTCCAAGGGAACCCTCAGCAGGTTACACTTACCCTCGTCAATCCATACAGCGGCGAGAGCATCTTCGTCGATGAAGAAAAAAACGCCAATACGAACTCCTATGACGGGCTTGGCGGATCCGATGTTCTGATGCTCACGAATTTCGGGGACGCGCTGTTTCTGGATGACGGCGCCGGCAATGCTCTGGTCGCAAATATTGAAAACGTTCTGGCCGGAAACGGCGGAGACCTGATTATTTTCTCCAGTCCGACCCTGACTTACGGAAATGTTCTTCTGGATGGGGGAAGCGAAGACGATATCATCTGGGGCAATATCGGAAACGACGTTCTGAACGGAAAGGCCGGAAACGACCGTATTGACGGTGGCCCCGGAAACGACCTTCTGCGCGGTGGAGACGACGACGACATCCTGCGCGGCGGGGACGGCAACGACACCGTCAATGGAGACGCCGGAAACGATACGCTCTATGGAGATGCCGGGAACGACTACATATCGGGACGAACCGGAGATGATACCCTGATTGGCGGCTCGGGCAACGACACTCTTGATGGAGAAGACGACACGGATACCGCATCCTGGTACACATCGCCTGCCGCGGTCACAGCGAACCTGACGACAGGAACGGCCTCGGACGGATTTGGAGGAACCGACACCCTCCTCAATATCGAAAATCTGACCGGATCGGATTTTGACGATGCCCTGACGGGAGATGGTTTTGCCAATGTTCTGGACGGCGGCGCCGGAAACGACACACTTGACGGCAGGGACGGCGCAGACACCGTCTATGGCGGTGCCGGAAACGACACGATCACAGGCGGAGACGGAGACGATATCCTCTTCGGCGGAACAGGCGGAGACGATTCAGGATTCGTGACCACCACCACGCAGGAGCATGAATTCTCTGGCGGCATTGTCCTGCCTGAACTGGTTGAAACCCGAAAGCTCAACGCACCGGACACGCTGGGCATTGCGCAGGGCGACCTGTCCCCCGGATTCGAGACGACTGCAACCATCAAATTCGTGGAATCCAAAGCCGGTTATAACAACTCGCTCGGCCACTATACGATCGGGGCGGACGGAGCCATCACGGGCGTGGAAATGGACTTTTCCAGCATCAAGTCCACAGCGGCGGGTACAGAAAAAACCGTTGCCGTGTCAGGTGAAGCGGGATCGTCTCTGGGCCTGTTCGTTCTGTCCAACGGCTTTAATGTCAATCATGGCTATGGAAATCTTGATCTGGGCAACGGACACCTGAAATTCGTTTACAAGTTCGGAACAAGCGCCGAACGTCCGGCGAACATCTCGGACGCGCCAAACAAGGTGTCCCTCGTTTATGACGATGGGGTGCGGGAATTCGTCCTGAAAGGAGACGTCTTCCACACCTCCGACCGCGGCGGCGGTGCGGGCCTGAACAAGGACGGCAAAGTGCATGTCGTCTCCGGCCTCATCGACGAAACACCGATTGACCTGAACCCGGTGGCCAGGGACATCAAGGGAAAAATGTCGTCTCTGACAAAAGACGGAATCACGGTCAGCGTGGGAGATCCGCTTGCTCCCGGCCTTAAGGAAGGCACGTTGTCCTGGGTCAAGGGCTCCAACGGAGAAGGCATTGGCATCAAATCGAACGGAAACAACAAAATCTGGAAGCCCGGCGAGGTCATCAGCGTTGATCTGGCGCAGGATGCGAGCAAAGTCGTGGTTACACTGGCCGATATCGACTGCCGGGACCGACACGATGGGATTGACTTCAAAATCCATCTGGCCGGAAGCGATACCCCCGTCGTGGGCGAGATCGATCTGGGTACGCTCGACCCTGTCAAAGGCGTGGTCCGTGTCACCTTCGATGCGGCGGATTTCGGCGGCGATGGCGCGCTCATCAGCGGAATCGACCTGTTTTCCATGGTCGGAGATTCGGGGCTGGGCGCGGCATCCTTCCTGCTTAACAATGTGCAGGTCTTCCACCCTTCGGACGCCATTGACAGCGGAACGCTGCGGATCGGCTTTGAAGACCTGCGCAATATCGGCGACGGCGATTACGACGACGTGGTGGTGGATGTGAAGATCGCCGGCCACACAACCGAAACCGTTGCCATCGCCGACAATGACACGATCGACGGCGGCGCCGGGAACGATGTGATCGATGGAGGATATGGAAACGACACACTATTCGGAGGCGAGGGCAACGATACGCTCTATGGCGGTCAGGGCGCGGATGTTCTGGACGGCGGCGCGGGTGCGGATCACCTGTACGGAGGCACCGGAGCGGACACCTTCATGCTGTCTGTCATGGACGGCATGGTCGACACGATCCACGACTTCGCCAAAGGCACAGGTGGAGACGTTCTGGACCTTTCGAATTTGCTCGACGGGTTTGACCCTCTGGTCAACGCGCTGGATAACTTCGTCCGGCTCGTGGACACGGGCGGAGGCGATACGGCGGTGCAGATCAGTCACGATGGCGCAGCGGCGTTCGAGACGGTCGCAACCCTTCTGGGCGGGGTCGGCGGCGCTTCGGCAGCGGATCTTCTGATGGATGGAAATCTGGTTGTCACTGCCACGGTTTAAGAAAAGCGCCAAGGCAAAAATCCGCGCTTTCCTACTATCCCCTCCCCTCTTCCGGGAGGGGATGCTTTTAGAGGATGAACCGGGACAGGTCCGTGCTGTTGGCCAGCGCGGCCACGCGTTCGCGGACATAAGTCGCCGTGATCGTGATTGAATCTTCCGGACGATCGGGCGCGGTGAAACTGATGTCCTCCAGCAGTTTCTCCATGATCGTATGAAGTCGCCGCGCGCCGATATTTTCAACACGTTCGTTGACTTCATAGGCCAGACGCGCAATTTCCAGAATGGCCTCGTCCTCAAAGATCAAGTTCAACCCTTCCGTTCCCAGAAGAGCCGTATATTGCCGGATGAGGCTGGCTTCCGGCTCGGTCAGAATGCGGCGAAAATCTTCCTGCGTGAGGGGTTGAAGCTCCACCCGGATCGGCAATCGCCCCTGAAGTTCCGCCAGAAGGTCCGAAGGTTTGGCATTATGAAAGGCTCCGGAGGCGATAAACAGAATATGATCCGTACGGACAAGACCGTGCTTTGTCGAAACCGTCGTGCCTTCAATGAGGGGCAACAAATCGCGCTGCACCCCTTCGCGGCTGACGTCCCCGCCGCCCGCACGCACATCATTGCGCGCCGTGATTTTGTCAATCTCATCCAGAAAAACAATGCCGCTTTGTTCGACCAGATCGAGCGCGGCTTCGGTGACTTTATCATCATCAAGAAGCTGATCGCATTCTTCCTCAATCAGAATATCGTGACTCTCGGCAACGGTCATGTGCCGCCGACGGGTCCGCGCACCACCCAGCGCCTTGCCGATCATGTCGCCAATATTAATCATCCCCACCGATGCGCCGGGCATACCGGGAATATCGAAACTCGGCATAGGGCTGGAGGTATCAGCAACATCAATGTCGATTTCGCTCTCGTCCAAAGCGCCGCTGCGCAGCTTTTCCCGAAAGGACTCCCGTGTTGCTTGCCCCGCATCACCCACAAGCGCATCAAGAACGCGCTCCTCCGCCCGAATCTCGGCCTGCGCCGTCACCGCGCGGCGCATTTTCTCGCGGGTCATGTGAATGGCGCCTTCGACCAGATCGCGGATGATGGACTCCACGTCCCGCCCGACATAGCCGACTTCTGTAAACTTCGTCGCCTCGACCTTGATAAAGGGCGCATCGGCAAGCCTGGCCAGACGCCGCGCGATTTCCGTTTTCCCAACCCCCGTCGGGCCAATCATCAGGATGTTTTTGGGATAGATCTCCTCCTGAAGCGCCGGATCAAGCTGCATCCGCCGCCACCGATTGCGCAGGGCAATCGCCACAGCCTTTTTCGCAGCGGCCTGACCCACAATATAGCGATCAAGCTCGGCGACGATCTCACGGGGAGACAAAGCAGAAGGCGGGACCGTCTCGGCCCCTGAATCGTGTGTATCCATGACCCTTTGAATTAAAGCCCTGACCCTCGTTTGGCAAGGGGGGATTTTTTAAATCCCCTCTGTCGCCACATCCATATTTCCGGAAATCTGGGCCTGAACGGCGGCCAGGGCCGACACATTCACGATTCCCCGCGTGGTGGTGGAGGGGGTCAGAATATGCGCCGGGCGGGCGCTCCCCAGCAAAATCGGACCGATTCCGATCCCCTCGCCCAGAATTTTGAGCATGTTAAAAGCAATATTGGCGGATTCCACGTTAGGCATGATGAGCAGGTTGGCCATGCCGCTCAAGGTCGAATTGGGCATGATAAGCTGGCGGATATCCTCGGACAGGGCCGCATCGGCATGCATTTCTCCGTCAATTTCCAGTTCCGGCGCCCGGCGGCGGATCTCGGCGCAAGCGGCTCGCATCCGCATGGCAGAGGCGCTGTTGTGCGTCCCGAAATTGGAATGGGACAAAAGCGCCACGCGAGGCGTAATCCCGAATCGCCGGACTTCCTCGGCGGCAAGCAGAGTCATTTCGGCAATCTGGTCGACGCTGGGCTCTGGATTGATCTGGGTGTCGCAGATAAAAAACGCCCCGCGAGACAAAATCAGCCCGTTCATGGCCGCCGCTGTCTCCACACCAGAGCGCAAGCCGATCACGTCCGCAACATCTTTCATATGCTTGTGAAACGAGCCGACCGTCCCGCAGACCATGGCATCAGCTTCGTTCTTGCGCAGCATCAGCGCACCGATGACCGTCGGATTGATCCGGATTTCCGTTCGCGCCATGGCCGGAGTCACGCCGCTGCGCTCCATCAAGGCATGATACGCCATCCAGTATTCCCGAAAGCGCGGATCGTCCTCCGGATCCACCACATCGAAATGCTTGCCCGGACGGATGCGCAGACGCAGACGACGCAGACGCGTCTCGATCACCTTGGGCCGCCCGATCACGATGGGCCGCGCCAGACCGTCGTCCAGCACCACCTGAACCGCGTGCAGGACCCGGTCCTCTTCGCCTTCGCAATAAACGATTCTTTGCGGCGAGGTCTTGGCGCGGGCAAAGACCGGACGCATGACAAGCTGGGTGCGGAAAAAATATTCGTGCAGATGGTCGCGATAGCCCTCCAGATCCAAAATAGGCCGCGTCGCCACGCCGCATTCCATGGCCGCCCTGGCCACGGCCACGGGCACCTCGGAAATCAGGCGCGGGTCAAAGGGTTTGGGGATCAGATACTCCGGGCCGAACTGGAGATGCTCGTCCCCATAGACCGCAAAGACCTCCGCCGTCGCCTCGCGCCGCGCCAGATCGGCGATGGCGTGAACGCAGGCCAGTTTCATCTCCTCGGTAATGGCCGTCGCACCGACATCCAGCGCGCCGCGAAAGATAAAAGGGAAACACAGAACATTATTGACCTGATTGGGAAAATCGGACCGGCCCGTGCAGATGACCGCATCGGGCTTTCCGGCGCGGGCTTCCTCGGGCATAATCTCCGGCGTCGGATTGGCCAGCGCCATAATCAAAGGCGCATCGGCCATTGCGGCCACCATGTCCGCATTCAGGACGCCGGGGCCGGACAGGCCCAGAAACACATCCGCGCCCGCAAGCGCATCGGCCAGAGTCCGCGCATTCGTCTTTGAGGCGAACGCCGCCTTTTGTGGGTCCATATACTCGCTGCGCCCCTCATACACCACGCCTTTTCGGTCTGTGATGATGATGTTTTCGCGCTTCATCCCGGCGCTGACAAGCAGATTCAGGCAGGCGATGGCCGCCGCCCCCGCGCCCGAGGCCACAAGGCGGATATCTTCAATTTTTCGTTCCGCGTAGTGGAGCCAGTTGACGATGGCCGCCGTCACGATGATCGCCGTTCCGTGCTGGTCGTCGTGGAAAACCGGGATTTTCATCCGCTCGCGCAGGCGGCGCTCGATCTCAAAACATTCCGGCGCCTTGATATCTTCAAGATTGATCCCGCCGAAAGACGGCTCCAGCGCCGCCACCGTGTCCACGAATTTGTCGATATCCAACTGGTCGATTTCAATATCAATCGAGTCGATATTGGCGAATTTCTTGAACAGGACGGCTTTGCCCTCCATGACGGGCTTGGCCGCCAGAGGCCCGATCGCGCCCAGCCCCAGAACCGCCGTTCCGTTCGTGATAACCGCGACAAGATTCCCGCGCGACGTATAGTCCAGCGCGGCGGCAGGGTCTTTTTCGATTTCCTCGCACGCGGCGGCCACGCCGGGCGAATAGGCAAGGGCCAGATCGCGCTGGGTATCCAGCGGTTTGGTCGCATGAATGGCCAGTTTTCCGGGCGTGGGGAAGCGGTGATAGTCAAGGGCGGCTTTTTTGATATTATCCCGCATGACCGCCTGATCCTTTTTGTATCTGAAAACCCCGAGAAATTTCTTATTGAAACTGGTGCGGCCGAGAAGACTTGAACTTCCAAGGGCTTTCGCCCACAACGACCTCAACGTTGCGCGTCTACCATTCCGCCACGACCGCACAGAACCCCGCCGGGAGAACGCCTCCGCATTCGGGAATGCGCATGGATAGCAAATCGCCTCGCCCGGCGCAAGCGCATAAACGCGCTGCGGTGCAAAGATTTTCTTCACCTGTCATCCCCGCGAATGCGGGGACCGGGTAAGTTTTTACAAGACCCCGGTCCCCGCTTGCGCGGGAATGACACAGGTTTCTGACTTTCTTTGCGCACGTTGTGTCCGCCGTGGTTCAAAGGCGTAACAGGAAGAAGGCATCAATTAACCGCTTTTTATCCTTTTTGGCTTGATATAGTATGGGCCTTGGTAACAAGGCGGGGCCATTCCGGTTTTTCGCCATTTTCCGAAAGACTTAAAGCCCCCGCCCGTTTCCGCGCCCCGCGCGCCCGAAAAGCGCCGATATTACAGATTCTTACCCTGTCGAAAAGGATGCTTTACCCATGACACGCACCGGCCACGATACGCTCAAGACCCGCAAGACCCTGACCATTGATGGAAAGGCGTACGACTATTTCAGCCTGAGCGAGTCGCAAAAGGTTCTGGGTGACATCGCGCGTCTGCCCTTTTCCCTTAAAGTGTTGCTGGAAAACCTCTTGCGGTATGAAGACGGACGCACGGTCACGGTCGAGGACATCCACGCCATGCGCGAATGGATGGAGCACCGCCGATCCGACCGGGAAATCGCCTATCGCCCTGCGCGGGTCCTGATGCAGGACTTCACGGGCGTTCCGGCAGTGGTGGATCTGGCCGCCATGCGGGCCGCCATGGTGGCGCTGGGCGGAGACCCGCTTAAAATCAACCCCTTAAGCCCCGTCGATCTGGTTATTGACCATTCCGTCATGGTAGACGAGTTTGGCAACCCGAAAGCCTTTCAGGCCAATGTGGACCGCGAATTCGAACGCAACGGCGAGCGTTACGCCTTTCTGCGCTGGGGCCAGCAGGCCTTTCGCAATTTCCGCGTCGTTCCGCCGGGAACCGGGATCTGTCATCAGGTGAATCTGGAATATCTGGCGCAGGTCGTCTGGAACGCAAAAGATGACTCTTCGGGACATCAGGTCGCCTATCCCGATACGCTCGTGGGAACGGACAGCCACACAACCATGGTCAACGGTCTGGCCGTTCTCGGCTGGGGCGTGGGCGGGATTGAGGCCGAAGCCGCCATGCTCGGCCAGCCGATTTCGATGCTCATCCCCGAAGTCGTGGGATTCCGTCTGGGCGGAAAACCAAAGGAAGGCACGACCGCGACGGACCTTGTCCTGACCGTCACCCAGATGCTGCGCAAAAAGGGCGTGGTCAACAAATTCGTGGAATTTTATGGGCCGGGACTGGACCATCTGTCTCTGGCCGACCGGGCGACCATTGCGAATATGGCCCCGGAATACGGCGCGACCTGTGGATTTTTCCCGATCGACGAGGAAACCATCCGCTATCTGAACTTCTCGGGGCGCGACCCCCACCGCGCGCATCTGGTGGAGCAATATGCCAAGGCACAGGGCATGTGGCGCGAGCGCGACATGGAAGATCCGATCTTTACCGATACGCTCTCGCTTGACCTGAGCGATGTGGAGCCTTCTTTGGCCGGACCCAAGCGTCCACAGGACCGGATTGTCCTGTCCGGCGCAGCGCAGTCCTTCCGTGACATTGTCCCGACGCCTAAATCCGCCCCCGTCCCCGGCACAGACTATGCGCTGGAAGATGGCGCGGTGGTGATTGCGGCCATTACGAGTTGCACGAATACCTCAAACCCCTCCGTTATGGTCGCGGCCGGTCTTGTGGCCCGCAACGCCCGCGCAAAAGGATTGAGCGTCAAGCCATGGGTCAAGACATCTCTGGCCCCCGGATCGCAGGTGGTCACGGACTATCTGGCCAAGGCGAACCTGCAAAAAGACCTCGACGCATTGGGATTTAACCTTGTCGGATATGGCTGCACGACCTGTATCGGCAATTCCGGCCCCTTGCCTGAAGCCATTTCCAGAACGGTTGAGAAAGCCGATCTGACGGTGTGTTCGGTCCTGTCCGGAAACCGGAACTTCGAAGGCCGCGTCAACCCGCAGACCAAAGCCAATTATCTGGCCTCGCCTCCGCTCGTTGTGGCCTATGCCATTGCCGGGAACATGGGAATTGACATCACGAAAGATCCTCTGGGCACGGGATCGGACGGAAAGCCCGTCTATCTGGCCGATATCTGGCCAAGCAACGCAGATATCGCAAAGGCCGTCGAATCAGCCCTGACGCCCGACATGTTCACCAGCCGCTATGCCGATGTGTTCTACGGTCCGGACGAATGGCGCGCCATTCCAACGGCCAAGGGCCAGACCTATGACTGGGACGAAAAATCAACCTATGTCAAAAATCCCCCTTATTTCGAAGGAATGGGTCATACGCCCGAACCGGTCAAGGACATTCGCGGAGCCTATGCCCTTGCGATTCTCGGCGATTCCGTGACCACGGACCACATCTCTCCCGCCGGGTCGATCAAGAAGGACTCTCCCGCCGGGAAATATTTGATCGAAAAGGGCGTCGATCCGGCAGATTTCAACTCCTACGGCGCCCGGCGCGGGAATCACGAGGTGATGATGCGCGGCACCTTCGCCAATATCCGGATCAGGAACGAGATGATCCCGGGCACGGAGGGCGGCTATACGCTTCACGTCCCAAGCGGCGAGCAGTTGTCCATCTATGACGCCGCGATGAAGTACCAGCAAGACAAAAAGCCTCTGGTCGTGATCGCGGGCAAGGAATACGGCACGGGGTCGAGCCGGGACTGGGCCGCCAAGGGTACGATGCTGCTGGGCGTGCGGGCGGTCATTGCCGAAAGCTTTGAGCGGATTCACCGCTCCAATCTGGTCGGCATGGGCATCCTGCCGCTTCAGTTCAAGAACGGCGCAACCCGTCAGACGCTTAAACTGGACGGAACGGAAAGCTTTGATATCAAGGGGATCGAATTCGGTCTTAAACCGGGCGTTGACCTGAACGTCGACATCACCCGCAAGAACGGAACCACCGAGTCCGTGGCGGTTATGTGCCGAATCGATACGCTGGATGAGCTGGAATATTATGTTCAAGGCGGTATCCTGCATCACGTCCTGCGTTCTCTGGCTCATGTCGAGGCGGGCGCGAAACGGACGGGATCGTAAATCGGCGGAGATCTTGCAAAGCGCCGCGAATCCCGATAAGAGAAAAATGGCTTGAATGTCGTTTTTCTTCGTATCGGGGAATTCCCGGGTATGTCTTCGTGGCGTTTGCGGACTGTGGTTCTTTTGCCTGTTTTTCTGCTTTGCGCCTGCGCGGGGTCGGCTCATCGACTGCCCAATGTGACGGACGCCGAATTGAAGCAAACGCAGGAAGAGATTGCCAATTCCCATACTCCTTTGAAAACCTACGACAGAAGCGATGCAACCTACCGCAAGGATGTTTCCAGAATTACAAATCGGCTTTTGGAGAACGCTCAGCCTTTGTGCAAGAAAACAGGATATGAAAAATGTTTCTTTCAGACTGTTTACAGCGCCAGGGACGACCTGAACGCTTTTGCCAGCGATGGATACAAGATCACGGTTTACCGGGGATTGCTGCAATATCTGGAAAGCGAAGATGAAGTCGCCGCCCTGATTGCCCACGAAATGGGGCATCATCTGGCCCGCCATAACGAAGAGAAAACCGAAAATGCAAACATCGGTGCCGCCGCTGCCGGCATTCTGACCGCTGTTCTCATCGGAGCAGCAAACGCCAACAACCCCTATTATGATTCTTACCAGCAGCAACAGAGCGCTGAAACCATAGACAACATGATGGCTATCGGAGCCGAAATCGGATCGCTCAGCTATTCCAAGGAAGAAGAGCGCGAAGCAGATTTGCTTGGTGCATATCTTCTGGCCCGCGCCGGGTACGATCTGCGCAAAGCCGAGCGCATCATGGTGGTACTTGCTGATCTTCCGGGAAACGAAGGAGAAACCAGAGCCGGACTGACGGACACGCACCCCATGGGAATCGAGCGCTTGGCGGCATGGCGCAAAACCGTGGCGGAAATCGACTCCAACCCGTCGAAACTGCCCTACGCCACAGACACAGCGTCAAGATAAAGGAACCATCTACCCTGTATTTTCAGCCGAGGACGCCGCAGGATCAAGGCTCTTGACCTCGTCCAGAAACTCATTGAAATCTCCCGGTTTTCTGAAGTCCTTATAGACCGATGCGTAACGGATATACCCGACCAGATCAATCTGGGCGAGCGCCTTCATAACCCTTTCGCCAATGAGGACAGAAGGAATATCCGCCTCGCCCCCGGCCTCAAGCTGACGCACGATCCCGCTGGCCGCGCGCTCAATATCCTCAATCGGCACAGGGCGTTTGCGCAAGGCGACCTGCATGGAGCGTAAAATCTTGTCGCGATCAAAAACCTGCCGCCGCCCCCCGGCCTTGACGACCGTCATGTCGCGCAGCTGCACGCGCTCGAACGTCGTAAAGCGCCCGCCGCACGCCGGACACACCCGCCGCCGCCGGATCGCGGCATTGTCATCCGTGGGCCGGGAGTCCTTGACCTGAGAATCGTCGTGCGAACAAAAGGGACAGCGCATGCATATCCTATCTACGAAAGGGCAAAACGAAGACCCGTCTCGGAAATTTTTTGATCCAGCTTAATTCCCATAGCATCTTCCAAGTATACAGGAAGGTTAACAGAATATCCTCCTGCGGAAAACGTTTCTTCAGCGTTCCCTCCCACACAAACGAAGGCGAACGCTTTCAGATCAGGCGATTTTTTCCCCAGAAGTGCCCTAACAACATCACGCCCGGTCATTTCCGGACAGAGTGCAACCGCTCGAGAGAAATGAGAACGCAGGTTCCCCTCACCGGAAAAAAAAGAGTTTTCCGGCCTGGATGACAAGAAAAGGTAGACGCGATTATCATCACCAGAGATCCCGAAACGCTGCCTGAGCGGAGGAAGGGGAGGATTCTTGCCGGGGCCCTCTTGCCATGAACGTTCCAGTTCTTCAGGAGACTCCCTGGGCAGTCCGAAATAAGCCCTGAAATTTCTTTCCCATTGCCTTATCTCAGCTTCAGTCAATCCCGACGAATAAACTGTCTCGTGCCCCATCTAACTCTCTCCACAATAAAGGTATCAACAGCAATCAGCATAAATCGGAAACTTTTTGCATAAGTCAAGCACTTTCTTTCGTACGGCAGTTTCGACGGCGGTGTTTTTCTCCGCTCCGTTTGCGGCCAGACCGTCGAGAACCTCGATCGCCATTTCGCCGACCTGTTTCCATTCCGCCGCGCCAAACCCGCGCGTGGTGGCGGCGGGGGTTCCCAGACGAACGCCGCTCGTAATCGTTGGTTTTTCAGGGTCATAGGGGACGGCGTTCTTGTTGCACGTCATTCCTGCGCGCTCAAGCGCCTTTTCAGTTACGTTCCCGGTGAGTTTCTTGGGGCGCAGATCGACGAGAACAATATGACTGTCCGTTCCGCCCGAAACAATGTCCAGCCCGCCCGCGATCAGGGTCGAAGCCAGAATTTTCGCATTCTCCGCCACGGCCTTTGCGTAAACCTTGAATTCAGGGCGCAGCGCCTCGGCAAAGCACACGGCCTTTCCGGCAATGACATGCATCAGCGGCCCGCCCTGCATCCCTGGGAAAATGCAGGAATTGATCTTCTTGCCCAATTCCTCGTCATTGGACAGAATCATTCCCCCGCGCGGCCCGCGTAGAGTCTTGTGCGTCGTGGTCGTCGTCACGTGGGCATGCGGAATCGGACTGGGATATACGCCTGCAGCCACGAGGCCCGCATAATGCGCCATATCAACGAACAAAAACGCACCGACCGAATCGGCTATTTTCCGGAACCGCGCCCAGTCGATCACACGCGGATAGGCCGATGCGCCCGCGATAATCACTTTGGGCTTGTGTTCGCGGGCGAGGCGTTCGACCTCTTCATAGTCGATCAGGGCGTCTTCGCGCCGCACACCATATTGAATTGCGTTAAACCACTTCCCGGACTGATTCGGCGCCGCGCCGTGAGTCAGGTGGCCACCCGAGGCCAAGGACATCCCCAGAATCGTATCGCCCGGTTGAGCCAGAGCCATCATAACCCCTTGATTAGCCTGAGAACCGGAGTTCGGCTGGACATTGACATAGCTGCATCCGAACAATTCTTTGGCCCGTTCGCGCGCCAGATCCTCGACCACATCTACGAACTCGCACCCGCCGTAATAGCGCTTTCCGGGGTATCCTTCGGCATATTTGTTTGTCAGAACAGAACCTTGCGCCTCCAGAACCGCACGAGAGACAATGTTTTCGCTGGCAATCAGCTCAATCTGGGTCTGCTGGCGATCCAGTTCCTCGCACACGGCACGAAAAATATCCGGGTCGCGGGATTCAAGGCTCTCGGTAAAAAATCCGCTCATGATCTGCTCCGCACTTTTCGTGGCCGTCTGGGTCATTGTTTTTGTCCTTTCCATTCAGGATGTTACGCGGAGCTTTTCAACCCGCCTCTTATGTCGTCCGCCTTCAAACTCCGTGGCCAGAAACACCTCAAGACAATCAGTCGCCACAGCGATTCCAACAATCCGCGCGCCCAGAGCCAGAACATTCGCATCGTTATGCAGGCGTGCCAGTCTGGCCGTAGTCGAATCGACGCACAAAGCCGCACGCACACCCGGAAACCGATTCGCGGCGATGGAAATCCCGACGCCGGAGCCACAAATCACAACGCCCCGACTGGCCCGGCCCTCGACAATCGCCCGGCCCACGGCATACCCATAATCCGGATAATCGACGGACTCATCCGAATGGGTCCCCAGATCCAGCCACGCGACCCGCCCTGAAAACAGGCGGATCAGATCCGATTTAAGCCCGTACCCAGCATGATCGCTCGCGATGGCAACGGGATGTTCGGCAAGGCGTTCGGTCCGCTCCGGCATATAAAACCCATTCCAAGCCCGTGGTATCGAAACAGTTTTTCTATATAGGGCCTTTTGCCACCCGGAATCAAGGGGCAGACCTCCTAAAATCCCGCAATAAATCGCACAATAAAAACACTTGAAGAACGGACCGGAATTCACGACTATCGGCCCGGCTGCACACAACACAAGAGGTTTCCATTTTATGACCATTCACCTGACCACCCTGTCCAACGGCCTGCGCGTTATCACGGATACGGTTCCGACGGTTGACTCCGTGGCGGTCGGCGTATGGGCCGGAGTTGGCACGCGCAACGAAGATCCGGATTTTAACGGCGTGGCACACATGGTCGAACACATGATGTTCAAGGGCACGACGACCCGCACGGCGCGCGACATTGCCGAGCAGGCCGAAGCCGTGGGCGCGCACATGAACGCCTATACGGGCCGCGAAACGACGGCCTATCACATTCAAACTCTCAAAGAAGATGTGTCTTTGGCTCTTGATCTCCTGTCTGATATTTTGCAGAACTCCATTCTCGCCGAGGAAGAAGTCGCCCGCGAACGTCATGTCATCATTCAGGAAATCGGGACGGCGCACGACACGCCAGACGATCTTGTCTTTGACCTGTATCAGGAAACGGCCTATCGGGGCCAGACCTTGGGTGCGCCGGTTCTGGGCCGGGCAGACGCCATCGCCCGGATGCCACGCGCCGCGCTCGTTGATTATATCGGGAAATACTACACACCGGGACGTCTGGTCATCTCGGCGGCGGGCAATATCGCACATGAAGAGATGCTCCGGATGGTCAGGGAGCGCTTTGACTCCCTGTCACACGACCGCCCCTCTGATCTTTCCCCGGCATCCTATACCGGCGGCGAACGACGCGAGGAACGCGATCTGGAACAGGCGCATTTCGTTCTGGGATTCCGGGGACTGGCGCGGACAGATCCGGATTATTATGTCGCAAATGCCTTGTCAACCCTGCTGGGCGGGGGAATGTCCTCGCGCCTGTTTCAGGAGATTCGGGAGAAACGCGGCCTCGTCTATTCGATTTACAGCTTTCATCAATCCTTTGTCGATGACGGGCAATTTGCGATCTATGCCGGAACGGGGCCGGAAGACCTGCCGACTTTGACGCCCATCCTGTGCGACTGTCTGCGCGCCGTCACTGCTGATGTTGGCGCCCGGGAACTGGCCCGCGCCAAGGCACAAATGCGGGCGGGTCTGTTGATGGGCCGGGAATCCATGCTGGGCCGCGCAGACCAGCAGGCCCGTCATTTGCTGACCTTTGGTGCAAAGATAGAAATCCCCGAGATTCTCGAGAAAATTGACTCCGTAACCCGGGAAAATGTGATTGCCATGGCGCAGCGCATTTTTTCCGGAACGCCGACGCTTGCGGCACTTGGACCGCTGGCGCATCTGGAAGAATATTCCGGCCTGACAGGTCGTCTTGCAGCCTGACTTGTTTTACCGTTCCCGCCTGGACGTGGCGCGCAGAGCCTCAACGACCACCTGCATCCGGGGTTTTTCGCCGCCGCCGCGCGATCCCTTGACCATGACCACATCGCCGGGGACAAGAACCTCCGGCACGATCCGGCCCATTTCCACGTGATCGTCGCGATGTCCGGCGCGCAGTTCAGGCGGCAGGGAATCATGCAGGTTTTTCATCAAGGGTCCGCAGGTATAGACCAGATCGACATTCGCGGCCTTGAGCGGCAGAGCCAGCTCCGCATGCAAACGCGCCGCATCGGGCCCAAGCTCGTACATATCGCCCAGAACGGCAATCCGCCGCCCGCCGCGTCCGGGATCGACCAGAGCCAGAACCTTGAACGCCGCGCGCATGGCCGCCGGAGATGCATTATAGCTTTCATCAATCAAAATGACCGGGTTTTTCGGATCGCCCAGATCAATCGTCTCGCGCCGCCCGCGTCCGGGAAGAGGCTCTATGTCTTCCAGCGCCCGCGCCGCCCGGACCACATCCCCGCCCAGTGCCGCCACGGCCAGCAAAACGGCCAGCGCATTCATGGCAATATGCCGACCCGGAGTTTTGAGCGTAAAAACAAGATCTTTTTCAAAAATACGAGCCTTGACGCGCGTACCGTTGGCAGCCTCCAGACACTCGATCATCCGGGCGTCCGCCCCTTCAGACTCTCCAAATCCATAAATCCGCTTTAAACCCCTCGCCTGCGCCCGATCCGCCAGTGCATGGAAAAACCCGTCATCGGCATTGAGAACGGCGATTCCCTCCGGTCCCATTGAATCAAAGATTTCGGCCTTGGCCTGTGCGATTTCGTCAATCGAGGAAAAATGCTCCAGATGCACCGGCGCGATGGTGGTTATGATGGCCAGATCAGGCCGGACCTGAGCCGTCAGATCAGCAATTTCTCCGGCATGATTCATGCCCATCTCAAAGATTCCGGTATCGGCCCCGGCTTCCATCCCGGCCAGAGAAAACGGCACGCCCCAGTGATTGTTAAAGCTTTTCCCGCTGGCATGGACCCGGCCCAGCGCACCGAACGCTGCGGCCAGCATTTCCTTGGTGCCCGTCTTGCCCACAGACCCCGTCACGCCGATGATTTTGGCCCCCGTGCGCGCCCGGGCCGCACCACCCAAAGCCCGCAGCGCCGCAAACGTATCCGGCACGACCAAAAGCGGCGCGTTTTCGTCCACCCCTTCGGGCAGATGCGAGACAATCGCCGCCGCCGCGCCCTTGTCCAGAGCCTGCCGCACATAGGCATGCCCGTCCTGCGCGTTCCCCGTCAAGGCGATGAACAGATCGCCGGGCTCAAGCGTGCGCGTGTCGATCGACACCCCGCGCGCCGCCCACTCACACGTTGCCCGCCCGCCGGTGGCCTTTTCCGCATCTGTAGAGGACCAAAGAATCATAACGCCAATTCCTTTTCTGCGATCCTGCTCTCAAGGGCGGCAAGCGCTTCTTCCACATCGTCGAAGGGTTCGGTGCGCGTGCCGATAATCTGGCCACGCTCATGCCCTTTTCCGGCAATCACCAGAACGTCTCCGGGTTGCAGAATCGACACCGCATGACGGATGGCCGTCCGCCGATCACCGATCTCAAGCGCGCCGGGGGTGGCCGCCCGAATCTCCGCCCGGATTTTCGCGGGATCTTCGGTGCGCGGATTGTCGTCCGTGATGATGCATAAATCGGCCCCGCGCGCCGCGATCACGCCCATCAGGGGCCGCTTTCCGGCGTCGCGATCGCCCCCGCATCCAAACACACACACCAGCCGCCCCGACGTATGCGCGCGCAGGGATTTGAGAATAGTCTCAAGGCCATCAGGTGTGTGTGCATAATCAACATAGACCGCTGCGCCGCCCGGCAAAGCCCCCACCCGTTGAGCCCGGCCCGGCGGCGCGGACAAAGCTTCAAGTCTTTCCAGAAACACGTCCACCCGATCCGGGTCATCTGCCAGAACAAGCCCCAGAGCGCACAGGATATTTTCTGCCTGAAACAACCCGGCCACAGGGACGAGCGATTCATAAGACCGCCCCAGCACGTCCAGAGCCAGACGCAAACCCTTTGCATCTGGCGTCAGTTTTTTCAGAACGATATCCCGACCGCCCTGCCCATAAGAAAATATCCGTTGTCCCCGCGCAAGACACACAGACTCAAGCGCGCCAAACGCCTCTATGTCTGCGTTCAAAACGGCTGCGCCGCCCTTGGGGAGAATTTCGGAAAACAGGCGCGTTTTCGCGGCAAAATAGGCCTCCATCGACCCGTGATAATCCAGATGGTCGCGGGTCAGATTCGTAAACCCCGCCGCCGCGAGAGTCACCGCGTCCATGCGATGCTGGGCCAGACCGTGGCTGGAAGCTTCCATCGCAAGACGCTCCACTCCTGCCTCGGCCAGCTCCGACAAAATCTTATGCAAACTGGCTGTGTCCGGCGTGGTCATGGAGCCTTCGCGGGTCACGATGTTGCCGGTCACCCCCAGCGTCCCCAGCGCCGCCGCGCGCAGGCCTGCCCCGTCCCAAAGTTGCGCACAAAACGACACGGTAGACGTCTTGCCGTTCGTGCCCGTGACGGCCACGATTTTTTCAGGTTGTGCGTTCGCGTAAAATGCTGCTGCGATTTTGGAAAACAGGTGCTCAGGATTCGGGGCCGTAATCAGGCGCGCCGCGCTCTGTGGTGGCAGAACCGTTCCAGGCGGGGCCAGAATAACCCCGGCCCCCGCCGCCAGAGCCGCCGGAATAAACGCGCGCCCATGGGCTTTTGTTCCCGGCAAGGCGGCAAACAAAAAACCCGGCTCGACGTGGCGACTATCGGCAGAAAGTCCAGTTATGTCTATTTCAGCACCGAAGTCAGGTAGATCAATTCGCGGCAAGATTCGCCTCCCCCTTGACAAAAACAGGCGCCGGACCGTCCGATGGAGCAGGCGTAAAAGAAACGGGCGCGAGAATCGAAGCTTTCGGCTTTTCATGGACATAGCGGCGCAAGGACTCGGACAGATCCTGCGCAGGAACATTCAACGCCACATCCAACCCCAACGCCGCCCCCATGGACATCACGATCCGCCGGACGGCGGGCGCGGCCACCCATCCGCCTGTGGCATAGCCATGGCTGTGGGTGTTGGGATGGGGCTCCTCCACCGCCACAAAGATAACATAACGCGGATCGTCAATCGGAAACGCACCGACAAAAGACGAAATCAGACGGCTGGTGTCATACCCCCCGCCTGCGGACATCTCGGCGGTTCCGGTCTTTCCCCCGACCCGATATCCGGGCACTTCAGCATTGCTCCCTGTCCCGTCCGTGACCACAAGCCGCATAAGCGCGCGCATTTCCCTGACCGTATCGGGCGAAATAATCTTTTGGCCGGATCCGGGCTTTTCTCCCTCTTCCATAGCCAGCAGAGTCGGAGGGACATACACCCCATTCCCCACGATCGCCGAGACCGCCGCCGCCAGTTGCAGCGGCGTGACCGCGATTCCATAGCCATAAGACGCCGTCAAGGTGTGAATATCCCGCCACGGATCAGGCAACAGGGGCGTTCCTGTCTCGGCAATTTCCAGATTCATTTTTGAGGTCAAACCCAGCTGTCCATAAAACGTCCTCAGATCGTCCGTTCCGACCGCCTCGCCCATCAAAGCCGCCCCGATGTTCGAGGAATGCATGAAAATCTCGGGAACGGTCATAAAGCGCCGCTCCGGATGGTAATCGGAAATCGTAAAGCCATAACGCCGAAGAGGTTTCGTCGCGTCGAACTCCTGTCCTATGGACACATCCCGCAGATCCAAAGCCGCCGCCGTCGAGAAAATCTTGAAGACGGAGCCCAGTTCAAACACATCCAGACTCACCCGGTTGCGCTTGGCATTGTCCGGCGCCTTGGCGGGGCGATGGGGATCGAAATCGGGCAGAGACACCGCCCCCAGAATTTCGCCCGTACGCACGTCCAGAACAACGCCCACGCCCCCCTTGGCGGTAAAATCTTCCATGGCTGTCTGGATTTCCCGGCGCAAAGCGTGCTGAATCCGAATATCGAGCGACAACCGCACCGGGTCACCCCCGCGTGCAAGCCGGGCATCAAACGCCCGCTCCACCCCCGACAGTCCTTCGCCATCCACATCACCATATCCGACGATATGGGAAGCCAGAGCACCTTGCGGATAAATCCGGCGAGGTTCTTCCTGAAAATCCAGCCCCGGATCACCAAGCTCCAGAACCTTATAATGCTCGTCCGGCGTCAGGTTCCGCCGTACCCATGCAAAGCGCTTGCGACCTTTGAGACGCGATTCAAATTCCTTCGCAGACGTATCGGGAAAAACATTATGCAAAGAGGCGCCCAAAGCCGCCGGATCGTGAACCAGAATCTGATCCACGTACAAAGAGGCCGTCCGCAAGGACGTTGCCAAAAGCACCCCATTGCGGTCCACGATATCAGCCCGGAGACTCTTTCCCATCGCAATCTCAGGATTGAAGGCTTCCTCGCCGCCGGATTCCGCCACTCCCGCGCGCGCCATCGCGCCCTGAATCACCGTCAGGTCAAACACCCGGACCGATACCAGAATCCACGCCAGCATAAAGAAAACGCTGATGGCCACCATCCGCCCCCGCGCCTGATCCAGAGCGCAGCGCCGCGTCCCGACGATCTGAACCGTTGATTTTCGGAACGGGCCAAAACTCATCGCCGCGCTCCCGCAGCGGGCGCGATAGAAGCCAGTGCAATGGCCTGCGCCGCGTCCAGCCCGGAGCCGGAAAACTCCGTCTCTGCCAAAGCAGGGGGGGGAATTTCGTCTGCATCCGCAATCAAGGCCCCTGTCCCTGCGGGCTGCATGCCCAGATATTTCTGCGCCAGCATCTCGATCCGGTCCGGGCGATTCAGGTAATCCCATTCGGCGCGCAGGACGTGCAGGGATTCAGACTCCCGCGCCAGTTCATGCGTGGCTTTTTCCAGCCGGTCCTGAGCCTTTTGAACCGTCTGGCTGGTCCAGAACAACGCCGCCGCCGCCGCCACGGACAAGCCATATCCCGAAAGTGTCGACAGGCGAATCATGAGAGAGCCTCCATTTTAATGGCGCAGCGCAAACGAGCAGACCGAGCGCGGGGATTACGGGAACACTCGTCCGCCGAGGGCTCAAGCGGCTTGCGCAAAGGGACGGAGAATGTCGCCGCTGCGCGCACCTGATCGGGCAGATGACGCGACCCGGACGGCCCCGCACCGCTCCGCTCACGCAGAAATGTTTTAACGATCCCATCTTCAAGAGAGTGGAATGTTACGACAATCAAGCGCCCGCCGGGGTTCAAAAGCGCCTGCGCGGCCTCCAGCGCCCGCTCCAGCTCGCCCAGTTCGTCGTTCACGGCGATGCGCAAGGCCTGAAACGTCCGGGTGGCCGGGTCGATCTGGTCTTTGGGCGAGCGGCGCACAACCCGGCGAACCAGATCCGCCAGCGCAAATGTTGTCAGGATAGGAGCTTCCCGACGCACCCGGACGATTTCCGCCGCGACCTTGCGCGCGAATCGCTCCTCTCCATAATCCCGGATGATGCGCTCCAGTTCGGTCTGCGGGGCCGTGTTTACAATATCGGCAGCAGTCGGCGTGTCTTCGTTCGTCCCCATCCGCATATCCAGCGGCGCATCCGCCCGAAAGGAAAAACCCCGTTCGGCCTGATCCAGTTGAACGGACGACACGCCAATATCCAGAATCACAGCATCGACGGCATCGAATCCGGCATCGATCAGAATCGTTTTCATATCACCAAATCGGCCCTGAAGAATGATAAGACGCTCTCCCATTCCCAACCCGCGCGCATGCTCAACAGCCCACGGATCGCGGTCAATGCCGATAACCCGGCAATCCGCCGCATTCAAAATCGCGCGGCTGTATCCGCCAGCGCCCAGCGTCCCGTCCACATAAATTTCGCCCGCCCGGGGATTCAAGGCAGCCAGAACTTCGTCCAGCATCACTGGAATATGGGGCGAGGAAACAGAGGCAAAAGCAGCGCTCATGCGGCCTCTCCTCTGGGCAAGGTCAGCCCCTTGGCGCGGATGGCGGCGCGGGCCTGATCGGCGCGGGCGCGCAGGGCGCCGGGCTCCCAGATCTGGAACTTCCGGCCCATCCCGGCAAAGGCCGCCTCGGCGGAAATCCCCGCATGGTCCATCAACTCTGGCGGCAATACGATCCGCCCCTCGCCATCAAAGGGAAGCGGCGCGGCCTGCGCAAAAATCGCGGTGGCCAGTTCGTCCTGCTCTTCGGAAAACAGGTCGAACCGATCGAGGCGCGCGCCGATCTCGTCCATATAATCGTGTCCAAATCCTTCCAGACACGCCTGAGACTGTCCCCGGAACAGGACAACACCTTGAAAAGACTGCCCCGAAAGCGCGGCGCGGAAAGGCGCAGGAACGGAAATCCGCCCCTTCTTGTCGATTTTATTGACATATGTGGACAGAAAAAGAGCCACGGTGCGCCTGCCTGAAACCCTGTCAATATCGGGAAAATCTGAAGACTTCCGAAAAATCCTGCACCACCCGCCCGACTCAAAACGGGACGCCATGGATATCTATGGGATACCATGGGAATAGATGGGCCGTCAACGCAAGCCCGCACTTTTTCGGCTTTTGAAGACGCATTTCACCGCATGCAGAAACTTTTTGGAGAATACATTAAAAGAGACGCCTTTTACTTAATTAAAACAATATGTTATATATTTTCAGAACAAATACCTACACTCATCCCTTGACTCTCCCGCCCTTATCCCGTGCTTTTCCACAGAACGATCCCCATGTTTTGTGAGCGCAAGACGGATTGAAACGCTGTGACCGTCCTTATCTATCCGAACAGCGCCCTTCTTCCTGCATGGAAGAAAGGGTGCAAGGAAGGGGGCAAAAAAGGTTTTGCTTTTGAACGGTTAGGAAGCGGCTGTACGGCGTCAAAGGCCCGTCACACCGTATTCAGGACAACACTGAAGCGCGCGCCCGTGACCTGTCCAGCCTCATCGCGCAGATTCTCGGCATGAATCGTCCCGCCGTGGGCCGCCACAATCTGACGCACAATCGACAGGCCAAGGCCGGAATGCTGGCCATATGTCTCATGGGCCGGGCGCTCGGTATAGAATCGCTCAAAGATCTTCTCAAGGCGATTTTCCGGAATGCCGGGACCCTGATCGTCTACATGCACCGTCACAGACCCTTTCGCGCGCAAGACCCGCACCGTCACGATGCCTTCGGGCGGCGAGAAAGACAGGGCGTTGCTTAGAAGATTCCGGAAAACCTGGGCCAGACGTCCCTGATTTCCCGCAACCACAACCGGCCCGCCTTCGGGAATTTCGAGCCGGATTCCGCCCGTATCATCAAGGCCTTCCAATCCCGCTCTCGCCAGAGGTTTCCGGAATGCGTCACACATCCGCTCCAGCAATGCACCCAGATCGACTGGCTCCGGCTCTTCGCGCGACAGTTCGGCATCCAGACGCGAAGCGCTCGAAATGTCACTGATGAGACGATCAAGTCGCTTCACATCGTCCAGAACAATGGCCATAAGCTGGTCGCGCTTTTCAGGATCGGTGATTTTCGCCGCCGTTTCCACGGCGCTGCGCAGGGATGTCAGCGGATTTTTGATCTCGTGTGCCACGTCGGCGGCAAAGCTTTCGATACTGTCCATCCGGTCCCAGAGCGCCCCGGTCATATCCCGCAGGGCCGAAGACAGCTCGCCGATTTCATCCCGCCGTCCGCTCAAATCCGGAATCTCGGTCCCGCGCGTCCGCCCAAGCCGTACGGCCTCCGCCGCCACCGCCAGACGCCGCAGAGGCTTTCCAATCACTCGAGACAAATACGAAGACAGCAGGAAAGTCATCAGCAACGCGCCCAGAAAGACGCGCAGGAAATCCCGCCGGACCCGGACCATGGCATCCTCGATATCCTGTCCGTTTTTGGTCAGCAGAACCACGCCGATGACCTGCTTGATTTTCTGAACCGGCGCAGCGGCGGACAGTAAAATCCCCCCGTCCGGATCTTTCCATGCCGAAGAACTCACCCGCCCGTCCAGTCCGCGCGTAACATCCGGGCAGGTCCGGGCTTTTTTGTCCTGACACACCGGATAAGGCGGCAGATCAATCGTCAAGGGCACGAAACGCCCCATCATCTCGCCCGCCCAGTCGATAAAGTCTGAAAAATCAAAGCGATCATCCGGCGGCGCCTTCAGGGAGGTCACCTGAACCACGCCCCCAGGCCCCACGAGTTGGAACGAATCCCCGATCATGCTGGCCTGCGTGTCAAACAGGCGCGTGCGGCTTTCGGTCGTCTCGCCGAGCCTGCGCACCATCCGGCGGGAGAGATCCGGGGCCAGAGCCTCGACCTCTTCGGGCTCGCGCGGCAAAAGAGGGCCATATATCCGGGAATCGGGGGGATCGCGTGGCATCACGGGAACGGGCCGAACGGCCCCTTCGGCAATGGCTCCGGCGAAAAGCTGGGCTTGAGCCTTGAGCGTTTCCAACTCGGCGCGGATCAGGCTTTCCTTGTACTGACCCAGATATAAAATTCCGACCCACAAGATCAGCAACGGAATGACATTGACCCCGAAAATGCGGATCGTCAGCCCCGTAAAGCGCCGTCGCACACCGCGCCACCGCCGCCGGGCCGAGGCGCGCGTGACCTGTTGGACAAGAGATTTCGAGGGATCTTTCTGCACAGACCATTATGCTCCGAAGAGACCGGGTAACGCACTGGGGAACCGGTTCCCGCTTTCGGGGGAATGACACAATAAGGGAGACACTCAATCCTCTTTATACCGATACCCGACCCCGTAGAGCGTTTCAATGTGAGAAAATTCCTGATCCACGGCCTTGAATTTTTTTCGCACGCGTTTGACATGGGAATCGATGGTCCGATCATCCACATAGATATTCTCTCCATAAGCCATATCAATGAGTTGGTCGCGATTCTTAACGTGACCGGGACGCTGGGCCAGCGCCTTGACCAGAAGATATTCCGTCACGGTCAAATTAACGGGACGGCCTTTCCATGTGCATTGATGGCGTGAATCGTCCATCTCCAGATGCCCGCGAACGGTTCTGTTCCTTGATTCCTCTGCTTCGCTTTTGGGCGCTTTCAGGGTCTGACGACGCAGCAGGGCGCGGATGCGCTCAATCAGCAGACGCTGGGAAAACGGCTTTGTAATATAGTCGTCCGCGCCCATGCGCAGCCCTACGATCTCGTCCACCTCGTCGTCTTTCGATGTCAGGAAAATGACCGGCAGGGCGGAGCTTTCGCGCAGACGGCTCAAGACCTCCATCCCGTCCATCCGGGGCATTTTAATATCCAGAATCACAAGATCGGGCGGCTCTGCGAGAATGCCCTTGAGCCCCTCCTCGCCGTCATTAAAGGTTTTCACCACAAAACCCTCGGCCTCCAGCGCCATCGCCACAGAGGTCAGGATATTCCGGTCGTCATCTACAAGAATAATGGTCTGGGGCATCACGTCATCCGTCCACAGAGTTTCGAGGAGTCTGAGTATTTCTCCTAATTGTGTCAATCCTTTGACGGCTTCTAGATTTCCATCTCCATCAACGAGAACGGATTTGTGTCCTTGTATTCCAGCCCCCTTTTAATCCGGATTTTATGGCGTTTTTCCCGGTGTGCATCCTCTTTCGAAGGCTTTGCAGCCTTCTCCTCGTAAACACCCTCCCATTCCGGCGTATTCAGGCCGTTTTTCCTTGCCAGATCAACCATCTCCGTCGTTGCCCGTTGCAAGTCATAAACGCACCCCGGATGCGTCCTGATTTCAGGTGGCAAATCACGGCAAACCTCCACCGCAGAGCTTGCCACGCGCTCAATCAGACTGAGGGCGCGATCCGCGGCCTCTTTTGGATCCATACCGAGAGTCCGCCCAAAATATTCCCATGTCTTGCGGTTCAGGCCTTCTTTCTTTCCATTCAGGGGCAAAATCATCTGATCGCCATTTTTATAAACTGCGGTAGATACCATATCGTATGCAGGGGCGAACTCAACATTGAGCGTATCCGGATCACAGCCTTCTATCTTTTTGAGAATGGACAGATTTTTCCTGTGCATATCCCCGTCCCGGAGGGCATAGGACAACACCACCCTGTCAAAAAAAGCCACCCGGTCGTGCTCCCAGTTTATGGATTCTCCCTTCAAAAGCCGGGCACATTGCTCAACAGAGCCCTTGTCCTTTTCGTGTGACGGAATCTTTGCCAGAGAGCAAAAATCCTGCATCAGGATTTTCCGGGCATCCACCTCGTTCCGGGGGATGTCGAACCGCTCAACAAGCGTTGCAGGCGGCAACCCGTCCGGCATTTCAACAAGCGCGTGTCTGGCTGTTTTAACGCCTGCCTTCTCCGACACACGCAGGCACAGCCATTCCAGAGCAGCCACACTTTCCAATCTCTCGCCGCCCGGTAATTTAAGGATGTGCGTAAAGGAATTACCAGTCCCCAGCGCCGGAACAAGGCGCCCGTCCCCATGAAGACATACGGGCAGTTTCATCTGCGCGCCCGAAAGCCGGGGCATGGTTTTGTCGTTCCAGAAGGCCGCGACGGACCTGGCCATCTCCGGCGCAAGGCCATGTCCGGACGGGCCTTGATAAGAGCCTGAAAACACGCCATCCGGACGAACAAAGTCACGAATCCGCCCTTTAAGGACATCCCTGGGCGCCAATGCCAGAAAGGAATCCTTGTTCTCCGGCGCGACAATACGCAGATTTGAAAGAAAACAGAGACCTTCTTTCAAATATTCCCACTGATCCTTGTAATGCAGAACGCCAGAAAGCCAACCTTCAGGCTGAAGATTCCTGATAACGGCAGGTTCTTCCGCTCCATCCTGAACACCAAAAATCCTGAAATACTGAGGCGATTGCCCCTCCCAGAATATCTCTCCATCCCGGCGATGCAGAAGGCCGATCGGGCGATCGTACCAATAAACGCCGAGCGTATCTCCGGCCTCTTTTTTGTAAATTTCTGTCAGACTCATGCGCCCCCCATCCCGGCTCATTCTATTAAAGTTATGTAAACATTGCAAGGTCCAATTAAGCTTCTTCCGACTTTTTATAAAAATCCCTGTCAGAACAGGGGACAGGAAAAAAGGATTCTATCGGGAAACCGTGACAGGCTGGGTCTCCTGAGATTCCAGTAAAGCCAGAAGCCCTTCCAGAATCTGTGTCGGGGTGGGGGGGCAGCCGCGAATATGCAGATCCACCGGAACAACCGCCGAAACACCGCCCGCAACGGCGTAACTGTCCGCAAACACCCCGCCGTCAAAGGCGCAATCGCCCAACGCCACAACCCATTTCGGATTCGGGGTCGCGTTATAGGTCCGCTCCAGCGCCTCGCGCATGTTCTTTGTCACAGGCCCGGTGACGAGAAGCACGTCCGCATGGCGGGGCGAGGCCACAAAATGCAGACCCAGCCGCTCCAGATCGTAAAATGCGTTGTTCAAGGCATGGATTTCCAGCTCGCACCCGTTGCACGATCCGGCATCGACCTGACGGATCGACAGGCTGCGCCCCAGCCTGCGCCGCGCCGCCCGATCCACCGCCTGCGCCAGTTCCTGCGCGGCAGCCTCCGAGGCCCCCGGCGCCGGTTCGGTCAAAGGCTTGCGAAACAACCCCTCAAGGAGAAAATTTCTCACGCTTGCCCCCATTCCTTAAATTTCGGATCCCCCCTCTCCCTTGATCCCTCTCCCCCGTGGGGGAGAGGGAAAGACGGAGCAACGCTCCGACAGAGAGAGGGGTATACAGAAAAACAGGTCATCACAGATCATGCCCCGAATAGGAACAGTTGAACGACTTGTTGCACAAGGGAAAATCCGCAACAATATTGTCCTTGATAACATTTTCCAAAAGTGGCCACTGGAACCACGACGGATCGCGCGGATGGCAACGGAGGATCGTCCCGTCCGCGCCGATCCGCAGCCAGACGAACACATCCCCGCGAAATCCTTCGATCACGGCAAATCCCTCGCATTCTTTTTTTACGGGCGGCACATCGACGCGGATCTTTCCAGCGGGAAGCGCGTCCAGAATCTGGCCGATCAGGGACAGGCTTTGCTCAACCTCCAGAATCCGGACCCAGACCCGGGCGTTGACATCCCCTTCTGCGCGCACCGGAACCTCGAATTTCAGGGACTCATACGGCGCATAGCCCGGCGTGCGGCGTACATCGACCGCGCGGCCAGAGGCCCGCCCGACAACCCCGCCCGCCCCGAAACGCGCCGCCAGATCGGGCCGCAAAGCCCCCGTCCCGACGGTGCGGTCCTGAAGCGAGGCCGTATTGTCATACAAATCAATCAGGTCCGGGAAGGCCTCGCCAATTTCCTTGACAAGCCCCCGAATGGCAGCGGTTCCCTGCGCATCAAGACCCGTCGCAACGCCGCCCGGCACGATACAACCCTGCATCATGCGGTGCCCGAAACACGCCGCCGCCGTCCTTAAGACCCGCTCGCGCAAAACCCCGCAATGCGCGAGCATCAGGGCAAACGCGCCGTCATTGCAAATCGCGCCGATATCGCCCAGGTGATTGGCCACGCGCTCCATTTCAGCCATCAAAGCGCGCAGATACCGCGCGCGCGGCGGAACATCCAGACGCAGCGCATGCTCTACGGCGCTGGCGAACGCCCATCCATAGGCTACGGTGCTGTCGCCCGAAATCCGCGCGGCAATCTGCGCGCCCCGCGCAATGTCCGCCCCGGCCATCAGGGACTCAATCCCCTTGTGGACGTAGCCGAGCCGCTGCTCCAGCCGCACCACCGTTTCCCCCTGAGCCGTAAAACGGAAATGGCCGGGTTCGATGATTCCCGCATGAACGGGACCGACAGGAATCTGGTGCAGACTTTCTCCCTGAACCGGAAGGAATTCGTAAAAAACTTGCGCCGCCGCCGGCCCGCGCGCGCCAAGAGGATGACTCACCCCCCATCGCCCATGGTCCAGCCACGCCCGCGCATCATGCCCGGCATCCGGACGCAGACCACACAAATCCGTGATCGCGCGCTCCAGCCGATCCGCAGGCGTATGAATCCGCGCCACAGACGGAAACGTCCCGTCCGGACAGGCACAGGAAATCAGCTCTGTCCTCGATCCGTCCGGCGCGCACAGCGCCATATGGACGAACCCGATCTCTCCCCACAATGCGACGAGCGTCTTATCCCCCGCCGCGCAGGAGCGCGCCGCCGCCTGCCAGTCCTGGGCCGAAACGAGGGTGCGTGAAGACATAAAACGCTGTTCCATTTCCGCCTCCCCTTATCCCAACAACGTCGCAACATGCTGGAACCACGCCACGACCGCCCCCGGAATCAAGATCCCCGCCAGAAGAACGATCCCCAGATGAATGAATAACGGGATATAGGATGCCTGCGAAGGCGCGGCGCTGCCCTCCGGCTCGCCAAAGGCCATTTCGTGCAGACGCAAAAGCAGCGCGCCGAACGCAATCAGCAACCCGAGGACAAGCGGAACGGCCAGCCACGGCGCACGGGCAAAGGTGGAGCTGACCACCAGAAACTCGCTCATGAAAATGCCAAAAGGCGGCGCGCCCGCAATCGCGACCACCCCGAGAACAAGCCCCCAGCCAAGCAAGGGATGACTTTCCGTCAAGCCCCGGATTTTGGCGATTTTCTGGGTGCCCTTGACCTGCGCAATATGGCCGACGGTAAAGAAGATCGCCGATTTGGTCAGACTGTGCATCACCATATGCAGCAAGCCCGCAAAATTGGCCAAGGCCCCGCCCATGCCAAAAGCAAAAACGATAATGCCCATATGCTCGATCGAGGAATAAGCGAACATGCGTTTGATATCCTTGCGCGGATAAAGCATGAACGCCGCGAAAATAACCGAGGCCAGCCCCATCCCGGCCATCAATGGCCCCGGCGCCATCACATGCGCGTTGGCCGCAAACAGCATCTTGAACCGCAAAAGAGCATAAAGCGCGACGTTGAGCAACAGCCCCGAAAGCACCGCCGAAATGGGGGTGGGCCCTTCGGCATGCGCATCGGGAAGCCAGGCATGCAGCGGCACAAGCCCCGTCTTGGTGCCATAGCCGAGCAGCAAAAAGACAAAAGCGATATTCATAATGGACGGATCGAACGCCGCCACATGCGCCATCAACACCGTCCAGACCATGCCCTGCGGCCCCTCGCCCACCACAGGCCGCGCAGCGGTATAGACGAGGATGGTCCCGAACAGGGCCAGCGCAATCCCGACGCTGCCCAGAATGAAGTACTTCCACGCGGCCTCAATGGCGGCATGAGTCCGGTACATCCCGACCATCAAAACGGTGGTCAGGGTCGCCAGCTCCACCGCCACCCACATCAAGCCGATGTTATTGGCGCTCAAGGCCAGCGTCATCCCGAACATCAAAATCTGGAACATCGCGTGATAGAACCGCAAAAACGCCGGGGTCAGACGCCCGGTTTCCATTTCATGCGCGATATAGCTTGCGCTGAAAATACTGGTCGTAAATCCGACAAAGCTGTTTAGAACGATAAAGACAATGTTCAGATCGTCGATCAGAAAATACGGTCCCGAAACCCTTGGCACGACAAAAAATCCGATGGATGCGGCAAAGGCCAGAAAACTCGCGCCAACATTGACCCGGGCAGAAATCCGGTAATCCGGAATCGCCGCAAGAACCACGGCGGCGACAAGCGGCATCAAAAGAATCACCGACAGGGGATCAAAATACGCCATCATCGCCCCCTCCCCGCTCCGCGCGAGCGGTCAAGAACAGGAAGCGCTGCACCTGAGGGCCCATCGCCCGGAGAAAACCGCTCTCCCCGGAAATGATCGAGCGCGCGCAGATCCACCGTGTCGAACCGTTCGCGAATCCGGAACAGAAAGATTCCAATCACGATAAAGGCAATCAGAATCGAAAACGCCACGCTGATTTCCACCACGAAGGGCATGCCCTGCGCCCCCGTCGCGGCAAAGACAAGCCCGTTCTCAAGCGACATGAACCCGACCACCTGACTGACTGCATTGCGCCGGGTGACCATCATGAGAAGCCCAAGCAAAATAACGGCAAGCGCAAAGGCCAGATCTTCCCGCGCCAGAGGATCAGACTGCGACGCAACGTCCAGAATCAAAGAAAGAGACAGCGCCACAAGCCCCATCCCGGCCATCATGGTCATGCCGATTCCGATGACCGTTTCAATCTCGCGGTGAATCCCCAGACGCACGATCATGCGGTGAAGCGCCAGCGGAATCACCAGCGCCTTGAACAGCACCGCGATGAAGGCCGTGATATAAAGATGCGGCGCGTCCTGAATAAAGGCCTGCCACGCCACGGAAAACGACAGGATCACGGCCTGAACCGCAAACAGGTTGATGAGCGCCGAGAGACGGTCCTGATACAGCATCATAAAGCTTGACAGAATCAAGGCCCCGGCCAGAGCATGCGCGATATCAAAGGAAAGAGACGTCATTTCCCTAAAGCCCCCTGGAAACAAACAAAAGAAGTGTCGCCAAAAGACCAAGCATCAACGCCGCGCCCAGAAAATCCGGCACGCGGAACACACGCATTTTTGCGATCGACGTTTCGAAAACGGCAAGCGCCACACCGGCGCCCAGAAGCTTGACAATCCAGAACATGCCGCCCGCCAGAAAAGCCATCCATCCTTCTGTCTGCGCATCCGCCAGCCCCCATGGCGTGAAGAGGCACGAAATCAGCGAAACATAGAGCAACAGCTTAAGCGCGGCGGCCAGTTCGATCATGGCCAGATGCCGCCCGGAATATTCCAAAACCATGGCCTCATGCACCATGGTCAATTCAAGATGCGTCGATGGATTATCCACCGGAATGCGGGCATTTTCGGCCAGAGCCACCATCATCAGGGCCACGAGCGCCAGACCGATCGACACGCGCAGACCGATCTGGGACGATGCCATAATCTCGGCCATATGCGAAATCTGGGTTGATCCCGCGATCAGGGCAAGCGTAAAAATGACCATCATCATGGCCGGTTCCGCCATCGCGCCAATCATGGCCTCGCGGCTCGACCCGATTCCGCCAAAGCTCGTTCCGATATCCATCCCGGCCAGCGTCAAGACAAACCGGGCGCTAGCCAAAAGCGCAACGATGACAATCAGATCGCCAGCCCCCGAAAATGGCAGATTCGTCGCGAAAACAGGAATCAAAGACGCCGACACCCACGTCAGGGCCAAAATCAGATAGGGTGCCGCGCGGAACAGCCATGACGCGTTTTCCGCCAGAACCACTTCCTTGCGCAAAAGCCGGACAAGGTCACGCCAAGGCTGAAACACCGATGCGCCCTGACGCCGCAGAATCTGCGCCTTGATTTTCCGGACGAATCCGACGAGGAGAGGCGCGAGTCCCAAAACCGCTGCACTCTGGATCGCCTGAAGCGTGATGGTCCCGAGCGTCACGTCCATAGCGCCAGAACTCCGAGCAAAAAGACGAGGAAAACAAAAACGAGCCCGAGATACTTCCGGATGGTCAGAAACTGGGCAATATTGCACCGCTCCGCCACCCCCCGCACGCCGCGCGAGATCGGAAGGAAAATCCCCTCCCACGCCGGATCCCGCAGATCGACGCGAAACGACGCCGGACGCAGATCGCCGGGATCCGGCATCTCCACGCTCTCGCGGGCGTGAAGAATCCGCGCGCCAAACACCCGCCGGATCGGCTGGACGAAACTCCCCGCGCCATACTGAAACAGAGGAGAATTCCCCGGAAACCCGCAATCCCACGCCGGGCCCCGGCGCAGCGCAGACGAGGCCACGCGCCGGGCGAGAAGCGCCGTCACCCCCGATGCCACAAGGACAAAAACGAAGACGAGAACTCCGCTATAGGTACTGCGGTCCTCAGAAACCGGCACGAGAGAAAGCCAGCGCCCTTGCGGCGCGGGGCCACCTGCTATCAAATCCTGAACCGTTCCATGGATCCCCTCAAGAATCAATCCGGGCATCACACCGGCCAGAATGCACGCCAGAGCCAGAAACGCCATCGCACCAAGAGAAAACCGGTCTACCTCATGGGCCTGCGCCGCCTGCGGCGTCCGGGGCCGCCCCAGAAACGCCACACCGAACAGACGCACAAAGCACGCCCCGGCCAGCGCCGCCGACAAAGCCAGAAGACAGCCCACGGCGGGGATGGAGACTTTCAGCCCCCATTCCGGCAAAGCCGGACTTTGCAAAATCGCCTGTAACAACACCCATTCCGACGCGAATCCGTTGAGCGGCGGCAGGGACGAAATCGCCGCGCAGCCGATCAGAAGACAGACCGCCGTCACAGGCATGCGATGGATCAATCCCCCCATTTTATCCAGATCCCGCGCACCAGTGGCATGGACCACCGCCCCCGCACCAAAAAACAGAAGACTCTTGAACAAGGCATGATTGAACACATGGAACAGCGCCGCCGACAAGGCCAGCGCCGCCATCGCAGGCATATGCCCGGATTGAAAAGCCAGAGAAAGCCCCAGACCGATAAAGACGATCCCGATATTCTCAACGGTGCTGCACGCCAGAATCTTCTTGATGTCCGTGTGCATGAGCGCCTGAAGAACCCCTAGGACCGCGCTCGCCCCGCCCAGAACCAGAATAACCAGCGCCGCCTCCCACCCCGTCCCGCCGAGCAGATCAAACACCACGCGAACAAAGGCATAGACCGCAACCTTGGTCATCACACCGCTCATCAGAGCCGAGACGTGACTCGGCGCTGCCGGATGCGCGAGCGGCAACCACACATGCAAGGGCACAAGCCCTGCCTTGGACCCCGCACCGAGCAGAACAAAAAGCAAAATCATGGCGTCCTGCCAAGGTGCGCGGATGCCCTCGCGCATGCTGGAAAAGGCATAGGATCCATCCGGCCCGGCCAGCATGCCGAAAGCCAGAAGCAGCGCAAACGTCCCGAAACTGGCCATAACAATATAGACATACCCGGCCTGCGCATTATCCCGAACCCGGTGATACGCCATGACCAGAGCCCAGGACGCCAGAGACATGAATTCCCACGACAACAGAAACGTAAAGGCATCCGCCGCCAGAACAACGAGAGTCATCCCAGCCAGAAAAGCAGGATAAAACGGTAGAACCCGCCAAGGTGCCGATTCGTGCCGCCCGTACCCGATGGCATAAAGACTGGCCAAAACTGCACCGCCATTGACGATCGCAAGGAAAAAAGCGGACAGCGAATCAACCGCGAAATGCGCGCCGATCCACGGCAGACCAAGCGGAAAAATCCATTCCCCGCCCGGAGTCGTGCCAGCCAGATAAGAAAGAGCAGACAGCAGCCCTGCAAACCCCGTCAAAGCACATCCGCCATAGACAATCACGCGCGCCCATGCCTGCCCTGCAAAAACCACCGCACAGGCCGAAAGGACCAGAAAAATTGCACAGCAAACCAGACTCATGCCGAAAAACCACTGCCCTTCAATAAAGAATCGAATCCCTCATGGCCGGATCGCAGACAGGCTTATACCCCGCATCGGGCGGTTTCAAGGTCAAATTTCATGAAAAATCAAAGACAGGGATTCCCGATCACGGAACAAACGTCCAGGCACCGTTCTGGCAGGTCCATATCTTATGAATCGGGCGACCGGCAAAGTAGTCTTCGGCAAGCCCCGCAACGAGCGCAATCACCGCCTCGGGCCGCGCCGCAGTGGTATCAACGACAAGATCAAAATTGTCATTGTTTTCAATATCAACGCCGTAAAACTCCCGGAAGCGCTTTTTCTCGCTTTCGCGCCGGGCCAGCATCAGATGATACGTTTCCTCGGGGCTGGAGGCTGCCGCTTCGGACACGCGGCCTGTATCACCGTTGATCCGCAACGCCGCGACATCGGGCGCGACAACCAGTCGCACCTTGAACGATTCAGGCAAAAAGTGCCACGCCAGACGGGAATCCACCACGACATCGCCCGTTTTATCTCGCAAACTCACAAAAAACGAGTCGACTTCCCGATCGATGGTCGGGTCCGTTTCCTCAAGCTGGTTCAATTCCAGAATGGTCAGACCGCGCCGCCGGGCAATTTCGCGCTGCGCCGACCCGGCAGAATGGTAAAACGCCCCCCATTGGGCGGTCAGGGCCTTGGCCACGGTGCTTTTCCCGCTGCCCAGTTCCCCGGTTATGGTGACGATTCTATTTGCCATAGAGTAAGATCCTTCGCTTTCCCGCATCTATGACCCACAAGGAGGGGTTTGTCACCAAAAAAACACGGCGGGCGAAAAAACAAACTCTTGAAATCAGGCCGGCGCACTGTTTTGAGAAACACCCGTCCCTGCGCCGCCGCCAACCGCGTGTTCAATCAACTGCGCGCCAACCGGCAGGGACACAAGACGAACCGAAATCTCACCGGGCGTTCCGCTGCTTGACAGAATATCGTCATATTTGGACAAAGACTCGGCAAAGCGGTTGGCCGCCTCAACGGGCTCCGTCTCATATTGGGGCCTTTGGAGAAGCAAGGCATATTCATGGCGAGCGGTCTGGGCAATGATATCGCTCTGGCGACGCATCCGGACAAGGTACTGCGCCATTTTGGCTACCGTATAGTCGGCCCCGTACGCTCCGGTCGTCTGCAGAATGCTGTCATAATTCTTGAGCGTTATGAACACGATAAAGGATTTTTCTCCATATCGATCCGCCCGGTCGATGGCCGAGAGAAACAACTGATTGAATGCTGATTTGGAAATCACACCGCCCGCCGAAGGAAAATCCTCGGAATCGTCACCGATTCGGGCGACCAGATCCGTCAGACGACGGGCATTGAGCACCTTCAGATCCAGTTCTGCCCCGTCAATGGGCTTTATCAGAACGTCATTCGCCCCCATCGAAACCGCATCCGCCAGCGTCCCGTTATGAGACATCAGGATGACATAAGGGTAACGCTCCGTTGAACGGCGAATTCCCAGAACAACAGGCCGGGCGTTCGTCAAAGGGGCAGGATCAATGAAAACGGCATCGAAAGACTCGCGCTTCAGGCGATCAAGCGCCTCGTTTTTCACGCTTTCCTCGACAACCTGATGCCCCTGCGCTGTCAATCTGCTATGAATAAACTGACTGCTCAGGCGGTCCCGGTCCACGACAAGAATCTTCATGACAACCCCACACGAACGGATAAGACGACCTCAAAAGCAAGGCCGCAAAGACACAACAGGGCGAGTCTACCAGAAAGTTCGTTAATTTTAACCTTCAAAATTTTAATTCTTCAGGTCAATAACGGTATTTGACAAGCGCCTCGGTCTGGGATAGACAAAAACCTCCTGAAAGCCCAGGTGGCGAAATGGTAGACGCGCAAGTTTCAGGTACTTGTGGCCGCAAGGCTGTGGAAGTTCGAGTCTTCTCCTGGGCACCATTGATTTTGTTAAAGAATATTCGTTTTTACGTGACCAGACCGGGCATTCCCTATGACCACGACGCTGCACACGGGCGATCTGCCGGATGGACTTTCCTTTGGAACGTCTGTCGCCATTGATACCGAAACCATGGGTCTGCGGCCCGGTCGGGACCGTTTATGCGTGGTTCAGCTTTCGGCGGGAGATGGGAACGCGCATCTGGTTCGTTTTCCGTATGATTCCTATGATGCGCCGAATCTCAAGCGCCTTCTGACCGACCCCGGCGTGACCAAGATTTTCCATTTTGCCCGATTCGATGTGGCGGCGCTCAAGGCCTATTTGCATATTGACTGCGCGCCCGTCTATTGCACCAAAATCGCCTCGCGCCTGACCCGGACCTTTACGGACCGCCATGGTCTGCGGGATTTGTGCAAGGACCTTCTGGGCATCGAAATTTCCAAGCAACAGCAGTCTTCTGACTGGGGGGCGGACACGCTCTCCCCCGAACAGATCGCCTACGCCGCCGGAGACGTGCTGTATCTGCACCAGATTCGGGAAAAACTGGATGTCCTGCTGGCCCGCGAAGGCCGCGCCGATCTGGCCCGTCGGTGCTTTGACTGCCTGCCTGTGCGCGCCGATCTTGATCTGGCCGGATGGCCGGACGTGGATATTTTTGCGCATTAATATCCCTCACCCTTTCAAAAAAACGACCACAGATGGACACAGATTATCTGTGTAAGTCTGCGTTTATCTGTGGTAAAAAGCGGCATTCTTTTGAATGCAGACAAACACAGGGAAAACATGACGCATCCCGTTTTGAAAGATCAGGATACATCCGACCTCGCCTGCGGGGTTCGTGTTCTGGAGACAGAAGCCGCCGGGATCAAGGCGCTGGCCGCCGGGCTGGATGAATCGTTTTCCCGCGCGGTCGAGGCCGTTGCCGCCATCCGAAAAACACCGGGAGCGCGCCTGATCGTCGCAGGAATCGGGAAGAGCGGTCATATCGCCCGCAAGCTGGCCGCCACGCTCGCCTCAACCGGCACGCCCGCGATGTTCGTGCATCCGGGGGAAGCCAGCCACGGCGATCTGGGCATGGTCACGCCGAATGACATTGTTTTGATGCTCTCCTATTCCGGCGGGAATGCCGAGTTGTCAGATCTTATTCATTATACGCGCAGATTTGGCATAACCCTCATCAGCATGACGTCCAATCCGGACAGCCCTCTGGCCAGACATGCCGATATCCGCCTGATGCTGCCCCGTGCGCCGGAAGCCCCTGAGGCCTGCCCCAATGGTCTCGCGCCCACCACCTCGACCACCATGATGCTGGCCCTGGGCGATGCGCTGGCCGTGGCGTTGCTGGAGCGCGCCGGTCTGACGCCCGAGCAGTTCAAGGTCTTTCACCCCGGCGGCAAACTGGGCCGAAAGCTCGTCACCGTGCGGGAATTGATGCATACGGGCGAAAATCTCCCGACCCTGCCCGATACGGCGGCCATGGACCAGGCCATTCTGGCCTTAAGCGAGAAAAATCTCGGCTGCGTGCTTGTTCTGGATTCAAAAGGCGATCTGGCGGGGATCGTGACGGACGGCGACCTGAAACGCCATATGGCCCCGAATTTATTGCAAAAACCCGTCGTCACGGTGATGAGCCGCTCCCCCAAAACCATCGAGGCAGACCAACTCGCCGTCGAGGCCATGAACGTCATGACCGGAACGCCGGGGCGATATCTGACATCCCTCGTGGTGCTTGAAAAAGGCCGCTTGATCGGCCTGATCCGGCTTCAGGACTGCCTTCAGGCCGGGCTGGCGTAACCGTCTTGTTCCCTCTGCCGAAGAAACAATATTCTGTAAAAAATCATTTTACAGACTCCACCCATAAATTTTATCCACAATTTTTTCTACACAAACAAGAAAAACAGGAGTAATATCTCCCCTTATATTCCTTTTGCCTGCGTACAAAAGAGTCTTCTTCTATCGGGGCGACTTTCCGGGGACGTACGCGTCTTTGCAGCCCCTTGATCTTCAGAGTCCATTCCAGCGTTTTATTGTTTTGAAAAACCATCCAGACTTATATAAGGAGGCCTGTCATGAACAGATTTAATGAGATTGACCCCCGGACATCCGGAAACGATAATGACTTTCTTTTCTGCCTGTTCCAGAAGGACGAAGCAGAAAGCGAAGCTCTGGAGAAACTGAGCATGGCAGCGACCGCACAGGCGCTCCGCCACACCAACAAGGTCCTCGCCGAAAAGTTGCGCGAGAAAGACGAAATCATCGCCTGGCTCAGCGGCGGTTATTCCGTCAGCGCACACCGGGGCGAATAAACGCGCCGAAGACCTGCCCGCATTTTTTCCAGTCCGCCTTTCGACCTTTGCGAAAAGCGCACTTTGTTGTAGGAAGAATGGGGAGGACCGCGTCATGACCGCACCGCTGCACATCACCATCGCCCAGATCAACCCGATTGTGGGCGATTTGTCCTATAATATGGCCAGGATCCGGAAAATCCGGGACAGCGCGTCCGTGTCCGGTGGACTGGTGATTTTTCCTGAACTGGCTGTATGCGGATACCCGCCTGAAGATCTTGTTTCAAAGCCATTTTTCCTGAGTAAAATCGATGAACACATCCGCGCCATCACAGAAGAAAGCAATACCCGCGCCGAAATTCTGATTCTGCCTGCCCCCTTGCGCATGCGAGGACGGGTGTTCAACGGCGTTTATGTCATTGGACACGGACGGATCATTGCCACACGAACCAAGCACCATCTGCCCGATTACGGGGTCTTCGACGAATCGCGGGTCTTTGCCCCGGGTCCCCTGCCCGCGCCTGTCGAACTGGGCGACCACAAGATCGGTCTGATGATCTGTGAAGATATGTGGCACCCGGACGTTTCCGCGCATATGAAAAAACTGGGCGCAGATATTCTGGTTTCGGTCAATGCCTCACCGTGGGACATGGACAAGGATTCCCTCCGCAAGGACCATGCCGTCCGGCGCGTGAGAGACACGGACTTGCCTTTGGTGTATGTCAATCAGGTCGGAGGACAGGACGAACTGATTTTCGACGGTGCGTCCTTTGTGATGAACGAAGCCGGATCGGTTGTCTTTCAGGCTCCCGAATTTACGGAGTGTGTCCACAGCCTGACCTTTGAAAGGCACACGGGGGGCGCGTGGCTCATCGGCGGCCCGGACACACCCGCGCGCAAGGAAGGCCCGGCGGCAGTCTGGCAGGCTCTTGTTCTGGGTCTGCGCGATTACGTTGAGAAAAACGGATTTCCCGGGGTTCTGATTGGCCTTTCGGGTGGGATCGACAGCGCACTGTGTGCCGCTCTTGCGGTCGACGCTCTTGGGCCACGGCGCGTGCGATGCGTCATGATGCCCTCGCCCTATACCTCGCAGGACAGTCTGAGCGATGCGCAAAGCGTGGCGCAGGCCTTGGGCGTGCGAATGGACACGGTTCCCATTGATCTTCCAATGCAGGCTTTCGGCGCAATCCTCAAGCCGCATTTCGAGCCCGGAACGCCGTCCGTAACACATGAAAATATCCAGCCACGATGCCGGGGCCTGATCCTCATGACCCTGTCCAACGCGACCGGCGCTCTGGTCCTGTCTACCGGGAACAAGTCGGAAATGGCGGTGGGGTACGCGACGCTCTATGGCGATATGTGCGGCGGGTTCAATCCGCTGAAAGATCTGTATAAAACGCAGGTCTATGCGCTGGCGCGCTGGCGCAACGAAAACGTGCCGGACGGCGGACACGGACCACGCGGCCCGGTCATAGCCGCACGCATTCTGACCAAAGCCCCGACAGCGGAACTCAAGCCCAATCAGACGGATCAGGACAGCCTGCCGCCTTATGACACGCTTGACGATATTCTGGCGGCCTTGATTGAGTCCGATCTGGGCCTACCGGATATTGTGGCGCGGGGACATGATCCGGAAACGGTTGAAAAGGTTTGGAAAATGCTGGATGCGGCGGAGTACAAGCGCCGTCAGGCCCCACCGGGAATCAAGATCACCGCCCGCGCCTTTGGTCGCGACCGACGATACCCGATCACCAATCATTTTACGAAAGTTATTGCCACTCGTTAGGCACGAAAAATCAGATATCCACCTCCTGAACGAAGGCCGCATGATCCTGAATGAACCGGAAACGGGCCTCGGCGTTGCGGCCCATGAGCCGATCCACCAGATCGTCCGTTTCTGATTTTTCCTTTCCGTTTCCGGCCGTTACAACACGGCTTAAATCCTGCGCATGATCCGTCGTGACCCGGATCAGGGTGCGGGTCATCGGGTTCATGGTCGTCTCGCGGAGCTGGACCGCCGGCATTTCGCCCAAACCTTTGAACCGGCTGATATCAACCTTGGTCTTGCCCTTGAAGGTTGTTTTCAGAATCTGGTCCTTGTGCGCGTCGTCCCGGGCATAGGCGGTGACACTGCCCCCCGTCAGGCGATAGAGCGGCGGCTGGGCCAGATACAGGTGCCCCCGGTCGATCATCTCGCGCATATGGGTATAGAAAAACGTAATCAGGAGCGAAGCGATATGCGCCCCGTCCACATCCGCGTCTGTCATAATGATAATACGTTCGTACCGCAGGGCGTCCAGAGAAAAATCCTTGCCCGCGCCGGACCCGAGGGCCAGAATCAGATCCTGAATCTCCTGATTGGCCCGGATTTTGTCCGCCGTAGCACTGACCACGTTCAGGATCTTCCCCCGCAAGGGGAGAATGGCCTGAGTCTCGCGGTTGCGCCCCTGCTTGGCCGACCCGCCCGCCGAGTCTCCTTCGACGATGAACAGCTCCGTTCCCGAGGACTCGGACCGGCTGCAATCGGCCAGTTTTCCGGGCAGGCGCAGGCGGCGCGTCGCCGATTTCCGGGCCAGAGTCTTGTCTTCCTTGCGCCGCGCCCGCTCTTCGGCCTTGTCGATGATCGAATCCAGCAGGATTTTGGCCCCGGCGGGGTCGGAAGACAAAAAGTGGTCGAACAGGTCCTTGATGGCAGTATCGACCCATTTCGCAGCTTCGGTGTTGGTCAGTTTTTCCTTGGTCTGGCCCTGAAACTGCGGCTCGCGGATAAAAACGGACAACAAGGCCGCCGCGCCGGACATCACGTCTTCGGCGGTAATGGCCGCCGCGCGCCGGTTTCCAGTCATCTCGCCATACCCGCGCAGCGACCGGGTCAGGGCCGCGCGCAGCCCCGTTTCATGCGTGCCCCCTTGCGAGGTGGGAATCGTATTGCAATAAGAATGGATGAACCCGTCGCCATCCTCGGGCCAGGAAATGGCGTATTCGATCCGGCCCGCCGAATCGGGCAGGTTTGCCTGACCATGAAATGCGCGCGGGGTGAAGGCCGGACGCCCTTCAAGCTCGGACTCAAGAAAGTCAAGCAAACCATTGGGAAAATGAATGATTTCGTTTTCCGGAATGGATTTTTCGGATTTCAAAAGAGCCGGATCGCAGGACCAGTGAATCTGAACCCCGCGAAACAGATAGGCCTTGGACCGCGCCATATGGTAAAGCCAGGCCGGTTTGAACGCGGCGCTTTCGCCGAAAATTTCCGGGTCCGGGTGGAACTGCACCGTCGTCCCCTTGCGCCCCTTGACCGCCCCCAGGGATTCCAGTTTTGAAGTCGCAAGCCCCCGCGCATAGGTCTGGCGATACAGCTTTCCTTCACGGGCGACCTCGACGGACATGTCGTCGGACAAGGCATTGACCACGGAAATCCCCACGCCATGCAGCCCGCCGGAGGTCGCATAAGCCTTGCCGGAGAATTTTCCGCCCGAATGGAGCGTGGTCAGAATGACCTCAAGCGCCGATTTTTTCGGAAATTTCGGGTGATGATCGACCGGAATTCCCCGCCCGTTATCCGTAACAGTGACGATATTCCCGGTCCCGAGAGAAAAACCGATGCGATCCGCATGACCCGCCACGGCCTCGTCCATCGCATTATCCAGAATCTCGCCCACAAGGTGATGCAGCGCGCGCTCGTCCGTCCCGCCGATATACATGCCGGGGCGCTTGCGGACAGGCTCCAGTCCTTCCAGAACCTCGATATCCGCCGCATCGTACGTCTGGGAAGAGGAAGATTTACGGGGCTTTGCGGTGCTGAATAAATCGGCCATATTTACAGAGCTCTTTTTTTCACCAGAATGTTTTGAAACACGGCGCACACAAAGGCCACAACGAAATCAAGATCTTATTCGCCCACAGAATCAGTGCTTACATCGCCTGCAACATCATCCGATTCTTCCGAGTCTTCCACCAGCCAGGCGACCGAGACGACTTTCTCGCCCTCGCCCACGCGGAACAGCGTTACACCCTGCGCGCCCCGCCCGGTCAGACGAATATCGCGCGCGGGAATGCGAATGAGCTGGCCGCCATCGGTCACAAGCATCAGGTGATGATCGTCCGTCACCGGAAATGTCGCCACAACCTCGCCGCCGTTTTTCTTCGTCAGGCCCATATTCGCCACGCCCTGCCCCCCGCGTCCGGACAGGCGATATTCATAGGCCGACGTGCGTTTTCCAAATCCGCCCGATGTCGCGGTCAGCAAAAACTGCTCGCGCGCGGCCAGTTCGCGGAATCGGTCCTCGGACAACTCAATCGCGACGGCGGTCTCTGCGTCCTCATCTCCACCGGATTGAATTTCCGTAGAATCCTCCTCAACGCCGCGCAGCCTCGCCGCGCGCTTCAGATAAGCCGCGCGCTCTTCCGCGCTTGCCTCAACATGGCGCAGGATCGACATGGAAATGACGGCGTCCTCCTTGCCCGTTGCAAGCTTGACCCCCCGCACCCCCGTGGAGGTCCGCCCCGAAAACACGCGCACATCGGACACGGGGAACCGAATTGCCTTGCCCAGACGGGTGGCAAGCATGACATCCTCGTCATCTTTACATATTTTGACAGAGACGAGTTGCTCCTCCCCCTCCAGCTTCATGGCGATCAGGCCGTTAGAGCGGATATTGCCAAAGTCGGACAGACGGTTGCGCCGTACGCCGCCCTCGGACGTGGCGAACATGACATCCAGATTTTCCCACGCGGCCTCATCCTCAGGCAGACGCATGACGACGGAAATCGTCTCCCCGGGCTGAAGCGGCAGGATATTGACCATGGCCTTGCCGCGCGCCTGGGGCGTGCCGAGCGGCAGTTGCCAGACCTTGAGCTTGAAAACAACCCCCCGCGTGGTGAAAAATAGAATCGGCGTGTGGGTCGAGGCGATAAACAATTCCGAGACGAAATCCTCTTCCTTGGTCTGCATACCCGCCCGGCCCTTGCCGCCGCGTCGCTGGGCCCGATAGGTGGCCAGAGGCACGCGCTTGACATAACCGCCGTGCGTGATGGTGACAACCATATCCTCGCGCTGGATGAGCGCCTCGATATCCGCCTCGAATTCCGAGTCCACCAGCTCGGTCCGCCGGGGCGTGCCGAATTTTTCTTTCATTTCCAGAAGCTCGGCCCGCAGAACCTCCAAAAGCCGCTCCCGGCTCGCCAGAATCGCCAGATATTCGGTGATTTTCGCCGCAATCCCGCGCAGTTCCTCGCCGATCTTGTCTCGCTCCAGCCCCGTCAGGCGGTGCAGACGCAGATCCAGAATGGCTTTGGCCTGCGCCTCGGACATCTTATATGTCCCGTCCTCAAGGACCGGATACTCCGGATCGTCAATAAGCGCAATGAGCGGCGCCACATCCCGCGCGGGCCAGTTGCGGGCCATGAGCCCCTCGCGCGCCTCGTTCGGGTCTTTCGCCCGGCGAATCAGGGCGATCACCTCGTCGATATTGGCAACGGCAATGGCCAGCCCGGCCAGAACATGGGCGCGGTCGCGGGCCTTGCCCAGTTCAAAGGCCGTCCGGCGGGCGATAACCTCTTCCCGGAATTTGATAAACGCCACGATCATATCGCGCAGCAGCATCGTGCGCGGACGTCCGTGGTCGAGCGCCACCATGTTGCATCCAAACGAGGTCTGAAGCGCCGTGTGGCGGAACAGCTGGTTGAGCACCACATCCGCCACAGCCTCGCGCCGCAGCTCGATGACGATCCGCACCCCGTCACGGTCGGATTCGTCGCGCACTTCCGCGATTCCCTCCACGATTTTTTCCCGCGCAACCTCGCCCAGCCGCTCCAGCAACCGTCCCTTGTTCACCTGATAGGGAATTTCGTGAACGATGATGGCCTCACGTTTTTCGCGAATCATCTCAATGGAGGTCTTTGCCCGGACGGTCACAGAGCCATTTCCGGTCATATAGGCCGAACGAATCCCGTTGCGCCCCAGAATCTGGCCGCCCGTGGGAAAGTCAGGGCCGGGAATGAACGTTATAAGTTCCTCGTTCGAAATCTCCGGGTTATCGACAAAGGCGCAGCACGCATCAATCACTTCGTTCAGGTTGTGCGGCGGAATGTTCGTGGCCATCCCGACAGCAATCCCGCCCGCGCCATTGACGAGCAGATTCGGAATGCGCGAAGGCAGAACGCAGGGCTCGGTCGTCGATTCGTCATAATTTGGCTGGAAATCGACCGTATCCTTGTCGATATCGTCCAGCATGGCTTCGGCAGCCTTGGCCAGACGCGCCTCGGTATAGCGCATGGCCGCAGGCGGGTCGCCGTCCATGGAGCCGAAATTCCCCTGGCCGTCCACAAGCAAAAGCCGCAGCGAGAAATCCTGCGCCATCCGCACAAGGGAGTCATAAATCGCGGAATCGCCATGGGGGTGATATTGTCCCATGACGTCCCCGACGATGCGGGCGGATTTGCGATAAGGCTTGTCCGATGTGTACCCGCCCTCGCGCATGGCGTACAGAATGCGCCGGTGAACGGGCTTCAGACCGTCCCGCGCATCGGGCAAGGCCCGCGCCACGATCACGCTCATCGCATAATCGAGGTAGGATTTCTTCATCTCGTCTTCAAGCGAGATGGTCGGCATATCGGGCGGGGTCTGGATAACTTCGCTCATGAACAATCCTGCTTCCTGTACGGGCGGTTTCTGTTTAGCAGGATTCCCGCCCGGAAACAAGGAAGGGACGCGGCAAAAACGCGACAAGGCAGAACAGAAGCAAGGAAGAGCTTAAATTCGTTGTTTTTGTTATATATCATATAGTTAAACATATTCTTCGGGGAAAATTTGTTTTTCCCCCGCCATTTCGCTTAGAATGGGGCTGTAACAAGATTATTGGAAAACGGGGAAAGACTAAAAACCCATGGCCGCAAAAGGAAAAAATCCGGTTCTCCACGCCGAAAAAGAGGTCGGCGCGATTCAGGATGTCCTGCGGGATTGGGTTGCCAGAAACCCCAACGATCCTGCACTAGAGAAATTCAAGAATTTCAAGGCGGACGGAGTCTGGGGAGAACAGACAAACGAGCTGTTCACCCGCTGGGTTGTCGCCACGCAACAGGCCCATAATACCGCACACCCGGACACCAAAATCAAGGTCGATGGCTGGGCCGGGGATCAGACGCTCAGCGCTTTGGAGGGAGACCCGAAAGCCGCTCAGGCCCTGAAAAGCCTTCAGGATGTTGGCCTCAACCGCCTTCAATACCGCACAGACATCCACCCGCCCAAGGGTCAGGAAATCGGTGCAGAGGGCGCAAAACCTGCCGCCGCAGAACCAAAAACGAATCAAGCCCCCGAAAAACAGTCAGGTCCGGACGAACAAACGGCCCAAAAACCGGAAGACGGTCTGGGAGAGCGCGTTGCAATCGGCGTGGCCTCTGCTCTGGGCCTTGGAGGTCTTGCACAAGGCCTGAAAGTCTCCTATGACCGCGCCGTTGCGCCGCGCCCGATGGCCACGCGGGTTGAGACACATACGCCCCGAACCATTACCCCGGCCACGCCGAACATCAAAGCCGATTATGCCCCCTCGGCCCGTACAGGTGCCGCAGACCGTCCCGTAGGCGCCACGCGCAACGCCCCGTCTGCCCCGGTCGAAAAACCGATCGTACCGGCCGCAAAACCCGCCGCCACAATCGAAACCGCGCCCGCCCGCCCGATGGCAACACGTGTTCCGGTAACCCCGGAGCCAATCGCCGCCGCTCCGGCAGCTGGTAAACTGGGCGCCGCAGGCAAGGATCTGGGCGCTGCTGCCAATGAAGCTTCTCTCGCCGCGAAGGAAACATCCTTCCTCAAAGGCGCGTGGAATACCGGCGGAAAATTTGTCAAAGGCCTGGGCTATGCTTCCCTTGCCATTACCCCGGTTGAGGCCATGGCCTCAACGGAAGGCGATCTTGGCGATAAGACTCTGGCCGCAGGAAAAAGCATGCTCACGGCAGATTATGCTCTGAGCGGCGCCATGGTTCTGGGCTCCGCGCCCGTAGCCATTCCGGCGGCAGCCGCACTGGGGCTCAAGATGGCCTGGCAGCAAGGCGCAGAAGATTATCAGGCAGAAAAAGCAAAACTTGCTGCGGACACTGCGCCCTTGGTTCAAAAACAGACCGACATCATCGCCGCCATAAAGGATCAATCATCCGGATTTTCGACGGAATTGGCCATCCTGAACGATTCGAGGCCTTACACAACGGATCAGGCCGCTGTGGAACGCCTTCAGGACAAGGATTTTTACGACAAGGTTTACGCCCATTACGACACAAAAGCCAAAGCCGATGCGGCGGCAGGACGGACGGAGGATGCGCAGGAGGCTCAGTCCGTTCTGGCCGGCCTGAACCACTTCAAGGAAGCAGAAAAGCAGCGGCAGGACGTTATTTACGATCATAAAGATCCGGTTTCTCAGTCCGCCGACCAGAATTCTGGTGGCACGAAACAAAACCCTCTGCCCCTCGTCCTCATGTAAATCAAACGGCGGGGGACGTGAATCGGGGCTGTTCTTCGGCTTCCGTGTGCGGTATCCTGCAAAACGTCATGAGAACGCTTTATCATTTATGGATTCACCCCTTTTCCCGCAAGGTCCGTCTGGCCCTGTCGGAGAAGCGGCTTGATTTCGACCTGAAAATCGAAAAAATATGGGAGCGGCGAACGGAGTTCCTGACTCTCAACCCCGCCGGAGATGTGCCGGTTCTGATTGAGCCGGACGGGACGACTCTGGCCAATTCTCAGGTTATTTGCGAATATCTGGACGAAGTTTACCCGGATGCGCCCCTGATCGGGCTGGATCCGGCGCAGCGGGCCGAAACGCGCCGTCTTGTCTTCTGGTTCGACATCAAGTTCAACCGCGAAGTCACCGACAATATCGTGGGCGAAAAGCTCATGAAGCGCTTCCTGCGCCTGGGCGAGCCGCATGCGCCATCCATCCGCGCCGGAAAAGCGAATATCCATTATCACCTTGATTACATAGGATTTTTAGTGGGCCGGAGAAACTGGCTGGCCGGAGAGCATTTTTCGCTGGCCGATATGACTGCCGCGGCGCATCTATCCGCCATTGACTATATCGGCGATGTGCCATGGGAAGACCACCGGGAGGCACGCGACTGGTATGCGCGTGTGAAATCACGCCCCGGTTTTCGTGCCTTGCTCGAAGACCGGGTTCCCGGTATTGCTCCCGTTCCACATTACGAAAATGTGGATTTCTGACGGAACGGGGGACGGGCACGGATCATGACACAGACACCGGAAAAACGCCTGTTCGTCTTTGGTTATGGCTATACGGCAACATTTCTGGGCCTTGCCTTACAGAAAAAAGGCTGGCGCATTGCTGGCACCACGCGGGACCCTGAAAAATACCGGACCATGCGTGAACACGGCGTTGAGTCCTTCCTGTTTGACGAGGATTCATCCCTGCCCGATCCTTTCCGCGCCTTGCAGGGTACAACACATCTCCTTTTCTCGATTCCGCCGAACGATGCAGGCGACCCCGCTTTTCTGGCCCATATGGATGATATCCTGCACATCCCCGGTCTTGAATGGGCGGGGTATCTGTCCACAACTGGGGCCTATGGAAATCGCGACGGAGGGTGGGTCGATGAAACATCCGAAGTTCGACCGGATACGCGCCGCGGTGTTAAGCGTGTGCGCGCAGAAGACCAGTTTTTGTCTGCATGGCGCGCGCAGGGCTTCCCGGTTCATATCTTTCGTCTGGCCGGAATTTACGGACCGGGGCGCAGCGCACTGGATTCGGTCCGGGCAGGAAACACACGCCGCATCGAAAAACCGGGATTTGCCTTTAACCGTATGCATATCGTGGACATTGTCCAGACCCTTCTGGCGTCCATAGACCGCCCGAATCCGGGGCAAATCTATAATCTAAGCGATGACAGACCTGCGCCCAGCCATGAGCTTATTTCAACGGCGTGCGAGATGATGGGAATCACCCCTTTGCCCCTCACTCCCTTTGATCTGGCCGATCTATCCCCCATCGCCCGCAGTTTTTATGCTGACAACAAAAGAGTCCGCAACGACCGTATCAAAACGGAACTGGGCGTTACGCTCCTCTATCCGGATTTCATAAAAGGCCTTCAGGCCTGTCTGGACGCGGAGCAAAACGAGCCGGACCTGATCACCCGCTGGACGACAAAAGGGAATGCGGAAGGGTAAGAAAACCGCAGCAGCGCCCTATGCTGCTGCCTTACGGGCAATCTCAAGATGGCTGTCAAGCCATTGCTGGGGCATCCGGGCACCAAACGGTCCGCTCCGTGAGCGCCAATATGCCAATATCTGCGGAAATTGATTAAATTCCAGATCGGCCTCGCGAATGATGCGCCGATCAAGGGGAAACAGACGAACGCCCTCCAGCTTCTTTTCCCGCAAACCATAGTGCCGGGCCGTCAGATATTCCCGGAACACAAGGGCCAAAAGCTGCGGGTCCTCCGACCCCAGACGCCGCTTGATTTCCTCGCGCCGCCGCATCAGAATTTCCAGGGTCTTCTTGGCCGCCTCGGACGCGGGAACCTGCGACACACGGGCGACATACACCGCGCGCGCGATATGATGCAGATCCACCTGCGATATCTCCGGAAGCCAGATCAACACGCCCGAACGCATCTGACCGACTTTATCGAGATTAAAGCACTGATGGCAAAAGATACAGGCCGTGGCCAGATTTTCAGGGCGCACATCCTGTGTGTTTTCACTGACCGTTTGAATTTCCTGATATTTCTGCGCCTGGAACCCGCAGTACTGGCATCTATGATGATCCCGCTCAAGCACCGCCTGACGCACATCCGGCGGAACGGGAAAAGATGCGGACGAGGACAGTCCCACCGGACGGGCAACGCCGAGAATAACGGGCTGAAACTTCATTTCAGGAACTCCGTAGAGAGAACTCTATCAACTAAAAATCAGACCAAAAGTGTCAATCCCGAGCGTATATTGGACCGCATTGAGCAACGGCCCAAGATTAAACAAAAGAGCGCCGCCGAAAAGATGGGTGAAACTCGCCATAAGAGACGCCTGCTGGTCTCCATTCGAGTAATCCTTCAGGATGAAGAAACCACGAATAAAGCTGATAGCACCCACGATTGTCATAAAAGCAAGAACCGAAGAGATCACCGTATGGACGTGCGCAACTTCGGCACCTGTCATCCCGGTCGTATATTGCAACACCCCGAACGTCGCAACATCCGGGGTCCCGAACAGAGACGTCGAAAAGGCCCCCAGCATCGCATTCCCGGACAACAGCGCCCCAGCTACCAGAAAAATGAAGATCGTCCCGATCCCTCCCGGCCCGCGAACCCCCTCGTCCGCACGTTTAAGCATCCGCATAATCCCGACAATAACCAGAATAACGCCTGCCAGATAGCAAAAACCGGTAAGCATCCAAACCGTTGGCGAAAAAATATCGCGCATAAACTGATAAAGCATGGCATCAAGACCATACCCGATGGTACCAGAAGCATTGAATCCCGTCAGTCCAGCCCCAACAAGACCAGCAGCAACGGTATTATAGGTTGCCTCCAGAACCATCGGCAGGGCAAACAAGGCGCCACCCGCCAGAAAACGCTGAATCGCCTCCCAAATAGGAACCTGCGTTGGATTCAAAACGTGATTATAGGTTTTTGCAATCCCCCAAGCGCCAAGGACAATTCCCATCAGGTAGGAAAAACCCGCCAAAAGCCCCGGGACATCCTGAACGGAAACAGTCACATTTGTGATGGAATCCCCGAGCGTCATCGCCATGGCAGAGTTCGGCGCACACAAAAGAAGGAGCAGAGCCCAAAGCCCCCACCGCGCCCCTCGAAAAGCTGAAAAAATCCCCGACACCATAGTTTGTACACCCCGCGTGGTTTACGGCAGTCTCCCCTACCCATCATTAGACCACACAGAGCCCCGGAATCGCAAATTTCAAACCCGATGCCCTTCAAAATGGCGTTATTGACGCAGACGCCCTGTTGTACCCTCAACAACCCAGACGCCATCAACCACGGAAATCCTGCGAACGACACCCAAGCCGGGCAGAGAATCCCCGACAGATACGGTCTGCATATCGTTCCCGCCAACAGGCGCCACCCACGCGACACCCGGCTGAATGGCCCGGATTTCCCAACGCGGGGCAGAAGGCGGTGCAGCGGGAACGTCTGGAGTTTTAACTTTTCGAGAAGGCTGCGTATTCTCCTTCGTTTTGGGCGGCACAGATTTCACCGCTTTTTCACGGGAGGACACCGACAGATTCCCGGGAATCGGCGAAGCTTTAATCTTTTCAACGGCCTTGACAGGCTTATTTTCAGGCTTTTCAGAACGCAAAGAATCAAGCTCCCTTTGCAATTGAGCCAAAGAATCTCTCAGCTTTGCGATCTCGGGGTCTTTCTGGACAGAACCGACGACCGACGTCGGAGGCACCCTTGATATTTCCGAAATCCTTTTCTCAATTCCCGAAAGTCGGTCGGAGAGACGGGAAACCTCCTGATGCAAAGCCTGCGTCCTGGCATCCGACTCTATGCCCGCAGGACCGGGAGCTTGAACAACGGCAGAAATCGCACCTTCTTTTGAAGGAGAATCTGGCAAGGCCGCCTTTTCAACATCCCCGACAGGAACAGCAGGAACCAAAGCCCCGGCACCCGACTTCGAAAGATCAAGAGGGGACGGCGTTTTGGTCTGGCTCTCACCGTTTTCAGAGGGAACCGGGGAAACAGGTTTCTTCCGAAACGCCGCCAAGGAATCCGCCGAGTCCACAGCTTTCTCGGATAGGGCCACAGACGGAAGAGGCGTAAGGACATCAGAAGACAAAGAGGATGGCTTCGCCTCGGACGCCTCAGGTGGCGCGGACAAAGGACGATCATCCTTCAAAGAGCCAAGATCAGCCGTCCGAGACAAAGGCGCGGGAGGCATCTCCTTGCCTGGCAGAGGAAGAATGGATTTCGGCGCTTCCTCCCGAACATCCTTGAAGACAGGATTATCCGTCATTCCCGTCATCTGAATCCGGGAAACGGGCGCAACGGACTGCGTCGAAGAAGAAGGCGCTTGTTTTGAAAGCTGCATCAAAACAAAGCCGCCACCAAACACCACGGCGATTGCAATGACGATCGTATTAAAAGACAAGAGGCCTTTTTTCCTGGGTTTACGTTCTTCGCCCTCAGGGTCCTCTTCCCCCTCATCATCCCACGAAGAATCATCGTAGTCCTCAAGGTCATCCCCAAGGAGATCATCCGTATCGTTTTCGAATGTGTCTGAGTCCGGTGCCGCAGAGGACGGATCCATTTCATCTCTATGGCCAACATCACTCATAGCTCAACCTCTCATAAAAAATCAGACCAAGGAAACCGGACTCCAAAAAACCTACTCTTCTGTAACAGGATCAAGAAAGAGGATTCCCATCGGCGTCCCGCGCTCCACACGGATCAGAACCTTTGTTCTTTTTTCTTCCTCGTCAAGAAACTCGCCCAGCCTCTTTCCTGCTTCTTCAATCCCCGAAGAAACCTCCTGCTGATTGTTTTTATCAGCATTGGTCGAAGATGTCGCGCTCCCACCGGTTGACCCATTAATGGTAATAGACGTTGTCCCGGATTCAGATATCGCGCTCGCCATCCCTTCGACAAAGGAAGCCGCCATCGGCAAAACAACTCGCTTGAAATAACGATGATTAACATCTGTGGCAAGTCCCGGAAGAGTTGTGTCCGGATCAAGCGCCACAGCCTTGATGGAATGCCCGACCCCGTCAACCACAACCGTATTAAAATTCAAGGTCAGATATTCATCCTGAACCGAAAACTCGCCGAGAACACGGCTACCGTTCAAAGGACCGGAAACAATCTGGGCAAGAACAGGCCCCGGAACATCCGTATTTGCTTCCGTTATCATCTGGGCATACAAAATAGTTCCGGCAGGGACCAGAATAGTTTTATCCTGAGCATCGGAGACTCCGTCACCATCCCGATCATCAGAGACGCCTCCCGCCGCTGGCTCCTCCTCAATAAAATCCTCCAACCAGGAAGCATCAGTAACATCCACTTTCCTCATTTCGGAAGGAACCTGTTCTTTGAGAATAGATTCCATCTGTTGTGCCATCATCTGAGCCAAAGCATTGACAGCCTCCCCGCGCGTATCTTCCTTCGGCTTGTCCATCGGCTCCACAGACGCCGCGGCCTGCTGACGCGCCCGCTCCTCCTGCAAACGCCGCCAGCGCTGGAGAGGATCCTCTGTGGTCGCGTCCTCTTCCGGAATGGTCAAACGTCCCCGCGGGGGCTCAACGGGCGTTGGCAAAACGCTTCCGCCCGTTTTGATAGCCTCTTCCGTACGAGAAATATTGCCCTCCTTAAGCGCATCCTCATATGCCTTACTCACAGGAGCGGAGGCGGGAGGCTCGCTAACTTCCGAACCCTCGGACACAAGGGAAGGTGCCTCACGGGCCGGAGAGCCACCAAACAGGACAATTCCACCCACAATAGCGGCAAAACCCGCGAGAATAACACCGATTTTGACCATCTGGTTATTGCGCCACAAATCCCCCAGCGTAGCGCGCCCGGTTTCATCAAAACCGCCGACTGGATCTGCGCCGAAATCCTCAAAATCCGGAGCATCAAGGCTATCATCTTTATTTGTAGGCATCGGCACCATCCTCATCATGGGCGATATGGGCACGAACAACACGGCCCTGATCGGAAAGAAGAAGAACAGGGGTGTTGGCGAGGGTATAAACTGTCATGCCATCTGCAGAACGGACAGATTTATCCCAACCGGGGGACAGAAGAGAAAGGGGCGTACGCACATAGGTCTGCCCCCGGAACTCATAGGCCGTCGTCCGCCCGTCGACACCAGAAACAAACAGGCGCTTTGCTCCATCAGGCGGGGCGCCATCCAGAACCGCCGTCAGATCCCCGTCTCCCGCCACAAGAGAAATCCCCCCCTCGATCAAGGGCGTCGTAGCAAAGGGTCCATATTCCGGCACACGCGCATCAACCCGATACTGAACAAAGTCCCGCTGAACCTGAAGGGTAAAAGTAATAGGCGTCTTAAGGGTCAAGAGACGCATCGATAAATTGCCATAAGCAAACTCAGACATCGGGGTGATCCGAAAGACATGCCCACCCTCTTCCGGCTGGATAACCTCAAAATTCCCCGCCCAGGTCATATCCTGAATCGGCCAAGGCGCCCCTGTCACATCCAGAAGACTGACCGTCGTCACATGACCGGGAGACAGCTTGATGATCGGCGGCGTGACGCCCGGGTCCAAAGATAAATTGACAACCCCCACCTCAGGCTTCGGATAGGGATAGACCGGAACCTCGACCGACTCACGGGTCTGGTCATAATACTCAAGAAGCTGACGGATTTCCTTGGGACGCATGGGAAGAAGACCACTCAAAGCCGCAGTAAAGGAATCGGCCCGAATCTCCGCCTCCAACTCCTCAGGTGTTTTGGGTGCCTCCACGAGCGCAAAAGGCCCACCTCCAAAATTTCCACCAGGATCAAGCGCCATCCCGGGGGACTCCGCATCATCCGGAAAGGCCGGGGGAGGCAAAACAGGAGGGGTATCAGACTTAACACCCGGGGAAGAAAACCCGGGAGGCAAAAGAGCGCTGCCCTGAGCAAAAACACAAAGAGGAGAAAAAAGGAGCCCGACAGAGACGGAAAAAGAGAAAACCCCGCACAAACAGCAGATCTTCCTCCACGGGAACAAGACCGACACCTCAGAAAAATCCTTACGTCTCACGCCTTTACCCTCCGACCGACCAACGCCCCGCGTCGATCTGCGAAAAAACATTATCCGACAGCAATCCACTGCTCAATTCCCACCCCGTTCGGACTCTCCAGCCTCGGCACACGGACGATGACGATGGTCAAAACGATCCTGTCAGAACGAACCTGAGAACCGGACTGATAGCTCAAAACCATGGGTAACTGAACGACCCACTGATACCGACCACCTGCCATCCCTTCGGATTGAAGAACCGGGGCGCCGGATGGAGCCGCGGTAACCACCTGCTGATTTGCCTCAACCATTTCGATGATGCGGGATTTCTGAAGCGCCTTTGTAAAGCTCTCCCAACCTGACCGGGTGAAATTCCGGGACGATTCCTGTAACCGACGACGATAATCGCTGAAGCCGAACGTCATCACTTCGGTCGAGGCCTGCGCCACCCACGACATCAGGGCGGGCGTGCTGAGATTGGGCTCACTCAGCGCAACCATCGGGATAAGCCGCCCGTCCTCTGTCGTCGCAAAATACCGATTTTCAGGCTGATGGACGTGAACAACATAGAGCATAACGCCGATCAGACCAATAATGACAAAAACCTGAAGGACAGAGACGCGTAGAAGAGTCCGATACCCGTCACGATAAAATTCGTTACGAATAACAACATTGCCAAGACCTGTTAAATCGTCTGCCCCGCCTTGAACCTTGACCGAAGAGGCTGAAGCCGAATCAGTGCCGGGCTTGAAACGACGAGGATTCGCCTTCCCCGTCCTGGAGAGATTTTTCTTTGTGTCCTTATCCTGATCTGTCATGGCCGTGGATCTGTTGTGGATTTATTGGCGACAAAGCACAAGAGCCGCCGAAACTCCCGTGCATGGTAACAGCGAGAATGGGGAAGTGTACAGGGTGTTTTCATGCCTCCCTCATAAAAAATTATCTCCTGTGGATATGTCCTACCCCGCATTATGCTGAAGATAACATGGTGATAACCTTATACCCTGGCAAAAATCAAATTTGATTCATCTCGCCAACGGCCCTAGAATGATAAGGGGCAATCCGGGCTTGGCACGGCCCGGTCGTACTGTGTGCCGTTTCCATCGGGAGCAAAAATGCAAGAGACCTTTTCTGGGAAATGCATCTCTATTTTACAGAGCGCTCTTTGCGTCTTCTTTTTGCTGACCGGCCTCCTGTCTGCATCTCCGGCCCGCGCTCAAAGTCTGGACCCGATTGTCGTCGGGCAGGATCTCGGGCGCCAGTTGATTGCCCAGTCCCTTGGTATCGATCCCCTGACCATTGCGACGCAGACGGATCTTGATGCCTTTATTACCAGTTATCCGGGCGGAACCACTGCCTTGTCGACGGCTCTCTCAAGCGCTCTCAACGTCCCCGGTGTCACGCCCTCAAGCATATCGACTGTCCTGTCCGGCGGAAACCCCGTGGACATTTCGGGATTTCTCGGGTCAAGCATGATCCCCTCCCTGACGGCCGGAACCCTGACCCTGACCCAGATCAGCCAGCTTGCAAATTTCAGCCCGGACCTGACATCCATGCTTGCCGGAGGCAGCGGGAGCTTTACACCGCTCATCCAAAACGCCCTGAGCATTGATGTCGGACTCCAGACAATCGGCGCCGCGTTCGGCATAGACCCCAGCGCCGTCTTTGCTACCATTGGATCGCCTGGCCTCCTGAACGGCCTCATCGGAAGTTACGGAGGAATCGGCGGGTTTTCCGCTACCCTGTCCTCTGCCCTGAACATCCCGGGCATTGATCTGTCGGGCATTTCAGGTGCCCTGATGGCAGACCCCTTGAGCATCGCCGGATTTCTTGGCGACGGTATCGTTCCGTCTCTTTTTAGCAGCGGCATCTCGATCCCGCAAATCCAGCAAATGCTTGCCTTCAATCCGGATTTTTCTTCTATCCTGTCTGGCTTTTCCCCTGTTGCAAGTCTGGAGGGCATTCTACAGAACGTTGTCGACGTTGATCTGGGACTTCAGACCATTGGTGCGGCCTTCGGCCTGAACTCCAGCGCCATCTTCAGCACGATTGGAAATCCGGCTCTGTTGACCAATTTCGTCAATATCAATGGCGGAATCAGCGCCTTTTCCAATACATTGACGGGTGTCCTCAACATGCCATCCATAACGAGCGGGATCACAACCGCCCTGTCTTCGGGGATTGGAAACCTCCCCTCTATTCTCGGCTCGCAAGTCTCCAGCGTCCTGCAGGGCTCCGGACTGACCACAGGCAACATCATCGGCATGCTGTCTTCGAACCCGACGTTCGGCAATGAAATCATCGGGGGGCTTTCCAGCGGGAATTTCAATTTCAGCAGCATCCCAGGGACAACAGGCGTTCTGGGGGGAACAACCACCTCATCGGGCAGTTCTATCGAGTGCGCAGACCAGTATTTTGTCAACGATACCGGCAAGACGCACATGGCCATTGAGTTGGAAGAGGATCGCCGATGGATGTTTGAAGACGTGTTCATCGGGCATATTCTGCCATCCATGATGATGATGACTCACCAGTTAACGGCGGTGGCCATGCAGCAGGTTTTCGCGATGGTTCCTTATTTCGATGCATGGACACAGATGGAGTCCCAGCGTCTGATCCAACAGCTTCAGGCGCAGGCCCATAAAGACTATCACCCGAGCGAAGGGATCTGTGAAGTCGCCACAATCGTACGATCTCTGGCGAACTCGGACCGAAACCGTCAGTTCAACACCAGTGCTTTCAGCCAGTATATGCTGGAACGTCAGGCCGGACAGGGTGATGTCGGCGCAACGGAGGGCCGCAAGGAAGACCGCAGAAACCGCGTCATGCAATACACTCAGACCTATTGCGACGATCGGGACAACAATACGGCCATGCAAAACCTCTGTGACGGAACGGCAGCCAGCGCCGAACGGAAAAACAAGGATCTGGATTACAACAGGATTCTCCTTGAACCGGAGACTCTCGACGTCGATTTTCTGGATAACGCGGGCGTTCCCACGGAACAGGAGCAAGATCTGTTCACCATGACCAGCAACCTGTTCGCCCCGGAGGTTCTCACCCGCATACCCAAGGCCTATCTCAAGGACCCCCCGACAACAAGCGGAGACACACAGGGAAATCCCCTTCAGGCGAATGTTCTGGAGGCCCAGTCCCTCGTCGCCAAGCGCAGCGTGGCCCAGAATTCCATCAACGCCATCGTCGGCATGAAGGCCGAGGCATCCATGAAATACGCACCGACCGAGCCGGATTTTCCTTCCGACCAGAAAGGGGCGGAGCCTTATCTTTATGCCTTCCTGAGGGATCTGGGATTTGATGAGACGAACATCAAGGAAATGATCGGGGAAAACCCGAGCTATTATGCCTATATGGGCATTCTGACAAAGAAAATTTATCAGAACCCCGAATTCTACATCAATCTTTACGATAAACCAGCGAATGTCGCGCGCAAACGGGTTGCCCTCAAAGCCATCGAGCTTATGCAGGACCGGGATATTTTCCAGAGTCAGCTGCGAACGGAAGCCACGATGTCTGTGCTTCTGGAGATGGCCGTTCAGGACTCCCAGTCCGGCGTTGCGAATCAGGAAGGAAACTTCACCGGAGAAGGGCCAAGACCGTGACCAATGCGCCAACAACCCTTCGAAAAACGGCCCCGCCACAGTCTGTCTGGCGCAGGGCGACCCGAATCATCGTTACCTTCGCCTTTATTTGCGGCCTCGCCTTCTCTATGCCCCCGACGAAACCCGCGCAGGCCGCCTGTATTATCTGCTGCTGCATCATCTGCACCCCCATTGCAGAAACGCTTCTTCATACCCAGATTTCCATTGATGGCGCGCTTCAGAAACTCTGGATGACCCAGATTTTCTTTAATAACTATATCCTCAAAGCCATGCAGATGATGACGGATCAGTTGACCGCCAACGCCTTTACCCAGCTTCAGATCGTCGGCTCGTTTATGGACGCATCGCACCAGATGCAGACCCAGCGCCTGTTCCAGCAGCTTGCAGCCCAGGCGCACAAGGATTATCACCCGAGCGAGGGGCTTTGCACCTTTGTTACCGTCTCCCGGGCGCTGGGTGCATCCTCAAGCCGGGCGGATTTTACGGCCAGAGCCTTGAGCGCCCATTCCCTTGGTCGGCGCTTGAGCACCGGAAAGGGCAGCGGAGCCGGCGGTGCGGGGATGGATCTGGTCGACCGCGCCCAGTCTTTCCGGGATACGTTTTGCGATTCGTCCGGTAACAACAACGGCGGGCTGAGTGGTGCATGCAGCGGCGGCGCAAGCGCCGATCTCAAAGATGCCGATGCTAATTTCGGAAAAACAATCGAGGCGCCCCTCACCCTCCCCATCGATTTTCTCAACGGCAGCGCCACGCCTCAGGAGCGTGCTATTCTGGCCCTTCAGAAAAACCTTTATTCCTCACAAACACAGTCCCCCATGGGCGCGGCCATGTTTAATAACGCCAACAGTGATGCGGAGGGCCGTTATTTTGACACCCGGGCACTGGCCGCCAAATACAGTCTGGCCGAATCTTCTTTCAACGCCATCGTTGGCATGAAGGCTCAAGGCTCGGGTGGTTCATCGGCTTTCGTTCGCGGCGTCCTGAAGGAGCTTCAGGTTCCGGATCAGGACATTCTTGAAATTCTGGGACGCGACGAAAATGGAAACCCCGTGGCCCCAAGCTACTTCGCCCAGATGGAAGTCCTGACAAAAAAAATCTATCAGCACCCGGATTTCTACATCAATCTTTATGACACCCCCGCCAACGTCGCACGAAAAGGTGTGGCGATGGAAGCCATCAAGGTCATGCAGGACCGCGACAGTTACCGGAGTCACTTGCGCATGGAATCCATGCTGGCACTTCTTCTGGAAGTCGAGATCGAGAAAATAGGTAACACCGTCCAGAATCGGGGACGGACTCTGACGGGTGAGGGAACCGATAACTGAGGAAAACAGGCGCGGTTCAAAAAAAGCCGGAGGGCTATGAAATGGAAAAAGACAGGATGAACACCGTTATGAAAGAAAACAGAAAAACCGGGATGGCCCTGCCTGAGAAAAGGAAGGGACTCCGGAGAATCTGCGTTCTGGCCGTTGTCTGCATTCTATCCCTGTTCATGCCCCTCGGCCTGCGCCCGGCTCAGGCCGCCTGTTGCGACGCCTCCTGCTGCGCCTGTATCTTCGCCGCCGCCGAGCGCCTGCGGCAACACATGACGGACGAATATACCCAGCATCGGGACTGGATGACGGATGAGTTTTTCAGAAAATACATCCTCAAGGCCATGATGATGATGACCGAGCAGCTGACCACCGTAGCCATGCAGCAGATGCAGGTCATCGGTTCGATGTTTGACGCCAAAAACCAGATGGAAACCCAAAGACTCTTCCAGCAGCTTCAGGCCCAGGCCCACAAGGATTACCACACGAGCGAAGGCATTTGCGAGGTCAGCACAGGGGTGCGGGCGCTGGCCGCCTCGGACCGCAAAGCCCAGTATAACGCCCTGGCCCTGAACCGCCACGCCATGCAGCGCCAGTTGATGAGCGGAAGCGTGAGCGCAGCCGTTGGATCGGCAGGAGACACCGCAGACCGGATTGCCAAGTTCAAATCCACCTATTGCGACCCTTCGGACAACGCCATGGGACTGGACTCCATGTGCGGAACGTCAGGCGGAGCGCCGGAACGCCGCAGCGCGGACGTGGACTATACCCGCATGGTCGAATCGCCTTTGACTCTTGACATAGACTTTCTCAACGGCACGGCCACCCCGGACGAAGAGGACATTATTGCGCTTCAGAAAAATCTCTTCGGCCACAAGACCTTTGACCCCCTGCCCGTGTCCTACATGAGTCAACAGGACAAACAGGAAAAATTCATGCATTACCGCTCCGCCATGGCCAAACGCAGCGTGGCGGAAAACTCGTTTGACCAGATCGTCGGGATGAAATCCGAAGGATCGGGAGGATCGACAGCGTTTCTGGCCGCTATTTTGAAGGAGCTGGAAATCCCGGACAACGAGGTTCACGAAATTTTAGGAAAATCCCGCGACTCGAGCGGACGCATCCTCAAGCCCAGTTACTTCGCCCAGATGGAAATGCTGACCAAACGGATCTATCAAAATCCCGATTTCTATACGAACCTGTACGACAAGCCCGCCAACGTCGCCCGAAAAGGCGTGGCGCTTCAGGCCATCGGACTGATGCAGGACCGGGATTATTTCCGCAGCCAGCTCCGATCCGAAATGCTCATGTCTGTCCTTCTTGAGCTTGAAATTTCCAAGGTGGCGGGCAGCGTCCAGAACGCAAGCCGTGACCTGACCGGCAAGGGACTGCCATCGAGCAACTGACCTGGAAACACCAAAGAAACGGGCATAACATGGCCTTATGGAACCGATATCTCAGACGTCTCCCGATCCGGCGCATCGCTCCGGGACTTGTCGGACTGGTGGTTGTCACCCTCGTTTCTGTTGGCCTGACCGGAGCGCTGGCGCAATATCGATTTGTTCAAAATGCACTGAAAGACCGTCAGGTTGGCGGCTTTATTTCCTCCACGGCCGGTTTCCGGGGGACAGGGCTGGCCGCCGGGAGTCACGCGGCGCTCTCGGTCATAGAGAACGGAAAGACCCTCTTTAGTGGAGACATTCCAGCAGACGCAAAGGGAAATTTTGTTTCGGGATCTATTCCGCTGCGCGTGGCAGGTCAACATAATCTTCTGGTCGCCATGACAGTCTATCTTCCCGGCATCCCGGATCCGGCAGACTTTTCCATCGCCGTCAATCCCGTCGCCAGACAGGTCTCTATGAGCGGGTCCGGGCTTCGCCCTGAATCCGCCGTCAAAATCAATTTCGGTAGTCCCGGTGGCGTGATCGAGACCGCTACCGACTGGGCTGGAGGATTCGCCACGCCCCCGGATGCGGGCGCGCCCATGATGGAAGGGTCGGGAAGCGCCTGCGTCGACGTTCCGGCCCCGAAAAAATCTGGTTCTCCGCCCTTTTCTCTGTGTTTCGACCTGACATCGACCTTCGCGCCGGGATTGACTCTCGCGGCCACGGGCGCAGGGGGTAAACCGGCAGCCGAATCGCCTTTCTCGACCTGGACGCCGCCCGGCGACTGCTCTCCCGTCGACGTCGATATGAGCGTGTGCAACACGGGCAGCATGAATCAGGCATTCCAAAACGCCCGGGAAATCATTGTCCGGGCCTTTATGATGATGACGGAGCAATTTACCGCCAACATGATGCAGCAGGCTGAAATTGTTGGGACGCTCATTGACGCCAAAATCCAGATGGAAACCCAGCGCTGGTTCGACGAAAAACGGGCTGAATCCCACAAGGATTACCAGCCCAGCGACCAGATGTGCCGCTTCGCGACCTTCACCTCTGGCCTGAACGCCGCCCAGCAGAAAACCCGCATCGAAATCCGGGCCCTGAACAAATACATGATGGAACGCGAAACGGCGCCTGTCGCCGCCGGTGTCTCCAAGGGAACCGGAGCGCCAGGCGGTCCGGGACAGGACATCCGGACCCGCTCGGAACAGTTCCGCGATACCTATTGCAGCCCTGCCGACAACAACGCCAATGGTCTGGCGGAAATGTGTCGCACCCCCGCCACGGCGGATCGCCAGAATAAAGACATCGACTTCATGCGCCTTGTCGAAATGCCTTTGACGATTGGAACCAACTACACAGACGGGGTTCCAACCCCGGATGAAACGGACATTCTGACTCTTTCGAAATATCTGTATTCAAACGATATTACCCAGCGTCCGGATAACGAGCTGATCGCCGTGAACCCCGGCGCAAGCGGCCAGCGCGAGGGCGTGAACACGTATCAGGACTCTCGGTCCCTGAATGCCGCGCGCAGCGTCGCCCGTAACACCTTTGCCCGAATCGTGGGAGAAAAAAGTCAGGGAACAAACTCATCAGGACAATATATGAAGTCCCTTTTGCGGGAATTTGCGATGAACGATACAGACATTGAGTCCTTCATGGGCACGAACCCGAGCTATTTCGCCCAGATGGAATTCATCACGCGCAAGATGTTCCAGCACCCGAATTTTTTCACAAACCTGTATGATACGCCCGTGAATGTAGAGCGTCAGGGCGCAACGCTTCAGGCCATCCGGCTCATGCATGACCGGGACCGATTTGAGGCGTCCCTGCGCCGGGAAATGCTCGTGGCCATGCTGCTGGAGATGAAAATCCGCCGGGCGCAGGACGGGCTGGACCAGCGGATTCAAGGAAGCATCAGCACACAGCTTCCCTCTTCTACCCCTTAATAGCCGGAGAATTTACCCTGCATATCGGGAATACATCGATACGGCGACCCAGACGCCCAAAGCCGCCACGGCCCAGTTGACAAGCCCATAGACCCAACGGATAGAACGATCGGACAGAATTTCCTGATTGCTTCTGTGGCGCAGTAAAAACATCAGCAGAAGCTGTCCCGCCATAAAACCGCCGATCAATCCTACAAATCCCGAAAGCCAGACCATGCCCTTATTCCTGCGACAAAACCGGAAGCTGTTTTTGCTGCGCGAGCAGGATCGTAATGGACCGCGCTCGCTCCGGATTCATTTCCGCCATGATCGGTGATGTTTTGCGTTCCGACATCCGGGAAATAACTGCCATAAGAACGTCCATGTCCAGAGAATCGAAGATTCGCGCCGCATCCTTTGGCTTCATGGCTTCATAGATTTTCACGAGGCTACCGATCCGGGCCGCTTCCTCCGAAGATTGTTTTTGCAACAATCCTTCGATTTCCTTGCGCAGCGTCTCCAGTTCCCGGAATTTCTGGTCAAGTTCCTGTTCTCCGGCCTTCAAAATTGCCTCGCGGGTAGCCAGTTCCCTTTCACGCGTTTCAATGGATTTCCGTCGGCTCGAAAGGTCCTGAAACAATTCCATTTTCACATCGGCATATTCAATATCCGTATCGGCGGCATCTTTCCAGTTTCTCTTCGCGCTGGCCGGAACCTTTTCTCCGGGTTTCTCGGCATCTTTCTTCCCGGCCTCTTCTTTTTTCTCGGGAGTGTCGTCGACAAGACGGATTTTCCCATCTCCGGACACAGGCTCTTTCTGATCCACAGGTCTGGCGACTTCAGTTTCATCGGGCACCTTTGCCCCGCCAGCAGCGGGGGCCGGAAAGGCAGGTGGCTCAACCTTAACCTCTTCCTGTGCAAAAGCCTGTCCCGCAAGGCTGCGCGCGCCCGAGATGAAATCACCCAGACGCACCGCAAAAGACAGGCTGGCCACAAGAATCAAAAGAGGCAAAATCCGGACACGGTCAAGGAACGTCATGCGCCGCCCGCCCCTCTTGCGCTTTTTTTCTGGAGCGCCTCATAAAGCTCGCGTTCGGCCTTGCTGTAGAATCGTTCGTCCCCGCCCTCATGCCCCGATCCGGTGTCTTCCTGAATGTCCGACAGTGCAGACGACTCGCCCCGATCATAGTCCGGATCGCGGATGGAAAACCCATCAGGAGCAGGCGAGGCAGCGGGGGCAGAATCAGACGCAGACCTGAGCCGCTCCACGCGGAGCAGATTTTTCTTCCTGTCCCGTTGTGGTTCCTTGTACGACCCGGATCGTCCCCGATCTACGGCAGACTCGATCCGCCGCGCCAGAGAATCACCGGATTCGATCATGATCCGCAATTCGTCCTGGATCCCGCGCGCCTCGCCGATCGTCCCCTGAAGATCGCGCCCGCCTTCCCGCGCCGCCTCGCGCAGACCCCGGATAGCGCCATCGGCCTGAAGGATTGCACGCGACAAAGACTCGATCAGATCACGCAGCTCGGCGCGGTTGTCCCGAAAAGACCGGAGCGCAAGAGACAGTTTCACCGCGAAAAAAATCATGGCCCCCAAAAGGACCAGAATCACGCCATTGAGAATAAAACCGAACAGGGTCATTTTCCCTCTTCTTCCGGCGGAACATAGGTTTCAATCCGCAGAGCGATATTTTCCTGTTTGCGCCCGACGGGTCCGCGAAACATGGGAACCGAACCACAACGCAGCTCCAGCCAGTCCTCCACTCGCGTATTGAACAAGACGCGGGTGCCGATCTTCCAGTTCAATATCTCCTGCAACGAAAAACTCATCTCCCCCAGAACAGCCTGAAGGTGAATATCGGTTTTATACAATTCATTCGTCAGGTGGCTCTCCCATATGGAATCGCGCCCGAACTTCTCTCCCATGAACATCTGAAGGAGCAATTCCCGGATCGGCTCCAGCGTGGCATAGGGAATCAAAACCTCCATCCGCCCTCCCCGGTCGCCCATATCAACCCGCAACCGCGCCAGAACGCAAGCGTTTCCGCTCTGGGTAATGGTGGCAAAACGCGGATTCGTTTCCATCCGGTCCAGAGCAAAGCTCACGGGGGAAAGCGGGTCAAACGCCGAAGACATATCCGAAAGCGTCACCTGAACCATCCGCTCGACCAGCTTGCTTTCGATGGTGGTATAGGGGCGACCCTCCACCCGAATCGCGGGCGTTCCCTTGCGCCCGCCGAGCAGAACATCCACGATGGAATAGATCAGGGCGCTGTCGGTCACCAGCAAACCCTGATTGTCCCATTCCTCGGCCTTGAAGACCGTCAGCATGGCGGGCAGCGGGATAGAGTTCATATAATCGCCAAAGCGCACCGTGGACACCTGATCCAGACTCACCTCGACATTGTCGCTCGTCAGGTTACGCAGCGAAGTGGACATGAGTCGCACAAGCCGATCGAACACAATATCGAGCATCGGCAGACGCTCGTAATTGACCATTGCCGAATTGACAAGGGCCATGACGCCAGAGGTTTCCCCGCTGCCGCCCTCGTCGTCAAATCCCAGAAGAGAGTCAATTTCATCCTGATTGAGAATTCGTGTATTGGTCTCGTCGTCCGCAGCCAGAGCGTCAAAAGAAGGCGTTGCGTCCATTTCCGGAGCATCGGCAGACTCCTCCGATCCAGCCATGGCCTCCCACTGGGCCATCATGGCTTTTTCTTCTTCGCTCATTTCCTCGGTTTCGGTCGTGTCGCTCATGGTTCCAGACTATCAAATTGCGGTTCAAAATCCCATCTGAAAGAAAGAGGAAAGCAAAAACCATGCCGCTTCGACCCGATCTAGGCCGCCCCGGCCCGTCTCTGGGTCTGCGGGAATATTTCCAGAAGATCAAGAACATGCCCGGCCTCGCGCACAGACAAAGGGTCTGGACTTTTTTTATCCTTTTTATTGCCCATGCGCGGCGGAATGACCGCCTGACGAAATCCCAGTTTTGCCGCTTCTTTCAGGCGCAAATCCGGCTGCGCCACCGCGCGAATCTCTCCCGCAAGGCCGATTTCACCGAACAGAACGCTTTCCGCCGGAGCCGGAACGCCGGTCAGAGACGACACCAGCGCCGCCGCGACGGCCAGATCGGCGGCGGGTTCGGAAATCCGGATTCCTCCGGCAATATTCAGGAAAACATCGTTGGCCGACAGATGCAGGCCGCACCTGGCCTCCAGCACCGCCAGAATCATGGCCAGACGGTTTGAATCCCACCCCACCACGGCCCGGCGCGGCGTGGCCAGCGCCGAAGGGGCCACCAGGGCCTGAACCTCGACCAGAACGGGCCGGGTTCCCTCCAGCGCCGCCAGAACAACGCAGCCCGGCATATCTTCCTGTCTTTGCGATAAAAACAAAGCCGAAGGATTTTCAACTTCGGCCAGCCCCGCCGTGCCCATCTCAAACACGCCAATTTCATCCGTGGGGCCAAACCTGTTCTTGACCGATCGCAAAATCCGGAACTGGTGTCCCCGATCACCCTCAAAGTACAAAACCGTATCGACCATATGTTCCAGAACGCGGGGACCGGCGATCTGGCCGTCCTTGGTGACGTGCCCGACAAACAGCACCGTGGTGCCGTGTTTCTTGGCCATCCGGGTGATTTCGTGGGCCGAGACGCGCACTTGAGTCACCGTTCCCGGCGCGCTGTCGACCATATCGGCATACATGGTCTGGATCGAGTCGATGACGATCAAGGCCAGTGGCGGCGAGGCGCCTTCAATGGTCGCGGCGATTTCCCGGACGTTCGTCGCCGCCGCCAGAGCCAGCGGCGCATGCTCAAGCCCCAGCCTCCGGGCGCGCAGGCGTACCTGATCCACGCTTTCCTCGCCAGAGACATAGGCGCAGCGCAAGCCCCCGATTCGCCAGAGCGCAGGCCGCCTGAAGCAGCAAGGTCGATTTCCCGATTCCCGGATCGCCGCCGATGAGCAGGGCCGATCCGGGGACAAACCCGCCCCCCGTCACGCGATCCAGCTCTGCAATCCCTGTCTGGCACCGGGGCGGAGGGGCGGCATTTTCATCCCGCAGGTCGGAAAACGCACGCCGGAGGCCGTCCCCGGCTTTTTGCGCTTTTCCACCGGTCAGGGGAGGCCTCAACGGACTCTTCCGCCAGAGAATTCCACGCTCCGCATGCCTCGCATTTCCCGGCCCATTTGGGGGATACCGCGCCGCAGGACTGACAGATGTACTGTTTTGCCGCTTTTACCATGCCCGCCATCATAAAGCCCCCGACGAAAAAGGTCAAAGCCTTCCCCCTGTTTACCCCCTTCCGGACAGGACGTCAGGCCAAAGCCATAATTCACCCCAAAACGCAGACCAAAATACTTATAATCCATTGTTTTATAATAATTTTATCCCTTGTTTTTGCATCTTGAACGCCAATCTGTTACCCTTGTATCAAATAGGGCGGGAAGGCCTAAAAGAAACCGCCCTGCTTTGGAGATTTCAATGGTAGCGGAAACGCCGGAACAAGGTAAAAGGACGGGAGAAGAGGCAAGAAACGAAACCGCGCGCCTGTCTCGCGCGTCTGGGATAAGCGGTCCGTTCACCTCGGTTGCGGCCCGCAGCCTCAGACAGGTTCTGGGTTCGACCAGATCCCTTCGCTTGAGGGCAGGGTTTGGCCAGATCATCGTTCTCTCTTTTGGCTCTTTTTGCTCTCCAAAATGGGCGACAACCCTTTGGGGCTGGATTCCGTGTTCGGAAAGATGACAGAAGATGTCGAATCGGGGAGAAACCGACAAAATGGCATGTTAACAGGCACGGCCACCGGAAAAAGTTCTTCTGACGCTTGCGAACAGCTGAGCGACTACAAGAGATTTCAAGTTTGCCTGAGGCGTTTTAGTCTCTCAAGGCCAGTGGCCCACCCATTCTAAAGTTGATCGAAAAAGCCTATAAACAGGGCAGGCGACGTCACGTAACAATTAGAATGGAAGGAACGCGTCAAACATCGCGAAATGACACCAGATCAACTATGAGATCCTGGATCAGGTTCTGGCCTGGAAACATTGATCGTTGGAAAAACGATCGCTAAAGCGCGAAAAGGCGCGATCCGGGAAATAGACGGACGGTTTGCCATTTTTGCCAGCGCTCAAGGATGGCAAGAAAGAGATGCGGCCTTGAGCGGAAACGAAAACTACCGTAACCGGCGCAGAGGCATTGCCATTCACCGTTACGCAACAAGGTGAGAACGACACGGATTTTCTTAAGTCAACATCAGCGCCGAAAAATTCGCGAACAACCTGTCCAAGGAATGGGCTTCCCTGCCCAAGGACGCCAGCGGCCTGAGCTATTACCACGGCGATGGTCTGAACAAGTCGGGCGTTGGATGGGGAACGCTTCTGGCTTCGGTTCAAGCCTCCAGAAATTCCGTTCGCTCCCCTGCGGCGGATACCGCTCTGGCCTCCAGCGGCGGTCCGGTCGTTCTGGATTTGCCTTTGAACAGCAAAATCACATCGGACATGGGCCCCCGTGATACGGGAATTGCAGGTGCATCAAAGAACCATGGCGGTATTGATATGCGCGCGGCGGTCGGAACGCCTCTTGTGGCGCAAGGCCCGGCTCAGGTTGCTTACGCAGGCCCGTCCGGCGGATATGGTCAGGCCGTTATTCTCAATCACGGTCAGGGCGTTTTCACCCTCTATGGCCATGTCGAACCGAACATGCCCGCTAAAACAGGACAAATGCTCAAAAAAGGCGACAGGTTCGCGGTGACCGGCGATGAAGGCATCGGCTCGGCACACTTGCACTACGAAGTTCTTCTTATGGGGAAAGACGGGAAGGCCTATCGGGTCGATCCTGAAAAGACGATTGGAAAAGACCTGTCCGATCCCCAAACCCGTCAGAACCTGATCGCGCAGGCCGAAGACAAAATGGGCGTCAATGTCAGTAAACTGGCGAGTCGGGCTTTTGACGCGCGGGTGTCCGAGAACTTAAAGCACGACCACCCGGCCCTTGTGGCTCAAAATCCAGCCCCGGCCCCGCCAGCGGTCGCCGTTGCAACGGCAGAAAAACCTGCGACCTCCTCTCCCAGACTGTCGGCAGCGACGAAGATCATCGGGGACTGGATGGAGAAGAAAGTAGAAAACCTCTCCGCTTCCTTCCAGCGTAATGCGACAACGCAGGATGCCCCGGCGTCTACCACGGCAAAGGCCGATCCTGCTACGCCCAGGGCCTCGGAAGACAAGCCCGCCGCAACGGCAGCCGTCGCCGCAGCAACGCCCAAATCGACAGCTCCGGAAGAGCCCAAGGCCGCGGCGGCCCTTGCACCGGCTTGAGGAAAAACCTTAAAGATCGCCGCCATCTGTCTGTTTTTGTTGAGTTTAAAGCCATTTTTGCCCTGACATTTGACGGGGAAACTTCTCTTTTCTTATAATATTACTAGAAAAGAAAGAGAGGTGTCATGGCGCGCGGACGGACGCGACAGGGTGGGTTGAGCCACACAGAAAGCCGCAATGTTCCGGAAAGTGCAGACCCCTACGGGAGTGCATTTTCCGAAGCCTCTGAGAGATACGGAATTTCCGAAACTTATCTGCGCAAGCTCGCCGCGATCGAAAGCTCGGGCAATCCGCAAGCCCGACGCGGCTCAAGCGTCGGGCTCATGCAGTTTCAGCCTGCCGCCGCCCGAGAGATGGGGCTTACCGTCAATCGGCACAGAGACGACCGCCTCGATCCCGAGAAATCCATTATGGCGGCAGCGCATCTGGCCGCCCAAAATAAGGACAGCCTGAAAAGCACCCTCGGACGCGATCCGGCAGAACATGAACTGTATATGGCACACCAGCAGGGTCTGGGCGGCGCGGCAGCTATCCTTAAAGATCCCGATACATCTGCGGCACACGCCCTCTCTCCGTTTTACAAGAATCCTGTAAAAGCCATCACCGGGAATGGAGGAGACCGGTCCATGTCCTGCGGTGCCTTTACTTCTTTGTGGGAACGGAAATACGCCGATAAAGCACCCCTCGGCGGCGTCCCTTCGGAAGATTCCCGGCGCGTGGCCGGAACACAACCAGACCCCTCACCCGAGACGCCTGCCTATAACGGGCGGACGGATCTCGTGGCACGGGATGTTTTTGGCCCGTCCACCGTTGGCCCGGGGTTTGCCTTCAACGATGCCAGCCAGAACACGCCGATGCACGAAGCCGCTCTCTCCCGGCGCGCTGCCTCCGAGCAGCAGGCCGCAAACGAAGGCCGCAGCAACTTTAATGTTTCTTTCAATTCGGCAGGCGGTGGTTTCGGAGACAAAACGTGGACGAATGTCCCCTCCGCCCCGAACACAGGCCCGGAGAAGGCAAGAGCGGAAGCGACTGACAGCCCCGCTCCCCCGTCGTCCGGCACGCATCAGGGCGCAGCCTTTCACCGGGATATGTTCACCCCCCTCGGGAATGGATAAACGGGGTTTTACGCGGCCTTTTCGACCGCATCGAGAAGACCGCGCACAGCGTCTACAGATTTCGTAAACATGGCTTTTTCGTCGGCGGACATCTCGATTTCAACGATTTTCTCAACCCCGCCCGCGCCGATCACCACCGGAACGCCGATGAACAGATCCTTGACCCCGTACTGACCCGACAGGCGGGCCGCGCAGGGCAGAACGCGCCTCTTGTCAAGAAGATAGCTCTCCGCCATCGCAATGGCGCTTGAGGCCGGAGCATAAAAAGCCGACCCGGTCTTGAGAAGGCCGACGATTTCGGCGCCGCCATCCCGGGTGCGCTGGACAATCGCATCCAGACGCTCTTGCGTCGTCCATCCCATCTTGACCATATCGGGCAAGGGAATGCCCGCAATCGTTGAATACCGGACCAAGGGCACCATCGTATCGCCATGACCGCCCAGAACAAAGGCGCTCACATCTTCGACGGAAACCTTGAATTCTTCGGCCAGGAAATACCGGAACCGGGCGCTGTCCAGAACGCCGGCCATTCCGACAACCTTGTTGGCAGGCAGTCCGGCCACGCGGTACATGACCTCGACCATCGCATCCAGAGGATTTGTAATAACAATAACGAAGGCGTCCGGCGCATGTTTCTTGATGGCTTCGGCCACGGTTTTGATAATGCCGGAATTGATGCCGATCAGGTCATCACGGCTCATGCCCGGCTTGCGCGGCACGCCTGCTGTTACGATAACCACATCCGCCCCGGCAATGGCCGCATAATCGTTGCTGCCCGTATAGGCGCAGTCGAACCCTTCGACCGGGGAGGCCTCAATCAGATCAAGCGCCTTGCCCTGCGGCACGCCTTCGGCCACGTCGAACAGAACAACATCGCCCAGATTTTTCATCCCGGCCAAAAGAGCCAGCGTTCCGCCGATTTGCCCCGCGCCAACGAGTGCGATTTTGTTTCTGCGTGCCATAATTTTGTTCCTTTTCCGTGAGACGTTTGCGTTAGAAGAAGGTTTTCAGAAAGAGAGTCCGCGAAGGAATGGACAAGCCGAAGTGTAAAGACTAATTCTTTATAAACTACTACCGACCGCAAGTCACCTGCGTTAGAACCCTCACCGATTTACCGTATGCAGGCAAGCCCTTTTGTGCAAAGCTATGAGGACATTGACACATCGTTCAAGGAGCCTGAGAAATCCATGAGAATCTTTCCTGCCATATCTCTCCTGGCCTGTGCTCTTTTATGCGCCTGCTCGCCTTTGGGTCTTGCGGGCGGGGCGGCAGTGGGGACGGGCATGGCGGCCAGCCGCGAAGGCGGGATTTCCGGCACCTTGAGCGACACCCGCATTCATGCCGAAATCGCCGATTTGTGGTTCAAATACGATCTGGGCACTTTTGCAAAACTCGGCATTACGGTTAATCAGGGGCGCGTTCTTTTGACAGGGATCGTCCAGAAACCGGAACACCGGGTCGAAGCCGTCCGTCTGGCCTGGCAGGTCAAGGGCGTCAAACAGGTCATCAACGAAATCCGGATCGCCGATAGTGAAGGCATTCCCGGCTATTTGCGCGATAAATGGATTTCCACACGTCTACGCGCCGAAATGACGTTCGACGACATCATCGAGAATCTGAACTATTCCATTGATACGGTGCAAGGCACGGTCTACATTATGGGAACAGCTCAAAGTCAGGCCGAACTGGACCGGGTGGTGAGTCTGGCCCGGACGATTCCGGATGTGCGCCGGGTCGTAAGCTATATCAAGCTGGCGCATGAAATGGTTCAAGCCGGGTCACAGACGAATCAAGCGGGCCGGGATGGGCCGCAGGAAAATCAGGCGATTCCTCAAAATGCGCGGCCCGTGAACCAACCCATGAACCGGAATGACCCGCATGGCAGCGCAGCCCTGCGCCCCGAAGAGTCGTGGGTCATGCCCCCCGCCTCCGGTCCGGCGACTCCCTTAAGCGGCACACCCGGACGACCGGGGGCTGTCACGGCGGAGCCGCTGCGGTAATATGGACGGATGTGTACGGCCAAAGCGAAAATGCTCTAGCGATATTTTTTGATCGCCTGTTGAACCGCCTGTTTGAGCGCTTCGGCTTCCGGGACGGATTCGGCCTTGATATCCAGTCGATAAACGGCCTGAATCGCATCGACATGGGCCTGAACGATGACGCGTCGTGCCTCCATATCCAGATCCGTTTCGACGACATAATCGCGCAGTGATTCTGAAAAATGAGACAGGAGCGCATACCCGCACATCCCGCTTATATCCTTGATCTCATGGGCAACGTGGAACAAGGCCTGCGCGGCTGACCTTCGTTCTTCGGTATCGGGTAACTCCCGCATCCGCTCCCATCCGGTGACAAGATTTTCGATAGATGCGCCTAAAACCGTCCGGCAATCGGCGCAAACCTTTCCGATAAACTCATCAGCCTTGCGAATGGCTTCCGGATCGATCTGCCCCGGCGGCCCTTCGGCCTTTCCCGCCGCCTTAATCCGCAGCCGATTGATTCTGTGGAAAATACTGACATTTTTCGGGCTGGAAGGCCCCTCAGAGTTGCTCATGGCTTACCTTTATTTCTTCCGCCTTTATTTTCCGGCGATCATGGGAAACCGGGACGGCCTGCCTGCGCCGGTCCGGACCGAAAAACGCATCCGTCTTGATGAAAGGGCGTGGATTGTCAATCGCGGACAGAAGACGTTGGGCCAGCTTCATTCCGGAAACGGGCTTGACGAGCGCTTCGTTGGCGCCGCCGTCCCGCGCCGCGGCCACAACCCGCTCGGTCGTATAGGCGCTGATGACCACCACGGGCAAAAACCGGATCCCGTCATCCTTGTTCAAACGAATCCACTTGAGCAAGTCCTCACCCGATCCGTCCGGCATCAACCAGTCCGTCAGAATGATATCGATCCCCTTGATATCAGAGGCTTTCTTGCGGGCCTGCGTTACAGTCAAAAGCCCGATGGCCTCGGTCGCTCCGCCGCAAACCAGAACATCTCCCACCCCGAAAGAGCGCAGCATTGAGGACAAAAGCGTCTGCATCGTATGAGAATCTTCTACAAGCAAGACGTTTAACTTGCTCAGATCGTACGTCACAGGTTCCTGAGATCTGAAAACGGTCTTCATAAGAACACACCAATACCCTCGTTCCGCCCCCACTATATCCCGGACAACGACACTTTCAAAGGTTGCTCTTTTTTTTTAGTGCGTCTAGCATAGGTGCCGCTTTAATTTTCCAGAGTCTCTTATGATGCCGGAGTTACAAACCGCCCCGTTTTCTGCCTGCGATGCAATCGAAGATACCGCCGCACAGTGGTTTTTCGACCTGCGGGATCAAATCTGCGCGGTCTTTGAAGCGATTGAGGATGAATCCGGCGGTGCCACTGAGCCCGGCCGCTTCGCGCGAAAAAGCTGGAATCGTCACAACGAAGACGGAACGCCCGGCGGCGGGGGTGAAATGGCCCTGATGAAAGGGCGGGTTTTTGAAAAAGTCGGCGTGAATGTCTCGGTCGTTCACGGTCGATTTCCAGAAAAATTCATTCCGGAAATTCCGGGCGCAGCCGAAAGCAACGGAGACTTTCACGCCTGCGGGATTTCCCTTGTTGCCCATATGCGATCACCGCTTGTCCCCGCCGTTCACATGAACACCCGCATGATGACCACCTCCCGGCGGTGGTTCGGCGGAGGAACGGACCTGACGCCAACCTGTCCCGACCCGGCGGATACGAACGATTTTCACGCCGCGCTCCGTGCCTGCTGTGAATCTTACGATCCAAAGTGGTATCCGGATTTCAAGGCGTGGTGCGACCGATATTTCTACCTCCCCCATCGAAACGAGGCGCGGGGCGTGGGCGGAATTTTCTATGATAATCTGTGCGAAGACGATGCGGAGCGCGGCTTTGCCTTTACCAGAGACGTTGGAAAAACCTTCCTGTCCATCTATCCCCGAATCGTCCGGCGCACGATGCACAAACCCTGGACCGAAGAGCAAAAAACACACCAGCTCATCCGGCGCGGGCGGTATGTGGAGTTTAATCTCCTTTACGATCGCGGCACCCGGTTTGGCCTTATGACCGGTGGGAACGTCGATGCGATTTTGATGTCTCTGCCTCCGGACGTTCACTGGCCTTAGAGCGCTTCACATTTTCCAGAGCGAACAGTGCCTTTCCTTCCAATCAACGCCGTCAACATGCCATGGAGAGTACGGATTTCCTGATCCGTCGGCTCGGCGCGCAGGTACAAAGCCCGGATATTGCGCAGCATCGCAGGTTTCATCTCGGGCGTGCGGAAAAAATTCCCGGATTCGAGTTCCTCTTCCAGCCGCACCAGAAACGCTTCGACCTCCTCGTGCGGAGCGGGCCGGGAATCTCCTGTGGGCACCACCCGGCCCGGCGTCCCGTCGCCTGCCTCGCACCATGCGTAAGCGACCAGTAAAACCGCCTGCGCCAGATTGAGCGAAGTAAAGCCCGGATTGAGCGGAATCGTGATAATCCCGTGGGCCAGCGCCACATCGTCGGTGGTCAGTCCTGCCCGTTCTCCGCCAAAGACAAGGCCGATTGTCTGACCCGCCGCCTGCCGCGTGCGCATGTCCGCCGCCGCGCCGTGCGGGGTAAAGACGGGTTTGACCATCTCGCGCGGACGGGCCGTTGTTGCATAGACCTGGTGGCAGCCTTCAAGAGCAGCCGGAAGAGTCTCAAACACCGCAACAGGCGGCATCACGTCCAGCGCCCCGGCAGACGCCGAAACGGCTTTTTCGTTTGGCCAGCCATCGCGGGGCCGCACGATCCGCAGGTCGCTCAACCCGCAATTGAGCATGGCCCGCGCTGTTGTTCCGATATTCTCGCCCATCTGCGGGTCGACCAAAATCACCGCCGGAGCATCCGGATACCGCGCAGGACGAAGAAGGGAATGATCTGTACCGGACATACTTTAATTTTCCAAAAAGTCAACTTCCCCTCTCCCTGCTCCGGGCTCATCGCCCTTCGCTTTCCCTCTCCCCTCAAGGGGAGAGGGATCAAGGGAGAGGGGACAAGCCTCTCAAACCCCACCCCGCGCCCGGATCAAACGCGCCGCATCGCGCGCGGCATAGGTCAGAATGGCGTCGCACCCGGCCCGCTTGAACCCCAGCAAGGTTTCCATCAGGGCCTTGTCATAGTCCAGCCACCCGGCATCGCACGCGGCGCGCAGCATCGCATATTCACCGCTCACATGATAGGCCAGCGTCGGCACATGAAACGCGTCCTTGACCCGCCGGATCACATCCAGATAGGGCAGACCGGGTTTGACCATCAGCATATCGGCCCCCTCGCCCAGATCCAGCGCCGCCTCGCGCAGCGCCTCGTCCGTGTTCGCCGGGTCCATCTGATAGGTTTTCTTGTCGCCCTTGAGGAAGCCTTTGGAGTTAACGGCGTCCCGGAACGGACCATAAAACGCGGACGCGTATTTGACGGCATAGGACAGGATCAGAACATCCGAAAACCCGGCCCCGTCCAGCGCATCGCGAATGGCTCCGATTCGTCCGTCCATCATGTCCGAAGGCGCGATCACATCCACCCCGGCGCGGGCCTGCACCACGGCCTGGGCGCACAGCGCGTCCACGGTTTCGTCATTGAGGATCTTTCCATCCTCGATCAATCCGTCATGGCCGTGGTCGGTATAGGGGTCAAGCGCCACATCGGCGATCAGGCCGATATCGGGCACATCTTCCTTGATGGCGCGAATGGCGCGGCAAATGAGATTCTCGGGGTTGATCGATTCGCGCCCGTCCGAAGTTTTCAGGGAGGGCGGCGTAGCCGGAAACAGGGCCAGCGCCGGAATCCCCAGATCCCGCGCCTCACGGGCCGCCTCGACGATCCTGTCAATGGACAGGCGGGCCACGCCGGGCATGGAGGCAATCGGCTCGGACACGCCCTGCCCCTCGGCGATGAACAGAGGCCAGATCAGATCCGAGACGCTCAAGGCATTCTCGCAGGCCAGCCGCCGGGACCACTCCGCCCCGCGCATCCGTCGCATCCGCACGCGGGGAAAAGCTCCGGCCATGCGCAGATCATTCCCCGGTTGCGCGGCGGGCAATCTGGCTTTAGTGTAAAGGGCGTTGTCCTCGACAGGGGACACACTGCGTACGATGGTTTTCTGGCTCATCAGGGCACCTCCGGAGTCAATCTTCCCTTAAAGGGGTTATGTGATTTTTTCATCAAAGTAAAGGGCGGAACGGTAAAATGTTATCTTCTGAAAATCCTCATGTCTCTTCCTCGGACGAAATCACTCTTGAGGAAAAAAGCGGCGTGGCCGCCGTGACGCTCAACCGCCCCAAAGCCCTGAACGCCCTGACCATTGACATGATCCGGATTTTATCGGCGGCCTTAAACCGCTGGGCCGAAGACCCCGCCATTCACGCCGTTTTTATCACGGGATCGGGGCGCGCCTTTAACACGGGCGGTGATATGAAATATGTCTATGACACCGGCATGGCTGCCCGGCGCGGAGCGGTGAGCCAGCGGGTCGCCCCGCTGTTTTTCGCCGAGGAATATCAGCTCAACCGAATTCTTTTTCATTTTCCGAAACCCGTCGTTTTGTTCTGGAACGGTGTTGCGCTCGGGTCTTTGCTGGGGATTGCCGGACAGAATGTTTTCCGGGTTGCGTGCGAAAAAACCCTGTTCGGTCTGCCTCATACAGCCATCGGGTTCTTTCCCGGAAACGGTGCCGCCTTCACGCTGGGGCGCGCACCGGGCCTGATCGGACGCTATCTGGCCCTGACGGGCGTACGGCTTTCGGCGGCGGACCTCATGTATGGGGGCCTTGCGACTCACTTCATTCCACAGGATCGCCGTTTTGAATGTCTTGACCGCATGAGGACCAAGCTCGAAGGCACGCGATCAAACGGTGAAGCCGTTCTGGCCGTTTCCCAAATCCTGCGGACCGAATCCGAGCTTCCGGCCAATGACGGATTTCTGGCCAAACTCGCCCCGATCATCGACCGGCATTTTGTTCATAATTCCATGGAGGACATTCAGGACTCACTTCGGCAGGCCGAATCGGGGCCGACGATGGAAATTCTCAATCTTTTATCCGGACGATCCCCGACGAGTCTGAAAGTCACCCTGCGTCACCTGAAAAACTGCGAGGCCCGCACCAGGTTTGAAGAAATTCAGGAACAGGACTACCTTCTGGTCCAGCATTTCATGGCGGCGCCTGACCTGTATGAAGGCATTCGGGCCATTCTTATGGATAAGGATAACGCGCCGTTGTGGAGCCCCGATTCGCTCTCCGGAGTTGGGCAGGCCATTCTGGATGGATATTTCAAACCAACGGGGCGCAGTCTTTCGGAAAGTCTGGGGTAATTTTCAGGACTCCGTCTGGTTATTTTCCATTAACCATTCCGTGCTAGGATGGGTATCGTTACGAAAGGAACGGAGTCTCCTCGTGCTGACATCGACCCTGTATTATGAAGCCATCCAGCTGATCGAACGCCTTCACCGCCGTTCGCTTGACGTCATCAAGCTCGAACTCGACAAGCGGAACATTCAGGACATCAACAACGTCCAGTGCATGATTCTGTATAATGTCGGCGACGAGGAAATGACCGTTGGCGAATTGACCATCCGGGGCTATTACCTCGGATCGAACGTGTCCTATAATGTGAAGAAGATGGTTGAAAACGGCTATTTGCTTCAGGAACGCTCTGTCCACGACAAGCGTTCCATCCGGGTTAAAGTCTCGGAAAAGGGCAAGAAGCTCTGCGGGATGATTTCCGAAATGTTCGACAAGCACGTTGAAAAACTTGGCGCGGCGGACATCAACGGTGAGAAAATCGCGGCAACGACCGTAACGCTTAAAAATCTGGAACGGTTCTGGGCCAGTCTGTCGAATTTCTCCAGCATGCCCTTGGATGAAGATTTTTAAGGAGTCTGCCCCGGCAAAGCGTCAAACGCCAGCAATGCCCCGGCCATCACCACCACCCAGACGAGCGTAAAAGGCAGGAAGACTTTCCAGCCCAGCCGCATCAACTGGTCGTACCGATATCGCGGGAAGGTCGCCCGCGCCCAGACAAAGAAGAACAAAACCGCCGCAATTTTCAAGGCAAACCACACCACGCCCGGAACGAACGCCAGCGCCTCGATCCCGAAGGGCGGCAGCCATCCGCCCAGAAACAGAATCGTGGTCATGGCAGACATCAGGATCATATTTGCATATTCGCCCAGAAAAAACAGGGCAAACGTCATGGCGGAATATTCCACCATAAAACCGCCCGAGAGTTCGGACTCCCCTTCGGGCAGATCAAACGGCGCACGGTTCGTCTCGGCCAGAATGGAAATCAGGAACACGCCCAGCATCGGCAAAAGCAAAATCTCCGCCCACCACGGACGATCCGCCATCACGATTTCCGTCAAATTAAGCGACCCGGTCGTGAGCAATACGCACACGATCACGAGCCCCATGGAGACCTCATAGGACACCATCTGGGACGCCGAACGCAGCCCGCCCAGAAAGGCATAGCGGGAATTGGACGCCCACCCGGCCATGATAACGCCGTAAACCCCCATTGAGGAAATGGCGAACAGATACAAAATCCCGACATTGATATCTGCAAAAACCCATTGATAATTCACGGGAATAACGGCCCATGCGGCAATCGACAGGGTAAAGGTAATCATCGGCGCGAGCAGGAAAAGAATCCGGTTGGCCTGCGTCGGAATGATGGTTTCCTTGGAAAGGAGTTTAATCCCGTCGGCCAAGGGCTGAAGCAACCCGAACGGCCCGACGGTCATGGGACCCTGACGGCGCTGCATCGCGCCCAGAACCTTGCGTTCGGCATAGGTCACATAGGCGACCACGCCCAGTAAGACGGCAATGGCCGCGACGATCTGGAGGATCAGCCATAAACCCGGTTCGCCATAATGTTCCCACAGACTCATCATGAATCTCTTTATACCCGCCCGCGCCGGAAAACGGAAGAGCCGAAATGAGCACACAAAAAACACCGCAAGGGTTATTTCTCTTCCGAAGGCAGAATGCTATAAACATCTTATGTCACCATCCCGAATCACGATTGCAGATTTGCCCCCCGTTCGCGGGCGCTATACTGAAAATGCGCCTCTGGGGGCGCTTGGGTGGTTCCGGGCAGGCGGAACCGCGGATATTCTGTTCAAACCGGCGGACAAGGAGGATCTGGCCGATTTTCTTGCCGCCTGCCCGACGGAAATTCCCGTGACCACATTGGGCGTTCTGTCCAATGTCATCGTGCGCGATGGCGGCGTGCGCGGCGTTGTCATCCGCATGGGCCGGGATTTTGCAGGTCTTTCGGCGCAAAGCGAAGACGGCCTGATCCATGTCGGCGCCGCCACGCTGGACGCCAACGTGGCCCGGTTCTGCGCTCAGGAAGGTCTGTCGGGCCTGTCTTTCCTCTCGGGAATTCCCGGCACGATCGGCGGCGCGCTGCGCATGAACGCCGGAGCGTATGGATCTGAAATCAAAGACATTCTGGTGCATGCGCACGCGCTGGACCGCGCTGGGCGGACCTTGAGCTTCACGCCGGAGGAGATGGGATTGTCCTATCGCCATTCCTCCGTCCCCGAAGACGTTATTTTCACAGGCGCTGCGCTGCGGGCAACGCCGGGCGCGGACCCGACCGCCCTTGAGGCCGAAATCGACGCCGTTCGGGCGCGGCGCGAATCCTCGCAGCCCATTCGTGAAAAGACAGGCGGATCGACCTTTGCCAACCCAATGCCCGACGAATGCGCGGCAGCAGACTTGCCCGAAGGCACAAAGGCATGGCAGATCATCGACCGCGCGGGCGGACGGGGTTTGAGAATCGGCGATGCGGTGATGTCTGAAAAACACTGTAATTTCATGATTAACGCAGGCGCGGCGCGGGGGAGCGATCTGGAAGCGCTGGGCGAGGAGATCCGGCAACGGGTGCGTGAAACTTTCGGCGTGATCCTGCGCTGGGAAATCCGGCGAATCGGCCAGACCGATCCCGCACCATGACCGCCCTGCCCTTTATCTGCGCCGCCGACCTGAGCGCCGCGCTGGAATCATGGAGAGACTGGCTGGAGCGCGAGAAAAACGCCTCACGTCATACGGTCCGGGCTTATCAGGCGGACGTGTCGGCATTTTTGACCTTTCTGGGTTCTCATCTGGGGCAGGCTATCAGCCTGAACGATCTGTCGGCATCCTCTCTGAGCGATTTTCGATCCTGGATGTCGCGTCAGGCGATTGACGGACGGGCAGCGGCCTCGCGCGCGCGTGCGCTGTCGGGCGTCCGGAATTTCCTGAAATGGCTCGACCGGGACGGGCGCATGCACAACTCCGCCGTCGCCCTCGTCCACGCGCCGCGCCTGCCGCATAAGCTGCCTCGTCCTTTATCCGAATCGCGCGCAAGAAATGTTGTCTTCGAGGCCCTCAACGCACCGGGCGAAAACTGGATCGGGCTGCGCGACCGGGCGCTGTTTGGGCTGTTGTATGGGTGCGGGTTGCGGATTGACGAGGCGCTTTCTCTCAATCTGGAGAATCTGCCACGCGAGGAAGGGCTACGGGTTATCGGGAAAGGACGGAAAGAGCGGCTTGTCCCTGTCCTGCCGATCTGCGCGGCGATGGTTGAGGCCTATATGAAAGAACGCCCCGGCTCGCCTGAAAAAGACGCCCCGTTGTTTTTAGGCGTGCGCGGAGAACGTCTGCATCAAGGGGTGGCTCAGCGCGCCATGCGGGAGTTACGAAAAGCTCTGGGTTTGCCGGACACCGCCACGCCCCACGCCCTAAGGCACAGCTTTGCCACGCACCTGCTTCAGAACGGGGCGAATTTGCGCGAAATTCAGGATCTTCTCGGCCATGCGTCCTTAAGCACCACCCAGCGTTATACCGAAGTCGATGCGCGGAGCCTGATGGAAGCCCATCGCGCGTTCCATCCACGGAATATCGAGGCAGCAAGAAAAGAGAAAGAGCAAAAAGAAAACACCCCTCTCGCCTGATCCTTTCCCATGGGGAGAGGGAAAGCAAAGGAGCAACACTCCGAAGCTAAGAAGAGGGAAAGCCTTACGTCCGCCTTGTCAGAACGTAATCAGCCAACTCGCGCAAGGTATCGGCGCGATGCTCAAAGATATGCAGATGACGTTTGGCCTGCTCGACCAGCATTTCCGCCCTCTGGCGGGCCTGATCCTTGCCCATGGTGGACACGAACGTGGCCTTGCCTGCGCGGGCATCCTTGCCGCCATCCTTGCCGGTGTCTTCCGGATTGCCTTCCACGTCCAGAATATCGTCCGTGACCTGAAACGCCAGTCCCAGATCGTGCGCATAATTGCACAGCGCCCTGCGCTGGGCCTCTCCCGCCCGGCCCAGAATCGCCCCGGCCTCGCACGAAAACGCCATCAAACGCCCGGTCTTCATCCGTTGCAGACGGCTGATGGTCCCCAGATCGAATTCCTGCTTCTCGCCGATCAGGTCGAGCATCTGCCCCCCGACCATCCCGCCGGGCCCGGCGGCGCGCGCCAGTTGCGTTACCAGTTCGCACCGCACGCGGGGATCTTCATGGGTTTCATGGTCGCTCAAGACCTCGAACGCAAACGTCAACAACCCGTCGCCCGCCAGAATGGCGGTGGCCTCGTCATAGGCGCGGTGGACGGTCGGCTGGCCGCGCCGCAGCTCCGCATTATCCATCGCCGGAAGATCGTCGTGGATCAGGGAATAACAATGAACAAACTCAATGGCCGCCGCCGCGCGCCGCGCCCGCGAAGGATCGACGTAGAACAGCGCCGCCGACTGGGTCAGCAAAAAAGGCCGCATGCGCTTGCCACCCGAGAGGACGCCATAGCGCATCGCCTGGAACAGCGGCGATTCCGGATCGTCCGTGTCGGGCAAAAGGCGACCCATGGTCGTATTGACGGCGGCAACCGCCTCGTCCATTTTTTCCTGAAGACTTGAGGATGCTTCGCGTGGTGAGGGCATGGGCGGCTATGTCTCTTCGTCCAGAGGGGAGGTGCGCGGCGCGCCATCCGCGCCGATACCGATTTTTTCGACTTTTTCCTGCGCCTCGCGCAGACGGGTTTCACAATGTTTGCGCAGGGCAATGCCACGCTCATACGCCTTGATGGAATCCTCAAGCCCTGCCTTGCCCGTTTCAAGGTCGCGCACGATGCTCTCAAGTTCCTGCAACGCCGCTTCAAAACTCAGATTTTCAATCGCGCCAGAGCCCACCATAACATCAGAATCCCGTTTCGTTTTTTTAACACCGTTCATCGGAACGCGTGGCAGTGTATGTCACAGGCGCCAAATTCGCAAGGACAGGATGCGCAGGGAAGTCTATTCACCTTTCTCCCTTGATCCTTCCACCTTGCGTCCCCGCTTGCGCCGGAGAGTCTTGAGGTCTTCGGCCAGAAGGAACGACAGTTCCAGCGCCTGATTCGCATTCAGGCGCGGGTCGCACAAAGTCTCATAGCGCCCGCCCAGATCGGCCTCGCCGATGGCATCCGCCCCGCCCATGCATTCGGTCACGTTCTGACCTGTCATCTCAAAATGCACACCGCCGGGCCAGGTGCCTTCGGCCTCGTGAACGGCGAAAAATCCCTGAACCTCGGCCAGAACATGGTCAAAACGGCGAGTCTTGTATCCGCCGGATCCGGCCTTGATCGTGTTGCCATGCATCGGGTCGCACACCCACACCACCGCCCGTCCTTCTTTTTGAACGGCGCGGATGAGGGGCGGCAATTTTTCCGCAACCTTGTCATGCCCCATGCGCGTAATCAACGTCAGACGCCCCGGCCTGTTGTCCGGATTCAGGGTATCGATCAGACGAATCAACGCGTCCGGCGTCAAGGTTGGCGGGCATTTCAGCCCAAGCGGATTTTGAATCCCGCGTGCAAATTCGATCTGGGCGTGGTCTTCCTGATTGGTGCGCGCCCCCACCCACAGGAAATGGGCCGAGCAGTCGTACCACGCTCCGGTCAGAGAATCCACGCGCGTCAAGGCCTCTTCATAGGGGAGCAACAGCGCCTCATGAGACGTATAGAAATCAGCCCGCTTAATCATGTCCGGCGCGGTTTCCGCCGTAATCCCGCACGAAGCCATAAAGTCCAGCGCGTCTTCGATTCTTTGTGCGAGATCCTCATATTTTTCCCCGAACGGAGAGTCCTTGACGAATTCCAAAGTCCAGCCATGCACCCGGTTCAGATCCGCATAACCGCCATACGTAAACGCCCGCAGAAGGTTGAGCGTCGCCGCAGACTGGTGATACGCCTTGAGCATCCGGGCCGGATCGGGAATCCGCGCCGCCGGGTCAAAGTCGAATCCGTTGATAATGTCGCCCCGGTAACTGGGCAGCGTCACATCGCCGCGTGTTTCGGTGTCTTCGGAGCGGGGTTTTGCGAACTGCCCGGCGATTCGCCCGATCTTGACGACCGGCACCCCGCCCGCAAAAGTCAATGTCACGGCCATTTGCAAGATCACGCGCAGCGTATCGCGGATCGTATTGGCGTTAAAGGCCGCGAAGCTTTCCGCGCAATCCCCGCCCTGAAGCACAAAGGCCCGCCCTGCGGCGACATCGGCCAGACGGGATTCCAGCGTCCGGGCCTCGCCTGCAAACACCAGAGGCGGGAGACCGCGCAATTCGGTTTCCACTTGTTCCAGCGCCTTCGAATCGGGCCATGCCGGGATTTGCTTGACCGGCTTTGCGCGCCAGCTGTCCGGGGTCCAGAGGTGATCCATGCTATGAAAACTCCATATTAAAAACTCCGCAACTTTCTTGCGGCAGGATGGACGGGTTTGCTTGCACCTGCCTATAGGTACGAGGTAAAACTTTTTTATGCAAGATCCTCTGATCGTACAAAGAGTCTCATGGCCGCCGACTTGTCATATATCATAAATATCGCTGAACGAACCGAGCCGGACACTGCCTCTCCGGACGGGGCGATTCTGGCCGGGCGGATTCGGGGAGAGTGGGCGCGGCGCAATGCATCGGGCGCGAGCCGGAAACAGACATGGGATCCAGCGCATATCTTAACTCTTTTGTTTGATCCGCCCGGCCCGGACTGGGCGCAACAGATAGAATCCCTGTTTTCGGCATGGGAGACCGATCGTCACGCGCACGGACCGGACTTGAGCGATCTGGTCACAATCGGCCTGACCCGCTTTGGCGTCGATCCGGAAAGCGTCTATGCGCAAGGCGCCGCCATCGCGGCCATTCTGGGCGAGACGGAAAACCCCATGGAATTTCATAATCCAGTTCACCACCGCAAAGTCCTCTTCCACGGCCTGCGCCTGATTGAGGAAAATAATCGCCTGTTTGCGAACGATCCGCGTGCCATTCTGGCACCCGAGGAAACGGCTCTGGCCATGGCGGCGATCTGCATTCATGACCTGATGCATGATGGAAAAGGAAACGGTCACGGCAAATCTTACGTTCCCGGACGGCTGGAGCAACAGGCCTTTGACCGCGCCCGGCCGTGGCTCCATGCGGCGGGGCTGGACACCGAGGATCTGCTGGACATTGAGTCCCTGATTCTGTCAACGGAAGTCACCCCGATTGGCGACCCTGCCGCGCCCGCCGCCCGGATGCGCAGCGCCTATGAATTTCATTTTCAAGGCGGTCTGGTGTGCGAGTTGACCGGGAAATTAACGCGGCTTCAGGGTCGGCGCGATCTGGCCCGCATCGGGATGCTGATCCATGTGGCGGATATTGCCAATTCGGCGGGCGTCAGTCCGGCCATGTCCCGGCATGAGACGGCGCTGTTCATGCGCGAATGCGGTATTGCAGACTCCGGAACGGATCCCCTGCCCGCCTTTCTGACCGGCGTCGGTGCCGCGATTGACCAATTCGAGCCCGCCCGACTTCTTTACGAGCCATCGCGGAAGATGATTCTGAAAACAATCGAAGCCCGAAAATCCTGACGCCTCAAACCGCGGAAAAACCCGGCGCCCCCCTTTACGGGGAGAGACGGGTTTCAAAATGAAAAAAGATGGTGATGTTTCTTGCGATTGGGGTTAGAATGCGTTCCTGTGGTCTTGAATTTTCAGCTTTCCCCGGCGGGCTTTCCCATCATGAGACGATTTTCCGGCTTTCTGGTCGCAGCAGGACTGACCTTTCTGATTTTATCCGGCTTTGCCGCGCGTGCCGAGGTTTCAGAAGCCTCCGGCAAGGTTTCTGCTCCCTTGATGGTCACGCTCGACAAGTCCGAGATCGTGCATCTGAATCATGATATCGGGAGCATTATCCTTGGCAATCCCCTTCCCGCCAGCGTTTTGATGGACACCTCACAGACCCTGATCGTCGTCCCCAAGGCAACCGGCACGACGCATGTAACGGTTTTGGGGAAAGACGGGCTTGTCCTGATGGATCGGCACATTATTGTCGACGCGCCCAAGCCTCATTATGTCCGGGTGCGGACGACATGCATCGGCAAGGAGAAAAATTGCACACCGAATCGGAGCTTTTACTGCCCGGAGGGACGCTGCGCCGAAATTGTGATACCGGAATCCACGGACTCTGCCGATTCGGCGACGGGTGACACGGAAAAAGCAGCGATGGATGCTGCGGTTGGAGAGATGCCATCCGGGGGTGATGGTCTTGAGACAGGCGGAAATTAAGGGGTTCAGTCCAAAGAGGGGCGCGGTTTGAGCGGCACGGAAAGCAAGGAATGACGATGGCGGAACGGATAGAGCAGCAGGGTGGGCGGTTTTTTCCTTTGATTCTGGGTGCCGTGGCGACATTGGCGCTGGGTGCGTGTGCGACGAGCGCCTCGGATATGGACATCGCGCGCAAAAACGACCGGGCGGGCCGTGTTGAAAAAGCCCTTCAGAATGCCGTCGTGGATGCGGCGGAAAAGGCGGGGCAGCCCCTGCCTGCGCTGGAGCGCGATTACAAACGCAACAGCAAGAATCCGGATACCGCTTTGGCCTATGCCAGGGCCTTGCGCGAGGATGAGCAACTCAACAAGGCCGTGATTGTTTTGTCTCCGTTTGCCCGGGGGAAGGGTGCGACATCGCCCGTTTTATCAGAGTTTTCGGCCATTCAACTGGCCATCGGGGATTATGAAACGGCGGAAAACTTTGCGCGCAAGGCAATTTTGAAAGACCCGAATAATTTCCGGGCCTATCAGGTTCTGGGGATCGCTCTGGACGGACGCGGGTACAGCAAGCAGGCCGAGGTCGCCTTTCGCAAGGGACTGGATCTGTGGCAGGGCGATCCGACGACCATGATGAACAATCTGGCGCTCAATCTGGTGTCTCAGGGCGAGCTTGACGAGGCCAGCCAGATCCTCCGGCGTGCTGCCGCCGCTGCGCCCAACCGCCCGGAGATCGAACGCAACCTGCGAATCGTAACGGCGCTCCAGCAGCAACCCGGTCCGCCACGCGCAGCCCCAAAAGCGGACGACAAGCCGAAAAAATAGGCATGGCATTGGCTTCCCGAATTTGCGCAAAAGTCAGGATCTGATCCTTATCTCCTGTGCTATAGCCAAACCAGTTTATTTTGAGGCAAGGCGCGAGCGACGAAGCATATAAAAATACGTGAGGAGCGAAGCAACGATGGATCAAAATAAAATGGGCAGGCTATAAAGTCAGGATCATGGACCGTCTTTCCGATCAGGCCATCGCCGCGATTTCACCCCTTCCCGGTCATGAAACCTATGGCCGGGTGACGAAGGTTCTGGGCCTTCTGGTGGAAATCGCCGGTTTTGGGAACAGCCTGTCTATCGGCGCCCATGTTCATCTGCGCCCCGATTCCACGCGTGAAATTGCCTGCGAAGTCGTGGGATTCCGGGACGCGCGCGCCCTGCTCATGCCTTTTGGAACGCTGGAGGGGGTGGGGCTTGGTTGCCCGGCCTATATCCAGATTCATCCGCCGATGATCTGCCCGGACGAACGGTGGCTGGGCCGGGTGATCAACGGGATGGGCGCGCCGATCGACGGGCTTGGACGGTTGCCGCAGGGAGGTCATCCGGTGCCTTTGCGCAATAAGCCGCCTCCTCCTCATTCCCGCCAGAGGATGGGCGCACAGCTGGATCTGGGCGTGCGGGCGGTCAATACGTTTCTGGCGACCTGTAACGGCCAGCGCATGGGGATTTTCTCCGGATCGGGCGTAGGCAAGTCCGTTTTGCTGTCCATGATGGCGCGTTATACGTCTGCCGATATTTCGGTGATTGGCCTTGTGGGCGAGCGCGGGCGCGAGGTTCAGGAATTCATCGAAGACGATCTGGGCCCTGAAGGTCTGGCGCGGTCCGTCGTCGTGGTTGCCACGGGGGACGAGCCCGCCCTGATGCGCCGTCAGGCAGCCTATACGACCCTTGCGATTGCCGAATATTTCCGGGATCGGGGACGGCTGGTTCTGTGCCTGATGGACTCGGTGACGCGCTTTGCCATGGCCCAGCGGGAAATCGGCCTGAGCGCGGGCGAGCCGCCCACGACCAAGGGCTATCCGCCCACGACGTTTTCGGAACTGGCGCGGTTGCTGGAGCGGGCAGGACCGGGCGCGCCCGGACAGGGGTCCATTACGGGGCTGTTTTCCGTTCTGGTCGAGGGCGATGATACGAACGAGCCGATCTCGGACGCCGCGCGCGGGATTCTGGATGGACATATCGTGATGGAGCGCGCCATCGCCGACCGGGGGCGGTATCCGGCGATCAACGTCCTCAAATCCATCTCCCGGTCCATGCCAAGAGCCCTGTCGGACGAGCGCAACGCCCTTTTGCGCCGCACGCGCCAGATCATTTCCGCCTATGAAGACATGGCCGAACTGATAAAACTGGGCGCATACCGCAAGGGCAGCGATTCGGGCGTGGACGAAGCCATTGCCCTGTACCCGAAAATCGAGGCGTTTCTGTCCCAGAGCAAGGACGATCACACCGATATCGACGAAAGTTTCAAGCGCCTCGCCGCCATCGTCGGGCCGGGGAAATAGGAAATCACCCGCAAGGAGAAAACGCATCCCGCATCTGGCGGATTTCAACGAGGCACTGGCCGCATTGGGGACGCCTGCCATCGGCGCAGACGGCGTAAATGTCTTTGATTTTGGGTGGGTCGGCCTGACCCTGCGCAGCGGCTGCAAGCGCTTGCCGGACGCGGGCCTCGTTAAATGCATGGCATGAACACACGATCATTCCGGGAGACTAGCGCAAAAACTTGAGAGTGAAAATCATTTTTATTTTATGTCCACAGATACAGAACAAAAACAATCCTGCTTTGATTTTCGACGCAATAGGCTTATATATCCATCATCCTCAAAATCCTGCGTGCAGGGACGGGAAGCCGGAAGAACAGGGACCACATGCTCACCATAAAAAACCTTCATGTCGGTGTTAGCGGCAAAGACATTCTCAAAGGGCTTGATCTGAACATCGGACCGGGCGAGGTTCATGTCATCATGGGGCCGAACGGGGCGGGGAAATCCACTCTGGCCTACGCTCTGGCCGGGCGCGAAGGGTATGACGTCACGCAAGGGGACGTTCTGCTTGATGGTCAGAGCCTTGTCGGTATGGAACCCGAGGCGCGGGCGGCGGCAGGTCTGTTTCTGGCGTTTCAGTATCCGGTCGAGATTCCCGGCGTTTTGTGGAGCACCTTTCTGAAAACCGCCGTCAATGCGCTGCGCAAGGCGCGGGGCCAGACGGAGATCGACGCGCTGGGTTTTCTGAAAATGATGAAAGCCAGGGCCGAGGCGCTGGGGATATCGGACGATATGTTAAAGCGCGCTGTCAATGTCGGGTTTTCCGGCGGCGAGAAAAAGCGCTGCGAGGCTCTACAGTTAAGCATACTGGAGCCGCGTCTGGCCGTTCTGGACGAAACGGACAGCGGGCTGGATATCGACGCCATGAAAATCGTGGCCGGAGCGGTCAACGCCCTGCGCGGGCCGCAGCGGTCTTTCCTGATGATTACACACTATCAAAAACTTCTGGATCTGATCGCGCCGGACCGTGTGCATATTCTCTCGGGCGGAAAAATCATCCGCTCTGGCGGGCCGGAACTGGCGCAACACCTTGAAGAAAAAGGGTTTGCCGGAGTGGTCGCATGAAGGGCGCGGGTGCAGAAAGCTGGAAATACACCAACCTTGCGCCCGCTCATTCCGTGGCGTGGGCGGTCCCGGACCGCGGCGCGCCCGCAATTCCCCCTGCCCCGCATCCGGTTTGTGGCCGCATTGTTTTCCACAACGGGTTTTTTGTGGAAAACGCCAGTTTCCTGCCCAAAGGGATGCGTTTTACACAGGATATCCACAGGTCGATGCCCGCAGGAAAGGATGAGCCGGACTCTTTCATCGCCGACATGAACGCGGCGCATCGTCAGGACAGCCTCACCTTGACGGTTTCGGCGGGGGTCGGCGCGCGCGATCCGCTGGAGATTGTGTTTCTGGCGCAAGGCGAGACGCCCTTGCGTCTTGCGCCGCGTCTTTCGATTGTCTGTGAAACCGGGGCTTCGCTCCGTTTTATCGAGCGGCATGAGGGCGCTGGCACCACGTTAAGCGCGATTTGCGTTTTTCTGGATCTGCGGGCCGGGTCGTGCGTCGATCATGTCCGGATTCAGGGTGCGGCGAATGCGGCCTATCTTCTTGAAACAACGCACATCCATATAGATTCAGGCGCATCCTATACCGGATTTTACTATACTGACGGAGCGCGCCTGTCGCGTCATCAGGTCTGCGCCACGCTTGACGGGCCCCGGGCGCAGGCGCAAATCGGTGCGGTGGCCTTGCTGCGCGCCACGCAAACGGGTGATCTGACGACGACGATACGCCATGCCGGGCCGGGCGCGCGATCGTCCCAGAGTGTACGGACGGTTCTAGGCGGGCGGGCGCGAGGCATTTATCAGGGCCGAATCGAGGTGGCACCCGGCGCGGACGGGACCGATGCGCGCCAGCAAAGCCGCGCCCTGCTCCTGTCCGAGGGAGCGGAGATGGACACAAAGCCGGAGTTGAACATTCTGGCCGACGATGTCAAATGCACGCATGGCGCGGCGACCGGGTCACTGGATGCCGGAGCGTTGTTTTATCTGCGCTCTCGCGGTATTCCGGAAATTCAGGCGCGCGGACTTCTGGTCGAAGGATTCGTGTCTGCGCTTTTGGACGAGAGTCCGGAGCAGGCCGCGCACGCGGAAATCAGGGCGCGGATAGAACGGTGGCTGGGGGCGGAAAGGGAAATCGGATCATGACCGATAACATCCACACCCCTCTCCCTGTTCGGGCCGCTTGCGTTCCCTCTCCCCGCCTTGAGGAGAGAAACCAGGGGAGAGGGGAGCCAGAAATACCATGAAACGCTCTGTTGACACTTCTGTAGACAAGCCTGTGGATAGATCTGACTGGCGCAGCGATTTTCCCATTCTGGCCAGAACCATGAACGGAAAACCTCTTGTCTATCTGGACAGTGCGGCCAGCGCTCAGAAACCGCAGGTCGTCATTGATGCGATGCGCGATATTCTGGAAAACGAATATGCCAACGTCCACCGGGGACTCTATGCTTTGTCCCGGAATCTGACGGCGCGGTGCGAGGGCGTGCGGGCTCTGGTTGCGGATTTTATCGGGGCAAGGGAAAACGAGATTGTCTTTACCGCCAACGCAACCGGGGCGATCAATCTGGTGGCGCGGTGCTGGGGGGCGCACAGCTTAAAACCCGGCGATGAAATCGTTCTGAGTGCGATGGAGCATCACGCGAATATTGTGCCGTGGCAGATGCTGCGTGACTCTCTTGGGATTACCCTGAAAATCATCCCCCTTGATGAGCAGGGCACGCTGGATCTGGACGCGTACCGGGCTCTTTTGTGTAAAAAAACACGCCTTGTGGGTGTCACGCACATCTCGAATGTTCTAGGCACGATCAACCCGGTTTCTGAAATCGTCAGAATCGCCAAAAGTTATAACCCGGATATCAAAACCCTGATCGACGGATCACAGGGCGTTGTGCATAACCCTGTGGATGTCCGGGGGATGGGTACAGATTTCTATGTCTTTACAGGACATAAGCTTTATGGCCCGACCGGGATCGGCGTCCTGTACGGAAAACAGGAGGTTCTGGAGTCCCTGCCGCCCTTCTTTGGCGGAGGCGATATGATTGACTCCGTCACGTGGGAAACCACCACTTACCGGGAGTCCCCGTACCGTTTTGAGGCCGGGACGCCGCCCATTGTAGACATTGTCGGGCTGGGCGCGGCCATCGCGTACATTCAGAAGAAAGGCATGGAAGCTCTTGTTTCTCATGAGAAAGAGCTTATCTTGCATGCGAGGAGCCGCCTGGACAAAGTTAAAGGCCTTACCCTCTATGGCAACGCACCGGATCGAGCGGGGATTTTTTCCTTTACTCTGGAGGGTGCGCCGCCCGCTGATATCGCCCTGATTCTGGATCGGATGGGCATTGCCATTCGCGCGGGTCATCATTGCTGCATGCCGCTTATGAAGACCTTGGGCGTGGAGGGGACGGCGCGGGCGTCTTTGGGGTTGTACTCGACCCGCGAAGACATTGATCGTCTGATTGAAGGACTTGAAAAAGTCAAGTCATTGACAGGATAGGGAAAATGGAAGCCGTGGCCGATGAAACCATGATCCGGAATGCGCTGGGCGAGTCCTATGACGAACTGGCCGAGCCGCCTTGCGTCGAAGCGCCGGACACGCACCCGCTCTGGCCTGTGATCCGCGCAGCCATCTGCGGCGTGTACGATCCGGAAATCCCGGTCAATGTGTATGAACTGGGCCTGATTTATACGGTTGTCATCACCGATCAGGAAGACGGGAGGGCTGATGTGGCGGTAAAAATGACCCTGACCTCTCCCGGATGCCCGGTCGCGCAGGAAATGCCCGGCATGGTGCAGTCGGCCATCTTTCCGGTGGAGGGCGTGCGCGCGGTGGACGTTGATATCATCTGGGATCCCCCATGGAACCCCGGCATGATGGCTGAGACGGCCAAGCTGCAACTGAATATGTTTGTTTAGGAAAGACCAGGAAAGACCACATGACCACCACAAATCAACCCATCACCCTGACCGACCGCGCCGCCGCCGCGATTCGCGCGCGTGTAAAGGCCGGACCAGCCGGAACCGCAGGAGTGCGTTTAAGCATCCGGGCGACCGGGTGTTCCGGAAATTCCTATCATATGGATTTTGTCCCTGAAAACGGGGGGCTGGATGACGACCGCTTTGAGAAAGACGGAGCTGTCCTGTTTATTTCGCGGACAGAGTCATGGATGCTGTTCGGAACCGTTGTGGATTACGTCTCCGACGATCTGGGAAATGAGCGCTTTACCTTCTCCAACCCCAACGAAAAAGGCCGCTGTGGATGCGGCCAGTCCTTTCAGGTCGAAAAATAAGCGCACCGGGCTTTCTCTAATTTTTTGAAAACGCACGATTGGGGCTTGCGCGGGGCGGGCGGTTTTTGTATGAAAGGCCCCTGTGCGCTGCTGTAGCTCAGTGGTAGAGCACTCCCTTGGTAAGGGAGAGGCCGACAGTTCAATCCTGTCCAGCAGCACCATTTGCATCAAAAACCCCCTTGATAAAAAGTCATAATTAAAGAATCGGGAAACCTGTAAGCCGGGTTCTGTCCTCGCCTTTTTAAGGGCGATGGATGGCCATTCCTCTAAGGACCCGCCGTTGCCGGGGGCCTCAAGCGACCTACCCGGACCGCAAGGCCGGAAACGGGCCTGAAGTGCGATCCCTATTTGGTCTTGCTTTCGGTGGGGTTTGCCGTGCCGGTCCCGTTGCCGGTCCCGCGGTGCGCTCTTACCGCGCCGTTTCACCCTTACCCGGCCTTGCGGCAGGGCGGTTTGTTTTCTGTGGCACTTTCCATCGACCACCGGGCCAAAGCCCGAAAGCCGTCCGGGCGTTACCCGGCACCGTGTTTCCGTAAAGCCCGGACTTTCCTCTGGCCCCCTTGCGGGGTCCAGCGGCCACCCGGTTTCCCGATCCGCCCGCATTATGCCCGGCTTTCCCCCGAAAGACCAGAGGATATTTACGTATTATTCAAGAGCTTTCGGTAAAATTGAGGCAAAAGTGGCCTGAAAACGTTCAATTTTGATCTTCGGCCTTTTTATGCCCTATAATTTACATATTATTTCTTTGTTTTTTCAGGGTGATGCAGGAAGGCGCGGATCATGGCAGAACAGAAGCCCCCTCCTCCGAAAGATGAAATGGACGAAGCCGCGGGGCGCGTTCAGGAAGCGCGGCAGGAAGGCCGTGTCCTACGCACTCCGGGCCAGCCCACGCCTGAACAGATAAAGGAAATGGAGGCCATCATCAATGGCCTGTCGGAGCCTGAAAGCGCACCGGTCACCGCCTGGGAAAGACCGGACAACGCCGATTTGGCCAAACGGGAGAAAGAATATTACCAATTCAGGGAAAATCTGCGTCAGAACCAGAACGAAGCAATAGACCGCGCCCTGAACGAAGGTCGGACAACAGAAGAAAACGCGGCAAAGGCCCGCGCGCAAACCCATCAGGAGTTTCTCGAGCGCACATCCCCCGATGCCATGAAAGCTTCCGTCAGAAACAGCGTCGGAGCCGAGATGGTTGACTCCCGCACGGATTTGACACCTGAAAAATATGAAAGCGAACTGAATCAAATAACAAAGGACTATGAATCCTCCCCCGAACGCGCGGCCTGGGAACAGGAATATGGAGAACGCAGACAGGCAGACCTTGAGACCGGGAAAAAGCTGAATAATCTTGCAAACGGCCATCTTCCGGATTCGGAACCTTCGAAGGCCATGGAAAATGCAAAAGAAGGAAATCAAAGAATCAAAAGCCTTGCCGATGGTGAGACTCTTTCTCCCCGTCCTGAACCTGTGGCCCCCCTCGCGCCCGAGCCTGCGCTTCCCAATAAAAACGCCTTCGACCAGGCGCATGAAAGCGCCGCGAAGATAAACGAAATGGCCAATCCAAAAGCTGTCACACAGCCCTCTGCCCCGGAACGGAAAATCGGCGCTTTCGAGCAGGCCGGACGATCCACCGACGCCATCAAAGCCCTCGCAGAACAATATCACAATGAACGCATGGCCCCCCTCGCCGAGGCCGAAAAGGCCGTCGTTAACGAGGGCATACAAAAAACCACAGCCGCAGAAAATGTTGCCCGCGCCGCCGAACTGGAAAACAAACTGGCCGATGCGGGCGTTCAAACGCCACCGCCGCCGCCGGGAAGCGTCCGGGAAAAAGTGGTGAACAGAGATCTGGCCGGGGCAACAGCGCAGGCCGCCGAAAATCAGGCCAAAGCACCGGAACCCGTCGAACCCGTTGCCGCAGCGGCAGAACCAAAATCCGTTGCGCCAGAGACCCCCAAGGCCCCCGAATCACCCCACGCCCCTGCGCTTCCCGAGGGCGGGATTCCACGAGCGGCAACGGCGGGAGGCGCACTGGAAGCCGCCGGATTGAAAGGAAAAGGCAATCTGGCAACGGCAGGGGTGGTCGGCCTTGGCGTTGCCGCCTATAGCCTCACCGAGGGCGCATCGGCGGCAGAAGCCGGGAAAGCCGGGCTGGACGCGGCAAATCCTTACGCCGGAACACTCAACACTGCGCTTGACGAAAACACCAGCAAACTGGATGTGGCCACCGCCGCCTCTCACGATACAGCGACTCTGGCCGGATCTACCGCAGGCGCCTTGGCCGGAGCGCAAGCTTTTGGATCGGCAGGGGCCGTCCTCGGCCCCGCAGGGGCCGCAGCGGGAGCTGTCATAGGAGGAATTGCCGGGGGAATCGCAGGAGGTGCTGCCGTCGACGCAACCATCAAACACGGGCAAGAGGCCTATGATGCCGCCGTCGATGCCACGTCGCGCGGGATCGAAGCCGTCGCCAATGCCGGGAGCGCCGCCATGGACGGCGCCAGTCGGGCCTGGGACGGCGCAAAAAACTATATATTTGGTGAAAACAAGAACGATGTATCGAAACCGGCGGGAGAGGAAGCGCCTGCGCCCGGCGCTTCTGCCGACAGCACTCTGGAGACGTCCAAAGCCCCCGATCCTGCCTCTTCGGACAGAAGCACAGCCTCTGCATCAAGAAACGATGGACAGGGAATAGATGCGCCTTCCCCGAAAACCGCCTTTAACGACAATGCTGCGGGAAAACCGGATGCTCCGGCACCGGAACCTGCGCCAGAGCCCAAACCAGACCCCGTGGCATCGAACGAGGAAAAATACACGACATCCTCTCCTTCTGCGCCTGCGATGGCATGAGAGCCGCGTAAAAAATTCTTCTTGCTTTTCCCGTTCGGGGGGCATAAAGTGAGTCCCGTATAGAGCCTTATGCTGTTCGCAGGGGGTGGGTCCGAAAGGCCCCGCCTTTTTTGTTGGCTTTTTTGGGCTATGTGATGAAGGTCAAGAGGCAAAACCCCCTCTCCTTGGCTTCGGGCCACCGCCCTTTGCCTTCCCTCTCCCCTTGAAGGGGAGAGGGATCAAGGGAGAGGGGCAAAAGAAAAAACACCAATGAAACGCACACCGCTGGAAGATAAAATCACAGACCTGACCGCGCCGGTCCTTTCCGGGATGGGCTATGCGCTCGTCCAGATTCGCGTGACCAGCGACGACGGCCAGACGGTGCGGATTCTGGCCGAGGATTCCGCCGGAAACCTTGGCATTGCCGATTGTGCGAAGATCAGCCGCGCCCTGTCCGCCCTGTTTGACGTTGAAGATCCGATTCCCGGCGCGTATCGTCTGGAGGTCAGCAGCCCCGGCATTGACCGCCCGCTTGTCCGCGCCGGAGATTTTACAAAATACGCCGGGAAAGACGTCAAGATCGAGCTGGATATCCCGTTGAACGGACAGAAGAAATTTCGCGGCATCCTGCGCGGGGAAAGCGGCGGCAAAGTCGCGCTGGACACCGACAACGGCGCGGTCGAGCTGCCCCTGGGCGACATCGCCAAGGCAAAACTGGTTATGGGCGAGGCTCTGCTGGGTCCGCCGCCCGGAAAAAAGAAAGTTCTCAACAGAAAAAACGTCAAAAACAAAGATAAAACGCCCAACGACACAAAACCAAAGGAAAAGGACTGAAAATCATGGAACTTCTGCAATACGCCGATGCTCTGGCGCGTGATAAAAGCATCGAAAAAGAAGTCGTTTTGTCCGCAATCGAGGAGTCGATCCAAAAGGCCGGACGGTCCAAATACGGCCACGACCACGACATCCGCGCCCATATCGACCGCCGCACGGGCGTTGTTGAACTCAAGCGTTACCGCGAGGTGATGGCCAATCCGGAGCTGATTGAGAACGACCAGGCCCAGATCACCGTCGAACAGGCGCACCGGATCAAACCAGACGCCGCGCCGGGCGAATTTCTGGTGGACAGCCTGCCGCCGCTGGATTTCGGACGCATCGCCGCCCAGACGGCCAAGCAGGTCATCGTCCAGAAAATCCGCGAAGCCGAGCGTCACCGCCAGTTCCTCGAATACAAGGACCGCGTGGGCGAGATCATCAGCGGAATCGTCAAGCGCGTCGAATATGGCAATGTGACCGTGGATATGGGCAAGGCCGAGGCGCTCATGCGCCGGGACGAATCCCTGCCGCGCGAGCATTACAAGGTCAATGACCGCGTGCGCGCCTATATTTACGATGTGCGCGAGGAAGTCCGGGGACCGCAGATTTTCATCTCGCGGACTCACCCGCAATTCATGGCCAAGCTGTTCGCGCAGGAAGTCCCTGAAATCTATGACGGAATCATCACCATCAAGGCCGTGGCCCGCGATCCCGGAAGCCGGGCGAAAATCGCCGTGTCCTCGCGCGATTCCTCCATCGACCCGGTCGGGGCGTGCGTCGGAATGCGTGGAAGCCGCGTTCAGGCCGTCGTCGGCGAACTGGGCGGCGAGAAAATCGACATTGTGCCATGGTCGGACAATCTGGCGGCCTTTATCGTCAGCGCCCTGGCCCCGGCCACCGTCGCCAAAGTCGTTCTGGACGAAGAGAAAAAGCGAATCGACGTGGTGGTGCCGGAAGAACAACTCAGTCTGGCTATTGGCCGCCGGGGGCAGAATGTCCGCCTTGCCGCCATGCTCACGGGCTGGGACATCGACATTTTGACCGAGGCCGAGGAATCGGAACGCCGGGCCGAGGAATTCCGCACACGCTCAGGCCTGTTCCTTGAGGCGCTGGACGTCGACGAGGTCATCGCGCATCTTCTGGTCGCCGAAGGCTTCCGCACCGTTGAGGAAGTCGCGGAGACTTCCATCCGTGAACTCGGCCAGATTCAGGGCTTTGACGAGGATGTGGCAACCGAGCTTCAAAACCGCGCCCGGTCGTGGCTCGACGCCAAAAAGCAGGAACTGGCGGACAAACAGACCGAACTCGGGATCGCCGACGATCTGGCCACGCTCGAAGGCGTTCGCCCGGAATGGGTTGTCAAGCTGGGCGAGTCCGGAATCAAGACCCGCGACGATCTGGCGGATCTGGCCGCGGACGAGCTGGTTGAGATTCTGGGGGCGGATTCGATTGAAACAACAGCGGCGAACGAGGTCATCCTCAAGGCCCGCGCCCACTGGTTCGCGCAGGAAGACAGCGCTGAATAAGCCAAAGGCACAGAAAACACTGGCCTTTGAACGCAATGAATGGTACGAAACGGCAGAGCGAAAGCGCACGAAAGCGCTTTCGTGGACATACAGGCAGATTGAATGACAACGACGACCGACGGCAAGGAAGAAAAAAAGACGTTGAGCCTCTCGGGGAAAGGAACCTTGAGTCTCAAGGGCGTTGCTGCGCCTGCACCACGGCACCAGAATGTTTCCCCGCGCGGGCGGGGGCCAACGACGAGCATCGCCGTCGAGGTTCGCCGCAGCCGCGCGCCCAAAGCCCCTTCGGCACCGGGCAGCGATCTGCACCAGTTGACCTCCGAGGAGCGCGAGGCCCGAATGCGCGCCCTGCGCGACGCCATCGCGGAAGACGAACGCCGCAAGATCGAGGAAGCCTCTCGCCCGGTCCCGGAGCCTGCGCTACAGGCCCAGACGCCCGTTGCCGCTCCCGTACCGCCAAAGACCCAGGCCGAAATTGAAATGGATCTGCGGCAAAAGGAACTGGAAGAACTCCGCCAGATTGAAGAAGAAGAAAAGAAAAAAGCCGAAGAAGCCGAAAAACTCCGTCAGGATTCTGCGCCGCCTCCGGATGCGATTTTCCGACGTCCGTCGGCAGGAGATGACGAGGGCGAGGAAACATTCTCCGCACGCCTCAAACGTCAGGCCAAGGCGGCCCCCGCCCCGCGCCGCACCCCAGAGGTTGGTCGCCGTGGTGGACGGATTACGGTGTCTCAGGCCATCAACAACGATTTCGAACGCGACCGGGGGCCGTCCATGGCTGCCCAGCGGCGGGCGCGTGAGCGGGCCCGTCTGGCCGCGCTCAACCGCGAGCCGCAGCAGAAAATTCTGCGCGATGTGATTTTGCCTGAAACCATCACGGTTCAGGAGCTTGCCAACCGGATGACCGAGCGCAGCGCGGATGTCATCAAGTGCCTGATGAAAATGGACGTCATGGCCACGATCAACCAGTCCATCGACGCCGACACGGCAGAACTGGTCATTGGCGAATTCGGGCATAAAGTCCGCCGCGTGACCGATTCGGACGTGGAAACGGGGCTGGAAGGCATTGAAGACAACCCCGCCGACATGATTTCCCGCCCCCCCGTTGTGACCATCATGGGCCATGTTGACCATGGGAAGACCTCGCTTCTCGACGCCCTGCGCCATACGGCGGTGGCCAGCGGCGAGGCCGGAGGCATCACCCAGCATATCGGCGCCTATCAGGTCGCCCTTGACGATGGCTCAAGAGTCACCTTCCTCGACACGCCCGGCCACGCCGCTTTTACCGAAATGCGCGCGCGCGGCGCAACTGTGACCGATATTGTGGTTCTGGTTGTGGCGGCAGACGACAGCGTCATGCCCCAGACGATCGAAGCCATCCACCACGCGCGCGCGGCCAATGTCCCCCTGATCGTGGCGATCAATAAAATTGACCTGCCCGGCGCCAACCCGACCAAAATCAAGAACGACCTGCTTCAGCACGAAATCGTCACCGAGGATATGGGCGGCGAAACATTGTGCGTCGAAGTTTCCGCGAAAAACCGCATCGGGCTTGAAAAGCTCGTTGAGGCCATTTTGCTTCAGGCCGAAGTTCTGGATCTGCGCGCCAATCCGAAACGCCCGGCGCAAGGCGCGGTTGTCGAATCCCGCCTTGAGAAAGGCCGGGGGCCGATTGCGACTCTTCTGGTTGAAAAAGGCACGCTGCGCACAGGCGATATCATCGTTGCGGGAGCCGAATGGGGCAAGGTCCGCACGCTCACCAACGACCGGGGCGAAAACATTTCCGAAGCTCTGCCCGGCCAGCCCGTCGAGGTCATGGGATTGCAGGGCGTGCCGGAGTCCGGCGACCGTCTTTATGTCGTCGGCGACGAAGCCCGCGCCCGCGAGGTCAGCGAATACCGTCAGCGCAAGCGCCGCGAAGCCGCCTCGGCCATCGCCACCAAATCCCGGACGACCATCGAACAGCTGGTTCAGCAGGCTCGTGACGGAGAAAAACAGGCTCTGCCCATGGTCATCAAGGCCGATGTGCATGGCTCGGTCGAAGCTCTGGCCGGAGCACTCGGCAAGCTCGGCGAGGATAATCTGGAAGTTGGAGTCAAGGTGCTGCACACCGGCATCGGCGGCATCACCGAATCGGATGTGACTCTGGCCAAGGCGTCCAAGGGCGTCATCGTCGGATTCAATGTCCGCGCCACGGCGCAGGCCCGCGAAATGGCCCAGCGGGACGGGGTGGACATCCGGTATTACAGCATTATCTATGACGTTCTGGACGATGCGCGGGCGATTCTGACGGGCATGCTCAAACCCGAACTGCGCGAGGAATTCCTTGGCAACGCGGAAATCCGGCAGGTCTTCAACATCACCAAGGTCGGCAAGGTCGCGGGCTGTATGATCGTGGCCGGCATGGTCAAGCGCGGCGCAAAAGTCCGCCTTCTGCGCGACAACGTCGTGATTCACGAAGGCACCCTCAAGACCCTCAAGCGCTTCAAGGACGAAGTCAAAGAGGTCAAGGAAGGCATGGATTGCGGGATGGCGTTCGAAAATTACGACGACATTCGCGAAGGCGATGTGATCGAGTGCTTCCAGATTACGGAGCATGCCAAGACACTGGCTTAAAATCTCCCCCTCTCTTGATCCCTCTCCCCTTGAAGGGGAGAGGGAAAGGAGGGGTAAAACCCCGACAGGGAGAGGGGAATATCCCCGTTTCATCCAAAGAAAAGGCCTATCCGGAAACGAAACCCCATGACCACGAAACACGCGCAACCCTCTCAACGTCAGCTCCGCGTCGGCGAACAGATCCGGCATATTCTGGCCGACACGCTGCTGCGCGGGCATTTCCGGGATCCGGCCTTGCTTGACGGCGCCAGCGCAACCATAACCGAGGTGCGCATTTCTCCGGATCTGCGGCATGCCACGGCCTATGTCATCACGCTGGGCGGACAGGATATGGACATCATTTTGCCCGCGCTCAACGCCGCCGCACCGGTCTTTCAAAAGGCCGTGAATGCAAAAACGGAATTGCGCTGCACCCCGAAAATCCGCTTTGTTCCGGATGAGTCTTTTGCCAATGCCGACAAGATCGAAGCCCTGCTGCGCACCCTGCCCAAACCGGCGGACCCGGATGCAGGACACAAACATAAAAGCTCTATCCCCCCAGATTCATCTGGGACGCCTTGACCCCCACGGGGCCCAGAATCACGATGAACAGGGCCGGGAGGAAGAACAGAATCATCGGGACGGTCAGTTTCGGCGGCAGAGCCATAGCCTTGCGTTCAGCTTCCTGCATCCGGGCGTCGCGGATTTCATCGGACAGAACGCGCAGGGCCTGAGACACCGAGGTTCCATATTGCTCGGCCTGAATCATGGCGGTGGCAAAGGTTTTGGCCCCGCCACTGCCCACCCGCCGGGCAAAATCCTGCATGGCCGCCTTGCGATCGTTCAGCATGCTCATTTCCGCGCTCAAAATCCCCAGCTCTTCGGCCAGCGTGGGGGCGTATTCGGACACTTCCTCGGCCACGCGGTTGATGGTCTGCTCCAGCCCGATCCCCCCCTGAACGCAAATCAGCATCATGTCCAGCGCATCCGGAAACGTCATATTGATGTCTTTCTGGCGTTTGACGATCATGTTCTTGACCAGAATACGCGGCAGGAAAAACCCGAACAGGACAACGGCAAACACGATGGTCACGGCCACGCCCTTTGAAACTTCCTTATCCGAAGCCGACATGACGGTGATGGCAAGCAACCCGAACAGGACAGGCAAACCCACCGTGGCAATCACATATTTCAACGGTGCAGTCGGGGAGCGAATTCCGGCCTGAAGCATTTTGTCCCGGACCTTCTGGCCCATTTGCCCGGCCAGTTCCTGCACCTTGAAAAACAGGGCCATGGACTCGCGCCCGGACATTTTTTTGGTATCGAGCGCCGAAGCCTTGCCACGATTTTCGACCTGCTCGCGCGTGGCCTGAAACAGCTCGCGGCGTTTTTTCTCAATGACCGAGCGATACCGCTCCTTTTTCTCGCCGCGCGTTAGAAACGGCAGGGCAAAGGCGATAAAGGAAATGGCCGCCGCAAAGGCGCTGCCCACGACGATCAGAACGTCATTGTCGAGCCCCTCAAACATGGTCGCGCGCCCCCCTACACCTTGAAATTAATCATGAGTTTCATGACCAAGACCCCGAACCCCATCCAGACAATGGCAATGCCGAGCAAAACCCGTCCAAAGGGATCGGTGAACAGAACCCCGACCTGATCCGGATTAATCGCGTACATCCCCCCGCCCACGACAACGGGCAAAGACCCGATAATCATGGCCGAAGCCTTGGCCTCGGACGAGAGGGCCTTGACCTTGCGCTTGAGCTTGAACCGCGCCCGGATAACACCCGCCAGATTCATCAGAATTTCCGACAGGCTGGCCCCCGTCTGGGCCTGAATGGCGATGGCGGTGGCAAACATCTGAACTTCGGGCAGTGGCATCCGGCGAGCACAATCGACCACGGCTTCGAACAACGGCGTCCCGATTTTCTGGGCATCATAGATATGGGACATTTCCTCGCCCACCGGGCCGGTAAATTCGCGCCCGACCATGGAAATGGCCTCGGTCACCGGCATCCCGGCCTTGAGCAGGCGCACCATGGCCTCCAGCGCATCGGCAAATTCCATCAGGAATTTTTTCTGGCGACGCCCGATTTTCCACTTCACGAACATTTTGGGCAGCCCCAAAAATCCCGTAATGAAGACCATCAGGACCACAAACGGCGCGCGCGTGGCCATAAAGGCCAAAACGGCAACAACAACTGCAAAAATCAGAGAGTTGATCCAGAACTGTCTGGGCGAGATCTTCATTCCCGCCTGCATCAGCAAATCCTTGGTTGTAAAACGTTTCTTGCCTTTTCTGTCTTTTCCGTTTTGCTGCTCTTTAAGCTTCTTGGCAATCTCGGCGCGGCGGCGATCCTGCGCGCCCTTGGCATCCCCTGCCCGCCCGTCCGATGCGCCGGACTGCCCCCGGATCACCGACATGGCCCGGCGGCGTTCCTCGCCTTTCTGGTTCATGATGAGCGCAGCCATCATCCCGATCCCCGTCAGGACAATTACAAAAATAATGATGATCTGAAGAACGCCCATCAGCCGTACGCCTCCGCCATCGCATCCAGAACGAGTTTCTCCACCCCGAACTGCCGCGCCTTGTCATAGAATTTCGGGCGCAGACCGCTGGATTTCTGGGTGGAAATCAGTTTTCCGTTGGCGTCTTCCCCTGCGATTTCAAGATGAAACAGATCCTGCATCGTGACAACGTCGCCTTCCATCCCGGTAATTTCCGAAACATGGGTGACTTTCCGCGATCCGTCGCGCAGACGCTGGACCTGGATGATAACATTGACGGCGGAGGCAATCTGCTCGCGCACCGCCGCGCTGGGCAAGTTCAGTCCGCCCATCGCAATCATGTTTTCCATCCGGGTGATGGCCTCGCGCGGGTTGTTGGCGTGAACCGTTCCCATGGACCCGTCGTGGCCCGTGTTCATGGCCTGAAGCAAGTCGAACGCCTCCGGTCCCCGGACCTCACCCACGATGATCCGCTCGGGCCGCATCCGCAGACAATTTTTCACCAGATCGCGCATGGTGATTTCCCCGACGCCTTCCAGATTCTTCGGGCGGGTTTCAAGCCGCACGACGTGGGGCTGCTGGAGTTGCAGTTCGGCGGCGTCTTCGCAGGTGATAATCCGCTCGTCATGGTCGATATAGCGCGTCAGACAATTGAGCATCGTCGTTTTGCCCGACCCCGTCCCGCCGGACACCAGAACATTCACCCGGCATCGGCCAACCGCCATGATGAGCTTGGCGCAACTGGGGGTCATGGAGCCGAAATCAACCAGTTTCTCAAGGGTGAGTTTCTCCTTTTTGAATTTCCGGATTGTCATGCACGCGCCGTCAATGGCCAGTGGCGGAATGATGACGTTGACCCGCGATCCGTCGGGAAGACGCGCATCGCAGATGGGCGAGGCTTCGTCCACACGGCGGCCAATCGCCCCGACGATCCTCTGGCAGATGGTTACGAGATGCTGATTGTCCCGGAATTTGATGTCCGCGCGCTGAATTTTCCCGTTGACCTCGATATAGGTCGTATCCGGCCCGTTAATCATGATATCGGCAATGTCGTCCCGCTCGGTCAAGGGTTCCAGCGGCCCATAACCCAGCATATCGTCGCCGCATTCCTTGGCGATCTGGGCCAGTTCCGTCGGTGTTAGATCCAGATTCCGGAACCGGGCGATTTCCTCAACGGCGGATTGCACCTCGTCCCGCGCGGCTTTGGCGTCCATGCGGGCGAGCGCCTTGAGGTCAATCCCCTCGCGCAAATCCGTCCAGATCCGCGCCCGCGCGCGCTGGAGCCGCAGAACGGTCATGGAATCCACGTTTGACTCCGTTTCCGGAGGATGGGGATCAGATGTCAACAGAACATCATCGGCCATGCTTTTCTTCTGGGTGGATTTTTCGATTGTCTCCGGAACGAGCGCAGGCTGGGACAACACAACCGGGTCCGGCGCGGCAGGCGAAGACGCGGGCGCCGCCGGAGGGGGCGGCGGGGGCGTGTCTCCCGATGATGTTTTCTTGCCAAACGCCATAGTATTTCCGTTTTTTACGCTTCTACTTCGATTTCAGAATATTAAAAAGACCGCCCATCCCGCTGGCATGCTTGTGTTTTTCGGACGCCGAAGACTCATCCGACTCCGCGCCGATCAGCTTTTGGACAAGAGCAACGAGCATGCGAGCGATCTCTGCCCCGGCCTTATCGTCTGTAAATTTCTTTCCCTGGCTTTCCAATCCGGCAAACAGCTTCGGATTGAACGGCAAAGCCGCCGCCGGTTTGCAATCAAGGGCCGATTCGATATCGCTTTTTGTCGCCTCGGCGGTGGGAGCAAAGCCCTGCATATTCAAAATCAGGTCAGTCCCCTCCGCCGATCCGCCGCGCAGTTCCTTGATTTCCAGCAGCAGCGTCCGCGCCAGACGCAGGGACGGCAAGGTCGGGGTGGAGACAAGCAAAACCTTGTGCGCACGCGCCAGAATGCTCCGCCGGACCGGAATGGGGGCCTGAGAGAGATCAAAAACAATCACGGGAAATTTGACCATGAAAACATTCAGCAATTTTTCAATCTGGTCGGGAGACGCATTATGTTCAAGCATCACGTCTCCGCCGCTGGCCAGAACGCTCAGGCGATCGCCGGAGGCAAACAACATCCGGCTCAATCGCTGTTCGTCGGCGGCGGCTCCCACCTTCAGGGCCTCGGCCAGCGTTGTCGTGGCCTCGAACCCAAGCCCCACCCCGATAGTCGACCAACTCCCCGCAGCATCAAGCAACAAAGTTTTCTGATGCAGTTGATCCGCCACACCACAGGCCAGACTCTGAGCCAGAAGCGACGTTCCCACGCCGCCCTTGGCACCTGTCACGGCGATCAGACGCGACCCGCTCGCGCCCATTTTCTCGATCAGACTTTTGGCGATGACTTCGCCGAAGATCAAAGGCTTGACGGGACGCACGAGATAGTCGTTGACCCCCATGCTGATCAATCTGCGATACAGATACACGTCGTTAACCGGGCCGATCACAATAGCCCCTGTGCCTTCGGCGCAGCGCCCGCCGAGCGTCTCCAGCCTCTGGGCAAAGGCATCGTCGATTTCCTCGGTCTGGACGATCACCAGATCGGGAGAGATTTCCGTTCCATACAGCGCGATAGCATCGTTCACATCGCCTTCGTGCGTTTTGAGAACGACGCGCGCAAAGCGCCAGTCCTCCGCCAGCGCCCGGACCGTTTCGATGGTTTCGCCGTCTTTGGTGAAAACACTGACGCGGGCGCCCGGAAGCAGTATGGACGTTCCTGAATTTCCGGATTCACTCATGATCTATGTCCCGCTTTGAATTCTCCTTCTGAACGCTTTAGTCTAACGATAAAGATTTTATAAACCCTTATTTTAGTCCGATCCGGAGGAAGATTCCGAATCCTTGAACGGTTCGTTCGGGACTCCGGTTCTATAAATTTCCATAATCTGGGACTGCCTGCGTCCATCGCTTGGCCCCTTCAATCCGCCCCGCCCGGCCAGATCCGCCGGACGCTCGACCTGACGGGCAATCATGGCCTCAACGCTGCACCCAAGGCGATAGGGTTTGTCTTCATACATCCCCCGATAATTCGCCCGGGTATTGTCCAGCCCCGGTATGGTGCCGCATCCGCTGGGCGCGTGCGCCGTTACCGTGTTATATGAAAATAATGCACGGAGCGTCTCGCCCTGCCCCGCCACAGGCAGCGTCCCGGCCTGCACCGTCTTGACCCCCTCGGCGCCAAGCAATCCGGCCAGACGATCGGCCTCGCGCCGGGCCGTCAAAGGACCATTTTTCCGGGCGTCCGGATCGTAAAGCACGCTGACATCCAGATCACTGACGCCATAGCGCAGGTAATTTTCTGACAAATCTGCCAGATAGACCGAATCCGCCGCAGAGACCGGAAGAACCTGCCCGAATTTTCCGTCCTGAATTTCCAGACGGCGGGCATTGATTTCAGAGGGTTCGTACATTCCCAGACCTTGCTGGCTGCATCCGGCAACGCCGAGGGCAAGCACACCGCACCCGATCCAGACCAGAGACGACAATTTGGTTTTACAGATCATTGAGAACACTCCGAATCAGTCGAGAAGATATCCATAACGCACCTCTTCCACCCCGAAATCCGGTGTCCGGTCGCCGAAAATCCGGCGAACATTGTCCGCAAAGACCTTGGCAAGAGGGTGAATTTTAGCCGGAGCCGCCTTGACGGCAAATTCTTCCTGGGCATAGGGCTCCACCAGATAAGGCGTGACGATGACGACCAGTTCCGTTTCATCCCGGCGGAAAGAGTCCGAAGAAATCAGCTTGCCCAGAACCGGAATATTACGAATCCCCGGCAACCCGCTCATTCCGTTGAGAGATTCGGATTTCAGCAATCCCGCAATCATCAGACCGCCGCCGCTTGGAACTTCAACCGTCGTGGACGCCCGGCGGACATCCAGCCCCGGCACCGCGACATCGGACAGGGTAATCCCGTTTTCGTTATCCAGCGAGGACACCTCTGTATTCAGTTGAAGACTGATTCGCTCGCTGCTTAGCACCGTAGGGCGGAAATTCAGGGACACCCCGAATTGACGAAACTCGATCACAATATTTCCGACCTGGTCGCGACCGACAGGAACGGGGAATTCTCCCCCGGCCAGAAATCCGGCCTGTTCGCCGGAAATGGCGGTCAGATTCGGCTCGGCCAGAACATTGACGAGGTTTTCCGTCTCCAGCGCGTTGATAACAAATTCCAGCATCCCGACATTCGGTATGCCGGTATCATGCAGAAAACGCCCGACCGAGAAGGGATCCTGAGTCAGGCCGGTTGTATTGGTTTCAATGCCGCCCGTATTCCGCCCCCCCATGGCCGAAAACGGCGTGCGTCCAAACAAAGTCGTCGTGGCCAGTTCGTTGGGGTCGTTCATGCTGCTTTCCAGCCCCAGCTCCTTAAGAACGCTGCGCGAGGCTTCGATGATCTTGACGCGGAGCATCACCTGCTGCTCTCCTGCAACCTCCAGCATATTGTTGATCTGCTGGTCTACGGGATCGCTGCTGTCCTGAAGGTCGCTGACATAATGTCCAACGGTTTGCGTCACCTTGGACGCCACGGCGGGCGAAGACACCCGTCCGCCCAGAATAATCTGGTCATGAATGGACGTCACCTTGACATGTTCTTTCGGAAACAGGTGATCGACCAGTTCCTGAATGGCTTTCACGTCGTAACGCACATGCACATCCAGCTTTTTCAGAATGTTGCCCTGAGCGTCCAGAACAATCACATTCGTATCCCCCACCGACGCCCCGGCGATATAAAGCCGATTCGCCTGAACGGCGGAAGCTTCGATGATGGAAGGATTCGCAATCATGATATCGGCCACATCGCCGTCCAGCGTGATGATTTCGGCTTTTCCGAAATTCAGGAACAGGACACCCGACTTTCCGTCCGCCGCATGTGCAGAGCCGATTCCGGCCAGAAAAACAGCCAGAGCCGCCAGAGCCAGCCCGGCCCGAATCCTTCGGGATAAATCTGTGGAAAACTTTATCATGACACGGTCTTTCAGACGTTTGCTGGATGGAACTGATTGAAGACTTCAAAACACGCAGACAAGATACTATCGAGACGGGACATCCCTGACGTTATCCCCATCATAGACTCTCACAAGATTGTTACGAATGCCAAGACTCTTTTTGGCCATTACGATTTCCATATCAATCTCGCGCGCGATGCGCGTCAGACGGGCGTCGGTGACGGTATAGGCAGACTTCGATTCCGAATCATCACCCAACCCGCGCAAAGACAACGTCAGATCGCCCATCTGCCCCGCCAGAGCCAGAACCTCGGCCCCGCGCGCATCCACGGCGAGCGTCACCGTCTTGCCGACCTTGATCTTGTCTTCGGGGCGCGAAGCCGTCTGATCGATCGCCAGAACCTTGATTTTCTTCAGGATTGTCTCGCTGGCCAGATCGCTGATGTTTTCGTTGATGACCTTGCGGCTGAGCAGATCGGCGTTATCAAGCGGCTGAACCTTCGCCTTGTAAACCAGAATAATATCGACATAATCTCCTGGCGAAATAAAACCGCCGGCAGAAGAATTGGCTTTCACATCAATGGCCACGGCGCGCATGCCGGGGTCGAGCGCGGCGGCCAGATTATTCCCGGCGTCCTTTATCAGGGCGCTGCGCAAGATCGGTTCGTCCACCGCCACGGCGCGGTTAAGCTTGCCCTTGACCAGGTCGGCAATTTTTTCATCATCGCTTTTTTTGACGATGGCGCCGGGGAAGATGGCCGATTTTGGCCAGCTTTGCCATTTCACATCGGCCTCGCCCGGCATATGACCGGCCTTGAGCGCGGCCTTGGCAACCAGAACCTCGACTTTGGCTTCGGCCTGCATCTCGGTTTTCTTCTTGCCGCTCAGACTCGCCTGCACGAGGACCGCGACCAGAATCGCAATCACAAACCCGCCGATCAGAACAATCACCACATTTCTATTCATGGTATCCCCACACGAAAAATCAGAGCGCCGAACCTTTCAAAAACCCGGCCCGTAGAGGGGTCGGAAAAGACTTTCCGATGCGACCCTCCCTTCATCCATACCCTGTCAGTCCTTAAAGAATCATGAAGACGATCCATCAAGAATTCTGACAAACACATCGGGCGATACGTACCCGCGAAACACAAAAGCAAAAATCGCGCCAAAAACGATCGCAATTCCATAAGGCACGACACTCTCTCCACGCTGGGCTCTGGCGACCCAGCTGCCTTCCGGCGCGCCGGGCCAGACCGTCCAGCGCCGCAAGGCCAGAGTTAAAAACCCCAAAACCCCGCCCGAAAGCGCCATGGAAAACAGATAAACCGGCAGACCCGCCAGACCGGCCCACAGGGCAAACGCCGTCCCGATCTTTGAATCTCCGGCCCCGATCATCCCGGCGGCGAACATCCACAGCGTCACGGCAAACATGATCCCCGCCCCGCCCAGATGGGACCCCAAAGACGAAAACACGTCCTCGCGCCCGGTCAGAGATAAAACGGAAAACGCACACACAAACGCCCCCACGACCATCAGGGAATATCTGTTGGGAATGGTCATACCCCGAAAATCCGAAAAGCCCACGAGAAGCCCGGTTCCAATCGCAACGCACACACAAAAGAGAAACAGGATGAGAGGAATCATTCTTGGCCTTGACTATACACCATTTTCCGGACGTGGAAAAGCCCGCCCTGACATGCAAGGCGGGCTTTCCGTAATACAGAGCCTTATCGTGTTTCGATTTCGGTGGCCGCCGAGTCAAGGGCGGTCGAAAGCGAGCCGAACATCGTTTCAAGGCTGTCGCCCAGAAGGAACACGGCCAGCGCGATGGCGAGAGAAATACCGCCGGCGATCAAGCCATATTCAATGGCCGTGGCACCGCGTTCGTCTTTCACATAGGCATTTTTCATGGCAAGAAGTCTGGTCAACATATCGGAGTCTCCTTTGGTTCGTTTCCCGTAAAGTTTCTACCCACTTCATGAAACCGGCTTTTTGTCTGGTTTCCCAACCGTTATGACCAGAGTACCCCTGCCCGGCTTAAAGTTTGGTTAAAGCCGCTCAATGAAAAACAAACAAATTCCCCCGTATCTCTTTCATTTTGATATAAATTTTATCTATCGGCACCCCTCCTCCACGAGCGAGCTGGACGTTTTTTCCTTAAAAACCTCTGCGCGCTCTGCGGTCCAAAACAAAAAATTACAAACCACAGAGGAACGCCGATCAACGCAGATCGACAGAACCCGTCATCCCGGACTTGCCCCGAGAACCAGGAAGGGCTTTGAAACAGAAAATTTTTAACGCGAAGACACGAAGGAATCTTCAAAATCTGTGTTCATCCGCGTTCATCTGTGGTGAAAGAAAAAAGTTCAAGAACCACAGAGGAACACAGAGGAACGCGGATGAACAGAATCTGTCACCCCGGACTTGATCCGGGATCCAGCAAAATATTGAAAACTCTCGATCCCCGGTCAAGCCGGGGATAACACGGAGAGAGGGGCTTTCTCAGAAAAAACTTTGTGTCTTCGCGTTTAAGGCCCTTTCTTCAGGTCGATCGCCAGCCGCGCACCGTCTGCGCCCGGAATCAGGAGGGTTTGCGCCAGACTCGCCGGGCTACGCAGAGAGACGACCAGAATTGTCCCGCGACCGTCCGGCGTGGCTTCGGTCCGATACCCGGCCACAATCGGCGCATCGGAGAATGCTTCCTGCGCCGCCGCGCTCCATTTCGAGTCCGGCAATTCAACGACGAGGAGATGCTCGCCATTATCCAGATCCGTATGGAATGTTGTCGGCCCCGACAGATCCACAACGAGTCTGGTTTTGTCCGGATGCTCACCAAGCCGCAGCCCGCGGGCAAACGTCCCGGACGCCGAAACGCCTGCAGAAACAGGCACCGGGTCTGGCGCCTTTTTCGCATGCGGCAAGTCGTCCCCGGACAAGGCCTCGGAAGGCAGCGTCTGGACCTTCAGGACATCTCCGTCAAACGGAGGCGTGCCCGATGCGGGCGCATCCGCCGGTGGAGGCTGGGAGTCCTCATCCCGTTCGGACAGCGCAGGAGGGGGATGCTGAGTCGCCCCGGTCTGGTCTGCTGCGGCCTCTTCCTCGTCGGCGGAATCCACCGGAACCACGGGAACGGAGATCAATGTTCCCGGCATGTCATCCTCGGTCAGGGTCTGGAGCTGGCCGATCAGGTTTTGTATGTCCTGTTCGACGGCCACCAGACGCATGATCGCGGGGAGAACGGTGTTAAAATCGCGGCGCATATCCAGAACGACGTTCTCGACGCGATTGATCCGGTCCATGGGATCACGGATATCCTCTGAGAAAAGATTATCGACATTCAGGCCCTTGGAGGGCTGCATGCCCGGCAGGGTAGACAGGCCGCTCCCCGTACCGGGGCTGGCAGGGCGTTCATTGGCCGCCGGGGGAAGAAGCGGCGCAATGGCACCTTCCGAATTTTCCCTGTTGGCGGCCAGAGGTTCGTTTGCGGACGATGTGGATGCGGGTTTTGCGTTTCCCGATGTGGCGGAGTCGCAGGCCGAAAGAAATCCGGACAACAAAAAGACGCAGAGCATGCACAGCACGCTCCGAATCCGGAATCGAAAATGTATTTTCCGTCGACAGAAAAAAGCCGACAGAAAAGCCCGTTGTTCGGACGCCATAAAGGAATGAACCTGTTTGAAAGGGCTTTTCAAGACCCTCCGGGAATTAAAACGACTCAGCCCCTTCAGAGTACGTGCATAGGTGGCGGGTCGTCAACCATCCATGACGGGACAGTTTCCGGATTTTTTACAGGAGTCACAAGAAATTAGCGTTATGGCACCCTGAAATTGAGGGGCCCGGACACAGGAAAACAAGGCTTATTGCCCGACCGGAACGATTTTTTCGTCAAAAATCTGGCCCTCATATTCCTTAATCCCCTGCCAGGTGATGCGAAGACTTCCGCCGCGCACCGTATCGACGCTCAAGGGCACATTATACCGACGTCGTTCGATTTCAGGATAAATATAGGCGTTTTCCACAAAGCCGATCCTCTCGGTTCCACCATCCGGCTTTTGCCACAGGACGTTCAGGCGACCATAGGGACTGAACACCCCCGGCTGGCGCATAATGTCCACAGCCAGAGCGGGCTTGTTGCCGGTACCCGGCGAAGGCGGCAGAAATTCGATTTTGCCCAGTTTTCCATGAGCCTCTCCCTGCCCCTGTTTGACGACAACGGGGACGTTCAGAGTGATGTTGACGCCCAGATAAATCCCTGTTCCCTTGCGGCTTGTGGTATCGGGGATGGAGCTTTCGTCCGCGAGTTGGACGATCGACAGATAGGCCCTGTATTCCCCGTCCGGCAGATTTGCAGGGCGGCGCAGGGACAGCCGGACAACCTGTTTGCTTTTTGCCGGAATCACGATCTGGCGCGGGGCGATCCGGACCATGTCGGAGACTTTCGGACTTTGTGGCCATTGTGCTTCGGGAACTTCGGTCATGCCGGATTCTTCATGAAGCCTCATGTACTTCCACTCGATGCGATACGTGTTTGTCGTATCGGAATTGTTCATGACGGTGACGGACTGCGTCCGATCCTTGGGGCCGAAAGACACGCGGATAGGGAGCACCATGACATTCGCCAGAGCCGGAGCGGCTGTAAAAACCAGCAGGGCCACGACAAGGAAAGAAGCAACAAGGGACCGACGCATAAAAGGGGCTCCACGACAGACGGATAAGGACAGATTGACGCGCCTGATTGTAGCGACCTTGAAAAAAGGATACAACGGAAAAACGAAAATGATATTTTTCTCCTCACCCCAGTCATCCCCGGCTTGATCCGGGGATGGCAGGTCTGGCTTATCTGTGTCAATCTGCGTTCATCTGTGGTTCTTGAACTTTTTCTTTTCACAACAGATGAACGCGGATGAACACGGATCAACAGAATACGTCATCCCCGGTTTAACCGGGGATAACAAGGGAGGAGTGGAGGAGAAGCGGAGGAAAGGCGGGAGTGATAGAAAAAGGAGAAAAAACACTGTCGAATTTTCACAACCGGGCCGTTTTTCAGACGCCTTCGGCGCATCATGACGAGCGCAGAAACGGTGCGCGGCCCCGGTTTTTGATCTTGCACTATACGGGCACGCGCACGGGCGAAGCGGCGGCGGATGTCTATCTGGGCCGGACGGTGGACCCGGGCGGGCGCGTGTCTCCTCATTACATGATCGACACGGACGGGCGCGTGTTTCAGTTTGTCTGTGAATCGCGGCGGGCGTGGCATGCGGGCGTTTCGTACTGGCGGGGGTTGGAGGATCTCAACAGCCTGTCTATCGGCATTGAAATCGTCAATGAAGGCGAAACGGGTGGCTATCCCCCCTTTCTTCCGGCGCAGATGAACTCTCTGATTCCCTTATGCCGGGATATTTTGCAACGCCATGATATTCCACCTGAAAACATTCTTGGCCATTCCGATATTGCGCCCATGCGTCGCCTTGATCCCGGCCCGGCGCTGGACTGGGCGGCGCTCGCGGCGGCGGGCGTGGGGCTGTGGCCGATGCCTGAAGATTCGGACAGAGCCGCCGCACCGGAGATTCTGCAAGATATGACCGGCGCACTGCACGCCTGCGGGTACGATCCGCAAGCCGATCCGGGTGTTTTGCTGCGCGCGTTTCGAAGCCACTTTCACCCCGAAGCAATGGAGAATTTTTCGCCTGAAACAAGGCTGGAAAGCGCGGCGCGTCTGGCGTGGCTTCTGGCCCGGCTTCGTGATAAAATCCCGCCAGACCGTTTCTGAAAAAGCAGAAACGAAGGATTTTCGGGAAAGGAGAGTGATATCATGAGTGGATCAAAAGCACTGTTCGGCGGGCTTGCCCTGATCGCGGCAGCCATTGTTTTTTCAGGCTTTTCTCCTGTTATGGGGCAATCAAGAGGCGGTGATTCCTTCCAGATTTCATCGGAAAGCGATCTGTTCGTCTGGCGGGTGAATCAGGCGACCGGGGAAGTATCGTTCTGCACGCGCAATAACGACAGCCGCAGTTCCTCTCTGGTCTCGTCCTCTTCGCCGTTCTGCTCGGGATCTTCGCCCGCCGTCCGGTAGAAGTTATTGTCTTAAAAAAGAAAATCCGCCTCCCGAACGAATCCGGGAGGCGTAGTTTGCGTGTGTGGGGTACTCAATCCAGGCCGGAAAAACCGGCCCTTCCTTATCCCGCTGCGGCCCGTGTGGAGGGAGAGCCGATCCGGAACAGGCGTTCCAGATGATGCCGACGCGCAGCGTGATAATCCCGATTCGCCATCAAATACAAGCGGATAGATGCTTGAAGCTGACGGCGCAAAAATTCCTCTTCATATCCCCGATAGACCCGGTCGGCGCGCGCGCCGCCGCTGAGCAAGGTCAGGCGGTATTCCATCCGGGCGCTGCGATACTGACGGATCAGATCGCGGGTTCGAGCGCGGGCACGATCCAAAGCAGCTTTTATTTCTTTTGTTTCAATGGCATCCTGCTCGCGTTCCCGGGCGCAGGTCAGGGAGTCCACAATGCCCTGCATGAACGCCGGGCCATAGCGCGTTTCCAACTCAATTTCGACACTCTGAAAACTGGTTTCATCCCGCATGACACACCTCCCATCTCCCGGTTTTCCATTTTATACGCCAGAAGCCTGCCTTATGTCAATACTAAAGAGATAATATTTTTAGATTTTTTGTATAATGTCATTTTCTCCTCACTAGCCTTATGGTATAGTTCTCTTGCACCTTTTCTGTGTTTTCTATAAAAAAAGAGGGGACCAATGATTTCACGGGAACAGATGAAGGCAGGACGGGCCATGCTCGACTGGAATCAAAAAGATCTGGCGGAGCACAGCGGAGTGTCCGTGGCCACGATCAAGCTGATCGAAACGGCGCGGATCAACTCCACGCCCGACACACTCGGCCTGATTCAGGATGCACTTGAAAAAGGCGGGCTGGAATTTGGCCTTCAAAACGGTGTGCGGATGCGCGATGACCTTTTGACCATCATCGAAAAACAAAGCCCGGATGATAATGTGTTCCTGCGGCTGCTCGACGATATCTATTACACGATGCGGGAAAGAGGATACGGCGAAGTCCTGTGGAGTTTTTCGGACGATAGCATCTCGCCGCCGGAGGTTCTGGAGAAAGAACGTTTGATTCGCGAGACGGGCTGTACCATGCGCTCTCTTGTGCGTCATGGCGATACGTACCTGATCTACCCCTTGCACGAATATCGCTATCTGCCCAAGGAATTTTTTATTGTTAATCCAAGCGTCGTTTATGCAGACAAATTTGCCCTGATGGCCAACACGAACCCCAAGAATAAAGGAAACGAGAAGTCCATTATCATTATAAACAATGCTGCGATTGCGGAGACGAAAAGAATGGAATTTGAAATCATCTGGGCATACGGAGAAGCCCCTGAAAAATCAACAGCGGCGTTTCGCTATGACTGATCTTTCCTCTCACGAGCCCTCTCCAAGAACGCGGGTCTGGAACAGGGATCTCTGGTCGGCCCATACCGTTTGCTCTTTTGAAATCAGCATGGGGAACCGGTGGCAGGAAGGAACATATCTCGCCAGCCAGATCGAATGGGCCAACCGGCATTTCAAACGCTGTTTTATCCATCTGGGCGATACGCTTCACCGGCACAATCTTCTGGATCGCATGTCCCCGGAAGAGGCCCACGCCACAAGCCGTGTGATGGGGAGCGCATGGCTCGCTCGTAACGCGGAGATTCTAGAAACAATTAAAATCCCCCATGAAATCGTCCGTTGGGATCATTGGCTGACTCATCCGGATTTTCCGGGGCTGCGCGCCGCCATACAGGACCATTACGACTCAAACGTGTTTTTCAGGGGCGTTGTGGCGCAAGACGTGGAGCGCTTTACAAAAAGAAATTCCGCCGTCAATCCGGTCCGCTGCGTCGATTATCTTTTGGAAGAAGCGGCAGGAGATACGCTGTTTTGTCGTCAAAATCCGATGGCACGCATCTATCCGGCAAGCGAGTTGGCAACATACGCCTATCTATCGCACACACAGGTTCCGGACCATCTGAAAGGTTTGCACCAGAGCGTCCGCGTCCGGGTTTCCTTTCACCGCCGAAAAGAGCATGGGAGCATCCCGCAAAGCTCGAATACCGATTCCGGTGAAGAAAGATCAGGAAGATCGGGAGCATAAAATCCCGGCATTCATAACACGATCAAGCCCCGTCCTCGCGGGTTTCAAGCAGGAACCATGTGGGATCCCGGTCTTTGATGTCACGCCCGAACACCCAGATATCCACGACCTCAACCACACGGTCCGGGTTTCCGGAGAGAAGCTTCCCATCCCTGTCGCGGACCAAAATCGTCTCGTCCGCCGTAAAACGCAGCGTAACCCGCGCCTGACGGCCCCGCACCTCCGCCTCCAGAATTTCCACGCGGCGCAACGCATGAATATCGGTGATGTGAGTCTCGCCCCGTTCCTCGCGCCCGTCCATCTCGCGCAGGAACGATGCCCGCACGTCCGGCGCCAGAAGACCAGAGATCGTTTCGCGGTCGCCCTTGGCAAAGGCCTCCACGATCATCACGAACGCATCCTGCGCGCCCTGAAGAAAACGGTCGATGTCAAAATCGCGGTCGGCGCGAACCATTTCGCGCAAGCCCGCTTCCGCCCCCGGTGCAATGAGAGTCCGCCCGGCGCTCAAGCGCATCAGTTCGGAAATCCGGTCGATTTCAGGGGATTCCTGCGCGGCGGCGGCTCCGAGCGAAGCAGACGCCGAACGCGGACCACCCTCGGCGGGCGCGGCAAAAGGATTCGGCCTCTGGCGTTCGTCCCCGTGACGGGTTCCCAGAACACTGCGCAGCCACAACACAAGCCCGACGGCAATCACCGCATATAAAACCAGATCAATGGGAATAGCGATTCTCCTTTGCAACAGGATATTCTGATACCTTATCACATAATAGGCCCGGAGACGAAAAACCAGTCCCCTTTTATCATTGTGCAGCGCAAACATCCAGAACAGGTTAACAAAAGTCGCGCAGAAAAGGCCTGTCCCGAACGCAATTAAAGGAAAACCAGCGTCCTGCCATCCGAATTCAGGGAACGATAAAAACAGCTCCTCCGGCCCGTGTGACAGGCGCAATCCCCCGCCTGATCGACGAGGAGAAGAAGCGCGTCCTGATCGCAATCCACCCGGATGTCCCGGACGGTCTGGACATGGCCGCTTTCCTCGCCCTTGCGCCACAGGCGGTTTCTGGACCGACTCCAGTAATGCGCCTGTCCGGTCTCCCGTGTTTTTCGTAAGGACTCTTCGTTCATCCAGGCCAGCATCAGAACCTCCCCGCTCGTCGCATCGACCGTGACCACGGGAATAAGACCGGAGAGGTCATATTGAGGAGTAAAAACCAGACTTTCATCACGATCGTTTTTCATGGTCTCTCGTATTCTTCTGTTTCAACTGTTTCAATGATCTCCCCTTAATATTCAGATGTGGCATTACATATCTTGATGAGATCATTGCCTTCTTTCCCCCTCTCCCTGCCCGGAGCTTCGCTCCTCCTTTCCCTCTCCCCCATGGGGGAGAGGGATCAAGGGAGAGGGGTGGGGATAAAAAGGTCTACAAAGCCCCCTCATGTGCCAGAGTCTCTCGGAACCGGACGGGCTTGCCCGCCGGGGGGCCGAGAAGCGCATCGTCGCGCATCACGACCCGGCCCCGGACGATCGTCAGTTTCGGCCATCCCGTCACCGCCATCCCGTCGAACGGCGTCCAGCCCGATCGTGATTTCTGGGCCGCGTTCGTCAAGGTCCGCGTTTCCTTCAGGTCGACAACCGTGAAATCCGCATCGTACCCGGCGGCGATCCGGCCCTTTCCGGCCATTCCGAACAGTCTTTGCGGTCCGTGCGCGGTCAGATCGACAAAACGCTCCAGGGTGAGACGGCCTTCATGAACGTGATTGAGCATCACGGGGACAAGAGTCTGAACGCCGGGCATGCCGCTGGGGCTGGCCGGATAGGGCTTTGATTTTTCCTCCGCCGTATGCGGAGCGTGGTCGGTGGCCAGAATATCCGCCGTTCCATCCGCAATGGCAGCCCACAGGGCGTCCTGATGCGCTTTTTCCCGCACAGGCGGATTTTGCTGGGCCCGCGTGCCGAGGCGGTCATAACACTCCGGCGCGGACAGGGTCAGATGGTTGACAAGAATCTCCGCGCTCGCGATGTCCTTATGCCCGCGCAAAAAAGCGATCTCTTCGGCTGTGGTGATGTGCAGGATATGAACGCGCCGCCCATGCCGCCGCGCAAGCCTTACGGCCCGCCGGGTCGCCGACAGGCACGATTCAGGAGAACGCCACAGCGGGTGCAGGCGCACATCGTGGCTGTCTTTCAGGATGGTCTTTTTGTTCTCGTTCATGATGGATTCGTCTTCGGCATGGATGGCCACGATCCGGCGGCCATGGCCCAAAATCGCATCCACTTCCTCGTCCGTGGCCGAGAGCAGAGCCCCCGTAGAGGCCCCCATGAAAATCTTGATCCCGCAAATGCCGGGCAGGTTTTCCCATTCCGGCAAATGCCGGGCGTTGTCCACCGTTCCACCCAGATAAAAAGCATGGTCAACCCATCCGACCTGCGCGGCGCGCTCCAGCTTGGCCGCAACCGCTTCGGGTGTTGTCGTCAAGGGGTCCGTATTGGGCATCTCGAAGACCGCCGTCACGCCGCCAGCCGCCGCCGCCATGGTTCCGGTTTCCAGATCTTCCTTGTGCGTCATGCCGGGGTCGCGGAAATGAACCTGCGTGTCGATCACGCCGGGCAGGATATGAAGGCCTGTGCAATCTATGGTTTCTCCTGAAGTCTGAGAGCCAAAGACGCCAATTCCGGCTGTTTTCCCGTCCCGCACCCCGATATCGGCGCGGTGCACCCCCGAAGGCAGAACAACCGTCCCGTTGCGCAAAACAAGGTCAAAGACAGCAGACATAACGCACCCCCTCCCCCAAAAAAATCAAAGGCTTCAAGGCACCGTGACAGATTCCCACGGAGGGATCAATCCGCCTTACACCAAAGATTAAGCTTTAAGTCCTAAAATTTTTCCAGAACAATGTGTTAGCGTATTCGAGGGGGATTTCGTGGACTCGGTCCGGGACAGCGCCGAACATCATTTCGTCGAGAAAGTTGAAAGCCTCAAGGCCGATTCGGCAGGATGGATGGCGTTCCGGTTCGGGCTTTCCGCCAGACGAGAGGCCACGGATTTCCTCAAAGGCGATGGACTTGATACGCTGCAAAAAATCGAGTCGGCCCGGCGGCAGGCCCTGTCTTTTTTTGATTCCGTCCGGGATCGGACGCGGGACATAAAAGAGGGCACCCTCTGGCTTTTTGCCGATAACGATGTCGTTCTGATCGCCCGCCCGGCCAATGCAGCGGAAAAGCAAAACCTTCTGAGACAGTTCCGGGATCTTTCTACACAAAACACGGCAAAAAGCATCCCGTGTGAAATTCTGCCATCCGATCTGTATGTGCTTCAAAAAATCGCGGATGAAAAACTCCTCTCTGCCAGACGGATGGACGCCTATGCCGCCATGGCGGATTCTCCGCGCGTGCGCAGCATCGCCACGCGCCGAAAGCGCCGGGGAGATCCTCTGGTCCTGATTGTCGAGGATGATCGCTTTACCGCTTCCTACACCGCCAGCATTTTAAGCCGGAACTACGATCTGGTCCATGCCCGGACGGGCGAGGAAGCCATTATAGCACATATCGAACACGCGCCAGACGCCGTTTTTCTGGATATTCACCTGCCGGGCCTGAGCGGGCACGAGGTTCTTCAAGCCATCCGGAAAACAGACCCTCACGCCTTTGTCGTCATGCTCAGTGTCGATTCCGAAAAAACCGGCGTTCTGTCCGCAAGCGAACGCGGCGCAGGCGGATTCCTGAAAAAACCGGTCTCAAAGGACAGACTTCTGGCCGCCGTCGCCAAGTCGCCCTTTATCCGAAGAAGCGGAAATGTCGATCTGTGTGAACGCGAAACAACGACGCCCTGAAGCAATTTGCGCCTTTCCCGTTTCTTGTCATCAGCAGATCTGTTACAAAAGCCCTGAAGCTCGTCAGGTCAAAACCTGACAAAAAGCGAAAAAACCGGAAATATCGCGCATGCCCTATGTTGCATCCCGCATCAACCCTGCCGAGTCCGTCTGTCGCCATTGCTCCAGCCCCTGCCCGGATGGCACAGAATTTTGCTGTCACGGATGCGCCGGAGCCTATGCGCTGATTGCCCGGATGGGACTTGGATCCTATTACGACCGACGGGTTCTCAACCCGGACGGCCCGGCGCTTATCCCCCTTGAGACGGCGCGCAACGATTTTGAGCCCTATACCCGCACCGAAGACGGTTTGAGCGTCCTGCACCTGATGGTCGACGGGCTGCACTGCGCGGCGTGCGTGTGGCTGATCGAAACCGTTCTGGATCGCCAGAAAGGCGTAAAATCCGCTCGTCTCAATATGACCACCCGCCGCCTGAACATTCGCTGGGACCCGGCAGAAGGCGGCGATGCCGCCTGTATTCTGGCACCTGTTCTCGCGCTCGGGTATCGCCTTGTCCCCTACGATCCGGCGCGCATGGGCGCAACGGACCAGCGCGAGGAACAGGATCTGCTCCTGTGTCTGGCCGTGGCGGGCTTTGCGGCGATGAATGTGATGCTTTTGTCTGTCTCGCTCTGGGCCGGGGTGGAGTTTCATTCCAGTACGCGCGCCCTTTTGCAATGGTATTCGGCTCTGGTCGTCCTGCCCGCGAGCGCCTTCGCCCTGCGCCCCTTTGCCCGTCCGGCGTGGGAAGGTTTGCGGCATGGACGGGTAAGCATGGACGTTCCCATTACTCTGGCGGTGATTCTGACTTTGGGCATGAGCCTTTACGAGACGATCGCCGGAACGGGAGAAACCTATTTTGAAGCCGCCGCCAGTTTACTGTTTTTCCTGCTGATCGGACGATATCTGGACCGGATCGTGCGCCGCCGGGCCTTGTCCGCCGCGCAGGATTTATCGCTGCTTCAATCTCATGCGGCAACAGTTCTGGGGGCGGACGGCGCGGCGCGCGCGGTCCCGGCCTATGCCTTGAAACCCGGAGATATCCTTCTGGTCGCGCGGGGCGAACGGGTGGGAGCGGACGGAATTGTGACACAAGGCCTGTCCAGCCTCGATATGGCCGCGATCACGGGCGAGAGCCTGCCTTGCGCTGTCCGCCCCGGCGAGACAGTCCCGGCGGGCGCGGTCAATCTGGACACACCCCTTCACCTGCGCGTGACCGCTTCGGGGGCCGAGTCCACTCTGGGCCGCATGGCCGCTCTGGCCGAATCCGCAGCGCAGACCCGCAACCGCTATACCCGCATCGCCGATCGGGCCGCGCGGCTTTACGCCCCGGCGGTTCATTCTCTTGCCCTGTTAACTCTGGCGCTCTGGTGGAATCAGACGGGGGATTTTCATACAGCCCTCACCCATGCGGTCGCAGTCCTGATTGTGACGTGTCCTTGCGCACTGGCGCTGGCCGTTCCGGCGGTTCAGGTGGCCGCCGCTTCAGCCCTGCTGCGCGCCGGAATTCTGCTCAGAAACCCCGAAGCTCTGGAAAAACTGGAGTTCATTGACAGAGTCGTTTTTGACAAAACCGGAACCCTGACGCGTGGAAACCTTGCGTTGAAAGACAAGGCAGATCCAGAGATCTTGCGCGATGCCGCCGCTCTGGCAGCCAGCAGCACACACCCGCTTTCCCGCGCCTTGCTGCGCGCCGCAGGCCCGGTCACCCCGCGCGCGGACGTTGTGGAAATACCCGGCGCGGGGCTGGAATCTCCGGACGGAACGCGGCTGGGTTCGGCGATGTTTTGCGGTGCGTCCGAGCGTGCAGAGGATGGCGTGCAAACCTCGCTGTTTTACCGAAATGCCGCCGGGACCGTGCATGTTTTTTCCTTTGAAGACACCCCCAGACCCGACGCCGCCGAAACCGTTCAGGCCTTTCGCGCATCGGGATTTGATCCGATCCTGCTGTCCGGAGACAGACCGGGACCGGTGCGCGATCTGGCCGAAAAAATCGGGATTTCGCGGGCGCACGCCGCCCAGAGCCCGGAAGATAAATTCACCTTCCTGCGGGATCTTGAGCGCGAAGGCCACAGGGTCCTGATGGTCGGGGACGGGCTGAACGATGCGCCGTCTCTGGCCGGGGCCTTTGTGTCCATGTCGCCGGGCAGCGCGGCGACTCTCACTCAAAACGCCGCCGACATCGTGCTTCAGGGAGATCGTCTCTGGAACGCGTTCGAAGCATGGAAAACGGCCCGTCGAGCCATGCGCGCGATTCGCCTCAACTTTGCCCTGTCAATCGGCTATAATGTCCTCGCCGTACCGATGGCCATGGCCGGGTTTATGACGCCTCTGGTGGCGGCCCTGTTCATGTCGGCCTCGTCGATCACGGTCATGCTGAATGCGATGCGGCTGGGGAAAATCCGATGAATGTCCTTGCGTTCATGATTCCATTGTCGATTTTAATGGGGCTGGTCGGACTGGCGGCGTTCGTCTGGGCGCTCAAATCCCGCCAGTACGAAGACCTCGACGGCGCCGCCAATCGTATTCTGTTTGACGAAGAATCGGACAAGGATGGATCTTAATGGCGGTGCCATTTCCGATCTCTATTCCAATCCCGTTCATGAAACCTGTGATGTCCGATGTGGCGGCCACGATCCCACGAGTGATGCGCAGGATATGGCGCAGGCCAGACAACCACGCGCTCCACGATCAGGGGCGGCGGCTCAATAATCCGGTCGCGAAAGACGATTGTTTCATAGTCGCCCGTCGAATCCCGGCCATTTTCATTCACGATCTGCCACGCGCCGTCGGGCTGGAGGCAGGCCGTTCCATACGCAGACCGGGCGCGTCCGTCAATCCATACCGTTCGCGTATATTCCCGGCAATAACGATCCTGCCCTGCCTGCGCCGATGAGGGCGCGACCAGAAGAAACAGGCTCAGAAAACCCGCTCCGGCCATCAGGGTTTTCATGCCCTGCGCGGGGTTTTTCATGGATAGATTCATGGGGAAATTCTCCTTCTTCCGTCGTCTCCGCGCCCGTTCCGGCGCAGGATCACAAGACCACGAAACCCGCGCAAAACAATGGCCGTAAAAAGGTTTTTCCGCCGTATTTCCCTCCTCCCCTCTCGACGAACGGAGGGAAGTGGGATAGATATAGAGTGAATCGTTTTGCAGAGGGAGACTGATTGCCGATGACCCATCCTGTCCGCCTTGATGATGTAAAATCCGACACCATCCGGGACGAAACCGCGCGCCGCGCCGCCTCTCCCCTGTTGCAGGAGCGGCATGTCTACAAGCCGTTTTTATATCCGTGGTGTTACGAGGCCTGGCTGACCCAGCAGCGCATCCACTGGCTGCCCGAGGAAGTTCCCCTGGCCGAAGATGTCCGCGACTGGAAGAAGAAACTCACTCCGGCGGAAAAAAACCTCCTGACCCAGATTTTCCGGTTCTTCACGCAGGCCGATGTGGAAGTCAATAACTGCTATATGAAGCATTATTCCCGCGTCTTCGGGCCGGTTGAGGTCCAGATGATGCTCTCGGCTTTTTCCAACATCGAAACCGTCCATATCGCGGCCTATTCGCATCTGCTCGACACGGTCGGCATGCCCGAGGTTGAATATCAGGCCTTCCTCAAATACAAGGCGATGAAGGATAAATACGACTATATGCAGGGCGCGTCGATGGACTCGCGCCGGGATATCGCGAAGACGGTGGCGCTGTTCAGCGGGTTTACGGAAGGGCTGCAGCTGTTTGCGTCTTTCGCCATTCTCATGAACTTCCCACGCTTTAACAAAATGAAGGGCATGGGCCAGATCATTACGTGGTCCGTGAGGGATGAGACGCTGCATTGCCTGTCGATGATTAAATTGTTTAATGCCTTCATTCAGGAAAATCCGGATATCTGGGACGAATCGCTCAAATCCGAGATCACGCAAAGCTGCCGCGATATCATCCAGATTGAGGACGCCTTCATTGATCTGGCGTTCGAAATGGGCGGAGTCGAGGGCCTGACCGCCGCCGAGGTCAAGCAGTACATCCGCTATATCGCCGACCGACGGCTCCAGCAGCTGAGCCTGCAACCGATTTACAGCAGCGATAAAAACCCGCTGCCATGGATGGACGAAATGCTCAACGGCGCCGAGCACACGAATTTCTTCGAAAACCGCGCCACAGAATATTCCCGCGCCTCCACCACAGGTACATGGGAAGATGTGTTCGGGGACAGCGTGTTTTCGGGAACGGAATAGGGTTTACGGCTCTTTGTTTTCCTCTGGTGGTTCATGTCGTCCATGCCCCTGCGGCCCTTTGGACAGACGTCGGGCGAGCTTGCGACGCTCCTCCGGAGGCAGGGTAAGCGCAGCCTCGCGCATGGCCTTTGATTTTTCTTCCAGAATTCTGCCCTGCGCGGTTTTCAGGCGCGCGGCGGCGCCGTCGTAGCTTTGCGGATCAAACGTCTCTGCCGACAGGGTCTGTGCAAGAGCCGATCGGGCCGCACGAACTTCCTCGAAAAGCGGCGTCATCTCCGCACGATTCCTCAGAGCCGTAGCGAACAGAGCCTTGCGCCCCTCCGGAGACATGTCCGAGCCGAATTCAGGCGGGGGGGCGGGCGGCCTCGCATTTTGCCACACCAGCCCGCCCGCGATCCCCGCCAGCAAAAGATTGAGCATGACAGAAACCACAAGCCCCCAGGATAACACGCGACTTACAACCATGACGGATCCTCCTCAAGCGCAAAGAGACTCTCCCACGTTCCGGCAGGAATGTCGGTCGACAGATCAATCTGAAGCCCGGCAAAAAGTCCCAGAACCAGACACGCCGCCGCGCATCCGGCAGCAAACCACGGACGCGCCCTCGTCGGGACAAAGGCCGCAGGCGGAAAAAACGCAGCAAACGGATCAACCTTGGCACAGGATAGAATCGTCGTGATGATCCCTTCGGCAAATCCGGCGCGACACGGAGGCGCAGTCCATGCTCGGAGCAAGGGCTCAACAGGATCGTTGTCGTTGTTTTCCCTCATCCTTTCCTCCTTTTTTCCAAAGCGCCGTTTTTCTCAAGTCGTGCGCGCAGAGCGGTCTTTCCTCGCGAAAGCAAAGACTCAAAGGCCTTCAAACCAAGCCCCATGCGTTCTGCGGCTTCCTTCTGCGGCGCGCCTTCACAAAAAACCAGAGCAAGCGCAGCCCTCTGGCGCGGATCAATCTCACCCATGGCGGCGTCCATACGCCGATCACGCTCGGTTCGGATCAAGACCGCTTCGGGGTTTTCCTGCCCGTCGTCAAGCGTGGCGGTCATCGCATCGCTTAAGGGATAGAAACGCTTTTCCCGGCGCCTCGTGTCTATGGCCAGATGGACCACAACCCGCGAGAACCATGTCGTAAAAGCCGCCCCGCGCGCAGGATCGAACTTCTCCGGCTCCGCCCAAAGCTTTGCGAACGCCTCCTGAACCAGATCCTCAGCCTTTGTCCGGTTGAGCGTGACCCGCCAGGCCAGACCATAAAACCGGGTCGCATGACGACGGACGAGGCAGGAAAACGCTGCCTCGTCCCGGTCGCAGATCCGCAGCAGAAGGGATTCGTCGCTTGGATCCTCCTCCAGCGCTGCGGACATCGCCGGGCCTACTCGTTCAGAGCCGGGGCTTTTGTTTCAGGTGCGCTTTGCGGTGCATCATCCCAGTCCCCCATGGGTCCGCCCTGACCCTTGCGATCCTGCCGTTTTTCTTTCATTTTCTCGCGGCGGGCCTGCATTTCCTCTTTCGAGATGGTCCCGTCCTTGTTCGTGTCCATCCATTCATGGCGTTTCTTCGCACCGGCGAGGAATTCGGCTTGGCTTACCTTACCGTCCTTGTCGGCATCCATGGACTCAAAGCGTTTTTCGCGCATCATTCCGAGGCCTTCTCCGCGCATGTCTCCGCGCATCTGGCCACGATCAGAATCGGGTCCCTTTTTGCCCTGACCAGCCCCCTCTTTTCCGTCCATTCCATGAGGGCGCGGCGCCTTGTCAAATTCGGCCAGAGAGAGCGATCCATCCTTGTTCTCATCCATGGCCTCGAAATGGGTTTTGGCGGCGGCATCGGCTTCTGCCATCGAAATCGAACCGTCTTTGTCCGTGTCGACTTTCTCCATCATGGGCATGCCGCGTCCTTCGGGCGGGCAGGCAAAAGCCGCTGCAGGGGCCAGAAACGCCAGAGCGCAGCAAGACAAAAGAAGTTTTTTCATCGGGTTTTCCTCCGTATCGGATGGTTAAAAGAACGGGTCTTCGGCGGCCCTACAGAAGCAATCTACGAACGAGGAAGGATAATCCTTCGGATTTTTTTAGTCCTCTTCTCTTGATTCCCATCTCCCTTCAGGAAAAGGGGGAAAGACAGATCATGAACGTGTTTATGTTCCTAAATCCTTTGCATTTTCAGTGGTTTTATGCTTAACACTCCTTGTATCATGCCGGACGATGCAGGACAACGCCTTGTATTTGCCGTTCCCAAGGGGCGGATTCTGGACGAGCTCGAACCCTTGCTCGCCCGCACCGGAATCGTGCCCGATCCGGATTTCAATAATGAACTTAGCCGCGCTCTTTTGTTCAAAACCAACATTCCGGATATGGACCTGATCCGCGTGCGCGCCTTTGACGTGGCGACGTTTGTGGCCTTCGGCGCGGCCCAGATCGGCGTGGTCGGGCAGGACGTTCTGGAAGAATTTGACTATTCCGAGCTGTATTCCCCGCTTGATCTGGGGATTGGCCGATGCCGCCTGAGCGTGGCCATGCGCGCGGCAGACGCCGCCGCAGACGATCCCAACCGCTGGAGCCATATCCGGATCGCCACGAAATATCCGCGCCTGACGGCCCGGCATTTCGCGCAAAGAGGCGTGCAGACCGAATGCATCGAACTTCATGGCGCTATGGAAATCGCCCCGTGTCTGGGTCTGGCCAAGCGGATCGTGGATCTGGTGTCCTCGGGAAGCACTCTGGCGGCTAACGGACTGGTAGAAATCGAAAAAGTGATGGATGTGTCCTCACGCCTGATCGTCAATCGCACGGCACTGAAAACCCGCCCCGACGAGATTCGCCGCTGGATTGAGGCCTTCCGTGAAGCGGTTGTGACAAACCCTCTTTCCTTTGACGGAAAAACACCTTAACATAGACCCAGTTTTCTCGCGAAGGGGGCGCCCTGATGGACCGCCCTGCCTCGCTTTCCCGACGGAGGCTCTCTTGATCTCAGGCGTATTTCCGGCTGCGCGGCGTGTTTCCGGCGCTTTTGCTGCACTTGCCCTGTGTTTCGGCCTGTCAGCCTGCGCGACGGACGGGTTTTCATTCTCGCCAGGCGGCGGCAGCGTGGATCGCCAGACCTTGCCCCCACCCGTCTATCAGGCCGAAGAACAGGTGGAACTGCCCTCCCTGCCCGGTGAAACCTTCGATTTTCCGTCTCTGGCCGATCAGATGAGCCGGGGCGGTGTCACCGTCTATGGGCTTGACGATCCGATGGGCCCGAGCGTGTACAATCCGGGGCCCCAGCCTCCGCGCCCCTTTTACAGAGGCAGACCGCAGGACAAACCCTTGACCTTGCGTCCTCCGGCTTCTCTTACGGAACAAAAACCCATTTCCCTGCTTTCCACCTCTGGCGGCGTGCCGTCTGCTGCGGATTCAAGTGTCCTGATTTTCCCGCTGGACGGAGGAAGCTTCGCTCTGGCCGGAACAGGCGCCACGCCGACACGCATCGCGCCGGGCTACCTGCCTTCGGAGATGCCTGATACGCCGGATAGAACGGTCGAAAAGCTGCCCTTGCCAGAAATTGATCCGCCTGCGCCCGGCGAGCCTCTGAGGATTTACTTTGACCATAATTCCGCGCGTCTGGGACCGGAAGCGAAAAAAGCTCTGACCAACGTCGCACAAACGGTCAAAAGTACAGGCGGCGCGGCTTCTGTCGTTGTCGAAGGCCATGCAAGCCGCCGGGCCGTTCTGACCGACCCGGCGCGGCGCGAAACATTGAATCTGAAAAAATCTCTCGATCGGGCCTATGCCGTCAGTGACACACTGATCCGGCAGGGCGTTCCGGCCCGATCCATCGTCACGGCAGGCTATGGCGATGCCCAGCCGCCGCCCGCCCCCGCCCCCGGACGCAATGCCGAGTCCGCCAGCCGACGAGTCGATGTGCGTCTTACACCTTGAAAAAGTCCCGGTGGACTCCTGCACCTTCTGACAGGATGAGTGTTTGCAAAGTCGCGCAGGTGTGGCACTCTGTTTTGCCATGCGACTCAGGGCGTTGTCTGCAAAAGCAATCGTGATTCTGTCTATCCTCTCTTTCGGGGGGATGATGGGTTTCGCCATGGCGCAGACCGCGCCGGAGGCCCATGCAGACAAAAAAACAGGCGGAGAAACGATTTCCGTTCGCGCCGCAGACCACGGCGCCTTTACCCGCATCGTTCTGGATGGTTTTGAAAAGGGGAACGTCCCCGATGTGACGGTCCGGGAAAACCCGGAAAAACCCGGCGGGGAGATCGTGGTTGTTCTGGGATCAAGCGTTCCCGTGAATCTGTCGGCAGCTCCGCAGAACGTGGCTCGCGTTACGGGAATTGAAACGCGAGTCGAAGGGGAAAAAGATGTTTCGGTCCTGATCCACGCACCCGGACACGAACGATTTCGCCACTTCCGGGCCGGAAACCGGATTTTAGTGGATATTTACGGCCCTGACTCTGCTGTTGGCGCTTCTGCGCAAAAACCACCCGATTCCCGAAAACCTGAGCCCGAAAAAGAGTCAAAGCCGATAAAGCCTGCCTCCGTGCCACCTCCTGCGGCCACCCCCACGATGCCCGCCATAGCGGTTCAATCCGTCAAAAAAGAAAAACTCGTACGTCCGATCGAGCGGCATGTGGTCGCCCTGACCTCAACGGAAATAGCGGGCATGGCGGCGTTCGTCCGATCCGGAGTCCTGTGGATCGTGTTCGACCGAACGAATTTGCCCGTGAACGGGCGGATCGATGGGCCTCAGAAAGATATGTTTCCTCCTCTGGAACGGCTGGATTTTGACGGCGGGACCGCCTTTCGGACCACGCTGCCCGGCCCGGCCAACGTCTACAGCGAAGGCGGCGGACTCGTCTGGCGGGTGGTCCTGACCCCCGGCGCACGCCAGACCCACCCCGTTATGCCCCGTCGCCTTGCGCCGGAAAAAAATGCACAGACTCCTCCTCCAACGGGCCTTGTCTGGCCAACCCATCGCGCAGAACGAGTCGTTGACCTGCACGATCCGGGCGTGGGAGACAAGCTCAAGGTTGTCACCGTGGATCGCGCCCCGGAATCCTCCGGGCCTGCCCGGTCTTATGTCGATTTCAATCTTCTGCGCAGCGCAGCGGGATTTGTCTTTGCCCCCAAAGTGGACGATCTGTCCGTTCGGGTTACCTCTGAGGGAGTCGAAGTTTCGCGTCCCTCCGGGCTGGCGCTGGAAACCGAAGAGGATAAGCGGCAACGCGCCGAAAAAAAGTCTGAGAAACACGACGCACCAGACGCATCCCAAGAAGACGGGGCCGCACCGGACGAACGAAAAGTCTATAATTTTCCAGAGTGGACCATGGGCGGTGACAAGGCCATGGAGAACAATCGCCGCATCATGATGATCGGAATCGGAACCAGGGACGAAGCAGGACAGGCCTCCGATCTTTTGACTCTGGCGCGCATGTACGTGGCCAACGGATGGGGACCGGAGGCGCTGGGATTCTTGCGGATCGTCCTGCAATCCACGCCGGAGCTGGAGACAAATCCGTCTTTTCTGGCCCTGCGCGGCGCAGCGCGAACTCTGGCCGGAGAATATGAACTGGCCGTCAAGGATCTGGCCGATCCGGCGCTGGATTCCGATCCGGATGTACCTCTGTGGCGCTCTGTCGTGTGGGCGGGACTTGAGGACTGGCGTCAAGCCGCCCAGACCCACCCGAAAAATGCAACGTCTACACTGGTTGGCTATCCCTCGGCCTTGCGGGATATCCTTGCGCCTGTTCTGGCCGAAATTGCCCTGAGAGATGGAAAACCGGACGATGCGGCGGCCCTTCTGGCTCTTCTGGGCGCGGATGGAGAGCCCCTGCGTCCGGAGCAGGACGCGGCGCAAAGCTATCTTCGCGGAGAGATTCTGCGCCAGAAGGGCGAGACGGAAAAAGCCACCGAAATTTTCAAGACTCTGGCAAACGGACAGAACGATCTGTTCCGGGTGAAAGCGGGGCTGGCCTTTGTCAATCTGGCGCTGGAGACCGAAAAAATCAAGCCATCGGAAGCCATTGATCGGCTTGAAGGCATGCGGTACGGTTGGCGCGGAGACGAATTGGAAATGCTCGTCAATGCGCGCCTCGGGAAGGCTTATCTGGCAAACGGACAATATGCCAAGGGGCTTTCGGTCCTGAAAGACGCGGCGGCGCTGTGGCCGGACAGCCCCCTGTCGGCAGATATCAGAACGGATATGGCGCTGGCCTTTGAAGATGCTTTCATGACGGATCGTCTGGAGAAAATGTCGCCGCTTGACGCCATCACGCTGTATGACGCGTTTCAGGATCTGACGCCTGAAGGTCCGGCAGGGGACGACCTGATCCGCCGCCTGGCCGAGTCTCTGGTCAAGGCGGATCTTCTGGGGCGTGCGGCAGCCCTGATCCAGAACCTGATCGATCACCGCCTGTCAGGACCGGATGCGGCGCAGGCCGCCGTACGGCTGGGCGCAATTTACCTCCTCGACGGGCGCCCGGAGAATGCCTTGTCCGCGATTCAAAAAGCATCAACCTTGCGCGAATCCATTGTCGATCCAACCTTGCGGACGCGAATCGACCGGGATCTGGTTTTGCTGCGCGCCCGGGCCTTGTCGCAGATGGACAAGCCGGAACAGGCGCTGGCCTTGCTTGGCGATATGCCCCCCGGCCCGGAGGTAAACCGTCTGCGTGTGGACATTGCCTGGGGGTCCGAGAACTGGGATGAAGCGGCGGAGGCTCTGGCCGATATCCTGCTTGATTCCGGTGTGTCCTCGCAAGGGACGATTGAGCCGGAGCAGGCGCGACTGATTATCAATCGGGCCGTTGCGCTGGCACTGGCCGATAACCGTCTGGCACTGGCAAACATGCGGGATATGTACGGCAAGGCGATGGAAAAAACCGATCAGGCAAAGCTGTTCGACGTCATCACACGCGCGCGCAAGGCGGCGGTTCTGGCCGACCGCCAGACACTGATGGGCGTGGTGTCCGAAGTCGATCTGTTCCGCAGCTTTCTGGATTCGTTGAAAAACGGAGCGCTGGAAATGGAAAAAACACCCGAGAAACAGGTGGGTGGCGGAGGATTGTAATGTTTTGCAACAAAGCGTGAATGGACCGCGCGCGCGCTTTGTTTATGATCCTGCTTCTCTCCGTTCTTATTGAAAGATAAAGTCCTATGTCCGTTCATCCTTCTGCGATTGTCAGCCCCAAAGCCCGCATTGGCGCAGGCGTGGCCATTGGTCCGTTCTGCGTCGTGGGCGATGATGTGACGCTGGGCGATGGCGTGGTCCTCAAGTCTCATGTGGTGATTGACGGACATACGACCATCGGCGCGGGGACAGTGGTCTATCCCTTCGCCGCGCTGGGCGGCGCGCCGCAGGATCTCAAATATGCCGGAGAGCCTTCGGAGCTTCTCATCGGACAAAACAATGTCATCCGCGAATATGTCACCATGAATCCCGGCACGGCAGGCGGGGGCATGAAGACCATCGTGGGCGATAACGGGCTCTATATGGTCGGGGTGCATGTCGCGCATGATTGCCGCGTCGGAGATCATGTCATTATGGCCAACAATGCCACGCTGGCCGGGCATGTGCATGTGGGGGACTATGCCGTTCTGGGAGGGCTTAGCGCCGTTCACCAGTTCGTGCGAATCGGCGCGCACGCCATTATCGGCGGGATGTCGGGGGTGGAAAACGATGTGATTCCATTCGGCCGGGTCAAGGGCGAGCGGGCGCATCTGGCGGGATTGAATCTGACCGGCCTTGAGCGTCGGGGATTTTCAAAGCCCCAGATCAAAACCCTGCAACGGGCTTTCAACGAGTTGTTTGGTGAGGAAGGCACCTTCGACCAGCGGCTTGAGACCGTGGCCACGGACTTTCCGGAGGATGAAATCGTCATGCAGATCGTGGCGTTTGCGCGCGGCAAGGACCGCTTTCCCCTATGTCAGCCGCCCCGGAAATCCTGAAAGCCCCCTTGGGCGTGATTGCGGGCGGCGGATCAGTCCCGGCGCGGCTTCTGGCCGTGTGTGCGCGGCGCGGCATCACGCCGGTTGTCGTGGCGCTGGAGGGACAAACCGACCCGGCCCTTGTCGTCGGACATGCGCATATCTGGACGTCTCTGGGAAAAGCCGGGCGCGGCATTGCGTTCCTGAAGGAAAAAGGCGTGCGCGATCTGGTCATGATCGGATCGGTCCGGCGTCCGGCCTTGAGCGAGCTTGTGCCCGACTGGCGGACGGTAAAGTTCTTTGCGCGGATCGGTCTGCGGGGCGCAGGGGATGACGATCTGCTCCGCGCCCTGCGTGAGGAGCTGGAGCGCGAAGGGTTTATTCTTCGCGGAGTCCACGAATTTGCCGATGATCTTCTGACGCGGCGCGGGGCGTATGGCGTTGTGACGCCGGGAGCGCAGGCGCGCGCGGATATCCGCCGGGGTTTTACGGTGGCGCAGGCTCTGGGCCGCGTCGATGTCGGTCAATCCGTAATCGTCCAGCAGGGCATCGTTCTGGGCGTCGAGGCGGCGGAAGGAACGGATGCGTTGATTCTCCGATGCGCCGATCTGCGCCGGAAAAATACGGGAAAGGACGATGGCGGGGTCCTGGTCAAAGTCTTCAAACCGGGTCAGGACCGGGATCTGGACCTTCCCGCCATCGGGCCGCGGACGGTGGATCTGGCGGCGCAAGCTGGATTGTCCGGCATTGCGCTGGAGGCCGGGAACAGCCTGATCCTCGACCCGGAGGACGTCACGCGCCGGGCTAATGAAGCGTCGTTGTTTGTCACCGGAATTGATCCGTTTGAGGATCTGGGCGGCGACTGAAAATTTTTCAGGCAGGATATGGATATTATGTCCGTTTTCCCTTCTAAAATCTTTCTGATTGCGGGCGAGCCGTCGGGGGATTCTCTGGGCGCGGCCTTGATGGACTCTGTACGGGAGAAGTCGCCGGAAATCACATTTTCGGGTATCGGCGGGCCGTTGATGGAGTCACGGGGACTGGTTTCCCTGTTTCCGATGCAGGATCTGGCGGTTATGGGGCTTGCCGAGATTTTGCCGCGCCTGCGCCTGATTTTGCGCCGGATTCGGGAAACTGTGGCCGCCATTGAGCAAGAGAAACCGGGTATCGTGGTTACGATTGATTCCCCGGATTTTACCTTGCGGGTTGTACGCGGCGTGCGGCGGCGCATGGGGCGTGCGGCTCCGAAATTCGTGCATTATGTCGCGCCGAGCGTCTGGGCCTGGCGTCCGGGGCGGGCGAAAAAGCTGGCCCGACTCGTCGATGCCGTGATGTGCCTTCTTCCTTTTGAGCCGCCTTTTTTCCTGCGCGAAGGCCTGCGTGCCATTTTTGTCGGACATCCGGTGACGCGCAGCGCCTTTGTGACGGCGGACGGAGCCGCCTTTTGCACCGCGCATGACATTGCACCGAATCAGACCGTTATCGGGATTCTGCCAGGCAGCCGACGAGGCGAAATCGCGCGGACGGGATCGACCCTGTTTACAGCCGCGCGCATATTTGCGGCGCGCCATCCCGACGTTGTCTTTGTGATTCCAACGCTGGAACATTTGCGGGCCGAAATGGAACGCCGGGCGGCAGATCTGTCGGCCCCCGTCCATATCGTCACGGGCGCAGACCGGGCGCAGGCTCTCGCCGCATGCAGCGCCGCCATGGCGACATCGGGAACCGTGGGGCTGGAGCTTGCCGCCGCGCGCGTGCCGCATGTGATCGCCTATCGGATGAATGCGCTTAGCTGGGCCATCATCCGGCGCATGGTGAGAATAAAATACGCGCATCTGGTCAATATCTTGCTGGATGCACCCGTGGTGCCGGAGTTTATCCAGAGCGCATGCACCCCGGAAAACATCGCCAACGGCGTTGAAAAAGTTCTGGATTCGGCGCCTGCGCTGCGGGCCCGGTTTGTCGAAGCGTTGAAAAAACTGGACGCGCCGCCCGGCGCGGTGTATCAGGCTCTTTCGCAGTGCGGCGACGATTTTTTCCGCCTTACCCTCCAGAAAAGGGTATAAATGTGGCAGGGGCCGCAAAGCGCCCGGAGCAATGAAACAGGAGAGGTCTATCATGGCAAGGCGTGATCCGGTCAGGATTTTCGTCGCCGATCTTCAGGGCGGCGGAGCTATGGGAGTCTTGCAGGTCGAAAAACTCAAACATCTTGAAAGCCTGACAGAGCGTCCGCTTTCCGAGCTGTTCGATGCGTTTTATTGCGCCTCGGTCGGAGCGATTGCCGGGGTTGGACTTTTGACGCCAAGCCCGGAGGACCCCTCAAAACCCCGCTATAGCGCGGCGCAGATGGCCGATATATTCTACGAGTATCTCCCTCAATATCTGCCTTACAACCGCTGGCATTATCCGCAACAAGTCGTCAAGGCCCTCCTTAAAAGGACAGATCTGCATTACGATCGAACCATCATGGAGACGACGTTGCCCAGACTTCTGGGCGATGTGATGATGACCGATCTGCTCGGAACCATCGTCATCCCCAGTGGCATTATCGCGCCGGGAACCGCCCGCCCCTATCACTTCGTGAATTTTTGCGACGGGATTCTGAAAGGAGACAGCGTTTCGGATCGTTATTTCAGTTCCGCAGAAAAAAAAGCCGCGCGTCTGGAGGAAATGCGGCAAACTCCGGTAGCCACAGCCATTCTGGCGACATCCGCCTGTCCGACGGTTTTCCCATCTTATTTCAATGAAATAACGAAGTCTCATCACGTAGACACGGCGGGCGTGGCCAGCCCTGTTCCTCTGGTCCACGCCTTCACGCGCGCAGCAAGTGCGACAAGAGGGGAACACTCCCTTTCTTTTGTCCAGTTCGGAACCGCCAAGAATTTTCGCAGACTCAATCAGGCACGTTACGATCGCTCTTCATTTCTGGGACTTTTAACAGGAGCAACGCTGGACCTGACATCGCTTAATGTACACCTGTCGGATATCGAGACGCTTGAGACGCTTTACGGACCGGAGCATGTCTATATCCTTGATCGCGAATGGGATGAGGCTCAGCACGGCCCCAGAGACATTCTGAATACGAGTCCAGAGCGCATTCAGACCCTTATCGCCTATGCTCAAGAGGAAATTGAGCAGCAAAAAGAAATTTATGATCGTCTCGCCGGACAACTGGTTGAAAATCGGGAATCCAGAAACCAGCAGAGCCTGGCACCCGATGCAGTCTATGCCCGATCGGACAATGTCCGGTTCATTTGCGTTCCGGTTTCGATAGAAGACGAGGCACTGGGACGTATCCAGATTGATTTGCCCCGGACTCAGCTTCCTGAACTGCGCATGGCCTGAGACGCGCCGGACACGGCGGCGCAGGCCTTTTGAATGCGGGTGCAGGCTTCACGCAGGGCTTCGGTCGAGGTGGCGTAGGAAATCCGGAAATAAGGCGACAGGCCGAACGCCGCCCCCTGAACGCACGCCACGCCAACGGATTCGAGAAAGTACGTCACCACGTCTTCATCGCTGGTCAGGAGTTTCCCATCCGGCGTGGTTTTGCCGATCAGCCCGGCGCAGGAGGGATAGACATAGAACGCGCCTTCCGGTTTGGGGCAGCGCAGGCCCGGCGCGGCATTGAGCATCTCCACCACCATATCCCGCCGTGCGCGAAAGCTTTCATTGCGCGCGGTCAGAAAGCTCTGATCTCCGTTCAGCGCGGCAGCAGCAGCAGCCTGAGCGATGGAGCATGGGTTTGAGGTGCTCTGGCTTTGCAGGTTGGTCATGGCCTTGATGAGCGCCTTCGGCCCGCCCGCATATCCGATCCGCCAGCCCGTCATGGCATAGGCCTTGGAGACGCCATTGACGGTCAGGGTGCGGTTCAGGAGGGCCGGTTCGACCTGCGCCGGAGTTGTAAATTCGAATCCATCGTAAATAATCTTTTCGTAAATATCGTCCGACATCACCCACACATGCGGGTAATGCACGAGAACGTCCGTCAGGGCCTTGATCTCGGCGCGCGCATAGGCCGCGCCCGTGGGATTTGAAGGGGAATTCAGAATCAGCCATTTCGTGCGCGGCGTGATGGCGGCCTCAAGGGCTTCGGGGCGGAGCTTGAACCCGTCGGACTCCGGGCATTCGACGAAAACCGGCACGCCCTCGGCCAGAACCGTCATGTCGGGATAGGAAACCCAGTACGGCGCCGGAATAATCACCTCGTCCCCCGGATTGAGAGAGGCCAGCAACGCATTGAACAAAACCTGCTTCCCGCCCGTTCCGACGATGATTTCATCGCGGGCGTAAGTCAGTCCGTTGTCGCGTTTGAATTTGGCGATGATGGCGTCTTTAAGCTCCGGCGTGCCGTCGACGGCGGTGTATTTCGTCTGGCCTTTGTCCATGGCCAGCTTGGCCGCGTCCTTGATGAAGTCGGGCGTGTCGAAATCGGGTTCGCCCGCGCCCAGACCGATGACATCGCGTCCGGCGGCCTTGAGGTCGCGGGCCTTGTTCGTAACGGCGATGGTGGGCGAGGGTTTGATGCGGCTCATGCGGTCGGCGATGATGGACATGGCGGGTGTTCTTCCTCTCGAAACGGACCTAAAAAGCATCCGGGCGAATAAATTTTTTGATCTCTTCAGGATTTATAGCACCGGGCGGGCTTAAATCAACGTTGTTTTCATCCATCCAACGCCGGATCGGCTCCAGAATCGGCGCGGTCAGGTCGGCCCGCAGAAGACGCAGAATGCGCGGAAGATAGCTCAGATAGAGTGGCTTGCCGCCAACAAGGGCCAGACGAATCACCTGCCCGGCCATGCGGCAATGAAACTGGGCGCTTAAAACCGCGCACCACAGGCGAGTGGACTCGGCGTCCTGACGGGTCATCCCGGCGCAAAAGCGGGTCATGACCGGATCATGGACGACGTCTGGAACGTCCACGCGCATATCGCCCAGAAGATTGGCCAGATCATAGGCGAGGGGCCCACGCATCGCCCCCTGGAAATCAAGAAGCCCACAGCGGTCAAGCCCCTGTTTTCCCTCAACCCACATCAGGTTATCCACATGAAAATCCACATGCAGGAATCCGGTCATGGGCGGGGGCAAAGCGGACTGGACTTTATCCCAGACAGACAGGTAATCCTCGGCCAGACCATCAGGGTTGACGGCGCGTCTTTGAACCGGAAGGAGCCAGTCCACGATCCGCCGCCGCCCGGTGTGGACGGGACTGGCGAAATAATCGGGCAGGGCCAGATCCGGCGCGGCGCCGCGCAGATGGATCAGGACGTTCGCGGCGAGCGTGTACACCTCCACCGGATCGGCCCCAGCCTCCAGCGCCGCGCGGAAAGAAACATCCCCGAAATCTTCCATCAGGACAAAGCCCTGATCCGGCGCGGCGGCGTAAATTTCCGGGGTGTGCAATCCGCTGCCCCGCAAGGCGTCGGCGATCCGGAGAAAATCCGAGATCTTATGTCCCGGCGTGGACAAGGGCGAGGAATCCAGCGCGGACTCCATTAAAATTGCCGTTTTTCCTGTTTTGTCCTGAACCCGCAGATAGGATCGCGAAGAACTGTCCGCACCGACCGGGGCCAGAAAGGCCCATCCGCCCGCACGACCCAGAAAATCCCGCCGCGCCGCTTCGCAAGGAGAAGAAGCATCGGGGGCGCACGCAGTCATCACCAAACTCCCGAAACCGCGTTTTATTTCTTCCGGAACTGATCGAGAGAGACAACCTCGCCGGTGGTATGATCGTTCTTTTTGGGTACGCCTCCGGAACCATCGCCGCCCGGTCCATCAGGTCCGCCATCTGTGCCATCGTCTTCCCCGCCCTCGCCCATCGGCTGGAACTGAAGCGCGAAATTGACGGACGGATCGGCAAAGATGCTCACGGCGGCCAGAGGAATCACCAGTCGTTCCGGCACATTGTTAAAGGACAGAGTGACACTCATTTTCTCGCGGTCAACCTTGAGGTCGTAAAACTGGTACTGAAGGACGATGGTCATCTCACCCGGATATCGGTCCCGCAGATAGGCGGGGATTTCCACGCCCGGATAGTCGGTCATGAAGGTAATATAGAAATGGTGATCGCCCGGAAGTCCGCTGGCCACGACCTCTTCGACCGCCTGCCGGACGACGCCCCGCAGGGCGCCTTCCACCATTTTATCGTACCGGAGCATTTCATCGGTCTTCTTCATGAGTCTGTTTGTGGCAGAATTTGCCCCCACAAGGCAAGAGACTTTGCGCATGAAACGCAAAAAACGCGTGCGCGAGGTGTTCCGGCATGTCATAGATCGGTGCACATGACCCCCGGAGGATGAAAGAAATCAGGATGGACGCTAAAAGAAAAGCCATTCTCGCCGCCATAGGGGGCTTTAGCTTCTTTTCCATCGGAGACGCGGCGTTCAAACATCTGGGGGCAACATTGTCTTCCCCCGCGATCTGTTTTTATACAGCGGCATTTTCCCTGGTCTTTCTTTTTCTGTTTGCATGGAGACAGGGTGGTCTGTCCGCACATCTGCGCACGAATCACCTGCGCATACATCTTGTGCGCGGAGCCATCGTCTTTTCGCATGCGTCTTTGGGAATCGTCGCCTTTTCTGCCCTGCCGATGGCGACGGTCTATTCGATGTTTTTTCTGGCGCCGTTTCTGATTGCGCTTCTGGCCATCCGGTTTCTCGGCGAAAAAGCCACCCGCGCGCACTGGGCGGCCATTCTGGTGGGGTTTTCAGGGATATTGATTGTCCTGCGCCCCGGTCTGGTTCCGCTTTCCCCGCCGGTTCTCGCGGGTCTGGCGGCGGCAATCCTGTTCTCGATCTCCTGTGTCATTGTCCGGCACATCCGGGCGGGGAATGATTCGCCGATATGCTTTGCGTTTTACGTCCAGATCATGATTCTCGCCGGAGCGTTCGTCCTGATGACGATTCAGGGTATTGAAATTCCGAATGGGCCCGAAATTCTGTTCCTGATGTTAGCCGGAGCCATGACAACGCTTGGTAACATGTTTCTGGCCCGGGCCTATCTGTTGGCTCCGTCTGCCGGTGTCGCGCCGTTTCATTATGTCCAGATTCTCTGGGCTGTGGCGCTCGGCGCGCTTTTCTTCGGAGACTTTCCCGATTTATGGACAGGGATCGGAGCGGCCCTTATCATCGGCGCGGGATTGTTCCTGATCCGGGTGGAATCGGGAAAGCCGATCCCCTGACGGATCCGCCTCCTGATGAAAGAAATTCTGTGATTCTCCCGCGGGGTTTTATCCTTCGCCAACCCTTCTGGGAAAAAGAAAAAATGGTCGGAGTGAAAGGATTTGAACCTTCGACCCCTTGCACCCCATGCAAGTGCGCTACCAAGCTGCGCTACACTCCGACATCCCGGGTCTTCTAGCCTATTTCTGCGGCCATGGCAAAGGAAAAGAAAGGACCGGGAGAGATTGCTTTTTCTCTCCCGGAAAACGGAACGCAAGCCCGGAGATCTCAGGGAATAGACCGTCTCAGGGGACTTGCCGGGACAAAAAAGCTTGATCTTGTTTCAAAGGCCTCAAGATCCCTTAACAAACACCTTGAATTGTCTGCATCCGGTTCGATACCCTGCGCCACATAAAGGCTTTCGAGTCTTCCGGGTGCACCATTGGCCGCAGCAAACGCAAACGGAATCCGGGGATTCTTCCTGTCCATTTTCTAACCTCCCTGTTTTTTAGCTTTTCTGAATTAATTATTATTGGAAATAAGAACATGTTTCGTTTTTCCAAGTCAATCTTAATTTTTATGAAAGGCCAACCTGAGTTGCAAAGTTTCTGACATACGCCATTTCGTTATTTCAAAAAACCACCAATTTTCTGAAATAACGATTGACGAGGGTACGAATCTGCATTAAGCATTATTATGTTTCAGAAAACATAGGGTTTTTGAAATATAAGTCTTTCTGGCTATCAGGCCGGGCGGTACGAAACGCAATATTTTAGGACCACATCTTCATCGTCTGCTCCTTCTCTCGGGTTGCAGACTCTATCTCATCTTGCCTCAGTTTAAGGGGAGAACGTCACATCCCAATCCTTAATTCAAGCTTCCCGGAACGCTAAATGATGGCGCGTTTTAAACAGCTTCGAGCACCGTGGCGATGCCTTGCCCGCCGCCGATGCACATGGTGGCCAGACCATACCGCTTGTTTTCGCGCTTCAGAAGAGAAGCCAGTTTCCCGGTAATGCGCGCGCCTGACGTGCCCAGCGGATGGCCCAGAGCAATCGCCCCGCCATCAAGATTAAGCCGCGCCGGATCAAGATTCATTTCCTTGACAACGGATAAAGACTGCGCCGCAAAGGCTTCATTCAACTCAATAATATTCATATCCGACAAAGACAAACCCGCCCGGTCGAGCGCCTTGCGACTGGCCGGAACGGGGCCGATTCCCATGATCTCGGCGGCGCATCCCGCCACGGCCATCGACCGGATTCGCGCCAGAACCGGAAGGCCGTTTTTCCGTGCATAGCTTTCAGAGGCCACCAGAACCGCCGCCGCGCCATCCGTCAAGGGCGAGGCCGTCCCCGCCGTGACGGTTCCTTTTTCATCGAAAGCTGGTTTCAAACCCGCCAAAGCCTCCGCCGTCGTGTCCGGGCGGATGGTCCCGTCCGTTGCAACCGCCCCGATGGGAACGATTTCATCCGTAAATTTCCCACCCGTTGCAGCAGCGGCAGCCTTGCGGTGGGAGGCGACAGCGAACTCTTCCTGATCGCGTCTGGAAATCCCGTATTTTTTCGCCAGATTTTCAGCCGTCTCGCCCATAGACATGTAGGCCTGAGGATAAATCTCGCCCAGACGCGGATTGGGCATGGGGTTAAAACCGCCCATAGGCACACGACTCATGGACTCCACGCCCCCGCACACAAAGACCTCGCCCGCTCCGCAGGCGATGGCTCCGGCAGCCATGTGAATCGCGCTCATGGACGATCCGCAGAACCGGTTGACCGTCGCGCCCGCCACAGAAATCGGCAGCCCCACCAGCCCCGCCACGATCCGCCCGATGTTAAAGCCTTGCTCGGCCTCCGGAAACGCGCAGCCCAGAATAAGATCCTCAATGTCCTCGGGCCGAACCCCCGTCTCCCGGACCAGCGCCCCGACCACCGCCGCCGCCATGTCGTCAGGCCGGACACGGGCCAGAGCGCCCTTTCCGGCGAAATGCATGGGGGATCGCTTGAAACCGCACAGGACAACGGATGTTTGCATAAAGTTTCTCCGGGAAAGTTTAATCCTGATGGACGATAAAGACGTGCCGGAGCGGAGTTTAACGCCGATCCCGGCCCCGGTCCACGGAATTTGAACGAAAAGAAGGAAAACACATTTTGCACGGCGCCGGGACTTCTTTTTTGTGCGCGTTCGTGATAAATCTTGCCGCATGACTCGTTTGCTTCGCCCGTTCCTGCTGTCTGAAATTTTCAAGGGTCTGATTCTGACCCTGAAATATGCGTTTTTCGTGCCGCGGGTGACGATCAATTACCCCAACGAAAAGGGGCCGCTCTCGCCGCGTTTTCGCGGGGAGCATGCCCTGCGCCGCTATCCCAATGGCGAGGAGCGCTGTATCGCATGCAAGTTATGTGAGGCCGTCTGCCCGGCGCAGGCCATCACGATCGAGGCCGAACCACGAGACGACGGGTCTCGCCGCACCACGCGCTATGACATTGATATGACGAAGTGTATTTACTGCGGCCTGTGTGCCGAAGCCTGCCCGGTCGATGCCATCGTGGAAGGGCCGAATTTCGAATTCGCCACCCAGACGCGGGAGGAGCTGTTTTACGACAAACAGAGACTTCTGGATAACGGCGACCGATGGGAAGCCCAGATCGCAGCAAATTTAGAAAATGAAGCCAAATACCGATAACGCCCTTATGAATCGAAAATGGCCTCCAGCCGTTCCCGCAAAGGTGGCGTCCGGCGCGCACGGGTGATTTCCAGAAGCCCCAACGCGGTCAGCCCGTGAACCTGTACAGTACAGGGATCCGAGTCAAACGCATGAATCAACGCTTTTTCAAGAGCGGCTTTGTCTGCTCCGGTTTTGCTCTTCAGAAAATCGATGATGATAATTCCGCCGATATTCCGCAGGCGAATTTGCCGCGCAATTTCCGCCGCAGCTTCCAGATTGACGCCCAGTTTCGACCCGCGATCAGAGGCGGCATTCACGTCCACTGCTGTCAACGCTGCCGTCTCCTGAAGAATGACGCTCCCGCCCCCCGGTAGCAAAATATAAGGCCGCAGCAGTGTCTCCACCTGATCCAGTACATCCCGCGTGACAAATAGAGCCAGATCATCCGACGAACCGAGCGTCTCAATCGGCTCAACTCGCGTGACCAGATCCGGCGCGTAAACCTCGCACCAGTCCAGCGCATGCTCCAGCACGTCATCGCCATGAACAGAAATCTCGCCAATCTTGTCCGCAGCGTGATCGGACAAAAGACGATGAAAAGCATCCGGCCCACGCATGACAAGCTGGGGCGTATCGCCTTCCAGATGTTTGTGAAGCTGCTCCCATGTTGCGCGCAGAATCCGCGCCTCGCGCCGCAGAACATCTGTTTGAAGACTTAAAGCGGACGCTCGCAGAATGCATCCGTGCACGTCCTCAAGCGCATGCAGCATATCCTGAAGTTGCGCCCGGGCTTTTTTATCCCGGATACGGCTGGAAATCCTGTTATCCTGCTCCATCGGCGCATAGATGAGATATCGTCCCGCCAAGGTAACATCCATGCTCACACGCGTGATTTTCTGCTCGGAGGGAATATCCTCCTGATCCGCCAGGGCGCCACGCGGCAAATATCCCGTCTTGGCCTGAACGGCGATCATCTGACCGGGTTGAAGCAATTTTCCAATGGCCTTATGTCCACCGGGTTCTTTCGTGCGTCCTTTCCCTCCCTTGGCAGGGCGCCCCTCGATTCGCACGTCGGCAGCGTAAAGGATAGCATCGTTTTCGCCATCCAGATCAAGAAAAGCAGCATCAAGCGCCGCATCAATCCGGCTCACGCGCGCCCGATAGACAGACCCCCATCGCACCCGCTCGGACAGCGGATCAATCTCAATTCCCTCAAGCCGCCCCTTCTCCAGCGCAGCAACCCAGAGTGTTCCGCCCTGATCTTCAACCAGAATGTCCAAAATCGATCCCCGCGTACCCGGCTGCGTTCAAAAGGCCCATCGCACCATAAAGGTCAAGACCCACCACTCCGGTATACGATCCGTGCAGGGTTTTCACAAGAGCCCCGGCACGACCTTGAATGCCATATCCTCCGGCTCTTCCAGACCATTCTCCGGACTGGATGTAAGCGTCGATCTCGCGGGGGCTGAGGCGCTTGAACGTGACCGTCGTCTGTGACAAGGCCTTTGATATTCTTCCATCCGGCGCCATCAGAGTCATCGCCGTAAGCACCCGATGGCGCCGACCAGAGATCAGGGCAAGGCAGGCGCGGGCCTGATCCGGAGTTTCGGCCTTGGGCAGAATTCGCCGTCCACATCCCACCACCGTATCGGCGGACAGAACAAGGCAGTTGGGGTTTTGCGCGGCAACTTTTTGAGCTTTTTCAGTAGCCATGCGGACAGCATAAGGCCGGGGTAGCTCGGCTTTTCCGGGCGTTTCGTCAATATCGGCAGGCACAATCCGGTCCGGCACAACGCCGATCGAAGCCAGAAGAGCCGCCCGACGCGGCGAAGCAGAGGCAAGAATAAAAAGAGGGCGCCCGGACACGGGCAGGGATGAAACCGTCATGAAAAGGGCTCAACTCCCTGCTTTTTTATTTTTCGCGGAAAATGATCCGACCTTTGGTGAGATCGTAAGGAGTCATTTCGACGACAACGGTATCACCTTCGAGAACACGAATGCGGTTTTTACGCATCTTTCCGGCGCTGTGCGCCAGAACAACATGGTCGTTCTCAAGCTTGACCCGAAACATCGCATTCGGGAGAACCTCGGTTACAACGCCTTTGAATTCAAGAAGGTCTTCTTTTGCCATAAAATCACAGGTCTTTTTCAAACGCACAGGTTAAACGAGAGGTCCTTTTATACCCCCTTTCTACAAAAAGCAAGGGGGCCACATTCAGAACAGATGGCAAAACAAAAACGCCGCCTTTCCCGTGACAGGAAAAGCGGCGCATCAAGAGTTCCGGGCAACTCTGCCCCCTCTTTTTATTCAATAATTTTAGCGACGACGCCTGCGCCGACGGTTCTGCCGCCTTCGCGGATGGCAAAGCGCAGACCTTCGTTCATGGCGATGGGCGCGATCAGCTTCACATCAAACCGCACATTGTCGCCAGGCATGACCATCTCGGTGCCCTCGGCCAGCGTCACCTCGCCTGTCACGTCCGTCGTCCGGAAGTAAAACTGCGGACGATAATTCGCGAAAAACGGCGTGTGGCGACCGCCTTCTTCCTTCGACAGAATATAGGCCTCCGCCTGAAACTTCGTGTGCGGCTTGATCGAGCCCGGCGCGCACAAAACCTGACCGCGCTCCACTTCCTCGCGCTTCGTCCCGCGCAGCAACGCCCCGATATTGTCCCCGGCCTCGCCCTGATCCAGCAGCTTGCGGAACATCTCAACGCCCGTCACGACCGTCTTTTGCGTCGCCTTCAGACCCACAATCTCGATTTCCTCGCCGACCTTGACAACGCCCTGCTCCACACGACCCGTCACAACCGTCCCACGGCCCGAAATCGAAAACACGTCTTCCACAGGCATCAAAAACGGCTTGTCCTTCGGACGCGCAGGCGTCGGAATGTACGAATCCACCGCAGCCATCAGCTCCAGAACCTTCTGCTCCCCGATCTCGGGATTCCTCCCCTCCAGAGCCGCCAGCGCAGATCCCTTGATAATCGGAATGTCGTCGCCAGGAAATTCGTACTTGCTCAGCAACTCACGAACTTCCATCTCCACCAGATCCAAAAGCTCCGGATCGTCAACCATGTCCACCTTGTTCATGAACACAACAATCGCAGGAACACCCACCTGACGCGCCAGCAAAATATGCTCCCGCGTCTGGGGCATCGGGCCGTCCGCCGCGGACACCACCAAAATCGCACCGTCCATCTGCGCCGCGCCCGTAATCATGTTCTTCACATAGTCCGCGTGACCAGGGCAGTCCACGTGCGCATAGTGCCGATTCGCCGTCTGGTACTCCACGTGCGTCGTCGCAATCGTGATCCCTCGCGCCTTCTCCTCAGGAGACTTGTCAATCTGCGCGTAGTCCATCGCCGTCGCACCACCAGCCTTCGCCAAAGTGTGCGTAATCGCCGCCGTCAACGTCGTCTTCCCGTGGTCCACGTGACCAATCGTTCCAACATTCACATGCGGCTTGTTCCGCTCAAATTTCTCCTTAGACATGGCGTGCGCTCTTCCTTGACAGTCTGGTTTTCTATAAAAAGCCACAACCCCAAAAAAAGGCCGACGGCTTGCAGTCCGCCTCCGTGATAGGAAACTCCTGAGCCTCTGTCAACGGGATTCTTTGCCCGGACACTCAAAAAAATCGCCGGGGCCACCACAAAGAAAATCGTACCGCGAGATGGATTTTCAGTCTATATAGAGGCCATGTTCACGTCGTTTGAAAAAATGATGGCCTGGCGGTACTTGCGCGCACGCAAGGCGGAAGGCTTTGTCTCGGTGATTGCCGGATTTTCGTTTCTGGGAATTCTTCTGGGCGTTGCGACCCTGATTATCGTCATGTCCGTCATGAACGGATTTCGGGCAGAACTGATCGACCGGATGCTCGGGATCAACGGGCACTTGAGCGTCTATCGCACGGGCGCGGCGCTGGACGATTATCCCGATCTGGCCGCCCGCATTCAGAATGTTCCCGGTGTGGTTGCAGTCACACCGATGATCGAAAGTCAGGCTCTTGTGACTGTTGGCGGGTCCGCCTCGGGCGTTGCCGTCCGGGGCCTGAGTGCGAACAACTTCATGCAGCGCCCCATTCTGGCGAATGCCATTCAGGAAGGAAATATCGAGAATTTTCGTGCAGGGCAGATCGCCATCGGAACCGCGCTCGCAGATCGCCTGCGGATCGGGGTGGGGGACTCTCTTGTCCTGATGTCCCCCAAGGTTCGCGCGACCCCGTTCGGGAGCATGCCCCGAACCCAGCGCTTCGTGGTCGGCATAATTTTTGATGTGGGGATGTACGAGTACAATAATGGGTTCGTGTTTATGTCTCTGGAACAGGCCCAGGCTTTTTTCCAGCTTCCCGAGTCGGTAACAGCCATCGAGGTCATGACCCGCGACCCTGCCGCCATTGATCCGGTCAAGACAGCGATGGAACTGGCACTGGACGGACACGCGGGAGTTTATGACTGGCGGGATTCCAACAGCACTTTTCTGGGCGCACTGGAAGTTGAAAGCAACGTGATGTTCCTGATTCTGACGCTGATTATTCTGGTTGCCGCGTTCAATATTATTTCGTCGATGATTATGCTGGTCAAAGACAAATCCCGTGACATCGCCATCATGCGCACCATTGGCGCCACGCGCCGGACTTTGCTGAAAATTTTCATTCTGACCGGAGCAAGCATCGGACTTGCAGGAACCTTCGTCGGAGCGGCATGCGGCATTACCTTCGCGCTCAATATTGAATCAATCCGTCAAGCCATCCAGTCCCTAAGCGGGACGACTCTCTTTCCTGCCGAAATTTATTTTTTCTCACGTCTCCCCGCTCAGGTCGAATGGCACGAGGTTATCCTGATTGTCATGATGTCCGTCATTTTATCAATTCTGGCAACACTTTACCCCGCCTGGCGCGCGGCAAGGCTTGATCCCGTCGAAGCTCTGCGGTACGAATAAGGCCAATCATGTAGAGCGGCGATGATCGTCATAAGTACGATGAGCCCCGCCCGCTGCCACTTTTTTAAGGTCGATTTTCCTGACCGTATCCCGCGCCGCGCGCAGATCAAAGACAGCCCGCACCAGACCTCTGGACAGGGGTTGAAAAAGGGAATCCGCCTGCCCCTTAATCCACCCGGACAATGTTTTACGTAATATAGCTTCCACATCAATCCGAGCCAGTTCCATAGCCGGAACGTCGGGCGTGGATGTATCGCCCCCCTTGACCCTGGCGTCATAAGCCGCGACAATTTCGCTCAAAGGAAATTCGACTCGGGTAACAATCTCATAAGCAGCCGAGTAGAGAGAAAGAGAAACGCGGAATGTTCCATCTTCAGAACAAACCAGGCTCACATGCAGAGCATGAGGGCCGTCTGCGGTTATCTTCAAACGCGCATCTTCGGCGTCCATCTTCACCTCGTTCATCGGACGCATCCGTCCCGAGATCTTGTCGAGTTCCTCAAGCGGCGCAGAGATAAAATCCGCCTTGTTGAAGTGAAGGGTTTCAATAAAAGCAACCATGAAATCTGCCTTTTTGTGTCCGGGGCGTACCATTAAAAAATTTACCGGATTGTAAAACCTTTCTTCCAAAAAGAAAAGCACCGAGCATCTTCCTCCTGCAAAACCCCGTCTTGTGATTTCTGTGGCTCCCCTGTATGGTTCATGCGGGCGCGGTGCCCGTTTGAGAAAATCAGCGATGCCAACACGCCATGCCAGGACCAAATGACAGCCTGAGAAACAAGCCCCTCGTCTACACGCCCCGTCCTTCCTTGCCCGCCTCGCAAGGAATTCGGCCTGTTCCGCTGTGGCGACGTATCCTCGGAGGGCTTTGGCGCGCCCTGCGCCGGACGTGCACCACCTTGGGAGCATTGGTCCTGACCCTGTCTCTTCTCGGCGGTTTTTCAGCGTTCCGGATGGCCGGAACCGTTACACCACCTCTACCCGATACCATCGTCCTGCATCTTGATATCGACGGCGATATTCCTGAAAAGGAAATGGAATCGACTTTTTCTGATCCTTTCGCCTTTCGTCACCTTTCAATTCTTCGGGTCATTGAGGCGCTGGACCGGGCCGAGACAGACCCGCGCGTCAAAGGAATCGTCGCCCATTTGAAGAACGGGAATGTCGGCCTTGCCCACATTCAAGAGCTGCGGGCTGCCCTGAAACGATTCCGCTCGACCGGAAAGTTCGCCTATATCCATGCCACGGAATATGGCGATCCCGGCAGGGGCTTGGGCACCTATTATCTGGCCTCGGCCTTTGAGCAAATCTGGATGCAGCCTCTGGGCACCCTGTCCATTGCAGGAATCGGGATTGAGTCCCCGTACCTGAAGGGCCTTCTCGACAAGGTCGGCGTACAGGCGGAATTCTTCCAGCGTAAGGAATATAAAACCGCCTTTGAAAATCTGACCCACGCCGAAATGACCCCTGAAAACCGGGTTATGTTGACTCGGATGATCGGAAATCTGGGAGAACAGATGCTTTCGGACATCGCGGCAGACAGAAAAATCACGCCCGTGGCTCTGCGTGCCTTGATCGACCGAGGTCTTTTGCTGGGCAAAGAGGCTCTGGACGGAAAGCTGCTCGACCGGGTGGATTACGAAGATGTGCTGACGGCGCAGATCAACGCCCGAATCGGCAATCAGTCCGAGGACGACATCCCCTTTGTCAGTCTTGAAGCCTACTACGCCGCCCCCTTTCCCGGGAAGTCCCCTCCCGCGAATGGCGTTCCCGTTGCCCTTGTCTATGTCGTCGGCGCCATCGTAGAGGGAGATTCGGATTCTGACAAATCTCCGCTTTTGATGGGAGAACAGCCCGCCAGCGCACAGGACATCGCTCAGGCGATAACAGACGCAGCCAATGATCCTGCCATTCCGGCCATCGTCCTGAGAATCAACAGCCCCGGCGGCTCCCCGACAGCTTCCGAGACCATCCGCCGGGCCATTGTACGTGCCCGAGAGAAAAACAAAAAAGTTATCGTCTCCATGGGTGATATGGCGGCTTCCGGTGGGTACTGGATCGCTGCGCCCGCGGACGCCATCTTCGCCCTGCCAGCCACCCTGACCGGGTCAATCGGAGTCGTTGGCGGAAAATTCGACCTTTCTGGATTATGGGGAAAAATCGGAGTAACGTGGGATTCGGTCCGATGGGGACAAAATGCCGGTTTCTGGACATTCAACGCTCCTTTTTCTCCGTCAGGTGCAGAGCGGATGAACGCCATGCTTGATGAAATTTATACAGCCTTTGTGGACCGGGTGGCGCAAGGACGAAAGATGCCAGTAGATCAAGTGGAGAAAATCGCCGGAGGCCGGGTCTGGACAGGTGCTCAGGCGAAGAAAGTCGGCCTCGTGGATTCACTGGGCGGAATTGATGCTGCACTGGACTACACGGCGCGCCAGATTGGTCTTGGAGACCGAAGAGATCTGAGTATTGAGGTTTTGCCTAGACCGCTCACGCCTCTGGAACGCATTATCAAGGCCATTGAAGATCAGGGCGCGGCCATTGGCGCGATGGCTTCGTTTCAATCTGCCTTGCAAAATTTTACAGGCGCGCAGGCACGGGAAACACACCCCGATATGTACACCCTCGCCCCCTTTCTGACACCGCCTCGCTGAAGAATCTCTTCCCGGCGAGGTGCGACAAAAAATCCCCTGGAAACCCGATAGACAGAACAGAACGAAACCGATAAAACTGTGCGTCTCGCTGCGAAAGAAAAATGGTAAATATTGAGACATGCCGAAGTAACTAAAAATTCATCCAACGGGGTTATAAAAATGAGCAAGAAGCGCATAGGAATTCTGACAAGTGGTGGCGACTGCGCGGGGCTGAACGCCGCCATTCGGGCCGTGGTTCTTGCCGCCGACAACAAGGGCTGGGAAACGGTGGGAATTCTTCACAGCACCGCCGGTCTGTTCGAAGACCCGCCACATATCCGTATTTTGCGCGCCGACGATCTGGACGGGACCATTCTGCGTCGGGGCGGGACGCTTCTTGGCACAACCAACAAGGGCTATCCCTTTGCCTATCCCATGCCGGACGGGACCACGAAAGACCGCTCGCAGGAATTGATCGACGCCTATCACAAACTCGGCCTGCATGCCCTCGTCGGGATCGGCGGAGACGGCAGCTTCGCGATTTTGCGGCGTCTGGCCCAGCAGGGCGGGATCAACCTCGTTGGTATTCCCAAAACCATCGACAACGATCTGGGCATGACGGAAAGCTCTATCGGATTTGATACCGCCGTGACCGTTGCGACCGAGGCGCTCGACCGCCTCCAGCCCACGGCGGCCAGTCACGACCGTGTGATGATTTTAGAGGTTATGGGGCGCGATGCCGGTCATATTGCGCTGGCCACGGGAATTGCGGGTGGCGCAGACGTCATCCTGATCCCGGAAATTCCTTACAGCATTGAAGGTGTTGCAAAGAAGATCAAGGCCGTCAAAGACACAGGCCGGAATTTTGCCCTCGTCGTCGTCTCCGAAGCCGTCAAGAAACCTACGGGCGAATGCCTTCAGATTGAACATTCCGGCGGAGAAAAACGCTATGGCGGAATCGGCGCCTATCTGTGCGCCCAGATCACTGCAGCGACAGGATCGGAGACCCGCGTAACCGTTCTGGGCCATGTCCAGCGCGGCGGAGCGCCAACCTATAGCGACCGCCTGATCGCCAGCGCCTTTGGCGCAAAGGCCGTTGAACTGATTGCGGCAGGAAAATTCGACCGTCTGGCCGTCTGGCGCAACCGCGAGGTTGTGGACGTGCCGATTGAGGATGCGATCAAATCCTATCAGGCTGTGGATGTTAACAGTTCTCTGGTTCACACGGCCCGCACTTTGGGGATATCATTCGGAGACGTGTCATAGGATGACTTCATAGAAATGCTTTATGTTCAGCAGTCTCTGGGTCCGGAAGAGGAACTTGTCCATGTTGGACAATTTCATTGGATGTATACGCTCAAGGCGATCATGAGCATCGTCTGGGGCGTGGTTTTGTGCATCGTCGTTCTGGCCGGAGCGATTTTCGTCGAAGCAAAATCCGGTTTTAGTCTAAGTACATACGGTTACGATCCTATGGCAGGATGGATCGATCAGGTCCGCGCCCTGCACCCTGCCATCAAACTCGGCGCATTTTTCATGCTCATTATGGGACTGATCCGATTCGCGCAGATGATGGTGAACAAGGTCACAACTGAAATCGCGGTGACGACATCCCGAATCGTCTATAAGCGGGGCCTTGTAGCCCGGCATGTGGGCGAAATGAGCATCGACCGAATCGAAGGCGTCAACGTGGCCCAGAGCATTCTGGGACGCATTCTGGATTACGGCAGCGTCATCGTGCGCGGCATGGGCATCGGGGAAGTTATTCTACCCCAGATCGCTGATCCTGTTGCTTTTCGCAAGGCCATCGACCGGGCGCGGAATTCCTAGGGAATGGCGATTTTCCACAAAACCCTTGGCATTCTGGGCGGTGGACAGCTGGGCCGCATGACGGCGCTGGCGGCGGCGCGCCTCGGCGTTCAGACCGTTGTCCTGACCCCTGAGGCCAACAGTCCCGCCGCACAGGTTGCCGCAGACACAATCGTGGCCCCTTTTGAGGACAAAAAAGCCCTGAAGGCTCTGTCCGAGAGGGCCGATGTCATTACGTATGAGTTCGAAAATATCCCTGTTGAATCCATTCGCTATCTGCAGAGTCTGCGCCCCGTCCTGCCGGACGATCGCCTTCTGGAAATTTCCCAACACAGGATTTCCGAAAAAACGTTCCTGAACGAGATCAACATCCCCACAACTCGCTGGGTCCGAATCACAAGCGCCGAAGGCATCCGCGAGGCGTTGCTCGGATGGGGAGCGCGTCAGGGCGTTCTGAAAACAACACGATTTGGTTATGATGGCAAAGGCCAATGCACCGTCCGGCTCGACAGCGACATGATCGAAAAATGGATTAGTCTTGGAACATCAGAGGCGATTTTAGAGGAACACATTGATTTCACTTGCGAAATCTCCGTGATCGTGGCCCGGGACAAACTCGGCCAATGCGCCGTTTACGGCCCCGTCCTGAACGAACACCGGGACCATATTCTGGCGCGCAGCACTGTCCCCGCGGCCATTCCCGGCGAGATGGCAAAAACCGCGCTTGATCTGAGTGAACGCCTTGCCGAAGCAGTGGATCTGGTCGGCGTTCTGGCGCTGGAGATGTTTGTCACCCGCGATGGACGAATTCTGGCGAATGAAATCGCCCCGCGGACCCACAATTCCGGGCACTGGACAATTGACGCCTGCGCAGTTTCACAGTTTGAGCAGCATGTCCGAACCGTCTGCGGTCTGCCCGTGGGGGATCCCGCTCGCCATTCCGATGCCATCATGCTCAATCTGATCGGCTCAAACGTGGAGCAGGCCACAAAATTTCTGGACATAAAAAGCGCATGTGTCCATCTTTACGGCAAGCATGATGTCCGAAAGGGTCGAAAGATGGGACACATCACGGTTCTCGGCACGCCGGACGAGACCACCCAACGGAAGCTTCTTTGCTTATAAAACCCTGGCGAAGCGCATTATTTCTTCTTCGCTTTACGAGCCTCTTCAACGGCCTGTTTCAGCCCGTCGAACCCGACCGCTCCGCGCGCGATATCATCATTGACGATGAACGCGGGCGTTCCGGTGATTCCAATGGCGCGGGAAACTTCCATGTCCTTGTCCAGGCGTTTTTGAACGTCTTCGCTCCCGGCATCTTTCCGAAGTTTTTCCGTATCCAGACCGGCGGATTTCCCCAGACGCTCAAGCGTAGCCTCGTCGATCGGGCCGTTATGCTCCATCAGGGCCTTGTGAAAATCAAAGTATTTGCCTTGAAGATGCGCCGCCAAAGCCCATTTCGCCGCCAAAACAGAAGTATCGCCCAGAATCGGAATGTCGCGCAGGACAACGCGAACATTCGGGTCTGTTTCAATCAAGCGCACAATATCGGGAAAGGCGCGTTTGCAATATCCGCAATTATAGTCGAAGAACTCAATAACGGTCACATCGCCCTTGGGATTCCCGGCGGACGGAGCATCCGCATCATGCAAAAAATCCTTATAGGACTGGAGGTTATCTTTTTGTTTCTGAACCTCTTCCTCATATTTCTTCTTCTGGTGAGCCTCGACAGATTCCAGAATGGTTTCAGGATGTTCACGCAGATATGTCTCCACAATCCTCTGAACATCTTTTTCTGTCAAAGACTTATCCGCTGCGTGCGCACAAGCCCCGCCTGTCAGAAAGGCCAGTCCAAGGACAACGGCAAAAACCGGGGCGGATCGTTTCAAGGGGAAAGCTCCTTAGATGAGACAGAAAATTAAAGACAGATCTTATTTCACACGATTTCCAGTCGCAACGCAAGCGGAAGAATCGTCCGGTACAGAATGAAGAATGCCACCGGGCATAGGAAACGGAACGCCCGTGGTGGTGGGCAGGCTCAGCGGCAGCCCCATTAAGGATCTGACGGCCAGATAGGCAAAACCTTCGGCTTCCATCGCATCTCCGTTCCAGCCTACCGATTCGACCGGACGGACGGGGGAATCCAGAACCCGGCTCAGCGTTTCCATCAACGTTGTATTTTTCCGGCCGCCTCCGGTGACAAGCCATTCGTGGACGGGCTCAGGAAAACGGGACTGCGCCAGACGGACCGCATGAGCGGTGAATGCGCACAGCGTCGCCATGGCATCGGATTCGGACAAAAACCGGACCGCCGAAACATCCCACGCATTGCGGTCGAGGGACTTTGGCACAGGGCGGGCGAAATAGGGATGATCCAGCCATGCCGCCAGAATATCGGGATAGACGCTCCCCGATGCGGCCATTTTTCCGTCCAGATCAAACGCTTTTCCTGTACGCCGCCAGACATAATCATCCATCAGGGCAACGCCCGGCCCGGTGTCAAAAGCCAGGAGATCGGGGTCTTCACCTTCGCCGATCCACGTCACATTCGCCACGCCGCCGATATTCAAAACAGCCAGGGGGCGCTGGATCCCGGAGGCCAGCGCGCGGGCGCAGTGATAAAGCGGGATGAACGGCGCCCCTTCGCCTCCCGCCGTCACGTCCGCCCGGCGAAAATCGTTGACAACAGGAATGCCGATCTCGCGCGCCAGAAACGCGCCATCGCCAATTTGCCACGTAAAGCGATCAGACGGATCATGAAACAGAGTCTGTCCATGAAACCCGATGACGTCGACCTGATCGGGCGTCAGATCGGCATCGGCCATGACCTCGCGCACCACATCGGCATGGGCCAGCGTCAGATCCCGTTCGGCCCGGGCGATTTTCCCATCAGGATCGTCGCGACGACCCAGCGCTTCCTCGCGCAAAAACAATTGCAAATCAGGATCATAGGGAAGAGTAACGAACCTCACAGGCTCCACGATGGCGCGCCCGTCGGTGCGAATCACCGCCGCATCAATTCCATCCAAAGAGGTACCAGACATAAGACCAATGGCGGTACAGAGCTTGCCGGGCGATGATGGCTGCGCGCTGGGTGTCATCCGCTTACCTTACTGCCCGGATAGTGGGACAGGCGGTGAAGAATTTCGTCAAGTTGCTCCAGATTCTGAAATTCCACGCTCAGTGTACCGGATGTTCCATTTTTGAGCGAAATAGACACTTTCATGCCCAGCGCGTTGGACACTTCGCGCTCCAGCGCCAGCGTGTCGGCGTCTTTTTTGGCCGAGGTGGCCTTGCCGGGCGAATCCGTTTTGTCTTTGGGTTTGCGGCCCAGCTCGGCCCCGGCCAAGGCCTCGGTCTGGCGGACGCTCAAGCCCTCCTCGACAATTTTTTTTGCCAGAGCGTCAGGATTGTGCGCGGTCACAAGCGCGCGCGCATGCCCGGCGGAGAGTTTCCCGTCGCGGACGAGTCCCCGAACACCGGGGGGCAAGGTCAGAAGGCGGACCTGATTGGCCACGTGACTGCGGCTTTTCCCGACATAGGCCGCGACTTCTTCCTGTGAATGCCCGAATCGGTCGATGAGATTGCGATACCCTTCGGCTTCTTCGAGCGGGTTGAGATCTTCGCGCTGAAGATTTTCGACCAAAGCGATTTCCAGAACCTCTTCATCGTTCAGGGACTGGATGACAACCGGAATTTCATGAACCTGCGCGATCTGGCAGGCGCGCCAGCGGCGCTCTCCGGCCACGATCTGGTATTGATCCGGAAAGCCGTCTTTCTGGCGCACAACGAGAGGCTGTAAAACGCCATGCCGCCCGATAGACTCGGCCAGCTCCTTCAACGCGTCCTCATCGAAGAATTGCCGAGGTTGAGTCGCATTTGGCTCAATCTGGGCAATATTCAAGGTCTTGCGCACACCTTTGGGCGCAGGAGTATCATCGCCAGAATCCGGCGTCGCGGGATAAGGCTCCTCGTCCTCAAACAAGGCAGACAAACCACGACCGAGGCCGCGGCGCTTTTTATCCGGGTTTTCGGGAGGCTCAGCCATGTCTTACCTCAGGCAGCCTGCGCCGCATCAGAAAGGATCCGCTCGCGCTTGAGAATTTCTCCTGCAAGATGAATATAGGCCGTCGCGCCGGGAGATTTCATGTCATAGACAATGGCGGGCAGGCCAAAAGAAGGGGCTTCGGACAGGCGAACATTGCGCGGAATCACGGTCTTGTAGACTTTCTCGCCGAACCACTTGCGCACATCGTCCGCCACCAGTCCCGACAGGTTGTTGCGCTGGTCGAACATGGTCAAAAGGACGCCGTGAATATCCAGCCCCGGGTTGAAGTGCGTTTTGACACGCTCGATGGTTTTGACCAGATGAGACAGCCCTTCCAGAGCGTAAAACTCGCATTGCAGCGGAACAACCACCGCATCCACCGCCACAAGGGCATTGAGGGTTAAAAGGCTTAAAGACGGCGGGCAGTCGATGATCGCATAGTCATACGACATCGGCACGCGCAGCACATCCCGCAGACGGTATTCGCGCCGGTCCGCCGTGACCAGTTCAATTTCCGCACCAGACAGATGGACCGAGGAGGGCACGATATCAAGCCCCGGAACGCGGGTCTTGAGCACCGAATCACTCAGGGACGCTTCGCCGAACAGAACGTCATAGGCGCTCGTGCGGATCTGGGCACGCTTGACCCCGAGGCCCGTCGTGGCATTACCCTGCGCATCCAGGTCAATCAAAAGAACCCGCTTGCCAACGGCGGACAGGGCCGTGGCGAGGTTAATCGCCGTGGTGGTTTTCCCCACGCCGCCCTTTTGATTCGCAACCGCCAGAAGACGGGGGACACACAAGGGCTCAAGGGCTTTTCCACGGGCGGAAGCGGGCTTGTTCATGGCTTTTCCAATATCCCTTGCGCGAAGATTTCAAGATCCGGGCCCATGATACAAGTTTCCGGCAAGGGGTCAAGCCGAGCATCGCGCGCAGACCCGATTCATCCACCGCAAAAGGAAACCGCTATAAGAAATTGAAAACGAGGACCGTTTTTCAGGGCATCTCTATGCCTGAACACTGACCTTTGCGCCAGACGAAACATCCGGACTGGCCGTCTGTGCGCCGGCAGAAAAAGCGTCAATCTGCTGCGGCGTGGGCGCCGTGCTTTTTTTCGGTGCAGCGGATACGACTTCCGGAACGGGCTCAGGAGGCGTATCGCCCCTTCTGAAAGAGGACTCAACGGCTGTGTCCGCCTGCGGCTCAGGCAACGCCACGCCGCGATCCTGCGCCGCACGCTGCCGCGCCTGCTCAAGCTGGTTTTCTGCAGGAAACTGCGTCAGGACATCGCCGGTTTCGCTGTCACGGATCTGAAGAACCGCCTTGTCAAAATAGACATCAACAAAGACATAGGGGCTGATATAGGGGGCCTTGGGCGTTTCCTGAATCCTTTCGGGATTGGCGGCATAAGAACGCGCCGCGGACACCTGATCGGCTGTGCCGCGCAGATGTGGCGTATTCAAAACCAGAGATCCAACCGCGTCTATCATCGTCTTTCTGCCATTTCAGGGCCAGAGGCCACCCCACCACGAGGCATTACTGAAGGCGCACTGACCTAGTATCATGATAAGGCTGAACAAGCCACGAGTCAAGAAAAACCTTTTCACTGGAAACCTTTACACCTTGTTAAGGCATGACATTCGGACACGCAGACAGAAGGTTGCAGGAAAGATTATTTTTCATTCAAATTCATGCGGATGCTTGCGCTTACTGAAAAACGCGGTTAGAAGGATTAGGAACATCTGCGCCCTCTTCTTTTTTCAGAATCCTGCATCTCTCAGACTTTTTTGTGGAGGTCTTCAAGGTTATGGTTGCAAAAATCAAGGTCCACAATCCGATCGTCGAGATCGATGGCGACGAAATGACCAGAATAATCTGGAAAATGATTCGCGAGCGCATGATTCTTCCCTATCTGGACATCGACCTGAAATATTTCGATCTTTCCATCGAAAACCGGGATGCGACGCAGGATCATGTGACGATCGATGCGGCAAACGCCATTAAAACCTATGGTGTCGGCGTCAAATGCGCCACCATTACGCCGGACGAAAAGCGGGTTGTGGAATTCAACCTCAAGAAGATGTGGAAATCACCCAACGGGACGATTCGCAATATTCTGGATGGGACCGTTTTCCGTGCGCCGATTATCTGCGCGAACGTTCCGCGCCTTGTGCCGGGCTGGACGTCGCCCATCGTCATCGGACGTCATGCGTTTGGCGACCAGTACCGGGCGACGGATTTCAAGGTTCCCGGCCCCGGAACGCTGACCATGCGCTTTGCCCCGGCAGATGGCGGCCCGGTGCAGGACTATGAAATCTTTGAGTTTCCCGGCGCGGGCGTGGCCATGGGCATGTACAATCTGGACGAGTCTATCTCCGGCTTTGCGCGCTCGTGTTTTGCCTATGCGCTGGATCGCGGCTGGCCTTTGTATATGTCCACGAAAAACACGATTCTGAAGCAATATGATGGACGGTTTATCGAAACCTTTCAGAAAATGTACGAATCCGAATTCAAGACGGCATTCGAATCGAAAAAAATCTGGTACGAACATCGCCTGATCGACGACATGGTGGCCTTTGCGCTGAAGTCGTCCGGCGGATTCGTCTGGGCCTGCAAGAATTATGACGGCGACGTGCAATCGGACATTGTGGCACAAGGGTTTGGCTCTCTGGGGCTTATGACCTCGGTTTTGCTCAGTCCCGACGGAAAAACGGTTGAGGCCGAAGCCGCCCACGGCACCGTCACGCGTCATTACCGGTTGCATCAGGAGGGCAAGCCCACCTCGACCAACCCGATTGCGTCTATTTTTGCGTGGACTCAAGGGCTGACATTCCGGGGCCGTTTTGACGACACACCCGATGTGGTCACCTTCGCCCGAGATCTGGAGCGAACCTGCATTGAGACAGTCGAATCGGGACACATGACAAAAGATCTGGCGATTCTGATCGGACCCGATCAGAAATGGTTGACGACCGAGGCCTTTATGGACAAGATCACCTCGAATTTCGAACATCGCAGAAAGGCAAGTGCATGACGATGAAAATCAGGCGGACGTCTTTTTTCTGTTTTATGGTTATTTTTGCCGCGATGGGCCTGATCGCAAGCGTTGGGTCTGCCCACGCGCTCACAACCCCGGAGGCAAAGCCCGTCAAGTCCGCCACTGCGCCCGCATCTCCTGCGCCGAGGGCTGATTTTTCTGCGCCCTATATCGGGAAGATGCAGTTTCACACTGCCACGCAAAAAGACAGTCTTGTCTATCTGGCCCGTGATTTTAACCTTGGATTCGTGGAGCTGCGCGCCGCCAACCCGGAGGTGGACCCGTGGCTGCCCGGTGCGGGGACGCGGGTTTTGCTTCCCACCATGCACCTTCTTCCTCGTGGACCACGAGAGGGAATCGTCATCAATCTGCCTGAAATGCGCCTTTATGCCTGGACGAAGCCGGACCGGGCGCCGCTGAGTTTTCCCATCGGAATCGGGCGCGAAGGGCTTAATACGCCCACCGGCACGACTCAGGTGATGCAAAAGATTGACGGGCCCATCTGGCGCCCGACGAAACGGATGCGGGAAGAAGACCCGGAACTGCCCGAGGCCGTGCCGCAGGGGCCTGAAAACCCTCTGGGGACGCACGCGCTTTATCTGGGGTGGAACGAATACCGGATTCACGGGACCAACAAGCCGTTCGGAATCGGGCGGCGCTCCTCAAGCGGCTGTATCCGCATGTATCCCGAAGGAATCGTCGATCTGTATCATGCGGCGTCCGTCGGGGAGTCCGTCACAGTCCTCAACCAGCCCGTCAAAGCCGCCTGGGTTGGGAAGGAATTCTATCTGGAGGCTCACCCCACGATCGAACAGGCCGACGAAATGGAGCAAACCGGGACGTTGACGAGCTACCGTCTGAGTGAAGACGACATGCGTCTGATTCTGGCCGTGGCGGGGGATGATTCGAACGGGCTGGACTGGGATCTGATTCGTGGGGCCGTACAGGATCGCCGGGGGTATCCGGTTGTTGTGGGCTGGCGCGACGGCGCGCGGCCCAAAACCAACGGCCCGAGCCTTCCGATGCTTGATGCCGCCCGTCCCCGCGAGGTCACAGGCCAGAAATCCGCATGGATTCAGCCCGACGGGAAAATCGGCCAGCCCTAGATGCCGCTCTGCAAACGTGGAGAGATCCGAGGCTTGTTTTTATATAACCGTGAAACTCTCTTTCTTTTTTCAAGGGAAGTTCCGGGGACAAAACGGGGGATGGATTGAAATTTCTCTTCTCCGAAAAGATGTTCGGAGATGCATCCACAGCCCCCGCCCGGAGAAATAGGAATATCGTCACAGTTGATGGGGCCACGAGATGTAGTATGATGCAAAACATCAGGGCGCTACCAATAGCGTCTTTGGTCCGTCCGGACAAATTCCAGACTGTTTTCGATTTTTCAACGACTTGCCTTTGGGAGAACATCCATGTTTGACGTCGTCCAGATGGAGCGAGGCGTTCGCGTCCGGATTGACCGGAGTCGCGATTCGTATCTGACCAGCTTCGGCAAGGCGACACTCACGGACCGCTATCTGCTCCCCGATGAGTCCTATCAGGATCTGTTTGCACGCGTGGCGATGGCCTATTGCGACGATTCGGGCCATGCCCAGCGGATCTATGACTATATCTCAAAGCTCTGGTTTATGCCGGCCACGCCGATTCTGTCCAATGGCGGCACGACTCGCGGCCTGCCGATTTCCTGCTTCCTGAACGAATCGGGCGATTCTCTTGAGGACATTGTGGGGCTGTGGAACGAGAATGTCTGGCTGGCCGCGCGCGGCGGGGGAATCGGATCGTACTGGGGCAATGTGCGCTCTATCGGCGAAAAAGTCGGGCGCAACGGCAAGACATCCGGAATTGTGCCGTTCATCAGCGTGATGAACTCCCTTACCCTGGCCATTTCGCAAGGGAGTCTGCGGCGCGGATCTGCTGCGGTCTATCTGCCCATCTGGCATCCGGAGATTGAGGAATTCATTGAGCTGCGTCGCCCGACGGGGGGCGATCCGAATCGCAAGGCGCTCAACCTCAATCACGGCGTTCTGGTCACGAATGCGTTCATGCATGCGGTGGAGCGCGACGAGGACTGGGCGCTCAAAAGCCCCAAGGACGGGCATGTAGTGGACAAGGTCCGTGCGCGGGATCTGTGGATTCGCCTCCTGACCGCGCGGATCGAGACGGGCGAGCCCTATATCGTCTATATCGACCACGTCAATGACCGTATTCCGGAGCATCACAGGCTGGCCGGTCTGACCGTCAAGACGTCCAATCTGTGTTCGGAAATTACGTTGCCCACCGGCAAGGACTCGCTGGGAAACGAGAGGACGGCTGTATGCTGCCTGTCTTCGCTCAATCTGGAAACATGGGACCAGTGGGAAAGCCATCCGACCTTTATCGAGGACGTGATGCGGTTTCTGGACAATGTCCTGAGCGATTTTATCAAAACAGCCCCCGATTCAATGGCGCGGGCCAAATATTCGGCGATGCGCGAGCGATCCGTGGGGCTGGGCGTCATGGGATTTCATGCGTTCCTGCAATCGAAAATGATTCCGATGGAAAGCGTGATGGCCAAGGTCTGGAACCGGCGCATGTTTTCGCAAATCAAACGCCAAGCGGACGCGGCCTCGGTTACGCTGGCGCACGAGCGCGGCCCATGCCCCGATGCCGCCGACTATGGAATTATGGAGCGGTTTTCAAACAAGATGGCCATTGCCCCCACGGCCTCGATTTCCATCATCTGCGGCGGGTCTTCGCCGGGGATCGAGCCAAACGCCGCCAACGCCTATAATCACAAGACCCTGTCCGGCTCCTTCCCGGTCCGCAACGTGTATCTGGAGCGACTTCTGGAGCGCAAAGGGTTGAACACCGAGGACGTCTGGTCCTCGATTTTTACCAATGAAGGCTCCGTCCAGCATCTCGACGCCCTGAGTCCTGATGAGAAAGACGTCTTCAAGACAGCGTTCGAGATGGACCAGCGATGGCTCATTGAACACGCCGCCGATCGCACGCCCTTTGTCTGTCAGGCCCAGAGTCTGAATATCTTTCTGCCCGCGAACGTGCATAAGAAAGTCCTGCACCAGATCCACTGGGAAGCATGGAAGAAAGGCGTCAAATCGCTGTATTACTGCCGCTCGAAATCCATCCAGCGGGCCGAAAGCGATGCAAGCTGGAAACGCAGCCTTGACGCCGCCCCGCCGATGCAGGACAACCGCCAGCCGGAACTGACCGAGGCCCATCAGCCCGAAGAGTGTCTGGCATGTCAGTAAGGCTCAGACCTGCATCTTTTTTCAGTTTGCCACGACATGACATGGGCTGGTTTTGCCATCGATCTTGAGTGGAATCGGTTGGGGTATGGGATCTTCTGACGGCCCCCCTTGATTTTATGGTTTTCGGCGAAGGAGAACATAAAAGGCCCCCGATCCCCCGTCGCGCGCTTTGGCCGGGTGAACCGCCAGAACAATCTTATGCAAGGGCGCAGACGCAACCCATTCCGGAAAATGTCGCCGAAGAATTCCTTCTGTCCCGTCCTGTGCCCGACGCCCTTTTCCCGTAATCACAAGGACACAGCGAAAATCCCGGCTATGGCAATCCATGAGAAAACGGGTCAAAGTCATCTGGGCTTGCGCTCGCGTATAACCGTGCAAATCAATCCGGGCCTGAATGGAGATTTTTCCGCGCCGGAGCCGACCCTCTGTCCGTCCATCCGTCCGAGGCGGCGATGGAGAGGGCAAAAACTCGTTTCCTTTCATTCGAACAGGAATATTATATTCCAAATCAATAACTTGAAAAACCATCTTGCCTTGAGATCGTGTAGGGGGATGCTCCGCCTGAGGCTCTTGCACAAAGGCGCCATTCCCCTCCGAGACGCCTGTTTCCGAAACAAGGGGAACGACATCCCGCGTCGCCAGAGCCCATAAATCACGATCCAGAGCCGAGATTCGACACCGGGAAGAGGATCGACTCTTTTCACCTTTGATTTTTGTACCCATTCGTGTTCATAATATCATAGGAATTTTGTTTTCAGCAAAATGACAAGGCAGCGGGTTAGAATCATGAAAAATTTCATTCCTGTTTCAAAGAAAAGCCGCCTTGCCCGCGCCCTGTTTCTTGCCTTTCTGCCTGCCATTTTCCTCGGCGTCTTATTCTTTCCTCTCGACTCCATGGCCAAAAAGAAGAAAACAACCGACCCCATGACCGAACGGGTTGCCTTTGCTTTTTACAAGCTTGGGGGCGTTATGCCCGATTTCAAAGCCTGGGTCGAAAGTCGCCCGGAGTTTGAAGATGTCAGAATCAGCGACAGGGATGTTTATACCCGCAACGAAATTTTATCCCTGAAACAGAGGTTTGCATCCTATAACCTCGACAATGAGTTGATTTCCGTTAAAATTATCGCCGACCTTGGTGTGGAAGAAATTCAGACCTATGGCAGTTTTGATCCCAATGCGCCCCGTCGTTTCCGCCTGTCGGCCAATCCCAATAGCAAAGAGATTCTGTATTTCCCGTATGATGTAAACGGGCAATACATCGCCGTTATTGCTAATAAAATAGAAACTCTTCTAACCAAAGAGGTCGATGAAGCTCTTTTTGAGTCCATTCGGCGGGACATTGAATTTGACGAAAACAGAAAATCCGGGCGGATTGTCCTGAATTTCCTGCTACGCCCCGTCTCGGCAGATATGAATCAGCCGATGCTTCTGGATGGAAAGAACCAATGGCTTATGATGGCAGAAATAGCCATGTTCTCCGCCGAAACCCTCTCAAATGGAACGATGATCTGGGAATACCGGGCACCTTGGTTTTTCTTCAAAACCGAAAAGACCGTGGGCAGCCTGTATCGTGAGTAACCACCGTTTCCGAATACCGGAGTTGCGCTGATGGACACTCGTCTTGACTCTGTTTTCGGGCCATCCCCGCCTCGAAATGTTGATCCAACCGATACCCGTCAGGGCATCGTCCGCGAAGAAGCACAGGACGATCACCGAAGAAACCGCAAGGATAAATCCGAAGCCTCCGCAGACCCGTTCGAAGACAACGCTCCCGCTGTTTCAATCTCCGCCCTGATTGTTTTTCTTGAGGAGTTGACAGAAGACCCTGCCCCGGCTCCGCTTCCGACGGACGTTCAAAATACGCCGCAACCGGCTTCGGATCGGGCCGCAATGGCCGCACACGCCTACCAGAGTGCAGGCGACTCTCTCTCAAACCGGAAACCGGACGTCTCCGTATCATCGCAGCATTCAGAAGAAAAACCCGTTCTTTCGCCAGAAGATACACGCATCATTGCAGCGCTTCTGCCTGATCTACGGTCCTTATCCGCCGCCGGAATTCAAACCCTGACGCTTGAAAAAGCGCCCCGGTTTCTGGATTGTATCGTCAATGCGGCGAAAAAAGCACGGTCTGGCGAAACTGTATCCTAGCCTAATTCCAGAAGAAAAAGCCGGATGAACCGTCTTGCCGCGTCTGCATGGCGATGTTCTCTTCATGAAGAAGCGTTTCGCCCGCTGCGATTGAGTCGAGGCTGGGGCTGTCCTCGCCCATCCGCAGGCGATAAATCCAGTAATTGGTCAGAACTCTTTCAACATAGACCCGTGTTTCGAAAACCGGAATGGTTTCAATGAACAAAAGCGGATCGGCAATCGGCGATATCCGGGATTTCCACCGCGCCAGATTGCCCGGCCCCGCATTATAAGCCACGGCGAGCGAAACCAGATCCTGACCTACAAGGTTCTGGCCGAGCAGATCTTCGATATAAAGCTGACCAACTTCGAGATTTTTAACCGGATCATTCAGGGCCACCATTCCATCCGGTGCGGCGATCCCGGCCTGACGAATCACACCACGTGCAGTGGCAGGCATAAGCTGCATCAGACCAGTGGCCCCTTTGTGACTGCGCGCCTGCGGGTCAAAGCGCGATTCCTGACGGATAATGGCGTGAACAAGCGCCGGGTCAACCTTATAGCCGTCCTGTGGGACCCAATCCCCCAGTGGGTAAAGCGCCGCGTCATATCCGGCGCGGGCACCGGGGGGCAGCGCACTGACCAGTTCCATGGCCAGAGCTGGAATTTTTGCACTCGCCGCAAAGGCCAGAAGTGAATCCCGCAAGGCGGCATCCCCCTCCGGCGCGATCAATCGCAACTCGGCTTCGGCCCAGTCGGAACGTCCGGCGCGGGCCAGCGCCATGGCACGCACACCTTGAGGATACGCGGCCAGACGCGCCGCGTCCTCGTCCGAAAACCCCAAAGACCAGTCAAAATCGAAATCCCGCCCGAGCGCCCGTGTGGCAATCAATCCATAAAACGTGCGGGGATATGATGCCGCCTTTTCAAGCCACGGACTAACATTTTCCAGATCCCCTGAACGCAGATGTGCCCGGGACGCCCAGAAAGCACTGGCCGCCCGCCCCCAGTCGGACGTATCTTGCGATGCTGCCGCTGCTTCAAAAGCCTGCGCGGCGATCTTGTAATCTTCCCGCCGCCACGCTGCCATGGCCGCTCCCCAGCCTGAGGGCCTGATCCGGCTTCTCCCGGACGCAGTGGAGCCAGACCCGGAGGGAGGACTTTCTTCATCCGCCACAGGCACGATTTTCAGACCACGAAAGGTTTGGGGCTTGTTCAAAGGTGCGGAATCGCCCCGCTTTTTCCTGGCAAGCGCAAGACGGTAAATTTTTCCGGCCATGGGATAGTCCGCGCACGTCTCCATCCACGCCTGCAATTCGCCGTATTCCGATTTGTAGGCGGTGGGGTGGAGATAACGCTGGGCCAGAACATAGCCCACCAGCCGTTCGTCGCGCAACTGGGCAATCAGGAGATCCGCATCGTTCCACGCGCCGCCTTCCTGAAGGTCGAAAATCTCTCTGTACAGGCGGGCATCGCGATCGGACAAGGCACCAAGCTTTTGTTCTGCGGAAAGCGGGCGGGCGCGCAAAGGAACAAACGATGGACCTGGACCTGAACGCCCCGTTCTCAGCGGCTTTTCCTGCGGCTTTGGTACGGGAAGATCAAGAGCAATGTGACGGGTCTGCTGCGAATCCATGCCAAAAGACAAAAAGCGCTCCAGAAAAGAAGGCGCCTGCGCCGTTTTGTGTTGGCCTTCGCGCTCCGCGCTGAACGTCCGGCTTTCGGCCAGAGCGTGCGCAGACAAAAAGACCATCCCTACCACAGCCAGGGCCAAAAGCCGCAGGCTGATTTCCGTAAAATTGTCTTTGTGCATGACGGAGGACTCAGTAAACGATTTTTTAACCCCTGTCCAGAAAAAAGACGATATGCGTTTTCTTTTTGTTCTTTTTTATAAGAAATATCAAATGAAATCAACCTAATAGAGAAATCAACATTGATATCAGAAAAGCTTTTCCATGGAGGTCCAAAAGCAGGTCGACAAATAATCAACTGCTCTTCGTGGCGAGCGGACGCATATAACAATACCCATAACGCTGATACCCCAGATCCTCATAAAGACGATGGGCATCTGCAAATTCGAAGTCAGAATCCAGTTCGACAAGGCGACACCCTTCTTCCTTGGCCCGTGTTTCCGCAAAGCCGATCAGGGCGCTGCCGTATCCTTGTCCGCGATGGGCGCTATCAACGATAACGTGCTCAATATAAAGGGCAAACCCATCATGAAGATTATGGGATGGCACGATTCCAACCACGCCGACAATCTCCTCACCGACTTCCCCGACAAAGAGCCTGTAACCCGTTGCGCGTGCAACAAAAACACGCGTCACATAAGTCTGAAGATCAAGATCGGGCAAAAGCTGGCGAATAATCGGATAGGCCCGATGATAATCCGTATCCGACCGCGCCTCACGGATACAAAGCAGTTCCTGATCCGGATCTTCAGAAGAAGGGTTCTTATGTCTTTTCACGACAAGCCGCCTTGGTTACAGGAAAATCCCGGAAAAATCCTACGAGACCTTCATTCTAGCGGCTTGCGGTAAATCAGGAAAGAAAAATCAAAAAGCGCCCACCTTTTCGCATTTTTCTTGAAGGGATCATGACCCGAATGGTATACTTTTCCGGCATCGTTTTTTAAGAAAAGAAAGATAACATCATGACTCCCTTTGCTTTTATCTCCCTTGCCATTCTGGTTCTCGGACTTGTTCTGGTCATGAAGGCTGTCCGGGTCGTGCCACAGGGCATGGAATACACGGTTGAACGCTTTGGCCGCTACACTCACACGATGCGCCCGGGCCTGAGTTTTCTGGTCCCGCTCATCGACACGATTGGCGGAAAAATCAATATGATGGAGACGGTTCTTGATGTCCCCTCGCAGGAGGTCATCACCAAGGACAACGCGCTGGTTCAGGTTGATGGCGTTGTCTTTTATCAGGTTCTGGACGCAGCCAAGGCGGCCTATGAGGTTCGGAATCTGGAAATCGCGATTCTCAATCTGACCATGACAAACCTGCGAACTGTCATGGGATCGATGGATCTGGACGAATTGCTGTCCGAACGTGACCGGATCAATGCGCGTCTTCTGGGCATCGTGGACGATGCGACTGAGCCGTGGGGCGTCAAGGTTACGCGCATTGAGATCAAGGACATCAGCCCGCCCCGGGAAATGGTTGAGGCCATGACCCGCCAGATGAAAGCCGAACGTGAAAAACGAGCGGCAGTTCTGGAGGCTCAAGGGGTCCGCGAAGCCGACATTCTGCGAGCCGAAGGCCAGAAACAGGCCGCTATTCTGGAGGCCGAAGGGCGAAAGGAATCCGCCTTCCGGGACGCCGAAGCGCGCGAACGCTCCGCCGAAGCCGAAGCCAACGCAACCCGGATGGTATCCGACGCTATCGCGCACGGAAACGTTCAGGCGGTGAATTATTTCGTGGCTCAAAAATATGTCGAGGCTTTCAAGGCTCTGGCCAGTTCCCCGAACCAGAAAATGATCTTCATGCCCTATGAAGCCAGCGGGATTATGGGATCGGTCGGTGGTATTACGGAACTGGTCAGCGACGCCCTCGGCAAATCCGGATCGAGCAGAGGGTAGGAAAAGCCAAATGGTTGAATTCATGGACTCTCTGACCTTTTGGCAATGGTTCGTTCTGGCGGCGGTTCTTCTGGCTATAGAGGTTTTCGCACCCGGGGCTATATTCCTGTGGATTGGCGTTTCCGCTGCCTTCGTTGGCATAATCGTGGCAATTTTACCGGTTCCGTGGGAAATCCAGATTTCCCTGTGGAGCATTTTATCCGTCGCATCTCTGTTCGGATGGCATTTTTATCGGCGCGCCCATCCTGTCTCCGGAACAGACGAGCCCGCCCTCAACCGACGTGGATCGGGCTATGTCGGGCGACGCTTTACCCTTTCCGAGCCCATCGTTAACGGATTCGGGAAAATACGGGTGGACGATTCAACATGGAAAATCGCATCGGATCAAGATTTTTCCGTGGGTCAGACAGTCATTGTTACGGCGGTTGAAAACACGGTCCTGCGTGTGGCTCTGGCCGCGCCCGAGAACTGATTTTTTACCCCGGAAAGTCAGGTTCTCATGAACAACGCATCTCCCTTGCCTCCCGAACCCGCTCCCGCACCGGATCGCCCGGATATAGCGTATAAACCGCCTTGTCTCTATGGCGCGTTTCTGGTTTTCGGCCTGTTGTTAAACTTCATGTGGCCGCTGGAAATCCTGAATTTCTGGCCCCAACTCGCCCTCGGACTGGTCCTGATCGGAGCAGGCATGGGGATCGCCGCCTGGGCGATGAAGACAATGCGGGATGCCGGAACGAATTTCAGGCTGGACAAGCCCGTGACGGCTTTTGTACGCCACGGACCCTATCGTTTTTCCAGAAACCCGATTTATCTGGGGTTGAGTGCGCTTTATATGGGAATATGCATTCTTCTGGACGCACCCATCGCAGCCCTGCTCCTCATCCCCCTGACCCTTGCCATAAATCGGTTTGTGATTGCGCACGAAGAAGAGTATTTACAGAATCGATTCGGGGCGGACTATGCGCGATATAAAGATGTTGTCAGCCGCTGGCTCTAGAGCTTCCTGATATCCGTCAGTTTGCCCGTCACCGCCGCGGCAGCGGCCATGGCAGGACTCATCAGATGCGTCCGACCTCCGCGCCCCTGACGCCCCTCGAAATTCCGGTTTGACGTACTGGCGCAGCGCTGGCCGGGCTCCAGCCGATCCGCATTCATGGCCAGACACATAGAACACCCCGGCTCGCGCCACTCAAAGCCTGCAGACAGAAAAACCTTGTCCAGCCCTTCGGATTCCGCCTGAGCCTTGACCAGCCCGGACCCCGGAACAACCAGAGCGCGCACGCCCGGCGCGACCGTCCGTCCGGAGGCAATCTGCGCGGCCTGCCGCAGATCTTCGATTCGCCCGTTGGTACACGAGCCAATAAAGACCGTATCCACGCACACGTCCTCCAACCGCATTCCCGGCGTCAACCCCATATAGTCCAGCGCGCGGACCAGTGCCGTCCGGCGCGCCGGATCAGGCTCGTCTTCAGGGCGCGGCACGCTCCCTGTAATTGGCGCTACGTCCTGCGGACTCGTCCCCCATGTCACAATCGGCGCGATATCGGCAGCGTTCAGGGAAAACTCAACATCGTAGGCCGCCCCCGGGTCGGAAGGCAAAGTTTTCCAGTATGCAACCGCCCGCTCCCAATCCTCGCCTTTAGGAGCCATGGGCCGATCCTTGATATAGGCGAATGTGATCTCATCGGGCGCGATCAGGCCAGCTCGCGCGCCAGCCTCAATGGACATATTGCAAACGGTCATCCGCCCTTCCATCGACAGCGCGCGAATGGCCTCGCCCGCATATTCGATAACATATCCTGTTCCCCCGGCGGTGCCAATTTTTCCAATGATGGCCAGAATGATGTCTTTGGCACCGACCCCCACAGATAAAACCCCGTCCACCGTGATCCGCATAGATCTGGCGGGTTTCTGGATCAGGGTCTGGGTGGCCAGAACATGCTCGACTTCGGACGTGCCGATGCCAAAAGCCAGAGCCCCGAACGCACCGTGAGTCGATGTATGGGAATCCCCGCACACGATGGTCATGCCGGGCTGGGTAAAGCCCTGTTCCGGGCCGATGATGTGAACAATGCCCTGACGGCGATCAGACATGCCGAAATGGGTAATTCCAAATTCGGCGCAGTTGGTCTCGAGTGTTTCAACCTGAAGGCGGCTTTCCGGGTCTGTAATACCGCCGGAACGGTCCGTAGTGGGGACGTTGTGATCGGCCACGGCCAGCGTCGCGGCGGGCCTGCGAACCGTTCGCCCGGCCATGCGCAACCCCTCGAAGGCCTGCGGACTCGTGACCTCGTGGACCAGATGCCGATCGATGTAAATCAGGCACGTCCCATCCTCGCCCTGATGAACGAGATGATCGTCCCAGATTTTTTCAAACAGCGTACGCGGTGCGGCCATGATCCCGAAAACCTCCTGCTATCAAGGATCTCTTATAGCGCGCAGAAGACATCAGGGCAATGTTCCAAACCCGGGTCAAAAGAGAAAAAGATCCGCTCCGGCCAGAACGCCCGACGCAGACGATTGGACGGGACCTTAATAGGGTTTACCTTACCCTTCCAGAAAAGCATTGAGCTTGAGCGCCAGCCCCATAGAACCTTGAATTTTGACTTGCCCCATCAAAAAGGCAAAGCTCGGGTCTTTGGTCCCGGACAGAATTTCGTCAAAAACCGCCATTGTACATAAAACCGTCACATCGGGCTCTATTTCGCCCTGATCGACGCGGGGCGGATCCTGCGTAGAGTCCACGCAAATCCGGCCTTCCGGCCCGAAATCGAATAAAACCCGCGCGTGCAGAGCGTTGGAGTGGCTGGCTTTTTCCTGAATCCGGGCCGTCAGATCGTCAAGCGTAGCGGTCATGCAATCTCCGAAAAGGTTCGGGAAGGTTTGTCCTTGCGCACAATGTCCCGAAACACGAATCCTTCGTGGACCTCGGACGTCGCAGTCTGCCAGATTTTCGGATCGATTTCAGGAAAAAACGCATCCCCCCCCGGCGCGGCGTCAATCTCGGTCAGGTAAATCCGATCGGCCTTTGGCAGGGCCAGGCCATAAATCTGCGCTCCGCCGATGACAAAAATCTCGTTTAATCCCCGCGCTCTGGCTTCGGAACGCGCCACATCAAGGGCGGAATCAAGTGTCCCGCACAGCGTATAGCCGGGAAACTGCGCCGTCATATTCCGGCTGATCACAATGTTCGTCCGTCCGGGCAGAGGCTTGCCCAGCCGTTTGAAAATGGACTCGAACGTCTTGCGCCCCATGATGACAGGCTTGCCCATTGTCAAAACCTTGAATCTCTTGAGATCCTCGGGAATATGCCATGGCATGTCATTGTCCAGCCCGATCACGCGGTTGCGTGCCATGGCGACGATGATCGAAAGGGTGATTTTTTTTGTCATACCGCAATCGGAGCCTTGATGGATGGATGCGCCTGATAGCCCACCAGTTCGAAATCCTCGTACTTGAAACCGAAAATGTCCGTGACATGGGGGTTAAGGTGCATCTCCGGCAGGGGGTACGGCGTACGGGAAAGCTGGGCCTGCACCTGTTCCAGATGGTTCAGATAAAGATGCGTATCGCCCAGCGTATGCACGAATTCCCCCGGCTTGAGACCACACACCTGCGCCACCATCAGAGTCAAAAGGGCATAGGACGCGATATTGAATGGCACGCCGAGAAACGTATCGGCGCTGCGTTGATACAACTGGCACGACAGTTTTCCGTCCGCGACATAGAACTGGAACAGGCAGTGGCAGGGCGGCAAAGCCATCTTGCCCACTTCGGCAACGTTCCACGCACTGACCATCAGGCGGCGCGAATCGGGGGTGGTTTTGATGTCGTGGATCAGGTTGGAAATCTGGTCGATATGCCGCCCGTCCGGCGCAGGCCAGTTGCGCCACTGGTGCCCGTAGACAGGGCCCAGATCGCCATTTTCATCGGCCCATTCGTCCCAGATCGTCACGCCGTTGTCGTGCAGATATTTGATATTGGTATCGCCCTTCAGAAACCAGAGCAGTTCGTGAATGATGGATTTCAAATGCAGTTTCTTGGTGGTGAGCAACGGAAACCCGGCAGACAGATCAAACCGCATCTGGCGACCAAAGACGCTGATCGTCCCCGTCCCGGTCCGATCGGTTTTCCTCGTCCCGTTTTCGAGGATATCGCGGAGAAGGTCGTGGTATTGCTGCATATTTGAAAACGCTCCCTCTCTCGGCATACGTCCATGAAGGCAACCATTTCATATATGCTTTGTCAAGAGACCCGTATAAGAGAAAGGCCAAGACCAAAAAAGCGCTTTTGATCGCTCTGGCTGCCTGATTTTCTTGAATCTGCGTTGATCTGCGTTTATCTGTACGGATAAAATAAAAAGTGAAAGGATTTTTCTCCCATGACTCTCAAGCGCGCACGTCGATCCGAAGTTCCGCCGTTCCGGGCCTTGTCGATCTTAAGCGAGGTCAACCAGCGCATCGCGGCAGGACAGAGCATTATGCGACTCGAAGCCGGACAACCTTCCGTTGGTGCGCCCGAAGCCGCGCTCGATTATGCTCGCGAACGCATCACCCGCGATCCGCGTCAGGGCTACACCGAGGCACTTGGCATGGGTCCGCTGCGTGTGCGAATTGCAGAGTTTTACCAGACTCGCTATGGGCTTTCGATCGACCCGGCACGCATTGCCGTAACAGTGGGCTCTTCGGGCGGATTTTTGCTGGGATTCTTAAGCGCTTTTGACGCGGGCGACCGGGTGGCGATGGCCGCGCCGGGCTATCCGGCCTATCGGAATTACCTTAAAGCGCTGGGTTTGCAAGCCGTGGAAATCGAAACGGGACCACAGACGGATTACCAGCCCACACCGGAGCTTCTCGACAGGGCCGTAGCGCAAAATGGAAAGATTGACGGACTCATTTTGTGCAGCCCTTCCAATCCCGCCGGAACCATGATTTCACCGGAAGGACTTAAAGCCCTGTGCGCATGGTGTGATGCGAACGGGGTGCGGCTTGTGTCCGACGAAGTTTATCACGGCTTGACATACGAAGGCCCGGCGGAAACGGTACTGCGCTTTACGCAGGACGCTATTGTTTTTAACAGTTTCTCCAAATACTTCGCAATGACAGGCTGGCGTCTGGGGTGGTTGGTCCTGCCCGAAGATCTGTGTGCGCCGGTCAAGGCTTTGGCGGAAAATCTGTTCGTCTCGCCGCCTACATTGGCCCAGCATGTGGCATGGAAAATCTTTGACCACACGGACGTTCTGGACGGGTATGTGGCCACGTACCGGAAAAACCGGGATATTTTGCGCACAGGGCTTGAGGAGGCCGGGTTTTCCGGACTTTCCCGGGCGCAAGGCGCATTTTATTTCTATGCCGATATCGGGGATCGGACGGACGATTCGGCGGCCTTCTGCGCACGCCTTCTGGACGAAGCCGGGGTGTCGGTCACGCCGGGACTGGATTTCGATACGCGCCGGGGCGGGCAGACGATTCGCCTGTGCTATGCCGGACCAACAACAGACATCGAAGAAGCTGTCCGCCGCCTGAAAGCGTGGGGCGGTTAGAAAAGTGCCGGTGACGTGGCCCGGCTTTCGTTTTTGTATCCCCTCATGCTGCCGCCCTTATCCAGCGGACCGGGAAAGACGATCTCCCGCAAGATGGGGTCGATTCGGGTGTGGACGATTTTCTGGAAGGCCAGAGGATCCACCCGGTCGTAACCAAGGACTTCCGAAAGGGCTTTCGCGGCGGCGGCATAAAGCTCTGTGATGCCCGCTCTCTGAAACAGCCGGGCCGTTCCGGCTGCATTTTTCAGATCTGCCTGCTCTGATTGTTCGGCGCGGACAGTATAAAAAGCTGAAAATACATCCTTGAGCGCGACTTTAGCCGCCACAGCTTGCGGCGTCTCCAATAACAGCGGGGATTCGCAAGATGCAGCGGCCTTCCGAAATCGGGCCGTCAAACCGCGCATATAATCCGATTGCGCCGGAGGGGCCTCACGCAAACTCATCTCGAACGATCGAAGAGCGGCGATCAGGAAATCCTCTTTCGCCATTCTTGCGGAAAACGCGTCCCGGAGAGGAATGTATCTTTCTTTCATGCGGCCGTGTTGCCATAAAGATGAATCCAAAACAAGGGACTTGTTGTGCGTCGCCGAAGGTTTGTAATAAAATTATAAAGATCAGCAGAAAAACAACACAAACAAATGGCCTGTGCCAAGCTGTCGCATGGCTTTTCGGGCTCAAAATAGAGTACAAAGGTCGTGCGGATAAAAACGTGTCCGCATGGAATTGTGGATCTTGATGTCCAGACTCTGAAAAGGAGAGACCATGAACGCTCGTACGAATGCAGCCACAGGCGCGGCGCCCAGCGAAGGATCGGCCCTCTGGGGCGCGGGGAACACGAAAGCCACGGCGTGGAAGGGCTTTGCCGTCGGTCCGTGGACGCGGGGCATTGATGTCCGGGATTTCATCATCCGCAACTTTACGCCGTATGAAGGCGATGATGCCTTTTTGAAAGGCCCGACCGAAAACACGAAAAAGCTCTGGGCGCGGGTGTGCGAGCTGCTCAAGGCCGAACGGGAAAAAGGCGGGGTTCTGGACGCCGAAACGTCCCTCGTCTCGAACACGAGCGCGGTCTATCCCGCCGGGTACATTGATTCGGCGCTTGAGGAAATCGTGGGTCTTCAGACGGACAAACCTCTGAAACGCGCCATCATGCCCCAGGGCGGCCTGAAGATGGTCGAAGACGGGCTGGAAGCCTATGGGTACACAATCGACCCGAAGGTCACGGAAGCCTATACGAAATACCGTAAATCTCACAATCAGGGCGTGTTCGACGCCTACACGCCGGACATGCGCGCCTGTCGCAAATCCGGGATCATCACCGGTCTGCCCGATGCCTATGGCCGCGGGCGGATCATCGGGGACTATCGCCGCGTGGCGCTGTACGGGATTGACCGTCTGATCGCCGATCGCAAGGCGCAGATAGCAACCTATGACGCTTTGCCGATGTCCGATTCGGTCATTCGTGCACGGGAAGAATTCAGCGAGCAGATCCGTGCGCTGCAAGACCTCAAGACCATGGCCGCCGCGTATGGCTATGACATTTCCGGCCCTGCCGCCGATGTAAAGCAGGCCATTCAGTGGACCTATTTCGGCTATCTGGGCGCGGTCAAGGAGCAAAACGGCGCGGCCATGTCGCTGGGCCGGGTGTCGAGCTTCCTCGACATTTATGCCGAGCGCGACCTGAAGGCCGGGACGATCACCGAAGAAGGCGTTCAATCCCTGATCGACCAGTTCGTCATCAAGCTGCGGATGGTGCGTTTTCTGCGGACTCCGGAATACGAAACCCTGTTCTCCGGCGACCCGACCTGGGTCACGGAATGTGTGGGCGGGATGGCCGAAGATGGTCGTCCGCTTGTGACGAAAAACAGCTTCCGGATGCTTCAGACCCTGAACAATCTGGGCCCCTCGCCCGAGCCGAATCTGACCGTTCTGTGGTCGCAGCGTCTGCCGAAGGGCTTTAAGGATTTCTGTGCGAAGACGTCCATTTCCTCGTCCTCGATTCAGTATGAGAACGATGATTTGATGCGGTCTTACTGGGGTGACGACTATGGAATCGCCTGCTGCGTCTCCGCCATGCGGATCGGCAAGCAGATGCAGTTCTTCGGCGCGCGTGCCAACATGGCCAAGGCTCTTCTTTACGCTATCAATGGCGGGCGGGATGAGGTCAGCGGCGAGCAGATTGGTCCGGCGGCGGAGCCCGTGACGGGGGACGTTCTGGAGTACGACGATGTCATGGCGCGCTTCCTGCCCATGATGGACTGGCTGGCCAGGACCTATATGAATGCGCTCAATGTCATTCACTATATGCATGACAAGTATTCATATGAACGCCTGATGTTTGCCCTGCATGACCGCGATATCCTGCGGACCATGGCATGCGGAATGGCGGGGCTGTCGGTCGTGGCGGATTCTTTCTCGGCCATGAAATATGCCAAGGTCAAGATCAAGCGCGATGCGCGCGGTCTGGCGACGGACTTCGAGATCGAAGGCGAAGCCCCGCAATTTGGCAACAACGATGCGCGGGTGGACGATATCGCGGTCTGGCTGGTGGAAACCTTTATGGCCAAGCTCAAGCAATATCCGACCTATCGCGACGCGATGCCGACCCAGTCGATTCTGACCATCACCTCGAACGTGGTGTATGGGAAGAAAACCGGCTCTACGCCGGACGGACGCAAGGCGGGCGAGCCCTTTGCGCCGGGGGCCAATCCGATGCATGGCCGCGACCGGAAAGGGGCGATGGCATCCATGATGTCGGTGGCCAAGCTGCCCTATGAACATTCCAAGGACGGGATTTCCTATACCTTCTCGATCCTGCCCAAGGCATTGGGACGGACGGATGAAGACCAGACCGGAAACCTTGTCGGTATGCTGGACGGCTACTTTGCGGCGAACGACTGGAACGCGGGCGGGCATCACATCAATGTGAACGTCCTCAACCGCGAAATGCTTGAAGATGCGATGGAGCACCCGGAAAATTATCCGCAGCTCACCATCCGCGTGTCGGGATACGCGGTGAACTTCATCCGCCTGACGCGGGAACAGCAGCTTGACGTCATCAACCGGACCTTCCACGCGCATGCGTGAGGAATCTCCGGCGGACGGAGCGGATTTGACTCATCCCCGTGAAAGCGGGGGTGAGGTCGTCTCAAACCCCGGGACCGAGGCGGTCTCCGGAACACCGGGCTGGATCCACTCTTACGAAAGCGCCGGGATGATCGACGGGCCGGGCATCCGGTTCATCGTGTTCCTGACGGGCTGTCCGTTATCCTGCGCCTATTGTCACAACCCGGACTGCATGAAGCTCAAAACCGGGCGGCGCGTGGGATCGGACGAGGTGATGGCCGAAATTCGCTCCGCCGCGAACTTTATCAAACGCGCCGGAGGCGGGGTGACGATCAGCGGCGGCGAGCCTTTGGTTCAACCCGAATTCGTCCGCACGATCCTGCGGGAATGTAAGGACCTCGGGCTTCATACGGCTCTGGATACGAGCGGGTATCTGGGCAAGCATGCGGACGACGAAATTCTGTCCCTGACCGATTTGATCCTGTTGGACATAAAATCCGGCCTGCCGGAGGTCTATAAGGATGTGACAGGGGTTGAATTACAGCCAACGATTGATTTCGCCCGGCGTCTGTCGGACATGGGAAAGCCCGTCTGGATCCGGTTTGTGATGGTGCCGGGCCTGACCGATGGACCAGACAACGTCGCGGCGGTGGCCGAAATCATCAAGGACATCAAGACGATTCAACGCGTGGAAATTCTCCCCTTTCACAAAATGGGAGAATATAAGTGGGAACGGCTGGGTCTGAATTATCGTCTGAAAGACACCGCCGAGCCCACGCCAGAACAGATTCAGGCCGTCCGGGATATCTTTTCTGCCCACGGCATCGCAACGCTTTGACCGCGTCAGGTTCAGCCGTTTCATTCGTTTTTATTTCTCTCCCCTCAACACGCTCATGCGACAGGCTTTACCTTACCAGACCCACTTGCAAGGCAGAGAACGAGAGAAAAATGGGGAGTTATTTCATGGATGATCTGGCCTGCGCGGCAAGGCTTGTGGGGCCGGACAACGCCATGGACCCCTTGCGTCCGGATTGAGACCCGGAGGGCGGCTTCTTTCCCTGCGCCAAAGACTCGATCAAGCCCCCGGTGCCTTCGGGCGTCAAATCCTCGTAATAATCGTCGTTGATCTGAACCATCGGCGCATTGACGCACGCCCCCATACATTCCACCTCGACAAGCGTAAATTTCCCGTCCGGGGTCGTCTCGCCCACGCCAATCCCGAGCTTGTCCTGACACGTCTTGACAATTTTATCCGACCCGCACAGCCAGCACGGTGTCGTGGTACAGACCTGAACCAGATTCACCCCCACGGGTGCCAGATTATACATGGAATAGAAGGTGGCGACTTCATAGACACGGATCGGGGGCATATCCAGAATCCGGGCGATTTCGTCCATCGCCGCGCGCGGAATCCAGCCGCCATAGGGCGGCGTAGCCTTGAGCCCGTCTGCCGCGACCTGGCGCTGGGCCAGATCCAGCAAGGGCATGACCGCGCTGCGCTGACGCCCCGGCGGATAGCGGCCGATGATCTCGGAAACCGCCGACGGATCGCGAAAGCCGAAACTCGCGGGCTGGTAAGACGCATTCAAATCAACGTGTTTTTTCATTTTGCTCACCGTGGGCCCCAATGAGGGCACCGAAGACCCGTATCTTAATCCCCCTGAGCGCACAGAACAATCTGAAATTTTCTCCTCTCCAGAATAAAAGAAAAACCGGCGGGAGTCCTTCCCGCCGGTTTCTTTCCGTATAAACGGTAATGTTTAGACTTAGAACAACCGCAGAACCGACTGCGCCGACTGAGACGCCAGAGCCAGAGAGGTAACCCCCAGGGACTGCCGCGTTTGCAGGGCGAGCAGTTTGGCGCCTTCTTCGTTCTGGTCGGCGAGCGTCAGCTTGTCGGAACCTTCATTGAGCGTATTGACAGTGCTCTTGGTAAACTCTTCCCGTGTCTGAACGATGGACAGGTCATTGGACAGAGACGATCCAAATGTCCGAACCGATGTCAGAGCTGTTCTGACCTGATCCAGCGCCGTATCAATGGTATCAGAACGGCTGAAGTTCGCCTCATCAATCCCCAGACCGCCGGACGTGAAGTCCACGCCGGAGGTGGTCAGGGTGCTGGTGCGATCTTCGTTAAAGGTCGTCAGGAGGTCGTCCCCGTTCAGGAGGTTCGTCCCCCGGTACCCGGCATCGCCCACCAGATCGTCGATCTGCTGGCGGACTTTGTTATAGTCCGTTTCATACCCGGCCAGATCGCCCGCCGAAGAGGCCAGACGCAGGGACTCCTGCAACCCGTCTGTCGCCGTCGCCGCAATCGTCCGGACGCCGAAGCCAAAGTTGGCTGTCAAAGTCTGGTTGTTGTCAGCGGCACCGATTTCGATGCTTTCAACCGAGGCATCAATCGGGCGGATCGACAGAACACCCGTCGTTTCGTCGTAGGAAGCCTCGATCTTTGTGTTCAGCGAGGTGTTGTTGTTGATCTGGTCAATAAAGCCCTGAATGGTCAAGGCATTGTTCGAGGCATCCGTCAGGTTGATCGTCTGACGCGATCCACCATTGATGCCGATTTCATAGTCGTCCGTCGCGGCGCCAAGGTTGGCAAACAGAGCCACCCCGTTTTTGTCCACGATGTTCGAGAGCAGGTCGCTTCGGTCGGCAATCGTGTCCGGCGTCGTCGTGCTGTCATACAGCGCGAAGGAGCGCAAAGCCACATCCGCAACAGCCGTAAATTCGACGTTGTTCGTACCCGCGCCGCCATCGGCCACCAGACGCCCCAGACCGCCAAAGCCCAGATCCGCCGCAAGACCAAGATTCGCCGCGTCGGTGTTGGCTGCCGTCACAAAGTTGACGTTGAAGTTTCCACCATTGAGGGTCTTGATCTGAAGATGTCCGTCGGAATCCAGAGAAGCCTCCAGAGCCTGCGCACCCACAGCATTGGCACCGGCGGTGCCAGAGTCGTTGAGGTGAATGTTGTTGATGGCCGTCAGCAACTCGTCCGTCGAAGTATTGGTCGTAATGGTAATGGTCGCCGTAGCCGCCCCGGCAGCGCCGTAAGCCGCGATTTCCTGCGCCGTTCCATCGTCTTTCGTAACCGTCAAAACGAGCGTATCGTTGTTGGTGATCCCGGTCAAAGACACCAGATTGTCGATATTGGCCAGATTGCGGTTTCCAACAGCCTTGGCTTCGGTCGTGCCTTGTGACAAGGCATCCTTGGCGGACTGGGCAATCGAATCGGCCTGTTCAATGAGCTTGGTCAGGCCTGTGACGCCGTTATCCGCCGCCTTGATGGTCTGAATGCTCTGCCCGATCCCGTCGAGAAGACGCTGCAAGTCCCCGGCGCGATTGCTCAAGGATTGCGAGGCAAAGAAGTTTTGCGGGTTATCAAGCGCCGAGTTCACCTTCTTCCCGGTGGAAAGACGGTATTGGGTCACGTCAATAAGGGACTGGGTACCTTGCAGCGAGAGCAGATTATTGCGCAGCGCTGCCGTCAGGACGACATCGGACATGGGGATATTTCCTTTCCTAGGTTCATGACAACCGGACGATCCTGTCCGGCACTATTGCTGATCTTAACGCGAGGAACGTTAAAATTACTTTAAGAATGGTAACAGAGTCCTTTCCGTTTTACAATCCTCTCCCGTTACCCCTTTTACTTATCCACGGCGTTGATTTCTTTTATAATTCCGAAAAATGGATGATCTGATGGCACCTTTGAAAAACACCGCACCCCGTTCTGTCCGCGCCCTTCTGGACAAATCAAAAAAACTATACAAATCAAAAGATTATTCTGGGTCCCTGCGGACCTTAAGTCTGGTTTTGAACAAGAATCCCTCCCATCCCGAAGCCCTGCTGCGCGCGGCCTCCATTCTGGCCGAATCGGGGGATTATGCGGGGGCGGATCCTCTGGTCCGGCACCTTGTTGCCATAACCCCTCAGGATCACGAATCGCTGTGTCTGGCCGGGTTCATCGCCGCCTGTCTGGGCGATGTGGAGCGCGCAGGCGCGCATTACCACGCGGCCCTGAGTCTTAAAAAAACGGACGATCTGTGCAATAAAATTGGCAGACTCCTGATCGACATCGACCAGCCGGACAAGGCCCTGCCTTATTTTCAGGAAGCCGCCGCGCTTGGCCCGGACAAGCCCCTATACGCCGAAAATCTGGTTCTGGCCTATCGCAAGGTCGGGCGATTCGCGGATGCGTTCCGGACAGCGGCCAGAGCAATTCTCAAATTTCCGCAAGAACGCCGCCTCAAAGCCCTTTTAACCTCCGTTGCGCGGGGCGTAAGCGCCACAGATCGCGATTCAGATCTGGAAGCCCTGCTTGTCACTTGCCTGAAAGACGAGGAGATCGAGCACCAGACCCTGATCCATCTGTGGTGTCAATCGGTTCTGTGCGGCCCTTTTTCCAGAAAAACAGGTCTGGAGAACAACGACCTGAACGCTCTGGCGAATAACGAACTGCTCCGGCTTGGCCTCAGACGTCTTCTGCCCGCCCACCCCGATATCGAACGGATCCTGACTCGAATTCGCGCGCTGGCACTGAAAGAGGCGCTGGCTGAAAAATCAATTTTTATCAATGGGGTGCTGGAATTTCTTTGCGCTCTGTCCGAGCATTGTTTCTTTAATGAATACGTCTTTTTCGTCGAAGAAGCAGAATCACAGGCCATCCGGGCCCTCAAAACCAGAATCGATACGCACATCCGGAATCCGGCTTCTATTACGGATCCAGACTTTCAAATTTATGTCGCAGTCATGGGATGCTACGAGCCACTCTACAAAATCCCGGAACTGGCAGCATACCTGAACAGGCCGGAAATTCACGGCAGGCTCCCTGTCCCTCTGCGCGATCTGGTCAGGATCCAGATTGAAGAACCTCTGAGAGAACGCACTCTGGCCCAAACCATCCCGACTCTGAGTATGACCGACGACGCCATCTCACGGCAGGTCCGGGCGCAGTACGAGGAAAATCCCTATCCACGCTGGCGCAGCCTGTATATGGACCCTCCGTCCCGAAGCGCTCTGACCCAGAAACCGATGGATCTTCTGATAGCGGGATGCGGAACGGGGCGACAGATTCTGATGGAATGCTCGGCCCACCCGCATGCAAACGTCACGGCAATTGATCTGAGCCTTGCGTCTCTGGCCTATGCCCGGCGGAAATGCGATGAGGCGGGACTGAAAAACGTGACCTGTCTGCAATCCGATATCCTGTGTCTGGACCGGATGGAAACGCACTTTGACCTGATTTCTTCCAGCGGCGTCATTCACCACATGGCCGACCCCGAAAAGGCCCTGAATATCCTGAAAAAGCTTCTCAAACCGGGCGGCGTCCTCAATCTCGGCCTGTACAGCCGCCGCGCCCGCCAGAGTATCACAGCGTTCCGGGAACTCTTTGCGCAGGATATCCAATCACCCACGCCAGATCTCATTCGCGCCAGACGACAGGACGTTTTTCGACGCGCAGAGCTTGGTGAAGAAAGATTCGATTTCATATTGAGATTAAAAGATTTTTATGCGCTCTCGAGTTGCCGGGATCTATTGTTTCACACCCACGAGATCTGCTACACTCTGCCGGAGATCGGGGCAATACTGGACCGCAACGATCTGGTTTTCCTCGGATTTTCCTTTCTGGAGCCGCACGTTCTCCAGAGCTTTCAGAAACAATTCAAGGACACAGCGAATCTGCGCGACCTGACCCAATGGGACGCGTTCGAGGCCGGACAGCCGGACGCCTTTGCCTCCATGTATCAGTTCTTTATTTGCCGAAAGGACGAAGAAGATCTGGCCCGCAAAAACACCCCCTTCAAATTCGCAACGTGACAAGGCAATAACGCGCCTGACTTAAAAACCTGTTTACAACATCAACGCGGGGGCTTGGCATTTGTAGACGGCAAAGGTACAAATGCAGGTGCTATGTGGAGCCTCGTTCAAAAAATTTTTGGGACCCCCGGAAACGCTCCTCCTGCGGAGCGGGATCCGGATCGTTACGAAAAGGAAAAAACGATTGCGCAGGGTAACGATGCAAAAAAACGCCTGACTCTGGCGCGCGATACACATACTCATCAGGAAATCCTGTACTATCTGGCAGAAAAAGACCCGGACCCGAAAGTCCGTCGCGCTGTTGCGGAAAATCCATCCATGCCGGTCCACGTCAGCCCCCTCCTCGCAACGGATGCAAGTGATGACGTGCGGATGGCCCTGGCTTCACGGCTTATGGCGTTGCTCCCGGACCTGTCGCACGATACCCAGAGCCAGCTTTACGCTTTCGCCGCGCAGGCTCTGGCCACGCTGGCTCTCGACCATGTCCTGAAAATCCGCAAGGCGCTGTCCAGCACACTCAAGGATTATGCCGGATGTCCGCCGCGCGTGGCCGGGCAACTCGCCAAGGATATCGAGCGCGAAGTCGCCGAACCTGTCCTGAAGTTCTGTTCTGCTGTATCCGACGAAGATCTTCTGGAAATACTCAAGGATCACCCGCAGAGTTGGGCCGTTCAGGCCATCGCGGCGCGCCCGGCGGTCAGTGCGCCGATTTCTGCTGCCGTCATTGACACCAATGATGTGCCCGGAGGAGCCGTTCTGCTCGGCAACGAAGGGGCGTCCATTCCCGGCCCCCTCATAGACAAGATTATTGAAAAAGCAAAATCCTTGCCCGAATGGCACAAGCCTTTGGCTTCCCGCAAAACCCTTTCTGAAAGCGCCGCGAAAAAACTGGCCGAGTTCGTCGATTCTTCGGTGAGGGATATTCTGATCCGGCGCGGTGATTTCGGACCGGAAACAACCGAGGAAATTTCGGCAGCCTTCCGGCGTCGCCTTGAATTCGCCACGGCGGAACAAACCACTGAGCCTCTTGCCGAACGGCTTGCAAAAATGGCCAAGGAAGGCCGCCTGAACGAACAGGCCATTGCCGATGCCATTGCCCTTCGTGATCGGGACTTTGTGGTTGCCGCCATCGCACACAAACTGCATGCTCCGCAGCCGGATGTCGCAAAAATTCTTGATCTGAAAGCGCCCAAGCCCATCGTCGCCATTTGCTGGAAAGCGAATCTGTCCATGCGTCTGGCCTTACAGATTCAACAGGACCTGGCTGCGATCTCGCCGCGGGAAATCCTCTATCCCCGCAACGGAACGGACTTCCCGATGACCATCGACGAAATGCGGTGGCAACTTGATTTCTTTGGTTTTGCAGCCTGAATCTCCCGGAGTGATCTTCCCATGCCTTTCCCTGTCTCCCCTCTCATCAGCGCCAAAAACCTTGCGGATGCCCTTCCCGAAGGCCATTCGCACATCAAGATTGTTGACGCAAGCTTCGCCCTGCCTGGAACGACCCCGGATCCTCGCGTGTTTTTTCAGAAAACCCGGATTGCAAATGCTGTCTTTTTTGACATTGACGCCGTTTCAGACACGGCCACCGATCTGCCCCACATGTTGCCCGATCCGGATACCTTCGCCCGATCCGCTTCGTCTTTAGGCATTTCAAACGAAGATACCGTGGTGATTTACGGACAGACGGGCATCGCCATGGGTCCGGCGCGCGTCTGGTGGACATTCCGGGTTTTTGGACATACACGCGTGCAAGTTCTGGACGGCGGCTTGCCCTACTGGCAAGCGATGGGGTATCCGGTATCGACCGATACACCGTCCGTTCCTGTGCCGGGGCGGTTTGTTCCGAATGTCCGCCCGGATTATGTGGCCGACCGGGCAGACGTAGCCCGGGCAAAGGCAGGATCAAGCGCCCGGATTCTCGATGCCCGTCCGGCGGCTCGATTTGATGGATCCGCTCCTGAACCTCGTCCTGGGCTGCGATCCGGGTGCATTCCGGGAAGTGGCAATCTTCCCTGCGCCGCCTTGATCGACCCGGAAACGGGTCTGATGAAATCTCCCCATGATCTGCGCCGGATTTTTGAAGAGTGCGAAGCAGGCTCGGACACACCCGTGATCGCCACGTGCGGCAGCGGCGTTACCGCCTGCATGATCGCTCTGGCGCTTGCTGTCATTGAACGCGAAGACGTACGGGTTTATGACGGATCGTGGGCCGAATGGGGCCGGGAGACAGGATAAGGAGCCTGCGGGAACGGCGAAAACCCTAAAGCCCGATCACAGACAAACCTGCAAAGACCAGCGTAACAAGAGCGGCATGGAACACGCAAAAAATTGCGGCTTCCTTGGGCGTACGCTTTCTGGAAAAATCGAAGAAGTCTTTCATCATGCCCGCACCATCGCCGAACACAAAAAAAAAGTCAAAGGATATTTTCGATATATGGCTAACTGTTTAGTCCCGCAAGACCCGAATGACGAACCTGCCTCCGCCCTTCTCGAACGCCTCTGCACCGAATCCGCCCCGGCCAACCCTAAACGTAAGGGCGGAAAGGCGAAGGAATGAAACTGTCAGACATCATGCCAGACCGCAAAAGCCAGAGAAACACCCGCCCCGGACGAAGGCACGTCCAAAGAGGGATTACCCCTCCATGAACCGATTCCACCAGCCCCGTTTTCTTTCGCCAGGTGGCTGATTGACCGTTTCATGCGCAGCGGCAGGACGATTCTCAGGTGTGTCTTCGCCCGGCGCACGATCTGCCCGGCGGGCAGGCTGACGCACCGTAACCGAAGAGGCTCGTTCCGGCGCTGGGCCATCAATGCCGGGCGCGCTGTCCCCCGAAGGCTCCGCAGGCGCAGCCTCCGAACGCGGCAAAGAAGATCTGTGCGATCGACCGCGACCGCCCGATTCCCGCCGGGGACGGACGTTTTCCGAACGAGCGGGCGCACTTTGTGAGGAACGCCCCGCATTCCGGCGCGACACGGAATCATCAAGAGGCGCATCTTCACGGCGATTTCCAATGTTATCGTCCGGATCTTCTGAAGCATTTTCGGTCGGCTGCCAGGCAAGATCCGGTTGACGAGTGGTGTTTTCCGGCGACGCCGCATCGGTCTGCAAAGAGGAATCCCCGCCCGTCCCGCGTCCGCTGCGCCGCCGACCACCCCGGCGGCCCCGCCGCCGCGCACCGTCAGGGCGCTCAGAAGTCTCTGTTTCAGGGCGACCTTCCTGTCCTTCGGGTGCGGAGGATACTTCCCCGGACGCAGGAGCCTCTGAACCCTCCCTGTTCCCGCGCAGAACGTCTGAACGACGCGGACGATCGGATCGCCCTTCACCGCTGCCCCGCCCACCACGCCGGGAGCGGCCACGCCCGTTATTCATGTCTTCTCTTGACTCCGCCATCTCAGGCGCAGAGCGGCTTTCAGGCGCGCCCTCGTCCGCATCCGAATCGTCCCGGTCACGCGGAACTGTACGCACCGGATCAACCCGAAATCCCGCAGGCGCCAGAGACTCCTCAACGGAAATCAGAACCTTGAACCCATAGCGTCGCTCGATATCGGCCAGCATCGTCCGCTTGTTGTTGAGAATATAAAGGGCGACGCCGTTGGACACCGCCAGGGCGACTTCCTCGGCCCGGCCCGCCACGCCCGCTTCCTCCAGCGCGCGCAGCGCATTGATCGCCGCAGAATCCAGCGTGCGGATATGTCCTGCGCCCTTACAGTGCGGGCATTTCTCGAACTGGGTTTCGGTCAGGGAAGGGTTGAGCCTCTGGCGCGAAAGCTCCATCAGACCAAAGGACGAAATCCGCCCGACCTGAATCCGCGCGCGGTCCGAAGACAGGGCGTCTTTCAGACGGCGCTCCACCCGCGCATTGTTGCGCCGGTCCTCCATGTCGATAAAGTCGATCACCACAAGTCCGCCAAGGTCCCTCAGGCGCAACTGGCGCGCCACCTCGTCGGCAGCCTCCAGATTGGTCTTGACGGCGGTTTCCTCGATGTGGCGTTCCTTGGTCGCGCGGCCCGAGTTCACGTCAACGGAAATCAGCGCCTCGGTCGGATTGATAACCAGATAACCACCCGATCGCAGCGTCACAATCGGCTCACCGATGGCCTGAATCTGCTGCTCAATCTGATAGCGACCAAACAAGGACACGCGATCGTCCCTGTATTCCACGATCTTGTCTTCGTGCGAAGGCATGAGGATTTTCATGAAATCCCGAGCCATGCCGTAGGCCTGCGTCCCGGAAACAACAATCTCATCAATTTCCGGCGCGTACAGGTCGCGCACAGCCCGCTTGATAAGACTGGCTTCTTCGTAAATGGGCGCGGGCGCGGACGATTTCAGGGTCAGATCCCGAATCTCGCCCCACAGATTGAGAAGATAATCCAGATCCCGGCGGATCTCGGGCTTGGTCCGCGCCACGCCCGCTGTGCGCAAAATGACCGACATGCCTTCGGGAATGTTCAGATCAGACAGAATTTCCTTCATTTTCTGACGATCGCCGGGATTGGCGATCTTGCGGCTCACGCCCCCGCCGCGCGGACTGTTGGGCATCAAAACGCAGTACCGGCCCGGAAGAGACAGATAGGTCGTCACCGCCGCGCCCTTGTTCCCGCGCTCCTCCTTGCTGACCTGAATCAGCATGATCTGGCCGCGCTTGATGACCTCCTGAATTTTGTACTGGCGGCGCATACCGAAACGGCGTGGGCGCAAATCGTCCTCGGTCTCCTCAGCGCCCACAATCTCGGACCGTGCAGCGCGGTGAGGGATACGTCCCCCGCTTCTGCGGCCCCGTCCGCGCCAGCGATCCCCGCGCCCCCGTGGCTCTTCAGGCGGCGCAGATGGGTCTTCGGTTTGAGTTTCGTCTCCGAACGACTCTCCGGCAGCGTTACCCCCTAAGCCGTTTTCTGAAAAACCTTCCAGATCTTCAGGCTCCGCATCCGGCACGAAATCCGAACGCGCACGCCCGCCTTCATCATCGTTGGCGTGGACCAGTTCGCCATGGTGAAGCTCAGGGGCCGAAACGATAGACGGTTCGGCCTCAATGCCAACGACCTCTTCCGGCTTTTTTTCACCGGAAACCTCCGCCCCGGACCATGCAACGCCGCCGACCTCTTCGGGGACATAATCATCTTCGGCCCCTTCGGCGGATTCTTCTGATTCCTCTGCATTCAGAGCGGCCTGCCGGGCACGCTCGGCTTCTTCGGCGCGGCGTTCGGCTTCTTCCTCGGCAGCAGCTTCGGCTTCGAGGGCGGCTTTTTGCTCCGCCAGAAGCGCATCGCGATCCGCAACCGGAATCCGGTAATAGTCAGTATGTATTTCCGTAAAAGGAAGAAAGCCGTGGCGATTTCCCCCGAAATTGACGAAAGCCGCCTGAAGAGACGGCTCAACCCGCGTGACCTTGGCCAGAAAGATACTGCCCTTGAGTTGCTTTCGGACCGTACTTTCATAATCGAATTCGACCAAACGGCTTCCATCGACGACGGCAACCCGCGTTTCTTCCGCGTGGGTTGCGTCAACGAGCATTTTCCTTGTCATGTATAAATTCCTTCCGGGCGCACGGCCTTGCCAGATTTCCGGGCGATGGAAGGAAACCGAAACGCATGGGCGCGCCAAACGCGTTAATGGGAACGACTCTGAACCAGTCCTTGAAACCACATTCCTGAAGAGCAACGCCGCCACCCGCCACAGCGGATGACCAAAGCGCGCTAGACCGGAAGCGCCCCGACCGGGCCAAACCCGTTTTTACATATCGTAACGGCTAGCGAAACCTGCTGACAAAAAGATATCATCCTGCTAAAGCCGCGACGCATCGCTTGGCATTCACACTATACGTTTCTTTCCCCAAGCTCAATGATAAAGTATGGTGGAATGGCGAATCAGGGTGCAACCCTGCTCCATTGACCTTCATTTCCCGTATCAGGCTTTCAATGTTTCCTTTTATAAAACAATTCTTTGTCATTCTTTCCCTTACCCTTCTCTCGGTTTTCCTATGGAAATCCGAGGCCCTTGCCTTGTCCGTGGACGGGATTCGAATCGGGGCGCACCCGGACCGCACCCGCCTTGTTCTGGAATTAAGCGACAAGGCCGACTTCCGGGTTTTCCTTCTTCCTGCGCCTTATCGGATGGTCATTGATCTTCCTCAGGCCCAATGGCGGGCAGGAACTCTGCCGCGCGCCACCGGAATTTCAGGGCTGCGCCAAGGGCGTCTGGAGGATGGCCTGTCTCGCCTTGTTCTGGATCTGGATCGCCCCGTTTCAGTTCGCGCCGCTTTTTTTCTGCCGCGTAGCGGGACCACGCCGGACAGGCTTGTGGTTGATTTCTCGCCTGTTCCGGAAACCGTTTTTCAAAGCGAACGGGAAAAAGTTTACGGAACACTGGCCCACTTTTCTCCTTCTCAAATCCTTCCGCCAGTTGCTCCGCCTGCGCCAAAACCCCAGGACTCTCCTGCGGCTCAGGCCCTTCTGGCCCCCGCCGCTGGTCTCATGGCTGCGCCGCCCATCCCTTCACGGAAACCCGAAAGGTTCGGAGCGCAGACGCCGCCCAGACCAGTATCCCCGACCGAAAAGCCCATGATCGTCATTGACCCCGGACACGGAGGCGTCGACCCCGGCGCCATTGGCGCAAATGGCGTGTTCGAGAAAAACGTCACGCTGGCCATTGCCCGCGAACTCCACGATCAATTGATTCGCACAGGCCGGTACCGGGTGAAGCTCACCCGTGATTCGGATGTGTATCTGCGCCTCCCCGCCCGCGTGGCTTTTGCCCGAAAACACGGCGCAGATCTGTTTATCTCAATCCACGCCGATTCGACGGACCGTTCCGACGTGCGGGGAGCATCCATCTATACCCTGTCTGAAAAAGCTTCGGACGCCCAGACGGCAAAACTGGCCGAACGGGAAAACCGCGCGGACCTGATCGCGGGCGTGGATCTGAGCGGTGAAGATGCGGACGTTGCCAACATTCTGGTGGATCTGGCCATGCGCGAGACGATGAACCAGTCGAAATTTCTGGCCAATACCATCGTTCTCAAGATGAACGAAAACGGCCTTAAAGTTCTGGAAAATCCACACCGATTCGCGGGGTTCGCCGTTCTCAAGGCTCCCGACATTCCCTCGATTCTGCTCGAGTCGGGCTTCATGTCGAGTCCGAAAGAAGCCCAGATGCTCGCCCGCGCCCCGTGGCGCCGGAAAATTGCCCAGAGTCTTGTTTCCGGAATCGATGCTTATTTTTCAAAACTCGCGCGCGCGGCGCAATAGATGTTTTTATAACACACCTGTTTTCCGTTTTTTTCCTGAAAACGTGGAAAACCTCCAAAAAACGCTTGAAGGGCACCCGCGCGCAAGGTATCTGTGATGCGTAAGGAATTTGGTTTTGCCCTAAAGGCAATCGCCTTAAATCTTCCGAAACGTCAACCCTGGAACACAAACAAGTGAGGACCGACATGAAGAATTTCGTCATGACCCTGTGCCTGCTCGGCGCCACCGCCGGTCTTGCCGCCTGCGCCACCGAAGGCAAAGGCTATGTTGATGAAGCTCCCTACGCTCAGGAACGCACCGCCGGCGGCGAAATGGCCCCTGCGGAGCAAGTCTTCCGGACCCGTCAACACAAATAATCCGCCCGGCGCCTGATGTGGCGTCTGGTTTCGGGAAAGACTGTCTGCTAGAATCAGACAGTCTTTTTCTTTTCGAGGGAAATCCATGCCGGATATCGTCCGCATTCTGTTTTTCGTTTTTACGAATGTTCTCGGGCATTTCATGGTAAGCCTCGTCCTGCATGGATCGACCGCGCTGGGCCTTATTACCCCGCGGGATATCCCCGAAAATCTTCTGGCAAAGTTCGAAATCCTGTATCTGGGCGGAACCATGTGGGCCTGGATCGCCGGAATGGTGCTTAGCCTTGGATACTTCTTTACGAACAAGACGCTGCGGATTTTATGGCTCTGGATGCCGGTTCTGCTTCCGCTCCTGTACGCTTCAGGCGTTCTGGCATTTTTCAGATAGAACCACGTCCTTCTGGTGCCCGGGCCAATCCCGGCCCTGCATTTCCTGCAAACGACTGATTGTTCTGGCAAATTCAAATCCGTGGTCATGCCCGGTATAGAGTGATTCAGGGCCCGCCGCCGCCGTGACAACCAGCCGCGTTCCCGAATCATACAAAACATCAATGAGTGTCATCAAGCGCTTGGCTTCGTTGCGCTTTTCCGGAACGATCTGCGGGATGTTTTCCAGAAAAACAGTGTGGCAGACCTGTGCAATCGCCAGATAATCCTCGGCCCCATGAGCCCGCCCGCAAAATTCTGCAAAGTCAAGCCGCGCCACCCCGCGAGCGAAAACAGGCAAGACAATATCCCGCCCCTTGACCCTCAAGGACAGCGATTCAGGGGCCGATTCGCCCGCCAGATGCGCAAACAGAGCCCCGGCCCGCGCCGTTGCCTCGGGCCCAAGAGGTGTAAAATACACGCCTTCCTGTGCAAGAAATGCCGCTCTGTAATCCGTTGGGCCATCCAGCGCAATGACCTCCATTTTTTCGTGAAGCAAGGCGATAAAGGGCGAAAAACGATCCCTCTGCAACCCCCCTTCATATAATGACTCCGGAGCCCAGTTGCTCGTCGCGACCAGACACACGCCCGATTCGAGCAGCGCCGTAAAAAGTCGCCCCAGAATCATCGCATCCGCTACGTCCGTAACATGGAATTCGTCAAAACACAGAACCTTCGTCTCCTGCGCGATTCGCGCCGCCAGATCCGGCAACGCCGTATCCACCCCCCCGCGCGCAGCATGGGTCGCCCGATGCGCATGCAGATCGTCGTGAACCTCGATCATAAACGCATGAAAATGCACCCGCCGCCGCGCCACCCATTCAGGCAAGGTCTGGTAAAACAGGTCCATCAACATGGACTTGCCCCGCCCCGGCCCGCCATGCATGTAAATGCCTTTTGGCAGCGCGGGCGACTTCTTCCTGAATCTGGGGGGCGTAGCGGCAATGAGGCGTGCATGCAAAGCCTCCAGCGCCCCCACGGCGCGCGCCTGATCGGCATCGGGGCGAATCACCCTCTGGTCCAGCCTGTCCTGATAAAGAGAAAGCGGCGTCATCACGAGAGCACCTTAAATCCCCGGGGGAAACCTTTGTCCAGACATTTTGCACCTTTGACCTTAAAAAACATTGACAGGCAAGAAAAGATACAATAACAATGCAGCCATGCTTTTATTGCATGGCTTGATAAAAAAGTGGGAGGATTGGGCATGGGAGATGAATTTACGTTCGCAGCGCGATTTGGATCGGGAAACCTTGCCGTGATCGCAGACGGGGACGATCTGTATATTATGGACGATGAAGGTAATGAGCTTGATTTTCTCTCCCTTCTTCCACGCTTTAATGCCCCAGAAGACGCTCAGAGCGGCGGATCGGCGGACGCACATCTTGTTTGCGCCCCGGAGATCTGATTTGCCTTCTCCCTTGCTTCGTGCCATTCTTTCAGGCGTGCAGAGGAGATTTTTGTGAGCGAGAAACACGTTCAGACCCGGATTGAGGATGCCCTGTCCCGTGCAAACGGAAACATGGCCCGGGCGAGGATGCAGATTCTGGACGAAGCGGCGCGGGACCACGATCTTTTGTACGGCTTGGTGCGCCCTCATTTGAGCGGAATTGTGGCCTATGCCGTGGACCGGGTGGTCCGGAAAAAATCTTCGCCGCCCGAATCGCCGCCTGCCGAACCGGATATTCAGGCACTTCCGGGTGAGGCCTTCGGCAAGGAATTGCTCAAAGCCCTTGCGATGGGCGATCCGGCGAAGTTCGGAGAAGAATCATTTTCGGCATCGGCACGGCGCGGCGGCGCATCCCAGCGCCATATCGACGCCATTCGACAAATCGCGGGAAAGCCGCCGGGACAGAAAAAATCGTAAGGCCCCGATTTTAAGGCGCAGATCGACCTTAAACTTTTTGTCGGAAACAGGACAAAAACCTCTGGACATAGGCATCCACCGGGTGTATAAACCGCTCGTCAGCGCATTTTGCCCTGACGGGGTCCTTTGGATCCTACGTCTCCCAGACGTGAAACCTCCCTGTTCAACTCGCCGGGCCTGATGGCCCGGTTTTTTTGTTTGAATACAGACGCTGCATCGCAGCAACGATATATTGCGCTGCGTCATAAAAATCAGATGAAAACATTCCCGCGTTTATCATAATGACGCCATAGTGTCCTTGCTTTCCGTTTCGCGGCGGAAAGCGCGTCAAGGCTCTCTTTCCGCGATTTTGGAGAGTGTAGAAATGGCACAACCATCTGAAGTTATTACCTATCATCGTCATGGAGAACAGCCTCGCCCTTCCTCGTCCGCCCGTGTTGATTTCACGGATGTGGCGCCGGTTGGCGGAAAAGCAAACCCTGTTGGATTGATGCCGCTCGAAAACAACAGCTACAATCCGAATCCACACCCCTAGTCCTTGAATAAAAACACTTGATTCCCTGCGGCGGGCCGTATATGGTCCGCCGCATTGTACGTGACCCAAGGCGCGGGAGGTTTACGGGTTTTCCTGTTTTTCGGGGAATCGCCAAAAGCCGCCAGAACCGCGATCCTCGGACGTTTGAACCGTAACGGAGGAGAAAACCGCCATGGCCAAAAAGGTCAAGGGCTATATCAACCTGCAGGTGCCCGCAGGAAAAGCCAACCCCTCGCCGCCGATCGGCCCTGCGCTGGGTCAGCACGGCGTCAATATCATGGAATTCTGTAAGGCCTTTAACGCCCAGACGGAAAAGCTGGAATCCGGCATGCCGATTCCCGTCGTCATCACGGTGTTTGAGGACCGCTCGTTCACCTTTATCATGAAGACGCCTCCGGCCAGCTATTTCATCAAAAAGGCCGCGAAAATCGAAAAGGCCTCCATGACTCCGGGGCGCGGCTTCGTGGCCAAAATCACCACAAGCCAGGTCCGCGAGATCGCCAAGGCCAAGGAAAAAGATCTCAATGCCGCCTCGATCGAGGCCGGAATGAAGATCATTGAAGGCTCTGCCCGTTCGATGGGCGTCGAAGTGGTGGAGGGCTAAAAATCATGACACAGGAAACAAAACGCGGGCGCAAGATCGCCCCTGTCTACAAGAAAATTGATCGCAGTCGATTCTACACCGTAGAAGAGGCGATCGCTCTTCTCAAGGAAGGCTCAAAGGTCCGCAAATTCGATGAAACCATCGAAATCGCGCTCAATCTGGGTATCGACCCCAAGCATGCGGACCAGCAGGTCCGGGGCATGATTTCCCTGCCCAACGGTACGGGTGCGACCGTGCGCGTAGCCGTTTTCGCCAAGGACGCCAAGGCCGAAGAAGCCAAAAAGGCAGGCGCCGATATTGTCGGGGCGGATGATCTGGCCGAAATGATCCAAAAGGGCGAGATGAATTTCGACCGTTGTATCGCCACGCCGGACATGATGGCACTGGTCGGGAAAGTCGGGAAGATCCTCGGTCCCAAGGGCTTGATGCCAAACCCGAAACTCGGCACGGTTACGCCGGACGTCGCGGGCGCGGTCAAGGCCGCCAAGGGCGGGGCCATCGAATTCCGCGCCGAAAAGGCCGGGATTATCCATGCCCGGGTCGGCAAGGCCTCGTTTACGGACAAGGCGCTGGCCGAAAACATCCGGGCGCTGGCCGATGCGATTCTCAAAGCCAAACCCGCAGGCGCCAAGGGAACGTACCTGCTCAAGGCAGCCCTGTCCTCGTCCATGGGACCGGGCGTGAAACTGGGCTTGCCGTCTTTGACCGAAGCGGCGTAAGGGTTTTTATAAAAATAACAAAAACCCCGGCGCAATCCGGGGTTTTTTGTTTTGTTAAAGACTTGACTTTGAACGAGATAATTTCATAAAGTGCCTCTACAAATCTCAAAATCGTGAAAAGGACGCCCCATGACCGACATCACACCCAACACCGAAGCCTTTGAACGGGAAATTCTTGTGGCTCCGTCCGGCTTTCGTGAATACGATGCGCGGTGGCTCTACCCCGAGCAACTCAATCTGCGGGGCGCGCAAGCGCTCGGAATGGGGCTTGGGACTTTGCTCCACGAGTTGGGTAAAAAACCATCCATCGCCGTCGGGCATGATTACCGGTCCTATAGCGCCTCCATCAAAAACGCGATGATTGTGGGGCTTATGGCCTCGGGCTGCCATGTCCACGATATCGGGCTGGCCCTTTCGCCCGTGGCGTATTTCGCCCAGTTCGCGCTGGATTGTCCGGCCGTAGCCATGGTCACGGCCAGCCACAACGAAAACGGCTGGACCGGCGTCAAGATGGGCGCCGAAGCCCCCATGACCTTTGGCCCCGAATTGATGGGCCGTCTCCGGGATATCGTTCTGGGCGGCACATGGAAAACCGCGCCGGGCGGAGCCTATGACTACATCGAGGATTTCAAGACCCGATATCTGGACGATGTCACCAAAGGCGGCAAGGTCACCCGGAAAATCCGGGCGGTTGTGGCTTGTGGCAACGGCACGGCGGGCGCCTATGCCCCGCAGGCCCTAAGCGCCATCGGCGTTGAGGTCATCCCGATGGATTGCGACCTCGACTATACCTTCCCCCGCTATAACCCCAACCCCGAAGACCTTGAGATGCTTCATGCCCTGGCGCACAAGGTCAAGGAAACCGGCGCGGATATCGGTCTGGCCTTTGACGGAGACGGCGACCGCTGCGGCGTCGTGGACAATACGGGCGATGAGATTTTCGCCGATAAAATGGGCGTGATTCTGGCCCGCGATCTGGCCACACAATATAAAAACCCGACTTTTGTCGTCGATGTGAAATCCACCGGACTGTATCACAGCGACCCGGTTCTCAAATCCCTCGGCGTCAAGACCGATTACTACAAAACAGGCCATTCCTATATAAAACGCCGGGTCAACGAGTTGGGCGCGCTCGTCGGATTTGAAAAAAGCGGGCATTTCTTCTTTAATACCCCTATCGGACGCGGATATGACGATGGAATTCTGACGGCGGTGGCTGTGTGCCGTTTGCTGGGCCGCAACCCCGGAAAGAGCATGGCGGACCTGAAAAACGCGCTGCCCAAAACCTGGAGCAGCCCCACCATGTCGCCCTTTTGCCCCGACGATAAGAAATATGGCGTAGTGGACGCCGTCACAAAAATCTATGAAGACAAAAAATCCCGCGGCGAAAAAGTGATGGGCCAGACCATCACCGAAATCGTCACGGTGAACGGCGTACGCTTTACACTGGAAGACGGCACATGGGGATTGATCCGCGCCTCGTCGAACAAGCCTTCGCTCGTCGTCGTCGTCGAAAGCCCGGTGTCCGAGGCCCGCATGGTCGAAATGTTCGAGGAAGTGGACGCAACCCTGCGTACCTTCCCCGAAGTCGGCGAATACGACCAGAAACTCAAGGCGGCGTAAAGGCAAGGCACGCCATGCGCCTGATCGTCTGGGATCTGGACGGGTGTTTGTACCCCTCGCGTCATCTGTATCCTGTCTTCAGGGCGACAACCGCCCGCGCCGGTGTTCATCTGGGCCTGAAAATGTCTTTCGAAGACGCTCTTGCGATCAATGTTGCGGCGCAAGAACGAGGCGAGCTGTTTCCTCTCGCCTACATCAAAGATCACGGAATTTCCTTGCCAGACCTTCATCGTCGATACCATGAGACGTTGAGCGAAAACATCATCCATCCGGTCGAGGCCCTTCCGGATGCTTTTTCCCGCCTGAAGACCACACGGCACGCAATTTTGAGCCACGGGAATCGTGACTGGATCGGGCGGGCTCTGAGTCGGCTGGGCCTTCGGGATTTCTTTCCAGACAACGCCATCTTCGGCCTTGAAGATAACGACTATATTCTCAAAACCGAGAATGAAACGCCCTTCCTCAGAGTTCAGGATCGCCTGGGTTTTGAGACGTCAAGCATCACCATGGCCGAAGACACAATCCGGAATCTGCTTATTCCCCATCGGATAGGCTGGACCACGGCCTTGATTCACCATGGCATACCTGAAGACACTCTGCCGGCCCACGTCCATACCCAGCACCACAACCCCATCGCCTTGATTGACGCCCTGATGCACCGGACGGTCGGCGCACCAAATCAAAAACTGATTGTGTCGGAACAACACGCTCCAGCGTAAAGAAGCCCCGGAAAGATCTTTCCGGGGCCTTTTCCAAAATCCTTGAACGCGACTTCTAGGCCGCGCGACCCAGCATCTTTTCCAGTTGGGCTGTGGCCTGAATCTCGGTAATGCGCTCCACTGCGGCAACCTCGCGCGCGAGACGCTCCAGCGCCGATTGATAGATCTGGCGTTCGCTGTAGGATTGCTCGCTATCGTCGTTGCTTCGCTTCAGATCGCGCAGAACCTCGGCGATCGAAATAGGATCGCCGGAATTGATCTTGGTTTCGTATTCCTGCGCCCGACGGCTCCACATCGTACGACGAATCCGCGCGCGCCCCTGAAGGGTTTTGAGCGCATCGCGCAAACGATCAGAGGTAGAGAGCTTGCGAAGGCCGGAGGTCACCGCCTTTTCCACAGGAATTTTCAGGCGCATACGCTCCTTCTCAAAGGCAATCTTGTAAAAGCTGACTTCGGATCCGGCAATTTTCAAAGTCTCAAGCCCCTCGATCAAACCAACGCCATGGACGGGATAGACAACGTAATCACCTGCCGCAAAACCGAAATTGTCGTTATCAGCCATCGTCTCTCACCTTTTCTTTGTTTGCGATTTCTTTTTTTGATCGTCGAAAGAACCAAAACCCGCCTCATGCATTTTCCAGAATAAAGAATGCAGCAAAACACCCCCGCCATGCAAAGATCCTGCGGCCTTGCCACGTTATGCAAATTCATGCGCTTTGGTTAACCGTCTGCGATGGGACGATGATAGTTAAAAAAACCTATATTTTCAAGTGTAAATTTTGAAAAATCATAATACGGCCCGGAACAGCCCCCGGAATCTCCGAAAATCCTCCTTTTCACACGCAAAAACGGCCCCGGAATTTCTCCGGAGCCGCTTCTCTGAAACCGTGTTCGGCTTAGTTTTCGGTGGACTCGGCCCCGTCTTCGACCTTTTCATCCTCGAAAGAAGGTGCCGTGGCCGGATCCTTGATTTCATCAGACGGGACGGCCTCTTCCCCTTCCATCGGAGCAGGCTGGGGTGGCATGGCTTCGGCAGACGGATCAACCACGGCACCATCAACAGGGGTGCCTTCGGTCGTCGCCGGAGCGTCCATGCCCGATTCCATGGCGGGAGGTTCCATCCCTGTCCCGGTCATAGCGTCCTCGGACGGTGCCATCTGGCCATCCGAAGGCTCACCGGCAGCAGGCGACAAGGTGCTGACATCCACGTTCTGCATCGACGACTTGCTGATGAAGGACTGGATTCCGAATGCAGCAGCGACGATAACGATGGCTGCAACAACGGTATATTTGAGAGTATTGTTCATTCTTGAGGGCTCCTTGGAATTCCGGTTTTATGGGGTTTCTGTTCATTATTGGGAAAATGTACGTCATCATCGGGCAGACCGATACACAACGAACCAAGCCGCCTGCCTTTCAAATCAAGGTACGGACCAGAGGCATCTGAACAGAATTGAAAATTTTTTCAAGAGAATTTTTTCAAAAACGCCCTGATTCGAGCATCTTTTTTATGTTTTCCACCCGAAATGAACAGCAGCGATCCCCCCTGAAAAATCCGTCCAGTCCGTATGACAGAACCCGGCAGATCCCATGCGATCAGCCAACCCGGCCTGATGCGGGAATTTTCTGATGCTTTCCACGAGATATTGATAACTTTCCCGGTCTTTGGCCACAACCGCACCGATTCGCGGAATGAGGGAAAAGGAAAAGCGATCGTAAATTTTTGAAAAAACAGGGTCTGTCACGCGGGAAAACTCCAGACAGAAAAACCGCCCGCCCGGACGCAAAACCCGAAATGCCTCTGCCAGAGCCGTATCAATCCGCGTCACATTGCGCAAACCGAATGCGATCGTATAGACATCGAATGTCGAATCGGGAAACGGCAGATTTTCTGCATTACCCCCCACCCATCCGATTCCGCACCCGAATCCACGATCCAGCGCCCGGTCCCGTCCCACGGAGAGCATGGATTCGTTCAAGTCGCAAACCGTGATTTTAGCCGCCGGGCCAGCTTTCTTCCGAATACGAAAAGCGATATCACCCGTCCCCCCCGCCACGTCCAGAAACGCCCCGCCGGATCGCGGACGAATCATCCGCACGAATCTATCTTTCCATATTCTGTGAAGCCCGCCCGACATCAGATCGTTCATCAGATCATAGCGCCGCGCCACCGAATCGAAGACACCACGCACAAGATGCGTCTTTTCATCGGGGTCGACTGGTTTTTCGCCGAACCATTGGCTTTCAGGATTCTTTATCATGGAGCAGACATCAGAGTGCAAAAGGAAAAAACATCGCGCCTGGACACACAGGGACATACCAGCACCCATCCGGGAGCGGAGTCAACATAATACACGATTCATCCACCGGAATCAGAACATGGCAGGAACAGGCGGAGCCACACGCGTTTTCTGCTCAAACGCCGCGCGCAGGCGCGAATCTTTTTCAGTCGCGGCCTTATTGACAGCGTCCTGAATGATATGGGCGAGCGCTCCACCGACATTGCGCTCGGCACGGAAAGACTCGCTTTTCAAGGGCAGATTGACAACGGCAGTGGTCACGCTCAAACCATCTTTCCACCCGCGTTCCTTTTCGTCGCCATTGGGAATGTCGCCAAGAGTCTTGTTTGCAAGAGAGTCCTCGACCAAAGGAAGCTGATGCCGAGCCAGAAACGCACCGATCCTCAAAGCATTCAACCTCTCCAGCCGCCGCTCGACAGCCTCTTCAAGAGCCCGCATCCGTCCCCCTTCAATCAGGCTGTGTCCTCCCCCCTCAGGCGCAGCAACAACAGGCAGGGCAACAAGGAGAAACTGCCCGCCGCCATAATGCGCAACGCAGACGTTTTTCTCGTCAATTCCGGCGTCCCTGAGCCCCCCTTTGAGCACATCGTCCGCCAACGTTCCCAGAATCGCGTTCGTGGCTTCGTGCTTCAGGTCAGCATTGAATCCTTTGATGTTATGAAACTTTATACCCATTCCCCACAAAGGAGTCTCAGCAATAAAAGCCCGATCCGGATGGTTGGGAGGTAATGTGCCAAGGACAGCGGCCTGATTGCGCTCGGCAACATTCCGGGCTATGCCCACCATCATCGGAAAGTCCGAATCCATCAATGTATCCGTCACATAATCAGGATAAGGATATTTGAGGAAAAGAAGCCCCGCCAGCGCCTGATCTTCTCTGGAAAGGGAGATATTCCGCTCCTTCAAATCCCTCTCATAGCTATTGGCCAGAAGGCCCCGCAGATCGTCCGGCGCAGGGATATGAGAGAGGCGCGCCTGATCCACAAGCGTGGCAATAGGCGGAGCCCGATCGGAATCCACATCAGGCCCTATGTGATAAAATCCCTCGTAATAAGACAGGACCGATTCGACCTGCCTGAGATAATCGACGGCGGTGCGTGCGTCCTCATATCGTGCAGAAACAGATCCTTCTTTCTGGGCATAGAAATAGCCGGAAAGACGTTCTTTCCCGATGAGAATCTTCCGGTCGGATATTTTCTCGTCCGCCGCATTGGCCGCTACGTGATAAGGGGTTCCCGGTTCTCCCAGACGAAAAGACGCCACGCCGCCGCCAAACCCTTTCTTTTCCGCCAGATCCTCTTTCTTTGCGTACGGATGGTTGTGAAGCCCCAAATCGCGCGTCACATTCTCAAACGCCCGATGGATGGCTCCGGGAATTCCTTCTACCGCATCAGGCGGAATTCCTATGCCGATGTACCGCACCTCGTCGCCACCCACGCGCAAAGACTCAACTCTGGCGCCCGGTGCGGCCGATAGAATCCGCTCGCGGGGAATTTCAGCCAGAATCCGGGCCGATCGGTCCGTCAAAACCATAGCGCGGCGATACAGATCGTCATGCACAGGCTTGTTCTCGGAATCAAAAGTCTCCGACCGGCCTTCAGCAGCGCATAGAACCTTGTAAAAATGGTTATTTGTCCCGCCCATGTTGGAATAATCCAGATCGAAAGCATAAACGTGCTCATTTCTGGCCTGTGCGTACAGGCAAGCCAGCGCCGTGATGAGCGGCGCTTGAGCCTTGCGATGCCCGCCGGTCAGGGGCTCCGCCGTCCGGTTCGCCTCCCCGTAATCGGCAGCCAGATCCAGCGCCGCCGCATAAATCCGCCGCTCGGTCGTCTTTTCGATCAAACGACGATCCATCTCCCAGGGCAGCAAAAAAGCGCCGTCTCGCCGAAACGTGTTCTCTATCATCTGGAGAATGCCATCGCAGTCCTTGACGCTCACATATTTCTCTGATTTCTCAGGAATGGTCTTCTGGCCCTGCGCACGTGAGGGCAGCTCCTTGCGATAGATCAAAGCAGCCAGTTCCAGAATATGACCCTGCATCTCCCGCCCATAGGGAATGCCGTTCAAACGGGGAATCAGGTCGAATTTACGATCAGATGTCCCTGAAATATCAACAGGATCAGACATAGCTTTTCTCCGGCAACACAAGGATTTGAGCCGAGTCTACCGGAAAGCGGTTAATAAAGTTCTGAAAATACAGGAGGAGCCGTTACAAACTCATAATCCGCCCGGCGCGCAGCTCTAAAATCCGGTCCATCTGATCGGCCAGATCCATATTGTGGGTGGCAATCAAGGCCCCCAGACCTGCCCCGCGCACACGGGCCAAAAGCAGGTCCAGAACGCTTTGCGCCGTTTGCGGATCAAGGTTTCCGGTGGGCTCATCGGCCAGAATAAGGCCCGGGTCATTGGCCAGCGCCCGCGCAATGGCCACCCGCTGTTGCTCTCCCCCCGAAAGCCGGGCCGGGCGGTGGTGAATACGTGCAGATAGGCCCATTTCGTCCAGAAGGGATGTGGCGTGTCTTTGGGCCGCAGCCAAAGACTTTCCAGCAATCATCTGCGGAATGACCACGTTTTCCAGCGCAGAAAACTCTGGCTGAAGATAATGAAACTGGTACACAAACCCTAGATGATCCCGGCGCAGACGGGTCCGGACATCATCACCCGCCGTAGCGGCGTCATGCCCGGCGATTCGCACCCGCCCGGCGCTGGGCGTGTCCAGAAGACCAATGATCTGAAGCAGAGTCGATTTCCCCGCCCCGCTTGGTCCCACCAGAGCAACAATCTCGCCCGGTGCAATGCTCAAGGTAACATTGTGCAGAACCGTCAAAGGCTGTTCGCCCTGATGGAAGGTCTTTTGAACATTCTCGGCCTGAAGCAACGGCACATCCATGCCCCAACTGTCTAAAGCCCGGCGCGCATAAAGTCCATCCCCTTCTTTACAGAAGGAGAGCATCATCCCACAGCCTTGCGCTCTGTGTCCATAACCTTTGGATTATCCGGCAGACGCTCAAGAACGCGGCGAGCGCACAGATCCTCGATTTCTCCGCTGGAAAGCCCGAGAATCCCGGTCAGGACATCCACCGTATGCTCCCCGCAGCGGGGTGGAGGCAGTCGGTAATCCACAGGAGAGTCAGACAGCTTGAGCGGACTGCCCACCAGATTGATCGAACCTTCGGACAAAGGATGATCCATCCGGATCTGCATGCCGCGCGCCTGAACCTGCTCTGTTCCGAAAACCTGATCCATCGTGTTGACAGGGCCGACAGGAACCTCGATTCCCCGCAGACCCTCAATCCAGAACGACGCCGTATCCTGCGCCACGCGGTCTTCGAGCATGGGGATGAGCAAAAGACGATTGATAACCCGTTGTTTGTTTGTTGAAAAACGAGGATCGCCCGGAAGATCCGTCAATCCGGCAAAGACACAAAAACGCGAGAACTGGAGATCATTTCCCACTGCAATCACAACATAACCGTCTTTAGCCTTAAAACATTGATACGGAACAATAGTCGGGTTTTGATTTCCGATTCTCCCGGACACTTTTCCTGCGGTCAGATAAAATTGCGCGATATAAGCCATGCTGGCCACCGAACAATCCAGCAACGCGACATCGACATGCTGGCCCCGTCCCGTTGTGTGCCTGTGGTTAAGCGCCGCCAGAATACCAATCACCGCGTGCAACCCGGTCAGAATATCGGAAATCGCCACGCCGACTTTTGTCGGATCGCCTTCCGGAAATCCGGTGCAGGACATCATGCCGCTCATCCCTTGAGCCACAAAGTCATATCCGGGTTCCGACGCCAAAGGCCCCGTCTGCCCATAACCAGAAATCGAGGCATAAACCAGATGCGGATGACGATCCTTGATCTGGTCATAAGAAAGCCCGTATTTTGCCAGCCCGCCAGGCTTGTAATTTTCCACAAGAATATCGGATTGCGCCATCAGACGATCAAGAATCGCCTGTCCCTCCGGCGTCGTAAAATCCAGTGCCACAGACCGCTTATTCCGGTTGCAGGACATATAATAGGCGCTTTCCGTTGTCTCGCGACCTTCTTCGTCGCGCAGGAAAGGCGGGCCGAATTTGCGGGTATCGTCCCCCACGCCGGGGCGCTCGATCTTGATGATGTCCGCGCCCAGATCCCCCAGCATCTGGGTACAATAGGGCCCTGCGAGAATCCGCGACATATCCAGAACCCGCACCCCTTCAAGCGTCTTTTCCATCGGATTCGCCTCTCTTTTTCTTCATCACAGCCCGGAAAACACATCCCAAAACCGCCAGAGCGCGACCGCCCCGATGCCAAAGGCAAAACCCGGCCCGGCAGGAATGGTCAGACGCCGGAAATCCGGCTTCGTTCCCGTTTTCAAAGCTGTGCATACACCTAAAATGCTGCCATGCACAAGACCCGCGCATGCGCCAATTGTCACACCCAGAACGATCCCCTCTGGCCCGAGCCATAATCCGCCTGCGCCGATCAGTTTCACGTCTCCAAATCCCATGGCTTCCTGACCGTAAAACGCCGAAGAAACATGACGAATTGCATAAAAAGCTCCAAAACCCAGAACGCCTCCCATAAAAACCGAAAGAGGGGAAAGAAAAACAAAGCCTGTCATAATATGAAAACATACGCCCAGAAACGCCGTCATCAAAACCATCTGGTTCGGCAAGAGGCGAACCTTGAAATCGACTGCAGACAATCCAGCCAGAAGCAGAAAAGCCCCGACCAGACAGGAAACGGCACCGCTCTCTGAAAATATGGAAACATTCATCGTTTTTCCGGTTTCCTCATTTTGCGGGGCCCGACCCTTCCCCTTCAAGACAAGAGCATACGCCTTACTTCTCTAAGATATTTATAAACAACCCCGCTCAAATGATACGAAAAACATCCATCTTTATTTGACAAAATACGGGCCTGTGGATGAATAAAGCATCAGAAATAAGCCCGCTTGCACTGGACGTCTCACCTGCCTACAGTGTATCCTGCATCCTGAAGAATGGATATGTTTGTATACGGGGAATAACCTGCCGGGTTTAACTCCGGTTTTGGTTTTCCCGCTTCTCCTGTGTGGTAAAAATGACCGAAAAATCTAAAATCCTCGTCGCCGAAGACAATGACTTCGTGCGGATGCAGATTGTCAAATTTCTGACCGATGCATCGTATGAAACAGCTGAAGCCGCATCTGGCGACGTTGCCCTGAACTTCGTTCAGGATGGCATGGATCTTGCGATCGTCGATGTCCGGATGGAGCCTGTGGACGGTTTCGAATTTATCCGTTCTTTGCGTGGCATGGGACTCGATATTCCAGTTATTCTCGTCACGGGAGACCAGAACCCGGACCTCCTCGGCGAGGCCGGGAAATGGGGTGTTAGCGCTGTCCTGATGAAACCTGTCCAGAAAGACAGGTTGCTTAAAACCGTCGACCGAACACTGGAGGTTCGGAAAAGGAGGAGTTAGGAAGACATCGTGTTTTTTTCACCCGCACACCAAACATCGTATCGATCCTCCGGATTCCGGAGGCTGGTTGGTTTTGTCTGCGCGGCGCTTGTCTTGTCTTCCTGTGCCGATGCCTTTGTTCCCGGCACCCGACATGTCAACATCCCTGCCCCCACGGCAGCCAAGGAACGTAAGAAAGCCCTCAACGAAAAGCCCGACAGCGTCCTGTATCTGCCCCTCGGCCAGGATGTTCTTCTGCCCCACACCGCCAGCGGCGACCCCCTTCCAGGCGAGGATGTTGGCCCGTTTGAACTCCGCGGAGAAACTCTGGCTGGTTCACTTCAGCTGATTTTGGCGGATTACGACATCCCGATGGCCTTCCAAACCGAGGAAGGCCTGACCCGAACGGTCACCGTGGCGAACATGCATGGGCCGCTGGACCGGATTGTGTCGCATGTCTGTGGGCTTGCGGACTTGTACTGCTCCTACGAAGACGGAATTCTGGTTGTCAAGGACACCCAGACCTTCACAGTCAGCATCCCGCCCGTCAACAGCGGCGATACCGACATCATTGACGCCGTAGCCACAGGACTTCAGGCCATTACGGGCCTTGCCCCCGTCATCGACAAGGGGACCCGCACCATCGTCTACACGGCGACCCAGCGCACGGCAGAAATGGCCGAGCGGTATTTCCAGCGCATGCGGGGTAACACAGCCCTGATCGTGTTTGAAATCTATATCTGGGAAGTGGCGCTGACCGCCGGGAACGCCACCGGAATCGACTGGGAAAATATTGACAAGTTCGGAAAGTTCAATACAGGAATCAGCATCGCGGGCGGCGCAGGCGCCACCAACGCGACTCCGATCAGCATCGGCCTGCCCACCACGGGTTCCGTTGCCTTTGGAACGAACGACGTCCTTCAGTTTATTTCCGAATACGGCGCCGTCAAAACCATATCACAACCCCAGATCGCTGTTCTATCCGGCGCAAAAGCCTCGCTGCGGGTTGCCGATACCGTCAATTACGTGTCTTCACTTGAGCGAACAGTGGACAACGGAGAGGTTTCCGTATCCACACAGACCAATTCGGTTGACACGGGCTTTACCATGTCGATCGGCAGCGCCTGGGACAACGCCTCCATTTATGGCACCATCGAGATCAACCTTCAGGAATTTCGGAAATTCACGGAATTCGATGCAGACGGAACGACTCTCAAATTGCCTGAGACAACGGAACGCGAGCTAAAAACCCAGATTCGCATCCGCCCCGGTGATTCGCTCCTGATTGCGGGACTCGTACGCGAGAACGACGAATACAACTCCAGCGGCCCCGGTTTCATGCAGCCCTTCCTGCCCACCAGCCGGGACACCTCGACCGGAAACGTCGAACTGGTTTTCCTTCTCCGGCCCCGGGTGATCGTATACACCGCAAAAGACGCGCCCATCGTTCCGCGCGCGATGCCAGCCCATATCACCCGTCCGGGCGCAATGCTTGAAAATCCGGCAACAGAGGCGGCCCCGCCCGCTGTTATCCATTCCCCGTCCGTCATGGCTCCCATGACCGCGCCGGATGCCCCTGTCGCACCGCCTGTCCCGACACAAAAAGCCCCTGAGGATACACCACCCGCTCCCGTATCCATCCTGCCGCCGATCTCCTCCGCAACTCCCTTGCCAGTGGAAAGGCCTGCTCTCCCGGAAGAACAGGACGCATCCATGGCTGCCGCGGCGCAATCTTTGGACGCCATGGAACCCGCGGCAGGCATGCCATCCTTGCGTCTGGATAAAGTCTCCACACAGGCCCTCGCGCCGATTGATGAGCCCTTTGAACCCGCAGACACTCTGCCCCCGCCTGCTCCACCTGTTGATTCGCCCGCCCGGGAGATGCCTCCACCTTTATTCCCGGACCCACCCAAACCGGCAGGCCTCACATACGGCGTGATAAAGCCTGTTTACACGGAAAGAGAGCACGTCATCATTGCGCCGAATCCGACACCTGTTTCTGCGCCCTCTTCTGTCCCTGCAGTGAAGGCCGAACTTCCCCCCGAGACAGACGCGGCCCCGCTTGCCCGTCCGGCGACCTACCCACACATTGAAGCACGCCGATTTGCCCCGTCCGAAACAGATCAGAGCGTGAATCCGGTTGAGATCTCCCCGATTCCCTACGCCGCGGCAGAACCGCCGACGCCGCTGGCTCCCTCCTCGATTCCGCCCGCACCACAAAATCCTCAACCACATGAAAAAAAAGAAGAATACGCCCCTATCTGGCGGGATTCCTATCCTGATGCAGATTCTCTTAACCCTTATCTGCGCAAGCTGAAAGGACCGTGAGATCTGCGCATGTTCGCAAGACAACGCATCGCTGACCTGTTTTCCACCGCTGATCGAAGAATCGGCGCAGGGTTTTTGCGCGCGAAAAATACTCTTTCCTGTCATTCCCGCGAAAGCGGGGATCGGGTAGCAGCCTGTAAGAACCCGGTTCCCGCTTTCGCGGGAATGACGGTTTCAGGTAGGTTTCTGCTCTCTCTGGCTCTTTCGGCCCTGCTTCTCCTCCCGCTTTCCTCTGCCCGCGCACAGAGCGCCTTTGACGACCCCGGCGCGCGCGGAACGACCGGCGGCGGATCTGGCGGCATCGTCGCCGTCAATCCGAACACTGACGGCGGGACAATCTCTATGGGATCGGCCGCCCAGATCGTCGTTCTGTTCCGTAACGAAGGCGCCCGCCCCGTCACAACCGGGACCATCAATCTGTACCCCTCCTCGACCGTTTCGGCGGCCATCGTCCTGAACCAGTGTGCGGCGGAGCCTCTGCCCGGCGGGGGGCAATGCGCCATTGCCGTCTCGGTCAAGGGGCTCCAGCCCGGCCCGTGGCGAGTGGAAATGCTTATGCGGCATGATGGACGGTCGCGCCTTGTCACGACCACTCTGGCCGGAAACGTCGAAGCCACAGGCGATGGGACAAAACAACTCGTCAGCGACGTCGAAGCCATCCCCGCAGATCTGGCGTTCGGCGCTCTGGACGCCAGCCGTGCCATCGTCAAATCTGTAATCCTGCGCAACATTACATCAAATCCCATCGATATTACCTCCGTCACGGTGGAGGCAAATGCACAGGCCGGATACAGTTCCCAGACTGATTGCACAAAGCTAGAAGCCGGGCAGGCCTGCGTCGTTACAGTCACGTGGGCGCCGCTGCAGAAAGGCCCGGCCACGGGCGTCCTGGTCATCAATCACACCGGCCCGACAGGGGTCGTTAGCGTCTCTTTGGATGGAAAGTACACTCCGGCAAGCGTATCCAGCGCAACCCTTTACCCGGAAGCCGTCCCCGGACAGGGTCTTTTGGTCTCCTCGCGGGATCAGGTCGATTTCGGCTCCGGCGTCGAAAACAAATCCTCCGTTACCATCTCTCTCGTCAATTCCGGAGACGCGGCCCTGACCCTTGAGGACATCCACCTTTCCGGATCGGAAAATGGGATCTCCGTTGGAAAAAAAGGCTGCGAACCCGGAACAATGCTCGAACCCACACAGGCCTGTCCCCTGACCTTGACCTGGTCCCCTGTACGGACGGGATCCATTATTGACGACATTCAGGTTTTGCACAGCGGCGCACGCGGCATTCTGGTCATCCCGGTTCGCGGCGAATCAACCGGAACCGTCTCACAGGACTCCCAGTCGGTCCTGCTGAGCGAAATGCCGGGCTTGAAATTGAAGCTTGACGATCTGGAGGACGAGGATACGCCAAAAACGAAGAAGAAAAAGAGAAGCAAAAAGGCCGCTCAAGAAGAGGAATATGCCGATTCATCTGACGATGACGGCGACTTCGCTCCCATAATCAAAGACAAGTTGCGCCTTCTGGACGGATATCAGGTGACCTCCTTGGCCCCGACGCGAGCGATTATCTCCGGACCGGGAGGAAGCCGCGTTGTTTTCAATAATGAAGAAACCGTGATCGGGGGCGCCTCATGGATGGTTTTCATAAGACATTCAGGCGTTGAAATGCATAGCGGCGAAGACAAACTTCTGCTTCTCTTTGATCGCTCTTTATCTTCCATTAACCGTAATGGGGGACAATCAACCAGTGGGAAGTCCAGCACCGGAGCCGGAACGGCAACAACCACCGCATCGGCATCGGAAAGCACGACTTCATCGACAACCACTGGAAACTGAGAGTCCATGACGGATCAAGACCTTCCTTCGACCGGGCCACCCGATCCGGAAAGCCCCGTGTCCCCTGTTCTCGATCCCCGCTCGGAAGAAGGGGAGCGCCGCCGTACGCCCGGACTTTCGCCTATCGGAGTCGAACGCCGAAGCTGGCAGGAACGCCGCAAGCTCCGCTCCGCCGAAGGTCGCGAGCGCTATCTGGATATGGTCCAGCGGGAACGCTCCCTCCTCATCGAACAGGGCGTGACCCGCTCGACGGAACAGCTTCTCGACTCCGCCGGTGCCGCCACCCATGCCGACCAGGACGAAGGCGTGCGCGACCGCGCCACGGGCGACCAGTTGCGCTCAATCCTGCCCGTTCAGTCGTGGCTGCCCTTGAGCATCCATCTGATTGGTCTGCGCGATGGGGTGATGCGGGTTGCGCCCCTGCATGAACTCAATGACCGCCAGCGCGATCAGCTGCGATCTATCGCGCTGCGCAGCAGCTTCAAGATGATCAGGTTGAAGTCGAGGTCTGGGACCGCGAGGAACTCATCGGCTTCCCTCAAAATGCATTCACGATCTGTCAGCAGACCGATGTGAAAAAACTCTGGCATGTGGCCCGGCATGGACGTGGTTTTCTTCTCCAGCCAGTTTCAGCGCGACATGCTACAGCCGAGGCGCTCAGATGCAGGCCTCGGATATTCCGCGATTCAGGACAACAACCCCGATGCGCCGAACTGGATCAAATACCGTATCGACGGCGATCTTATGCCGATGCATCTTTTGCCCGCCGATGCGATGGCGCGTCTGACCACGCTGCTCAAGCGCGACGCGGGTCTGAACTTCCGAAGGGGACCGCGTGACGCTTAAGGACAGACATTCGGCTTTATGTAGCGAGACGCATCGACGTGCGGGTGCGGCGGGGCCACAGGACAAACGGCGAAAAAGGGTACCGCCGTCTTCTGGACGGGCGGCCCTGCGCGGATTCGGCGACCTGTTCGCCGTCACGAGGATGTCGGCGACTTCTCTCGCGCCCGGCTTCTGGCTCGGGAAATCAAGGGTGGCGGCGGGTTGATCCTTTTGTCCGGTCCCACCGGGTCGGGCAAGACCACGACCCTTTACGCCTGCGTCCAGCAGATCGACCGGCGGCGGCGCCACGTGCTGACCATCGAGGATCCGATCGAATACGAGCTGCGCTATGCCACACAATGGCAGGTGCGCCCCGGCATGCGGGGCGGGGAATTCGCCGACCTGATCCGCGCATCGATGCGTCACGACCCGGATTACATCATCATCGGCGAGATGCGGGACGGCGAAACGGTCGAAACCGCCTTGCGTGCGACCGAATCCGGCCACACCGTGATTTCGACCATTCACGCCGACACGGCGTTGCAGACTTTCGAGCGTCTGCGCTCCCTGATGCCGCACGAGCGCGAACGGGCATCGACCTATACGTTGGCGCAGCAGGTCAAGGCTGTCCTGAACCAGCGTCTGGTCAAAACCCTGTGTCAGGGATGCGCCCACAAGGGTTCTGCAAAAGAAATTCTTGAGGCGCATGACCTTGCACAACTTGGAATCGACGCAGACGTACCCGTCCGGCGGCATAACTCCAGCGGTTGTGACCTGTGTAACCGGACGGGAATTTCGGGGCGAACACTGCTTCTGGATGCCCTGCTCATCACGCTGGGACCTGGGCAGCGTAACAGCGTCTACGAGGCTCTGACGAAAAACGTCAATGCAATCGTGGGAGAAGACGGCGTGATCGTCCACACGCGGCGCGAGGGGCTGGTCGATCTGGTCTTAAATGGTCTGGTCGATCCACGCGCAGCCATGTCCTATCTTGAGGAATGAGGCCGGGGCATGAGACAGTGGATTGCCGAAGTCGCCTACGAAACAACCTCCGGACCCAAACGGATCACGGAGTCCTATTATATGCCTTCAACGGACGATGTGCGACAAGCCATTGCGAAGAAAGGCGGATATGTCCTGACCATTCGTCCGCACGAAAGATCCCCCGTGGAAAGACTTCTGGCCCGATCGAGCTGGTGGCAAATCCAGCTTCTACGCGGCATTCAGTTCCGCTCGACATCCACCTCCTCGGGTGTCGCACTCTGGAAAATCATTCAATCCGAAACCAACCCCCGCCGACAGAACATTCTGGCCCCGGCGCGGGAAGCTCTGGCCCGAGGGATGGGGGTGATCGACGCCCTGCGGGCCCTGCGGATTTTCGACCATGGAACATTGGCCATTCTGGCGGCCAGTGAACGCGCCAACAAGCTTCAGGAAGGGATTCCCCACGCCATCCATTCCATCAGCCAGAAAAAGAAAAACATGCGCGCCATCGGGGGAACCATGGCGTGGCTGGGCTTTGACGTTATCACCATCACCCAGTCTCTGTTCTGGGGACGGACCATGGTTCTGAAGTGGTTTCAGGACAATGCGCCAACCGAGCCCGAAGAACAGGAAAAATATGAACGGGTCGTAGGGAATTTGTCCCTGACATGGGATATTCTCATTTACAGTTGTTTCGCGCTGGGCGGTTTTATGGTCTGGTGCATTATTTCCTTCTGGATCAACAAGGGCAAGACCGACTGGCCGACCGCTCGCGCGGTACGAAAGATCCCCTTGATCGGCGGCTATCTGCGCGACCTCGGGTTTTCAGATTCCATGGGCGCGGCGGCGCGGATGCTGCGCGGGCTGGTCCCCATCGGAGACGCCCTGATCCAGTCCGCCGAAGCCACCACAGTTCCGGACGTGGCCGATTACTGGAGAAGCGCGAACGAAGAGCTGCGGCGCGGGGTGAATCTGGGGGCTGCTCTCGACCGCCCCCCCCTGACCCGGAGCGAACGCCTTGAAATTGCGTCCTTGTCGGACCTCGCTCAAGTTGCTACAGTGATGGAGTCGATTGCCGAATTACGAACCGGCGCGGCAAAGACCAAACATTCCCTGATCGTCTGGATCGCTTTTCTTCTCACCGGCGTTTACCTTGCCATCGCTTTCGGAAGCGCCATTTACGCCTTGACCGTTATGAATATGAGCATGGACAGCATGATGGGTGGCCTGATGCAGGGAGCGATGTAGCACTATGCCCTTGACATCGGAAGATAGACCCCTTGCAGCGCGCGAGCCTACGCCGGGCGCATCCCGCCTCAAGCCCGGTATTGTCGACAAGCTTGCGGGCGAGGCGGGATCGTTCCGCGCCACCCTGTCGCCCTACCTTCCTATGGAAATGATTGGCGGCTCCATCCCCCATATCCCCGGCGTTGAAGACGAATCGGTCTGGAACGCAGCCTCTCAGGCCCTCGGGACGGAGCGGGTTCATTTTTGTTACGCGGCAGACGACAAGAAATTATGGTATCTGGCCTGTCCCTCCTCCGCTCTGGCCTCCAGCCCGGACAGCTGGTGTCCTCTGGCCGCTGCCCTGCCCGGAAACAGCGAATACTGGGACCGGGAAACGGTCTATCTGTATGAACAGGAAGGGATTGCCTCCGCCCTGCGCTGGGACCCGGAAACGGGCCGGATGCAGGTTTTTCTGGGCGCGGCCCGGACGATTCTGCCGCGCGTTCAGAGCATGGACGCCAATTTTGTCACCGTGAATCCGGCTGTTGCCACAATTATTCCGTGGAAAAACCGGGCGCTCATGACGGAAAAACTCTCCCGCGCGGCGGCGCGCATGCTGCTCTTTACAGGTCTGGCGGTCAATGCTCTGGCCATTGCCATCCTGATTTTCCAGTTTTTCGCGGTTGGATTCGTCCAGCGCAATCTGGACGATGTACAGGCCAAGACCCAGAAAGCCTCCGAAGACCTGATGATTACGGCCTACAAAGCCATGCAGAGCGACACTATCCGCCACATGGTCCGGGTGCAGGAGCTTCTGGACAATCTGCGCAGAATCGATGGAACTCTCGTACGCTATGAGGTCAAAGGAGGCAAAGTGGAATGGGAGGCTCTCGTTCCGGCGGCATACCAGCAAGGCGCTGGCCCCGTCAAAGGTGCCGTCCAACCGGGCCTTGAGAAGGACGGACGCGTGCGAATCAAAGGAAACAACTGAATTCGGGAAGAGGACGCTTAAATCTATGTTAATCCTTGAATTTTATACTGAATCATCGAGAATACCTTGAAAAATCGCATGATTCTCAGGCCTTGAACTCTGGAATGGCATCATGAATCTCAGGTCGTTCGACTGGCACAAGCTCCAACGCCTCGCAAGCCCGCAAGCGGCGGCGGATCTGAACGCTTTTCTGGAAAAACTCCCCATCGCGGCAGGACAAACCGTCCTGATCGCCGCGGGCATTGCATGGGCCTCGGCGGGTGCTCTGGGTCTTTTCACAACCATGCAGGTCAAGGGTCTGATCGAGCTGCGCGCCAAGCTTCAGGAAACCGAGGCCCTGCTCCCCCCCGTCCCAAAGATTCAGGACATCCCCGTTCCCAAAACAGACGTTACAAACTTTGTGACCGGCATGAAAGACGGATACAAAAACATTGATATCAAGAGCAACGGCTCTTCTATTATGATCTCCTCCAAATCCACCGCCGGATACGGCGAATTCCGTGAAGCCATCGCCCATGTCCAAAATGGCGGGCAAGGCTGGCGTGTCAATATTGATCGGTTTTGCGTTGGACGCGAATGCCAGACATTTCAACTGGCCGCATCGTTAAAGATTAACAAGGTTTCCGTTGTTGAAACAAAAACAGGTGACTGAAAATAGGGGTTTACGAACGCTGTAAAAAGCGTCAGGATATCAAGAGGAGATTTTTAATGAGCAGCCCATTGTATACGCAGTCTTCAGAGAAAGGTCAGGACGGAAACGTCCTGTTTCTGATCCTGATCGCCGTTGCCCTGTTTGCCGCCCTGTCTTATGCCGTGACACAGTCGAGTCGATCTGGCTCCGGTGACGCAGGTTCCGAGACCAATCTGGTCAACAGCGCCCAAATGACTCAGTATCCGGCCTCAATTCGTACCGCCATTGTCCGGATGGTTGTTGGAGGCACCGCAGTTTCTTCCCTGAATTTCAATACTCCTTCCGATTTCGCCAATCTTGAATCCAATGCCGTCGGGGTCTTTCACCCTGCGGGCGGTGGGGCCACATCCGCCGATGCACCGGGCGACCTCATGGCTTCCGGAAACCCGGGGCCTTGGCATTTCAATGCCGATCTGGAAATACCGGATATCGGCACAGCAGGAGCGGATGGTAACGACCTCATCGCCTTTTTGCCCGGTGTAACTCTGTCAGTCTGTAACAAAGTCAATTCCCAGCTGGGTCTTCCAAGCCCGCCGCCGGTTCTGACGGCAGACCTTTCCGCTGAATATACCAAGGATATGGTTGATCCGGATGGACCGGGGGGAACGTCTGTAACCTTCCCGGCGGGAACCGACGAAGAAGACATCGCCGATGCCGGTGGGTCCTTTGACGGACAGCCGTTCGGATGTTTCCGTAATGGTCCGGTGGCTTCTCCTGGAGACTACGTTTATTACCACGCCCTTGTCGAGCGGTGATATTTCCGATGGATACCGCCCCTCGCACGGAAAGCGGCAGCGCCCTCATTTACATCCTGATTGCCATCGCGCTTCTCGCCGCTTTGACTGTGACGTTTATGGAGCCATCGAGCCAGCAAACATCGTCTCAGAATACCTATAAACTAGCTTCCGATATCAAGGCGCAAGCCGATTTTATTACGAGCGCCGTTCAAGAATGCGTTCTGTCCTGGCGGGGCGGGGACGCCACGATTGACAGCACAGGAACGGGAACGGATCCCGGCGCATCGAAAGTCTACCCTGTTAACCCTGATTCCCTTCATTTCACCGGCGCAACCATCGGGCCCGCGGGTGACCGCAAGGTTGCTCATCTGCGCTGCCCAGGCAACCCGGGTGACGACAAGAACCACACACCTCTATTTTCTGGAAACTCTGGAAAGTTCATGCCTCCGCCACCTGATCTTTTTGAAGACTGGGAATGGTACAATGGCTCGGACGGCGTTTTTTTCTGGATCGGCACACCCAAGACGGACCCATACATCCAGACGGCGCTCCAAAAAATCGATTCCATGTATTCAGATTGTGAGGCCGATATTATCGACGCCACAAGCGGAGCGGTCAAGCTGGACTCAGTCGCGAGCGGCCAGACGGTCGAATGTGCCAACGGACGAACCTGCTTTCGGGTCAGAATTACCCGTCTTTCGGGTGCCGTCCCCACCTGCCCGTGAGAACCTATCACGCAGCAACAAAAACCGGGATCTTTTCTGGCCGCGCTGTCCTTCGATGCATCCGCCTGCCCTGAACGAATGGATCTGGTTGCTCGGGGAGCCCCAACGCCCTGAAACAAGAAGACAAACCGGCCTCCTCAGAGATGATCTCCGGCAAAGCGTCAACCAAAACCCGGTCAGGGCCGACGCTGCGCGCAAAAACCGCTGTATATTGACGTGCGACACAGGGGGTAATCGATTTTCCGGGAATAATTTCAGAAGGGATGGCTTGAGCAACACTCTGCCAGTCAATCCGGTTTCCAACTCCCGTCTCCTCAAGAAATCGGGCCATCGCGACCACTGCAGAAACCTGCATAAGCTGGGCACAGAAATTGGCTTGCCGCTCCTCAAGAGAAGGCCTGCCCCAAAAATCCGCCCGGCGGCCCTTCCTGTGAAGACTGATGGCACCCTTGAGAAAGAACTGAAACGTCTGGCGCAAAACCGCCAGAAGATCCGGGTCCGCGTTTCCACGAACGGGTTCACACAAATCCCGCGCAACCCCCTCACCGGCCTTGATACTCTCTTTGATCCGAGAGGAAAAACACGACCCACCAGCCTCACCAAAGGCCTGACCCGCCATTCCCATTTCGAAAAATCCCTGCCTGATTTTTTATAAACCCGTTTTCTTAAACACCAAGGAGATCGTACACCTATCTTTTCCCCTCGTCAACACTGTATTACGAAAAATATCAAGGTCCCTTCTTTTCCGCCACCCATTTTGCAAAATCGTCCTTGCTGACCGCCTTGACTTCAATCGGCATAAAAGCATGATCTTTTCCACACAGCTCGGAACACTGGCCGAAATAGGTCCCCGGCTTTGTAATCCGCACCCAGGTTTCATTAATTCGCCCCGGAACCGCGTCAGTCTTGATCCCCAAGGACGGCAACGCGAAAGAATGAATGACATCCGCCGCCGTAACCAGAATCTGGATGTTCGTCTCTACCGGCAAAACGACGGGATTATCTGTGGACAAAAGTCGGACCTGATCCTTGGACGAATCAATCTCCCTATCGGGAATCATATAGGCGTTGAACGAAATCCCGTCCTGATCCGGGTATTCATACCCCCAATACCATTGATATCCCGTGACTTTCAGCGTCATTTCAGGGTTCGGCGTCCGGTCCGCATAGTAAAGCAGCTTGAAAGACGGGACCGCGATGACGATCAAAATCACAATCGGCACGACCGTCCACAAAACCTCCAGCATCGTGTTATGCGTGGTGGCCGAAGGCTTCGGATTGGCGCGTGCATTAAACCGCGCCATAACGTAAATCAGCAAACCCGTCACGAAAACAGAAATCGCACCAATGATCCAGATTAAGAGCGTATGAAAATCATCCATCCGCGCCGCGGATGGGGAACCGGGAGGTTGAAGCGCAATTTCCCACGGCTTGGGCGCACCCTCAATCGCAGCGAAAGCTTGCACTCCGGACAGGACACTAAACAGAAAAGACCCGAAACCCGCAGAAAAGCGCAGAAAATATTTCATGGCGAACGCTCGACCCTGTCGTTTGTATAGACTTCCGGAAAACCCTGCGCCGACAACGCCGAACGAGATTACATCGAAATCCAGAAAAAAGCGATAGGCTGCGTGAAAGGCTATTCAGAACATTTTGCAAAAAAGCTTTTTTTTACCCGAGAAGTCTCGTAAAGTTCACCCATTCAGATCCTCTTTCACAAACAAGGAACAACATCCATGGCGGGAAGCGTCAACAAGGTGATTCTGGTTGGAAATCTGGGGGCAGACCCGGAAGTCCGCACGATGCAGTCGGGCGACCGTGTGGCAAACCTCTCGCTGGCCACGTCCGAGTCGTGGAAGGACAAACAGTCCGGCCAACGTCAGGAACGAACCCAATGGCACAAAATCGTGATCTTTAATCAGCCCCTCGTTAATGTGGCCGAGCAATATCTGAAAAAAGGCGCGAAGGTTTATATCGAAGGTCAGGTCGAGTCCCGTAAATACACCGACCGGGACGGTCAGGAAAAATACATCACGGAAATTGTCCTGCGGCCTTTCCGAGGCGAACTGACCATGCTCGACGGACGCGGCGGAAGCGGATCGGGCGCGAATGACTATGGATCGGGCGGAAACGATTTTGCCCAGGGCGGTGGATCGTCTCAGGGATATGCGGCCACCGGCACATCTTCTGCTGCCCCCGGCCCGATCGACGACGATATTCCGTTTTAGGACACACATCATCGGACACAAAAAGGGCGGCTTGCGGGCCGCCCTTTTTCTACTCTTTTCCCACCAGAATTATCCGGCGGCGGACCGAGTTGGAGGAGAAGTTTCCTCGTCTTCCTGCCCTGGAGACTCAACAGCTTCCTGTGCTGCCAGAGCTGCATTTTGCTGCTGCTCCGCCGCAATGGCGATTTGGTCGCGCTGGGATGCCAGACGGCGCAGATGGTTCACATACGCGCCGGTTCCTGCCGGAATCAACCGCCCGACAATGACGTTTTCCTTGAGGCCCGCAAGCGTATCAACCTTGCCTTGCGTTGCCGCTTCGGTGAGAACGCGGGTTGTTTCCTGAAAGGACGCCGCAGAAATAAAAGACCGGGTCTGGAGCGAAGCCTTGGTAATCCCCTGAAGGATTGGCTTGGCCTGCGCACCCTGTTTCCCGTCTTCGATATATTTCTGGTTGACCTCCGAAAATTCCTCGCGATCCGCAGTCTCGCCGACAAGAAAGGTTGTGTCGCCCGCATGGGTGATCTCTGATTTTTGCATCATCTGGCGGGTGATAACCTCGATATGCTTGTCGTTGATCTTCACGCCCTGCAGACGGTAGACGTCCTGAATTTCGTTGATGAGATATTCGGCCAAAGCCTCAACCCCCATCACATCCAGAATGTCGTGCGGCACCAGTGCGCCGTCCAGCAACGCATCGCCGCGACGGACGAAATCTCCCTCGTGCACGGCCAGATGCCGCCCCTTGGGAATGAGATATTCGCGGGGCTCCTGATCGGCGCTCGCAGGCTTGACGACGATCCGGCGCTTGGACTTATAGTCCTTGCCGAATTCGACATAGCCATCGATTTCCGAGATAATCGCAAAGTCCTTCGGACGACGTGCCTCGAACAACTCGGCCACACGCGGCAGACCGCCGGTGATATCCCGCGTCTTCGACGTCTCCCGTGGAATCCGTGCAATGATGTCTCCGGCCTTGACCTCCTGTCCGTTCTCAACGGACAAAATCGCATCCACAGACATGTAGTAGTTCGCAGGCAGACCGTTGGGCAGAGTAATCACCTCGCCCTTCTTGTCCAGCAACGCAATCCGGGGCTTGAGCGTTCCGCCCTTGGGCTGGGACCGCCAGTCGATGACGACCTTGGAAGAAATCCCCGTGGCTTCGTCCATTTTCTCGGAAATCGACACGCCCTCGACGAGATCGAAATAATGAGCCACCCCGTCTTTTTCCGTCAGAATCGGAACCGTATAGGGATCCCACTCGGCGAGTTTGTGTCCCGGCTTGACCTTCGCGCCGGTCTCGACATGCAGGCGCGCGCCGTACGGCACACGGTGAGAGGCCTTCTCCGCCCCCTTCGCGTCTTTCAGAACGATTTCCGTGTTGCGGCTCATGACGATCTGGACGCCGGAGGAATTCTTCACGACGTTCTGATGACGCACCTCGACCGTGGCCTCAATGGTGGCCTCGACCGCCGAACGCTCCGCACCCCGCTGCGCCGCCCCGCCAATGTGGAAGGTCCGCATGGTGAGCTGGGTCCCCGGCTCGCCGATCGACTGGGCCGCCATAACCCCGATGGCCTCGCCGACATTAACCGGCGTTCCACGGGCCAGATCGCGCCCGTAACATTTCGCGCAGATGCCGTTGGCATCGGCCTCGCACGTCAGCACAGAACGCACCAGAACCGAGTCGACCCCAGCCGTTTCAACCTCTTCTGCGGCCACTTCGTCGAACATCTCACCCGCACGAACAATAGGTGTACCGGTCAAAGGATGGACCACATCCACCGCTGCGGTGCGCCCCAGAATCCGTTCGGACAAAGATACAACCACGTCCGCACCGGACATGACCGCGCGCGAAGTCACGCCTTTTTCCGTGCCACAATCATCAATCGTGATGATCGCATCCTGCGCCACGTCGACCAGACGCCGCGTCAGATAACCGGAGTTCGCGGTCTTGAGCGCCGTATCGGCCAGACCTTTTCGTGCACCGTGAGTCGAGTTAAAGTATTCTAGAACCGACAGACCTTCCTTGAAGTTCGAGATAATCGGCGTTTCGATGATCTCGCCTGACGGCTTGGCCATCAGACCCCGCATCCCGGCCAGCTGGCGAATCTGGGCCGCAGACCCCCGGGCGCCGGAATGCGCCATCATGTAGACGGCGTTCGGCTTGCCCGTGGAAAGGCTGGAAATGCCCTTCATCATGGCGTCCGCCACATCGTCGGTGCACTTGGACCAGATATCCACGACCTTGTTGTATTTTTCGCCCTTGGTAATCAGACCATCCTGATACTGCTGCTCGAATTCCTTGACCTTGGTTTCGGCAGACTCGACAAGCTTGCTCTTGTCCTCCGGAATAACCAGATCGTCCTTACCGAAGGAAATCCCTGAAATACAGGCATAACGGAACCCGAGTTTCATCATCCGGTCGGCGAAAATCACCGTGTCTTTCTGACCGCAATAGCGATAGATGATGTCGATGAGGTTCGAGACTTCCTTCTTCGTCAACACCTGATTGATGAGGCTGAAGGGAAGCTGCGGATGACGGGGGAAGAGTTCCGACATAATCATCCGGCCCGGCGTGGACTCTACGATTACGGTCTTGGGTGCACCCGTTTCGTCCACGGTTTTGTAACGGCATTTGATTTTGGCATGCAGCGTAACGGCCTTGGCCTCCAGCGCATGATGGATCTCGGCCACATCCCGGAAAACCATTCCTTCGCCGGGCTGCTTTTCGAGCATGACGGAAAGGTAATACAACCCCAGAACAATATCCTGCGTCGGCACAATGATCGGTTTGCCATTCGCGGGCGAGAGGATGTTGTTGGTGGACATCATCAGAACGCGGGCTTCAAGCTGCGATTCGACGGACAGCGGCACATGGACGGCCATCTGGTCGCCGTCAAAGTCCGCATTGAACGCCGTACAGACGAGCGGATGCAACTGGATCGCCTTGCCCTCGATCAACACGGGCTCAAACGCCTGAATCCCCAGACGGTGCAACGTCGGAGCACGGTTGAGCATGACGGGATGTTCGCGGATAACCTCTTCCAGAATATCCCAGACCTCGGGCCGTTCCCGCTCGACCATTTTCTTGGCGGCCTTGACGGTGGTGGCCAGCCCATAGAGTTCAAGCTTGTGATAGATGAACGGCTTGAAGAGTTCGAGCGCCATTTTCTTCGGGAGTCCGCACTGGTGCAATTTCAGTTCCGGACCCACAACGATGACCGATCGGCCCGAATAATCGACCCGCTTGCCGAGCAGATTCTGGCGGAATCGGCCCTGCTTTCCTTTGAGCATGTCGGACAATGATTTGAGCGGACGCTTGTTCGTTCCGGTGATGACCCGTCCGCGCCGCCCGTTGTCAAACAGGGCGTCAACAGACTCCTGAAGCATCCGCTTTTCGTTGCGCACGATGATGTCGGGCGCCTTGAGTTCCATCAGGCGCTTCAAACGGTTATTCCGGTTGATGACCCGGCGATAGAGATCGTTCAGATCCGATGTGGCGAACCGTCCGCCATCAAGCGGGACGAGCGGGCGCAATTCGGGCGGCAAAACCGGAACCACATCCAGAATCATCCACTCCGGACGCGTGCCGGAGGTGATAAAGGACTCGATCAGCTTGAGGCGCTTGACGAGTTTCTTGCGCTTGGCTTCGGAATTCGTATCGGCCAGATCCTGCTCGGTCTTGACCTTTTCCGTCTCAAGATTAACCTTGCTCAGGACTTTCTTCAGGGCTTCGGCGCCGATTCCGGCTTCGAAATTTCCATCCCCGAATTCCTCCTGCGCGGTCAGATATTCGTCTTCGGTCAGAATCTGGAACGGCTTGAGCGAGGTCATACCCGGCTCGATCACCAGATAGCTTTCGAAATACAGGACTTTCTCAAGGTCCTTCAGCGTCAAATCCATCATCAGACCGATGCGGCTGGGCAGGGACTTGAGGAACCAGATATGGGCGACCGGGCTGGCCAGTTGAATATGTCCCATGCGCTCGCGCCGGACCTTGGTCAGCGTCACCTCAACACCGCATTTTTCGCAGATAATCCCCTTGTATTTCATGCGCTTGTACTTTCCGCACAAGCATTCGTAATCCTTGATGGGGCCAAAGATCCGGGCGCAGAACAAGCCATCTTTTTCCGGTTTGAACGTCCGGTAATTGATCGTCTCGGGCTTTTTCACCTCGCCGAAAGACCAGCTCAGGATCTGCTCCGGCGAAGACACCGAGATCCGGATGCTGTCAAAGGACTGCGGCCCGACGGGCTGTCCAAAAATATTCATCAGTTCGTTCATGTCGTTCTGCCCTTTTGCTTTGCCCTGATTTTTCCCGTATACCCCGGCCTGAAATCTTCCCATTCACAGGTAAAAACCGATGAATACATCCATCAAATCTCGTTCACGTACACCCCCGGAATCCCGGCGATCTTTTCCGCCAACCCTTCGGGAATCCGGACCTCAATCACTCGACCCTCCCCGTCGCGCGGGTCACGCCGCGACGGTTTTGGAATCGTGCCCTCCAAAACCTCGCCAGCATTCCTGAACGTCTCCATGAGAGACGGCAGGACAGAAAGAAAAGCCAGCTCCTCGACGGCATGGAGCCAGCGAGTACGCAGCATCCCGTTTTCACGAATACCTTCCGGCGCATCGTCCCCGGAGGGAAAACTCACTCTGACTTCATAGATTTTCTTCATTTTATACGCCCTGCGTTCCTGACCTTATGCACCACCCGACTTCAGATCCACGTTGAGGCACAGAGCCTTGAGCTCCTTGACCAGAACATTGAACGATTCGGGAATGCCGATTTCGAAATTGTCCTCGCCGCGCACAATGGCCTCGTACACCTTGGCCCGGCCCGCCACGTCGTCGGACTTGATGGTCAGCATTTCCTGCAAGGTATAGGCCGCCCCGTACGCCTGAAGCGCCCAGACTTCCATTTCCCCGAAACGCTGGCCGCCGAACTGGGCCTTTCCGCCCAAAGGCTGCTGAGTCACCAGAGAATACGGCCCGATGGAGCGTGCATGGATCTTGTCATCGACAAGGTGGTGCAGTTTGAGCATATAGATATACCCGACCGTGACGGGGCGGTGAAAATATTCCCCCGTCCGTCCGTCGATCAACTGCACCTGACCCGATGCGTTCAACCCGGCCTTTTCGAGCAGAACATTGATATCGGCCTCATGCGCCCCGTCGAAAACGGGCGTAGCAAACGGCACCCCGCCACGCAGATTTTCAGCCATTTCGACCATCTGCGCATCGTTCAGGCGCGAGACTTTTGCCTTGTACTCACCCTCGCCATAGACATCCTTGAGCTTTTCTTTAAGCTTTTTCGTCTCGGATTCGACCGGGTGTTTAACGTCCTTGAAACTGTCGATCAACTCCCCGATCTGACGGCCCAGACCCGCCGAAGCCCAGCCCAGATGCGTTTCAAGAATCTGGCCCACGTTCATCCGGGACGGCACGCCGAGCGGATTGAGCACAACGTCAACATGCGTTCCATCTTCCAGATAGGGCATGTCCTCAATCGGCATGATCTTGGAGACGACCCCCTTGTTCCCGTGGCGTCCGGCCATTTTGTCGCCGGGCTGGACCTTGCGCTTGACCGCAACAAAGACCTTGACCATCTTCATGACGCCGGGCGGCAGTTCGTCTCCACGCTGAAGCTTTTCAACCTTGTTTTCAAAGCGTTGCTTGATGTTGTCAACGGCATCGTCAAAGGTCCGCAGCATCGCCTCGATTTCCGACATGACCGATTCGTCTTCGACCGCGATCTGACGCCACAGGCCGGGACGAATGGCCTCCAGCCCCTCGTCGGTAAGCGTCTCGCCCTTCTTGAGCTTCAATTCCTTGGGCGCGGAGGCCACAGACTGCCCCACCAGAACCTCTTTCAGACGGCCAAAGAACCCGTCTTCGAAAATCCGGCGTTCGTCGTCGCGGTCCTTGGCCAGACGCACGATTTCGGCCTGCTCAATGGACAGAGCGCGCGCATCCTTGTCGATCCCGCGGCGATTGAACACGCGAACCTCGACGATCGTTCCCTGAACCCCCGGCGGCAGACGCAGCGAAGAATCCTTCACGTCGGCGGCTTTTTCGCCAAAGATAGCGCGCAGCAGCTTTTCTTCCGGCGTCATTGGCGATTCGCCCTTGGGCGTCACCTTGCCAACCAGAATATCGCCGGGGCCGACTTCGGCGCCGATATGGACGATTCCGGCCTCGTCAAGATGTTTGAGCGCCTCTTCCCCGACATTGGGGATGTCGCGGGTGATTTCTTCCGGTCCCAGCTTGGTATCGCGGGCCATGGCTTCAAATTCCTCGATATGGATCGAGGTGAAGACATCCTCGCGCACGATCCGCTCGGACAGGAGAATGGAGTCCTCGAAATTGTACCCGTTCCACGGCATGAAGGCGACGAGGACATTGCGCCCCAGCGCCAATTCACCCAGTTGCGTCGACGGACCATCGGCAATAATGTCACCTGCCTTGATTGAGTCACCAACCTTGACCAGAGGCTTCTGGCTGATGCATGTACTCTGGTTGGAGCGCTGGAATTTGGCCAGCTTGTAAATATCAACCACCGGCTCGTCAGGGCGGAACTGCTCCGTCGCCCGGATCACGATCCGGGTGGCGTCCATCTTGGTCACAGTTCCTGAACGGCGGGCCGTGACGGCGGCGCCGGAGTCCCGCGCAACCGTGGCCTCCATCCCCGTGCCGACCAGCGGCGCATCGGATTTGATGAGCGGAACGGCCTGACGCTGCATGTTCGATCCCATGAGCGCGCGGTTAGCGTCGTCGTTCTCAAGGAAGGGAATGAGCGCGGCAGCAACCGACACGATCTGTTTGGGTGACACGTCGATATATTCAATCGTCTCGCGCAGGGACATCAGGTTGTCTCCGGCCTTGCGGCAGGACACCAGTTCATTGACGAACCCGCCCTTTTCGTCCAATGCCTCGTTGGCCTGGGCGATCGTATAGCGGGCCTCCTCCATCGCGGACATATAAACCACTTCGTCGGTGACTTTTCCGTCCACGACCTTGCGGTACGGGCTTTCGATAAAGCCGTACTGGTTGACGCGGGCGAAGGTCGAGAGCGAGTTTATCAGACCGATATTCGGACCTTCCGGCGTTTCAATCGGGCAAATCCGGCCATAATGGGTCGGGTGAACATCGCGCACTTCAAAGCCCGCACGCTCCCGCGTCAGACCACCGGGACCAAGCGCCGACATACGGCGTTTGTGGGTGATCTCGGCCAGAGGATTGGTCTGGTCCATGAACTGGGACAGCTGGGACGATCCGAAGAACTCACGGACCGCCGCCGCCGCAGGCTTGGCATTGATAAGGTCATGCGGCATATAGGTGTCGATTTCGACCGAGGACATGCGCTCGCGAATTGCGCGCTCCATACGCAGCAGGCCGATGCGAATCTGGTTTTCCATCAGTTCGCCGACCGACCGCACCCGGCGGTTGCCAAGATTGTCGATATCGTCGATTTCCCCGCGCCCGTCTTTCAGACCATGGAGATATTTCAAAATGGCCAGAACATCGGCCTTGCGCAGAGTCCGGATCTGATCGTCTGCATCCAGATCCAGCCGCCCGTTCATTTTCACGCGCCCGACCGGAGAAAGATCATATCGCTCGGGATCAAAGAACAGGGAATTGAACAGCGCATCGGCAGACTCAACTGTCGGCGGCTCGCCCGGACGCATGACGCGGTAAATGTCGATCAACGCCTCTTCGCGCGTATCGCACTTGTCGATCATAAGCGTGTTGCGGATGTACGGCCCGACATTGATATGGTCGATGGCCAGAACCGGCAGGGACTCAACGCCGAGTTTGTCGAATGCTTCCAGATCGGCAGCAGCGATTTCGTACCCGGCCTCGTGCAGAACCTGTCCCGTCTTGCCGTCGATGATGTCGGTCGCCAGATACTGTCCAACCAGAACATCATCCTGAACCAGAATATCCCTCAAGCCCTCTTCGGCCAGCTTCTTGGCCAGACGCGGCGTGATCTTGGTTCCGGCCTCGGCGGCGACCTTGCCTGTCTTGGCGCAGACGAGGTCGTAGGACAGTTTGACGCCGCGCAGACGTTCAGCATTAAAGGATGTAGACCACCCTTTTTTCTGACGAACGTAAACAATGGTATCATAAAACGCACCAAGGATTTCCTCGTTCGTCATTCCCTGAACCATCAGGGGATCAAGAACCGCATCTTTTTCAAGGGCCTCCACGCGAGCCGCTTCTGTTTCAGAGCTGTCAAGCGCACGCAGAAACGTCGTCGCGGGCAGCTTGCGACGGCGGTCGATGCGGACATACATCTGGTCCTTGGCGTCGAACTCGAAATCGAGCCACGACCCGCGATAGGGGATAATCCGCGAGGAAAACAGATATTTGCCCGAAGCATGGGTCTTGCCGCCGTCGTGGTCGAAAAACACGCCGGGGCTGCGGTGCATCTGGGACACGATCACGCGCTCTGTCCCGTTCACAACGAACGTCCCGTTTCGGGTCATGAGCGGCATGTCCACCATATAGACATCCTGCTCTTTAATATCCCGGATGGAACGCAGACCGCTTGTCTCATCCACATCGAATACGGACAGGCGCAGCGTCACGCGCAAGGGTGCCGCATAGGTCATGCCCCGCTGCTGGCACTCCTCCACGTCATACTTGGGCTCTTCGAATTCGTATTTGACGAAGTCGATTTCCGCATTGTCTGCAAAATTCTTGATCGGAAAGACCGAACGGAACACTTCCTCCAGCCCCTGAACCTTCCGCGAATCAGCGGATACGTTCATCTGAAGAAATTGCTCGTACGAATTGCGCTGAACCTCAATAAGGTTAGGCATTTCAGCAACTTCGCGAATCTTTCCGAACGAGCGGCGGACGCGCTTGCGGCCCGTAAAACTTCCAACGCTGTTGGCGGGCTGGGTCGGATACTCGACCGGACGGAATGCGGCTGCATGGGAAGCAGAGATTCGGGCTACCGGCCCGGTTGCCACCTGACCGGGTTTCTTGGCGGACTTGGAGAGCTTGCCCTCTTTCGATGACAAGGCCCCGGACGATCGAGAGGACGCAGAAGCCTTGCCCTCCTTTTTCGCGTCTTTTGCCGAACCGGCGGACTTCGAAGTTTTATCGGAGGTCTTGCTGCTCATCATCCTGCCCCTTGTCAAAGCACTCTGGAAAAACCAAGAGAACCCGGCAAACGCATATCCAGAACCGAACACACCCGGACTGTCAAAACCTGCGTTGCACTGCGTCAAAAACGACGCAATCCCCTTCCAAACACGAAAGAGCCGCGTTCACCCCTGATTTTCCGGTGAATCGGCCCTGAATATCGAAAATCTACCCGCTGCGCGGAAACCGTGCGTTCACGTTTATCCCGGAATCTCTTGCGAGCTGTGTATGGCGCAACATCGGAACTTTGTCAACCGATATTGTGCGGACCGAAGGCGCCGCCTTCGGGATACCCTCCCGAAAAGCGGCCCCTTCCCAAAAAACTGATTTCCTCTAGGCCAGCTTGACCTTGGCGCCGGCGGCCTCAAGCTTCTTCTTGATCTCTTCGGCTTCAGCCTTCTTGACGTCCTGCTTGAGGGGCTTGGGCGCGCTTTCGACGAGATCCTTGGCTTCCTTGAGGCCCAGCGCGGTGATTTCGCGCACGACCTTGATCACTTCGATCTTCTTGTCGCCAGCAGCTTCGAGAATCACCTCAAAAGCATCCTTTTCCTCGACAGGCGCAGCGGCAGCTCCGCCGACAGCGGCCACAGCCACAGGCGCAGCAGCAGTTACGCCCCACTTCTCTTCGAGGCGCTTGGAAAGCTCGGCGGCCTCCATCACGGTCAGAGTCGAAAGATCATCAACGATTTTATCAAGATTGGCAGCCATTGTTTTAACTCCTTGGTTTTTCTGAACTGTTGAACTTTTCCACAAACTCCGGACGGAGACCCTTTCCAGACCTCAACCCGCTTTTTCGCCATAGGCGCGAGTCACGCCCACAAGATCACGCGCGGGAGCCTGAAGCAGCCCGGCCAGCTTGGTCGCAGGAGCCTGCAAAAGACCCACGATCTTGCCGCGCAGAGCGTCAAGCGAGGGGAGATTTGCAAGCTGAACGATTTCTGCCGCGCTCAGCGTCTTGCCATCAAGCGAGCCGCCAAGAATCACGAACTTCGGATTGGTCTTGGCGAAATCGTGCGCAACCTTGGCCGCCGCGATCGGATCCTGCGACGAAGTGATTCGGGTCGGCCCCTCAAACAGATTCGCAATCCCCTCGAAACGGGTTCCAACGAGCGCACGACGAGCCAATGTATTCTTGGTGGTTTTGTGCCGCGCGGCAACCGCACGTGACTTGACACGCAGATCGCTGTCTTCCTTAACGGTTAGACCCAGATTATGGGACACGACGATCAAGGAATCTTCCTCGAACTGGGCTTTGATTTCAGAAAATTCCTGTTCCTTTTTTGCGCGACTCATGCCCATTTCGACAATCTCCCTAAAAACGCGTTACGAATCTTTCCGCCAACGGCGCCCTTTTTCAAAAAAAACAGGGCGGAATCACCTTCCGCCCGCCCGATCCAAATCCTGCAAACAAAAAAGCCGACCTCGCTTTTAACGAAGCGCTATAGGCTTTCCCGTCTGTGCGGGCAAATTTCATCCCCGAAGGGAACCCGCAGTCCTGGACAGGCGATCCTTAAAGAAAGGATTACGGCGGCACTTCTACACAAGTGCGCAAACCCCGTCAAGCTGTTTTTACAGACACCCCTTACGAAGGCTTCTCAGACGCCTTTTCTGGAGCAAGAACCATAATCGCCTGACGCCCTTCCAATCGGGCGTCCATTTCCACCTTCCCGAGCCCTTCAAGGTCTTTCTTGATCCGCGTCAGGACTTCCATGCACAACTGGATATGGGCCATTTCCCGCCCCCGAAAGCGCAAGGTAACCTTGACCTTGTCGCCCTCCTCCAGAAACCGACGTGCATTGCGAACCTTCACATCGTAATCGTGGGCTTCAATACCGGGGCGAACCTTGATTTCCTTGATCTCAACGATTTTCTGTTTTTTGCGGGCCTCAGCCGTTTTCTTCTGAAGCTCGTACTTGTATTTTCCGAAATCTATAATCTTGCACACTGGCGGATCAGCGTTGGGCGACACTTCGACAAGATCGAGTCCTGCGGCTTCGGCAGCAGCCAAAGCCTCTGGCACAGTCACAACGCCCACCATCTCACCGTTTTCATCAATCAGACGAACCCGGATGGCGCGAATTTGGGTATTAATGCGGGGCCCGTCTCCAACGGGCGGGCGCGGGGGAACAAAAGTCTGTCTTGAGATGGTCTGTCTCCTGTTGTTTTTCGCCGATTGCGGCCTTGTCCGGGCATATTATTAAGGCCTTGCCGCGCCTTACGCAAGAGGGATATCATAAATTCCTTGCGATTTTCAAAACATGGCTTCGAACACCGGAAGAGTTCACAAGGATATGATTCCCGCTCCCTTTCCAGCAGACAAGCTTGATCCGCAAATACTTCTAAATGCCTATCGAATAGGCATTTTTCCGATGGCCCCTTCTCGTCATGCAGAGAATTTCAACTGGTATCTGGGTGCCGAAAGATCCGGGAAGGCCCATCGAGCGCACATTCCTATGTGTGATATGCACATATCAAGGAGTCTATGGAAAAATTTGCGTAAAGATCCTTTCTCTATTGCGATTGATTCCGGTTTTGAATCCGTCATCCGCGCCTGCGCTGACACGCCGCGCCGGGCACAGGATGGGACATGGATCAGCGAGTCCCTCATAAAAGGGTATTGCGCCCTCTTTGATGAAGGAATTGCCCACTGCATCGCTTGCTACGACAAACACGGCGTGCTGGCAGGTGGGCTATATGGCCTCCAGATCGGCAGCATCTTTTGCGGAGAAAGTGTGTTTTCTGCACAGCCCGATGCAGGGAAAATCGCTCTTGTCCATTTGGTCGCCCGGCTGTGGCGCGGCGGGTTTTCTTTTCTGGAAACACAACAAGTCACAAATTTAACAGCATCCGTGGGCGGTTTATGGATTCCACTGGACTCCTATCTTGACATTCTGGAAACATGCCGGGACGATGTGGCAGATTTCCACCAGACAGGAATCCCGGAACAGACAATTTTGAACGACTATCTCACCGCCCATAAACCCCTTTAAAACGGCGGCGCACAGGTAACGGCCAGGGCCTTGACGGCCTCATCCATTTTTTCCACCGGCTGGGCGATGTCGTCCATGCGGCGGATGGCGACGGTGCCTCCTTCGGCCTCGCGCGCGCCGACAACGAAGAGGACCGGGACTTTCTGGACACTGTGTTCCCGGATCTTGTAGTTGATCTTTTCATTGCGCATGTCGAGTTCAGCCCGAATGCCTGCGGCCTTCAGAGTTTCCAGAACCTTTTGCGCGTAGGAATCCGCCTCGGAGGTAATCGTCGCCACCACGCACTGCACCGGGGCGAGCCACAGCGGTAGTTTCCCGGCATAATTTTCGATCAGGATTCCGATAAACCGCTCCAGAGTCCCCAAAATCGCGCGATGCAGCATCACAGGATGGTGTTTTTGCCCATCTTCGCCGACATAATACGCATCCAGACGCTCGGGCAGCACAAAATCAAGCTGGATCGTACCGCAGGTCCAACTCCGCCCGATGGCATCGCGGATGTGAAATTCCAGTTTGGGGCCGTAAAACGCTCCGTCTCCGGGCGCTTCGACATAGTCCAGTTTCGCGGACATCAGCGCATCGCGCAGGCCCTGCTCGGCGCGGTCCCAGACATCGTCGGAACCGGCCCGCACCGCCGGACGCGTGGCCAGTTTGACCGTCAAATCCGTAAACCCAAGATCGGCGTAGACTTTTTCCAAAAGATCGCAAAACGCAGTGCATTCGCTTTCGATCTGGTCCTCGCGGCAGAAAATATGCGCATCGTCCTGGGTCATCTGGCGCACGCGCAACAGACCGTGCAGCGCCCCATGCGCCTCGTTGCGGTGACAACACCCGAACTCAGCCATCCGCAGCGGCAAATCGCGATAGGACCGGACTTTCTGATTGAAAATCTGGACATGAGCGGGGCAGTTCATGGGCTTGAGCGCCATAAAATGTTTGGGTTCTTCCTTGAAAACCTTGCCGCCATCTTCGGTATTGGGGACCACATCGGGCACAACGAACATGTTCTCGCGGTATTTTCCCCAATGTCCGGATTGTTCCCAGAACCGACTGTCCATGAGCTGGGGCGTCTTGACCTCGACATAACCCGCCGCCCGGATCCGGCGACGAATATAGGACTCCAGCGCCAGCCAGACTGTATAGCCCTTCGGGTGCCAGAAAACAGACCCTTGCGCCTCGTCCTGAAGATGAAACAGATCCAGTTCGCGGCCCAGCTTGCGGTGGTCGCGTTTTTCAGCCTCCTCGATCTGCGTCAGATGGGCCTGCAATTCCTTCTCATCACGCCACGCGGTTCCGTAAATCCGGGTCAGAACGTCACGGCTGGAATCCCCGCGCCAGTAAGCCCCGGCGACTTTCATCAGCTTGAACCCGTGGCCTGTGAGCTTTGTCGTGGGCATATGCGGGCCGCGGCACAGATCGAGCCAGTCGCCCTGACGATAGACCTTGATGGATTCGCCGCCGGGCAGATCAGCAATCAGTTCAGCCTTAAAGGTCTCGCCTTTATCCTTGAAATAAGCAATCGCCTGATCCCGGTCCCAGACTTCGCGCACAATGGGCGTGGCCGAATCCACGATCTCATGCATACGCTTCTCAATGGCTGCGAAATCTTCGGTCGAAAAGGGCTCGCTCCGCGCGAAATCGTAATAAAAGCCGTTTTCGACATTCGGGCCGATCGTGACCTGAGTTCCGGGGAACAGTTCCTGCACTGCCTGAGCCATGATATGCGCGCAGTCGTGGCGAATCAGCTCCAGAGCTTCCGGGTCTTCGCGCCGCAGGATCTTCAGGCTGCAATCGGACTCAATCGGCTGGCTTAGATCGGCAGGTGCGCCGTCAATCATAACGGCCAGAGCGGCCTTGGCGAGGCTTTTGGAAATGGATTCGGCGATTTCAAATCCCGTGACGCCGCGCGCAAAAGTTCGCGTCGATCCATCGGGAAAGGTCACGAGGACCTGTTCTTCAGCAACGGACGAACGGACTTTCGATGCAGCATCTTCCATGAAACAAGGCTCCTTAAGTCTTGCAAAAACCAGTATCTTATCACAATACGATCCCGGCCCGCTTGGCAAGTCTTTTGCGTCCATTTTCCTTTCGGCTGCGCCATTTTGCCACACAAGATTCTTTCCCGGGGCTGCTACAATGGACGCGCACCCGGCGTATAGCGCCGATTTGGGGACATGTGTAGATTTTATCTTAAGTCGTAAACAAGGAGAAAAATGATGAATACCCTTAAATTCAATACGATCATGCCGGAAACCGACGACAGAACCCTGTGTATCCTGATCGAGAAACCCATCTCCGCCGAAGGCTACGAGCATAACTTCCTGCCTCGATTCAAGGGCATGCTCGACCGCAACGGCGAGGCGCGCCTCCTTGTTTATTATAAGGATTTCAAGGGATGGGAAGAAGAGGCCGCAGAAAAAGATATGGAAATAACATCCGCCTATGGCAAAAAAATCCGCCGATTCGCGCTGGTCAACCCACCTCGAAGCGAGATTTTTCAGAAAAAAGTCAAGGCTCCCTTGTTTGACCCCGAGGCGCTGCGCCTGTTTGAGGAAAGTGAGTTGGACAAAGCCCTGAATTGGGTCAAGGAATAGAAAACAGGACCATTGCGGCCGCACTGGACGAAACGAAAGGATACCCCCTGTTACGTCACTGCGGTTTCCGGTTCTTTTTCGTCCTTGCCGCCCACGCTTTCGGCGGCTTTGACCTTCTTGGTCTTCTTTTTATCGCTGACAATCTGGATGGGTTGTTTGCCCTCGAGAACCGTGTCTTCGGTCACCTGAACCTCTGAAACGCCCTCCAGATCCGGCAGATCGAACATAGTGTCGAGCAACATAGTTTCCATAATTGACCGAAGCCCCCGCGCCCCGGTCTTACGCTCGATGGCCTTCTTTGAGACGGCGGACAGGGATTCCGGCGTAAAGGTCAGTTCTACACCCTCCATCTCAAACAGGCGATGATATTGTTTGCACAGAGCATTTTTCGGCTCGGTCAAAATCTGGATCAGGGCCTTTTCGTCCAGATCGTCCAACGTCGCAATAATCGGCAAACGTCCGATAAATTCCGGAATCAAACCGAATTTGAGCAAATCTTCGGGCTCCAGAATTCGCAGCAACTCTCCCGCCTTGCGCTCGTCCGGACCCTTGACGTCGGCGCCAAAGCCGATCGTCGTTCCGCGCCCGCGGGCCGAAATGATCTTTTCAATGCCCGCGAAGGCCCCGCCGCAGATAAACAGGATGTTGGTCGTGTCCACCTGCAAAAATTCCTGCTGCGGGTGTTTGCGTCCCCCTTGCGGCGGCACGCTGGCAATCGTGCCTTCCATAAGTTTAAGGAGTGCCTGCTGCACGCCTTCGCCCGACACATCGCGGGTGATGGAGGGGTTGTCGCCTTTACGCGAGATTTTGTCGATTTCGTCGATATAGACGATGCCGCGCTGGGCGCGCTCAACATTGTAATCACAATTTTGCAGCAATTTCAGGACGATATTTTCCACGTCCTCGCCGACATACCCGGCTTCGGTCAAGGTTGTGGCATCCGCCATCGTAAAGGGCACATCCAGAATCCGCGCCAGAGTCTGGGCCAGCAACGTCTTTCCGCATCCCGTGGGGCCGACCAGCAGGATGTTGGATTTGGACAGCTCGACATCGCCGCCCTTCTGGCTTGTTTCCAGACGTTTATAGTGATTATGGACCGCCACGGAGAGAATCCGCTTGGCGCGGTCCTGGCCGATGACATAATCATCCAGAACGCCCTTGATTTCGCTCGGCGCGGGGACGGCCTCGCCAGAACGGACGAGCTGGGTCTTGTCTTCCTCGCGGATAATATCGGTGCACAATTCCACGCATTCATTGCAGATGAACACGTTGGGCCCGGCGATGAGCTTTCGCACCTCGTGCTGGCTCTTCCCGCAGAAAGAGCAGTACAGGGTGTTTTTTGAATCGCCTGTTGTGGATTTACTCATCACAGATTCCCGCAAGGTTGGAGCTGCCGATACCCGAATCGCGCCTCCTGACTTTGCCAAGCCCGGAGGGCAGCTTCAAGCCCTTATTTGCGTTTTTCGTATCATATTGTCTGAAACAACGCAAAACAGAAGCTTTCTTCGCCTTCTATCATATGATACCCAAGCTCTTAATATTCGGTGAACCGGGATTTTTGCGATGACAACGGAAATAAATATGGAAACCATTCGCGAAACCTTCGCCCTTCTGGGCGATTGGGAAGAGCGATACCGCTATGTTATTGAGTTGGGCCGAACTCTGGAGCCCTTCCCCGATTCGCTGCGCATCGAAGAAACCCGCGTCCACGGCTGCACCTCGCAAGTCTGGATGAGCGCGGAAAAAAACGCCGCAGGACAATATCACTTTCGCGCCGACAGCGATGCCCACATCGTCCGGGGACTGATCGCCATCTTGCTATCCGGGGTGCAAGGGCGGAGCGCCACCGAGATATCGGCCTTTGACCCGTTGGACTTTTTTCGGGAACTGGGGTTGGAAGAGCACCTCTCCCCCAACCGCCGCAACGGATTCTACGCCATGGCGCAAAGGATCCAGACCTTGACAAGCGACTGAGCGACAGAGAACCTTACTTCAGATCAATGGGACTGGTCGGTTTTATGATCCTGCGCGGGGCTGCTCGCCCGTCCAGCAGGGGGACATCTCCGCGCAGCGTCATGGAATAGAGAAGATTCTGCGCCAGATCCGTTTCCAGCATCGCCTTGCTGCCTGTCAACTCAATCACAAGAATTTTAGACGTGCCAAAATAATTATTCGTGTAATAAGCACGGATAATCTTTTCTTCAATCCCGGGATCTTCCGGCGTGGGCTTCACGGGGGCCCAGAGTTTCTTCCCATGAAGAAAGTTTTCGTCCGCCGCCACCCGCTCAACCAGAATCTTGTCCCAATCATCGACATGATATTTTTTCAGAAACAGATCAAAAATATCTTCGGTGATCTTGGATTGGCCCTGATCATAAACCGTGGCACGGTAAAGCAACCGACCCCCATGAACGGGATCGGAAACAGACGTTGTCACCGAACGGATATTCCGGCCAACCTCGATCTTTGGTGTTTCCGGCACGAAAGGAGGCGCTCCGGGAGGGATGCGGACATTGAACAGCCCCTTGCCGTCCAGATCGTAAAGAACCCAGTCTTTTTTGAGGTCGCCGTTATCGACCGGCTCACCCCGATAGAGCATCAGAGAATGGAAAAACTGCAAAACAGGTGCACGATCAATCACAGACTTCGGAGCAATGACAATCTGCTGAACTTTTGTCCGCCCGCGCACCAGAATGACGATGCGGGCCGACATAGCAAGCCCGCCCTTTTCGTTTTTGAGATCGACGACCATCGCGCGTCCCTCGAAATCATCCCGCCCCGTCACATCCGACGAGACAATCGTTGCGCCCTGCATCGTATAGAACTCCGTCAATTTTTCGATCTCGGCATCCAGAAAAATGGACGCATCGCCCTTTCTGCCTGCGGAAATAAAAGGGCCGCCAAAAGTCTGATCCAGCCGTATGATATATTGCCGGGTTGCATCCGGCTCCCCCGGCGTGCTGACTTTTTCCTCGTAATTCATCTGCTCGGAATAAATCACGGTCGAAGGATCAATCCGCAAGGCCGCGCGATTGATCGTGGGCTTGCCCGGAAATTCGACAACATACATTTTCGTTTCGGATTTATAACGATCCCAGACCAGATCAATCTGGGCCTGCGCCCCCGAAAAACCGAAAAAGATTGTTCCGCAAAAGAATACGAGAAAAATCCCGGAGAGGGCCCTTTTGTTCAAAACAGCATGAAAACAGAGGATTTTCATTGGACCCTTCTCCTTCGCATTCCGCGGTCGTCCAGAGGCCTGCACAGGCCAGACTCTAGCACAAAATCGAGTCGCCGTCAGCAGAGGGCTTTCCTTTTTCCTGCAAAACAGCCATCATTGCAAGCCTGAGACAAAAAGAGGGCAAAACCATGGCATTTCGGGATCTGTGGGGGGCGTATGCCTTCGCATGCGGGCGATTCGGGATTGATCCAGGCCCAAGACCGAGCGGAAACGGCTCTGCATTTTCTGGAATCAGGGGCGGTGCGAAAACGTCAACGCAAGCCCCCTCTTTGACCCGGACATTCCTTGAATCGACTCAACAAGCCGCCGACGGGCTGGGATGGTTTGCCGAACTGGGCGCACAGATCGTGCGCGATATTATCAGGGAACACGGACTTGAAAAGCTTCCCCGAAGTCCGACTCAGGAACCCCCGCCCGATTTTGAATCATATTTCAAGAACCGGAAACTCCGGCTCTGACAGGACTGGACACCATATCATCCCGACATGTTCCGAACTGGATAAAACGCCGGACGGGTGCGAAGGTGCGCCGATGGTGGTCCGTAATGCCATGCGCCTCAATCGCAGCAATGTGCGCAGGTGCCGGATAGCCTGCGTTGCGCGCCCATCCATATTCCGGATGCGCGAGGGCGAGCCCTTCCATGATCCGGTCACGCGTGACCTTGGCCAGAATAGACGCGGCAGCGATGGACAGACTGCGGGAATCGCCTTTGATAACCGACAAAACGGAACAACTCAACCCACGCGGCACACCGTTTCCATCCACGAGGGCACAAGCAGGCGGCTCTGGCATGTCCGCCACCATGACCTCGAATGCCCGGCGCATGGCCAGAAAACTGGCCTGAAGAATATTAATCCGGTCGATTTCCGCAACGCTGGCCTGTGCAACCCCAAAGGAGCATCGTGCCGTGATGGATTCGAACAGGACTTCACGAATCTTCTTTGAAACAGCCTTGCTATCATTCACGCGACCCCAGAAATCTTCTCTGCGCGCATCAGGCGGCACAAAAACACAGGCCGCTACGACCGGCCCGGCCAAAGGTCCACGCCCGGCCTCGTCGATTCCGCACACCGACCCGGACAGGGAATCTTCAATGGAAAAATCAGGAGACATGAAGAAAACCGCTTTCTTCAGGCTGCAACCGCCGCTCCGGAAGAGACCGTAAACCCTCGACCCGCAGCAGAAAGCAGAGCGCCCGTGTCAATCTCCCACGCGCCTTGCGTAGCAAACAGGCGATGAAGAAGCGCATTGTTGAGCGCATGCCCCCCCCGCACGCTTTCGTAGGTTCCCAAAATCACACCGCCCGCGAGGAACAGATCGCCCACGGCATCAAGCAGTTTGTGACGGATAAATTCGTCTTCATGACGCAGGCCGCCCGGATTGAGAACTCCCTCCGGCCCAACAACGATCGCATTGTCAAGCGAACCGCCCAGAGCCAGTCCGTTGCGCTGCATCCATTCGACTTCGTGCAAAAATCCAAAGGTCCGCGAATCGGCGAGGTCATGAATGAAATTGCCGTTCACCATGGTCATTTTGCGGGTCTGACGACCCACGGAGGGATGATCGAAATCAATCTCCCCGGTGAAAACAGGCACGCTTCCGGGCAAAAGCCGTACGGATTTGCTGCCCTCGGTTACGCTTACCGGCTCCAGAACCCGGAAAACCCGGCGGGGCAAGGATTGGGTCTTGATCCCCGCGGCCTGCAAGGCAACCACGAAAGGCGCAGCGCTCCCGTCCATGGCGGGAACTTCCGGTCCATCAATTTCAATCACGGCATTGTCCACCCCGCATCCACGCAGGGCCGCCATCAGGTGTTCGATTGTTGCCACGCGGGCGCCGGACGCATTGCCAATGACCGTACAAAGCTGCGTGTCCACAACCCGGTTCCACAAAGCCGGAATCCGGTTGTCCCGATCCGTAATGTCGGTGCGCACAAAAACAAGCCCTGAACCAGCCCGCGCAGGTAAAATCCTGACAGACACAGGCACACCGGAATGCAGCCCCACTCCGCGACACAGGGCGGGTGTTTTTACAGTTTGTTGCATCGCATGCCCGGTATTGTATGACATTTTGCGCCTTTTTCAGTGGCCTGTTGTCCAGACTTCACCATAGAAAGGTGTCCACACAAGGGCAAATCACGCTTTGTTGCGAGATGTTACAGATTCCACCCGACCAGACTTTGCGGATGGTGTTGGACGGGCGGGGCAGAAATGGTTTATTCTTTGATTCGGCCCCTTGCGGGCATGTTTTCCCCGACCGGAGAGGCATAAAAACATGTTTTCATTGCTCAAGACCCTGCGCGGCGCGCTTTTCCTCAGTCTTGCCGCGTTTTTGGCCTTTGCTCCGCCGGGCGCACGGGCAGAAGAAACAAACGTCCCGACCATGCCAAAGCCGATCGAGGCTCTGGCCACGCAGGGCGCACAGGTTCGGTATATGGGAAAATCCCACGGGCTGGACAGCTGGCTAACCATCCAGCGGGGACAGGAGCAGTATTTCTATGTCCTTCCCGATGGTGAGGCTTTTGTCATGGGGCTTTTGTTCAACAAGGACGGAAAGCTTATTACCGTGGACCAGATCAATGCCCTGCGCAAGGAAAGCGGCGAGGTTCTGGATATGCTGGCCGAAGATCGCGCACCGGGAATCAAAAAGCATGAAACCAGCCGCGAATTCAAAACCCCGGCAGAACGCCTCTACGCCGATGTGGAAGGAGCGAACTGGGTGACTATCGGCAACCCCAAAGCCCCCTTTATCTATGTTTTCATGGACCCGCAATGTCCTCACTGCCACAGCTTCTTCACCGATCTGCGCAAACCCTATATCGAAAGCGGGCGGCTTCAGCTACGCCTGATCCCCGTTGGGTTCCGGGATGAGACCAAGGCACAGGCGGCGTTTTTGCTCGCCGCCGGGGACCCGGAAACCCGCTGGTTCAGGCACATGGACGGGGACAAGGAGGCCCTGCCCGCCAAAATGGAAGTCAGCCAGCAGGGCGTTCAAATGAATATGGCCATCATGCAATCCTGGAAACTTGACGCCACGCCCATTGCCGTCTACCGGGATAAAACAGGCGAAATCAAGATCGTCCGGGGTCGGGCCAAGGACATCCACGCCCTGTTCGACGATGTGCAAATCCCGGAAGGGGCCGGGGCCAGACCCTAAGTCACGCATTTTTTGGTCTTAACAAAAGCGCGCCTGTAGGATATCAATGGCCCCTATGAGCGTTTCTTCCGATCTTGCATTCCAGATTCTGGAAAAAATAGGCGCGCCACTGATGCGCGCCATTGTCGCCGCGCCGGGACAAAACGCCGCAGATCCCACGGAACAGGCCCGGTTTCTGGCCGATCTGCTCGGAAAATCAGTTCATGGCGGGATGGCGCTTGCGGGATTGATGAATATCAATGGGCCGGACGACAAAGTCGATTCGATCCGCCTTGGCCTGACAAGTCTACTCTGCGAAGTTCTGGCCGCTCAGGTCCGCGAGACCGGTCGCGCACCCACAGACCGTGACATAGAGCGGTATTTATCCTCGTTTCAGGCACTTTTGTCTTTCGCGGACGGATTTTCCGGCGCGGCAGACGCGGCAGACCGCCTGCGCACCATTGATCCGGCCCGGGCTTTTCTTCTGGACGAAACCCAGATCGACGCGCTGTTTCTTAGAGCCTTCGCGCCCGTGATTGAAGCGGTGGCAACCTTTCCCTTCGGACATTCAGACCGAAAACTGGTTCAGGATGTCTGCGAAAAACTTCTGGCCGAATCCCGCAGGATTGCCAGAGCCGTTCCGGCGGAAAACCCGGTGGCTGCGCGACGACGGGAACTTTTGGTTCTGGACGCCCTTTGTCCTCTTTACGCCGCCTGTCACACAGCCCAAACCCGTCGCCTGATGGCGATGGACGCCGCCGCACGCTCTGCCATGGCGGCAGACAATGGAGGCGTCTTGCCGATGGCGCCGGTCTGGGAGGCCTTTGCCCTCCGGGTTGCGATGCTGGAATCTCTGGCGAACTTTCCGCGCACAGAAACGGGATCGATAACATCGGGCAGCGATCCTGCACCCGAGGTCGTCAAACCCGCAACTTCATCACCTGCGACCACCCCCACCCCACCCGTTCCCGCGCAACCTCAAGCCTTGCAGACACCGCCTGATTCTGGTACCTTCCCACAGAATGGTGCTTCGGAAGTCAATCCGATGCGATTTTTCAAACCGGGCGGGAAATCTTCCTGAAAGAAACAGGGCAGGAAGCGCCGATGGTAAGACACCAGGGTAAGAATTGATGCTTGTCAGTAAGATTTTCGCTTCGTGCCTCATGATGGCCGCTCAGACCTATTCGGTTCCCCCCGCCGTTTTGCTTGGCATCCACCAGATCGAAGGCGGCGCGCCGGGCCAGGAAGTCGGGCCGAATGAAAACGGCACGTACGATCTCGGCCCCATGCAGATCAACACCACATGGCTGCCAGAGCTTGCGAACCAGTGGGGCGTGAGCGAGTCCACCGCCTATCGCTGGGTCCGGGACGACGTGTGTACGAATGTCGGCGTTTCTGCATGGATTCTGCGTCGTCACATGAACGAGACGGGCAATCTGGCCCGCGCCATTTCACACTACCACTCCCGAACGCCAAAATATGGTCAGGCCTATCGCACCAAGGTTATCCGGGCGATGCAGAAAAACGGCCTTGTCGAAGCCCGCCGTTAGGGTTTCGGGTTTTTACGGTTCCCGGCCCCATGTGACATCAAGTGGTGGCAGGCCTTCAGCATCCAGCCGAACATAGTCAAAAGAGTCTACAATGGACCCGTCTGGCAAAACAGCTGCTTTCACCCGCCTGCGTTCCAGAGAAAATCCGAGTTTCTCAATCACCCGGCGGCTGGCCTCATTGCCTTCGGCATGGCCGATAGCAACCCGCTTTGCCCCCATTACGTTGAAAGCATAGCGAATGAGGGCGTTCGTCGCTTCGCTCGCATAGCCTTGCCCTTGAGCGCTTTTGCGGACCCAGTATCCGATTTCAAACTCATCAATCTCCCAGACTGGTCTATGAAAGCCCGTGAACACAACAAGTCTTCCGGACTCCCGCTCACGGGCGTGCATTCCGAAATCCTCGCGCAAGATGTATTGTGCGTGCGCGCGGCGCAGATGCTCTTCTGAGTCTTCGGCAGATTTCGTGCCCTTTTCCCATGGCATCCAGCGCGACAGACTCGCACGACTTTCTTCGACGGCCTCGAAAACTTCTGCACCCCTCCCCGGACGCAGCGGAGCGATCACCAGCCGGGGCGTGAGAATCGGAAACGGAAAATCTCGTAAAATGGGCTTCGCCATTGTTTATTCATAACAAAAAACAGATGGGAAAGAAAGCGCTATTTCCGGGATTGCATAAGACGATTCGATCCGGGCTTTTGGTTTTTTGACTTTTCCACATCCGCCTGTGCATAGTGTACGGGAAACCTGAAAAGGGGTCTTGCCGTTTGGTTTTCAGGCGGTTACTGTTTAGGCAGTCTCGTGATTCGCGGGGCTTGCCGGGAAGACACCGCCGGAAGACAACGTAGAAACATAGCGATCGACACGCCATGGCCCGTATTCAAATCCTGATCCCCGTCTGTCTCGCCGCCCTGTCCCTTGGCGCGTGCGAATCGTTGAAGCCCAGGCCGCAGATCGTGGCCTCTCCGGACAAGGTTTCCCTGATGCTGGTCGAGGCTGCGGACAAGACGTCCACCGCCCTTCAGACACTGGCCGCCGTTGAGGCTGCCCGCACGCCCGGTGTGGCTGTGGGACCCGCGGGCAATGCCCCGGAAGAATTGCGCCGCGCTCTGACGTTGTCCTGGACCGGCCCCGTCGAGCCGGTTACGCGCAGACTGGCCGACCGGGCCAGCTACGGCTTCCTCGTTCTGGGCGCGCCGCCGCCTGTGCCGCTTGTTGTGTCTCTGGATGTTGAAAATCGGCCTGTGATTGATATTTTGCGGGATATAGGTCTGCAACTCGGGGCGCGCGCTGATGTTCGCGTGGATTCAAATCGCCGGATGGTTGAAATTCACTATGCGCCCAACGCTGGCGCCGGAGGCTGATTAGGACAATTCGCACATGATCTCCGCTCTACGCATATCTAAAGATCTGACCGTCCGGTGTTCTTTCACCCGCGTTCTTCTGTACGCCGGATTTTTCTTAGGGATGATGTCCCTTGTGCCCGCACAAGCACAGGATACCTCCGATGCATCGTCTGTGCCTCCTTCACTCAGTGATCTCGAGAATGTTCCAAAGCTCAATACGATCGTGGATGCCGGGACGGGCGTTCCTTTTGATATCCGGATGGATGCTCTGAAAGAAGCCGCCCTGTCTTACGGCGCGCGCGGTGGTCTGGCCATGCGCACCTATGAAATTCGTCGGGAGTTGGAAACCCGCGCCCGGTCGCTGGACAAGATTTTTGACTTTCGCCATTTATTGATCGCGGCGCCGTCGGGCCTTCTGATTGAGCCTCCGATTGTCTCCGAAGCCACCAACGCCATGATTATCAACGCGGGGGGTCAGGACGCTGCCGTTTCGGATCGCTATTACCGGATCAACGAAAACGCTCGCATCGTGAGTGCACCCCGAATCTGGCGCAGCTATCTGGAGCGGTCATGGGGTGAAGTAACACCCCCGCCCGACATCCTGCGTCCCGTCAATGACGACGAGCGGAAGATCTGGATCGAACAGGTCCGGATCGGGTGGGAAAAAGGATACGCGCAGGCCGACTCCATTTTTGAAGACGATCTGGGTCGCCTGACCGCCGAGTATCAAGGCATGGTTCGCTATCGGATGTTGCTCGCTCAGGGGATGATTTCTGCACCCTACGCCCTTCAGGTTGATCGCGGCGTGACAGGCGGCGGCAGTGAAATGCGGGTTGGCGACCGCGCTGTGCGCCTGACGGGCCTCCCCGAACTCATGCCGGGATACGAGCAATGGCAGCCCGCAAGCCGGTAAGTCTCCTCAAGGGCGAAGACAATGTCGCGGCGACATGGCCGGACGAGCCCACCCGGTTCGCAGAGGACCATATCGACCCGTTTCTGCTCTGGTGCGTTAAGAAAAACGCATCCGACATCAATATCCAGTCAGACCGGCAGGTTTACACTGAAATCTACGGCACGCTGTATCCCGCCACATTCCGTCCCCTTGATGCCGCTGACATGGCGACATTCTTAAGCCGGATTTACGGGCCGGAGGCTTTGGCCCGTCTGGCGTCCGGGACAGATCTGGACCTGTCCTATGAAATCCGTCCTGATCGCTATACCCGCATCCGTTTCCGGGTCAATATCACCGCGGTTTTATCCCGGGGGCGCGATGCATCCCAGATCACCCTGCGGGTTCTGCCGAACGAACCGCCCACGATGAAGGACCTCAATATCGAGGAAGACATTATCAACGCCTGGGCACCGCGTCAGGGTGTGGTGGTGATTACCGGACCGACAGGATCGGGGAAAACAACCCTTCTGGCATCGGGGATTCGCATGCTGCTTGAGCGCAAGCACGGCTGCGGCAAGGTCGTTTGTTACGAAGCGCCTATCGAGTTTGTTTACGATGCAATCAAAAGCCCTCGCTCTCTGATTTCCCAGACCGAAATTCCACGCCACTTGCCGGACTTCGCGCGCGGTGTGCGCAACGCCCTGCGCCGCAAACCCAACATCATTCTGGTGGGAGAGGCGCGAGATCGGGAAACCATTTCGGCGACGATCGAAGCCTCGCAAACCGGACACCTTGTCTATACCACCACTCACACGATCGGCGTGGCAAACACCATTCAACGGATGATTTCCACATTTGACTCGGACGAGCGGCAGGAACGCGCGTACTCTCTTCTCGAAACCATCCGCTTGATCGTTACGCAGGGGCTTGTACCCAAAACAACGGGTGGACGGATTGGCGTGCGGGAATGGATGAGATTTCCCGATGATGTACGTGAACGCCTTTTGGGGATGGAATTTACACAGTGGCCGTCTGAAATTCAACGCATCCTGCCCTATTACGGACAAACGATGGCCAAGTCCGCCGAGCTGGTCTTTGAAAAAGGCCTGATCGACCGGCGACATTATCTGTTGCTGAGTTCTTCAACGAGCAGCGGCGGTTAGGACGGTGTCGTTCTTCATGTCCGGATAAAAACACCGCTTCTTTGAAAGGAAAGTCCGAACGGCCGGAATTTCTTTGCACAAAAGCTCTTGAAATCCATGTCCAGACACCGTAATGTCCCCCGCAAGTTCCCTTGCCCTCGCTTTCAGGGCCCGTAGCTCAGCTGGGAGAGCGCCTGCATGGCATGCAGGAGGTCGTCGGTTCGATCCCGATCGGGTCCACCAAAATTATATATCATCAGCAGCAGGAAACGAGGGCCTTCCAGATCGGTTTCATGCGGCACACCAGAATACCAAGCCCATAAAAAGAAGCAGTTCCACAGCGCGGATAATCAGCTTATTACAGAAAACGAAGCGTTTCGGTGATTGTGCGTATGCGTTCGAGGACCTTGTGACCGAATGATGCGGTACCAGTTCCAAGAGTCTGCACGCCCCCCTCATGCCCTTGGAGTGCAAAAACCCCTTGCGTTTGGGTGGGAATTCCGTATAGTGCCCCCCTTGAAGTCTTAAAAACCCTTGCTGGCGGCCTTTTTGAGCACGTCAGCTGTGCTTCCGGGGGCGGGTGGTTTGCGCCGCGCCCTTTGGGAGAAGAAACCGAGAGGAGCAACACCGTGCCGTTTTACGAAACCGTGTTCATCGCCCGGCAGGATCTGAGCCCCAAGCAGGTCGAAGATCTTACCGAACGCATGACGAAAATCCTGACCGATGACGGCGGGACCATTCACAAGGTGGAAAACTGGGGTCTGCGGACCTTGGCCTATCGCATCAAGAAAAACCGCAAGGCTCATTACGTCCTGATCGAGTCCGAGACGGCGCCTGCCGCCCTGCACGAAATGGAGCGTAACTTGCGTCTGGAGGAGGACGTTTTACGCTATCTGACCATTCGCAGGGAGGAATTGTCCAAGGGTCCGTCCGCCATTCTTGATCGCGGGCGGCCTGACGAGGACGCTCCGGCCCGTGAACCCCGTTTTAACAAAGAGGAGGCCGCCTGATGAGCGCAGAAGAAACAACCGCCGCACCGGCCAAGCGCCCTTTTTTCCGTCGCCGGAAGACCTGCCCGTTCAGCGGGCCGCACGCACCTGCCATCGACTGGAAAGATATCCGCACGCTGTCGCGCTATATCTCCGAGCGCGGGAAGATCGTCCCGAGCCGGATTACGGCTGTGAGCCAGAAAAAACAACGCGAACTGGCGCAAGCCATCAAGCGCGCCCGTTATATGGCGATTTTGCTCCCCGCGCCCCGCAAGGAATTTGACGGGCCGCCGCGCTTTAATCGTCAGGACCGTTCCGAAAGCGGAGGATTCTAAATTATGCCGACACAGGTCATTCTTCTTGAGCGCGTGGAAAAGCTTGGGCACATGGGCGATGTTGTCGCCGTCAAGCCCGGCTATGCCCGCAATTACCTTCTGCCCCAGAAAAAAGCCCTGCGGGCCACGAAGGACAATATCGCCTATTTTGAGACGCAGAAAAAGCATCTTCAGGCCGAAAATGACAAGCGCCGCAAGGAGTCAGAGGGGCTTTCGAAAAAGGTCGATGGCGTTCGCGCGGTGATTATCCGTCAGGCGTCGGAAGGCGGGCAGCTTTACGGCTCGGTCGCGGCGCGGGACATCGCCGAGGCTGTCAGTGCCGTGTCGGGTCTGGCCGTAACGCGTCAGATGGTCGAATTGAATACCAACTTCAAGATGCTGGGCCTGTTTCCGGTCACGGTTGCGCTTCACCCGGAAGTCAAAGTCGTCGTGACGATCAATATCGCCCGATCCATGGAAGAGGCTGAGGTTCAGGCTAAAACCGGACGCGCACTGATTGCCGAAGATCGCCGCGCGGAAGAAGAACGCGAACGGGCCGAGGCCGCGGCTCTTGAGGCGGCAGCGTTTGAGGCTGCGCAGGCCGAACGTCTTTCCGACGACGATGCCCGGCCGTCAGAAGAGTCTGACTCTGCCGAGGCAGCCGAAAAGTCGAAAAAATCAAAGAAAAGCAAGGGAAAACAACCTCAGGACGAATAAGGCATTAATCCTGATTTTGAATGTTAAAAAAGCGGTTATTTAACCGCTTTTTTATTGCGTGGGCCTATCATGGCCTATGGCCTGCCTCCAATTCTTGATACGCCTGCGTTCGCGTCTGTTCGTATGGAGCAAAGACTCCGGCGGAGCCACGGCCATGGAGTACGGCCTGATTGCCACAGGGGTGGCCTGCGCAGCGTTCGGCGCGATGCTTCTGACCGGAGATTCCCTTGAAAGCATCCTGAACACCGGAAGCGAGATTTTCGCCGGAATCGTGGCAGACTCGGGATTCTAGAACAAACAGCGCTATTACGGGGGCTAGACCCGCAGCGGCATCAGGACATAGAGCGCAGACGGGTCACCATTATCCTGAATGATGGTCGGCGATCCCGAATCGGCCAGAACCATCCGGCACCCATCGCCCTCGATCTGGGTTGTGATGTCCAGAAGATAGCGCGCGTTGAAGCCGATTTCCATGCTGGCATCCGCATTGACTTCCACCTCTTCCGTGGCGCTGCCCGCGTCCGCAGAACTGGCCGAAACGGTCATGGTCTTGCCCTGAAAAGAGATTTTGACAGCTCGGGACTTACCGTCCGAGATGGTCGAAACGCGGTCGATGGCGCTGCTGAAGAGTTTCGGATCGACCTCCACAATCTTGTTGTTCGTGGTCGGAATAACGCGGTTGTAATCGGGAAATGTCCCGTCCACGAGTTTCGAAGTCAGGCGGATATGGTCAAACCCGAACCGGATCTTGTTCTCCGACAGGCTGATGGCAACCGAATCCGCCGCATCGTCCAGAAGCTTCCTCAATTCGCCAACCGTCTTGCGCGGGATGATGATTCCGGGCATGGCCTCCGCCCCTTCCGGACAGGGCATCTCAAAACGGGCCAGACGGTGGCCATCGGTGGACACGGCCCGCAGGACGCGCACACCGTTGCTGTCCGTGGCGTGCAGATAAATGCCGTTGAGATAGTACCGGGTTTCCTCGGTCGACATGGCGAATTTCGTGCGGTCGATAAGGGCGCGCAGATCGGGTGCGGGGAGTGAAAAACCGGACGGCAGGGAACCGCTCCCGATATCAGGAAAGTCTTCAACCGGCAGGCAGGCAAGCCGAAAGCGCGAGCGCCCGGCCTTGACCTCCATCTGGGAACCGTCTGCGTTGACTTCGATGTCGATGTGCGTCCCGTCGGGGAACTTGCGGACGATTTCATGAAGCGTATGGGCCGGGGCCGTCGTGGCACCGGATTTTTCGATCTTTGCCGAAACGGACTCGTCCATCTCCAGATCCATGTCCGTTGCCGCCAGAGTAAGGGAGTCCCCTTCCGCGCGCAGCAAGACATTGGCCAGAATCGGAATGGTGTTCCGACGCTCAACCACACTCTGGATGTGGCTTAAGGATCGCAAAAGGTCGGCGCGGTCGATGCTCAGTTTCATGGCGAAAAATCCGGGGCCTTTGATCTGACGAGTGATTTTACGATACGAATATCAGAAAGCCGGACTATAGCACAGCCCGGAAAAACGCCAAACGAAAAACGCAAAAGACAGAAATCCGGGCTAGAAAAATGCGGCGCGATCCTCGGTCATATGATGCCCGAGAGAAGTCTTGAGTTTGTCCATAGCGCGGGTTTCGATCTGGCGGACACGTTCCTTGCTGATACCCATCTGATGCCCGAGGTCTTCGAGCGTCACCGGACCTTCGGCCAGATGCCGCTTGCGGATGATGGTTCTCTCACGATCCGACAGGTCGCCCAGCGCCTCGGCCAGCCATTTCGACCGGGTGCGGGAATCGCGCATACCGATGACGATGTCTTCTGGGTTCGGGCGCTCATCGGCCAGAAAACTCTGCCATTCCTCTTCACCTTCGGCACTGATGCGAACGTTCAGGGAGCGGTCATTGCCCGACAGGCGACCTTCCATCGCCTCCACATCCGCCAGCGGCACATTGAGGTCCGCCGCGATTTCCCGGCGGCCTTCGTCCGTCAAAACGCCGTCACGCCCCTCGATTTTCGCGCGCAGGCGGCGCAGGTTAAAGAACAGGGACTTTTGCGCCGCGGTCGTCCCGGTGCGGACAATCGACCAGTTCCGCAAAATATAGTCCTGAATTGTAGAGCGAATCCACCATGTTGCATAGGTTGAGAAACGAACCTCGCGCTCCGGGTCAAAGCGGCTTGCGGCCTGCATCAGCCCGACATTGCCCTCCTGCACCAGATCACCGATGGGCAGGCCATAATGGCGGAATCGAGACGCTATGGAAATAACGAGGCGCGCATGGGGCGTAACAAGAGCATGAAGCGCTTTTTCGTCGCCGTTCTCACGCCAGCGCACCGCCAGATCGCGTTCAAAATCACGCTCCAGCATCGGAGCTTTCATCGCGCTGCGGATATAATCCAGATTGGCTCTTTGGGTTCTTGGATCGTCAATGTGTGCCATAGCCGTTCCCTTCCTCATAAGCAAAAACAAAGGAGAAACCCGCGCCGGGCTTCCTGTTTGTTCGAACCTTGAATGTGCCTTTGAAAAAAGAACGCAACAAGATCGAACGAATCGACTCTGCGTCTGCATCTTGGCATTTTTCGGGCAGAGGAGTCAAAACATTACTTTTTTAGTCCTCTATAGAGAGCATTAAATTCCATAATATAATTTCGCCTATAGAATTTTCGGGCGGTGCATAAATATTCACGGCTTATTCACAAATAGAGTGTCGAATGGTACACCGTTGCGTGTCAGAGTCTTTGATGCTTCTTCACGGATGAGGGTTTTTCATATGAATATCCACGAATATCAGGCCAAGGCCCTTTTGAAACTCTATGGAGTCAAGGTTCTGGACGGCTATCCGGCCTTGAGCGTTGAGGACGCGGTCAAAGGGGCGCAGGCTCTGCCCGGCCCTGTCTGGGTCGTCAAGGCCCAGATTCACGCGGGCGGGCGCGGAAAGGGCGGCGGCGTCAAGGTTGTCAAATCCGTCGACGAGGTCAAGGCCGAGGCCACGCGCATGCTGGGCATGCAGCTTGTCACGCACCAGACCGGGCCGGAGGGGCAAAAAGTCCAGAGACTTTACATAGAGCAAGGCTGCGATATCGCCAAGGAGCTCTATATCAGCTTTCTGCTCGACCGGGCGACGTCGCGAATCACCATCATGGCCTCGACAGAAGGCGGGATGGATATCGAAGAGGTCGCGGCGCACACCCCCGAAAAAATCATTCGCGTGTCCATCGACCCGGCCACGGGGATTCAACCTTTTCACGCGCGGCAGGTGGCCTTTGGGCTCGGCCTGACGGGCGAGGCCAATAAAAACGCCGTCAAATTCGTGATGGCGCTGTACAAGGCCTATGTCGATCTGGACGCGGCGATTGTGGAGATCAATCCGATGATCGTGACCGACAAGAACGAGGTCATGGCGCTGGACGCCAAGATGAATTTCGACGACAACGCCCTGTATCGTCATCCGCAAGTCGCCGATCTGCGCGACGAGGCCGAGGAAGACCCCAACGAGAAACTCGCCAAGGACAACGAACTGTCCTATGTGCGCCTGGACGGTGAAATCGGGTGCATGGTCAATGGCGCGGGCCTTGCCATGGCGACTATGGACATCATCAAGCTGTATGGCGGCACGCCGGCCAACTTCCTTGATGTCGGCGGCGGCGCCACGACCGAGCGCGTGACGGCCGCGTTCAAGATCATTCTGGCCGACCCGAACGTCAAAGGCGTGCTGGTCAACATCTTCGGCGGGATCATGAAATGCGACATCATCGCCGCCGGGATTATTGCCGCAGCCAGGGAAGTTTCGCTGAACGTGCCTCTGGTCGTTCGGCTGGAGGGAACCAACGTCGATCTGGGCAAGAAAATCCTGCGCGAAAGCGGCCTGCCGATTCTCTCCGCCGATAATCTGGCGGATGCGGCGGCCAAAGTCGTCGAGGCCACGAAAAAGGCCATGGCGGCGGCTTGAAAATGCAGGAAGTAAAAACTACAGAGACAAACAAGAAAAAGACAGAGGATCTGGATGTTGAGTTAATTGGTCGTTCGGCTGTACAAAAATGGTCTGTCAGGAATTTACCAGAGCGCTCTGTTTATCCCTGGCTGGCTCTGTAGTTTAAACAAAATGGAAGGGGATCGTTTATTCTCTTATCAGGTGGCTTGAAAATGCAGGAAGTAAAAACTACAGAGACAAACAAGAAAAAGACAGAGGAGCAGGGTCTCGGCGTTTCCCGGTTTCCTGATCTGGGTCGGGATCTGACGACTCCTGTCATTGGCGCGGCGATTGAAGTCCATAAAACGCTTGGCCCCGGTCTTTTGGAGTCTGTTTACGAAACCTGCCTTTTTTATGAGATTGAGCAGACGGGGCTGCAGGTTGAGAAACAGGTCGCCTTGCCTGTCAGGTACAAGCATGTGCAGATCGAGCAGGGGTTCCGGATTGATTTGTGGATCAATCGCAGGGTCATCGTTGAGTTGAAGGCTTGCGAAAAAATTTTACCTGTTCACAAGGCGCAATTGATCACATATATGCGTCTGTCAGAAACGCCCATTGGTTTGCTCATCAACTTCAATGAAAAACTTCTCAAGGACGGCATTGCAAGAGTTGCTCTGGCCGAATCTGTAAGGCCATGACATCTGTTTATCTCTGTTTGGCTCTGTAGTTTAATAAAGGGAAAGGAACCTAAAACCATGTCCGTCCTCGTCAACAAAAATACCAAGGTGATCTGTCAGGGTTTTACCGGCGCGCAAGGCACGTTCCATTCGGAACAAGCCATTGCGTACGGAACGCAGATGGTCGGCGGGGTGACGCCGGGCAAGGGCGGCTCGACGCACCTCAATCTGCCCGTCTTCGACACCGTGGCCGATGCGGTCCAGAAAACCGGCGCAACCGCGACCGTGATTTACGTTCCCCCGCCCTTTGCCGCCGATGCGATTTTAGAGGCCGTGGACGCGGAAATTCCGCTCATCGTCTGCATCACGGAAGGGATTCCGGTGCTCGACATGGTGCGGGTCAAGCGCGCGATGCAGGGCTCAACCAGCCGTCTGATCGGCCCCAACTGCCCCGGCATCATCACGCCCGGCGAATGCAAGATCGGCATCATGCCCGGCCATATCCACAAGCGCGGGAAAATCGGCATCGTCTCGCGGTCCGGGACGCTCACTTACGAAGCCGTGGCGCAGACCACCGCGACCGGCATGGGCCAGACGACCTGTATCGGCATCGGCGGCGACCCGGTCAATGGCACGAACTTCATCGACGCCATTGAAATGTTCATGGCGGACGAGGAAACAAAAGGCATCCTGATGATCGGCGAGATCGGCGGCATGGCCGAGATCGAAGCCGCCGAATATTACAAGGCGCTCCGGAACAAAAAACCCATTGCGGGCTTTATCGCCGGGGCGACCGCGCCCAAGGGCAAGCGCATGGGCCATGCGGGCGCGATCATCTCGGGCGGCAACGACACGGCGGCGGCCAAGATCGAATCCATGCGCTCCTGCGGCTTCGTTGTCTCGGATTCTCCGGCGGCGCTGGGCGAGGCCATGGCCAAGGCGATGGCGGCGTAGAGCGTCCATCTGGATTTTTCAACGACCCGGAATTTTGCTCCGGATATCCTCTGCGATATCCGGAATCGTGTCGGCGGTCTTATACAGCGCCAGCAGCGTGCCGTCCGGCCCCGTCAGGTACGTAAAAGAAGAATGATCCATCGTATAATCGGATGCGCCTGGATCCTGAACTTTGGCGGCATAGACGTGCCACGATTTCAAGACCGCGTCGATCTGCGCGCGCGTTCCGGTCAACCCCGCAAGCCGGTCATCGAACAGAGCAACATAGGATTTGAGAATTTCGGGCGTATCCCGCTCCGGATCCACGGTGATGAAAATCGGTTGAATCTGTGCCGCATCCGGGCCAAGTTTTTTCAAAACACCTGCGATTTTCTGAAGCTCGGTCGGGCAGATGGCGGGGCAGTATGTGAACCCGAAATAGACCAGTCTGAATTTCCCCGGCCAGCTTGCGTTCGTGATCGTCCCGCCATTTTGATCGGTCAGCGTAAAATCTCCGCCGATTTTTGTACCGGACATCAAGGGTCGCAGGGCTCCAGATGCTTCATCCGACTGGCGCACGAGCCATGCACCGGCAAACAAAAGAGCAAACAGGAGAACGGCCAGAAAGGCGGCGACACGAGGAGAAGCGAGCATGTTTCTTTACCTGCGATGTTCAGCGCATTTGACGTAGGCGTTGCGCTGGAGAATCTGGACGTAACGGGAGCTGAGTTGAGGGTTTGCCTGATAGGCTTTTGCAAAGGCGTTGGCAAAGCACTCGCAATAAGCCTCCGAGTTTTCCGCGCGGTCCATCAGGGCAAGCTGTTTTGTGCAAACGCCATAGGAATATCCTGCAATTTCGGTCGTATTGGTGCATTCCTTCTGGATCTGGAACATCAGCTCTTCCGGTGAATAATACCGTCCAAGCTCAAGGCGCTTGTCCAGATATTTCACGGCCAGACAGCGGCAATCGTAATAGGTCGCCGTTATGGTGTTTTGCGCACAGCGGCCATAGAAAGCCTGCATATCTGCCATATCCACCGGATCAATTTTAACCTGCCCTTTCAAGGGGGCAGACGCAGGCGTATCCGGAGCTTGCGGCGCAGCGGCTTCCGGCACGGATTTTAAAGGAACAGATTCCTGCGCCTTCGCATCCGGGCAGACCGAGAAAGCAGAAAAAAGGCAGATCATGCAAAACAGGCAAAACAAACGCATACGCGAATCGTATCACACTCTTCCCGCCATGGAAAACGGGATTGTACCGTGGGCAGAGAGTCATTCTTACAGTTCCGTTCCCAACCGCTCGGCCACGGTAAAGATGTCCTTGTCTCCGCGACCGCAAAGATTCATCACCATTAAATGGTCTTTTGGCAGGCCGGAGGCGATTTTGGCGACATGCGCGAATGCATGGGAAGGTTCCAGCGCCGGAATAATCCCTTCCAGCTTCGATAGAAGCTGAAAAGCTTCCAGCGCCTCATCGTCCGTAACGCAGACATATTCGATGCGCTTCATATCATGCAGCCAGGCATGCTCCGGGCCGATGCCCGGATAATCCAGTCCGGCGGAAATCGAGTGGGCTTCGGTAATCTGGCCGTCATCGTTTTGCAGGAAATAGCTTTTCATGCCGTGCAAAACGCCCGTCTTGCCGCCGGTCAGGCTTGCCGCATGCTTGTCCGTGTCTACGCCGTGGCCGCCGGCTTCCACGCCGATCATGCGCGTATCCGGGTCGTCCAGAAACGGGTGAAACAGGCCCATCGCATTTGACCCGCCGCCGATACAGGCCACAAGGCTGTCGGGCATGCGGCCCTCTTTCTCCATGATCTGGTCGCGGACTTCCTGTCCGATGACAGACTGAAAATCCCGCACCATTTCAGGATAGGGGTGCGGTCCTGCCACCGTCCCGATCAGGTAATAAGTGTCATGGACGTTTCCGACCCAGTAGCGCAAGGCTTCGTTCATGGCGTCTTTCAGCGTGGATGAACCGGAAGTGACCGGCACAACTTCGGCGCCCAGAAGCTTCATGCGGAACACATTCGGCTTTTGCCGCTCTATGTCCTGCGCGCCCATAAAGACGGTGCAGGGCATGTCAAACAGGGCGCAAACGGTTGCCGTTGCGACTCCGTGCTGCCCTGCGCCGGTTTCGGCGATGATACGGGTTTTGCCCATCCGGCGGGCCACAAGGATTTGCCCGAGGCAATGATTGATTTTATGCGCGCCGGTGTGGTTCAGTTCATCGCGTTTGAGATAAATTCTGGCGCCGCCAAAGTGCCGTGTGGCGGCTTCGGCGAAGTAAAGCGGGCTGGGACGGCCGATATAATCGGCCATCAACCCGTTGAATTCAGACCAGAAGGCCGGGTCCGCGCGCGCCGAATCCCACGCGGCTTCAACGGCCAGAATCAGGGGCATCAGCGTTTCAGAGACGTACCGCCCGCCATAAATCCCGAAATGCCCTTTTTCGTCAGGGCCCTTACGCCATGATCCGGTTCCGCTCGGCTTTTTTACCGTTTCTGTCATCTTTGCAAAATCCTTCCCGGGCAAGTCTATACCGATTTCCTGCAAAAGGAGCAAGTTGTCCTGATGAAAAGGGTGTTTTTCAGGTTTTTCGCCACAAAGGCGCAGAGTTATTAAGGAAGAGACTCCCCTCCCTGCTTTTGGAAAAAGAGTCGCCTTTATTTTGCATAGCATAGAATAAATCGCAAAAAGCAGGCAATATCGCTGCTGGTCCTTTACGGGTTTGGGATTATACTGTCGGGAGAAAGGATTTCGATTTTTCCAATGCCCGATACGCTCGCCTCCGCCTTACCCCAGACCGACCCTCCGCCCCCGCCGGGCGGTGTCCACTTTAGTGACGAGATTGAAATACGCGCAGACAAACCCTTGCCCGTCCTTGATATCGGTCCTGTCCGGGCCTTTGCCGCAGTTGGGACCGGAAAGCTCGGCGGGCCGAAAATTGCCCTGATCTGCGCACCTCACATGACACCGCGCAGCGAGGCGGCAAATATTTTTGCTGTCTTTTCCCATCCGGCGCTGGTGCGTCTGGTGGCATACGGCCCTGTTTTCTGGCCACCGGAAAAAGCCGAGCGATTTGTCCTGGTTTATGAAAACGGGTTTGGAGACCCCCTTGTCTCACCGACCGGCAATCCGATGGCGTTTGCTTTGCGTCAGGAAGACGTTCTTGAATTCGTGGTGCGGCCCATTGTGGGTGTGCTGACGGAATTCCGAAACAAGGACTTCATTCATGGAGGAATTCGGGTTTCAAATCTTTTTAATGGTGGCGGCAAAGGGCTTGAGCGGCTTGTTTTAGGGGATGCCCTGTCCGGTCCGCCTTCCGCGATGCAGCCTGCGCTTTATGAACCGGTTGAGCGCGCAATGGCCGATCCCATGGCCCGCGGTCTGGGAACTCAAGCCGATGACCTGTATGCGCTGGGAGTCGTTCTGGCGGTTCTTCTTCGGCACAATGATCCTCTGGAAGGGATGGGGCCCCGTCAGGTTATTTTTGAGAAGATTGAAAACGGGAGCTATTCCGCCCTGACAGGAAAAGACCGCTTTACAGGGGCAATTCTGGAACTGCTCCGGGGACTTTTGTATGACGATCCGGCACAGCGCTGGGCGCTGGAGGATGTTCAGGCATGGCTTGATGGCCAGCGTCTGAGTCCCAAACAAAGTTTAAGAAAACTCAAGGCACCCCGCAGCATTACCTTCGCGGGGCAGAAATATTTCCGGGCGCAGCTTCTGGCTATGGATCTGCACACGAATCTTCCCGAAACCGCCGATCTGATCGAAAGCGGAACTCTTGAACAATGGATTGCCCGGTCACTTGAAGATAAACCGGGTCTGCAACGGCTTGAAACGGCTTTGACATCCCTTGAGGATTTCGGGAGAGGTCCCGGTCATTGGGACCGGCTTGCGTGTCGCCTGTCGATTGCGCTCGATCCGGGAGCGCCGATTCGCTATAAGGGCGTGAGTGTCAAGGCGGAAGGACTTGGTGCGGCACTGGCCTCCGCCATCTTCCAGAAAAAGGATCTGACGCCCTATGCGGAGATCATCGGGCAAAATACCATTCTATTCTGGCTGGATATGCAGGCATCAGCGAATCTGGACGTAGGTACGCTTATTTCCCGATACGATTCCTGCCGCGCCTTCCTGCGCCAGAAAAACATAGGATACGGGATTGAGCGTTGCGCTTATATCCTGAACCCGGAGGCGCCATGCCTGAGCGAACGATTCAGGGATTATTATGTCCGAAGTCCGGAAGACATAATGTCAGCCTTTGAAAAAATCATAGCAAAAAACCCCGATACTGCGCCATTCTTTGATCGGCATATTGCTGCGTTTCTTTCGGTCAAGGAACGCAAGGCGATTGACCCCTATCTGCCGGAGATCGGCGCAAGCGAACGCAGCAAACAGGTTTTAGGGACCCTCAAAGCTCTGGCCAGCATACAAAAACGCGCCCGGCTCCCGAGCTTTCCTCATCTGTCCCGATGTATCGCAGGGTTGATGGAACCCGTCTATCAATTCTATCATGATCGCGATTTGCGTAAGACCATTCGTGAAAAGGTCGAAAAAGCGCGGGATTCCGGCGATCTGGGAAAAATGGCGTCTCATGTCGAGAACACCGAAACCTTCCAAAAGGATTACGTTGCTTTTCGCAAGGCGATGCGGGAATACGCATCCTTGCGCAAGGATCGCCAGCGTCTGGAAGCCCAGACGACCACTGCAACGAGTTTCGGGCGCTCAACGGGCCGTCAGGTCGCCGCGCTCGTCTCAAGCCTTATCGCTGCGATGGTCATTTTGACGGTGGCCTTCATTCATTTCAGTGGCGGGAAGATGTTTTAAGGGTCATCTGTCCCTTACACCCTCCGCGCCCGAAAAAACGCCCGGAGCATCTCTGCGGAGTCGTCCGAACTCACGCCGCCTGTCACCTCCGGGCGGTGGTGGCAGGTTGGCTGGTCGAAAAAGCGCGGGCCATGGACCACCCCGCCGCCCTTGGGGTCCGGCGCGCCGAACACCAGTCGCCGGATGCGCGCAAACGAAATCGCCGCCGCGCACATGGCGCAGGGCTCCAGAGTGACATAAAGATCATATTCAGGAAGCCGCTGCACCCCCGCCGCCGCGCACCCCTGACGAATCACCAGAATTTCGGCATGGGCCGTAGGGTCGCACCCTTCCCGCGTTTCGTTTCCGGCCTGTGCCACGATCGCCCCGGTGCGTGAATCGACCAAAGCGGCCCCGATGGGGACCTCTTGACGCGCGGCGGCTCTACGTGCCTCTTCCAGTGCGGCGCGCATTCGGATAAGGTCCGTTTCGGCGTGGCGGCTTTCGTCCACAGGATCAGGAGACATCATGACCCAAGACAACCACAAGGGCGAACGAATTGCCAAAAGAATCGCACGCGCCGGACATTGTTCCCGCCGTCAGGCCGAGGCCCTGATCGCCGAAGGGCGTGTTTCGCTCAATGGCAAGATTCTGGAAACACCGGCCTGTGTCGTGACCGCCCCGGATGTGATCCAGATTGACGGCAAAATTCTGGCGGACAAGGAGCCTACGCGGTTGTTTTTATATCATAAACCGGCAGGACTCGTGACAACCGCCCGGGACGAGAAAGGCCGCAAGACTGTCTTTGACGCCCTGCCCCCTGATCTGCCCAGGGTCGTGAGCGTCGGGCGGCTGGATTTGAACACCGAAGGTCTCCTCCTTCTGACCAATGACGGCGAGTTGTCACGCCATCTGGAATTGCCCTCCAATGGCTGGAAACGGCGTTACCGCGTGCGCGCCTACGGCCATCCGGACGTCAAGGCTCTGGAGGCTTTATCAAAAGGAATGACCATCGAGGGCGTGCATTACGCCCCGATTGACGCAACCGTGGAAACCATGCGTGGTGATAATTGCTGGATCGCCATGGGGCTTCAGGAAGGCAAAAACCGCGAGATTCGCAAGGTTCTGGAGCATCTGGGCCTGAAGGTCAACCGCCTGATCCGTGTGGCTTATGGCCCGTTTCAACTGGGGAATCTGGCCGAAGGCGCCGTGCGGGAAATGCCCGCCCGCACCATGCGCGAACAGATTTCCGGGTTTTTCAAATAAGACTCAAGGCCAGACTTCAATGCCCGGAAAAACACCTCACCGTCACCATAGCCACACTCTGCGCATTACGGGCGGCACGTTTGGTGGCCGCCGGATTCGCGCGCCAGAAGGCAGAGCCATCCGCCCGACCGCCGACAAGGTCCGTCAAGCCGTGTTCAATATCCTCAATGCGCGGGGACTGGTTACAGGCGCGGTTGTTCTGGACGCTTTTTGCGGAACCGGAGCGATGGGCATAGAGGCCCTGTCTCATGGCGCGACCCATGCCACGTTTTTCGATCTGGCCGACCCGGCCCTGGGCCTGTGCCGCGAAAATCTGTCCTCTCTCGGGCTGGAAAACCGCGCCCTCGTACGGCGGGTCGATGCCTCCCACCCCGGCCTGCGGCCCACGGGTTCTTTGCCTGCAACTCTTGTATTTCTTGACCCGCCTTACAGGAACGACCTGATTTCAAAAACTTTTTTTGCCCTGAAAACAGAGCAGTGGATCGCCCCGGACGCCGTTGTGGTTCTGGAAGCCGCCGCGGATGAATTCAAAAATCCGGATTTCGGGACATGGGAAAATGTCGAAATCCTCTGCGAAAAACGCTATGGAGAAACGGCCATCCGGGTCCTTCGCATCGAATCTCCCTGATTTTTTATTTGCAGAACGATAAAAAAAAGGTATGGTCGCGGCGCCTTTGAAAAGAGTGAAGATATCGCTATGGCTTTGAACTGGGAAGAAATAAACTCAGGGACACCGAGCGCCTTTGCGGGCCCGTTCGGCCTTTATATGGCCCTCCAGAATTCGTGGAACGACATTCAGGACAGGAACAGGCGATATCTCGAGTCCGATATGGACCTTCCCACCCAGACACGGCGCAGGCTGGCAATCAAGGCTCTGGCCCATGATCGAATCCTTGATATCAATCCGGAGATTGAATTCCGGATCAGGGATGACAGCCTCGGCGCTCCCTGCTTTACGCCTGCCGGACGCACATACCGCCCTATCAAACGCGTTGATGTTTTTTTACATTTCAACCCGACCCTCCCGTTATACAAAAACGGACCTTGCCGGGAATCCCTGCCCCTGTGGAACTGGTTCCACATTCTGGCCGACGAAAAAGAAAACGCCAAAACCCTTGCCTCCGCGCTGGCTGCCATTCTTCCCGGCACAAAGATCGCGGATCCGGAATGGGTTGTGGATCTGGATCGCAAATTGAGCATCGAGAGATCCTATCTAAATTTTCTTCCGCCCTACAAAAATCCTCTTGATTATGTAGAAAATTTTGAATTTTCCCTGAAAGCCGAATTTGAGTTGGCCCTTGACGCCGCGCAGGAAGCCCAGCGTCTGGCCAAGCGTCCGGACCTGAAGAATCATCTGGATTTTTGCGGCTTTTTCAAGACCGGCCTTTGCCCCGCCTTCGACCGCGCGCGGGCCGGAGGAGACCAGACACCCCTGCCCGAACGCCGCCGCGCGATGATGGTTCAAAATGCCGTCATGGCTCTGGTTCAGAACTGGCCGCCCCAACCCCTATATTCCGGACTTTCGACGCCCCCCTCTTCACCCGTCTCACCCTAGGGCAAACGCCCTCTTGCCTTTCCATCCTTTTTTCGGTTATGGTGCCTTCAATCATAAAATAAAAAAACAAAGAGGGTGTTTTCAACCGGCGTCGGTGTGAACGAGGGACCCCATGGCTGTTTTGCGTTTTTCACGAAAAACGCTCGCTTTTTTTGCTCTGATGGCGTTGCTGCTGACGGGCTGCGAGACGATGAACGATATCGGCACCCGTTTTGCCGATTTCAAGTTTCCTGATTTTTGGCCGATTGTCGAGAAAAGACAGACGGTTGCAATGGATTGCCCAAAAGCCGAAGTGGTTCAGGAACTCCGCAACCTGAACGAATTTGCGCCCATGGCTCCGTCCACACCGGAAAACGAGATTTCTGCCGTCCGGATTGCCAACATCAAGACCGTTTGCCGGGAGATGGGCGCCACAAACGTCTCCCTTGATCTGACACTGACCCTGACGGGATCTTTGGGTCCACGGGCGCGCACCAAGCCATCAGACAAGCCAAGCTTTGCCTATCCTTATTTCGTTGCCCTGACTACGGATAGCGGAAAAATCATCGCCAAGGAAATCCACGCGGCCTCACTGTCCTATGACAAGGGACAGGACCGGGTGACGCAGGAAGAAACACTGCATCATACTTTGCCGATTCGCCTGGCGGGAGGAACGGCGGGGCCGTATCGTCTGTTGGTGGGATTCCAGCTTTCAGACGAACAGCTGGCCTATAACCGCCTCCACCCCGAACCGAAAATAGACGTTCAGGAAATCGCCACCATGGTCGCAGGTGGTGCGGCCGCGCAGACTCCTCCGGTGCCGATTCAATCGGTGGAGGAAAAACTGGCTCTGGTTCAGGAAGCACAGGCGATGAACGCGATATTGCCCGCAGCGGGCGCGCCCCTGTCGCGTGAGAAGAAGCCTGTCTCTCCGAAACCCGCGATAAAGCCGATGCGAACGGCAGAAAACCCGAGATGAGCATGCAAGACATCGAATCCCTCTGGACCCGGACACAGACCGGGCATCTGGACGCGCTGCGCGGAACATTCGGGACTCTCCGCACGCCTTTTGCGCAATGGGTGGAATCCGCCCGGAAAACTCTGGCCGGAAACGGACGGATTTTCTTTTTCGGAAACGGGGGAAGCGCAGCAGATGCCCAACATCTGGCGACAGAATTAACGGTGCGTTATGCGCGCAATCGCCCGGCCATGGCCGCAATGGCTCTGACAACCGACAGCTCGGCCCTGACCGCCATTGGAAACGATCTGGGGTTCGATCAGGTTTTCTCCCGCCAGATTGAAGCGTTGGGTCGGCCCGGAGACATGGTCGTGGGAATCAGCACCTCGGGCGCAAGCCCCAATTGTCTGGCAGCCCTGAAGACCGCCCGCGCCGGAAAAATGGTGACGGTTGGTTTGCTGGGAAAGGGCGGCGGGGCCATGGCCCCGCTGTGCGACATTCCTCTGATCGTTCCGTCGGATATCACGGGCCGTATTCAGGAAATGCATATCACCCTCGGCCATATGTTTTGCGAAGCGCTGGAAGAATCTTCGGGATAGGACACCTCGTCTCGGGAATGAAAAAACGAGACTTCTCCAGTACTACAGTATCTAGGAGGCAATATGATCTTGGAAAAAACGCTCATCAAAAAGATTGATGACTATACTCTCATAGAGAACGTGCCTCCCAAGGAAGGTGGCGGAGTGCGCGAATGGCGAAAAGGGCTTAATGCTCTGGACATTAAATTATCTCAGGTACTGATAGAGTCAAAATTCACGGTCAATAAAATTGATCATTTCGCACACACAATAAAAAACATCGATAAAAAATCTGAGTTGAAAGAAAGCATATTCAAATACATAAAGCGAGATGCAAGCAGGTCACGAAAGGTTCGTGGCAAATGCTTTAAATTTGATAATAACTTATACGGGCTAGTTAAAGAGTCTGAAGATTCAGCCCTTCACAAACATATAAAGCTGTCGGAGGGCATCTATGTTGATATCAACGAATGCGAGGATGAGCCACAGCGAGGAGAGCCCCACCCCAACAGCGCATATTACGGAACACTATATTACGGCACGGAAACGCTTAAAACCGTTATAGAATGTATGGTTCCTACATCGCAAATGGATAAGCTAATAAATGATCTTAATCAAATTCCATCTCCCGAGGTAAGCATAATTGTCGAGGTGGCCTCTTTTAGTTGCGAGATATATGGTGATAATTTACTCTTGGAAGAATATTCAGAAGCATTTCTTGTATCAATCAATGTATCGAGTCTAATTCAAAACCCTGTAGAGAAAATTGAATACAAAACTTATAACAATAAAAAAGACCCAATGAAAACAATAAACAGATGGCTTCTTATAATATCAATCCTGTTGATTTTACAAATCCTCAGCTAATTTATGCTTCTCCAAGAGAAACTTTAAGATGCTGGATTGCATTGTTATACCACCCACAAAGGTATTTTAAAGAAACAACGAAAGTGTTTATAAAGGACCTCATGCCCTTTCTGTCTACCCGCAGGACATCGACCAAGCCCCCCAAAGAGCCAACGGCGGAGTCCCTGCGCAATGCCGCGCTGTTTTATCTGGAGCGGTTTCCGGCAAGCGCCGCGCGGGTGCGGCAGGTTCTGGAGCGCAGGATCATGCGCTATTGCCGCTGCGTCCCGGACTCTGATCCACAGACCTATATGCCGCTGGTTTCACCAATCATTGAATCTCTGTGCGCCGCCGGATATATTGACGATCTCGCCTATGCCAGGGGGCTTTATGCGTCCTTTGCACGCAAGGGCGTTGCAGCCCGAACGGCGGCGCAGAAAATGCGTCTGAAGGGAATCTCATCCGATCTGATCGAACAGGTCTGCGCCACGCAGGAGAACCGTTCCGGAAACGATGATTTTCTGCGTGCCCTGCGCTTTGCCCGGAGGAAAAAGATCGGCCCGTTTGCGCCGGAAACTGGCGGACGGACACCGGAGAAATCTCTGGCGGCACTGGCCCGAGCCGGATTCGACTATGAAACGGCGGCAACGGTTATGAAGACGGATCGGACTTATGCAGCGGATCTTGTGGATCAGGAGCCGCTTTGATCCGGCCACGATCCCGCACAGAAGAAACCCGTTTGACAGCTTCTTTTGTCGACTCTGCAATCGGAGCAGACCGTGACGCCCCGGGATCGCGCGCAGCAACACGCTTGGCCGGGAAAACAAGACTGGCCGTCGTGCCTTCCCCTTTGCGCGACTCCATATCAATCCGTCCACCATGAAGCCGCATCAGGGACAAGGCCAGGGTCAGGCCAAGCCCCGCCCCGCTTGAAGCCCGGTTCCCGGCAGAATCCACAACACCGAAAGGAGACAAGGCGCGCGCAATTTCAGCTTCGTCCATCCCCACGCCCGTATCTGTGACCGACAGGCGCAGTTGCCCCCCCGGATCAACAACGCAGCTTAGTGTAATCTGCCCCCCGGGCGGCGTAAATTTGATGGCGTTGGAGATCAGGTTCATCAAGGACTGGCGAATAGAGACTTCTTCACCGATCAAACGCGGCGTTGTTTCACCGACCTCGTTCGTCACAGTGAGAAGGCCGCTTATCGCACGCGCGTCAAGCATCGCCACACACTCGGCCACGAGTCTCTCAAGATCGACGATCCCTTCGTTGATCTGACGCTCGCCCGCCTCGATGCGGGAGATATCGAGAATCTGGTTGATGACACTCAAGAGTCTCTTTCCGCTGTCGTGAATTTCACGGACATATTCCCAGTACGCCTGCTGGCCCAGAGGACCGAATACCTCATTTTTCATGATCTCGGAAAAACCGATGATGTGGTTGAGCGGCGTGCGCAGTTCATGACTCATATTGGCCAGAAATTCAGACTTGGCCCGGTTCGCCAGATCGGATTGCATTTTGGCCAGACGCAATCCTTCTTCGGCCTCCTTGCTCTGCGTAATATCTTCCATGCTGCCTTCGACATAGACCACATGGCCGGATTCGTCACGCACCGCGCGCGCATGTTCCCGGACCCAGACCCGTGCGCCGTCTGCGCGCAAAATTTCGGATTCGGTGGTATGCGTCCCTTCGTCCAAGGACAAAACGCGCAGAAAGTCGGCTCGGTTTTTGGGATCGGCGTAAACCTGACGGTTTGCGTTATGCACATCGCGCAAGACATCTTCGGGCGCGGCATAACCCAGAATGCGGGCCAATGCCGGGTTGGCGCTCAAATACAACCCTTCGGGCGTGACCTGATAAATCCCTCCGGCGGCGTTTTCGACGATGGCGCGATATTTTTTCTCCGCCTCGACCAAAGCCCGCTCGGCCCGCCGTCGATCCTCAACATCCGTGATGGTCCCGATGACGCGCGTGGTGCCCGTTTCATCCTGACGCATCATCGACAGAGCCAGTTCCACCGCGCGAAACGTCCCGTCCGCCGCGCGCAGGCGGGCAAAGGACCGACTGCCCCCTGGCTTGCGTCCCCGGACCATCTTGCGAAACGCAGCGCGCTGTTCTTCCTGATCCTGTGGATGAAGCATGTCAAACAGATTACGCCCGATGGACATATCCGGCTCGAACCCGGTCACCCTGACCCATGCCTCGTTCAGGAACAGGATGTCACCTTCGGTGCTGGTTTCAAAAATGATGTCGCTGACGGAATCGATGATGGCGCGGTTTTCCCGCTCGGCCCGCCGGATGGTTTCGTTGAGTCTTTCCCGATGAGAGATCTCGGCGTTCAATTCTTCGTTTTTACGCGACAAAATCGTATTCATCAAAACCAGACGTCCGGACTGACTTTGTGTGCTGCGCACATAAAGCGTACCGATAAAGGTCAGGGTCAGACCGAAAATCAAAATCAGGCTGGGGATTTTTTCCAGCACATCGGCCTGCGGGGATTTACGAATCTCAATCCCGATCCGCAAGATTTGATCCCCGATTCGAACAGTCATTTCCTTTGCCCGCGGCGCATCGTTCGGAGTTGGATCAAACAGAACGCGACCGGAAAGCCCTTCGGCCAGACTGGCGTCATAGGGCGAAGAACCGTTTTCTCTTAAGGCTTCATCCCGCCAGACATCAACATTCGCCGTTCCCAGAACATAACCTTTCCCGCTTTCCATTGCCCGCAAGACCCCGAAATTTGGGCCTTGCGAGAAAAAAGACACGGAACGAAGTGGAAAAAACACATCGGCCCGGTGCGCCCAGTCTCCATAAAGGGGTAATAATTTACGCATCTCTCCGGACAGAGTTTTAGGAAAAATCGGCGTCACCTTCCATTTTCCGCTTTCATCAGCCTGAAGACGAAACACGGAAAACGCTCCACCTTTCGAAAGAGCCCCGTTTTCGATGATTTTCAAGGCTTCTTCGGCGATTTTCCCGCCGCTATCTGACACATCCGTTCTTTCAACGATAAGGGCGGCGGCCAGATTGACGGCGCGCTCAACGCTGCGAATCCGGCCCACAATTTCGGACGAGGCCGCATGTTCCAAAGAGGCGCGATCCCCGGCCAAAATCCCGTGAATGAACAGCCCCAGAATAAAAAACGCGGCGAGCGTAATCACAAGCCCATTTACGAAAACAAGCATCTGGGCAAGCGTCACCCCGCCCCTGCCGCGCACAAACGGAGAGCGGATGATCTGCTGCGTATCTTCGGACCCGTCCGTTTTCCCGGATGTCATGGATCGTCCGTTCTTTTCCAAACCACATCAAGGGCTCGCCTCAAACGGACGACCCCTTTTTGCACTATGGAAGAACAGGGTTAAGATCGCCTTAATATTACATAATATCAATGAGAAGCGGGACGTGATCGCTGGCCTTTTCGGCGTCACGCAGGCCATCCAGAATCCTGTATTCTTTCAGGGCGGGCAAAAGAGGCGGAGTTATCCAGATGTGGTCCAGCCGCCGTCCCCGGTTCGAGGCGCGCCAGTCCCGGTTTCGATAAGACCACCACGTATAGCATTTTTCCTCTGGCGGCACGAAGTGGCGGACGGCATCGACCCAGTCCACAGAATCCTGCATGGCCTCCAGTTTTTCGACCTCGACCGGGGTATGCGAGACGACATTCAAAAGTTGTCTATGAGACCACACATCGTTTTCGAGCGGCGCGACGTTAAAATCCCCCACGGCGATCATGGGCGTATCAGGCTGCCTGTTTTCCGAAAACCATTCTGCCATTTCATCCAGAAAGCGCAGTTTATGGGCAAATTTATCGTTCAGATCAGGGTCTGGAAGATCTCCTCCCGCCGGAATATAAAGATTATGCAATTCAAAGCCGGGAAAACCCGCCACGATATGGCGGCAGTCCTCCCGCCCTGCCCGATGGTGTATTTCACACGGACTCATGGGTATTTTAGATACAATAGCCACACCATTATAGGATTTCATGCCGTGAATATGGATATAGGGATATCCCGCCGCCACGATTTCCGCGCGCGGGAAGACCTCATCCGGGCATTTGGTTTCCTGAAGGCACACGATATCCGGTGCCTGCGCCGTCATGACCTCCAGCAGCAAAGGCAGGCGCAGCCGCACTGAATTGATATTCCATGTCATGATCCTCATCGGTGGCATCAAAACAGATTCGGACGGGTTTGGCTATACGCACCAGATGGCATTATGGATTATGCGCCATCCCACGGGCGGTGTTTGTATTGCAGAGCCACAACAAACGCCTTGAGCGGTCGCAACGACCCGATCGTAAACCCGAGCGCGACAGCGCCCCAGAGCACAGCATGAACCCACAGCGGCGGTGCAAAAACCGTCTCGAAAATCAGGGCCAGAGGCACCAAAGACGCCCCCAGAACAAAAATCAGAAATACTGCCGGACCATCGGCGCTGTCCGCCTGCGTCAGGTCCAATCCACAATCCGGACACGTGCGCCGCACCGCCAGACTCCAGCGAGATTCATACAGATCCCCCTGCCCGCACCGGGGACATTTACAACGAAGGCCCAGAACGATTTGATTTTTCAGCATCTTTCCGCGATTGCCACTCCCGCTCTGTCTTTTCAATCTCCCGTTCGGCGAGACGATAAAAGAAACGCCCCAGAACCGGCGCGTCTTTTATCATGGGATCGGGGGGAGAGAAATCATCCTCCCGGCGATGAACAAGGTCAACACCGAAAATCTTTTGAGCATGCCCCACGGAATAAAGAAGCGCTCCCATAACCAAAGGAGGAATCGCCCCGGCCAAACCGCCGCCGGAGTACAAATCCTGAAACATCCGGAACGCGATAAACGCGCTTGCGCCCATGGACACATTGCCGTTGAAGATAGAAACAAGCCCCGTGACCCTGTTATTATCCATGGAAACCGCCCCCTTTTTTTTGAACAAAAGGGTTTCTAACACAAAGATTGCAATATGTCAATTGGCGTTTCCTGATGCTCCCTACTGCGCCGCCTGAATCCCGATTCCATTGCCCCACCAGTAGATCGCGACGAACAGGAACAACCACACCACGTCCACAAAGTGCCAGTACCATGCCGCCGCCTCCAGCCCAAAATGACGATCGGGGGTAAACTGCCCCTTTATCGCCCGGACCCAGCACACGACCAGAAACACGGACCCGATAAAAACGTGAAACCCGTGGAATCCCGTCGCCATATAGAAAGTTGACGGATAAGCGCCGTCCTTGAACCCAAAATGTTTCAGAGCATGGGCGTATTCATATGCTTGAAAACAAAGGAAAATAAATCCAAGCGCGGCGGTCAGACCGATAGCCTTGATAACATCCGAATTCTTCCCTTCGCGGACCGCGTGATGCGCCCATGTGACGGTGCACCCAGAGAGCAGCAGAATCATGGTCATCAAAAACGGCAGGCCAAAGGGCGGGACCACATCTTCGATCCGCGCCGGGGGCCACGTCCCGCCGCTATACTCAAGCCGCAGATACTGATTCGTATCTCCGACGAAGATGCTGGAATCAAAAAATGCCCAGAAGAACGCGACGAAGAACATCACTTCCGAGGCAATGAACAACGCCATTCCCATGCGCAGGCCCCGTTCGGTGTCCGGAGTGTGAACCCGCTCCACCACCGATTCGCGCACCACGTCCCGCCACCAGAAAAACATGACGGCCAGAATGCTCAAAACCCCCAGAGCCACGCCCTTGAGCCCCACATCCACTCCGCCGATCTGCGCGCCGTGCATATAGGCCACAAGCCCCACCGCCAGCAAACCGCCCGCAAAGGCCCCGGCCAGAGGCCAGGGACTGGGCCGTACGATATGGAACGGATGGGGTTTTCCGGTCGTGCCGTATTCGATATTTTCGCTCATGAGATCGTTCCTGACCAAGACTCGTTTCGGGCGGCGCGGACTTTGCGCAAAAGATCATTGATTGTAGAACCGTTCGAGGGCTTTCTCAAGTGCTGGTGAGTCCGCTTCGAAAAAAGTATAAGACAGCGTAATGGTGTCCACATCCTCCATGTCGGGATCCGCATCCATCGCCGGGTCAACATAGAATAACACCGGCATTGAGACGCTCTGCCTTGCTGCCAATGCCTGCTCCCCGAAGCAAAAGCACTCGATTTTGTGGAAATAGACTCCGGCCTTAAGGGGCGTCACATTGTAAATCGCAGTTCCCGTAATCTGTCGATCTGCCCTGTTTTCAGCATGGTACGAAACCAGAGCCTGTTCGCCCAGATGAACTGTAACGGAGCGCTGTTCAGGACGAAAATCCCATGGCATATCCCGGGATGTGCCCGCATCGAACAAAATTGTGACGGTGCGGGGCAAAATTCTGGCCACATCCGGCGCCTTGGCAGAAACCTGCGTTGTTCCGCCATAGCCCGTAACCCGGCAGAACAGCCCGTAAAGCGGAACGGCGGCAAAAGACAGACCGAACATCCCCGCCACAGCCAGAACCACCCCGATCAGGACACGCCGATTCGACTGAGCGGAACGGTCAGAGTCTGCGCGCGGCCCTTCCTCTTCCGGCCTCAAATGGGTTGATCCTTGTTCAGGTCTGCGCGCTGCTCACAGATGCTGCGTTCATAAAGCAGCGCTCCATCGGACTGTTTGCGCAGGGTGTCGGTGCATTTGATTGAATTTCTTGAGAAAACAGGCCCCACGCCAGGAATTTTAACGCGCGACTGAATGACAGACACATCCTTTACCGTTGCCTCATCGCCCTCAATTTCAACGGACAGAATGCCGTGCTTGAAAGTGATATCCGACATATTGCGAATCTCTTCATTTCCTTTCAGAATCTGTCCGAGATTCAATATCTGCGTTCCGGACCCGGCAAATTTCCCATCCATATAGGACTCGGTTTTCATCGTCAGGACGAAGGAGGGCTCAGAGGACTCCTCCGTAAGTTTATTGAGCGCCTTGACATCCCCTGCCTTCATCGCCTGATCTGTCTTGTCCTTAAGATCCATGACAAAAGACCGGACATCCTCTTCCGACAGACTTCCGGGAGTGATGACCCCCGTCCCTTGCACCGATGCGGTCTCCGACACCATTTCAGGCACAGGGGCGGCAGAGGCGTTCAACCCCGCCGCCCGCGCCACAATCAAGGGCGCGGCATAAGCTGCGCGGCGAGCATCCAGACGATCCCGATGCGTACGATAATCTTCCAGATAGACGGGCCGCCTTTGGTAAATATCGTAATACGGCTTGACCGTATCGACCATATTTCCCTTCTCGACCATGGACTTCATTTTCTCAGCGATCAGGGCGGGGGGAGCTTCCCTGGATTTTGGAGAAAATTCGGGATCTTGCACGATGGGAAGAGAGGCATCTTCTGCCCGCGGGGAAAGAGGTGCAAGCGCGCAGGACAGGGCGACAAGCCCGATGACGAAAAATGGCAGGCGGCGCAGGCGCATGAGACGGCTCCCCTCGAACATCCGAAAAATAACCGGATGATTCTAGCACAAAAAAACTGGGGATGGGGATGAAAAAGCAGAAAAAAGAAGTGGCCTTTTGAAAAAGTTCCATTTTTCAGCGAGTCGACTACAGCGCCGCCCTCAAATTCCGGACCTGGTCAGAAACGCCGGAAACCGGATCCTGCGCGCCAGCTTGCGCAACGGTGCCAACCAGTGCAGAGCCCACGACAACGGCCTCACCCAAACGGGCGAGCCTTGCGGCGTCTTCAGGGGTGCGGATACCAAATCCAATCGCGACAGGCAACTCCGTCCGGGCACGAATGCGCGCCAGATGCTCTGCGACCGCGTCGGTTTGCCCGATGCCGGCGCCCGTGATTCCGGTGACAGAGACATAGTACAAAAAGCCGGACGCGCCATCCAGAATCGTGCCCAGCCGCGCATCGTCCGTCGTCGGTGCAATCAGGCGAATCAGGCATAATCCTGATTTTTGCGCAGGTTCGCGCAACTCCGCATCTTCTTCGGGCGGCAGATCAACAATAATAAGACCATCCACCCCGGCATCCGCGGCGTCACGCGCGAAATCCGCTGTCCCATAAACATAAACGGGATTGTAGTATCCCATTAAAATCAAAGGCGTATCGGAATCCTGCGCACGGAAATCACGGACCATCTGCAAGGTTGCCTTCATGCTGGCCCCGGCGCTCAGGGCCCGCAGACCGGCGGCCTGAATGACTGGCCCATCCGCCATCGGGTCGGAAAACGGCATTCCCAGTTCGATAAAATCCGATCCCGCACCGGGCAGGGCCGCCAGAATCCGGGCGCTGTCTGCCAGATTCGGGTCGCCCGCCGTGATGAACGTCACAAGTCCCGTCCGCCCGGCTTTGCGAAGCTCCTGAAATCGTTTCGTGATCCGGTTCATGAGATTGTTTCTCAGAAGCTATAGTCCATTGAGCAAAAAATCGCACATAAGTGGATTGTCCGGTTTCTTACCACGAAGACTCGAAGACACAAAGTTTCAGATTTTTTATCAATTCCTTCGTGCCTTTGCGCCTTCGTGGTTCAAAACAGGGCAAATCCTGTTCAGATTTCAGATCCGATGATCCTATGTCAGCCTATTTCTCTTTCTTCGCCTTGGCGGCCTTTGCCTTCGGCGCGGGTTTTTCGGCGTCTTCTTCGGCCTTTTCCCCGGATTTCTTCGCCGTTTTTGCCGGTTTTTCAGGCTTTTCCGTAGGCGACTTTGCCGCGGCCTTGCCCCCGGATTTCTTCGCCTGACGGGATTTGGGCGCAGGCCGATCGTCCTCGGCAGCGAGTTCTTCCGCCGTTATCTCCACATCCGAGATCCGGGCCAGTTCCAGAACAAAATCACAGACCTTGTCCTCAAAAAGCGGCGCACGCAGGGAATCCAGCGCCTGACGATTTTTTGCATAAAAATCAAATACTTTGCGCTCCTGCCCCGGATAACGGCGGGCTTCCTGCACGACGGCGCGCTGAAGTTCCTGATCGCTGATTTCAATCCCGTTCGCCCGGCCAATTTCGGCCAGAACCAGCCCCAGACGGACGCGCCGCTCGGCAATGCTCTGCAACTCCTCGCGATCTTCATCGGACATTTCATCCGGCGCGCCCGCTTGCTTGCGCTCGGACTCAATCTGGCGGGATATGGTTTCAAGCTCAATGTCGATCATGCCCTGAGGCACATCGAACACATGCGCCTCGTCCAGTGCGTCAAGAAGCGAACGCTTCAGACGCATCCGGCTCATCCGGCCATATTCGGCCTTCATCTGCTCCTCGACCGCGCCGCGCAAGGCCGCCAGATCGTCCATCCCCAGCGCCTTGGCCAGAGCGTCGTCAATGGGGGTTTCCTTCGGAATCCGGATTTCCTCGATTTCCACGTCAAAAGCCGCCGCCTGCCCGGCCAGATCGCGGACCTGATAGGCATCGGGGAACGTCACGTTAACGGTAAAGGACTCGCCTTTCTTATGACCGAGAATCTGATCCTCAAACCCGTCGATAAACTGACCGCTGCCCAGTTCCAGAGAAAAATCATGGGCATGCATGCCCGGATGTTCCTTGCCATCGGCGACCGTGCGCCCGTGGAACGTGATGACAACAATATCGCCCTTGGCGGCCTTGTGGCCTTCAGCGGCGGGTTCGCTCTGGCGCTGCTGGGCGGCGATACGGGTGAGGGTCTCGGTTATGGCCTCATCCGTGACCTTTGCCGTCGGGCGTTCGAGCGTGATGTCCTTGAACGCAGCCAGCTTGATTTCGGGAAGGATTTCCACGGCGACCGTATAGACCAGATCCTTGCCGTCATCGAAATCCTTGACCTCGATCTTGGGCTGGAGCGCCGCGCGCAATCCCTTGTCTTTCATGAGGCTCGTCGTGGTTTCGTTCACGGCCTCCTGCAAAACATCGCTCAAAACCGCCTTGCCATAGCGGTCTTTCAGGATCGGCATCGGCACCTTGCCGGGACGAAAGCCGGGCATCCGCAGGGTCTTGCCAACCTTGACCAGATGGAGATCCACCCGCGCCGAAATATCAGCAGCGGGAATGGTGATTTCATAGGCGCGATTCAGACCTTCGCTGCGAATTTCCGTGGCTTGCATAGTGTCTCTCTGTTTCCCGTTTCTCAAAATTTACCAAAACAAAACCGCCCGCCCCAGGGCGGAAAACTGGTGCGGATGAAGGGACTCGAACCCCCACGGACAAAGCCACCGGTACCTAAAACCGGCGCGTCTACCATTCCGCCACATCCGCCCGGCCCCGAAAGGTTCCTCCCATGACAAACCAGAAATCCGGGCGAAATTCAAGCCCTGAAGGGAAAAACCGGTCAGAATGGAAAAAAGACCACCGCTGCGCCACGGAATTGTCTGGACAAAGGCCTTTTATTTGTCGTAATAAATTCATCATGCAAAAAACGCTTTCTTCTTCGCCGTGTCTTCTGGGGCTTTTCCATGTCAAAAGCCGCTTTAATCCCTCCGTTCAGCATGTCTTTGCCGTCGCCTCGCGGAGGCATGAAAACGGCGTGCGGCAGGTTCTGACCATCAACACCAATCAGGAAAGAATATACTTAACGCAAGATGTGCAGGGCGAATGTAACGCCGCCATTATCCACCCCATCACACCACGGGGCTTTGAAACACTGCGCAACCATTTTGAACTGGCCAAGGTTCTGGGAATAACGCCCTCTTGTGACCTGCCCCTTTACTATTTTTCAAAAGACATGACCCCGAAACCGAATTTTGAGCTGTGGGGACGACGGGCCGTTGACCCCTTCGGAACCCTTGAGCCACACCATCCGGCCCGCCAGAATGCCTATCTGTGCGATCCGGATTCTTCTCCCTCGGTCGCTGGATCTTCTATCCTGAAGGCTTCGGACGGACAGATTCGGGCGCGGACGAATTGCGTGGTCATGAGTCGTTACGCCGCTTTTGTGGCGGGAGTTGACGAAGAGGCGGTCGACCCGGCCTTTTCCACCGTTCAAAGAGCCGCCGCATTTGCGCAGGTTCTGGCGCGCGTCATGATCCGGGATTTACGCACCGAACGTATTCTGAAAACGAATTCCGGAAAGCGATTTGTGATCCGGCGACATGAAACCGACAGAGAGCAGGGACTGGGAAGGAAAGATGCGCTCTATCTCACTCTCTACGTTCCCGGACGGGGAGAAAGAATGGAAGCCGTGGAATGCCTTGATTCATGCGAGGCCATGCTGCATCCGAATGCCTCTCCTCCGTGAGAAGAGCGCCGGGCACCGAAGAAACGTCATTCCGGTAAAAGGGTGAACTCTCTTATTCCGTTCCGGTAGACAGAAGTTCCGGGGCGGACAAAGGCCGGGAGAGCGTCTCAAGGGTCTTTATTTCCGGAATCTCCTGACTTCCCGATGGGGCCTGATAGTCCTTAAGACGCCGCACGCCGGGCAGAACCATGCTTTCAAGGGATCCCACGGCCTGATTGTACGCCCCGACCGCCGTATCCAGATTCCGACCTACTTTCATCATGTGATCTCCGAACTTGCCCACGCGGCGATACAGCTCCAGCGCCAGATCCGAGATCCGGCGGGCTTCGTCGGCGAGTTTTTGCTGCTGCCACCCATACATGGCCACGCGCAGCAGCCCCATGACCGTCGTGGGCGAGGCGATAATCACCCGTGCCCGCGCGGCCTCTTCCAGCAAATCCGGGTCTGACGTAATGGCCAGGGAATATAGACTTTCCGTCGGCAGAAACATCACCACGAATTCGGGAGAGTTAAAGGACCGCCAGTAATCTTTTCCAGAAAGTGTCCGCAGGTGGTTGCGCACCGTCGTGCGGAAGGATTGCACCGCCGCCGTCCGCGCGGCTTCATCCCCGGCCTCCTCCAGAGCTTTCCAGTACGGCTCCATCGGGGCCTTGACGTCGATCACGATTTCCATACCGCCGGGCAGGCGAATCACGAAATCGGGCCGCAGGGCCGCCCCGTCGGCGCGCACAGGCATTTGCTGGACATAATGCACACCCTCGACCATCCCGACCATTTCAAGGGTCCGGGCCAACTGCATCTCGCCCCACCGCCCCCGCGCCGCCGGATTGCGCAGCGCATTGACCAGATTATTTGTCTCCTGCCGCAGGAGTCTCTGGTCCTCGGCAAACAGACGCAACTGGCTTTCGATGCCGGACCCGGCCTTACCCAAAATGTCCAGCTTGCCTTCCATATCCTTGAGAGTCTTTGAAATGGGGTCGATGATCTCGGCCACGGCCTTCTGGCGCTTTTCCAGATCGTGCGCACCATCGGCCTGCGCCTGACCAAGACGCTCCTTTGCCAGAATCAGAAACTGCTCGCTAGCGGTCTTCAAGGCATCCTGCGCCACGGACCGGAACGTGCCGTCCATCTCCGCCCGGTCGCCCGTGATGTGGTCAATCCGGGCGCGCAGCGCCGCCGTGCGCCACAGAGCGACCAGAACCCCGATCCCGGCGCCCACAGCCACCCCCACCGCAAGCCCAACTCCGCCTGAAACCGGATCAAGAATCATGTCCGCGCGCCCCTTTGTCCAACAGACTTATAGAGCATCACCATAACCGCCATCGGGTAAAACCGCAACACGGAGGACCAGACCAAAAACTGAACCACTACCGGCTGAAGCCGGTAGGTTCGAAAAAGGCTGGAAGCCTTAAAAAAAGAAAGAAAAGATTCACCACAGAGGACACAGAGACCACAGAGAAGGCACGGAGAACAGCGTCTCTCTGTGACCTCTGCGTCTTCTCCGCGTTCTCTGTGTTAAAAAATACGGCTAAAGCCTTTTCCGGCTGAAGCCGGAGGTTTAAAACCTAAAGAGGGACAATGAAACGGAAAATTCCGGACCTTCAGTCTTTGCTTTCCAGAGGTCAAGCCTTCTGCCCCAGCGCCTGCCCGCGCGCAACGGCGGCGGCGACAGTGCGGATCATCAGGTCCGGAAGGGCGGCTGTTTCGTCCAGTAAAACCTCCAGTGCGGCCTCGGTCGTCCCGCCCGGACTGGTGACGTTTCGGCGCAGGCTTTCCGCCGGGGTGCCGGGGTCGCTTTCGGCCAGGGCCGCCGCGCCGATGATGGTCTGACGCGCCAGAATCATGGACAGGACCGGGTCCAGACCGACGGACTCTCCCGCCTGCGCAAGGGTTTCGATCAAGGCAAACACATAGGCCGGACCACTGCCTGAAACGGCAGTCACGGCATCCATGAGCGCCTCGTCTGCCACCCATTCCAGCCGCCCCGTCACGCCAAGCCACGCCCCGACCCACGCTTTCTGCTCCTCTGACACGCCGCCGGAAGCCACCGCCACGGTCATGCCTTTTCCAATGGCGGCAGGGGTATTGGGCATGGCGCGAATGACGGGCTGATCGACCCCGAAAATCCGCTGGAACGACTCTATCGTGCGCCCTGCCGCAATCGACACGATCAGGGTTTGCGGTGCCACAGCCGCGCGCAGAGCCTCGCACGCCGGATCCATGACCTGAGGTTTGACAGCCAGAAACAAGGCCTCCGGACGGGCTTTTTCTACAAAGTCGGTGGCTGTTTTAAAATGGTTGACACGGGGATCAATGGCAAAGCTCGGCAGATCGCCGGGCTCGAGAACATCAAACACCTCATGCCCGCCCCGCGCCAGCCAGCCCCGCAACAACGCGCCGCCCATCTTTCCGCAACCGACAAGGGCGAGAGTCATGACTCCCCGGCAATATCCATAAGAGCCAAAGACAGGGCCTCCGCATCGCGACACGACGGCGCCGAGAGAAGATGAAACGCCATGTAAAAGCGGTCACATTCGTTCAGAGCGATATCAATCAGGTCTTCGATGTGCTCCTGCCCCCCCGCCCCGATTGGCCCGCGAAACAGGCAGGTATGGCGAAAACCGGGCGTACGCGTATCGCCCGGCAGGTCGAAATGCCCGAGCCATAAATCCGCATTGATGGCCATAAGCGCCATGGCTGCATGACCCAGATTGTCTTGAGGAATGGACAGGCCATATTCGCAATAAAGCTGCATGGTGCCGTGTTCTTCCTGCCAGATGAACGTCATTTCATATGTATCGCGCCGACCCGTGACATGAACATGAAGTTCGTCGTTGCTGCGGCTGACGGCCCAGCGATGCATCGAGATGACCTCCTCGACACAGTCCAGCGGGTTGCAGATCTCCTCGAAAGTATCGAACGGATCGTTCATGTTTTTTTCCTTGACCGGGAGGGCTTCTGCGGGGGAATTTTGCTGCTTGAAGAGGGTTTTTCAAGAGCTTCAAGCCGTTTTTTAAGGCTTTCCTGCTCCTCGCGGGTGCGAACCAGCAAGGCTTCGAGTCGCTCAAAATCCTCGCGCGGGACCAGATCCAGCTTTGTTGCCAGAGAATCGGCCCGCAGACGCACCTCGCGCCGAACCTGATCGCGCCCGGCGCTCACCAGATTGAGGACGCCCCCCGCAATCATCGCTGCATCATCCAGAATTTTCTTTTTCTCGATCACTCTGCCCCCCCGACATAACGGCCAAGTTCCGAGTAGCACGCCCGAGCCCCCAGGCGCAAGCCGATTCGTGATGTTTTCCAAGGGATTTTAGGCCAATTCTCCGGAGATGCACAAAGCGCTGTGTGGCATGTTCGCCACAGTGTTACATAAAATCGCATGCAAAGAGCCCGGGATGCCTGATTTTGACCTTGCACGAACATCTGGAAAAAATAATATGAGGTGATCTTGGTTTTTGGATTTCCCGCCCTTCTTCACACTGCTTTCCGGAGAAAAACAATGAGAACATCATCTTTCCGCATTCTGGCGCTTGCCACAACGGCTTTTGCGTGCTTTGCCGCTGCGCCTTCAGCCCGCGCCGCCGAGCCTTTCGGGCCGGGCGTTGGGACCATCAGTGCCAATGTCGGCGTTGTTTCCGACTATCGTTTTCGCGGGATTTCGCAATCGAACGAGAATCCGGCCCTTCAGGGCGGCGTCGATTATGCTCACGATTCAGGCGTTTATCTGGGTCTGTGGGGATCGTCCGTTGAATTCGGAGATGCCAGCACCGAAGTTGACCTGTATGGCGGATGGGGCGGAAGCTTCAACGCTGTGGACGTGAAATTCGGCGGCGTTTACTATGCCTATCCCGGAACGGACGGCAGCAATAACTATGATTATTTCGAACTGGCCGCGAGCGTTGGACATGACTTCGGACCGTTCGCCCTGACCGGAGGTTTGAACTGGTCGCCGGATTATTTCGGCAGTTCGGACACGTTCTGGTATCCTTACGCCAAGGCTTCTGTGCCGCTTCCTGCGGATTTCACCCTGAGCGGGTCCGTCGGCTATAACAGCATCGACGAAGAAGCCGTGTTCGGCGCGTCCGACTACTGGGACTGGAGCGTCGGTCTGGGCTATAATTTCTATGGATTTGATCTGTCCCTGCAATATGTCGGGACGAGCATCGACGAAGGCGATCCGGATGATATCTGTGTCGACGGGTGCGACGATGTCGTGACCTTTGGCATCACGAAGTCCTTCTGATTTCTGACAGATTAACCATTTCGTGAAACCAGCCGCCCGGCTCCTGTCCTGGCGGCTGGTTCTTTTTCAGGATCGAAGATCAAAACTCCGGGTAGACTTGCGGCCCGCCTTGTGTTTCCATGAGGGGTGCTTCACCATCGGAAGCCATGAAAGACACGCGATGATTTCTCTGCCCCTTGAACGATCCTTGTCTCTGACACTGTTTGGCGTGACGCTGATCGCCCTGTCCGCTCCAGCCAACGCGGCAGGCCTGACCCAGACACACCCGCTTGATTTCGGAACCGTGACAATCGTCGATTTTTCGACCGTGGGAACGTTGGTCCTTGGCGCAGACGGAAACTATGTCGCCAGCTCTGAAATTATCGTTATCACTCCTCCAACCCCTGCGACCTTTGAAGCCACCGGATTCACGCCCAACACCGCCGGAACAATCAGCGTAACAGATGGGACAGCGACGGAAGGAGGAAACGGAACCGGAGAAACCCTGATCTTTACCGATTACACCAACGATCCCGCCACAATCATGACCGATGGATCCGGAAGCTTTATCTTTGATCTGGGCGCGACCATGAGCACCGAAGGCGATGGCGGAACCTATGTCAGTGGCGTCTACAGTGGAACGATCACCGTGACTGTAACCTTTTAACCCGGCCCCTCGCCCGTTTATATAGTCTTTTGAATTGGGAATTGCACAAAGCGGAGAGTCCGGTTTTTCACCACAAAGACTCAAAGCTTTAGTACTCTTATCAGTCGCTTCGTGTCTTTGCGCCTTCGTGGTTCAAAATCAGGAGAGTCTCAAACCCTGTATGCTCTTTAATTCAAACGACTATATCTAACGATAGGCGACCGTATCCTCCGCCCGGGTACAAATCCCGCTCAAGCCCGTGACGAGTTCACGCAACGACGCTTCGTCCCCGGCATAGCGATACAGGCTGCGGATCGGGTTTTCCGTGTCCGGGACGATCTGGTCCGTCATATCCTTAAGTTTGTCGTTCCCGGCCACATCAATCACATGGACGACCATATGCGGATAGTTCTCGGTCACGATTTTTCCGAACAGCGCCTCACGCGAAATGGAGTCATCGGGGATGATGGCGCGGGCCTCCGCGCTGATCCTCATGCCGTACCGGGAACTCATGGCGTTCACGAGCCAGGTCTTGTTGGTTCTCAGACTGACGCGACACGGCGCGCCGCGTTCTTCGGGTTCGCAGGTTGCGCCCATGCCGCTAAGGTTGTCGTATCCGTCCGAAAGCGCCACGATGGCGGTCGGTTCTTCCCGCGTTCCGTCTCCGGTGATTCTGGCCGACTCCATGATCGTCTGGAACAGAGGGGTCAGGCCGTTCGCAAACGCACCGGACACAATGTCTTCGCCCCGAACCAGAGCAGCATCCGCCACGCCCGGATCGTTGAGCTTTTTGACAGTACGTGTGACCGGATCATAATTGAGCAGCACATCTTCGGGCGCAAGCGTCCCGGTCGTCAAATAGGTAATGCCCACATTATCCGGATCTGTATCCCGGGTGGCTTCGCCGTCGATATAACCGGACAGAACGCTGTACTCTTTTGGAACCATGGTCAGGGTCACAGGATCGAAAACATTGATCGTAACCCGATGAGTCAGGGCTTTTTGAACCGCCTGAAGCCGCGTCGTCACGCCCCGCACATACCATGAGCGCATGGAGCGGCTTGTATCAATGATATACATCATGTTCCCGTATCCGGAACAGGGCACGTTCGGCGTGCGGACCGTGGAAAGCCCCGTCACGGAAGCAGGACGCACGCAGGTTGCATCCCCCGCCTTGGAGAAAATCTGATCCGAGCGCAGGAAAGACACCAGATCGTCCGAGGCTCCGGCCAGCAAGCCGGCCCGGTCGTGGGCGCCGTTGATGCTGGCCTGTGGGTGATAGGCGTTTGCCGCGATGACTTCGGGGGCATTCAAAGGGTCTGTCTCGTCGATTGATGCCACGCTTGAATCCATCCGTGCGACCTGACGGCGCAGGGCGGCGGCAAACCCGTTTCCGCCGTGGCTGATGAGGGTCACCGCGTGGCCCGAGGCGCGCAGCAAAGACGCATCGGCATCCGAATCGTGAATGGTGGCGAACGATCCGGCCAGATAGAACGCCCCGCCCGCATCCTGACTTCTGTATCCGTCGATCCAGCGATTCGTACTCTCGACGTTGGACGCAGGCGGCAGAGCGCCGCCGACAAGGGGCGTTCCGGCGGCAGGCGCAATCGCATTGTTAAGCCACGTTCCGATATCGACCTGCGCCACGCTCGTTCCGGGTTTCGGGGTAAGATAATTGTCCTTGGGCGGCGAATTGCAGCAAAACAGGGCTTTCTGGCGATTGACGTGATCCATCCCGGTATTGTCAAACCATGTCCGGATGCGGCAGGCATTGTGGATGTCGATGTCGTCCCGTCCGCCCTGCATGGCCGTTTCATAGGTGTTGACGGTCAGTTGCGGGGCAGGCTTATAGGTAATGTAGCGTCCCCACGCATCCATCACATCGCGTTCGGCCAGCCCGAGTTCCCGCCACGGCACAACCCCCTCGGTCGCCTGATACAAGGTGCGATCTGTGGTATTGGTAAAACACAGCCCGCCATTGCGCTCGGTCCCGCGCTCGACCACGCCCACATCCACCGTGTCCGCCGGACAGGGAAGACGATAATGCCGCTGGGCATAAACGCTCAAAGCGTTCATGACGGTGTCCATCCGCGCCCGTGTTTCGTGAGACTTCAGGGTATAAACGTATTGCGGAATGCCCAGAACAAGGCCGGAAAAAACGATTCCGATGATCGCGATGACCAAAGACATCTCGATCAGGGTGAAGCCACTCTCGGCGTTTCGCCGAACAGGAAGATCGGTGACAGACACAGGCAATCCCCCCCTCTCCTTTTTCTAGACGAACGCTGGATTAAGGTTTATGGAATAGCCGATTCCAGAGCCTTTTGTCAAGTAATGTTCTTCCCTTAAACTGATGCAGAATTTAAAAAACTCATAGATTACATTTAAACCAATCGCTTCTCTTGTCGACTCCCGTTCCCTTATGCTTGGCCTTTAATGGGTAAGAGTGCTAAAAAGGGTCAAAAATATGGAATCAGCTTTTTCCCTCTTGATGTGCTGTCGGCGATCATGACGGGATTGATCGGGTTTGCCGCTGCAATCAGTCAATATCACGGACGGAAAAGCCTGTCACAAACCACTGCGGCTGATGGCGGTTGTCTACGCCCCGCGAACATGGTGCCGGAGGGGATCCTGCCGCTAAAGAGCCAGATCAGATTGCCCAAACTTGCTGGTTCCGAAGTTGCCCTCATGCGCCGGGAAAACCTGTCCGAGGCTGGAAAGGTTCTTGCGTCTCACATTATAAAATCGTTAGAGCAGACATCTGCGCAATGAGTAAAATGTTTTTTCGTCCCCCTTTCACCGTTCGGACTTTTTGTCATTGACAGACTCTAGACGACGATCTGACTCTGGGCAATGTGCGACAGGGAGACGTCGTCAAAAGTCAGGACAAGCGTTTCAGCATGTTTGACTCTTGCCGCGCCGTCCAGATCGACATAAAGCTGAACGTCCGCGCCGGACTGACGCAGAGACAGAAATCCTTGCGCGAAGGCTCCCGCCGTATCCAGAGCGCCGAGCTTGTTGGCGTCGAACAGGGCCGTCAGATCCACGGTGTCCCGATCTCCCGGGCTGTGTCCAAAGTCCGTGATGATATCGCCGATCTCGTTCATGTGGGTATAGACAAAGACGTCATTCCCCAGGCCACCCGTGAGAACGTCCGCGCCTCTGCCCCCGTTCAGGATATCATCTCCGTTTCCGCCATCCAGACGGTCGTTTCCGTTTCCGCCCAGCAGAACGTCCATGCCATCCATGCCGTACAGGCGATCTGCTGCCGACCCCCCCGTGAACAGATCGTTGCCTTCGGTTCCATAGATAGATCCGTTGGTTGCGCTGGTGGTTTCAATCCGATAGGTCGATCCGGCATGTCCCGAAAGAGTGACGTCCAGATTACCCCCGACGACCAGCGTATCACCCGGATCGAAATCCGAGATGTTGATCCACACATCGTGCCGCGATCCGTCACCTTCGATCTCCAGACGGCCATCGAATACCGTCTCCCCGATATCGAGGCTGTTGGCGTCCTGATACAGGCGAATCCGATCAATTCCGGTGACATTGGACAAATCGGACCGCGTCAGATTTGCGCTGTCGTACAGGCGCAAATCATCATAACCGCTTCCGCCCTGTATGGTCTGGCCTGCTGCGCCGCCCGCGTTGGACATTTGAAACACATCGTTTCCGGCGCCGCCGCTCAGGACGAAATGCCCGCTGCCTGTCACCGAGAAGATATCGTCACCCGTACCTCCCGAAGCCGTCACTTCACCGCCGCGAATACGGATATAATCATCGCCCGTTCCGCCCGCGACAACCAGAGTCTGGTTTGCGTCGATGCTGACGCGGTTGTTTGCCCCGTCGGCCAGTCTCACGGTCCCGCCGCCGCGCAGGGTGACATCGTGAGTTTCCGCGACATCTCCCGTGTTCAGGTTAAGTCCGTTTGCGCCGAAGAGGACCAGAAGTCTGTCCGTGTCGCTTCCATCCACCATGGCATCGGACAAGATCAGGCGCGGAGTTCCACTCGTCGTCGAAACGTCCAGAATCTCTATGCCCCGGATCAGGGAAAACAGATTTGAGTCGAACGTATAGTTTCCAACGGTACGAATCTGAAGCATATCCGTTCCTGCGCCCAGATCGAATATATCATCCGAGGACAGGTTGGACGTCCAGACATTGACCGTATCCGATCCGGCGCCGGTGATGATCCGATCTGCGCCGGAGCTTGTCCGGACCGTCACATCCATCACGACGGCATTGTTCATCGAGAAATTCTCCGCCCTGAAATCGGCAATCTCTGTATTTTTGAACAACAGCGTCTCTTTTGCGCCCAGCATCAGGCGGGTGTTGAGTCCCTCCTGAACCATGGCATCGCGAATTTCCCCGAAGTTCCGGAATTGATAGAATCCGGTCATATCGACCTTGTCACCTCCCGATCCGGTCTGGAAGTCCGTGATGGTGTCCGATCCGTCTCCGCGCGTCAGGAAGAACGTATCCCGTCCGGCTCCTCCGGTCAGTGTATCCTTTCCGCCGCCGCCGGTGATTTTATCGTCGCCGGCATTGCCCAGAATCCGGTCTGCATGTGTGCTGCCTGTAATCACATCCGCCGAGGCGCTGGCCGACAGATAGCCTGTCGCATCCTCGCCGATTACAAACTGCACATTTCCATTATGTGTTCCGCTCACGGTCAGATTCGCGGATTTTCCCAATTCGACCACATGGGTCTCTTTGAGGTCGGAAACATCTACCCGCATACCCACCAGATCGTCATGTCCCCGGATTTCCAGCGCACCCGCCCCGAACATCTTGTCCGTCAGGGCGACGAAGCTGCCTGCGCTCTTGAAGGACAGACGCTCGATTCCGCTGATCCCCGCCACGTCGCCCAGCGTCACGTTCACGGCAGGCGTAAAGCGCAACTCGTCAAACCCGCTTCCACCCTGCACACGCACGGACGAGCCAAGCGCATCCACAACGAAGGAAAACAGATCGTTGCCTTCGCCGCCTTTCATGGTGGTGAGGACATCAAGTGCGCTGCGCACCACGAAATAATCATCTCCTGCGCCTGCATCAATACTCATGCCCCCGCCGCGCAAGGTAAAAGAGTCATCGTACTTTCCTCCCTCAACACTGCCTTTGAACAGATCGCTGAGGGTCAGGACGTTGCCCATCACGTTGGCCAGTGCAACAAGCCCCGATCCGGAGATCGTCACATCGTGCGCACCCGAGACAGCGGAGGTATCCAGTCGCGCGATCCCGTTTGCGCCGCTCAGAAGGGTCAATGTCCCTGAATCCGTCTGGTCTATAATGCCATCATCAAGGATGAACTTCGCTCCGGTTGTGTTTCTCGCGTCAATGGCATCCAGTCCCCGGAAACCGGACAGAATTCTCGTGTCCAGCGTAAAACTGGTCGTATCCATGACCAGGACATCCTGACCCGCCCCCAGATCAACATCATCGTCTGTATTCAGAGCGCTGATTCTGGAGGTCAGAATATCCGCACCATCACTGCCCCTCACATAATCCGATGCCGTTGACAAAACGACAGAAACGGACTCTGCGGGCTGGTCGTCATGGAACAGGAAGTTTCCGGCCCGCAGATCGCTCGCCTGCACGTCGTGCAGCGTGAGCATGTCCACGAAAGAGCCGGAACGGTGCAGAATAACCTCTGTGTCTCTTCCTGACTGAACGAGATTCAGATCCTCAAAGCTTTGAACGCCGTAATAGCCGCGCAGATCGACTGTATCCCGCCCCGTTCCGGCTTCAAATCCGTTGATTGTGTCCGCGCCGTCTCCATAGAACCGGACAAAGCGATCCGCTCCGCCGCCGCCATCCATGACATCGTCACCAACGCCGCCATACAGAACATCCGCGCCGCCGTTCCCGTACAGGATATCATTCCCCTCGCCGCCCTGAAGGAAGTCCGCGCCTTTTCCACCGGTCAACGTATCGTCTCCCGCCCGTCCATACAGCGTCCCGCCGCTGTCGAGCGCACTCATCCGGTCGTCCTTTTCACTGCCCGTCACGAAGCCGAACAGGACTGTGTTCTGGTCCACGTCCGTATAGGGATGGATATCGCTGCCTGTAGAAACGGGGCTCCAGCACTGATTTCCACCGCGATATTCCATGTTCTGAACGATCACGGTATTGGAATGGTCCGGGCTGCCGTGGAAATTGATGTCCCGGTTGGTATAGTCCACATCCACCGTGTTATAAGCCTCGGCATTCCAGCTCGAAAACACGACGGCGTGACGCGTATTCACGAGCGTCAGATTTTCAAACGTGCCGTAAAACGTCTCGGCCAGATGGAGTGCATAACCGTTCCCCTCGCCGCCCTTGTTCCATGCGCCGTCGACCGTCAAGCCATCCACATGAGCCTCAAGGCTCCCGCGCAGTTCAAGCCCGTGAGACGCGGCATTAAAAATCGTGATGTTGTCAACTTCAACACCCCTTGTCATACCGATGCTGATGGCGCTCGTATTGTCCAGTTCCATATGCGTGTTGGTGAAAGACTCCGCATTCGGGGTTCCGGGCAGATCATACGTGACCGAGAAATCGGATAGTTTCACATTGTCCAGAACCGGAACGCGCTCGACCTTCGCCAGACCGGCGTCCATGTCATAGGCGATGGCGTGTTTGAGCGTCACCACCTTTCCATTGATGGATGCGATTTCGACAAGACTTTCACGCAAGGGGTTATCCTTGACGTATTCGCTGTTGATAATGTTGTCGTAGAGTCCCGAATGCATAAACGCGCTTGTGTTGGCTTCATAGACATGCAGAACGTCTCCGGCGCGCAGCCCCGTTGTGGATGCCAGCGTGAGGGTATGCGTCCCGGCAGTGACATTGCCCGACACATCGCCGTTCCAGTCCGCATTTCCTCCCTTGATGAGAATGCCGTCCAGCCGCGAGCCGCCTGGTTCGATAACCAGCGTTGTCTGGCCTTCGCCCATTCCCTTGATCGAGATATCGCCCCGACGGATCTGTAGTTCCTGGGTCAGATGATGTTCCCCGGACGAAAACAGAATCGTCGACCCGGCGCCCGCTGCATCAATGATGGTCTGGATGTCTGCGGTCTGTGCGGAGGTCTTTACGACATAGGTTTTCGTCGAAGAATCATAGGAGATTCCTTGCGTCATTTTGTCCCACCCTCTGTTTTTTATCGCGTTTTTTTGCCGTTATGGTCTTTACGCTTTCCGGATATTATTTTCCGTATTTCTTATACCATCCTATGCTCCTCATATTAGCATGACGTAAATCATCGAAACAATTTACAGAGAATTTTCGGAATTGAACAGAGCGAACAAACTGAACCACTATCGGCTGAAGCCGGTAGGTTCGAAAAAGGCTGGAAGCCTTAAAAAAAAGAAAGAAAAGATTCACCACAGAGGACACAGAGGACACAGAGAAGGCACGGAGAACAGCGTCTCTCTGTGACCTCTGCGTCTTCTCCGCGTTCTCTGTGTTAAAAAAATACGGCTAAAGCCTTTTCCGGATGAAGCCGAAGGTTTAAAACCTAGAGAGGGACAATCAACGATCCGCGAGAGGAACGCCGGGGAGTTCCTTGGCGCTGCGCACGCAAAGAGCTGACTTCACGGACGACACGTTGGGCGCGGCGGTTAGTTCCCTGGTCAGAAATCGCTGATAATCATCCCAGTCGCGCGCAACCACACGCAAAAGAAAATCTGTTTCTCCGGCGAGCATGTAACATTCACGGACCATCGGCCAGCCATTGACGAGCGCCTCGAATTTTGTCAGATCGGGTTCGGCCTGACTGGCCAGTTTCACCTGCGCAAAAACCGTTACCGTATAGCCAAGCGCAGGTCCGTCAAGAAGCGCGTGGTATCCCTTGATGAATCCGGCTTCTTCCAGCGCACGCACGCGACGCAGACAGGGCGGAGCGGAAATTCCGGCGCGAGAGGCCAGCGCAACATTGGTCACGCGCCCTTCGTTCTGAAGCTCGTTCAGAATTTTCAAATCGATTCTGTCAAGTCTGAAGCGATTCACGAAGACTCCGGACCCTTGCATGAGAAAGACCGATGTTGATATACAGGCATCCAGAGTCTTGAGGCAAGTCTTTTCCTTGTTTTCACAAAAAGATCACATTCAGGGGGCGCATGCCATGATTCCGGAAACATGCTGGATTGTTACCGAAACCGGGCTTGCCGGGACGCTGAATCAATGTCTGGGCGTGGCCGAGGCGCTGGGCGTAGCACCAGAAGTAAAATCCATTGCGCTGCGCCAGCCATGGAAAAGCCTCTCGCCGTGGCTTGGATTGACGAGAGACTGGAGTTTTGTCCCGCCTTTGGAGCCGCCCTGGCCGGATTTGCTGATCGCATCGGGGCGCAAGGCGGCAGCGGCGGCGCTGCACGTTAAAAAGCACTCCGGCGGGCGGACTTTCGTTGTCCAGATTCAGGATCCGCGCATTTCCGCACATCATTTCGACCTTCTGGCTGTTCCGGCGCATGATCCGGCGCGTGGTTCCAATGTGATCGTTACGGCCGGGGCGCCGAATCGGGTGAGTGCAGCGCGATTGACGCAGGCGCGGAAAGATTTTCCGGAATTCGAATCTTTTCCCGCTCCCCGTCTGGCTGTTCTGATTGGAGGCAGCACGCGGCGCGTGGCCATGACTGCCGATGTTACGGCGCGTCTGATCGATCATCTTAAATCATTTCTGAAAAATTCCGGCGGATCGACCCTGATGACGGCTTCGCGGCGAACGGGGCTGGACAATACAGCTCTGCTGCGCCGGGAAATGACGGACAATCATGTGTATTTCTGGGATGGGAAAGGACAAAACCCCTATTTTGGGCTCCTCGGCTGGGCGGATGCCATCGCTGTAACCTCCGACAGCGTGTCGATGATTTCAGAAAGCTGCACCACGGGAAAGCCGGTCTATATGATTACGCTGGAGGGTCAGACCCGGAGGCTGGAAGCCTTTCATCGGTCTTTGCTGGATCAAAACCGGGTTCGGCCTTTTACCGGAAGCGTTGAAACGCACTGGCCCCCGCCCCCCTTGAACGATGCGGACATCGTGGCAACAGAGATTCGAAGAAGACTCCTTGGCAGAAAGGGGCTTTAAGGATAGACAGAAGACTTGAAGGATCAAGCTTCCACCTCTGAATGACATTATGATAACGGAGTTCCCATGACCAACGCCATCCACACAAAAGTCCTCATCATCGGGTCCGGTCCCGCCGGGTACACGGCGGCGATTTATGCGGCTCGGGCGGGGCTTTCCCCGCTTCTGGTTCAGGGGATGGAGCCGGGCGGCCAGTTAATGATTACAACGGATGTTGAAAACTACCCCGGTTTTGCCGCCGCCGTTCAGGGTCCGTGGTTGATGGAGCAGATGAAGGCGCAGGCCGAACATGTCGGAACGACCATGGTTTCCGACCTTATCACCAAAGTCGATCTGTCGGCCCGTCCGTTTGTCGCAAGCGGAGATTCGGGCGACACCTACACGGGCGACACGCTCATCATTTCCACCGGCGCGAAAGCCCGCTGGCTGGGTCTGCCGTCCGAGATCACCTTTCGGGGCCGGGGCGTGTCGGCCTGCGCCACATGCGACGGGTTTTTCTTTCGTGGAAAAGAAGTGGCCGTGGTGGGCGGAGGGAATTCCGCCGTGGAGGAGGCTTTGTTTCTGACAAATTTCTGCTCCAAAGTCACATTGATACACCGCCGCGATTCCCTGCGCGCCGAAAAAATCGCGCAAGACCGCCTGTTCGCCAACCCGAAAGTTGCCGTTGTGTGGGACAGCGCGGTGGAAGAGATTCTGGGCGACGATGCGGGCGTGACCGCCCTGCGCCTGAAAAATCTGAAAACCGGAGACAAGACGGACCTGCCCGTCCACGGCGTTTTCATCGCCATCGGGCATGATCCGGCGAGCGCCCTGTTCAAGGGGCAGATCGACATGGATTCCGCCGGGTATATCCTGACCGCGCCGGATTCAACCGCGACCTCGGTCCCGGGAGTGTTCGCGGCGGGCGACGTCAAAGACAAGGTCTATCGTCAGGCCGTCACGGCGGCGGGCATGGGATGCATGGCCGCGCTGGAAGCCGACCGGTTTTTGTCGGGGCATGGGTGATGATCCGGGCCTCTTGCTTTTGACTCGGGAAAAAGAGATGGTAAAGGATGGACTGGGATCGACTCAGGGTTTTTCACGCCGTTGCGCAGGCCGGAAGCTTCACCCACGCGGGCGAGGCTCTGGGACTGAGTCAGTCCGCCGTCTCGCGCCAGATCAGCACCCTTGAGGAAAGTCTCGGCGTGGCGTTGTTCACGCGCCATGCGCGCGGGTTGATTCTGACGGAACAGGGCGAACTTCTGGCCCGCTCGGCGCAGGAAATTTTTGCCAAACTGGCCATGGTTGAAGGGCAATTATCCGACTCGCGCCAAAGTCCGGATGGGAATTTGAGCGTCACAGTCGCGGAATTTATCGGCTCGACATGGCTGGCTCCTCGCCTGAAGGGGTTTCATACTGCCCATCCGGGTATCCGTCTCACTCTTTTGCTGGATGACCGGATATACAATCTTGGGTTGCGAGAGGCAGATGCCGCCATCCGCCTGTACAAGCCGGATCACCCCGAATTGATTCAACGGCATCTGTCCACCATCGGGTTTCAGATTTGCGCGGCGAAGTCCTATCTTAAGTCCCGGTCCCTTCCGCAAGGCCCGAATGACTTGAAAAACCATACCTTAATTGGCTATCCGCCGGGGATTCCCGCGCCGTTTCCGGACCCGAACTGGCTGTTCCGCGTGGCGGAGATGACGCCTGAAGATCATCCGGACAGCTTGATGATTAATTCGATACACGGGACTCTTAACGCTGTGCGCGCGGGGATGGGCATTGCAGCCTTGCCATCCTGGCTGGTGCGCGAAAACAAGGATCTGACGCCGATTCTGCCCGAAATCACGCATCCGGGCATCCCCATGTATTTCGTCTATCCGGAGGAGCGCCGCGATTCCATAAGAATAGGCGTTTTTCGGAACTATTTGCTCGAAATGGTTGCTGCCACGGCATTTTGAGGGGATTCCCTTTTTTCGAGCCGCCGACAAAACATTCCGATAAGGGGAAGTTGTGTCTTGCATATCGGGGCGGGATCGGATAGTGTCACCTCGCCTTAAAAACAGCGCCCGTAGCTCAATTGGATAGAGCATCTGACTACGGATCAGAAGGTTAGGAGTTCGACTCTCTTCGGGCGCGCCACTATACGGAAAATAAATCAGGGGGTATTTTCTCCTCCTGACTCTGCTGAAAATTCTTCAAAAGGCAGAACAATAGGCAGAAAAAATATTATAAAGTTCGCCTTTAAGCAGAAAGGCTGAAATGCATATTGTTCGACTCAAAATTTCCGGTTTTCGGGGTGTAAGTTCAGCAGACATATCGCTGGGGCAGCATTCTGTGCTTGTTGGCCCTAATAACAGCGGCAAAACGACCATCATTGAAGCGTTGGCCTTGCTTTTTGGACGTGATCGGCTGGTACGCCGTCTCACGGAGCATGATTTTTATGGTAGTAACCCGAATGAGACAGCCCGCATTATATGCATAGCAACGGTTTCGGGCTTCATTCCAAACGATCCCCAGAATCACCCCTCATGGTTTAGCCCTGAGCGCGGCGTTGAAAAGTGGTTTGATCCGAATGCAAAAACGTTAAGTGCCCTGCCAGACGCACAGCATACCGCCCTTGCTGTGCAAATTGGTTTTGCTGCCCGTTTCGACTTGGACGAATTGGAAGCGGAAACCATCCGGTTTTTCGTAGATGACGAGGCTACGCTGGGTGATCCCTTCGATGAAAACGCACACCTGCGAATCGTCCATATAAAAACATTGCAAGAGTTGGGGTTTTTCCTTGTTCCTGCTTCTCGCACTTGGGACAAGTGGATTTCCTTTTCTTCGGAGCTATTCCGTCGGGTGGTGGCAACACGCGGCAATTTGCCTGCACAGGCTGTGCGTACAGAGCGGGAGCGGCTTTCTGCAGTGAAATTTGGCTGGTGGCCGCTAATCGTCGTTGCTTGCCGCCATTACCGGATTCCGTTACCGCTGCACCTATTCGAAGAACTGCATAAAGTGAAAACTTCTGATGACACTCATCTTAATGAAGAGACCTCTCTTCCGTCTGCGTAATAATAACCGGTACTCTTATGAATCTCTAGGGGTTGCCATAGGTAGCGGTAGCTAACAAGGCTTAATAAGGCGGGGAAAATGGTGCCGGCTGAGGGATTTGAACCCCCGACCTTCGGTTTACAAATTTCATTATGGCAATGCTTGTCAATCTGGCCTCTCACTTTTTAAATCTCTTGTACCGCCCGTTCCGTGATTTTGCCGGGAAAAATCGTGAAACGAAAAATGATCTTGGATCACGCTGTCAATCCGTTGTCTTCCGCCCCATTATTTTCTGCCTTATTACCTCTGATATTGGGTTCTTTGCAGGTTTGGGGTATTGCGAAGTTGACGTGAATTGATGTGCCTTTATGTAGGCTTCGATGTCATCTACGTTGTAGCGAATGGCCCGTCCGAGCTTGATGTAAGGAATGGGGCTTCCAAGTCTGCGGTCTCTTTGTAGTTTGAACATGGAACACCCTAGCATGTGGGCGGCTTGCCGTTCATTGATAAGTTTCGTCATGGCGTTTTCCTTTCGCAAAAAGGTAGCCATAGGGCGAAATGCATCACTAGCGAAAGCTAAAATTCCGATGTCTTTCGCGCGCGAGCCGGGGCTGAGAGAAATTCATGCTTTCAAAGATTCCATATGCGCCGCTTCGCGCGCGTAGATCCCAGCAAAAACCCGAAATCCTGGAAATGTAGCTGATGGGGTCCACCAATATCATATTAGAAGGTCGGCAGGGCTTAACTTGTTGAATTCCGTAATTTTCACTGCGGACCCTCCATTATTATAGCCTTATTAGAAATTTACCGTAATTATACTGACCTCATTCGCTCAGAAACCGTAACCGCTGTTTGAAGCCGTTGACTATGGACGTGGCAAGGTTTTTGGGGAAGCGGGGCGGAAGGTTTTTTAGAACGTCATCAGCCGCACGCGCTCCATCTCTGGCAAGCTCTTCAAAAATTCCGGGCACCACATCGGCCGCCACGCCGCACAGCTTCGCCGTCTCGACAAAATGCCGGGGCACGACCTCATCGATACGGTAATGCCTGCCGGTTCCGACGCACATGGCCAGCGTCGCCCTGTTCTTCCTGATCTGGCCGCGATCAATAGCGTGCCGGGCCGACAGAACGTCATAAAGCGGGGCCAGACGAAAGCGCCCGCCGGGCGCCAGCATCAGGCTGAAATTCTTTGCATGTCCGTCCGTTGCGGCCAGCAGCCAGAATACGATTTGCGCCTTGAGAAAAGTTTTCTGATCCTTCAGGGGTTCGTCCGCGCCCTTGAGCAGTTCAAGAATATCCCTGATGCCCGCTTTTGCTCCGGGCTCCGCGCGGTTCTCATACTTCATGGAAGGGGGAAGCCCCAGCGCCTGCAAACAATCTTCCTGAGGCAGACGCAGAAGTCTTTTGTCCTTCGTCCAGAGTCTGTCAAATCTCTCTACGACGAGAACGCTTTGGTCTTCAAAAACCTCTATCGCCACTTCGGCGGTTGGCAATCCCAACGCCTTCGTCAATTTCATGCAAAGGAATTCGTTTTCGACACTCTGCGTCAGGTCTATCCCTTCCCGGGTCGTGCCGATCTGAGGTTTTAGAATATGGGTGGTGGCAGTTGTCCCTTTCGGGATGTGCCATTTCTTCTTCCAGTATAATAGGGCCGTTTTCTCCTGCGCCCCGGCAAGGGAAATGCGGAATTCGTCATCCTCGTAAATCCCCAGGGGGTTTCCGGATAGTCCTCTGATGATGGCGGCAATTTTTTGTTCATTCAAAACCGCGCCGCTGACCGTGCCGGCCTTGTCGGCTTCCTCGAAGACCTCAAGAAACTGGAGTGCCCCCACGCAATCGCGGCCTATGGCGTGCAGCATGCTGTAGGCGTCTGTCCCTCCAGCGCGGGTCTTTTCCGCGATGCGGCTCCGAATGTCGGGATTGTCGGGCAGCAGGTTTTCAAAAAAGGCCGAAACTTCCGGTCCCGTTATCCGCCCTTGTCGAAGCGGCAGGGACAGGGAAACGGGGATGGCGTTTTCCCAGCCCAGCCATGAATCCTCATACAAGAACTCCAGAGCCCCGTTGCTCTGGCGCTTGAGCACGCCAACCTTGCGGTTGTTCAAAACGACTTGCAACGGAACGTATGTCGGATGCCGCGCCATTAAAAGAAGTCCTCAATATTAATGCTTTCCCCCTTGGTTCTTGGGCGTATCGTGCATTCCAGATCCAGCGCGGCGACAATATCGAAGATCGTTTGAATCTCGGTTCCCGGCTGGCCGTGCTCGACTCGGGAGACCGTGCCTTGCTTGATCCGTGCTTTTGACCCAATATCTGCCTGAGTCAGCTTCTGCGCTTTTCTTGCTCTTAAAAGCGCTTCGCCTAACTGCTTTGGTGTTCTGATGGTGTGTTCCATGTCCGCCTCCGCATACACCTTATACGGTATAATTTAATTATATACCTTTAATGGTCTAAAATCAATATATACCGTGTGAGGTATAAAGCTGTAATTGAGGAGGACGGCTATAACATTAGTGGGTCGATCGGCCTCAAACCCCGGGATTCCGTAACCTTCAGCCCGGAACCGTCCATTATTATAGCCTTATTGGAAATTTACCGTAACTTTCGGCGTGTAAATTTTGCCCATTGCCAAATCAGCAGTATTAAATCCGCTTTGCTTCAGCCAGTTTCCTGTAGTGGGCACCAAGCGCTGTCAACTTGCATCCCGTGGAATGAATCGCGGCGTAGAACATATGCTCCGCATTGTAGGGCACGATAAGTCCATGCCTGTTGCATAGCTGAAGTTCTTTGAAAACCTTTACGTTATTATCGTTGACAGGAAGATGCTTAAATTCTTTTGGCACGTGTTCCCTGTCCGGCTCAAAAGATGGGTCAAGGGGAAAGACGTCCGAGGGGTTTTGAAAATATGTGGGCAGTCTTCTGAGAACATCGCCCGGAATTTTAGGCTCCACCTGACGCAGGGTTATAAAACTTTGAACATTTGCCTTGTATATGGGGCGTTGTTCCCAAGGCCCAAGGATTTGATCGACATGCGAATAAACCGATGCTGGAGTAATGCGCCCCAAAATATCAGAAGCACTGCCGCCCAGACTGTCAATAAGGATGCCGGTAAAAAGGCCATGTCCGTTATACTCTGCTGCGCCTTCACTTCTGTGACAGGCTGTCAGAATGGTGACACCGTTCCCGATAGTCGAAGTTTGTTCTCCTGCGCCGAGGCTGGGCACTTCGCCTAAATTTCCGGCATAACAGCAATCAAGAATGATTATGCTGGATGTTATATCGGGGTGCGCATTGTTTGCGTAAGAAAGAACCTGATTAAGGGACGGTCCCCATGCGCCCTGTTTCCCGTCTTGTGCAACAATATAACTTTCACCGTTTTTTGTTGTCAGGCCGTGCCCGGCAAAATACAGCAGTGCCGTTTCTGCCCTTCCACTGAAAAGGTTCTGCAATTCTTTTTCCAAAACCCCGCACGTAACCCCGTTTTTACTGCTGGTCAACAACCGTGTTGAGAAGTTAGGTGAACCGTCTCCGTTCCTTTCAAGCAGCTCATTAACTGCCACGGCATCGTTAACGCAACCCGACAAAGGATTTTGCGGATAGCCATCAATGCCAATAATCAATGCCTTTTTCATGGTTTGGTTCCTGTTCCTTATAGCCTGCCTATGAAATTCGCCACATTGTCCCATGACCAGTTGTAAACTCTGGCGCTGCTTCCCAGCTCAGCGGGGACTCTGCAATTTTTGTGTTGATCGCCACCATAGATCGGCAAAACCGGGATGCCTTCTTCCTTGGCGCATTTTATCTCCCAAAGCTGCCCATCAGCGTTGCATGAATTTTTGGTGACGATTGCCACAACACCATCGCAGCCCTTAATCCGGGCGCGACAATTCGTTTTCCATGCGCTGTCCCACGGGGTCTTTACAGACATATCAACGAACTCAAACGGCGTATCAGGATGCCGTGCCTGTCCCACCAAAAAATCCCTAAGGATTTTGTCCTCAATGGCAAAACTGATAAATACTCTTTTCTTAGACATGTATTCTGCTCCTTTGTAAATTCCTATGGCCCCGGCTATGCAAAGCAATAGCTTCATTCCCGGTGAAAGCGGCGTCATTCTCAGGCCGCCCTCAAGCTAAAAGCCCTTGTTTGTTGACCATCATAGATTTGCAGTCCTCTCGGCGGGTAAGAGGTCAAATATGACGGATTGTTTTTCCCAAGCACGGGATAAAGACTGAGGTATTCTTGCCCCTTGAAGTCGTCTGTCTCACTGTCCACGAGGGGCAATATGCTGACCTGTCCGGGTTTGTGTCCATCAAAATACCCCAACTCCCACGGCATCCATTTTGAATGCTTTGAATTCTTGGATGTGGCATACACGAGGCCCTTGCAGGTATGCATACGATTTTTAATGTGCTGCGCTGTCTCTTTTGTAACGTTGCTGCGATCCAGATGGGGATCGTCAACCCAGTCCACATATACCGTGTACCCTTCTTGCTCCAGAGCCTTTTTGACACCCAGAACCAACTCTGCGTCTGAAAAAGAATGCGAGAGGAAAATGTCATACGTCTTGGCAGACGTATGCGCTCTTGCGCTTTCTTTCAGAATTCTCTCAGCGGACTGAAAAGATGTGACGCTTGAGGCCGCAGTTCTTCGGATATCGTTAAGGGTAAAAAACTTCATCTTCATTTCCTTTCTTCTCTGATTTTCCTGTTAACCCTTCGGCGGGTACGGGTCGTTGTCCCCATAGGTGTTGCGCTCGCGGATTCTACCTTCCCGGTTTTTCAGGAAGGCCTCGCCGCCCTCGTCACGGGCGCGATCTTTTGAATAGTCCCAAGCCTCGGCCTGCGTGTCCGTGACCTTGGATGCCCGGTCGGCACCCTCGCGCTTGCTTTCCCATTTCCCGTCAGGCCGCTGTTGCGTCCAGAAGTTACTGCTGTTTCCCATGACCTTTCCTCCTTCAAGGTTTTTATCAACACCATCCTGATGGATAATCATCAGGAACTATTGACCGATTCGATGAATTCGAATACAAACTATCCGAACCCGCGACGCTTGTCAACGGGTATGAATGGTTTTTATTCGAACTAAAGGATTTTACGTGGTCGCCCAAAAAGAGAAACGCCGCTGGAGCGTCGAGAAAAGACTGGAATTTATTGATTTCCGCTTGTTCTGGGAGGGGCAGATCAACCGTGCCGACATCATGGAACGGTTCAGCGTATCGACCCCTCAGGCATCGAACGACTTGAGCCAGTATCAGGAAATCGCCCCGAAGAATCTTGATTATGACCATAAAAAGAAGCGGTATTTTGTCACCCCCGCTTTCAAGCCCGCGTTTTTGAAGCCTGATTCGGATGCTTATCTCTGGCAAATGCGTGATGACGTGGCCGCCATGTCCGGCGTGGACGGGGCGTGGCTTCCCGATTTGCCCACGCATGACATTGTGCGGATGCCCCGCCGCAACATCCCGCCGCACATCCTGCAAAACGTTCTGGCGGGTGTGAGGGGCGAGAAAGCCATTGAAATCTTTTACCAGTCCATGAGCAGCGAAGAACCGTCATGGCGGTCTATATCCCCTCATGCCTTTGCCTTTGACGGAATGCGCTGGCACGTTCGGGCTTTTTGCCACAAGGGCAGAAAGCATAAAGATTTTCTGCTCTCCCGCGTTCAGGAAACCCGCCCATCGGCGGAAAACCCTGTCTCAGGGGCGCAAGATGCGGTATGGAATGAGATATTCACCGTTACGCTGAAGCCTCACCCGAAGCTGAGCAAGAGCCAAGCCAAAGCCGTGGCGATGGATTTCGGGATGGAGGATATGCGGCTGGACGTGAAGGTCAGGCTGGCGCTGCTCTATTATTTCCTGCGCCGCCTTGGGCTGGCCGATGGAGACGGGGACAGTGCCGACCATAAAGAATACCACGTTGTCGTTGCCAACAAGGCCGAAACGCGCAAGGCAATCGCGCGAGCAAATTATCAGGAAGAAAAAGAATGAGTGAAAAGATCAAATACGGCCCCCATAACCCGCACCCGCTCTCATTAATGCGGACGGAGCTTGTCTGGGAAGGAAAATATGATGAGTTTGGTCAGCGGCGCGAGGTTGATGTATCCGGCCTTGCCATGCCGTTGCAAAAAATTGAAACGATTGATGAGCCGCGTTCCCGCGCCGAGGCGCAAGGTTCATTGTTCGATACCAAGAAAGCTCACCGCGACGATTTCAGAAATCGCCTGATATGGGGCGATAATAAGCTGGTCATTGCCTCGCTTCTTGCCGAGTTCAAGGGTGCGATTGACCTGATTTATATTGATCCGCCCTTCGATGTTGGTGCGGATTTTACAATGCAAATTGAAATCGGCGAGGACTCTGAAAAAGTTCAAAAAGACCAATCAATCATGGAGATGGTTGCCTACAGGGATATGTGGGGAAAAGGCTCAAACTCATACATTCATATGATGTATGAAAGGCTATCGCTCATGAAACAGCTTTTAAAAGAAACAGGAAGTATATACCTGCACTGTGATTATAGAGTGACTGGGATAATGCGGTCTATCTTAGATGAAATATTTGGGTCAAATAATTTCTTGAACGAAATTGTGTGGTGCTATGGCGAAAGAGAGCTTGCAACCAGACATTATAACAGAAAACATGACACTATATTTTTCTACGCAAAAGACGCAGAAAGCTCATCGAGAGTTTTTAATTGCTGGGATATAACGTCCGATTACTCTGAAGGAAGCGTGGCGAAGTATAATCAGACTGATAAGGACGGCAGAAAATACCAAATCCGTGGTAAGAATGTTAGCGGAAGCCCGTGGCGCGGAAAGCAACAACTTCCTCCCATTGTTGAAGTAGAACATCCGGAATGGACTTACAGAGATTATTTTGATGAAAAGAAAGGTATACTTCCAAGAGATTGGATTACAGATGTTAATTTTGAGAACAGGGCTTCAAATGATAGGACGGGATATCCAACTCAAAAGCCTCGAGCATTGTTAGAACGCTTTATTAAAGCATCTTCCAATGAAGGGGATATAATTGCTGATTTCTTTTGTGGTTCTGGGACAACCCTTGCTGTTGCAGAAACGCTCGGTCGCCGTTGGATTGGATCTGATCTTGGGCGGTTTGCAATTCATACCGCCCGTAAACGCTTAATTGGTGTTCAGAGAGAATTGAATGAAACGAATGAACCCTACCGTTCTTTCGACGTTTATAACCTTGGTCGTTATGAGCGTCAGTGGTGGCAGAAAGAATCTTTGAAAGGTGCAGAGGAAGAACATCGCTCTGTTGTTCTCAATTTCTTCCGTGCCGAAGTTTTAACTCATGCGCCTTCGCCATTGATTCATGGACGCAAGGGATCGGCCTTTATCCATGTTGACGGCATTGACAGCATCTTTACGCGGGGTGAATTGACGGAGGTAGCAAAGGCCGTCAAAGCCTCCGGCGGAAAACAGGTTCATTGCCTTGCGTGGGATTTTGAAATGGATATTCGCCAGTCCGTTTCCGCCGTGGAGAGCGAACTTGGCCTGTCTATCAAGCTCCACCGCATTCCCCGCGAGATCATGGAGAAGAACCGCACGGAAGTGCCGCCGTTCTTTGAGGTTGCTGTGCTGGAGGCCGAATCCGTTGTGAGGAAGGCGGATAGCGGCAAGGGCAAGGTGGTGGATGTGAAGCTGACGAATTTCCTGCCTTCCCTGACCGAGGTTCCGGGTAAAGAACTGGAAGCTTTGCAGGAACGGGCCGTACAGAGCGGATTTGATTTCATTGATTTCTGGGCGGTGGATTTCGACTGGCATCCGAACAAGCCATTTAACCATCATTGGCAGGATTACCGCACCCGTAAAGACCGAACCCTGAAAACCGTCAGCGACGCGGCCTATGCCTATGACCGCGCTGGCAAGCATACGATTTGCGTCAAGGTCGTGGACGTATTCGGCTGCGATACCAGCATCACGGTGGAGGTGGAAGTATGAGCACGGAAACCGAAACCTCCTTTGTAAATCTCGCCGCGCTTGAGCCGCTCTTCCCGCCGTGGGAAGAGCCAAACAAGCACCGCGTCCGCGCCGACAAACGAGGCTTGCCGCCTGAGATCAAAACATACCGCCGCCCTTCGCCCATAACGATGGTGAATCCGCTCCGCGCCGCCGTTCGGGAATGGCGGGAACTGAATTACTACGGGGCCAGCGACACCACGCGAGAGCTTCTGACCTATTGGTTTGAACGCCCGCACCGCATGAAGGCGGGGGATGATGAACTCGATTTCCGCTATTATTTCTGCCAGCGCGAGGCCGTTGAAACCTTCATTTACCTGATGGAGTTTCGGGGCATTCGTTCGCTATCCGCCCTGATTGAAAACTTCGGCGGCCCGAACGCGGAAACTGCCGCCCTTGGTATCAACCCCGAAGAGGATGAATGGGCGCGGTATGCGTTCAAGCTCGCCACAGGCGCGGGAAAAACCAAGTGTATGAGCCTTGCGATTGTCTGGAGCTATTTCCACGCGCTGCGGGAAACGGATTCGGATATGGCAAAGCATTTTGTCATCATTGCGCCTAACCTCACCGTTTTTGAACGCTTGAAAGAGGATTTCAGGCCGGAAGGCGGCGGGCCGGACATTTTCATGAAAGACCCGCTTGTGCCACCGGAATGGCGCGGGGACTGGAATTTCTCGGTCGTTTTGCAGGATGAAGCCAGCGGCGCAAGCACGGGCGGGGTTCTGTACCTGACCAACATTCACCGCCTGTTTGAGCCGCGCTCGGTTGGTGAGGGCGAAAGCACCACTTATGACTGGGCGGGGCCAGCCGTATCCAAAAGCAAAGCCCTTGATACCGCCGCCGCCTTGCGGGAGCGTATTACCTCCCACCGCCGCGTCATGGTTCTGAACGATGAGGCGCACCACGTCTGGGATCAGGGTTCGGCGTGGAATCAAGCCATCCGCTGGCTGCATGACAGTATCAAGAAACGCACGGGTGAAGGGCTTGTCAGCCAGCTTGATTTCTCGGCCACGCCCAAGGACAACAAAGGACTTCTATTCAAGCATGTTGTTTGCGATACGCCCCTTGGCGAGGCCGTTGATGCCGGTATCGTCAAAACCCCAATTATCGGCGGCACGGGCAATCTGGTTGAGCAGACCCATGATGATGCGGCCTATCGCTTCGAGGCGCATTTGCGCCTTGGGTTTGAGCGGTGGAAGCGTAGCCGTGATGAATGGAAACAAAGCGGCAAAAAGCCTTTGCTTTTCGTCATGTGTGAAAACACGGAAGCCGCCGACCAGATCACCAAACGCCTGAACAGCGATACGGTTTTCTCCGACCTCAATGGTAAGACGATAAACCTGCACACCAACCTTAAAGGGAAGGTGAAAAAGAAGAAGATCGGCGGAGAGACGATTGAGGTTTTTGAAGAAAACGACAAGGAAATCAGCGACGAAGATTTGAAGGCCATTCGCCGTATCAGCCGCGAACTTGATGGCAACCAAAGCCCTTATTCCTGTATTGTGTCGGTGCTGATGCTGCGCGAAGGCTGGGACGTGCGGAACGTTACAACCATTGTCCCGCTTCGCCCCTATAGCTCCAAGGCGAACATTCTGCCTGAACAAACCCTTGGACGCGGCCTGCGCCGTATGACTCCGCCCGGACAAGCCAATGAACTTGTGGCAGTAGTTGAGCATCCTGCTTTCAGCAGCTTGTACCAGCAGGAACTGGAGCAGGAAGGCTTGCCGATTGATATTGTGGACACTGACAGAGTGCCTGCAACGACGATTTCCATCTTCCCTGATGAGTCCAAAGACTTCGACAAGCTGGATATTATCATCCCGTCCCTGACCGCCGCGCATGAAATTCAGCCCAAGCTGGAAGGATTGACCAAGGCTGATGTGAGAGAGGCTTTCAAATCATACAAACCCTTGCCGCTCGGAACAAAGGGTGCGACCGAGGTTGTCTATGAAGGCCGCCACCTTATCACGGATGAAGTTGTGGAGCAGATGAAGGTCAGCCTTCCGCTCCTGCAAAACGGCCTCACCGCCATTTCATTTTATGTCCGCGAACTTGAGGCCGCCTGCAAGGTGCAAAGCACTCATCCCGTGCTTGCGCCGTTGTTGCAGGACTTTTTGGGCGAGGTTCTTTTCGGCGAGAAAATATCCCTGACCGATAACCGCCTGACAGCACGGCTATCGGATCAGGATGTACGGGAGCATATCAGAGCAGTTTTTCTGCCCCTCATTCGTGCCCGAACGGTAAAAACGGAGAAGCGCAGGGCCGGAAGTGCGGCAATCATGCTGCGGCAATGGAAACCGTTTCAGGTTACATTGTCTGAAAACCGCCCGGCAGAGAAAGCGGCCAAAACGCTCTTTAACCTTGTGCCCTGCAATCGCCAGCTTGAAGTGGCGATGTCATCATTTCTGGATAAAGCCCCCGATGTTGCGGCTTTTGCGAAGAACGCGGGGCCGCAATGCCTGCGGATTGATTACCTGACACCCGATCAAAGGCTTGCTTTCTACACCCCGGATTTCTTTGTGCGCGGTGATGACGGTTCCTATTTCATGGTGGAAACCAAGGGACGGCAAGACCGTGACGTACCGAGAAAAGCCCAAGCCGCCGTTGAATGGTGTAAGGCTGCTTCAAAGGGCAAGGAAAAATGGGAATATGTTTTCACGCCCGAAAACATCATGCAGAGCGCGACCAGTAATAAGTTTGCCGAACTCGCCCGTGCCTGTGTTCCTGCGCTGAAAAACCTGTTGAGCGAAACAACGGCGCAACCGGAATTGCCGCTATTCGGGGATACAAACAAGGATGAAGCCGCAAAATTCTATCCTGATGGCGTTCTGGACAAATTAGGGGTCAGAGGGAAGAAAGCGGCACTTGATGCGTATGATCTTTTCCGCTTCCTTGAGAAAAAGGAAGGTACGCCCAGCATGGCCCCCGTTTTCAATACGCTTTTGGGACCATATGATGAGGCGGCGAAGGCAATCATTCTGAAATTGCTACAGCCTCAAGTGCCTGTGAATCGGCAGGAACAGGATAACTTCTTCTCGCCGCACATGGGCGGTGTCGATCATCGCACTATCAAGCATTATGAAGACATGGCCCGAAAACTTAAACGCGCCCTTATCCACGGGAGCGTTCATTCGGCCATTGGACTGCTGCGTTCCTGCTATGACCACGCCCTGAATGACCAAAGCAAACTGGATGGCATTTTCGAGGCTGTCAAAAAATCCTTCACAATGCCGGGAGCGAAGAAAATTCTTGAGCGTGTGAGCGCAGTCAATGAATTCCGTAATACTTACGTTGCCCATCACGAAAAAGAACTGACAGACAGAAAAGTTGCGGAAGAAAATTTAAGGATTTGGGTTGAGACTTTGACCCTGCTGCGTGTGTGAATGAGGAGGCTTCATGATTTTGTACGACTTCGCACCCACTCACACCGCCTAATACCACTTAGTACAACGCATTGATATATCTAATAAATTTTCGGATTTCAGTTTACTTTCGTTCGGCGTTCCCGGTATAAAGGGCGTTAGCGGAACCTTTCAGAAAGGGGGAAGTTGATGCCGCAGGTCAAGATTACCAAGTCGTTTGTCGATCAGGTGCCGTTCGCCGAAAAGGGGCAGGTCGCCTATTGCGATACCGAACTGTCGGGCTTTTATCTGCTGGTGGGCCAGCGGGCGAAAACTTACGTGGCGCAGCGGGATATGCCCTCAAGCGCCTCATTAATCACCGCGTGACCGACATTACGGGCAGTTATATCATCGTGGACGTTGAGCGCCTGCGCGATCCGGCGCAGCGCGTGGCGGGCTTTATTTTGGAGAAGGTGGCGTGATGATGTTTAACGGTTTTGAGCAAATCCTGATGTACGTCATCCGGAATTCCGGACATTCCGATGAAACCCTTAGCGATGAAAAGCGCTTCGACAACGCGATGAAGGCGCTTTTTGGTGACTATTATACGGACAGGCATATCGATCCGCCGTCTGATTATTCCTATGATGAGATGCTTGAGATACAGAGGCGTAAAAAGAACGGCATGCCCTTACTCAAAGCCATTCGGCTGGTTACGGGACGCGAATTTAAGCGGATGAAAGCCCATCAGGACTCCGAGAGCAACGGAAAGGCTCTTCACAGGGCGCACATAGAAAAAGTCAAAAAGCACTTGTTGCGATTTAAAAATCATTACGACAACTATATTCCCGCCGATTCAAATCAAGACATAGAAGCCAACACCTACATGTCTGAGAACGAGATGTCGCAAGCCCTGAGAAAGCGAGAAGATATTTTTCAGGCCCTTTACAAAGCAGGGTGGTAAGCAAGGGACAAATAGGACAGTTATTGTCCCACGAATAAAGATTTCCAGTCTGAGAACATCCCCTCATCAACCTTAGCAAAGGAGATGAGTTGATGAAAAACAGACTGGACGACACGCTCTTCAATGAGCGTCAAGCTGCGCACTTTCTCGGATGCAGCGTTTTCAAGCTGCAGCGAGACAGGCGTATTGGTTCCCCCGTAAGCTACATTCGCATCGGGCGGAATATTCGCTATCGCCTCTCTGAACTAGAGGCATATCTGCAAAAACATACCTTCAATTCCACATCAGAATATCCCGGAGGTCAGGATGGACGATAGCGTTCCTGATCTTGTCCCGAACCCGATTGCTGCGATTACTTTTTTGCAGCAATTCGCTCCTGAAGGGCCGTGGCCGCTGGTCGCGATAGCCGCCACCTTCGGGTTTGTGGTGCAGGCGCTGAGCAAGGCAGCGGCCCCCAGCGCGGCGATGGTGAGTGATTTGGTTTTTTGCATGGCAAGTCTCCTTTTCTGCAGGGTTAAAATCCGTTGGGTTTTCCGTTGCATCGCTGCACCCGGTTATCTCGGCACGCCCGCGCTGGCGCAGTCGCTTTCCTCGACCGCCTTCCATCGCCGATAGTTTGCCTCGTCATGGGCTTGCAGCAGGGCGGCGGACACAAGGCCCGCCTGCACGCAGCGATCCACGGCGCTGCCGTGGCGCCGGGCTATTTCGTATTGGGCGACGGCGTCGGCAGCGACCTGATTTTTTATGCCCTGCAGGTTCTTCGCCGCCTGCTGCTCCAGCCCGCCGCCGAACAGGTACCAAAGCATCCCGCCGAACACGATAACGAAGGCAATGTTCGTCGCTGCTGAATTCTGCGTCGCCCGTTCGGGAGAAGTTTTTGCGCTGGGCCTCCCCACAGGCGCTTTTTCGATCGCACCGGCGGGCTTCCTTATGCGCCTGTAGAAGGAAACAATGCCCGTCCTTGCCGCCCAATAGAGCAGCAGCAAGACCGCCCCGGAAATCAAAATTGTTATCGTCGTGTCGCTCATTTCAGCCTCCAAAAGAAAAACCACCAGAGGATCGCTCTGGTGGCTGGGTGTTAAGAACCGCATCGTGAGAAACGGCGTGATGCTTTTGGCATACGCTTGGACATGACATCACCACCCAGCCAAAGCTGAGGGCGACACATTCACGGCAGTGTCTAGAATGCCGCTCACGAATAGGGGTTCTTAAGCCCCAGACCAGCCGGAGCCGATCCAAGGTCAACCATAAAGGGGACCGACGGGTTTAGAAAGGGGAATCGATTTCGAAGCCGAAAGTCGCCAAATGTTGACTGTCAGGTTGACCCTATTCTGCTGAAAACAGATCGACCAGAGCTTCAAATCTTCTGGCCACATGCTGATTAGACAAGGCCCGCTTGATGTCCTTATCTTCTCGCAGGGCGTCCAGTTGCTCAACGATCTCTGCGGAAGCGTCGGATATTATTTGCCGAATAATAGGCGCAGCAGAATTACTATAGAAAACAGGTCGCACATTCCCGTAGCTCGTGACACCTCCGGGAACGCCAATATAGGTCAGGACAAGCCATTTCAGAATTGGCGTTTTCATGATGTCCGGACAGGCATTGAACGCCCCGTATTCAATGAAAGACCGCAACAACGTCCCATGCTGATCGTAAGATTGCCAATGATGACCAACTGTTTTCATATTATCAAAAACCTTGGAGAAAAAATCCTTTCTTGCTGCTTGACGGAGATATGAAAAGACACCAGCGGCATTGGCAACCCTAGCGAAACGCTCATCAATGGGATTTCTTCCTAGCTTTTCCTGCAAATGGGTTCCAATCTTCAGTTTTACCTGTTTGTGCATCAAAGGCTCCAGATACGTTAGGAACGTAAACGCATTCTGTTGCACAATATCGGGCTGTTTCTTATCCAGCGTCACTTTCAATAGGAATTTTATGATCTCCTCTTGCCTAGGCTGTGGTGCCCTTTCAAAATCATCCAGAAGCGCTTCGTCCGGTACTGCGGACGTGCCTTGCTCAACCAGATCCCTAACGTCTTTCACTTTTAAGAGATGCACCGGATCGACCGAGAGGACTACATCAATGCAGGTGCCGAAGATATATACGCAATCGGCAATCCCCGCTTCGTACTCGTCGTCTTCGTGTTCCAAATCCCGCCGAATCTCATAGGATCGACACAAGCGTCTCCATTCCGGTCGGGAAATAAGCCCCATGTGATACACTAGATCCAGAAGCTTCGCCGTGGGGTAATTCTCAACATCTTCGTTCTTGGAGATAGGCGGCAGCTTGTTTAGGCTTGCCGCCTCGGAAGCAATGTCTATTCCGGCAATGACAATCTTCTCGCGCAAGTCATGAACAGCTGCATTGAAAATGCGTTGACAGGCGCTGCTGGGGTCGACGTCAAGCAACCTGCGGACACGGGTAATTAGATCCTTGGATTGCCATTGCGGACGTATTTTTGCGAGAAGTCCAGGGACTTCGGAATCCTTTACAAGCTGTACATTCGGCAGAGGTATGATGTTGTTTGCCATATCTTTAATCGTTTGCCCCCATATATTGCGTCCGGTAGTTTCATCTGTGTTTTATCTACACCTTGCAGATTCCATAGAGCAATATAAGCCTTATAAAAATACGGCTCAAAACGCCCCGAACCAAGCCCTTGATCTGATTCAATACCGGTTTCGTGGGAAAAATGGTGCCGGCGGAGAGGATTGAACTCCCGACCTTCGGTTTACAAAACCGCTGCACTACCGCTGTGCTACGCCGGCATGGCGAAATCGTTCCGACCTTATTATAGCCTTATTAGGGCCGGGGCAAGATCGTTAACCCCTTGAACTTTTGCCTTTATACCGGCGCGACCCGCTAATTACAAAACCGCTGCACTACCACTGTGCTAAGCCGGCATATCGTTGACCCCATTCCAAAGAGGGCCTCTTCATAAAGCGTGGCAAAACTATCCTCGAAACCGGGATTTTTCAAGAAAAAACGGATTTTTCCTTTCAGAAAATGAGGACAGGAAGCGGAGTCGGTGGCGTTTTGAGTGCCCGGCGAGCTCATTGAGCCGTTGGTGGGCAGAACCCTTCCCGCGACCGGAAGGGCCAGAGATTTTCTGAACCACGGCGGACACAACGCGCACAACGAAGATCAGGAATCCGTGTCATCCCCGCGAATGCGGGAAACGGGTTCTTGTAAAATGCTTACCCGGTCCCCGCATTCGCGGGGATGACAGGTGAGGAAGACCCCGTCGTGGCCTTTGTGGTTCGGGAGTCCCTAACCTACCTGAGATTCCGCGAATTCATTGGCCACGGAGTCATCCACGACCTGCTGAAAGCTTCGCCGGATGGATTCGGTCAGGGGCGCGAATTCGAGTGCGAATTTCCCCGGTGCCTTGCGCACGATGCGTCCACGATGATCCACGGTTACGAACGCGCCGCGCAGCTTGAATTTGAGCGCGACGGAAATATCCTGGCCGATTCCAAAAGTGCGTTCATCGCCCGAAAGCAAAACGCCCGCCGGGCACCAGTTCTCAACCGGATAGGTCTGGCCTGCGACGACGCCCACGCACCGATCCGACGTGCGGCGGACATGGCGGCGACGAGACATCGGCGCACCATTCGTGGCGCTGGTCCGCAGGGCGGAAAGAAAATTCAGGATCATGATAACGGCCTCCGGGTTGCAAACCACATCGCGTGACCGACCCTTGTGGCCGATCCGGTTTTGTGAGCGCCTCAGTGACCGCCGCCGGTCTTTTTCATGCACGTCCGGCGCGTCCTTAAAAAACGCCGCGCACCGGTTTCGGCTGTGATTATGCCATATTTCCAGCCTGTGCAAAAGCCCTGTGAAAAAAATCTTGACAGAATGGGAATTAAGTCCTATCCTTGGCCTATCAACGCCACAGCTGCGTTTTTTCCAAAGTTCAACCCGACTTTCTTTTGTATCCGAGAACGGCGCCGCCTCTTTTTTGAGCGAGCCGCGCTGCCGGATGCTTTCACCGGGCCGCGTTTGCCTTGCGACAACCCGCTCCTTCTCACAATCGGATCCACACGAATACGGCAGATCCGGTTTTTCCCCAACCCTTTTTCTTCAAGGAGCAAGACGTCATGGCCACATCCATCGACAATGCCTTTATCAAACAGTTCGAACGCGAAGTCCACGAAGCCTATCAACGCTTCGGGTCAAAGATGCGCCCCACGGTCCGCACGATCGGGAATGTCAACGGCTCGTCCGCCATCTTCCAGAAAGTCGGCAAAGGCGCGGCGTCCACAAAATCCGCGCACGGGATGGTGCCCGTCATGAATCTGTCGCACACCGCCATCGAAGTCGCGTTGCAGGATTACTATGCGGGCGACTGGGTCGATCGTCTGGACGAAATGAAAGTCAATATCGACGAACGTCAGGTCATTGCGAATGCCGGGGCCTATGCGCTGGGCCGCAAGACGGACGAACTCATCATCACCGCGATGAACGGCGTGAGTGCAGGCCAGAAAATCGCGGACAGCAATGTCGGCATGACCAAGGACAAGATCCTGAGCGCCTATGAACTGCTGGGCGCGGCGGACGTGCCGGACGATGGCCAGCGCTTTGGCGTGGTGGGGTGGAAGCAGTGGAGCGAATTGCTCAAACTTCCCGAATTCGCCAGCGCCGATTATGTGGGCACCGAAGATCCGGCGTGGCGCGGAACGGGTCAGGCCAAATTCTGGCTTGGGACCTACTGGTTCCAGCATTCGGGACTGCCCAGGGACGGAAACGACATCCGCTCGTGCTTCTGGTATCACCGCAACGCGCTCGGCCACGCGGCCAATTCCGACATCCAGACGGACATCACCTGGCATGGCGACCGCGCCGCGCACTTCGTCAACAACATGATGAGTCAGGGCGCGGCCTTGATCGACGAAAGCGGAATCGTGTCTATCGGGTGCGACGAGACGCCGGACTAAAGGATGATCGGAAAAAACGCGCCCCTCTCCCTGTCGGGCTATGCCCTCCTTTCCCTCTCCCCTTAAGGGGAGAGGGATCAAGGGAGAGGGGAGAATTTTCCGATATCCACACTTTCACTTTCCTACCAACGGAGAAAACCCATGGCCTATAAATCATCGGACCTGAGCGTCCTTGCCTATGCGAACAATTTTACCCTGTGGCACTACACGAGCATCGACAACAGCGCGACCATCACCGGCGCGGGGTACTTTAATTCCGCCAGCGACATGCTGCGGGTTGGCGATCTGCTCATCATCAATATCGATACCGACGGCACCCCGTCTACGAAGTTCTATGTCGTGACGGGCAACACCGGCAGCGTGGTGACGATTGCGGTCTATGCGTAGAGCCCTTCTGCGCGTGTTTTAAGACCGTCCCGCCTCCCCTCGTTTCCGCGCGTGCGTCTTCCCCTTGCGGTGCGCCCGGTATCGATCGGCCCTGGTCCTCGCGGTTTTCCCCCTGCCGCGGGGACCAGCGGTTTTTGTTTCAAAACTGCGAATTTTTCCTGAACCACGGCGGACACGGCGCGCACAACGAAAGTCAAAAAAACCTGTGTCATTCCCGCGCAAGCGGGAACCGCGTTCTTGAATAAAACGCTTACCCGGTCCCCGCATTCGCGGGGATGACGGGTGAGGAAAACCCCGCCGTGATCGTGGTGGTCTTTGTGGTTCAAAAAACCGCATCCTTTTCCTCTCCGCTCTACCGAAAGGAAATTCCCCATGTCCCTGACCGATATATCCCTGTGTTCGCGGGCGTTGATCCGCATTGGCGCTGCGCCCATCTCTTCCTTTGAGGACGCAAGCGCGGAGTCCGAAATCGCGGGCGCGCTCTATGGCCCGGTGCGCGACGGATTGCTTTCGGCCTATCCGTGGAGCTTCGCCACGGGCCAGGTGGCCCTGCCCCGGCTGGCAGCCTCTCCGGCGGCGGATTACGCGTACGGATTTACCCTGCCCGATGATTTTCTGCGCGCGATTTCGGCGGGCAATGGCGGGCGAGGGCGGGGATTGCGATACCGCATCGCGCGGGGCGTGCTTCAGGCGAATGCGGAGGAGGTCATGCTGACCTATATTTTCCGCCCCGACGAGTCCGAATTTCCGCCCTTTTTCGATGCGGCCTTGATGGCGCGTCTGGCGGCGGAGCTTTGCATCCCCGTGACGGAAAACACCAGTCGCGCCGAGGCGCTGTATCGTCTGGCTGATCTGGAATACCAGCGCGCGCGCCAGATCGACGCCCAGCAGGACTCCCCCGGACGACTTGAGAGCTTCTCTCTCATCGACGCACGGGGATAGAAAAATCAGGGTTTTGGCGAAAAAGCTTCGCCGATGATCCGCAGGTCGGTTCTGGTCAAAAATTCGGACGTTCCTCTGGACGCCTGCGCCGCCCGCAGAGACGGATTGAACTCCACGACGGTTCCCTGCGGCCCCCTGTATGTATTGCCGCTCAGCTTGATCGGGGGCGCTGTCATGTCGTCGGCCTCATAGCGCATCTCAAACGTGCCTGTATGCGCAGTTCCACGATCGGGATCAAGATCAGGAAAAGACTCAATGGTCAGAACGGGATTGGTCCCGCGGAACAACGCGCCGCCTTTATTGTTAAAAATCTGCTTCATGGGCGCGCGGATTTCGCCCGGATCCGGAAAGATGGGAACAAAGGCGCGGACGGTTTCCAGCGGCAGAAGCATCCGCCTGGTCAGGGGGTGATAAAGAGCCTCAACATATTGATTCGTTGCGATATCTCCCTTTTGTTTCTGTTCCGCCGAAGCAGCAGAGAAAAAGCGCCGTATGCTCTCAAATCCCGTTCTAAATGCCCAGACCATGCCATCCCCCTGCCGGAATTTTCCGTATTTTCTGTTCCGCCTGACAGCCTCAAATGAGGATGCCATACAATCCCTGTTCGCAAACCGTTTTAGAGGCTATTTTGCATTATGTCAACTAAATTCTGGCGTTCGTCCCGGACTCCCTTCGGATTTTCGCCGGGAATTGAGGGTAAGGACGTTTCCTGCGTCGATTTTCTCAACGCTGGCGATGCCATAAGACTTTCTGTCGTAAAGAAACGTTACGCACAGCCAGTCGCCTTTTTTAAGGGCGTGAGTATCCGGATACAGGCGGCTTTCAATCGCAAAGTCAATGTCCAGAGGAAAGTCGTCCGGTCTGAAAGACGGATCCAGATGCGCTACGGTCTGCAAAACCATTCTTGAAGGCACGTCGTCGGGATCCAGCCCCAAAGGTGCCACGCCCGGCGCCTCCCGCCCCGGATAGACGATCATTGGGCTTGAGGATATGTCAAGAACGGGCGCTCTGACCTTGATGACGTGAGGTGGATAAGCAAAAACCCCGGCGGTTTTGAAGCGCCACGATTGCCCCGGATTGGGTGAACCGTCTTTCATCATGTCTCCCTGTTCGTCGTATTTTTTATGGTTTTTCTCACAACGTGCGCTGTTTTTCAAGAGAATTTTCCAGAATGCACGATCTTTTCCCTCTCAACAGGAGTGTTCTCATGCCCACGACGACCGACATCAAAACCAATTTCACCGCCGGAGAAATCTCGCGCGATTTGCTCGGGAGAGGGGATTTGCGGGCCTATGAAAACGGGGCGTTGACCCTGCGCAACGTCTTTATCCAGCCCACGGGCGGCGTGACGCGCCGGGCGGGGCTGCGCCATATCGACACGGCGGACGGAGACGGGCGGCTGGTCCCGTTCGAATTCAGCACGGAGCAAAGCTATCTTTTATCCATTACGGATGGCAAAATCACCATCTATGGCAGCGGGGCGCCGATTGCGACCTTGGGCGCGCCATGGAATGCCGATCAGATTACCCAGATCGCCTGGACCCAGAGTGCCGATACGCTTTTGCTCGTCCATCCCGAGGTTTCGCCCCGGCGTCTGGTGCGCGGCGCGAGCGGTGTGTTTTCCCTCCTGGAATGGGAGTTTTTCACAGAAAACAACATTTCCCATCCGCCATTTTACAAATTCGTCGACACAAACGTCACCCTCACCCCCGGCGGGACGAGCGGCAGCGTCAGCTTGACCGCCTCGGCCCCCGTTTTTAGCGAAGATCACGAGGGCGTGCGCCTGAGAATCGGAGGCAAGCAGGTCATCATTACGGATTATGACTCCCCGACCGTGGTCACGGCGGATGTGATCGAAACCCTGTCCGGGACTTCGGCCACGATCGACTGGGACGAAGCCGCCTTTTCCCCCGTGCGCGGATATCCGTCCACGGTGGCGTTTCATCAGGACCGGCTCGTGATCGGCGGAAGCCGTGATTTGCCCCATAAAATGTGGTTTTCACACACGGGCGACCTGTTCAACTTTGACCTGGGCGAAGGGCTGGACGATGAAGCCATCGAATTTGCCCTTCTCTCCGACCAGATCAACGCCATTCGCGGGGTCTTTTCCGGGCGGCATCTTCAGGTCTTTACCTCCGGCGCGGAATGGATGGTGACGGGCGACCCCTTAACCCCGAAAACCGTCCAGATCACCCGCCAGACGCGCATCGGCTCGCTCGTCACCCGCCATGTCCCCCCCGTGACGGTGGACGGCGCAACCCTGTTTCTGGCGCGCAGCGGACGGGAAATCAGGGAATTTATCTATACTGATGTGGAACAAGCCTATCAGGCCACTGATCTGGCGCTTGTCTCGCGGCATCTTATTAAAAATCCGGTGGATCAGGATTACGATCCGCTGCGCCGCCTTTTGTTCATTGTGCGCGAAGACGGGAAATTCCTGACCTTGACCGCCTATCGCGCCGAAGCGGTGGCCGCATGGACGCTGCACGAAACCGACGGATTTGTGCGCTCTGTGGCCGTGGCGGGCGGTGCAGTGTGGATGCTGGTCGAGCGCGGCGGCGGGTTTTCCATTGAGCAACTTGACGACATGCTCAATCTCGATGCGGCCTTAAGCGGGGAAAACCCCGCCGGGGCGATTGTGTGGTCCGGGCTGGATCATCTTGAAAACAAGGAGGTTATGGTGCTGGCCGACGGAATCGTCGTGGGGCGAAAGACGGTCACGGACGGCGCGGTGACCTTGGACGCCCCGGCGCAATCGGTTCAGATCGGGCTGGAATTTACCCATATTGTCGAGCCGCTCCCCCCCGTGGCGGCGGCCTCCGCCCGGCGCGTCCGGCTGGTCGAGGCCCGATTCCGGGTCGAAAACACAGCCGCCCTGCGCGTGGATTTCGGACGGGGCTCGCGCGATATCCCCTTGCGCGCGCTGAATTCCGGCGCGCCGCTGCTGGACGCCCCCGCGCCGCTCGTCTCCCGCGATATATCGGTCCGGGCGCTCGGCTGGGCGGCGCAGTCCAGCGCGCCCTTGTGGCGGATCGAACAGGATCTGCCCCTGCCCTTTACCCTTCTGGCCGTGTCCATGGAGATCAAGACGGGAGGATAACAGAAGAAGATGAACAAGAACAGCAAGGAGACAGACACATGAAAACACCTCCATCCAAACAGACGTCTTCCGATCCGTTGCAAAACGGGTCCGGAGAGCTTTATGGCCCATGGCAGATTTTGCCAACGATTCCGGACGATGAAGTCATGCAGATGGCCATCGGAGGGGAAGATCTAATTCGTTACATGTACAAAGACACACGGGGAAATGTTACCGTGGGGGCTGGACGTCACCTGCCGGACCGGGAGTCCGCGCAAACCCTGCCTTTTGGCGTTCCCGTCAATGTTTACGGCCCGATTCGCCCCGGTGATCCAACACACACGCCCGTAACTCCGGAGGAAATCGGCATGGCGTATGACAAGGTGAAAGCTCTGCCTTATGGACAAGGCAAGGGTGCGGATTATTATAACCCAGCCGGAAGCATGGGAAAGTCCCGGGTCATGAACATTGAACTTCCCGAAAAAGAAGCCCGCAGGATTCTCAAAGAAGACCTCATCACGCATGCGGTTGAGCTGGAAAGAAAATTTCCAGATCTTCATGACTACCCGCCTTCAGCGCAAAAGGGCCTTCTGGATATGCATTACAATCTGGGCGGGACTCAGTTCAGCGAAAAAAACTGGCCTATGTTATTCGATGCCGCGAAAAAGGGTGACTGGGAAACCGTTGCACGGGAGTCCCGTCGTAACGGAATTGGAGACAAGCGCAACAGGAATACAAAGGACCTGTTTCACGAAGCCCTGGAAAAACGTTGAACCCTCACGGGCGATGAAAGGGCGTGGACCTTGAATACTGGTCTTCGCAGTGTCCGATGTCGAACAGCGCCCCCAGTTCCTCGTTCGAAAGCCGTTCAAGCTGGTCCTCCACCAGCGTGCAATGCGTGTCCATAAAACGGAAAAACACGTCCTGACCGCGCCATTCTTTCTCAAATCGAATGACGGCATAGCCTTTCGCCCGGAAGGGCTCTGATGACGGGCCCAGAAACTCTCCGTCATTACCGATGTCTCTTTCGGTGCTTTCAAAACCGATCAGAAATGTCGGCCCGTCTTCGATCCGGAAAATCCGGGTTCTGTAGATCTTTTCGGCTTCGGGGAGAGGCGGAATCACATTCCGGACCATCTTCCCGCTGCGATAGATCGTCATGGATTCAGGCACCGCCCGCGAGCCGTGAAATTCCCACCGCCCCAGAAATTTCCGGGGAAAGCGCAGCGGAGGATCAGGCTTTTCAGGCGGCGGGAGAATGGACCTTTCCTGAACAGATTCAGATGGTTCCGACCCCAGGGCCGCCCCTGAAAAGGACACGGCGCAGAGCAGGCACAGGGCGAATCCAAAAAAAGCAAATCCACAAGGAAGAGAAGGCCGCATGAGGGAGAGATTTTAGAGCGGAAACACCAAAAATCAAGGAGATCTATCATGGAATCGTCACAAGATCGTCGTTCCCCGGTCTGACGTTCCGTTCTGGGAAGAGGTTCCGGAGGGATCGGATCTGTTCACGGAACCGACTCACGGGCGATGAAAGGGCGTGGAGCTTGAATACTGGTCCTCGCACCGGCCGATATCGAACAAGCGCTTCCGGCTCTTCGTTCAAGAGCCGTTCAGGCTGGTGCCAACATCTGAATCTGCGGAGTCTGCCTGCCGATGCAGGCCGCCGAGATCGTTGCGGGTTTAACCTGCGCGCCTTCAAACCGGGCGGGCAGGGCGTTGGAGGCCTGCAAGGCGAACGTATGCTTCAACCGATCCTCCGGCATCATCCCCGGCAGAGAGTCATAGAACCCGGCCACATCGTTTTCCTGTCCCAGAATCCCCGCCACTTCCCGAAGAACATCTGCGGAAGGCATTTTCCGAAGAGTCGTCTTCGAGGGAATGGCGCTCAGGGCAATCGGGTTTTGACGGTCCATCGTCAGAGCGCCCCACAGGGAAACATAAATCAGCCCCCCGCGCTCAAGGACAGGACTCTCCGACATCCCCCGCAGGGCAATTGGAAAACCTGTCTGGACCAGATCGTAATTCGGCTCGGTCCCGGTCAGGGCAACGGCTTGCAGCAGATCGAAAAAGCCCACTGTGATACAGCTGTCTGAATCCGCATGAGGCATGACAGTCGCGGGAATCAAACCCTGCGCCCCGACATAGGCCGTGTGGACAACGGCATGTCGAGGGAGATTTGCCTGCGCGATAAAAAAATCCCCGCCGATACTGGCCTTGCGGAATTTTTCCAGCAAAACTGCAGGAGCGCAGTTCGAACCATACGCCACGATGGCCGTCCGGTTCTTCAAAGGCGCGCACGCGGAATCCCCGAGAGCCACATCGTATCCCGGCAAGACCATTTTTGCCCCCGGAATGGAAATACCGGAAAGCGCCGGGGTAACGATCGTTCGCCGGGCCAGATCCCCGGACAGGATATCGCCGCGCTCGATCTGGACGAACGCGCCGGTTTCGAAGGCTGAAAAATCGACATGCGGGTAATCACAGCCTCGGCTGTAACCCGGCGCAGGAACATCGTGAGTCATCGTTTCCCCTTAACTTTACGCCTGCCGTTTCGGCGTACAAGCGTTTTTCCGTTGACATAACGCTAAAACTCCATACAGTCCACTTTCGTCTCAAAAGCAAAAAGGGAGAAACAGGACAATGGCGAAGAAAGATTTGACCGTGGCCTTGACGCGGGAAGAAGAAATGGCCCTGCGCGAGGTTTTCCTCAAAGAGATGGGGGACATCACCGGGCTGTCTCCGGAAGGCACGAAAAGGCTCCTCGCCGATGTTCTCCGGGCGCCGAAAATGGACCATCCGACTCCAGAAGAGATTGATTTCATGGGATTTACCCTGGTCGATCACCCGGACGTCGTGGATGCCCTGTTCGCGGACGAGGAGTTCCGGAAGGCTCTTCTCGCCGGGCTGGAACGGTTCCGGGATTCTGAAAATAATTGTGATTCTGCGCCGATTTCCCCCGCGCCCGGATGATTTTTATTTCCCTCGCGGCGGGCGGGTATCGTATAGTGCCACCGTCGCACGAGGAAGAGTGGCCGAGCGGTTGAAGGCACCAGTCTTGAAAACTGGCGAAGGTGCAAGCCTTCCGTGGGTTCGAATCCCACCTCTTCCGCCAGTGTTCCGAGCGCCGCAGGAGGAGGACATGGGATTGTTAAAGCTGTTTCTCGGATTGTTCGCGTTGGCCTGTCTGGGCGTTCTTTTCTTTATGGCGGTGGTCTTTTCCGCGCCGGGACAGGAAAGCACGCCGGGTTTATCCAGATTTTTGGACGCCTCCATCCTGTTTTCGATCGGAATCTGTGTCCTTGCCGCCGTTTTGCTGGTTCTCGGGTATGCGTTTCATTGGACGTACGTGTATAGCTGGATTCTCCTGCCGGTTCCTTTCATGGCCCTGTTCGTGGTTTTAAGACTCGTCTGGCGGTGGTAGTCGCCTCAAAAGATATATTGCAAAGGCGGGCTTCAAAGGCTATTTAAGGAACCGTCCAGCGCGCCCTTCGCGCGCGCGCCGTCAGGGCAGGTGGCCGAGTGGTTGAAGGCGCCAGTCTCGAAAACTGGTATGGGTGCAAGCCCATCGAGGGTTCGAATCCCTCCCTGCCCGCCATCCTTACAAAAACGGGCCTTGTGCCCGGTTTTGTAAGGATTGTGGGCGGAGGATCGAACCCGGGAAAGAGGGTTCGACAATTTTCATGACGCGCCGAGCGCTAGCCAAGGCAAGTCATAGAAAATTGCAACTTTGGCGAAGGCGCAAGCCTGAAGCCAAAGTAATCCCTCCCTGCCCGCCATCCTTACAAAAACGGGTCATGAGTCATTCTCCGCATCAAATCAACCGCCGCGCGGATAATTCGTCCTTCAGATAGGCGTAATAAATCGGCGCGACGACAAGTCCGGCCAGCCCGAAGACGGCCTCCATCGCCAGCATCGCCAGAAGAATCTCCCACGCCCGCGCCTTGATCCGTGTGCCGATGATATGGGCGTTGAGGAAATATTCAAGCTTGTGAATCACGATCAGAAACGCCAACGCCCCCACCGCCGCGATCGGCGCAACGCTCAAGGAAATCAGAAAAATGACGGTGTTGGAAATCAGGTTGCCCACGACGGGCAACAGCCCCGCAATGAACGTCACCGCAATCATGGTCTTGGTCAGGGGGAGCGGATGCCCCGTCAAGGGCAGAACGACAAGCAGAAAAATCCCCGTCAAAACCGTATTGAGCGCCGAGATTCGCACCTGCGAAAACACGATCCGCCGGAATGCCGCGCCCAAGAACCCGATCCGCATCTGAATGGCGCGGGCCAAAGGGCGATCTGTATGCTCGAACGCCGGGTTGATCGCAATCATCCCGCCGATGATTCCACCGATCAGGACATGCACCAGAAAGACGCCCGCTTCTTTCCCGATCACACTGAAATTCCCCGCATTCTCGCGCAAGGTCGCGGCGGCGGCCACCTGCCATTCCTCGATATTGCGGGGCAGGTAGTCATTCGCCCAAACAGGCAGATAGGTCCGTGCCTGATCCACAATGTCGGCCATTTTCTGAAGCAGAACGACAAAGCTTTCCGATCCGCCCGACACATAAGACACAATCGCTGTCCCGCCCACGGACAGGGCGGCAAGGGGCACCAGCGCGACCGAAGCAATCAGGATCCATCGTCCGCGCTTTCGCGAAATCTGCGCGCCCTCAAGCGCCTCGGCGCCAAACTCAACCAGAAAATAAACCAGCAAACCCGCCAGAAAAGCCGGAAGAAGACCCAGAAACAAAACCCCCGCCAGCGCAACAAGCGCCAGAGTCTGGGTGAAATAATACATCCGGTCCGTGTCGGTCATGGATTTTGCGCCTTGTTGTTGAAAAGGGCCTTTTAGCACAAATAAATGCGGATGAATACGGTCATGGATATTATCTCTGTCCCCTCTCCCTTAATCCCTCTCCCCCGCGGGGGAGAGGGAAAGCAAGGAGCGAAGCTCCGAAGCAGGGAGAGGGGAGGATGTTCGATCAAATCATGTGAGCCTGGCTATAGAATCCGGTTTTTGAAACACGGCGATCACGACGCGCACAAAGGACATGAAAGGCGTTTGCATCCTGCGCCGAAAAATCGTTGTGGTCTTTGTGTTTTCCCAATTTGCAATTTTCCAATCACCCCAACCTCACCACATACAAAAGGAGATTTACACATGGGCGCCATCACACCTGTTTTAAGCACACTCGGAAGCGTCGCCGGAACCATCGGCGCGACACGAAACGCCGTTCAGACCCTGCGCGGAGCCGCGGACGGATGGGGAGATTCCAGCGCCGCGGCCCGCAAACAACTGGCGAAAGAGCAGGCGCTTGCCATGGAACAGCTCAAAGCCCGCCAGAGTCTGGACGAACAGCAATCCGCCGCAGACGCCGCACGCGAGAAAGAAAAAATCGCGCTGGATGCGCAAAATTCCGAAACCGCCCGGCGCGCGGCGCTCAAACGCGCCGTCGCCCGTCAACGCGCCCAATTCGGCGCGCAGGGCACCGGGTCGGCAGACGGATCGGCGCAGGCGGTTTTGCTCGGCCTGTTTGACGAATCGGACGCCGAACGCGCGGCGCGGGAAAAACTGGATACCGTGCGCACCTCGGCGCTGGAGGCCGGTCTGTCGCAGCGCAAGCAATTGAATCTGCTGCAGTTAACGCAGCTGGCCGCCCGCCAGAATCTCCATCGCCTGAGCCGGTTTGCGTGACTTGATTTTGCTCCGGTTTCGTGGCCTAATCACCCTTCGGCTCAACGAAGACGGTATCGAAGGCGTGAGACTTCTCGTTCTGGTTGCGGTGTTATTCGTCCTGTCCGGACCGGCCTTTGCCGCTGTTCCGTCTCCACCCGAAAAACCGATCCGTGTCCGCGCTTTAAAAATCCCTCCTCCTCCCGCGATGCCCGAGGCAAAGCTGTGTCCCATGGACGGCGCGCCGTGGGAGGAAGGTGAGGCCTCGCACTATGCCGATATGCTGGCCGGGTCTCCCACCGCGTTCGGCGGCGCGTACGATCCCGATGGCCTGACCGCCGCGCACTTAAGCCTTCCCGAAGGCACGCGAATTATGGTGCGCAATCTGGATAACCGCAAAAGCGTGATCCTGACCGTCACCGATCGCGGCCCGTTCGCGGGGGGGCGCACGGATTTCCCCCGGATCATCGACGTGTCCGGACGCGCTGCGCGGATTTTGGGATTCTATGGCGGCATTGCACCCGTCGCACTTCATCGCTGCGGCGGGTGATCTTTACCGCTTCAACAAACCATCCCGTCTGAACAGCACTCAAGGCTCGTCATTCCCGCGCGCGGGAACCGGGTTGTTGCTCTCTGTTACCCGGTCCCCGTTTTCACGGGGATGACGAAAACAGTAATTTTTATAGTTGCCTGAATTAGGGTCCGGACCCTAATTCAAAGGACCATAGACATGTCCATACTGTGGTCGCCCCCCCTTTCCATTTTCCCCGGAGGTTTTCCGCATGAATTTTCTGTCTCAGGATCTTGTCTGGTGGATCACGGTGATTGATCTGCCTGCGCTTGGTGGGTTGTTCTGGATGAACTGGCGCGGGCGGCGCGAGTCCGCCGAGGAAATCTCGCACCTGCGCGATCTGACCGACACGCGCCACAGCCAGCTGCGCGAGGCGTTGCTGGCATTTAAGCTTGAGGTCGCAAAAACCTATGCATCTCAAGGTGATATGAAAGATCTGGAAACCCGCCTGACCGCGCATTTGCTGCGCATCGAATCCAAACTCGACGCCACTGCCCTCAAGGCGGAGTCTTTGAGGATTTCCTAGAGCCCTGGAATGTGATTTCGCGGGCCAACGGGGTTTCCCATGCCTGAACAGATAAAGAATACTGCCGCTCGTTGCATTCTCGCGATAAGCCCAAGCAAACCCCAGAGACACAAAAACCGCCAAAATGGCGGTTTTCTGCGGTTTATTGGTTGCGGGGGTTCGCAATACTCTTATAAGAACACCTGAAAACACTGCCTTGCCCCATACAAGGCCAATAAACAAACCCTCTGATTTACAAAGGGAAAAGAAGCTCCAATCGGGGGATAAGCGGCCGTTATGGTTTTTGTTTGGCGCACACGCTCTTGCCTTGGCCGGAAAGATGCGCACAGTGCGTTCCAAATCGGCAAAAACCCTTCGGCGCAGAATTAGAGCAAAAGGTCGGCGTGTTCGAAAAGACGCGCCGGGTGTGTCTTGATGGAGGGGCGCGAGGACAACAAACGCCCGCCCCTCTCGCCCTTCTGCCTGCGCCTGACTTTGCAAGAGCGCCAGATTCTGGAGCGCGAGGCCGGAGACGCGCCTGTCGGGGCTTATATTCGCTCTCGCCTGTTTGCGCAGGATCACCCCCGCCCTCGCCTGCGTCCGCGCCGCCCCGGCGTGGATCGTGAAGCGCTGGGGCGGCTTTTGGCCGGTTTGGGAGAATCCCGCATCGCCAGCAATCTCGATCAGCTTGCGCGAGCGGCCAGCAGCGGCTCGCTGCCCGTCTGCGACGACACGGCCCGCCAGATCGTTGAAGCCTGCACCCATGTTCAATGGATGCGGCGCACCCTGATTGCCGCGCTGGCGATTGAGCCGAAAGAGGAACGAACGGAATGATCCTGAAAGCAAGTCAACGCGGCGGCGCGCGCGAATTGTCGGCGCACCTTCTGAACGTCACGGAAAACGAGCATGTCGAATTGCACGATGTGCGCGGCTTTATGGCGACGACGCTGGCCGAAGCGCTGGAAGAGATTTACGCCGTCAGCCGTGGCACAAAATGCCGTCAATATATGTTCGCGGTCAGTTTAAGCCCCCCGCCCGAGGCGCAGGTCACGGTCGCTGATTTTGAAAAAGCGCTTGCGCGCATGGAAGAAAAACTGGGGCTTCAGAGTCAGCCCCGCGTCGTCGTCTTTCATGAAAAGAAAGGACGTCGCCACGCCCATTGCGTCTGGTCGCGGATCGACGCCCGCACCATGACGGCAATTCCCATGCCTTATTTCAAGTTCAAGCTGCGCGATTTGTCGCGAGCGCTTTTTTTGGAACATGGCTGGAAACTGCCCAGGGGGCTGGAACAAGGCCGCTATGGCAACCCTCTCAACTTTACTCTGGCGGAATGGCAGCAGGCGCAGCGTCACGGCGAAGACCCGCAGGCAATCAAGGCGCAGCTACAGCGCTGCTGGCACGGAACGCAAAGCGGAAAAGCCTTTGCCGCCGAACTCGAAAGCAAGGGCTATTTTCTGGCGCGCGGCGACCGGCGCGGCTTTGTCGCCGTCGATTGGCGTGGCGAGGTTTATTCCCTGACGCGCTGGCTCGGCGTGAATGGTCGGCAAATCAAGGACCGTCTGGGCGAGGCGCACGCGCTTGCGCCGGTTGTGGAGGTCAAGGCGCGCATTGCCAAAATCATGACCGCCAGGCTCAAGGATTTCCAGCGCGATATGGATGGAAAAGCCAGGGACATGACGGCAAAGATCGTAAAAGACCGCGAGACGATGGTTGTCCGGCACCGCGAGGAACGCAAGACGCTTTATGCCGCTATCGACAAGCGCCAGAGCGAAGAAACCAGAATGCGCGCGGAACGGATGCCGAAAGGCTTGCGGGCGGTGTGGGCGTTCGTGACCGGAAAATATCAGCGTCTGCGCCGCCAGAACGAAGCCGAAACCGCCCTTTGCCTTGCGCGGGATCGTGCAGAAAAACATACTCTGGTCACCGCTCAATTAAAAGAACGCGCAACGCTGCAAAAACAAATGCGCGTCTGGCGCGACCGGCACTGGCAAAAAACCGCGCTGCTCAAACAGGATATCGCCTTCTACCTCACCTTCGCGGCGGACAAGGAACAACCCGAACGCGATGCTGTTGCGCATAAAGGACGTATGGAGCAAGACGTTCCAGAACCAATGCGACCACCTGCCGGACGGGGCGACAAAGAAAATCAGCGCGAGGTGCATGAAAGATAATTTGGCCATATAAAATTCTTGTGCTTTTTTTGCTTGTTCTCTGCCATTTTCTCTCTTAGCTTTTAATGCGTCCACTATAGATCAAAGCCTAAGCCTAAAGGGTGTGACCTTCTCCCCTTTTTCGGGGCGATATGATTTAGAGTCTTTAGGTTAAGATAGGCATGTTTGGGGTTAAGGGCAAGCGCCGGGCTGCTCGACCGCAAGTGTCGAGAGCAGACTGACGCGATAGGCGGCTGGGGGCATGTTACCGATGCTACCGTGAGGCCGGACGTTGTTATAATCGTCCCGCCAAGCCGCGATGATCCGCCGAGCGTGAGCGAGGCTTTCAAACACATGCTCATTCAGACATTCATCGCGGATGCGTCCGTTCAGGCTCTCGGTGTAGCCGTTTTCTCTAGGCTTGCCCGGCGTGATATAATGCCATTCGACATGCTGCTCTTGAGCCCAGGCTAGAACGGCGCGGCTGGTGAACTCTGTGCCGTTGTCACTGACAATGCACAAGGGCTTGCCATAACGGTCGATGAGCCGGTCCAGTTCACGGACGACGCGCACACCGCCGATGGACGTGTCCGTCGCCAACGTCAGGCATTCGCGCGAGCATTGATCCAGCACGTTCAGGACGCGGAACCGTCGCCCGTCTGACAAGGCATCGCTCAGAAAATCCAGGCTCCAGACCTGATTGATACTGTCGGGCTTTGGCAGCGGCAACCGCGTGCCGCGCGCGCGTTTACGGCCTTTCCTGCGTTTGACCATGAGACCTTCCTCCTTGTAAATCCGGTAAATCTTCTTGATGTTGCAAACAAAGCCATCGCGCTTCAGCATCACCGCGATCCGCTTGTAGCCGAACCGCCTACGTTCCGCCGCCACGCGCCGCATCGCTTCGCGCAGGGCGTCGTCGTTGCGCTTCGTCCGGTAATGCGCCGTGCCACGGCTGAGCCCAACAACCCGTTGGGCCCGCCGTGCCGATACCTTATGCTTCTCTGTCAGGATTTTTACCGCCTGCCGTTTCTGTGCAGGCTTTACCAGTTTTTTGACAGAAGCTCCTTCATCATGAGCTTGTCTAGCTCGGCATCGGCTAACAGCCGCTTCAGCTTCGCGTTCTCGCTCTCCAGTTGCTTCAGCCGCTTCGCATCCGACACGTCCATGCCGCCGAACTTCGCCTTCCAGTTATAGAACGTCGCGTCGCTGATCCCGTGCTTGCGGCACAGGTCGGACGTCTTCGCCCCGGCCTCCGCTTCCTTCAGCACTCGGATGATCTGTTCTTCCGTAAACCGCTTCTTCATCGTCTGCTCCTTCTCTCAGGTTGCAGACTCTACCTCAAACTGCCTCAGTTTTCGGGAGGCAGGTCATATTCACCATAACCATGATTGGGATTATATGTTGAAGTGCGCCAGCTTCTTGGCGCACTCTAAAAAATCGCAAATGCAGGATATGGCTCTGCGAATCGCTCAGTTCTGCCTTCAAAACAAAGATGTAACAACAGATACGCAAAAAAACTCAGCGCAATTTGTCCTAAATGTATTGGCGAATCGGCGTGCTATAACCCTTGCTAAAGATAAGAATCTACTCGGCGAAAAATCTGAGGAATGGCAAAAAACCTTCTTAGGAAATTTGAACTGGATTAAGCAAGAAGTCGAGCATTCTGTATGGCTCAAGAATGGCGCACGCCTAAACGTGAATGTATTCCAGCGGTCATTTTGGGAAGCATTAAATACCTATCGCACTCTGAGCGTTTCCGCCCCTACGTCTGCCGGGAAATCGCATTTAATCAAGCAATGGATTTTGGAACTTGTTGCTGAGCAGCCGGGTTGCTCTATCGTGTATGTTGTGCCGACCCGCGCCCTCATTGCAGAGGTTGAAGCAGATTTTCAATCCGCTCTCAGCGAGGAAATCAAGGCATCGAAGGTCAATGTAACATCTTTCCCATTTATTCGATTCACTGATGATGCCAAGCCCTGCATATTCATACTTACTCAGGAACGCTTGCAACTTTTGCTACAACGGGCACCTAGAAAAACTGATGTGCTAATTGTAGATGAAGCCTACAAACTGGCGGATGATGATAGGGGAATTTTGCTACAACACGTTATCGAAAGGGTAACGCTTATTAACCCTGCCGTGAAGACCGTTTACATCTCACCACTTGCCAGCAACCCAGAGGTTCTGATTGATGAATCAGAAGATAATTACAGCGAGCGCTATGAGGACGTAACCGTAAACCAAAACCTCATTTGCGCCATGTTCGTGATTGTGGTTCGGGTCGAAATTGATCGGACAGGTCGCGAGGCGCTGGGCCAATGCGGCCGGATCGGTCTTTTTGTCAGTCATGGTTTTGGTCCTTTTCTTACGGCGGTTGAACGAAAAAACCACCAGTCTTCGCAGACTGGTGGCCGGGTGTGATAACCATCCGTAAGAATGGCGCGATGCCTTTAGGCTTGCGCCCTGAACATAACATCGCCACCCGGCCAAAGACCGAGTGACGACACACTTCAGGCAGTGTCTGACCTCTTACGGAAGGGTTATCAGCCCCGGCAGCCTCTCGACTGCACGCTTTCACCATAAAGGCAAACAGGCGGGAAATACAAGAAAACTCTGAAGATCGTTACAACGCGCCGAGATTCTTGCCGATTTCCGCGAGGATAGCGTCAAAATCCGGCTGCGATTGATAATAGAGGGCACTTGTCGCTTGGTAGGCTGCTTGATATGTCGCTCTAGTTTTCTCGTCGCGGAGCAAAAACGCCTCGTTCTCGGCAATAATCGGATTGTCGGCAGTACGGAAGCGTTTTTCTTTGTGCGCGGCATAATCGGGCGTGCCGATGAATTCAAGCGTATCTGCGTCTTGAAGCAGGCAAAAAACATCATAATAGTGCCGCATGAAATTGATCGGGAAGGCTCCCGCTTCCTGCTGCTGACGGTATTTGGTGGAGATGGTTTGCAGCTTTTCAACAAGGGTATAGCCGGAATGATAGCAAGGCACAGCAACGGCACGGTTATCAATGATCGGCACTTTTCCGGCGGCATAATCATACGCCCATGAACTGATGGTTCTGGGCATGTTTGGCGTAATATCGTCAAAACCAACTTCCAGCAAAATGCCGTCTTTCAAGCCATCAAGCGGGCCGCCTATGGTTTTGTAATACAAACGAATGCCGCCGCTGCGGTATTTTCCATCGTCAAACGCGCTGTCACGTTTTGCGTCATAAATTCCATCCATTGTGATGGTTGCAGCCAGCCAGTCGTAAAAGTCCTTTCGGCTCTGGCAATGATCGGGCTTGTCCTGATTGCGGCCTGTTTTTACGTCTCTACCCTCTGGCGGCTCGATGCGAATATCAATGTCTTCGGAAAACCGATGAATCAGCCCGAACCCCTTGGAAAGAGATGTTCCCCCTTTAAGTTCAAACACCAAGCCCAGCTTTTGCAGCCCGAACAGGCAGTGCATGATCCAGTAGTCTTTTTCCACCAAGGCAGGGTCAATGGCCATTTCTCCCGCAACAATCCGAATGAGCGCGGGAAAATCAGGATGGTTATGAAGGAATCCGAGTTCAGGCATACTGCATGGTATCTGCGGAAAGGATTTTGGAAAAGAATTTCTTCGCCCGTGCGCCGCCATAGTCGCGCACCGCCTTTTCCAGAGAGCGCCTTTTCATGGAGTGTGCCTTGCGTTCAACCTGCTTCAAAACCTTTTCCCTGTCCTCGGCAAGCTGGACAAGGTTGTTCACCACGTCCACCAGTAAAAATTCCGGCGTGGGCTTGGCAGGAAAATGCGGCTTCATGGCAAAGCGGAACGTCCGTCCGCCCAGCGTAAAGCGGCCATGCCGCTTGTGGTTATAGACCAGCGTTTCATTATAAAGCTGTGTCGTGCCAAGCCCCAGAGCGTTGTAAAGGTTCGGGGATGTAAGCAGAAAACGGCGGTCTTTCAAAAAGGCTTCAACCAGCCTTTCATCCTCGGCAGGAGCCGCGCCAAAGGCAGTCATCTTCGGGCAATAATAAAGCCCGCCAGAGAGCTTCACCAAAACGCCCTCTTCCTGCAATTGAAGCAGGTGACGATCAATGGCGTTTGACCATGGCTCAAGGTCAGCGCGGCGATAAACCCTGCCTTCCCGAAGGTGATTTTTGACCTGTTCCAGCGCATTCATGGCTTTTGCTCCATTCTTCCAGTTTACAGGAGGAATGGGCTATAATGCAAGAATATTCATTAAAATATCATGCAGAATAAGGGAGAAAACAGCCTTTTTCAATGCGATGTGAAAAGATAAGGGGTTCCAGGGGACAATGAAGTGCCCTTTGGTCGTATTCGGCGGCGAAACGCTGGCGGTAAAGAATAAGCCGCGCGCAACATCGTCATCCGCAAAGATCGAACGGAGCAGGACGTTTTATCGCCGTTGCGTCCGTCGGATACGCCAAAATGCCTGAAGCCCATTAGCTCTTTGTTTTTGCGAAAAAGTGACTGTGTTAATATATTGCCGTTATTGACAATTTTCCCTATATCGGCTAATCTGTGATTAGAATAAGGATTGGACGATATGCCTGAAAACATCAAGCGTACCCTCGGACCCGCAATATGCGAGACCAGCGACAGCTTCAAAGTCGTGATGCTGACCGGCCCCCGGCAGGTCGGAAAAACGACCTTGCTTCAGGATATTCAAAAAGGCTCCCGCTCCTATGTCACGCTGGACGATCTGAACCTGCGCCAGGCGGCACAGCAAGACCCCGCGAGCTTTCTCGACAGGCTGCAACTGCCTGTCCTGATCGACGAAGTGCAATATGCGCCGGATTTGTTCCCCTACATCAAGATGGCGGTCGATAAGGCCGGAAAGAACGGGCTGTTCTGGCTCACCGGATCACAGCAATTCGACCTGATGAAAAACGTCACGGAGTCTCTGGCAGGCCGCGTGGCGATTTTGCATTTGCAGGGAATTTCTCTGGCCGAGGAACAAGGCCGCCCGGATGATCCGCCTTTCCTGCCGGAACTGTCCTTGCTTAAGTCCAGACAAAAAACCGCCGCCGCTTTAACGCTGCCGGAGGTCTATCACAAAATCTGGCGCGGAACCTATCCCGATATGGTCGTTCAGGATTCAGACAAAAACTGGGAGCGGTTTTACAGCTCTTACGTCGCAACCTATATCCAGCGGGACGTGCGCGATTATCTGAACATCAACGATGCCGCAGCCTTTCATAAATTCATGCAGGTCGCCGCCGCCCGCACCGGACAGCTTGTCAATTTCGCGGACATGGCGCGCGATGTGGGCGTGAGTGAAAGCACGATCAAGACATGGCTGAATGTCCTGCACGCCTCCGGGATCGTCTATCTGCTCCAGCCTTATTTCAACAACCGCACCAAGCGGCTCGTCAAAACACCGAAACTCTATTTCATGGACACGGGGCTTTGCGCGTATCTGACCGGCTGGCTCAACCCGGATGTGCTGGAGCGCGGGGCCATGTCCGGCGCGTTTCTGGAAACATGGGTTATCTCCGAAATCATCAAATCCTATTTGCATCACGGACGCATTCCGCGCGTTTCTTTCTACCGCGACAAGGACAAGAGAGAGGTTGATCTGTTGATCGAGGAAAACGGGGCGCTCTACCCCATCGAGATCAAAAAGACAGCCTCGATACAAAACACGGGTTTCAAAGGGTTTGATATGCTGGACAAGCTGAAAGTCCCAATCGGACATGGCGGCGTGATCTGCATGACCACAGCCCTGACCGCGATCAACGACAAGGTTGACGCCATCCCCGTTGGGTATCTGTAAAAAACCCGCACAAGATTTGTGCATGGTTCGGTGCAGGTGGCGCTGGCATACGCTCCAGGACCCGCTTGATGGGGTCAAGGGGAGAGCCAACATCTCCCCTTGTCGATGGGTGTCCACGAGGGAGAGAGGATTCTCCCTTTGGTCTTGATGAAATCATCATGGGGTTTTCAGGGGAGCTTGAAGGCTCCCCTGAATGGGATTGAACGTCCACGCGTTCATGCATGGGTTTGGTGCAGGTGGGAGAGGCACGTCTCCCAAGCCCTGCGAGGGATAAAACGGCGATACGTTTTGATGGCGCGGTGCGGGGTCGATCCCCGCAAGGCTTGCCCCAAGCCGTCCGCGCCAAGAGCCGGAGGGATGCAACGGGGGCGCGCAGCGGGCCCCCTTGCCAGGATGGCGTTGTGTAATACAACGCACATCTTGCGCGTAGCGTGAAGCTGACATGCCAATAACCGGAAGCAGACGGAGGAAGGCACAGACGACGGGAACACCCTCCCCTTACCTCGGCACGCTCCCCTTACCCCAGTTTTTTACGCCTCGATGCCAGTATGGAGGAAGAAAAACCGGAATGGTGCTGCATCATGCGCTGTTTTATTTTTCATAGTATTTTACTTTACGCCCTCTTGGCATAATAACTTCATTATTTATGGCGTATTGCTTTATGTTTATACAAGAAAGCATAAAATATACATCTTTGTGCCTTATACACACATTTTTCTTGATTATGGAGCATGTTTACTGTAAATTAACCTTAATAAAACACAGCAGACGGTCGATGCTCTGTCAGGGAGGGTATGCGATGCGTGATGTTGATAATCATGAAAGGCGTGCGCGCGTGGCTATTTTACACGCCCTGCATGACATCGTAGCCGTCATTGACGACATAGCGTTTTACCTCTCGTCTCTTTTGAGCGGACGTTTTCCGCAGCCTTTTCAGGACATCCGGGAGAACACTCCCCCTGTTGCGCCCCTCTGGGCCACAGGATTTCAGAGCGCTTCAACCAGGCCGCTTTCAGCGGCCTTTTTTATGACGACGAGATACCGTTTTAGACGCGGGGGCGCCTGAAACAACAACACAGGGCAACGACAGGAAAAACAAACGATGCCGCCCATGGGACCGGAACAGGAGGACAAACCGCACGATCCGACACAGGGCGGAGCGTCGGTTCCTTATGAAGACCACGCCATCCGCGCGGACCATGAGACAACCCTTGTCGGCGGATTGTTCGATGCGATGGAAGAAATCACCAAAAGCGCGGTGGGGCTGAGCAAACAGACTGCCGGGGCTTTTGTCGAGCTTGGCCGCGAACTGACCCGCGATGCGGGCAGTCCGCAGGTCGCACAGGAAAGCCGGGCGCAGGATGCCCCGGCGCATGAAGATCGGTCCCCTCCCGAAGAAGATCGGGACGCTTTGGCGCGACGCGCCAGAGCTGACGCCCAATGGGCCGAAATCGTGAGAAGCAGAGCCAAAGAACAAGACCGCGATCTGGAACGATAAGACCGCTCCGCTTCTTACAAGACGACAGAACCAACGTGGAAACAAACGCTTCTTGAAAGGGAGGAATGCGTCATGAGGAGATTTGCGTCTATTTTTCCGGTGCTTTGCGCCGCCGTCCTTTTTGCTCCGGCTCTGGCCAGGGCAATGAATGTGTATGAGATGGAATCGTCGTCGTCCTTTAACTGGCTCGACCCCTGGCATCACGTCATAACCTGTGTTTTTTCAGCCTTGCTGGGCGCGCTTCTGGGCGCGTTTTTCAGCGACAGGTTCCGGCGCTTCCGGCAGATTCTGGCCCTGTGCATTTTGAGCCTTGTTTTGCTGCTCGGCCTGCGACAGCCGGGCCTGGGGCAGATTTTGTCCTTTATCGGCGGGTTCATTCTGGCCTATAGCCTGCTGTCCGATAAAACCAGACAAACCTTCATCCGCCGCGTACTGGGCGGATTTAAAAAGTTCCGGCAAACGGTGTTCGGAAGCTCCGGCTGGGCGGATGCAGCCTATATCGTGGCAAACGATCTGACGGGCGAAGACGGCCTTTTCCTCGGCCTCTTCCGCCACCTCGACGCCGACGGAACGGTTCAGGAAATGCCTTTGCGCTACAAGGGCGACCGTCATTTGCTGACCGTCGCTCCGGCGCGCATGGGCAAGGGCGTTTCCGCCGTGATCCCGAACCTTCTGAGTTATCAGGGATCGGTTCTGGTCATCGACCCCAAGGGCGAAAACGCCATGATTACCGCCGCGCGACGCGGCCAGGGCGACCCGCGCCGCGCTATTCCCGGCATGGGTCAGGAAGTGCATATCGTCGATCCCTGGCGGATCGTGACCCAGACCCCGGCCTGTTTCAACCCACTCGACTGGCTCGACCCGAACGATGAGGATATCAACGAAAACGCCATGATCCTGTGGGATGGGATCGTGGTATCCCGCGCCTCGAACGAACCCTTCTGGGATGACGAGGCGCGCGCGCTGGGCGTCGGCCTGACCCTTCATGTGGCGACGGCGGAAAGCGAGCGCGGCAACCGCCATCTGGGCCGCGTGCGCGATATTATCGTCTCCGGCGCGGCCGAGTTCGACCTTGTGCTGAACGATATGCTGGCCAGCGCCAACCGGGTCGTTCAATCGACCGCCATGCGCACAGCCAGCAAAGATCAGAAACTGCTCTCGAACGTCCTAGCCTCGCTTCAGGCGCATACTCACTTCCTCGACAGTCCGCGCATGCGGGAAAGCCTGAGCCGTTCGGATTTCAGGTTTGAAGATTTGAAGACCAGAAAAATGACGGTTTACCTGGTCCTGCCCGCCGACCGTCTGGACACCTTCGGGCGCTGGCTGCGCCTGATGGTGCAGCAGGCCCTGACCGTCAATGCCCGGAACATCGACAAAAAGCCCGACAAGCCGATCCTGTTCATGCTCGACGAAATGGCGGCTCTGGGGCGTCTGACCATGGTCGAGCAGGCGTATGGATTGATGGCGGGGTATGGAATGCAGCTGTGGGGGATTGTTCAGGACATTTCCCAGCTGGAAAGAAACTACGACAAGGGCTGGGAAACCTTTATCGGCAATTCCGGCGTCTTGCAGTATTTCGGAAGCCGGGACCTGAAATCCGCCGAATATTTCTCGAAGCTGGCGGGCATGACCACGGCGGAGAAATTTTCCTGGTCGCGCACGATCGGGCGGTCTCTCAATCGCACGCACACCTCCGGCACCAGCCAGGGCTCGTCCTCGTCTCATGGCGACAGCGGCTTGTCATGGGGGAGAAATCAAGGCTCCAGCATCGGCGAGTCCGAGGGCGTTTCTCTCTCGGACGGGGAAAGCGAAAACCGGGACGTGACGCAGCGCCCGCTCATCATGCCCGACGAGCTGATGGTCATGCGGCGCAACGAATCCCTGCTGATCGTCGATAACCTCAATCCTGTCAAGGCGTTCAAGATCAGGTGGTTCGAGCATATCCGCTTCAAGCTCCTCGGCGTCAATCTGCAACCCGCCCAGCCGGAGGAAAAACAGGAAGATGAAGAGGAATCAAAGGGATGATCCCAGGCGAAGGAATAAATTCCTTTACAAAGGAAGAAAGATGTGCTATTGACCATCCCCGGAGCCTTTGCGCCCAAAATCCGGGCGGCGCTCTTTTCCTCCTATTCCCCATGCTTGTTAAACTCTGCCTGCGCACGCAGGCGGAGAGGCATTTCGCTTATCCGAAAGATAGAAAAGATGAAAGAAGAACCGCGCAATAGAGAGCGCATGGCGAAGAAACGCGCCCCTGGAAAAGGGCGCGAACAAAGCCGTTTATCCGTTCTTGTGGAGTTTTTGGCTCGTATTGCTGCGGAAAATGATTATAATGAAGCTCTCCGGGAACAAGATAAATCGAGGCCAAACTCATGACCAAGCTTGCGATTTACGCTCGTTACTCATCCGACCTCCAAACGGATGCATCGATAGAGGATCAAATCCGTGTCGCCGAGAAACGCGCGGCACAGGAGGGGTGGCAAGTCGTCAGACGTTATACCGATCACGGTATTTCCGGCGCATCGATGCTGCGACCCGGAATCCAGCGCATGATGCAGGAGGCTCAACAAGGCGTGTTCGATATCGTTCTGGCTGAGGCGCTTGATCGTCTGTCGCGCGACCAGGAAGATATCGCTGGTATTTACAAACGTCTTCAATTCGCGGGCATACGAATCGTTACCTTGTCCGAAGGGGAGATAAATAATCTGCATATCGGCCTGAAAGGCACGATGAACGCCTTGTTTTTGAAGGATTTGGCCGACAAAACACGGCGCGGGCTAAGCGGGCGCATTGAAAAAGGAAAGTCCGGCGGCGGATTGACCTATGGCTATGACGTGGTCAAAAAATACGATGCCAATGGCGAACCTGTTCGTGGCGAGCGCAAAATCAACCCGGAACTACGAATCGTCGAGCAGGACTTATGGGACAGAGTGAAGGCGGAACAGGGCGCAATCAAGAAGCAGCACAAGGAATTTTGGGGAAAACAGCGGCCCCGCACCCTCTTTTCCGGCCTCGTTAAGTGCGGATGCTGTGGTGGCGGCATGTCAAAAATGTCGAACGACCATCTGGGATGCTCGACTGCACGAAACCAAGGCATCTGCGACAACCTCCTGACTATCCGCCGCGACCGGTTGGAGGAAACGGTTCTGAAAGCGCTCAAGACTCATTTGATGGACCCGGACTTGTGTCAGGCTTTCTGTGACGCCTATACGAAACATCTCAATCGCCTGAGGATGGAGCATAACGCCAAACTGGCGGGATACAGGGCGGAGCAAGCCAAACTGATACGCCGCAGCAAGCAGATGGTCGATGCGGTCGCCGAAGGTTTCCGAACTCCCTCCCTGAAAAAAGAAATGGAAGAAAATGATGCGCGACAGCAGGAGCTGGAATTTCTGCTGTCCGAGCAAAAGGAGTCTCCGGTGCTGGTGCATCCCAATATGGGGCTGCGCTATCGCCAGGAGATACAACGGCTTATCAAGCTGTTGCGAACCCCTGCGCATCGACAAGAAGCAACGGGGATGATTCGTGGACTGATCGACAAAATCGTTTTAACGCCCAAGGCGGATGGCAGCAAAGAGATGGCCATTGATCTTCATGGCGATCTGGCTGGCATTCTGACGGTTGCGACCCAAGCCAAAACACCATTGAGTGATGCAGACGATCTGGTTCGGAACGCGCGCACGATCACCGGCGCAGGCGATACCCAATATGCCGGGGAGACGGAAGGCGATTCAGGGCAAGAAACACAGGGGGAAGAAGAAGCCAAGGATTTTGGAAACAAATCGCCGAGCGCTGGCTCTGCCCAGGAAATCCCGGCAACGCACGCAACCAACAAAATTTTTTACAATAAAGATTATGAGGATAAGGGCGTAAACACCCTTAAGATGGTTGCGGGGGCAGGATTTGAACCTGCGGCCTTCAGGTTATGAGTGCTGTACGGCTCCCTTTCTCGCCCCTATGAAACATTACGCACATCTACGCTAATGCGCTGATATTGCTTGATAATATTCACTTTCCAAGCATCATGGACTTATACGCGCCTTGGCAGCTTTTCGCAGGAATTTGCTTCCGGAATGCTTCCAAAGATGCAGGGCTGCATCGCCAGCATCACCAGCGCATCGACCATGACCAACGAAGGAGGATCCGCCCATGCCCGTCAAACTTACCAAAACCATCATCGATGAAACCAAGCCGCAGGACAAAGAGTTGCTGATCTTCGACAGCCTGGTCTCCGGCTTTGGCCTACGGGTGAGCCCGGGCGGACGCAAAAGCTTCATCCTGCAATATCGTTTTCGCCGCCGCACCCGCCGTTTAACGCTCGGCGCTTATGGCACCATGACGCTGGATCAGGCACGCAGCCGCGCGGTGAAATCCCTCGCGCTGGTGCAGGACGGCACCGATCCCGCCTATGAAAAACAGGCCGATAAAACCGCGCCGGACATGAACGATCTGTGCGACCGCTTCTGGGAAGAGCATGTGCAGGTGCGCCTCAAGCCCCGCACTGCGGCTGGGTATAAACGCGTGCTGGATAAATTCATTCGCCCGACGCTGGGTGAAGTTCTGGTGCGGGACATCAAGCGCGCCGATATCGCCGATCTGCATCACCGCATGCGCCGCACACCCTATGATGCCAACCGCATGCTGGAGGTGATTTCCAAAATGTTCAATCTGGCCGAGATGTGGGGCTGGCGCGATGAGCACTCCAACCCGCGCCGCCATATCGCCAAATATCCCGAGCGCAAGCGGGAGCGGTATTTAACGCGGGAGGAGCTGCAACGTCTTCTCTCCACCCTCGATTATGCTGAAGGGATTCTGGATGGCCGGATATTGGAGGGGCGCGAGGATCAAACCCCGCTGATCGTCCACCGTTCCGCCATTAATGCCTTTCGCCTGCTGGCCTTTACCGGCTGCCGCCTGATGGAGATACAGACGCTGAAATGGAAATATATCGACCGCGAACATCGGATCCTGCGCTTGCCCGATACCAAGACCGGAGCGCGCGCTGTGCCGGTTAGCCAGCATGTGATTGATCTGCTCACCGCCATCTGGAACCACGCCGACACGCCGCAGGAAAATGAATTTGTGATTTACGGCACGCTGCCGCTCGCACACCTCACCGATCTGCAATCACCCTGGCGGCGCATCCGTAAAGCGGCGGGATTAGATGATGTGCGCATCCATGATCTGCGCCACAGCTTCGCCTCATACGCCGTCTCCGCCGGGCATTCCCTGCCCATGATCGGCAAACTCCTCGGTCATACGCAAGTGCAAACCACCGCCCGCTACGCGCATTTAATGACGGATCCGATGCACAAAGCAGCGGATGATATTGTGGGGAATATGTTGGGCGGGTGATTATCTTACGCTTTTTGAGTTTTCTTATTTTGCGCTAAAATACCGTAAACACATCGTTCGCAGTATATGGCCGCCAAGTCTTCTTGCGAGTAATTTTTAAGCTCTTCAAAGTCAGCTGCCTCTTTCATAAATTCCAGAAGCTTGGCTTTGGATGTGTGCTTATAAGTTTCAAGCATCCAGTCAAATAAGGAAATTGGATCATCCCTGTTTCTCATTTTTGGCGTGTATTGTCCGAAAAATGTTTCAGGCTGGCGTTGATAGGCAGCCAACTCTCCGTCAGTCATGGGGCAAGTGCAGATTACATTTTTTCCGCTTTCCAGCGTGTATGAGGCATAGATTTTTTTCTCTGGTTCGGAAACACAAGCTGAAGTAAGAACGCCGACCTCCTCATGTCCTGCTTTATCGGACGGAACAAGATACTTATTACCAATAATGAGTTGCGGTCCAGTCTCATGGCCGAAAACATATTCGGGGATTTCACCATTAAACGTTGACGGAATGGCATAGTGATCTTTCAACGACCACATGAGGTCATGCATATCCTGATGTTTTTTGCGTACTTCCACAAATTCTCGGATGCTGATAAAGGGCCAGTCGTGTTTATAATCAGGTATTCTGTAGCCTTCGCCTATCGATCCCCATCTAAAAATATGAGATTCAAGCTCATATTCATAAGGATGGTTTGTTAAAAAGACATATGCTGGTGGTGCTGGTTGTCCATCAATCTTTATTTCATCTTCAGCCTTGCGCACAGTTTGTAGAGCCGATTTTAACCAAGCATCTTCGATTTCCTTGTTTTCATCGTCCGGTACATTTACATCAATAAAAATAACTCGCGTGTGGTTAGCTTTTTTCTTTAGCGCACGATGGAGATGCCGATGCACTCGTGGAATATCGGGCGGCGCTTCAGAGCATTCATCCCCCATGACACCTTCAACATGCCTGGCTTTTGCCTCAACGGAATATTTCTTGCCTGTTTTTCTGGATGTAGCAGTAAACTCGCAATGGGTTGTCGATCCATCACGTTCATTTTCAAATTCCAAATCGAATCCAGCTTTGATAAAAGAGGCAGCAACATAGCTTTCATAATAAGCACCATGAAACGACCGCTTATCCTTTAGGCGTCTAATCAACTCTTTCTGGATTTCTGTATTATGGGCAAGTAAATATAGATTATAAGATAAGCCAAGATATGCGGCGGCGGCACCCGTCATAGGAGCATCATTAACCCCCAGCGGTGACTTTCTGGCCTTTGATTTCGCTTCTTGTAAATAATGGTGCCATTTTAGAACCGGATGCATTTCTGCGAGCGGCTTTTTCATTTCCTCCGCACCCCATTCACGGCCTAAAGTTTGTGCAATAAAGTCCATCAGAAAATCGTGAAACGTCATCCATTTTTCAGCTTTTGCCCATACATAAGTATTTCCCACAAAAACGACTCTATAACCGTTCGAAATAAATGATGTTATTGGGTTCCCGTGCCCTTGCTGAGCAATGCGTTGTTTATGTTGAGCCTCTGCTTGACGCATGGCTACTTTAAACTTTTCATCATTAATTTTGGGCATACGGTCATTCGCCACGTGGTTATGGATTGAACCATGGCACTTTTTATATTTTTTCCCGCTCCCGCAGGGGCAAGCGGAATTACGGCCTATTTTTTGTTTTACTCTCATAATATTCCTAGCCTAACAAAAAGAACGTAAAGGGAATATATATTTGTTTTAATATGCTCTTTTTTCTCTGGATAATCGAGAAAATCGAAGCCTTCATGCTGATGATGCAACCATCACGAAAGGAAGGTTTGATATGACCAGCCCCAATCTCTCCGCCGATATTGCTGAAATGCTGCTGGCCAAGGGCTATACCGAGGCGCCCAGCGACAATAAACAGTGGCGCATTTTCTTTCAGCCTGCGAGCATGGACACTCGCTGGTTCGTGCATGAAGGCGGAAAAGTCCGGCGCGGCAAAAGCTTTCATAATTCCACCGCGATCACACAGGAAGCCCGCCGCATGCTGGGCCGTTACTGGCTGGAAAAACGCGATGGCAAGGCTGCGCCGAAAACATCGGCACCACCAGCCCGGCACCCCGCCACAAAGCCAACCCCAGCGCCGCAGCCGCAAACCGCCAAAGACAAAATCCTCACCCTCCTGCAAAGCACGAGCGGCGCCACCACAGCAGAAATGATCAAAGCCTCGGGCTGGCAGGCGCACTCCGTCCGGGCTTTTTTATCGCGGCTGCGCCAAAAGCATATTATTGTTACCCACTTAAAATATTATCGTATAGAAACATTAAAAAAGAAGGGTAATCGCAGCAATCTCGAAGACATTAATCATAGAGATGGCTATAATTAATAGAGAAATTCTTACACGGAACTATATAAGTCATCATGCGCTATAAACGACAAATAACCCTGCCTGAAATTGGCCTTGACGGACAAGAGAAGATTGCCCGCGCCCGTGTACTATGCGTCGGCGCTGGCGGGCTTGGCTCTCCGGCACTTTTGTATCTGGCGGCGGCGGGCATAGGACATATTGGGATCATTGATTTTGACAGGGTTGATGAAAGCAACTTGCAGCGACAGGTTTTATTTACAACGGATGGCGTTGGCCAGCCCAAAGCCGTTCAGGCCAAGGAGCGATTGCATGCTCTCAATCCTGACATAGAGATCACAGTCTATGACGATGAATTAAACGCGGAAAACGCGCCGGATTTATTTCAGGCTTACGATATTATCCTTGATGGCACCGATAATTTTGAAACAAAATTTTTGATTAACGATGCGGCGGTGAAATACAAAAAGCCTTGGGTTTACGGGGCAATTCAGGGGTTCGATGGTCAGGCCAGCGTGTTTGATGCACAAACAGGCCCTTGCTACCGATGTCTTTATCCGGAAAAACCCAAGGCACGTATCGCCAACTGTGCGGAAGCGGGTGTGATTGGCGCTGTCGCCGGCCTTATTGGCGTAACGCAGGCTTTGCAGGTTATTCAACTCGTCACAGGGCATGAAAGCTTTGCGCCTTTGATCGGCAAGCTCTGGACGCTTGATACCAAAACGATGCAAACACGCATTTTGAACATTCCCAAAAACCCTGACTGCCCGGCCTGCAGTAAAAAACGAGATGATGTTGTCCTTGCCTACAGTTCGCCTGTTTGCGGGTTTGTACCGGAATTAACGCCGCAGCAGGCGCGTAGCAGAACTAATTTCTGCCTGATTGATGTGCGTGAGCAGGAAGAATGGGATCAGGGGCATATTGATGGGGCACAGCTCTGGCCGCTTTCAAAAATAATGGCGGGTGATCTGCCTGATTTGCCGCAAGAGACGGAAATTATCCTGCATTGTCAAAAAGGCATGCGCAGCCTCCAAGCCGCACAAATTCTTAAGGCGCAAGGATATTTAGACGTTTACAGCTTGTCTGGCGGCTATGAGGCCTGGGTCAGTTGCCGTGAGGACGAGTCAGAATAAATAGAGAAACAATACCCAGTACCGCTGCCTGAATTAAAAGTACAGCTGACGGCACTTCAAAAATGACACTCATGAGTATGGTTAATAATATTACAACCATAGCGTAGATTTTGTTCCGCTTACTGATACTACCGTGTTCTCTCCAGTCTTTTATGGTTGGCCCAAAATAAGGGTGATGTAAAAGCCAGTCATGCAGCTTTTCAGAAGATCTTGCAAAACAAAATGCACTTAGCAGTAAAAAAGGTGTCGTTGGCAATAAGGGTAATGCAATTCCCGCTAAAGCAAGAACAAGAGATATAATGCCCGTAATAATAAACAAAGTTCGCATTTTTATATAAAGCCAATGGTTATAAAGAATCTCCAGAGCAATCTAATCGAGACATATAAGATCAGAATAGCTGTAATCTTTCTTATGACATGAATATTGATTCGGGAAGCACCCATCCAAGAGCCGATTTGACCGCCAATAAAAACAGCGGGCAATACAATCCAATAAGAGGAAACAGCAGACTGAAGTAGACCGGACGTATCCAGTTTCATCATTTGCCCTACAAGCCCGGCAAGCGAATTCACGAGAATAAACAGACTGCATGTGCCTGCGATATTTTTAGGATCGCTCCAGCGCAACAAGTGCAAAACAGGTGCCAGAAAAATCCCGCCGCCGATTCCTGTCATTCCAGCCAAAAACCCGAGAGATGCTCCAACAACTGGCGGAATGAGCGGTAAACCTGCCAAAGCGCGGCGATTTTGTGATGGCAAGGAAATGACTTCGTTCTCTGGCCATAGCATTTTAATCCCGGAGAGCAACAGCGCGCTGCCGAGAACGCCTATAAACACGACTTCCGGAACTTTGATATATCCGCCAAGCCAGGCAGCCGGAACAGATAAAATGATCCAGGGTAAAATCTGCTCGATTTTAATATGTTTATGGCGCGAGAAATGCCAGACACCACCACTCACCACGATAATATTACAGGTAAGGGCAATAAACGGGATGATGCGATACTCCGTCTCATTTAAGACCAAAAGCGCATTATAAGTCGATCCACCGCCAAACCCGACGCAAGCATAAAGCAGGGCAGTCATAAAAAACAGAAAAGCCAGAACCATATATATTATACTTTCTGGCGTGGCCTGCTATCCGCCTTGAGATCAACCTGAAGAAACACATCAAGACCGTTCACATGCGCACAAAGCCCCTCCTTGCTGCGTCCCATATCAATGAGTTTTTGTATCTGATCCTTACTTGTACAGAGCATCAGACAAGATTCATCCTTATCTAAAATGAGTTTGAGCGGGGCTTCTTTAAAATCTTCAAAATACTCTGCAGGATCGGGATCAATTACCATCGCAAAATCATTCCCGCCAATGGGCACAGATTTTTCTATCGGCTGACCTGTACTCAGAATATTTAATTCATCTTCTGTGATTTTAAATGTCACGGATTTTTCGGTGATTTTTACATTCATGGATTTACAACCTCCTCCCAATCCTGCGGCGTGTTGGCATTTTTCATGGAAGAGGAAAAATGCTCCGGCAACGCTACAGGATAGATGCCGTAATCATCTAATAAACCTTGAACTGATGTTTTCTCGCTCTGCTGATAAGGCGGAGTCATGAAGGCTGGCAAAGGCCAGTCAATAAAATACCCTCCCTCTTTTTGTTGCAAAAGAAGGTGCAACATATCCGGCTTTAACAAGGGCATATCAACGGGCACGAATAAAAATCCAGCGTAACCGGAAAGACGCTTGATGATTGACTTTATCGCCTCAGCCGGCCCTGTAAAGGGCTCTTGATCGGAAAGGCAGTCGTAACCATTAACATCGCCGCTGATAAATATTTCTTTGATCCCGGTTTTTTTAAGTATCTCCATCATATGTTCGATGAGCGGCTTCCCCCGATAATCCAGCAAAGCCTTGTTCTGCCCCATGCGGCTTGAGCGCCCCCCTGCCAAAACGACTCCGGCGATAGTGCTAAAATCATCCATGCGCATCCTCCTGACAATGACCGCAACAGGTCATGGAGTGCTCTGCTTCCTCTGACAGTGAATGTCCCGGCAACCAGTCGCTCATACCGTCCACATAATGTTCTTTCTTCCAGACGGGCGCACGCTTCTTAATCTCTTCGATAACATAGCGGCAGGCTTCAAAACTCTCGGCGCGGTGCGGGGAACTCACAGCAATGATAATGCTGATCCCGCTGACCTCCAGAGCGCCCTGATAATGCGAGGCGTAATAGCGCGTATCCGGCCATAATCCTTGTGCTTCCTCACAAATTTCATGAAAGGCTTTTTTTGCCAAAGCTTCATGCACATCGTATGTGATGCCTGTTACGCTTTT
>JACKIV010000001.1 GCA_020638285.1 Rhodospirillales bacterium | reverse complement strand
CGGCGGCTTGTCCGGACACCCCGGGGCCGTGCGCCACGGCATTTCCCGTGCCTTGCAGGACATTGAGCCGGATCTGCGCCCCGTCCTGAAGAAAGCCGGTCTTTTGACCCGCGATTCCCGGATGGTAGAGCGGAAAAAAGTCGGTCTGCACAAGGCTCGCCGTTCCAAGCAATGGGCAAAACGTTAGGTTTTTGCGTCTCTTCGTTTCCGGGGCATTTTCCAGGAATTCGCAGGGTTTTCCTTCAAACAGGGGCTATTTGCCCCTGTTTTCTGTGGAACACAGGAATTTAATTAAAATTTTAACGATTTCGACCTTACCATGATCTTATGGCAAGGATTCGAGGATATGGGACGGTGCACACTGGCGGAGGATTTTCGTCAGGTCGGACTGCGCTTCTTCTGGTCGTGGCGCTGGCGACGTTCAACCTTTCCGCCTGCCTCCCGAATCAGAACGCAAAAGACGCCTTGCGCAAGGATTTCGTGCAGGCCGCCATACGCCAGAACGCTCTGGCTTCCTTGAGCTTTTCCAGAACAGCACAACAGGCCTTGACCACAAATCCGGACTGGGTTGATGGAACAATCGGAAACGGAACATTTGATTCCCTTGGCGTGACCATCTCAAACCCGACAGGTCTCACATCCGGATTCAAGGCCGGATATTGCAGGGACACCGCCAACGCGGACGGAAGCTTTCGGGAAGTTCTGACCGTCTGGCCGGAATCGGTTGATCCCGTGAATTTTGCCCTCAAGGGGCTAGGGAAAAACATCGGCCCTCTGATGTCTCAGGAAATGGCAGGCATGGCCGGAAACGGGTCGGTCGGCATCATGCGTGACGGAAATCTGGTCTCGGCAGGGTGGACCGGGTGGGATGAGAGTGGAGCGGACGGTCAGGAAACATCCGTCCTGCCCTCGTCCTGCGGCACCATCGCCCTGCCCGAAGGAACCCCCGTCCTCGTCATGGAGGTCAAACGGAGCACCGCAGGAACGAAGTCAGAATCCCGTCTGGCTTATTCCTTTTCATCTTGCATCGGCGGGCAAGACGGTGCCGTCATCAGCTCCAGCCTCATCAACACACTGGAAGACGGAAGTATCGCCGCAGATCCCGATGCGGTTTACCGGGACAAATGCTTCTGAGACTCTGATTAAAAACTATGAAAAAAGAGCCGTGGACAATCTGCGTCGTCCAGCCAGACTTGCCGGGTCAGCCGGTCCCCAGGCTTCAAAAAATTGCAGGAGTTGTTTGCGCGCCTTTTCCTCTTCCCATTCTCGATTTCTGGAAATAATCTCGATCAGGGCGTCTACAGCTTCGGCCCGATATTCTCCCGCAAACAAAGCCATGGCCAGATCAAACCGTGCAGCATGATCGTCCGGATTCCGGGCCAGACGATCCTCCAGATCCTTCACGGAAACAGCAGGTTTGGCCTGCGCCAGAGACAGGGCGGTGCGCGCCGCCTCGAATTCCGGGTTCTTTGCCACGGATTCGGGCGCACCATCAATCAGACCGCGTGCCTGCTCTAACTGCCCCGCCGCGATAAAAGTCCGCACAAGCCCCACCCACGCGGCAACATTCGTTTCGTCTTGCGCCAGAATTTCACCGTAGATCGCCTGTGCGGTCGCCGGATCCCCGCCCGCAAGACAGACGGCAGCCTGTTTGAGGGCAGCCGGAACGTCGATAGCGTCCGGCGCTCCCGCGCGGGCCATTTTAACAAGCGCTTCGACAAAGGCCTTCAGATGGCTGGCCGATTGCGCACCCGTGAACCCGTCTACGGGACGCCCCTGAAAAAACGCATAGACCGTTGGAACGGATTGAATCCGCAAAGCCTGCGCCAGATCGGGGTTCTGGTCAATATTGACCTTGGCCATGACGACCGCCCCGGCGGACGCGCGCACAGCCTCTTCAAGCAAAGGCATCATCTGGTTGCACGGCCCGCACCACGGCGCCCAGAAATCAACAATCACGGGCTTTTCCACGGATGCCTGAAAGACTTTCGCCTGAAAATCAGCCGTCGTGACGTCGAAAATGACGCTGTCCCCTGCCGCACCGGAAGTCGCGGGCGCGGATGACTTTGAACCGGGGGGCTTTGGCATACCGATGAGCATGGCTCCTTAACTCTCCTTCAAGACGATCTTTCGATCCCAAAACAACGAACGCCGGGCGGACCGCGCCAGACGTTCCAAGAAATGCCATATTGTCTAAGCATAGTCGAGAGAAAAGAGCCGCTCAGGGAAGGCTATCGATCGCCCAGCGCCGGAACCTGAAGAGTCCACAGGTCCACAGAGCTTGGCGTCAGGAACCACGAGCCTGCATAAGCCCCCGCCCCCCCCGCAACCACCATGGACGTCCAGGAATTGATCGAAGCCCAGGACTGCATATCCCCATATCCGGTTCCGAGCGTACTGGCGCGATCGCCCGATGGGACAAAGAATGAATTGAACACGCCCACATCCATACCGGAGATATTCCCCTTAAAGATCGTTCCGTGATAACGGGGAATAAACCCGCCGTCACCGGGCCGACTCGCCAGCGCCACGCCACCGGGCCCTTTCCGCAGATCCATCAGACTCCCCGAAGAATCGCGCAGCAGATTATCTGGCCTCAAGCCATATATCTTTTCCTCGAGAATGGCCTGTTGCCCGCCCGGACTCATCCCCACGCCCCCGCCAGGCGCGTTTTTGAAGCCATAGGGTTTGTTGTCCAACTGCGCCGCAGAAGGGAGCGCAATGGCAATCATCGCACCCGCAAGAACGACCAGCCCATAAGCCCGTCCGTGTTTCATGGTTTTCTCCTTTTGGATTCTCGCGCCCAGACTAGAGCCTGTCCCTTCTTTTCTCCAGAAGGCAGACGGATACCGACTGGAACATCGGAATTAGTACGAAAGGAGTATGGATAAAGGAGAAGCAGGACTACTTTGGTATGATCTTCCAACCCCTCTTTTTAGAAGCAACCATAGACAGAATTGACATGGAAATCACTTCCGATTCCTGTTCATATCCTCTGGCAAGCACAAACACATCGGACCGTTAAAAAATATCCCGCTTTTATTCATCAGGCGGGGTGGAGGCCCGTTTTTTTCCGGAGGCTGGATGTCATGGAACAGGATCGCAAAAAGTCCAAAAGATCTTCCCGCCGCAAGTATCTTGCGGCGCGGACGCTGTGCATGGCCGCCGCCGTTGGCCTGTCGGGATGCAGCGGCGTGATTGCGCCGTCCAATAAAGGCGTCAGACCCGCCTACAGCTATCCTGTCACAAACAACGATACCCCTTACAGCCAGTGCCTGAGCACCTTGCGCACCTATCCGGCAAACAATCTGCCCGTCTTTGCGGTTGGCGAGGTTTCAGACAAGACCGGCCAGCTCAACAACGAGGATAACGGCCATGCGTTGAGTCAGGGCGTTTCCGAAATGGTCATCAGCGCTCTGGCCAAAACCGGGAAGGCACAAATGGTTGAACGGCTCGACCTGCGCATTCCTCTGGCCGAGATGAAACTGGCCGAACAGAAGCGCCTCAACCGCACAGAGGAAGCTTATGGGAAGCTTCCCGCAAGCGATTTCATCATCGTCGGCGCCCTCACGGAACTGAATTACAACATCGTCAGCGGCGGAACGCAGCTTTTCGTCCGGGGAATTGGCGGCGGTGCGCGCACCGTGGTGATTAACGTCGCGCTGGATCTGCGGGTCATCGACTCGCGGAACTTCGCGATCCGCTATGTCTCCAGCCTTCAGAAACAGATTTACGGAATTGAGGTGGAAGCCAATGTCTTCCGCTTCTTTGGCGATACGCTTATTGAATTTGACGCCGGGGCGATCCGGAACGAGCCGCTTCAGCTCGGCGTCAGATCCGTTGTCGAGATGGCTGTTTACCAGATCATGACGGACTTTCTGGGGCTCCCGGTGGGAAAATCGTGCGGTCTTGTGAATACGGATCATATGGCTTCGTATCTTCATGACATTGCACCCGATCCCGCCAAAAAGCCCCGTAACCCTCAGACCATGAAGATGGAAGGAAAAAGCGATGAAAAACCGTAAATTGATGCTTCTGGCATCGGTCGCCTGCGCGGCGATCACCACAGCCCCCCTGTCGCGAGCGATGGCGTTCGACGATGTCGACTGGGAGTGGAACAAGACCATAACCGAAAATGTTGTCAAGGATGTAAACATCCAACTCAACAATACGCCTTCGGGGATGATTGAACTTGAAAAAACCCAGGTTCACATCGGCGATGCAACAGCGGTTTCAAATGTCAGCGGTGTCTATAATGACCCTCCGGCAGGAACCGATGGCGGAATCGTCAACATTGACGACACTCTGACCTTCGTCACCAAGTATTCCGACGAAGCCCAGAACGTCCAGCCCGTAGAACCGGTGGACGGCGAGAGCGGGACGCTTCAGGGCACCATCCTGAACGGCTCTGTTCTTGAAGGCACGAACGACCTCGAACTGACGATCGGCGTTTCCGGCACCGTCCCCTTTGTGGGCGGCGAAGCCATCGACGCGGTCGATCTGCCAGAGGTCGTCAGCTCGGCCACAGCCGTGGGAAACAACCAGTCGATCGCAAGCGACGTCTCGGTTGATCTCCATGACGGGCAGTTCCTGTACGGAGGCTATAACGGCTCTATTCCTCCGGGAGCAGGCGCCAGAGAAATCGCCGCGTATGATCCGGAAAACCGGAACTTCCACGACGATCTGATGCTGGCTATTGCCTATGCCGGTGCGATCGGCGCGGTGCAGCCGGCCCAGATCGGGGCTTCCTCCACCGTATCCGATATCCACAACGCATCTGTTGACAGCGATGCCACGGCGGTTGGAAACAACCTGAATGTGGATCTGAGCGCGAGCACGCCTGCCGATGCCCTGTTGATCGGCGACGTAACGCAGTTGGCTTATGCCGATGTCGGAGCCAGTTCGATCGTTGAGGGCGTGGGCGTAAGCAACTACGCCAACATGGCGGCACTGGATAGACCTCTGGTCAATTCCTCAGCCACCGCGATCGGGAACAATGCCTCGTTCAAGATCTCTGCGCCCGATATCCTCGTCAGCCCGTAAAAAGTCTGATGAAAACCCCTGTTGTCCCATGGAAGGAGCGGCTCTCGCAGCCGCCCCTTTCGGGATCCCAAAGAAACCCGATCAGGAGGATACCGCCATGTCCACGACTCTTTCTTTTGCACCGTCGCACTTTGTTTTGAAACTGGCCATTTTTTCTGCTCTTCTGGCCGCTGCCTGCTTTGTGGGGACCTGTTCGGCTCTGGCCCAGACATTTCAGAAACCGTGGGGCTTTACGGCCCAGAACCGGGCGTCTATCGCAGCCCTCATGCGCCAGACGGAGAACCAGAGCGCCACCGCCGTTGTCGCCACACCTTCGACTTCTGTCACAAATCTTGTCTGCGGGGGTGGGGATGCGTCCTCCGCTCTTGGAAATTCAACCTGCGTGATTTTAAGTGAGGCCACGGGTGATATCCGCGTCGGTCAGGACACCGCCGGAGATCAATCCGCCAGCACATCGGCACAAAGTCAACTTTCCGGATCGGGAGTCGACGAAGTCCTCGCGGCCCTCGCGGGAAAGGAATGAGCGTTTGAAAAGTTTCCTTCCCCCCGTCATTACGCCGTTTGCACGTTTCCCTGTCGCGCAAGGAACGGGATGGCGGGGGGCGGATGTGGAAAAAAGGACTCCGGCTAGCTAGCCATGGCGCTTTGTTTCGGCAGGGTCTTCCGGCTGATCGGGCTGGTTTTCGTTGTGGGCCATGCCGTGATCGGCACCCCACAGCGCCAGTTGGGTCCGATTGGCATTGCTTGTTTTTCGTAAAATTGTTTTTAAGTGCGCCTTGACGGTCGCCTCTGCGATGCCGAGGGTCTGAGCGATTTTCTTGTTGGATTCCCCTCTGGTCAGGCAGGTGATAATTTCGATTTCCCGATGGGAAAGAGACAGGGAATCATTCACATGGACAGACAGATCCGCCGCCCTGTGACTCTTGAAGTCCTTGTACAGGGACGGATCCGCCGGAAAGATTTTCTCACCCATCATGATAAGATTCAGATAATCCGGCAACGCTTCCAGATTGATATCTCTGTGAATAAACCCGTCCGCGCCAGCAGAAAATGCCTGCGTATAGCAACACATCTCCAGTTTTTCGGCCAAAACGACAATCCGGGCCTCTGGAAAAAGATTTTTAATATCGGAAATCTTGCGCTCAACCCGCCTTTCCACAGGGCAGTCTTCACTACACCGACCATGAATGCCGACGATCACCATGCAGGGCGAAATATCCGGCGCATACTCTTCCAGACAATCCACATCCGGACAATCCGTCGTGACCCTGAACCTTGTTTTTGCGAGAAGGCTTTTAAGCCCCTCTTTCAAAAGACTGTTCTTCTCGATAAGAAAAACGGGAAGGGTTTCTTCTGCTTTTATCATGACGCCCGCCAATCCTGAGAGATTGTGGAAAAAGTACACCTGTCCTCTTGAATACCCGACTGTGTATTTTATTTTGCGAATATATTACAGCAAATTCTAACAGTCTCCTCTCCACATGGCAATCCGCTTTTCAGGATAGCAACGCGGAAATCAACCCTGTTCAAAAACGCAAAACGCCTTATATTCCCTTTCCATGAAAGAGCCCGCCTTTTCCTTTGATGCGCTTCCTTCGGTCCTCGCGGTGTTTCCGCTTTCGGGCGTGTTACTGCTGCCGCGCGGCCAGCTTCCTTTACATATTTTTGAACCGCGCTATGTGGCCATGGTCGAGGATTCCCTGCGCGCACAGCGGATTATCGGTATGATTCAGCCCACCGCGCCGGATGAAACCACCCTGTTCCAGACCGGATGCGCGGGGAAAATCACCACCTTTGATGAACTGGATAACGGATGTTTCCGGATCACCCTGACGGGGTTGTGTCGTTTCCATATCGTTTCAGAACACGAGACAACAGAGAGCGGATACCGGAGAATCCACCCCGACTGGGCGCCCTTTCATGCGGACATGAACGCCGCCGGGTGCCTTAATCTGGACCGGGAGAAACTTGAGTCTTTACTGCGCGCCTATTTCGCCCGCAACGAGATGACGTGCCAGTGGAGCCATATCCACCAAGCGGCGGATGAAAAACTCATCACCTGCCTGTCCATGATCTGCCCGTTTGCGCCAGGGGAAAAACAGGCCTTGCTGGAAGCCAGAACCTGCCGGGATCGCGCAGACCTGTTCATGACCTTGCTGGACATGGCCGTAAAATCCATGGATGCCGAGTCCCGGCACTAGGGAAAGACGATGAAGGCCTCAAAGACTGACATTTTATTCCTCTTTCCGCAAATTCCCTCTTGATTTGTTCTCTTTTTGGTCTCATATAAACGGGATGAACACGTCCCTGATCGTCCGCGGCGCGCGGGAGCATAATCTGAAAAACGTCACGGTCGAGATGCCGAGGGATTCGCTTGTGGTCATCACCGGCCTGTCGGGATCCGGAAAGTCGTCTCTGGCGTTCGACACGATCTATGCGGAAGGCCAGCGGCGATATGTCGAAAGCCTGTCCGCCTATGCCCGCCAGTTTCTGGAAATGATGCAAAAACCGGATGTGGACTCCATCGACGGTCTGTCCCCGGCTATTTCGATCGAGCAGAAAACCACGAGCAAAAACCCCCGCTCCACCGTTGGCACAGTCACCGAGATTTATGACTATATGCGCCTGCTCTGGGCGCGGATCGGCGTTCCCTATTCCCCCGCCACGGGAAAACCCATCGAAAGCCAGAGCGCCAGCCAGATGGTCGAGCGTATCCTGACCTTTCCAGAAGGGACAAGGCTCCACCTCCTCTCCCCCATCGTCCGGGGCCGCAAGGGCGAATACAAAAAGGAAATCGCCGAGCTGCGCAAAAAGGGGTTTCAGCGCCTGAAAATCGACGGCGAGTTTTATGACATTGCCGATGCGCCCGCTCTGGATAAGAAATTCAAGCACGATATTGATGTCGTCGTGGACCGGATCGTCGTTCGGCCCGATCTGGGCAATCGTCTGGCCGATTCGGTTGAGACGGCCCTGCGCCTGTCTGAAGACGGGCTTCTGGTCACGGAAGATGCCGGAACCGGGGAGCGCACAGTGTTTTCTGAAAAATTCGCCTGCCCCGTGTCCGGATTTACAATTTCCGAGATTGAGCCGCGCCTGTTTTCCTTCAACTCGCCGCATGGCGCGTGTCCGGCCTGTGATGGCCTTGGACTCAAAATGTATTTTGAAGAAAGCCGGGTGATCCCCGATCCGTCCAAAAGTCTGGCCGACGGGGCGATTGAGCCCTGGTCCAAGAGTTTCGCTCCTTTTTACATGAGCGCGCTGGAATCGGTCTGTAAACATTACAAAGCTTCCATCCACACGCCGTTCCGGGATTTGCCAGAGGCCGTCCGGCGCATCATCTTACATGGATCGGGCACGGATTCCATTACGACCACCTATGAAAGCAAGCGCAACACATGGACCAACCGCAAGCCGTTTGAGGGGGTTCTGCCCAATCTCGAACGCCGCTGGCGCGAAACCGACAGCAACATGGTGCGCGAGGATCTGGCGCGATATCAGGCCAGCGCCCCTTGCGATTCCTGCGCCGGAAAGCGTCTTAAACCCGAATCGCTGTGCGTGAAGATCGCCGGGCAAACCATTGCGGATGTGACGGAAATGGATATCGGCGCGGCTCTGGCGTGGGTTGGCGCCCTGTCCGACGAAGGGGCCTTGAGCTCGCAAAAACGCCAGATCGCAGAAAAAATCCTGAAAGAAATCAAGGACCGCCTGAGCTTTCTGATGAATGTCGGGCTGGATTATCTCACACTCGACCGGGCGTCCAGCACACTTTCGGGCGGGGAAAGCCAGCGGATTCGTCTCGCCAGCCAGATCGGATCGGGATTGACAGGCGTGTTATATGTTCTGGACGAGCCGTCCATCGGCCTGCACCAGCGCGACAATGAGCGTCTTCTGGAAACCTTGCGGCGGCTGCGCGATCTGGGCAATACCGTCATCGTTGTGGAGCATGACGAAGACGCCATCCGCTGCGCCGACCACATCATCGACATGGGCCCCGGCGCGGGCACACATGGCGGACATGTCGTGGCGCAGGGCACGCTTGAAGATATTCTGAAATCTCCGGACTCCCTGACCGCGCAGTATCTGACGGGTGCACGCGAGATTGCCGTTCCCACGGTCCGGCGTACCGGAAAAAAGGGCCAGAACATTGACATCTGCGAAGCCAGCGGGAATAATCTGAAACATCTTTCGTCCACGATTCCCATCGGGACATTCACCTGTATCACCGGCGTTTCGGGCAGCGGGAAATCGACGCTGACGATCGACACTCTCTTTCGGGCGGCGAGCAAAGCCCTGATGGGATCGCGCGAATCCCCCCTGCCCGTGCGCGCCGTGCGCGGTCTGGAGTTCATCGACAAGGTCATCGACATCGACCAGTCCCCCATCGGGCGGACGCCGCGCTCCAACCCGGCCACCTATACGGGCGCTTTTACGCCGATTCGTGAATGGTTTGCAGGCCTTCCTGAATCCAAAGCGCGAGGATACGGACCGGGGCGTTTTTCCTTCAACGTCAAGGGCGGGCGGTGCGAAACCTGTCAGGGTGACGGCGTTCTGAAAATAGAAATGCACTTCCTGCCCGATGTTTATGTCACCTGCGAGGCCTGCAACGGAAAGCGCTATAACCGCGAAACACTCGACGTCACCTGGCGCGGAAAGTCCATTGCAGATGTTCTGGGCATGACGGTGGACGATGCCGCCGAACTGTTCGCCGCCGTCCCCGCCATCCGCGACAAGATGAAAACGCTTCAGGATGTCGGGCTTGGCTATATGCAGGTGGGCCAGCAGGCCACGACCCTGTCCGGCGGCGAGGCGCAGCGGATAAAACTCTCAAAAGAACTTTCGCGCCGATCGACGGGCCGGACCCTGTATATTCTGGACGAGCCCACCACGGGGCTTCATTTCGAAGACGTCCGCAAGTTACTGGAAGTCCTTCATAAACTGGTCGATGGCGGCAATACGGTCGTGGTGATTGAGCATAATCTGGATGTCATCAAGACCGCCGACTGGCTTTTGGATATAGGCCCGGAAGGCGGGCATCGGGGCGGCTATCTGGTCGCCTCCGGCACGCCCGAGGACATCGCCGCCACAAAAAACAGCCACACAGGGCATTTTCTCAAACCCCTGCTGACCCGAAAACGGAGCCCGGAGCGGCAAAAATCCACCTCCCGAGCGAAATCTTGCGCTTGACAGAAGGGCGTGGATCCGTATAGGCTCCGGCGGACTTACGAAATTTGGCAGGAAAAACGGGGCACAGACCATGAAAGTCGTTAATTCTTTGAAATCGCTCAAGACGCGCGACCGCAATTGCCGGGTGATTCGTCGCCGTGGCCGGGTCTATGTCATCAACAAACTCAAGCCCCGCTGCAAGGCGCGGCAAGGTTGAGTCTTTCCTGAGAGATCCGTCTAATGTTGGCATTTGATATCCCTTTGGAAGATAGATCTATCCTTCTTCCCCTTCACAGGCAGTTTCAGGCTGCCGTGGCCGTTTTGGCGAATGAAAAGCTGGGGGCACGAGATATCGAGCCAGGGGGTATTTTCAAGTACGAAGGTGGCGTGCGTGTCAATGGCCGTGAGATTGCCATCAAAGGAGATTATCTTCTGGATGATTTTGGGGACAGAGGAGATCCAACTTCGGAGGAACGCGCTACACTTGATTCTATAATGGAGATTTTCGGTCGCGCGCGTGAAGAAGGCACAGACTTCCTCGAGAAAGAGTATGCGGGCCCACATTATGGGCTTTGCGATCCCCTCCGTTCTTTTTTTGAAAACGCGCCTCCTCCGAAGTAGTCCCTTCTGTCCTTTTATTGGCAGGAAAAGAGGGGGCAGTCATTTCTGGCCCGACCGGATCTCTCTTCATTCTTCTGGGGACAACCTGCGAAGCAGGCTTGAGAAACAGGTGCGCGGGCCTTATGATGAGTCCGAAAATTGTACATGGGAAGGCGCGGACATAGCATGTTTTCCAGGCTCTTCGGTTTTTTTTCGGCCAATATGGCCATCGACCTCGGAACGGCCAATACGCTGGTCTATGTTCAGGATCAGGGCATTGTGCTCAACGAGCCGTCTGTCGTCGCCATTTCACTGGCCGGGGGCAAGAAACAGATTCTGGCCGTGGGAAACGAAGCCAAGCAGATGCTGGGCCGCACCCCCGGAAATATCATTGCCATCAGGCCCTTGCGAGACGGCGTTATTGCGGATTTTGAAGTCACCGAGGCGATGATAAAACATTTCATCCGCAAGGTTCACAACCGCCGCAGTTTTGTCTCGCCGAAAATGATCGTGTGCGTCCCCTCCGGCTCAACGGCGGTGGAACGCCGGGCCATTCAGGAATCGGCGGAAAGCGCGGGCGCAAGCGAAGTTTACCTGATCGAAGAGCCCATGGCCGCCGCCATCGGCGCAGGACTTCCCGTAACCGAACCGACGGGCTCCATGGTCGTAGACATTGGCGGGGGGACAACCGAGGTCGCGGTGATTTCATTGGGCGGAATCGTCTATTCACGGTCCGTCCGCGTGGGCGGAGACAAGCTGGACGAGGCGATTATCGCCTATATCCGCCGGGTTCATAACCTTTTGATCGGCGAAAGCACCGCCGAGCGCGTCAAAAAGGAAATCGGGTCGGCCTGCATTCCCGGCGACGGCGAAGGCCGCCAGATGGACATCCGGGGCCGCGACCTCATGAACGGCGTGCCCAAGGAAATCGTCATAACCGAGCGCCAGGTTGCCGAAGCCATTGCCGAACCCGTGGGCCAGATCATCGAAGCCGTCAAGGTCGCGCTTGAGCATACCGCGCCCGAACTGGCCGCCGATATCGTCGACAAGGGCATTGTTTTGACTGGCGGCGGCGCGCTTCTGACCAATCTGGATCTGGTTTTGCGCCATGCCACGGGGCTTGCCGTCACGATTGCAGATGACCCCCTGTCCTGCGTGGCGCTTGGGACCGGGCACGCGCTTGAGGAAATGCGCACGCTCCGCAGCGTCCTGATCGGGTCCTATTAAACCCCTACCACCGCCTCGGGTCTTTTTTCTTCGGGGTGGCCTTTGACTTTGTTTTTGATTTTCCACTGACTTTTTTATTCATGCTCTTGCCCTTGCGGTGTGGCTTTTTTCCGGGCCGGGGTTCAGGTGGAACCGATTTCGAGTCGCGATCCAGCGCCCCATCCGGTCCCTTCTCCCGATTTTTACCGTGTTTTTTCCCGTCTCTACGCCCGCCCCGTTTTTCATAGCGTCCGGCACCCGGCGCAGGCGGAAAAGACATGCCGATGAGTTCCGCCCCGTCCATTCCGACGATGTCCAGAATGGTTCCGCCCGTCAAGCCATCGGCCTCAACCAGCCGCACCGTGACAGGCGCGCCGAGGCGATAGGTCCGCCCCGTCCGCCGCCCGACAAGCGCATGTTGCTTTTCATCGTGAATATAGAAATCGCTGGGCAGGCTGCGGATCGGGACAAGCCCGTCCGCGCCGCTTTCGGTCAAACTGACAAACAATCCAAATCGCGTCACGCCCCGGATGCGCCCGGCAAACTCCGCCCCCACACGATCGGCCAGAAACGCGGCGGCAAACCGATCCACCGCATTGCGCTCGGCCTCCATGGAAATGCGTTCAGAATCAGAGATATGCTGGCAAATCTCCTCCATCCGCACGGCCTCGCCCTTATCCAGCCCGCCCTCGCCAAGCCCCAGGGCCGCCACGAGCGCACGATGCACCACCAGATCCGCATAACGGCGAATCGGCGAGGTAAAATGCGCGTATTTCTCCAGTGCGAGGCCGAAATGTCCTATATTTTCAGGGCTATAGCGCGCCTGCGCCTGCGCGCGGAGAATCACCTCGCTCACCAGATGGCTGTAAGGGTGATCGGCGGCCTTGAGCAAAAGATGGTTGAGCTGCGCCGGTTTAACCAGCTGCCCGCCTTTGGGAAGCGACAAGCCAAAACTTTCCAGAAACTCCCGCGCGCTGTCGAGTTTATCCGCCGAAGGGCGATCGTGAACCCGGTAGACGCACGGCGCTTTGTGACTTTCCAGAGTCTGCGCCGCCGCAACATTGGCCAGAATCATGAATTCTTCGATCAATTTATGGGAATCCAGCCGCACCCGTGTGCGCACCCCGACCATTTTTCCTCTGGCGTCGATCTCGATCTTGCGTTCCGGCAAATCCAGATCCAGCGCCCCGCGCGTCCGCCGCGCCGCAAACAAAATGTCATAAGCCCGGTACAGATTCGGAATCGCCTGCACCATCAAGGGCGCCGTCATCTCATCCGGCGCGCCGTCCTGAGCGCTCTGGACCTGTTCATACGTCAGCCGCGCCGCCGAGCGCATCAACCCCCGCGTGAATTTTGAACGCACCAGATGCCCCGCCGAATCAATCCACAAATGCGCCGCCAGACAGGCGCGCGGCTCATGCGGCACGAGGGAACACAGCCCGTTGGACAAGGCTTCGGGCAACATCGGCACAACCCGGTCGGGGAAATAGGTCGAATTGCCGCGCAAAAACGCTTCGGCGTCGATGATCCCGCCGGGGCGGACATACCACGACACATCCGCAATGGCGACAATCAGGTGAAAACCCCCGTCCGGCAGAGGCTCCGCATAGACGGCATCGTCGAAATCGCGTGCATCGGCCCCGTCGATCGTCACAAGAGGAATATCGCGCAGATCCTCCCGCGCTCCCGGTTCCGGAACGTCCAGCCCTTGCGCCGCATCTTCAACCGAAGCCGGAAAATCGGGGCGCAACCCCATCTCATGCAAGGATAAAAGGCTGATGGCCCCGATGTCGGTCTGACGCCCGATCACATCGACAATGCGCGCTTTGGCTCTGTGCAATCCGTGGCCGGGCCGGACCTCCGCCACCACCATATCCCCGGGGCGCGCCCCGCTCAGGTCCGCCGCCTCAATGGTATAGTCAGTTCTGGCTTTTTTATTGGCGGGATCGAGAATCAGACCTGTTTTGTGCTTGCGGACAACCCCGAGAATCCTGTTTTGCGGCGTCGTGTCAAGGCGGCGCAGAACCGTGGCTTCCCATACCCCGTCCGCCGAAACCTGCACCCGCGCCAGAACCCGGTCGCCGACCGCCAGAGCCGAATGCCCCTTGTCGCCCGGCACGATCTCAATGCGCGGCGGCGGCCCCCGCAAGGCTTCGTCCCACTCTTCGGCCCGGGCGATCAGGTCGCCGTCGATATCAATATCGCAAACCTTCAAAATGACAGCATCGGACGGAGGGCCACCGGGCACGGATCTGTTGCGGGCCGGATGACGGACGGGGGACTTTTTTTGCTTTCTCATGGCTGAGGCTGATTGTACCGCGCCGACGCGCAGAAAGCCAGTCCGTTCGATCAAAGACCGCGATAAGCCCGATACCACGCGACAAACAGGGGAATCCCTTGCGAAATGGGCGTGGCTGGCGAGAACCCGAAGACCTCCCGCGCCGGACCGATATCGGCATATGTTTCCAGAACATCGCCGGGCTGAAGCGGCGCAAACACCCGGTCCGCGTCAATCCCCAGTGCCGCCTCAATAGAGGCAATCAAATCCGCCAAAGCTTCGGACCGATTGTTCCCCAGATTAAAGATCCGGTGCGGCGCATCGCCGATGCAATAGCGATCCCCTGCCTTGGGAACGGCCTCCAGCGCCCCCAGAATCCCCGCCACGATATCGTCAATGTATGTAAAATCACGTTTCATGTGTCCATCGTTATAGACGGTAATCGGCTGGCCGCGCGCCATCGCTTCGGTGAAAGAATACACCGCCATGTCTGGCCGCCCCCACGGGCCATAGACCGTGAAAAACCGCAGTCCCGTCGCCGGAATGCGGTACAGATGCGCGTAACTTTGGGTCAGGAGCTCTGCCGCCCGCTTGGTCGCCGCATATAAAGACAAAGGCGTATCCACCTGATCTCCAACGGAAAACGGAAGCTTTGTGTTGCCACCATACACCGAGGAGCTTGAGGCATAAACAAAATGCCGCAGCCCATCGCCCATATGGCGCGCGACCTCCAGCATCGTCAGATGCCCATCCAGATTGCTGTGGCCATAGGCATAAGGCTGGGTCAGCGAATACCGCACGCCCGCCTGCGCCGCCAGATGCACGATCCGGTCAATCTGCGGATATTCGGCCAAGACCATCCGCAAGGCCCGCTCGTCGGCAATGTCGGCCTTGACGAAATGCCACCCGTCCCGCCCGTCCAGCGTGTGAATCCGGGCTTTTTTGAGGGCCACGTCATAATAATCGTTCAGATTATCGACGCCCACGACCTCCTGCCCCGCATCCAGCAAGGCCTTTGCCGTATGAAACCCGATAAACCCCGCCGCGCCCGTCAGAAGAATCATGAGATCGTCTGTCCTTGTTCGATGGTCTGAAAATCCCCTCTCCCTTGATCCCTCTCCCCTCAAAGGGGAGAGGGAAAGGAGGGATTGAAAAGCCCGACAGGAAGAGGGGAGCCTTTGCCTGTTCCGAAATCCATTTTCACGGGTCTGAGCTTATCCTTCCCGCACCATATAGACAATCCCCCGGAAACCATACTATAACCCCTTTCCATGAAACAGAAATCCAAAATTGCGCCCCGGGTCGGGGTTGTGTCTCTGGGATGTCCGAAAGCGCTGGTGGATTCCGAGCGGATCATGACCCGCCTGCGCGCCGAAGGATACGAGATGACCGGCCATGCTGAAAAGGCCGATGTGGTTATTGTCAATACCTGCGGCTTTCTGGACAGCGCCAAGGAAGAATCTCTGGACGCCATCGGTCAGGCCATGCGCGAAAACGGGCGGGTGATCGTTACGGGCTGCATGGGCGCGCAGCCCGATCTGATCCGCGACAAATTCCCGAATCTTCTGGCCGTCACCGGCCCGCATCAGTATGAGTCCGTTGTGGGCGCGGTGCATGAAGCCGCCCCGCCCCTGCATGATCCTTATGTCGATCTGGTCCCGCCCGAGGGCCTGAAACTCACACCCCGGCATTATGCTTACCTGAAGATTTCCGAAGGATGCAACAATCGTTGCAGTTTTTGCATCATCCCTTCGCTGCGCGGAGATCTGGTCAGCCGCCCCGTGCATCACGTCCTGCACGAAGCCGAAAATCTGGCCCGCGCGGGCGTGAAGGAAATTCTGGTGATTTCCCAGGACACAAGCGCCTATGGCATCGACACAAAATACGCCCCCGGCCCGTGGAAAGGCGCAAGCGTACGCGCAAAATTTTATGACCTGTGCGCCGCGCTGGGCGAAATGGGCGTATGGGTACGGCTGCATTACGTCTATCCATACCCTCATGTAGATGACGTGATTCCGTTAATGGCGCAGGGGAAAATCCTGCCCTATCTGGATATTCCGTTCCAGCACGCCAGCCCCTCGGTCCTCAAGGCCATGCGCCGCCCGGCCAATCAGGAAAAAATCCTCGACCGCATCGCGGCGTGGCGCGCCATCTGCCCCGATCTGACCTTGAGATCGACCTTTATTGTGGGGTTTCCGGGAGAGACAGACCGCGATTTTGATATGCTGCTGGAGTGGCTGCGCGCGGCGCAGATCGACCGGGCGGGATGCTTCAAATACGAACCCGTGGAGGGCGCGGCGGCCAACGCGCTCGGCCCCCACGTGCCGCCCGAGGTGATGGAAGAGCGCTATGCCCGGTTTATGGCGGTTCAACAGGACATCAGCGCAGAAAAACTGGCCGCAAAGATCGGACGCGTCCTGCCCTGCATCATCGACGATGTGGCGGGCGGCGGCGCAGATGCGCGATCCATGGCCGATGCGCCGGAGATCGACGGCAAGGTGTTCCTGCGGGATGTAGGAGAGGGCTTAACGCCCGGCGATATCGTCCCCGTGCGCATTGAGGATTCAGACGAATATGACCTGTTCGGGGTAGTGGAAAAGTAGACCCGGATTCTGAACCAAGTCTACATTTTTCCGGTTTCTCAAGGCCCAAAAACAAGACGCAAAAAAGGCGTCAGCGCTTCGATCATACCATGATAAGCGAAGGAAAGAAAGGATTTTATTCCTATTTCGCTGCCGTCACGACATAACCGGTTGTGGCTTTCATATTCCGGCTCAGGCGCGCCGCCCCCCACAAAACCGGATAAAACACCAGCGCCAGCGCAAACAGACCCATCCCCACGATCCGGTTGCGGGAATCGGAGGTTATCATCGCGCGCGCAAATAACACCATGATAGACTGGAAAAAATCGTTCCGTTCGGAAATCTTTACGTCTCCAAACGCCGCAAGCAAATGCGCCAGACCATATTTCGTATAGCGATAAAAATCATACGGCTCGTCATGCAAGGGAAAGATGAACGGCGTGGAGAGAAACAACGCACCGCCGGGCTTGAGAACACGGTAAATTTCATCAAGCGCCGCCTGGGGCGTTTTGACGTGTTCGAGAACCTCCAGCATGAAAACGGCGTCGAACGATCCGGCCTGCATCATCGAAAGATCGCACACATCCGCCACAATATCGGGCGCGCGCGCCGGGTCGATGTCAATCTGGACCAGATCCACCCCGGACAAAGCCTGAAGTCGCATGGCAATCTCTCCGCCCGCCCCGACATTCAAAATACGGATCAAGGCGTCTTTGGGCGCCGCATTCAGCGCAACAATCTGCCCGTCCAGCCATTCATAAAGCCCGGCGCGGGAAAAGCGCTTTGAGAGTCTGTAAAATCCGCGATAGACGGGACCGAACATACCCGAACCTTTCTTCAGGTCTTTTTCCAGGATTTTACAGCCGCGATTCCCTTGGAAAGCCAAAATCCGACATGGCCCCCGAGATTCAAAACCGCATTCGATCCGACCATCGGCGGAAAAGAATCCGTCAGCCATGTTTTCTCGAAACAGTTCACTGTTCCATCCGCCGTCAGATTTCCAGGGATTCGACCCGCCCATTTTTCCGGCGCACGCGCGGCAATGGTGAAGACATAGACGCTTGAGTCTACATGGGAATTAAACGACGAGTACAGAACCTTCAAACCGTTCTTCTCAAAAAGCTTCTGAATACAGGTGGGCGTAAAACGCCAGTAATCGCCGTAATCGGAGTGCATCTGCTGGACAAACGGCACCACCGTTATCACGATATCCGACGACATGCGGCACAGATTGGCAAAGGCTGTCTCGACCTCGAAAATATGCTCCAGAGCCGTATGGTTGAACACCACGTCATAGCGGCGGTTCAGATCGTCCGGCAACGGCGCGGTCAGATCCAGAAAAATCTCGTTCTCCGCCCCCTGAAACCCCATGGCCTCGGTCTTGTAGTTGGTCAGGGCGTAAGACCGGCAGTTCGTGAAATATGACCGATAGGTCCGCCCGTCCTTGTCGGAATCCTTCCACGCGCTGACATTCACCACGTCTCCGTCAAACAGAGACGCAAAACGCGCAAGCTGCGCATTCGACCACAAACGCGGCACACGGGACTTCCGGTCGACAAACAGGGGCATTTTATAAAAACCGCCCTTTTCAGATAAAAGATTTGAGCAAAAGACTCGCGTTCGTCCCTCCGAATCCAAAAGAATTCGACAAGGCGTAATGGAGCCTCTTTTCCTTTGCAACCTTGGGGACCAGATCAATGCCCCGGCAGGATTCGGAAACCGTTTCAAGGTTGAGCGTGGGCGGCAAAATCCCGGTTTCGAGGGCCTTGATGGTGTAAATCGCCTCAACGGCCCCCGCCGCACCCAACAGATGCCCGATGGAAGACTTCGTGGACGACATGGAAACCCCGGAAATGGAATCGCCAAACAAGGTCTTGACGGCAGTACACTCCGCCGCGTCACCCGCAGAGGTCGACGTCCCGTGCGCGTTGATATAGCCAACGGCATCCGACCCAACCCCGGCGCGGCGCAAAGCGGCCTCCATCGCCCGCCGACCACCATTTCCATCGGCGCACGGCGCGGTAATATGGTTCGCATCCCCTGACAGTCCGTACCCGACAATCTCGGCGTGAATCGTCGCGCCCCGGCGGCGCGCATGTTCGTATTCTTCCAGAACGACGATACCCGCGCCCTCGGCCATCACGAATCCGTCGCGCCCCTCGTCAAAAGGACGGGAGGCCTGCGTCGGGCGATCATTATACCCCGTAGACAAGGCCCGCAGCGCGCCAAACCCGGCCAGACCCAGCCGATTCACCGCCGCCTCGGCCCCGCCCGCAATCATCACGTCGGCGTCATCCAGCGCAATCATCCGCGCCGCATCGCCAATGGCATGAGTCCCCGTCGCGCAGGCCGTCACGACCGAATGATTGGGCCCCCGGAATCCGTACCGAATGGACACATGACCAGAGGCCAGATTGATGAGCATCCCCGGAATGCTGAACGGCGACACACGGCGCGGTCCCTGCTCTTTCAACACAACCGCCGTCTCATAGACCGTATCCAGCCCGCCGATTCCGGCACCGATCAGGACACCTGTGCGGAGCTGCCCCTCCTCGTCGGCGGGAGCCCAACCGCTGCTTGAGACGGCCTCCGCCGCCGCGGCCATCGCAAAAGTAATGAAAACGTCCGTTTTGCGCTGATCCTTCGGCGGCATGAAAAGGTCAGGATTGAAAGTTCCATCGGTGCCATCGCCACGCGGAACCACCCCGGCGATCCGGCAGGACAGATCCGAAACATCAATGTGGTCGATCACCCGAATGCCCGAATGACCGGACGTAAGCCGAGCCCAGTTATGCGCAACCCCCGCACCAAGGGGGGTTACCATCCCCATACCCGTTACGACAACGCGTCTCATGGTCAAGGTCAATTCTCCCGGCCCGGCGCAGTCAAGATATCAGGCCGCATGGTCCTTGATAAAGGTAACGGCATCGCCCACGGTTTGAATTTTCTCGGCAGCATCGTCCGGAATTTCAACATTGAACTCTTCTTCAAATGCCATCACAAGCTCAACCGTGTCGAGCGAGTCGGCGCCCAGATCATCAATAAAGCTTGCGCTTTCGGAAACCTTGCTTTCCTCGACGCCCAGACGTTCGACGACGATTTTCTTTACGCGTTCGGCTATGTCGCTCATGAATTTAACCTTTTTGTTGTGTTGATCCTGAAAATGTCTTGCAACGGAGCGGACTTTACCAGTCCGCCCCCTCTTTGCAAGATTTTTTTGACGGGCCCACGGATTCATCCGCAGGCCTCTTTAAGACTATTTCCCCGCGCGCTTTTTGCCAAGCCCATTCTCGCGAGCAAGCTTACTGCGTTTTTTTGCATAATTCGGGGAAACCATCGGATAGTCAGACGGCAAGCCCCAGCGCTCGCGGTACGCATCCGGCGTCAAACCGTATGCCGTTTTCAGATGGCGCTTGAGCATAGTCAGCTGTTTGCCGTCTTCCAGACACACAATATAGTCGGGGAAGATAGACTTTTTAACCGGAACGGCAGGCTCCGGGCGCGCGGCAGCCGCAGGCTTCCCACTGCCAAGATCCAGCAAAGCCCCGAAAACCCGCCCGATCAAAGCCGGAAGTTCAGCCTCGGACACAGTATTGTTCGACACGTAAGCCGAAACGACATCCGTTGCCAGAATAAGAATTTCCGACCTGTTTTCAGAGACGTCAGATTCGGAAGACACAGGAGTTTTCTTCATATCAATAACCCTTCTTATTGCGCGTACAATCCGCCTTTGTTGATTTCGATGCGGCAGTCATGCACTTTTCTTGAGAAGATTGCAAGAAGAAGAATTTTTATCATGAAATTCAGGTCTATGTTTTAGGAAATAACTTGAAACCGCGATAAAAAGACATGGCATATCGAGTTTTTTGCCTGTCCAATTCCATCCGGCAGAAAAATACACTTCCAACACCAGATTATCGGGACGTTTTCTGCCAACCCTTTGAATCCTATTTTCTTGAAAATCCCTTCAAAGACGCGCTATAAGCGTGATGTGCTTTTTGATTTCGCCAGACTTTACAAGGAAACAGGCATCGCCATGACTGCACCATCCAAAACCGCATCTTTGAAGCCCGGCGTCGTCACGGGCGAAGACTACAAAGCCCTCGTGGCGGCATGCAAGACGGGGGGCTATGCCCTGCCCGCCGTCAATGTGGTCAACACCAACACCATCAATGCGGTTCTGGAATCGGCGCGCAGGAACAAATCCGATGTCATCATCCAACTGTCAAACGGCGGCGCCGAATTCTATGCAGGCAAAGGCTTCCCCGACAGTTTTCAGGCGAAAATTCTGGGCGCCGTTTCCGCCGCCCGGCACGTCCATCTGATGGCGCAACATTATGGCATTTGTGTTGTTCTTCACACCGACCATGCCCATAAAAGCCTGATCCCATGGGTCGAGGGCATGATCGACCATGGCGAGGCCTTTTACAGGGAAACCGGAAAACCGTTGTTTTCCAGCCATATGCTCGACCTGTCCGAAGAACCCATTGAGGAAAATCTGTCTGAATGCGCGCGAATTCTAAGGCGCGTCGCCCCCATGGGCATGGGCATTGAAATTGAGTTGGGCGTCACAGGCGGCGAAGAAGACGGCGTAGGATCCGAAGACAATATCGATAACCCGAAGCTCTATACCCAGCCCGAAGACGTGCTCCGCGCTTATGAAATCCTCTCGCCGATTGGCAAATTTTCCGTCGCAGCGTCTTTTGGAAACGTCCACGGCGTCTATTCGCCCGGCAATGTCAAGCTGCGCCCGGACATTCTGAGAAACTCACAGACTCTGGTTCAAAAAACCCATGGAACGCCGACCAACCCTCTTGATCTGGTGTTTCATGGCGGATCAGGCTCGGACAAGGCGCAAATTCGTGAAGCCGTCAGTTATGGCGTTTTCAAGATGAATATCGACACGGATACGCAATTTGCCTTCGCGCAGGCCATTGGCTCCTATGTTACCGCCCATCCGCGCGCCTTTGAACACCAGATCGACCCGGACACCGGCGCGCCATATAAAAAGACCTATGATCCGCGCAAATGGCTGCGAATCGGAGAGGAAGGTCTGGTTAAACGACTGGATGAGGCCTTTGCCGATCTCGGCTCCGCTGGAAAGTCCATTGCCTGCTGCAGCGGGGAATGCGACCGGGCAGCAGAATAAAAGGTCAACGATTTCAAATTTTCGGGAAACGGAGGAACTCTATGCCCCGGAGACAGGTTCGTCGGCCTTGGCATCCTTGACGTATGTCTCGTACACGAAAACCGATGCCTCCAGATCGCCAAGATGCTGGTGAATCAAAGGCTCAACATCGGCCCAATCCATGCCCCCCACGCCCGTTGCAAGACGCGGTAAAGCCACAGACGCTATGTTTTCCTTTTCGATCAGGGCCCGCAGGGCTTTAAGCGCCAGATTGACCGTATGATGAGACGCTTTTCCGGGGTTGGAATGCTCGTCCCTGGGTTCTTCCTGCGTCAAAAGGGCAACGATGACCCGGCCCCCCGCACCACCCCACATCCACACGCCTCCCGCTTTGGGATGATTCTGATGGCTGTAATGCCGAAAATCCTTGTACATAGCGGGCCACGCCTCGCGCAAGGCAAGCGCCAAACCGGAATGGAAATGATCGCCCGGCGCGACACCATGCGCTATAGCCTGCGCCTGAGACAAAAGAATGTCTCCCTTTAGCTTATAAATCATGAGACTCTTTTCTTTCTTCGTGTCAAACGTCGAGTAAAAGCCGCTGCGGATCCTCGATGGCGTCCTTGACTCGTACAACAAAAGTCACAGCCTCGCGTCCGTCAATGATTCGATGGTCGTACGACATGGCGATATACATCATGGGCCGCGCCGCAATCGTCCCGTCCGACATAACCATCGGACGCTTCTGGATTTTATGCATACCCAGAATGCCCACCTGCGGCGGATTGAGAATTGGCGTAGACATAAGAGAACCAAACACGCCCCCGTTGGTGATGGTAAACGTCCCGCCCGTAAGCTGGTCCATCGTCAACTGGCCTTCGCGGGCTTTGGTCCCCAGCGCCATGATTTCCTTTTCAATGTCCGCCATGGACTTGCGATCCGCATCGCGCAGGACTGGAACGATCAGTCCCTGAGGCGTGCTGACCGCCACGCCGATGTCATAATAATTCTTGTAAACAATCTCATCACCCTGAATTTCCGCATTAACAGCGGGAAACTCCTTCAGAGCTGCCACCGCAGCCTTGACAAAAAACGACATAAATCCAAGCTTGACGCCGTGTTTCTTCTCGAAATCCTGTTTGTAGGACTCGCGCAAATCCATGATCGCCGTCATGTCCACCTCGTTAAAGGTGGTCAGCATGGCCGCCGTGTTCTGCGCTTCCTTGAGGCGTTGCGCGATTTTCTGACGCAAACGGGTCATCTTGACCCGTTCCTCGCGCGAACCCACCGGAACCGGCGCAGACAAAGGCACAACCGGATGCGTACCAACCACATCATAGGCAGGTTTTTTCTCCACCGCCCCCTGATTCTCAATGGCTCTAACAACGTCCTCTTTCGTTACGCGCCCGTCGCGCCCGGTCCCGGGCACAGACGCCGAGTCGACGCCCGAATCGGCAGCAGCCTTACGCGCCGCAGGCATGATGGCAGGCGATTCGGATGATTTTTCAACATGCCGCTCGGTAGAAGGGGGCGATTCGGGAGATTTTCTGGGTGCCACGTCATTGGCAGCCTCCGATGCGCCGATCTCGCCCAGAATGGCACCAACCTTGACATTTGCCCCTTCTGCCACGGCAATCTGGCTGATGACACCAGCGGCAGGCGCGTTCACCTCAAGGGTAACCTTGTCGGTTTCAAGCTCAACGATCGGCTCATCCACACGGACCGATTCGCCTTCTTTTTTGAGCCACCGGGCAACGGTGGCTTCACTGACGGACTCACCTAGAACGGGAACAAGAATCTGGGTCATAAGAAGATAACCTTGGGCTGGCTTTTGAAAACCGAACGACGCCCGTCTAATTTGATCCTTTTTAGATGCCGGGTCAATGGGCTTGTCCGGAAAGGCGACTCTAAAGGCCGCCCTCCCCCGGCGCACGAGCAGAAACGGAAAGAGCATGAAGTCCGCCCGCCATTTCTTCCGCCAAAACCGCATAGACCGCTCGCTGGCGCGCCAGACGCGACAGGCCGACAAAGCGCCCGGAGACAATCCGAACCCGAAAATGCGTCTCGCCTCCTGCCCGCGCGCCTGCGTGGCCTTCATGCGCGGCACTCTGGTCCTCAATCTCCAGAACGGACGGCGCAAAAGCCGCCTCCAGTTTTTCCCGAATACGGCCAGCCATAGAGGTCATAAACGCACATCTATGTTACATGCACGCAGACTTTTCTCTATTTTTGAAAAATCATTAGGGCCCTCGCATTCCATGTGAGTTATCACTCCGCTGGAAACTGCCTCTCTGAAACTAAACTCCAAACAGAATGATTTTGGGAATATCATTGGAGAGTCCCCTATGACAGGACTTGGAATCCCAAGAGTAGACAAAGATATTCTCAGTTCCTGTTCTGCCTCGAATTTTTTGTCTTTGAGGTAAGTGTACTGAATTGGATTCGGAAGATATTCCGTATTCAGACGATCTTCGGAAAAGTCAGTATACTCCACGATCCCGTAATTTATAAAGAAAATATTGGGAAAGACACCAGATGAGGCTGGACTTGATCCATTTCCGTATTGCCATTTTAATGCACCGATCGTTTGATTGAGCATCTCCCGTAATTTGCCGAAATGGAAGACTAGACAAACGGCATCCCTCCCATAAGCGTTGTAAATATGGGAAGAGTGCTCCAAAGAAAAACAACAGGCATACGTCCGAGAACGACAACGATCATAACAATTTTCAGCCGTAGACTCAGGGCTCTTAAAAAACCCAACCCTCTGATTTTGCTCCCTATCCAGCCTTAGCTGATCGCCATCACAGGAATCCTTATAGGAGTCAACCCGGTTAAAATAGAGGTAGCCATGCTTGAGCATATCCTCAAAATAATCAAGTTTTACATACTTGTATAAAAGCTGATCATCCGGCGGCTGTTTCAGAAGAGGACGATGTGGCTCGATCGCCTGTTTCTCAAGACATTTCACAAGATCAATACTCACTGTTGGCAACAGACCTCTCCCTCATCTTTTTCGCACAGAATGGTCTGGAGCAGACCTTTCTTCTATCATCTTCTGTCCATCACCCCCAGACTCACCTACGTCCTGATCTTTCAAACGGATACTCTTGAGGATATTCGTAAAAAGAGAATCCGAATCGGCGTTGGCCTCGCCTGTCAATTCTCCCTCGACGGTCAAAAGAGACGCCTGGCCAAGCCAAAGCTGCGCCACATACAGGGTCGGCGTGACACCCTTGACTCCTTCGCCGAACAAGGTTCCGGAGCGCGCCCCGTCCCGTTCGGAAAATTTCAGGTCGTACTGACCGATGGATTTGCGGGAAACCATGCTTTCCAAGGTCGCCCTCATGGCGCTTTCGGAAAATTGGCCCGCCGCTGCCGCATCGACCGGATTGCACGTGGCCCGCACCGTGACCGCATTGGCCAGATCGAACACACGGGTATAAGTCAAAATATCATAGCACTCAGACCCACTACGCCCCTTGCAACGATGCGTGACATAAGGCTTTTCCGGAAAGGAGATGGAAAACTCACACGGCGCGGCAAAAGGCCCGACGAACGAATCGCCCCCCTCTGCGGCCCATGCCGGAAGCGCAAAAACCAGAGCGCACAGCGCCAGGGCAAGATACCGTTTCATTTCTTGATGACTACCTGATCCGCCCAAAACTGGCAAGAGATTTGCGCCGGAAAACTCCGCATGAAACAAAGAAAAAATTTGCGGACGAAACAGCTTGCCTTCCATTTTAGATGAATGTACAAAAAGAGAACGATTAACGGATCGAGTCCTCATTCATGCACGCTGTTTTCCTGACTTTTTTTGTTGTTCTGATCTCGCTCTGCCCTGCACTTGCTCAAGCGCAGGAAGCCAGACCTGTTCACGGAATCGCCATGCATGGTGCGCCGAAGTACCCGGCGGATTTTACGAATCTGGACTATGTCAATCCGAGTGCACCCAAGGGCGGCACGCTGCGCCTGAGCGCACTGGGGACCTTTGATTCTCTGAACCCTTATATCGTCAAGGGCATGGCGGCAGATGGATTGGGGCTTGTCTATGAAACGCTTCTCGAACAGACAGCAGACGAGCCTTTTTCAGCCTATGGCCTGATCGCGCAAAGTCTGGAAACGCCGCCGGACCGCAGCTGGGTCGCCTTCACCCTGCGTCCGCAAGCAAAATGGCATGACGGAAATCCTGTAACCGCCGATGATGTCGTCTGGTCGTTTAAAACCCTGACCACGCAAGGCGCGCCGTTTTACCGCGTCTATTACGCACACGTCAAAGATGTGGTCGCTGAAACCCCTTCCCGCGTCAAATTCACCTTTGATATGGCAGGAAACCAGGAACTCCCGCTCATCGTCGGACAGATTCCCGTTCTGCCGAAACACTACTGGACCGATGGAAAACACGATTTTGCGCAAACCACCCTTGACCCGCCGCCGGGCAGCGGGCCTTACGAAATCGGCACCGTGATGCCCGGACGATCCATTGAGTATCGACGCATAACTGACTGGTGGGGCAAGGATCTTCCTATCAATCGCGGACGATACAATTTCGATCGCATCACTTACGATTATTACAAGGATGGCGGCGTAGCGCTCGAGGCGCTTTTTGCCGGAAATTACGATTTCCGTCAGGAAAACATCGCCAAACAATGGGCAACAGCCTATGACGCACCGGCGGTCAAAGATGGACGAATCGTCAAGACTGAAATCTCGCACACCCTGCCTCAGGGCATGCAAGGGTTCGTTTTTAATACCCGACGCCCTCTGTTTCAGGACCGGGCCGTCCGCGAAGCCCTCACCTATGCCTTTGATTACGAATGGTCGAACAAGCAATTTGCCTATGGTGCCTACAAACGCTCGCGCAGCTATTTTTCCAATTCGGAAATGGAGGCAAAGGGCCTTCCGCAAGGTCCTGAACTGGCTATTCTGGAGCCCTTTCGAGGACAGATCCCGGACGATGTCTTTACCACCGAATACAATCCCCCCAAGACAAATGGATCCGGAAACCCACGGACTAACCTGAAAAAAGCGACTGAAATTCTGGATGCGGCAGGGTGGAAACCCGGCCCTGACGGTGTACGGGCCAAAGACGGTGTGCGTCTGAATTTCGAATTTCTGGATGATAATCCAGCGTTCGAACGCTGGGTTTTGCCCTTTACGAAAAACCTTGAGCGCATCGGCGTCAAAGCCCGATACCGTGTCATTGACCCGGCCCAATATCAAAACCGCGTCCGGACCTTTGATTTTGATATGACGGTGGGCGTTTTCGGGCAATCCAACTCGCCGGGAAACGAGCAACGCGAATTCTGGGGCTCAGACAAAGCCGATATGCCAGGCTCGCGCAACCTTATCGGTGTTAAAGACCCCGTTGTCGACGCATTGATCGAGCAAATTGTCAGCGCGCCCACGCGGGAAGACCTGGTCGTGCGATGCCGGGCCCTCGACCGGGTCTTACAGTGGGGATATTATCTGGTTCCAAACTGGCATATCTCGGCATGGCGCGTGGCGTACTGGGATCGATTCGACCGCCCGGAAAATCCACCACCCTTTGCTCTGCCCGTTGCCGAAACCTGGTGGGCAAAACCGTAGAAGTAGAGAGATTCCGGAAAAATCAGGGCCGATTTTTCTAGACCCCAAAGCTCAAAAGAAAGAGAGTCCCTACGACTCAATCACCCGCACGAGGACGTGTTTCTTCTTCCCGGCCGACAACTTGATCGGTCCCCCGGCGCTCAGAAACGCCCCGTCGATCTGCCCTGCCGGGTCCGAGACCAGCACATCACCCACCCGCGCACCGCCGCCCTCAATCAGACGCCGAGCCTCCCCCTTGGATGCCGAAAGCCCCGCCCGAACGAACAGATCCGCCACACTCGCCCCCATCAGATCGGCCCGACGCACCTCGGCCACAGGCAAATCGTTACCAACGCCGCCTTCCTCGAAAACCTTCCGGGCCGTCTCAGCCGCAGCCAGCGCGGCCTCTTGCCCGTGACAAAGCCTCGTGGCCTCAAAAGCCAGAATTTTCTTGGCCTCGTTAATTTCTGCTCCGCCCAAACCCTCAAGCCGGGCAATTTCATCCATTGGCAGATCCGTGAAAACTTTCAGCATTCGACCCACATCTGCGTCTTCCGTATTCCGCCAGAATTGCCAATAGCCATAAGGCGAGCACTGATCCGCATTCAGCCACACCGCGCCACCTTCGGTCTTGCCCATCTTGGCTCCCGAAGACGTCGTCAGCAAAGGCGCCGTCAAGGCGAACAACGCCGCCCCGTCCATCTTCCGGCCCAGTTCCAGCCCGTTGATGATGTTGCCCCACTGGTCCGATCCCCCCATCTGAAGGACCGTCCCGTAGCGGCGATAAAGTTCAACAAAGTCATACCCTTGCAGAACCATGTAGTTAAATTCAATGAAGGTCATGGGCAGTTCGCGGTCAAGGCGCATTTTGACGGACTCAAACGTCAACATCCGGTTGATCGTAAAATGCGTGCCGACCTCGCGCAGAAAATCAATATAACGGGCCCCGCCCAGCCAGTCATAGTTATTGACCATCACCGCATCTGTAGGCCCATCGCCATAGGTCAGGAATTTCGAGAACACCGTCTTGATACTTTCGATGTTGCCCGCAATCGACTCCGGCGTCAGCAAAGGCCGTGTCTTGTCCTTGAGCGTCGGATCGGGAATAAGCGCCGTCCCACCGCCCATCAGACTGATGGGCCGATGCCCGCAGACCTGAAACCAGCGCAACATCATAATGGTGTAGAGATGCCCCACGTGCAGGCTCGGCCCCGTCGGATCATAGCCGATATAGCCCGTGCAGACCCCTTCGGACAATTTCGCGTCCAGCCCGGCCAGATCGCTGGCCTGATGAATAAATCCGCGCTCGTTCATAATATTGAGAAAATCAGACTTGAATTTCATGATGTTGCCATTCTTTTTTGAACAGGGGACTCAGCATCCAGAATCGCCCGCGCCCGTTCCATAACCGTCCGAAACCCCTGGGCGCTCAAGCGTTTCGTCTGGGTGTTGTAGCGTGAACAGTGATAGGAATCCAGTACCCTCAAAGAACCGAAATCATGCTCTGCCCCATGGCCAAAGGGATGTGCAGACAGGCGCCCGCCCAAAGTCCGGACGACCGAGTCATGCGAGATCTTCCCCAGACACAGGATTACCCGAAGATTTTTCATTGCCTCAATTTCAGCCGCCAGAAAATCCCGGCACATGGCCATTTCATCCGGCTCGGGCTTGTTTTGTGGAGGAACGCAGCGCACGGCATTCGTAATCCGGCAATCGTTCAAAACCAGACCGTCATCCGCCCGCGCCCCGTACGACCCGGACGCAAAGCCAGTTTCCAGAAGAGTCCCGTACAATAGAACCCCGGCATAATCCCCCGTAAAAGGCCGCCCGGAAAAATTGGCGCCCTTCAGCCCCGGCGCAAGGCCGACGACCAGAAAGCGCGCCTCCAGCGCCCCGAAAGGAGACACCGGCGCATTGTGACGGCCCGGAAATTTCCGCCGATTGCCGTCCCGAAACGCCGCCAGACGCGGGCACAGGGCACAGGAAAGATCTGGTCCACAGAAGGATGAAGTCTGCATAGAGATCAAGGTATCGTTATTTCAGGATTTTCCCAAATGGTTTCGGCAACGGCATTTACATCCCCGCTTTTTTACAAAGCCCCTCGCGGCGCAAAAGCGCCTGCGGATCGGCGTCGCGCCCCCGAAAGCGGCGATAGAGGATGCGCGGATGTTCGCTACCTCCCTTTGACAAAACCTCGTTTTTAAAGGATTCCGCCGTCGGAGGATCGTACAACCCCCGTTCCATAAATAATTCGAACGCATCGGCATCCAGAACTTCAGCCCATTTATAGCTGTAATACCCCGCCGAATACCCGCCCGCGAACAGGTGCTGGAAGGTCGTAGACACCGGCCCGGACAGACGCGGGAACAGACTCACATCCGCCATCGCCGCATCCTCGAACGCCGCCACGTCGGAAATCTGCGCCGGATCCTGGGTATGCCAGAGCATGTCAAGCTGGCTCATCCCCATCTGGCGCAAGCCCGCCCACCCCGCCATGAAATTCCGGGACTCACAGAGTTTTCGATGCAGGTCTTCGGGAATTTTCTCGCCCGTCTGGTAATGCGCCGCGAACAGATCCAGCGTCTCGCGCGCATAGCACCAGTTCTCCTGCAATTGAGACGGCAGCTCAACAAAATCCCACAACACATTGGTTCCGCTCAAAGACTGGTACGTGACGCGCGAAAGCAAGGCATGAGTCGCATGGCCCATTTCATGAAACAGGGTCTGAACCTCGTCAAAGGTCAACAGAGACGGACGATCCGCGGTCGGACGCGTAAAATTACACACAATCGCAACGACAGGCCGCTCAATCTTTCCGTGGTACAATCCCTGCTCACGATATCCCGTCTTCCACGCCCCGCCGCGCTTGCCCTTGCGCGGATGAAAATCGGCGTAAAGAGTCCCCACAAATTCGTCACTCGTCAGGTCATACACATCATAGGCTTTTGTGTCCGGATGCCAGACCGGATAGGCGGAATTTTCCTGAAACCTCAGATGAAACAGCTTGCTGAAATGCGTAAACATCCCATTCAGAACATTGCCCAGCGGGAAATAAGGCCGCAGATCTTCGGAAGAAAAATCATAAAGTTTTTCGCGCAGCTTCTCCCCGTAAAACGCCACGTCCCAGGGCTTGAGATCGCTCAAGCCGTCCTGTGCGGCAAAATCCTTTAGCGCCTCCAGATCGGCTTTGGCCGCGTCCCGATAAGCCGTTTTCAACTCGTCAATAAAGGAAAACACTGTGTCCGGCGTCTCGGCCATGCGTTTTTCAAGGACATAGTGCGCATGCGTGGGATATCCCAGAATTTGCGCCCGCTCATGCCGCAGCCGAACGATCTCAAGGATCAAATCCGAATTATCCTGCGCATCCTTCCACGCCCGGCCCGTATAAGCCCGCCAGATTTTCTCGCGCAACGCCCGATTTTCTGCGAACTGCATAAAAGGATAATAGCTTGGAAAATCAAGCGTGAAGACCCATTTTCCGGGGTGGCCCTTTTCCTGCGCCATATGCCGCGCGCCGTCGATGGCCCCTTCGGGCAGTCCCGCAAGATCGGATTTGTTTTCAACCACGAGAATAAATCCCTCGGTGGCCTTGTTCACATTGCTGCTGAAATCCGGCCCCAGAACCGACATTCGCGCGCTGATTTCCCGCAGACGAGCCTTTTTGTCTTCGCCCAGCAGCGCGCCACCCCGAACAAAACCCTTATAGCTTTCATCCAGAAGCATGATCTGCTCAGCATTCAGGCCCAGAGACTCCCGTTTCTCATAAACCGCCCTCACACGCGCAAATAACCTGGGATCAAACAGTATGTCATTCCCGAAATCCGAAGCCACAGGGCCGATTTTCCGCGCCAGATCCTGCATCCCGTCCGTTTCCATCACGGAAAGCTGATTATAAAAAATCCCGGTCGCATAACCCAGAACCTCGGCAGCGGTTTCCATCGCAACGATGGTATTTTCAAAATCGGGAGCCTCCGGATTGTCACGCACGGTCTCAATGTTCAACCGCGCCTGCGTAATGGCCGCCTCAATGGCGGGGAAATAATGAGACTCCTCGATCCGGTCGAACGGCGGCGCATGGTTCGGCAGATCGGAAACCACCAGAAGAGGATTTTCAGCAGAATGGGGCATGTTTTCACGGAGCTTTCTGAGTCTGCGTGCGTTTACCGGACAACAGTCTAAGGGTATAGCACTTGCGTGCACCGACCGCCACCCCTCTCCCAAATTTGCACAAGGGCACTCCGATTCCTTAGAATGAGGGTGTCTTGACCTGCGATAAAGCCTTCATAAAGGGGCAAGACAGGCACCGGGGCGCAAAAAATCCAATGTCCAAACGGGAGCGCGCCCCGCAAAAAAACGGACAAACGGCGGGTGTGTCGTGGTATTGTCTGTATTGAGAATCAAACTTTGGGTCGGGTGAAGAAAAAGGGCGTTATGAATGCTGCAAAGCGATGAAATAAAACAGGAAACAGCCCCCTCGCCCGCCCCCGTGGTTCCCGTTGACCGTGCACACCGAATGAAAATTGATGTTATGGTGAATGAAAAAGGCAAAACGTGGATTTTGTATGACAGGCCTTTTCTCACGCCGATTCAATGGGTCGAGTATGATCTTGACCTTGATCGGCTGTTTTTTATTCTAAGCGACGGGGTTACGCAGGATTTTGGCCTGACCATCAACCCCGCAATGCGCAAGCCCTTGTCACGGGCCACGCAGACCTATTTAATTCAATTTGAAGGCGACAAGGTCGCGGATCTGGGCTCTGTGCCCCTCCTCGTCCGGCACAGCCATATTGATAAATGGAAGGTGATGTAAGATGGCAACGAATCCCCTTGCCGCAGCGATGTTTCCAAATCTGGCCCGAAATGAAGGGGCCCTGACGGCGCTTGGGAAGCAGCTGTCCGCCGAAGATAATGCCAACCTTCGTACAATCACAAAAGTTGACTTTGAAAATCCGGAAAGGACCCTGGGCGCACTTCCGCGCATGGAAAAGCTTCTGGCAGAAAACCCGAACGCCATTCAGAACATGGCGAACATACCACCACAAATCCGCAGCGCCGCCCTTGCCGATGCCGCGCGGAAAGAAAACGCAAATCCCGGCAGCGGTTTTGACGTTCTGGAAAACATTGCCAGAGGGGAAACGCCCGGTCAGGCTCCTGCCACACCCGCATCCCCTCAGGCCGCAGCGACCGATCCATCGCAAACAACAGCCCCGACCTCTGCAACGCCCGTGGACGCCTCAACATCTACTACACCGCCAACCGGCGCGCAGGCGGCTCAGGGACCGGATTTAATGAAATCCCTCATGGACAGCAACCCCCAGATGGCCGGAATGTTCAGCCGGTTTACAGAGGTCATGCAGGGCCTCATGGGGCGTCTGATGACGGGCCTTTTGGGCTTTATCGGAAAAATCTTTGGCGGGATGGACGGATCAGGCGGGAATCTCTTCGCCGCATCCAACAATCCGGGGTCAAACAATCTGGGAAATGCTCTGGCCATCGGTGGAGCGGACAAGCACATGCCGCTTTCCTTGCAGATTGGTGACGAGTTGCCGCGCGACACGCGTGTTTCAGACCTTCAAAAACCTGCTTCTGCCCCGCCGACTCTCGATGGCCCAACGAATCGCCCCGGCCAGAACGGCCCGCAATTAGACCCCGGAACCGTCTGAAGCTTCTGAAAGACCCTCAATCCCAAAAAAGACAGGCTTGAGAAAGTCGGTTGCCGTTCCTTGCCTCATGCGCCCAGAACAACGCTGTCGCGTTCCGATGGCGCAAATCCATAATGCCGGAGCCAGCGCAAATCGGACTCAAAGAACGTCCGCAAATCGGGAATCCCGTATTTGAGCATGGCCAGACGATCGATCCCCACCCCGAAAGCAAAACCTGAAAACCGTTCCGGATCAATGCCACAATTGCGCAAAACATTCGGATGAACCATGCCGCACCCCAGAATCTCCAGCCAGTCCGCCCCCGCTCCGATAGCAAGTCTTCCACCCTCACGAGAGCAGCCGATATCCATTTCGGCAGACGGCTCGGTAAAAGGAAAGAAACTGGGGCGAAACCGCACAGGCAAATCCCTTACGCGGAAAAATGCCTCCAGAAACCGGGTCAGACAGTCCTTCAGATGGCCGAAATGGATGTCCTCGCCAACCACAAGTCCTTCGATCTGGTGAAACATCGGCGTATGAGTCATGTCATGATCCGACCGATAAACCCGCCCCGGAACGATGATCCGAATGGGCGGCGGATGGTCCACCATATGGCGAATCTGGACGGTTGAGGTGTGAGTCCGCAAAAGCTTGCGCGCCCGCTCGCCCGTCTCACCCGGATCGTCCGGCAGGTAAAACGTATCGTGCATCTCGCGCGCCGGATGGCCGGGCGGAAAATTCAGCGCCGTAAAATTGTGCCAATCATCGTCAATATCCGGCCCTTCCGCGACGCAAAAACCCATAGCGGCAAAAATCTCGACCAGTTCCTCAACTGTTCGACTTATGGGATGAATATGGCCAATCGGATCCGGACGCGCAGGCAAGGTTACATCCACCCGCTCCGCCGCCAGCCGCGATTCCAATGCCTGTTTCTTCAGCGATCGTTCCTGACGGTCGATCAGGGCCGTAATTTCATCCCGCGCGGTGTTGATGACCTGCCCCGCACTCCGGCGCGCCTCAGGATCCATGCCCCCGAGCGTTTTCATCAATTCCGTAATCCGGCCTTTTTTGCCCAGAACACTAACCCGTGCCTGCTCCAACGCAGGCAAATCCTCCGCGCTTTCGATCAGGGAAACCAGTTCGGTTTTCAGAGTTGATATATCCATAACAAACGCCCTTCAAAATCAGACAGCGAAAGACTATTTGCCCTTACGCTTTTTTTATCTGGAAAACAACGCGGTCATTGCCCTGCTCCACAACGGCGACCGAAAAGCCATAAGCGCGGCCCAGCAAAACCGTCAAATGGGGATGGATGAGTTTCGGCTCCATCATCTCAAGCGGAAGGAGTCCAGCCAACGCAGCATCAACCTTTTCCCGCAACGCGCCACCCGGACCAACGGCACAGACACGGACGCCATCGGCCCCGTCCCCCGCCACCTGAACGGTCCCGCCACGCGGCAAGGATTCGAGCGCAAGCAATAAAACGCACATCAAAATTTTGGAAAATCCGACTGGAATGGAACCTTTTTTGGGCAAATTGGAAAAATCCCAGTCCTGAGATATTTTTCCGTCCGCACGCGTCAAGTCCTCAATAATGGCCCGCACGTCTTCGAGAGCGATGGATGGATCGCTGCCCCCCGCGCCATAGGCCATGCGCAAAGCCTGAAGCTTGGCTGATGCCACGCCGGAGCTGAACCGGATCAGATCCAGCGCATCGGGAAACGCCTCCGGCCCGGCTTCCTCCATAAATTCAAGGCCATTGGCCATCGCGCTGACGGGGCTGATAAGGTCGTGACAAATGCGCGACGCCACAAGCTCCGCAAGCCGGACAGATTGCGCTTCCTGTTCACTCATGATTGCGTTCCCGTCTTTGCAGAAGAATCAAATGCGGCTGGCATCTTACCACTCTCCTGCCACGCGATAAAGGCGCGCAGGGCGGGGGCGGTTTCAGGATCGGCCAACCCCCAGGCCAGATTCGCCTGAAGAAACCCGGCAGGGCTGCCGCAATCATAACGGGTTCCGTCGTACCGAAAAGCATGGAAATCCTGCTGCCCGATGAGTTTTTCCATGGCATCGGTCAGTTGAATTTCGCCGCCAGCCCCCCGGTCAAACGCAGCCAGATGATTGAAAACTTCGGGTTGAAGAATATACCGCCCAATGATCGACAGGGTCGATGGCGCCCTGGCCGGATCGGGTTTTTCAACCAGACCGCGCACCTGAACGATTTGCCCGTCTTCCGCTCCCGGATCGACCACGCCATATTTGCGCGTATCCTCGCGCGGAACGTCCATGACGGCCACCAGATTTCCGCCTGTTTGTTCGTAGGTTTTCATCATCTGGGACAGACACCCCTCCCGCGCCTGCACCACATCGTCGGGCAAAAGAATCGCAAACGGCTCGTCTCCGACCAGTTTGCGCGCGCACCAGATCGCATGCCCCAGCCCCAAAGGCCGGGCCTGACGCGTTAGAAACAGACTCCCTTCAGGAAGATCGGCGCTTTTCAGACGATCCATCAAATCGGCCCGCCCGCGCGCCTCCAGCGTATTCATCAATTCCGGCTGGTGGTCAAAGTGTTCCTCCAGCATCTCCTTGTAACGCCCTGTCACGAATATGAATTCCTCAATTCCGGCGGCGCGGGCTTCCTCCACCGCATGCTGGATGAGCGGCTTGCCCGCCAAAGGCAACATTTCCTTTGGCATCACCTTGGTCGCAGGAAGAAACCGGGTCCCAAGCCCCGCGACAGGAAAAACAGCCTTGCGAACGGGTTTAGGGGCTTTCGTTAAAGTCATATCTTAGCAACCTTACACAAAATATTTTATGCTCAAAACGGCAAGGCCCCGGCAGGCAGACCCAGACTTTCCATGAGAGCTTTCGTTTCACCGGCCAAAGTCTGATCTGCCGCCACGCGCGCATTGTTGATCGCGGCCTTGACGAGATCTTCTACAATTTCCTTGTCGGACAGAACGGAGGGATCAATCGTAACCTTTCGCGCTTCGCCCTTGCAGGTCAAAACGATACGGACCATCCCGCCGCCTGAGACGCCTTCGACCTCGCGCTCGGCCATTTTGACCTGAAGCTCTTCCATCCGCGCCTGCATTTCCTGCGCCTGCTTCATCATGTTATGCATATTAAACGCCATAGCCTTCTACGTCCTTTCTTGTGGTTTCTGCATTGAATCGTCTTGTGGAGGATGAATGCGGACCAGTTCCGCCCCCGGGAAAAGATCAAAAACCTTCCGGACGAGGGGGTGTGCGCGGACCTGCGCCTCAACCTCGGACCGGGCGCGCGCCTCGTCCTCGTCAAGAGTCGGCTGGCCCGGCGCAGAAGAAACACTGATGATCCAGCGCATCCCCGTTGCCGCACCCAACGCCTTGCCCAAATCCTGAGACAGACGCGCAGGCGCATCCGGACCGGGACGAATTTCAATCTGACCGGGGACAAGGCGCACCAGATGCACAAAATGCCGGACCTGACCGGCCAGAACATGCGCGCCGCTGGCCTGAAGCACTTCAACGACATCATGCAATGTATTGATCGCTCTATCCGGATTCGGCAAAGAATCATCCATGGGCATCGGCACAGACACCGCCGCAGCCACAGACGCCCCTCCTCCTGAGCTGTAGGCCGCTCCGCCAGGCGAACGGGGGGCCGGAGGAACAGACGAATCCGGCGCTTTGGTCAAGGTTTTCAAAATCGCCGCCGGATCGGGCAACTCCGCCGCATAAACAAGGCGAATCACAACCATTTCCGCAGCCGCCTGAGGCGCCGGAGCCGCGCCGACCTCGCCCATGCCTTTGAGCAAAATCTGCCATGTCCGCACGAGCGCCGGCATGCCCACAGCCCCGGCCAGAGCCTTCAGACGTCCGATTTCTTCGGCCCCGGCGGCTTTTTCCATCTCCACCGCCGAATCGGGGACGGCTTTCAGGCGCGTGACCTGATGGGTAAAACCCAGCAAGTCCTCCAGAACCACGACCGGATCGGCTCCATCCCGGAAGAACCCCTGCAAAATCTCCAGCGCGCCGGACACATCGCCGCGCAAAATCTGCTCCAGCAAATCCAGTCCGCGCAGACGATCAGACAGGCCCAGCATCCCGCGCACGAGATCGGTTCCCACGCGTCCGCCGCCCAGCACAATCGCCTGATCGAGAATCGACAGCCCGTCGCGCACCGAGCCGTCCGCCGCCCGCGCAACCAGGGCCAGAGCCTCATCCTCCGCGTCCACATTTTCCAACCCGCAGATCTTTTTGTAATACCCGGCCAGAACATCCGCATCCACCCGGCGCAGATCAAACCTCTGGCACCGGGACAAAACCGTCACGGGGACTTTACGGATTTCGGTGGTTGCAAAGATGAAAATCACGCGCGGCGGCGGCTCCTCCAGGGTCTTGAGCAGGGCGTTGAACGCCGCTTTGGAGAGCATATGAACTTCGTCGATGATATAAACCTTGTACCGCGCGGACGTCGGCGCATACCGCACCCCTTCAATCAATTCCCGGATATCGTCAACCCCGGTGCGCGAGGCAGCGTCCATTTCCATCACGTCCGGATGGCGGTCTTCGGCAATGGCGCGGCAGATCGCGCAGTCATCCGTGGGGTCAACCGTCGGCCCCGCCGTTCCATCCGGCCCGGTATAGTTCAGGGCGCGGGCAATGATCCGCGCCGTGGTGGTCTTGCCCACCCCCCGCACGCCGGTCAGAATATAGGCATGCGCGATGCGCCCGGTCTCAATGGCATTGCGCAGCGTGCGGACAAGGGCGTCCTGTCCCACCACCGCATCGAAATTCTGCGGGCGGTATTTTCTGGCCAGAACCAGATAGGATTTTCGAGCTTCGTCAGACATTCACCCCCTTTGTAAAGCCTTCCGCGCCCTCGCGCAAGACGGGTTTGAGGGATATGAGATCATCAAAAAGGCGCAGATTATGTTTTTTCATAAAATTTGATTTTACCCTGCAAAATCAGGTACACTACTCCTATGTTCGCAATTCTTGGCCCGGAGGGAAAAAATGTCGGACAAGCTAACCATCAATGAGGAGATCGCGCTGGACAGAATCGAACGCGCCGGCACTCAGGAAGCCTGCGACACCTACCTTGGACAGCCTGGCTCCCCAAGGACGTACACGGACTCCGACACGCCTCTCGCTAAAAAAGACAGCGACGATCCGACCTTCATGAGCGTCAAAGGCCTGTGCAAAGACAATTTTGGCGGAGCGGCAGAGGGCTTCTGGAACAAGGCTGTCGATGGGGTGAAATCCCTTCTGGGCAGCGACCCTCCCAATCCGGTAAACAAAGGGAACGAGCTTTTGAATGAAGCAAAAGGCCTGTATCAAACCAATTTTGACAACCGCAATATGCCCAAACTCTGACGAGTTGTTTCTAGGCTAACGATCTTCGTCCTGAAGGATTGATGCGCCCCTCACACGGGCAAATCCGCCTTGATCCGTGCGGCCTTTTCCTCGACCAGACGGACGATGTGGTCAATAATGCCCTCATCGCCTTCCTGCAAGCGGTGGGCGGTTTTGCCGCCGATATAGACCTGATGCGTCCCCTTGCCGCCGCCGGTAAAGCCGATATCGGTCATGAGCGCCTCGCCAGGGCCGTTGACAACGCATCCGATGATCGAAAGCGTCATGGGCGTTGTGATGTGAGCAAGCCTTTGTTCCAGAATTTCAACGGTTTTAATCACGTCGAACTGCTGGCGCGCACAGGACGGGCAGGAAATGACATTGACCCCCCTGTGCCGCAGGCCAAGGCTTTTGAGAATCTCGAAGCCCACCCGGACTTCCTCGACCGGATCAGCGGACAAAGACACGCGGATCGTATCGCCAATCCCCGCCCAGAGCAGATTTCCCATGCCGATGGCCGACTTGACCGTTCCGGTGCGCAGCCCCCCCGCCTCGGTAATCCCGACATGGAGCGGATAGTCACACACCTCCGCCAGCTGCATATACGCCGCAACGGCCAGAAACACGTCCGAGGCCTTGCACGAAATCTTGAAATTGAAAAAATCGTGGTCCTCAAGAATGCGGATATGCCGCAGAGCGCTTTCGACCATGGCCTCAGGACACGGTTCGCCGTATTTTTCCAGAAGATCCCGCTCTAAAGACCCGGCATTGACCCCGATGCGGATACTGCAATTGTGGTCTTTGGCCGCCGCGATCACCTCGCGCACGCGATCCTCCGACCCGATATTGCCCGGATTGATCCGCAGGCACGCCGCGCCGTTTTTTGCTGCCTCCACCCCCCGGCGATAGTGAAAATGAATATCCGCGACAATGGGAACCGAGACTTGTTTGACAATGTCCTTGAGCGCGGCGCTGGAAGCCTCATCCGGACATGACACCCGCACGATATCGACCCCGGCGCTTTCCGCTGCCCGGATCTGGGCCACCGTCGCCGCCACGTCCGCCGTAGGAGTGTTGGTCATGGTCTGGACTGTAATCGGAGACTCCCCGCCCACAGGCACATTGCCGACCATAACGATCCGGCTTTTGCGCCGCTCAATCCGCCGCCAGGGACGATGAAGGGTGGGGTCCAGAGTCATGAAACCCTGTTTATCCTGAAAAAACCATGCAGGGCAAGCCATTTTCCTTTTTCCTTCCGGACGTTCCCGGGTTATAGTCAGTGTCATGGCGGCTTTTTCTCGCGCCCGGTCTCCCCTTCGATACCTCACGTCCCGCCGCAAGGCGGTGGCGGCGGGTGTTTTTGGCTTTGCGGCGGCGGTCTTCGTCCTGATTTTCGTGGGGAAAAACGCAACCGGAGAATTTACCATTCTCGTGGGAGGGCTGTTTTCCCTGTGCGGAATTTTGTGTTATGACATTTTCGGGCGACGGCTCTGGGAAAACACCGTCTCTGCGCGTGTGGAGACATTAACCCGCTCCAGCGACCGCCTGACCCGCGAGGTTGCCCGCAACCGCATTGATATCGCGGCCCTGCGCGATGGTCTGGCGGAGACCGCTTCGGCGGCGGCGCGAGAGCGATCCATGGGCATTGCCTCGCCCGAGCGGAGCCGCGACGCGGTTCAGGACCGGACCATCGGGACGATCCTCGAACATCTGGCCGTTTTGCGTACCAGCCCGGCGCGGGGCCTTCCGGACGATCCGCCGCCATCTTCTTCGCCACCGCCCCCCGCGCCGCCCCCCGCATGGAGCCCTGTTCAGGCCGCAAACGAAGACCGCACCCGACATCCAAAAGACAACCCACCGGAAGATGGCTTGAGCGATACTGTTGTGCGCGAACTGGTGCGCCATACGCTGCGTGAAGGGGCGATCGACATTTTCCTGCAACCCGTTGTCGGCCTGCCCCAGCGCAAGCCCCGGTTTTACGAGGTTTTCGGGCGCGTGCGGGCGCGCAGCGACCTGTACCTCCCGGCCAGTCGGTATATGGATTTCGTTCATGCCGAATCCGCCGCGCCAGAAATAGACACCCTTGTTTTATCGCGGGTTTTTGAGCTTCTGCGCGAGGCGCGCCCCGAATCCGCCGACATTCCCCTGATCTTTAACGTCTCGCGCGCAACCCTGCGAGACAAGGGGTTTATGGGCGACCTGATCTTGTTCCTGCGCAATTATCACGTCCTTGCGCGCCGCATGGTTTTTGAAATGCCACTTTCAGATTTTCTGGCCTCCGATACCGTTCAGGATACGGTTATCAGCGGCCTGGGCAAACTTGGCTGCCGGTTTTCCGCCGATCATGTCGAGACGTTTTCCCTTGATCCGGACCGTCTGCGCGCTGCTCATGTCTCTTTCCTGAAAATGGACGCCCGGATGATCCTGCGCGAAGGCGCACGGCAGGGCGGAATCGGACGAGTCGTGGCCCTTCGCAAAGCACTGGAGGACAATGATATTTCCCTTATCGCGGAAAAAATAGAAACCGAGCATGATTTGCGGGAGCTGCTTGACTATGCGATGGCCCTTGGACAGGGGCATCTGTTCGGAAAGCCTGCCCTTCCAGGCGAACAACCCCGCCCGGTCCCGCAGGCAGAGCCCGGATCGGCACTGATCCGCCGCCCGATCACCCACCCCGTCGAGCGCACCCGGATTGCCCGAAAACCAGCCCCGCCACGTGGACACATTGCATGAATAACAACACTGGCCCCGCACCCCTGATTGCCGGATTGGGCGACATTGCAGAGCGCTTTGATGCGTTCCTGATTGATCTGTGGGGCGTGGTCCATGACGGGTGCGTCTTGTACCCGGATACGCTGGGCGCTCTGGCCGCTCTGCGCCGAGCCGAAAAAAAGGTCGTGTTTCTGTCAAATTCCCCCAGCCGGGCGCAGGCCGTCGCCCACAAGCTGGCCGGGTTCGGGATTGATCCGGGCCTGTACCACGGAATCGTCACAGGCGGCGAAGTCACCTATCGACTGCTCTGCGACCGGACAGACCCGGAAATCAGGGAACTCGGCTCCCGGGTCTATGACATTGATGGCGGCTGCGGCGCGGGACTTCTCGACGGCGTACCGGGACAAGTCTATGTCCGGACGCCGGACGAAGCGGATTTCCTCCTGACGACGGTAACAAACCTGCCGATAGAGGAGCCCCTGACCCTCTACGACGGCGTTTTGACGCGCGCGCGGGAGCGAAATCTGCCCCTGCTGTGCGCCAATCCGGACCGGGTGGTCATGGTGGGGCCATCGATGCATTACTGCCCGGGCGCGGTGGCAGAGCGCTATGAAGCCATGGGCGGACAGGTTATCCGCGTTGGAAAGCCCTATCCGCGCGTCTACGCACATGCCTTTGCTATGTTAGGAAATATAGACCGCAGCCGGGTAATCGCCGTGGGTGATTCTCTGGCCACGGATATTTCCGGGGCCAGAGAGGCAGGAATTTCGGGAATCCTGAATCTGACAGGCATCCACCGCGAAGAAATGTACGACAACAACCGCGCCCCATACCCCAATCCGGACAAGCTCCGTGCCCGCCTGAACGCCCACCCGCACAGACCGGATTATCTGATTCAAGCCCTGCGCTGGTGACGATTTGACATCAATGCCCTTTTGGCGTTTATTTCTTTCTTGACACGCTGCCACTTTGGGGGCACTCTCACAAAAAAATAATATGAAAACTATCGGCAAAGCCGACGAAGAAACAGGGAAAAGATAAAAGCGCAATGAAACACGCCTTTCGTGAAGCGGTGACTCCCGCTGCACCAGTCCCTCTGTCCGACCGGGCGCTTGCAAGGCTTGAGCGCACTTTCAATGACTGGCTGGCCACGCACGATCCGGTTTCGACCAAAACCATCCGCCGTACGCTTGAAAAACTTGGGTTTATCCACCGCACCCCAAGGGGAGGCAGCACACATTCGACCCTGCACTATCCTGGCGGCCTTGTTATCGGGCTCATTGCCGAAACAGACAAAGCCACAACACAATACGAAGCCGCGCAGGCAGGACTTGCCCTCATAAGGGGGCTTCGCACCGAACGCGCGCCCCCTGCCCCCCCGCCTGCTCCAGAACCTGCGCCCCTGCCCCCGGACCTGTTTACACTGATCCCACCGGATTACGACCTGTCTCCTCTGGACGGCTTCGAGGACACCTATGTCGTACGCGCCCGGACTTTTCCCCAGATCGGCGCGGTTGTCTATGCGGGAGCAAGCCCGCAAACGGTTTCTGAAGCGCTGCACGACATCGACCAAACCGTTGAGGGTATTGAAGACACCCTCTCGCAGGCTGCGGACTTTGAATTCGACATTGAACATACAGAAGGCATCCTTCACCTCCGCCACCGGGTTCATGACGGCCTGTCCTACACTGTTTTTCCGTATGACGCCTTTTCGGATGAAAAAAATTCAGACATCCTTCAGGGCTTTCAGGATTTCATAAAAGCCATTCAGGAAACAGATGCCCTCAATGAAGCCACGCGTGCCCGCCTGTTTTCCATTTTCGGAATCGAAGAGTCCGGTGGAACCCGCAATCCGGATGGCTCTCCCGTCATATCGTGCAAATACTCGCGCTTTTTAACCGATGAGGTCCGCAAACTCTCCTATACGCCCAGCCCGCAAGGACGCCTGAGCATCCAGACAATTCTAAAACTTCAGGATGAAATCTATGCAGATGTCTTCAACACCTTGAAAAAGGACGCAAAGCGATTTTATGGTCTGGAAACCAATCAACCCCAGAAGGGATTCTTGCGAATATGGCACCCTTATTGCCGATCCATAGATTTCGAGATTCTGGACCTGAGAACCGAATCCCTGATCAAATCCTATGAGAGAGCCGTTTGTGCGGGAACACCAGAGTCCTGCAGGTCATCCCAGAGCCTCCTGAATGACAAAATGGAAAATCTGAGAACGGTTCTGAACGCACGGGAAAAAAGTGTGCGGATGATCAACGATCTCGCAGAGGAAATCACCCCCTTGCTGCTCCACGCCAGGGCATCAACAAACATAAAAATATCCAGCCATGGAGGCACAAAAGTCGGGGAAACAGGAAAAACCATATTCTCTTATATCTCGGATCAAGGAGAACAAAACTGCTCACTTGAATACCGCGTCTGCGCCATCACGGAAGATCAGAAAAAAGACTGCGCCCGAAGAAACATCCCGATCCCTAAATCCACAATGATCCCCAGACCAAAGGATGTCGTAGCCTTGCACAGGTTTTTGATGGAAGAATTAAAAGAACGCCCGGACTTCCTGCTGCCAGGACGCAAATCACGCCCGCCTTTCCCCTCAAGAGCCGCACAGATCGTCGCCGAAGATGAAGGCATGAAACACAACCAACAAATCCCTGATTTTTCTCTTGATTTTTATATGAACAACACGCCATCCCCTTGCCTTTGAGAAACAGGATCAGGATTCACCCTCCCCGCGTCCATCATACCGATCGCGAAAGGCGCGCAGCGCATCCAGAAATTCCTTTAATTTCGGCAAAACGGCATTCTGAAACAAGCGTTGCTGACCACGCGGCAAAGACTGCGCAACATTTTGAAAAATAGCGTTGACGGTCTGATTCAAATCCTCGAAATCGCTTTTCTTGTTCGCCAGCGTTGCATTAATGTCAATAAGTCGGCGTGAAAGCATTTCAACCATCGCCTTGACTGTTGGATCACTGCGGTTCAGCTTGTCCATAAAGGTCTTGCGCGTAATCACGATCAGATTGCAATCCTCCACCGCCCGAACGCTTGCCGTGCGCGGCGCATCGAAGACCAGAGCCATTTCCCCGAAAATCTGCCCCGTCCCCATGCGAGCCAGTTCGACCTCGCTCCCATCTTCCTGCGTCAGGAAGACCTGAACGCTTCCCGACTGGACCAGAAAGGCGCAGACGCCTTCCTCGCCCTGACGCATAATCATGGATTTCGCCGGAACGAACTTGCGCTCGAGAATAACGGCGTCCCGACCTTTTCCCAGCATGATGCACGCCCTTTTCTTCCCGTCTGCGTTGCCTTAGGCCATGTACTGCCCGCCATTGGCCGACAGGGTTGCGCCCGTAATAAACCCGGCCCGATCCGATGCCAGAAACGCCACAACATCGGCGATCTCCTCCGGATGTCCCATACGGGCGACCGGAATCTGTTTGATGATGGAATCCAGGACCTCCTGACGCATCGCCGAAGTCATATCCGTGGCGATATAGCCCGGACAGACGGCATTCACGGTCACGCCCTTGGCCGCACTTTCCAGAGCCAAGGCCTTGGTAAAGCCGATCATGCCCGCCTTGGCCGCCGAGTAATTCGTCTGACCGAACTGGCCTTTCTGGCCGTTGATAGAGGAGATGCTTACGATCCGGCCATAGCCCCGATCCCGCATCCCGCCGATCACGGCACGGCTCATATTAAAACACGACGTCAGGTTGGTTTCGATCACGGCGTGCCAGGCATCCGGGTCCATCTTGTGCAGGACCGCATCGCGCGTGATCCCCGCATTGTTGACCAGAACGGCAATATCGCCCAGCGCATCCGAGATATCCTTCACCCCGCGCGCGCAATCCGCATAGTTCGACACGTCGACCTTGAAAGTTTTTCCGCCGGTTTCGGTTTCAAATTTTCGTGCAGCATCTTCGTTGCCATGATAAATCGCGCAAACCGTATGACCGTCCCGAATCAAAGCCCTCGCAATCGCCAGACCGATTCCACGCGTTCCCCCTGTAACAATCGCCACACCACTCATATTGTTCGCTCCCCCCGGAATTTAAGCACGTCTCAATCGAGCTTTCCCTTCCCGATCTTGAGCGTTTTGAACAAAGTCCTCCAGAAATTCTTATGCTCCCATACACTCTCATGCAGGGCAAACACAAACGCCTGAACCACTGGCTCGATCAGCCCGATTCCCAAAGCCGCCATCAGACTCCCCGTAATCGCATAGGCAATAAAAATCGCCACGCAGACATGAAGCGTTCCGTACGTCGCCGTTTTGAGCAGAATCCGGTGCGCCCCTGTGGTCACGCCACCTTCTTCCAGTCCATCGAACCATCCCGCTCCACGCACATCGCAATCCCCATCCCTCCGCCGATGCACAGGGTCACCAGACCCTTTTTCGCATCGCGCCGCGCCATTTCATGCAGCAACGTCACCAGAACCCGTGCGCCCGAAGCCCCGATCGGATGCCCCAGCGCAATCGCTCCGCCATTCACATTGACCTTCTCGGCAGGCAGGCCCAGTTCCTTCATGACACAAAGCGCCTGCGCGGCAAAGGCTTCATTTGCTTCAATCAGATCAAGGTCTGAAACCGTCCATCCGGCTTTCTCCAACGCCTTGCGCGAAGCCGGAATCGGCCCGGTGCCCATGATCGCCGGATCCACACCGGCGGTCGCCCATGAGACAATTTTTGCCAAGGGCGCAAGACCGCGTTTTTTCGCCATGCTGGCCCGCATCAGGACAAGCGCGGCAGCGCCGTCATTGATTCCGGACGCATTGCCCGCCGTCACAGATCCATCGGGCTTGAAAGCCGGGCGCAGCTTGCCCAGCGCCTCTGCCGTCACCCCCGCGCGCGGAAATTCGTCCCGATCAACAACCGTGTCTTCCTTCCGTCCCTTGATGGTTATCGGCACGATTTCAGCCTTGAATTTTCCGGCGGCGATGGCCTGTTCCGCGCGCTGCTGGGATGTTGCTGAAAGATGATCCTGCTCGGCGCGGGTGATCTGGAATGTCCCGGCGATATTTTCAGCCGTCACCCCCATGTGATAACCGTTAAAAATATCCCACAACCCGTCACGGATCATGGTATCGACCATCTCGACATTGCCGAATTTCACGCCCGCACGCAGCCCGGCGCAGTGCGGAGACTGGCTCATGCTTTCCTGACCGCCCGCCACGACCACGGACGAATCGCCCGATACAATCGCCTGCATCCCGAGCGCCACAGCGCGCAAGCCCGATCCGCAAACCTGATTGATCGTCATTGCCGTTTTTTCTTGAGGAATTCCGGCAGCGATCGCGGTCTGCCGCGCCGGATTCTGCCCCGCCCCAGCCGTCAAGACCTGCCCCAGAATGACATCGTCAACATCATCAGGCCGCACCCCGGCATCTGCAAGCGCCTGCAAAACGGCACCTTTCCCAAGATCCACCGCGGACAGGGCAGAGAACGCCCCCCCAAGCGACCCGATGGCCGTACGACGAGCAGAAACGATGACGATGGGATCAAGAGTCTGAGACATGGTGTGTACCATCCCGATGGTTGAAAGAAAAACAATGAAAAGACCGAAGACGAATCGAACGATCGAACGTTCGCCAAATGTTTTCGCACGAGGAGGCCCCTCCCGCAAGAGGGCGCGCATGCTGCAACGCATCACTTGCAGGGCAAAACTTACAGAGAAAGACAAGAGCAGCCCCGACAGAAACAGGGTTCCAGATGACGAGGGCACCCGACTTATGTTAGAATGAAAGCCCTGAACATACAGAGGCATGGGAGTCGGATAAATAATGCATAAGTATTTGTTAAAAATGAGCCTTCTAGGATTAGCCCTCTTTCTGATCCAGGCATCCGCACAGGCTCAGGAGTTCGATGTCCTCAAGGCCCGCCCGATGCCACAGATCAGCACAATTCCACCCGAATCCCTTGCCTCCCAAACAGACATCCACGAGGCCGTCCCGGCAGGGGATTTGAATCTGGCCTACAGTGTCCGCTTGCCCAAGGGCTGGGTGATGTCCAAGGACGCAGGACTGGGGGAACTCCGGGTCAGCAAAGTGGTTCTGGGAGAAATCGTACGATACTACAGCCCCCCGAAACTCGACAAACGAAGCAGCTTTTCCATCGAAGCCTCACAACTCAATTACGAGATTTCAGCAAAAAACTGGTTTACGAATTTTATCCTGAGCAACGGCTACACACTCGAAGGCATGGATGTTATTTCAGATACCAAGGTTGAAGCCATCTACGTCTATATCGAAAAAGACATCAGTTACGTCGTCCGAACCATCGCAGAAGTCGTGGGAACCCGGGTCATTCTGGCACGATATTTCGTCCCCTACGATTTCTGGACCGAAGAAAAAGCCATGCAGGCCGGGTGCATTCACTCTTTTACCCTGACCAACCCGGAGCGCAGACCTGTGGAAATTCTGGACCACTATGTCTTTCTGGATTTGATCGAATTTGAATACCCGATTTCCTGGGCTGCACGGTCGCCGGGGGTCAGTTCTCTGGAGCGGATGGAGGCCACGCTTATCAGTTCGTCAGATATGAGGATCCTCACCGGACAAATCGATGTTCAGGTCATTTCCCGGAAACAGGAAGGCGTTTCGGTCAAGGAGGAGATTGCCAGGCTCCGGAACCGAATCGCAAGCCGGAGCGATTTTCAGACCGGAGAGCGCATCGAATTGATCACAACCTTTCAATTCCAGCCGGAAATTCGCGCAGCGACGGTCGAGGCCTATACCGGAACGTCCGCTGACGATTTTCAACGGGTGATCGGCTATGAAATCTGGTCGGCGGTTCTGGTCGAAGATGATTATTATTACCTGGTGGCCATGCTGACTCCGGCCCGGACAAACGATTTTCTGACATGGGCACGCAACGCCAAGACCTTTGAACGCGTTGTCGAGTCGATTCACTCGGATGTCAGCGACAAAGATCCCGGCGCAGCAGCCAGGCGCGAGCAGGAACGCCAGCGCCGCGAGGCAGATGCGGTCCTTGAACGTCCGGAATGGGAGTTAACTCCCGAAAAACAGGCGCTCAAACACGCCCGGGAAAAAGCAAGGGAGCGCAGAAACCGCAGGCGCGGAATCGTCGAGGAGGAAACAACCGAAGGCGAAGAAAGCTCACCTGCCCAGCCATAGGCAACAACGGACCTGTCTGGCGAACCAACTCAGGCAGCTTTCTGATCCACCCGATCAGCAATTGCGGCGATTTTCCGGGCGATCCCGTTGATGGCGTCTGCGATCTGCAGATCCGCAGAATCGCTTGAATTCGCGGACATTTTTGCATTCTCCGGACTTTCCGACTCCCTCTTGGCGGCCTCTATATTTTTGAGGCGCAGGGCGCGCATCGTATTTTCCAGATCTTCGCGCAAATCATGAATTTCATCCGCAAGGACCAAAGCCGTCAGGACCAGAAGGTGCGATTCGTTCGACGCCCCGCCCGCGCGCCCGATTTCCTTCAATCTGGCGTCGATATAGCGCCCCAACATCGACACGCGACGCTCCTGCCCATCGTCGCAGGCAATGGCATACATCCGGCCATTAATGGCAAGCTTTACATCTTCCATAACAACATCACCCTTCGCGCAGGAGCATTTCAACTTTTTCAATCGCCCGATCCACGGCCCGCGCCATGCGCGCCGCATCAATGACTTTTCCGTTCAATGTCGTAACGATCGCCGTCTGCGTAGACTTTTCGGCTGTGGAAAACAGATCAGGCTCTGACTTTTTCCGCAAACGGGCCGCAAGCACACGATCCAGTCGCTCCACAGAAGCAGACAATTCGGAAAGCGCGGCATGAATATGGGAGGACACGGTTTACGGCTCCTTTGAAAAAAACAGGCCCGGCACACAAGCCCGGCGACAAATCCGTCTGAACAATCCGCAGATACAAGACTCCCCTTAGCAGCCTATACGCCAACGGGTCAAGAGACGCCAAAGCCATGCCTTCCATAATCCACAGAAAATTTTTCCCTTCCTCACGGTTTCCTGATTTTTTGACGTGCAGGACTGTTCCCTTACCTCGTCCAAAAGAGTATAATTCCTCCCCAAGTTCATAAAGAATCCGAAGGGGTTTCCCATGGCCGAAGACAAAAAAAAGATCGAACCCTCTCTTGAAGGTGGAGACGAAGAAGCGACGGTGGACCAACCCGGAGAATCGTCGGGATTCAACGCGAAAAAGGCCATTTTATTCGTGGTGTTGCCGCTGTTTATTCTGGGGGGCGTGGGCGCAGGACTTTACTTCACGGGCATGATTGATAAATTCATGGCGCCCAGGGAAGGGGTCGAACACACAACAGAAGAACACGGTGAGGCCGATCCGCATGGCGAAGCCGTTTCCGAAACAGCAGTTTTCCTGCCTATCCCCGACATGATTGTGAATCTAAGCGCCGAAGGAACGAAGCAGAATTATCTCAAACTCAAGGTCCAACTCGAACTGACGAGCGAAGCCGACAAGGCAGCGGTCGAGGCCGTCATGCCGCGCGTGATCGACCAGTTTCAAACATATCTGCGGGAACTGCGCCCGAAAGACCTGCGTGGCTCCGCCGGAATTTACCGCCTTCAGATGGAGCTTCTGGCCCGCGTCAACGCCGCCGCCGCGCCCACGAAAATCCGCGATGTCCTGTTTCAGGAAATTTTGATTCAGTAGGGGCGCTGCTTCAGAAACGCTCCGATATCCCAGACGTCTTCTGGTTCGGAAGACTTGTCTTGCACCGTCATTCCGGATCTATCCCCCGGCCTGCGGGTATTGGCAGCGTCCCCAAAGGCCGTGCGAATATCGTCAGAAGACATGCCTTTGCGAACATCAACCATTATCCCGCCTGCACTCAATGTCAGAGCCGGACGACGAGACGTTTCGAGCCATGCAATGGATTTTCTGGCCAGATCGTTCAGGGAAACGCCCGGAACCGTTGTTGTGACAACCGGGCAGGCCCCAAAAGGATCCTTGATCAAAATACCTTTTTCATCGGCGAACGGCATGATTTTTCCTTTTCTGCTTTTCAAAGAACACCCAAACCAGGATCATGGTGGCACACACCTGAGCCCGCCCCAATTCATAAGACACTCTCAAGATTCGTTGTCAAGCTAGTGCGCAGCGGCCCAGTTATCGCCCCACCCGGCTTCGGCCAGCAAAGGCACGCCGATATCGGCGCTTGACTGCATGACGGACCGAGCCAGAGCGGCGGTCTGTTCGATCTCATCCTCCGGCACTTCAAACACCAGTTCGTCATGAACCTGAAGCAGCATCCGCGCGAGCAAACCTGCTTCCTTCAAAGCGCCCGCCATACGACCCATGGCAAGTTTCATAATATCGGCAGCGGCCCCCTGAAGCGGCGCATTGATGGCCTGACGCTCTGCAAAAGCCCGTTCTGCCTGATTCTTCGAATGAATGCCGCCGATAACGCACTTGCGCCCATAGAGCGTTTTGACAAATCCATATTTGCGAGCTTCCTCGCGGCGTGCCTCCATATAGCCCCCCAGTTCCGGAAACCGCGCCAGATAGGTCCGAATGAAGGCATTGGCCGCGCCCACATCGCACCCCAGTTGTCTGGCCAGACCGAAACCGCTGATTCCATAAATAATCCCAAAATTGATCGTCTTGGCCTGACGCCGCTGGTCCGAGGTAACGGATTCAATCGGCACATCAAAGACCTGAGAGGCCGTCAAAGCATGAATATCGACATTATTCTGAAAAGCTGTTTTCAATGCTTCCACCCCGGCCAGCGCGGCGGCAAGGCGCAGTTCTACCTGCGAATAATCAACGGACAGGATTTTCCAGCCCGGCTCCGCCACAAAAGCCGCGCGGATTTTCCGGCCTTCCTCGGTACGGATCGGGATGTTCTGCACATTCGGATCGGACGAAGACAGGCGCCCCGTATTGGTCAGAGCCATGGAAAATGACGTATGCACGCGCCCTGTCGCGGGATTGATCTCAGCCAACAAGGCCTCGGTATAGGTCGAACGCAACTTTGCCAGCTGCCGCCAATCGAGAATCTTCTCAACGACTTTATGACCCTGTTCGGCCAGAGACTCCAGGATATCCGCAGAAGTAGACCAATCGCCGGTTCTGGTTTTCTTCCCCCCCTGAAGCCCCATTTCGTCAAACAGGACAACCCCGACCTGACGGGGCGACGCCACGTTGAACGGATGCCCGGCAAGGGCATGAATTTCGTTCTCGAGAACCTGAAGCCGCACGCCGAAATCGGCGCTTAAAGCCTTGAGAACCGCCGGATCAATCCGCACGCCCGCGCGCTCCATCCGGGCAATAACAGGAATAATGGGGCGTTCAATGTCTTCATAGACGCGCAGGACATGCTCCCGCGTCAGGCGGGGCTTGAGAATTTTATGCAGACGAAACGTAATTTCCGCATCTTCGGCGGCATAATCCAGCGCCTTGTCAATCGGCACCTGGGCAAAGGAAATCCGCTTCTTGCCCGTCCCGGTCATCTCGTCATACGTGATGGTTTTATGACCGCACAAACGTTCCGACAACTCGTCCATCCCGTGACCATGGGCGGTGCCGTCCAGAACGTAGGACATCAGCATCGTATCATCCACCGGGCAAACGTCCACGCCATGCGCGGCAAACATCTGCATGTCGAACTTGATATTGTGGCCGATTTTGAGAACGGACGGATCTTCAAGAACAGGTTTCAAAATCTCCATAACCTCGGAAATGGGCATCTGCGCGCCGTGCGGGGTGCCGGAGTCTTCCGGATTCGGCGCATCGCCGAACAGGTCCGTATTTTCGCCGCCGCCATGTCCAAGCGGGATGTAGGCCGCCTGCCCGATTTCCGAACACAGGGAAATTCCAACCAGCGCAGCCTTTGCAGGCGTCAGGCCTGTCGTTTCGGTATCCACCGCCAAAACCCCGCGCTCCCGCGCCACGTCAGCCCAGAGGCGCAACATCGCCGCATCGGTAATGAGCGTATAGCGATTCGCGCTCGCGGGGGGAAAAGCAGAATCCGGCGGTTTTGGCACCTGGAAATCGTCCACACGAACAGGAACCCCGACAGACTCCTGTTTCCCCAGACGCGCCAGAAGGGACTTGAAACCCATTTTCTGCAGAAAGGCCACACGCTGCGGCGTATCAGGATTCGTAGCCTCCAGCGTCTCCACAGGCACAGGCAAAGGCGCGTTTTCATCCAGAGTCACCAAACGTCGGGACAGACGCGCCGCATCGGCATGAAGGATCAATGCCTCGCGCCGTTTGGGCTGTTTGATCTCTCCTGCCCGCTCCAGCAAAGCGTCGAGCGAGCCATATTCACCAATCAACTGCGCCGCCGTCTTGACCCCAATTCCCGGCACACCCGGAATATTGTCAGTGGAATCGCCCGCCAGCGCCTGAACGTCGATGACTCGCTCCGGAGCAACTCCGAATTTTTCCACGACGTCCGCAAGACCGACAAAAGCGCTTTTCATCGGATCGTACATTGTGACGCCTTCGCGGATCAACTGATACAGATCCTTGTCAGACCCCACAATCACCACCTCATACCCCTCGCTCCGCGCCTTGAGCGCATAGGCCGCGATCAAATCATCGGCCTCAAAACCCTCCTGTTCGACAGCCGGAACCGAAAAGGCCTGCGTCGCCTCGCGAATCAGGGGAAACTGGGGAATCAGATCCTCGGGAGTCTCGGCCCGGTTGGCCTTGTATTCCGGGTAAATATCATACCGGAAATTGCGGCGGGCCGCGTCGAACACAACAGCGATGTGGCGGGCCTGAAAATCGTTCAGGAGCTTGACCAGCATATTGGAAAAACCCAGAACCGCGCCAACAGGCGTCCCGTCCGGCGCGGTCAAAGGCGGCATGGCATGATAAGCCCGGAAAATAAACCCGGATCCGTCGATCAGATACAAGGTTTCTTGCGGCAGGATTCCGGGGTCGGTCTGTGTGTCTGTCATGTCCTTGACCATGGCCCATGCAACGCGCGACGTCCAGAGGGTTATAATAGCCTGCCCCCTTTATTTTGATCCATCGTTGCCTTGTTCCTCGTCTCAAAATCGATTGGTTTGGCATAGGATTTCACATCGTTTTCACGTATGGAATCCCCTCAAAAAACGCCCCATATGGAACGTCGTACAAACCTTTGAGAAGATACAGTTTTGCCGCAGAAATACGATTGCGGCCCGTTTCGTATTTCTGAACCTGTTGATAACTCACACCCAGCGCCCGCGCCACGTCGACCAGAGCAAACCCCGATTCCCGGCGCAGCCGTTTGAGGTTCTTTCCAATCTGTCTGTCGACCTTGCTTTCCATAGACCGGACATCTCTGCGCGAAAAAATTCATTTAATTTTATAAAATTATATATGATGTTTTTTAGAAGTCAATGCGGATGCCGCACGCTGTTTTATAAAAAAATAATAAAATTCCTGCATACTCAAATCTTGAGCCCAGCCTTTTCGACGCCGAAACGGCAGGAAAGCGCTTCTGGAACGGTGTTTTCGATGACCGACGACCATTCACTGAAGGCCCAGAGGGACCGGTTTCTGGCCTTTGCCTTTGCGTCCGCAGATCTCCTTCTGGAAATAAGTGTCGAGGGACGGGTTTCCTATGCTCTGGGTGCCATCAAAGGAGTGACCGGAGCGGAAGCCAGTTCGCTCGTCGACCGCGAATGGCTCAGCCTGTTTGCCGAACACGACCGCCCCTTGCTCGAATCGCTGCGAACCCGCGCCCGCCCGGTCCAGCGATGCGGGCCCTTGCTTGTTACACTTGATGAGTCTCTGGGCGCGGACCGCAAGGCCGTTGTCAATGGAATCACTCTGCCCGAATCCTCCGTTTTCTATCTCGCACTGGGCTTTACCAGCGTTCTGATGGCCCGAATCGGCGAGACGATCTCGGCCAATGCCGAAGCCGGAATCATCATCGGAAAGGGTGGATTCGTCGAAGCCGCCCGCGAAGCCGTAGCCCTTGCCCGCTCTCTGGGACAGGAAATCGCCCTGACCTTGCTGGATGTCGGCGGTCCGGAACGGACCAAACTTCAGGAAGACGAAACCCTCTGGCGGGAACTCAGCACCGTCGTCACGCCGTTTCTGGCCGCCCGGTCCGTGGACGGGCAAAGCGGTGGAGCCATCGGACGCGGACGGTTTGGCATTCTCCACGGCGTGGATCTGGACATGAGCGAATTCCGGCGGCAGCTTGACAGACTGAGCGCAAAAACCGTCCGCATGCCCCTGCGCGCACGCACCGTCCGGGCAGACCTGAAAAAAATGACCGAGCGCGAAACGGCCAAAGCCCTTATCTATACCGTCAATGAATTCGAGCGCCGGGGAAACGAAAGCGAGATCAAAAGCCTTCAAACCGCCTTTGATGAATATCTGACCGAAAACGCCGGGAAAGTCGGACAGTTCCGCACCATGATCGACCAGCAACGATACGAGCTGTGTTTCCAGCCCGTTGTCGATCTGACCACGCGCGAAGCCGATCATTTCGAGATTCTCTCCCGCTTTCTGGACGATCCGGCGGCCATCGAGTGGGTGTCGTTCGGAGAAGACATCGGATTAGCCGAGGATTTCGATCTGGCGGTTTTCGAGCGCGTTATCAATTATCTGCACTACAAATCCGGCGGACAAAGAACCCGTTTTTCGGTTAACCTGTCCCCGATTTCCATCGAAAGCGATGCTTTTGTTTTGAAACTTCAGGAGATGTTAAAAAAACATGCCCCGCTGACGCCCCGCCTGATTTTAGAAATCACCGTTCCGGAAAAATCCGCAGGACTGGAACGAATCTCCAAAATCGTCAAAGACCTCCAATCCTCCGGCGTGGGAATCAGTCTCGACGATTTCGGACTCAGCGCCGCCTTCATGACCAGCCTCCAGCACCTGCCCGTCAATTACCTGAAAATCGACGGCCCGCACGTCCACAGAGCCCAGACCATGACCCGCGAGGCGGATCGAGTGCGAAATCTCATCGCACGCGCGAGAGATCTGGACATCAAGGTTATTGCTGAAATGATCGAGGATGAAGGTCAGGCCTATCGCATGCGCCACATGGGCGCACAACTGGGACAAGGTCATCTTTTTGCTTCACCGAAAGCCAAACCCGAATACAAGCCTGACCGAAAGACCTTCGGACTGGCATGATCGAAAAATCCCCTGTCGCGCCCTGCCGTAAAATCATCTAGAGTAAAAGGAATTCGAGGAACATTTCTTCCATGCCTCTTCTCACAAACGATGCCCACCGAAACTCCGGCCTGACATCTGAGCAAGCGGCACAGACTCTGGCCGCGCATGGACCGAACGCCCTGCCTGAGCCCGTTCCACCTTCTTTCGTCCGCGTGTTTTTGCGGCAGTTTCTCAACCCTCTTATCTATATTCTTCTGGCTGCAGCGCTGGTGTCCCTTGTCCTGAAGGATATGGAAGACGCCCTGTTCATTGGCATCGTTTTGCTTGTCAATGGGCTTGTCGGCGCATTTCAGGAATATTCCGCCGGACAGGCCGCAAACGCCCTCAAGGCACTGACCCAGCCCCACGCGACGGTTTTGCGCGACGGCACAGAGCGGGATATCGACGCCAGAACGATTGTCCCGGAAGATCTGGTATTGCTCGAAGCCGGAGCGCGCGTCCCGGCGGATCTGGATCTGATTGAAAGCGTGGATCTGCAATGCGACGAATCTCTTTTAACAGGCGAATCGGCCCCCGTCCGGAAATCTTCCGGCCAAAGCGCCTTTGCCGGTTCCATCGTCGTGCGCGGGCGCGGACAAGGCAGGGTCGTGGCGACGGGTCTTGGAACCGAGATCGGAAAAATCGCGGCGCAGATTGCCCGCCGCCCCCATTCTCAACCACCTCTGATAATCCGCATGGCGCGATTTACCCGTAACATCGCAGCAGCAGTAGGAGTCTCCATCGCATTTTTTGTAACGATCGGGCTGTTTCGGGATATGCCCTATGTCGATTTATTCATGATGTCGGTGGCTCTGGCCGTGAGCGCCATCCCCGAAGGACTCCCGGTTGCAATTTCTGTGGCACTGGCCATCGGCATGCGGCGCATGGCACAGGTCAACGTGATCGTGCGCAACATGCCCGCAGTGGAATCGCTTGGTTCTTGCACCATGATCGCGACAGACAAGACAGGCACCCTGACCATGAATGAATTGACGGTCACGGATATTCTTCTCCCCGACGGCGCAGCTTTCCTGTGCGAAACAGGACAAGATATTGAAGCATGCCAGATCTTTCCGACCCCGGAAAGCGATCCCGGAGCCTGTAGAAATGACGCCCGGCTGGCTCGACTGTTGCGCGCGGCTGCGCTCCCGAACGAAGGTCATCTGACAAAGGAAACGCAAGGCTGGCGGGGAATCGGAGACACAGTCGATGTGGCGCTCCTGACCGCCGCACACAAAGGGGGCATTCACGGAGACGATATCCGGGCCACATGGCCTCTGGTTTCGCGCATCCCTTATGAATCAGATCTTCAATATGCGGCGTCCTTTCACGAAGGCGAAGACAATTCGATTCTGGTCTTCGTCAAGGGCGCACCGGAAGCCTTGATCGCCATGTGCGATTCGATGGATGTGGACGGCGCGTGCGTTCCGGTGGATCGGAATTTCCTGCTGTCCCAAAAGGATTCCCTTACCGCACAGGGTCTGAAAGTTCTCGCTTTTGCACAAGGACAGATCGGCGCAGACACGAAAAATCAGGACGGATACGATCATCGGCACCTTGTCAATCTGACCTTTCTGGGAATGGCAGGCATGCGCGACCCCGTCCGCCCCGAAGTCCCCGAGGCCATCCGCGCCTGCCGCGCAGCGGGGGTGGATATCGTCATGATTACGGGCGACGATCCGGGAACAGCCGCAGTCATCGCGCGGCACGCCGGCCTTAAAGTGGACGACGATCAGATCGTCACAGGCGCGCAGGTGCGCAAGGCCGAGGAATCCGGCACGCTGGATACTCTGACCCGGCGAGCGCGGATTTATGCGCGGGTGGAACCGGCACAGAAACTCGCCATTGTTTTGTCTCTGTCTCGCAACGGGCATTTCGTAGCCGTGACCGGAGACGGGGTTAACGACGCCCCGGCCCTGCGTCACGCGCATGTGGGCGTGGCCATGGGGCGAAAGGGAACCGACGTGGCCCGCGAAAGCGCCGATATTATTCTAACCGACGATAATTTCGCCTCGATCGTAGCCGGAATCCGCGAAGGGCGCGTGTCTTATGCCAATATCCGCAAGGTCATCTTCATGTCGATTGCGACAGGGGCAGCGGAGGTCCTTCTCTTTTTGCTTGCGATGGTCAGCGGGATGCCGATGCCTCTTTTTGCAATTCAGCTTTTGTGGCTCAATCTGGTGACAAATGGTATCCAATCCGTGGCGCTGGTTTGCGAAAAAGCCGAAGGCGACGAGTTGGAGTTGCCTCCGCGCAGACCCGGGGAACCGATTTTCGACCGGATCATGCGCCGACGCATCATTCATTCCATGCTTGTGATCGGCGTGGGGAGTTTTGCAGCTTTCCGGGGGTTGCTGGAATATGGTTATGACGAGACGCAGGCCCGAAACCTCGTCCTCTTGCTTGTTGTTCTGTTTGAAAATTTCGAGTGTCTGAACGCACGTTCCGAACGCCACTCTATTTTTCGCCAGAGTTTCCGGAGCAATCCGCTCTTGATTCTGGGCATCCTTGCCGCTCAAGGTCTCCATATCGCCGCGATGTACACGCCGGGACTGTCCGAAGCGCTGCACATTTCACCCGTGACCCTGACGGAGTGGCTCTGGCTTCTGGCTGCCGCATCAAGCCTGTCTGTGGTCATGGAACTCGAAAAATGGTGGGACGGAAGACATCCTCCCAACCGAAGAATCTGAAAAATGGCATGACCGGAGGTAAAATCAGGCCGCCTGAGCAAAAGAATCGGGACGTGCAACAGGCATCGACATAACGGGGCGGGCAGGCTCAAAAAAACGATCAAACTGGAGAAGTTGTTTATACCACTTGTCCAGATGATTGGCGGAACCGCTCAGAAAACGGAAAGACAAAGGAGAGCGGGATCTAAGGCGGGCCGTTTGACCAATAACAGAGGGAGATGTTTCACAATGAAGGTCCATATCATGGGCCTTGATTCTCTTGATCGCTCGTCCGTCAAAATAAACCGTAAGCCCGCAAAGCGTAGCAATGCGTGTAAAAGTACCGGTCTCATCGGAAGGGAAGTCATGCTGGCCGTGGCGCTGAACCACTTCAGCAATAGCATGAACAATTTCGAAAGCAAACATCCCCTCAGTCATGACCGAACATCCTCCCTGTCTTTTTTTATAATGCCCCCTGATTTTCAGGATTGGCACGTTTCTCAAAGGAAAACTCTGAAAACCCGAAGCATTCAGATCAGGCAGCCTCCGAAAGTTCCACCTGAACCTTGGTACCACCACCGATGCTGTTCATGTGATCATGCATGTTTGCGACCAAAAAATCAACGTGATTGTTGAAAAAATGTGAAGCTTCATCAATAACGCGGTAATCAATCTTGATTCCGCGCTGGGCGCGCAGGCGCTGAACGAGCTTTTCGACCGCCGATTCGGGAACGATGCTGTCCCGGCTTCCGTGAATGATAAGGCCCGAAGACGGACAGGGGGCGAGAAAGGTAAAATCGTAAATATTGGCCGGAGGCGCCACCGAAATAAACCCCCGGATTTCGGGACGGCGCATGAGGAGTTGCATCCCGATCCACGCCCCGAAAGAAAATCCGGCAACCCAGACATGCGGCGCATTCGGATTGAGATCCTGAATCCAGTCCAGCGCCGCCGCAGCATCGGACAATTCCCCCTCGCCCCGGTCAAATGCGCCCTGAGAGCGCCCCACTCCCCGAAAATTGAACCGTAGTGTGGAAAACCCTCGCTGGACCATCGTTTGAAACATCGCGTGCGTAACGCGATTATTCATGGACCCGCCCTGCTCCGGGTGCGGATGAAGAACCAAAGCCAGAGGCGCACCAGGCGTTTTCGAATGGGTATAACGCCCCTCAAGACGCCCTGCCGGGCCATTAAAGATGATCTCAGGCATTAAAACTCCGATCCTCCGGCTGCACAAGCGCACAAAACAGCGCTGCCGATATAGTAAAAACGAAAGAATAGTGTTGTTTTTATAGGCAATCCCATTAGAAAAGTCCATCTCTTTCGTATTTTTCCGCTCCGCGCTATGTGGATAAGTATCGACAGAACAAGGGAAAAACGCTAGAATGGGACACCACGTCTCACCCCTCCAAAAAAGGGTTTTTCCCAATGCGCCCCCGTATTTTTCTTATGTTTGCCCTGTCCCTGCCCCTCGCGGCCTGCGTAAGCCGGGATCAGGCCGATGCCCGTCTGGCCCGGGGATGCACCGCCGCCGCCGAACTTTTTCTGCCCGAAGGCATAACGCTCAAGACCATCAAGAAACGGACGTTCGGCCCCTCCGATCAAGACCCAAGCCTGAGAAATGTCACTTTGACAGCCGTGGAAACGGACGGATGGTCGGACGAGGAAAAGGAATATCGCTGCACATTCGCAGAATCGTTCGGATTTTCTGGCAGCTATACCGCCGCAATCGAGCAACTTCGAATCGGTGATAATATTTATGGGAAAGAAAAAGGCAAAATTCTGGGAAGCTTCGACGACCACCTCAAACTAACCGAAGCCGTTCAAAAAGCCATCAACGCTCCGGGACCGTGAGGACAGAGCCGCCTCTTTTGCCTGCTTTCTTCCGGCGGGGTTCTTCCTCGAATGAGAAAGCGAGCGCGTTGTTCTTGACGTCGATCCGGACGGTGCCGCCCGTAGCCAACTTTCCGAACAGTAATTCCTCGGCCAGGGGGCGCTTGACCTTATCCTGAATGAGACGCGCCAGAGGCCGTGCGCCCATGGCCGGGTCATATCCGGCCTTGGCCAGCCAGTCCCGCGCCGAATCGGACAGGGAAATCGTGACATTTCGGTCGGCCAGCTGGGCTTCGAGCTGCATGATGAATTTGTCCACCACCCGCACGACCGTTTCGGGCCCAAGATTACGAAAAGCAATCGTTGCATCCAGACGGTTGCGAAACTCCGGCGTGAACAGGCGTTTGATTTCTTCCTGATCGTCGTCCGTGCGGCTGGAGCGCTCAAACCCGATGGGGGCTTTGGCCAGTTGGGACGCCCCGGCGTTCGTGGTCATAATCAGAATCACATTCCGGAAATCAATGGTTTTGCCGTTGCTATCCGTCAATTTCCCATAGTCCATGACCTGAAGGAGGATATTGAACACATCCGGATGTGCTTTTTCTATTTCATCGAGAAGCAGGACGCAATGCGGGTGCTGGTCGACCTTGTCTGTCATCTGGCCGCCCTGTTCAAACCCCACATAGCCCGGCGGCGCGCCAATCAAGCGTGAAACCGCATGCCGTTCCATATATTCGGACATATCGAACCGGGCCATTTCAACGCCCAGAATTTTGGCCAGTTGCCGCGCCACTTCGGTTTTTCCGACACCTGTGGGGCCGGAAAACAGATAACATCCGATGGGTTTTTCCGGCTCTCGCAGCCCCGCGCGCGACAGCTTGATGGCCGCGCAAAGCTGCTCAATGGCATTGTCCTGATCGAAAACGAGGGTTTTCAGATCCCGCTCCAGCGTACGCAGGGATTCGCGATCATCCCGCGTAACCGTGCGGGCCGGAATGCGGGCAATGGCGGCCACAACGCCCTCTATGTCCTTTAATCCGATGGTTTTTTTGCGTTTTGCAGGAGGCAGGAGCATCTGAGCCGCGCCCACTTCGTCAATGATATCAATGGCTTTGTCCGGAAGCTTGCGGTCGCCGATATATTTGGCCGAAAGCTCCACCGCTGCGCGCACCGCCTCCGCCGTATATTTCACGTTGTGGTGTTTTTCGTAATACGACTTGATCCCGGTCAGGATTTTGATAGAATCCTCAATGCTCGGCTCGTACACGTCGATTTTCTGGAATCTGCGGACCAGAGCGCGGTCTTTTTCGAAATGAGACCGGTATTCCTTATATGTCGTGGACCCGATGCAGCGCAGCCGCCCGCCGGACAACGCCGGTTTGAGTAGGTTCGAGGCGTCCATGGCTCCGCCGCTCGTGGCGCCCGCGCCGATGATGGTATGAATCTCGTCGATAAACAAAATCGCGCCGGGAATCTTTTCCAGCTCTGCCAGAACGGCCTTGACCCGCTCCTCGAAATCGCCGCGATAGCGCGTCCCGGCCAGAAGCGAGCCCATATCAAGCGAATAGATCGGGCAGTTCTGTAACACCTCCGGCACGTCGTTTTCAACAATTCGCCGCGCCAGACCTTCGGCAATCGCGGTCTTTCCAACGCCCGGATCGCCAACATACAAAGGGTTATTCTTGGACCGGCGACAGAGAATCTGGATGGTGCGGTCAACCTCCGCCACCCGCCCGATCAGGGGATCGATTCGCCCGGCCTTGGCCTTTTCGTTCAGGTTGACGGCATAGGCGGCCAGCGCCTCGCTGCCCGTCTTCACAGGCTTTTCATCCTCCGGAGTCTCGGTCCCTGTGGGTGTTTTGGGCGCTTCGGCCTGACCCGGAACCTTGGCGATTCCATGAGATATGTAATTGACGGCGTCAAAGCGGGTCATGTCCTGTTCCTGAAGGAAATAAACCGCATGGCTTTCCCGTTCGGAAAACAGGGCGACCAGAACATTCGCGCCGGTGACTTCCTCGCGCCCCGAAGACTGGACGTGGATCGCCGCGCGTTGAAGCACCCTTTGAAACGCCGTGGTGGGCTTGGCGTCCCCCACGGCAGGCGTGACAAGGTACGTCAGTTCATTATCCAGATAATGGCCAAGCTGGTCGCGCAGGTCAGGCAGCGCAATGCCGCAGGATCGCAGGACCGCCATCGCGTCCTGATCCTCGGTCAGGGCCAGAAGAAGATGCTCAAGCGTGGCATATTCGTGCCGCCGCATATTCGCAGCAGCCAAAGCCCGGTGAAGCGTGCGTTCAAGTGTGCGTGAGAGCATGGAAAAATCCCGATCTTCTGTTATTCTACCCGTCCGGCGGGAATGGTGCAAACCGGACCTTTCGGCACTCTATCCCGTAAAGCTTAACGAATTCCTGACGGGCTGAAAAGCCCTCGCATGCCGAAAAACAGGCTTATGACCATTGGCTGATACAGAATCACATCCGATTCGGGATCAAGCTCGCCCTTAATTACGCAAACATCCTGTTTTTTTCAGGGCAGATGCTTGATCGACGCCCGCAAAGAGTCTAGACCAAAAGCATGTTTGTAACCCAGCAGATAGACTCCCTGCCCGGCACGTTCCGGGGCGGCGTTCTGGCCATCGGAAATTTCGACGGCGTCCACAAGGGGCACGCGGCCCTCATTCAGGCGGCCCGAAGCCGGGCGGAGCGCCTCGGCAAGCCTTTGGTCGTTCTGACGTTCGAGCCGCACCCGCGGTGCCTGTTCCAGCCCGACGGCCCCCCGTTCCGGATCACCCCGCCCCCCGTCAAGCGGCGCGTTCTGGCCGCATGCGGCGCGGACGCGGTGATTGAGATGGTCTTTGACTGGGACTTCGCAAGTCAGAGCGCGGACGATTTTATGACAAAAATTCTGCGCGCGGGGCTGGACGCCGGACCGATTTATGTGGGGCATGATTTCCGGTTCGGCCAGTTACGCAAAGGCGCGCCGCAGACTTTGCGGGAGAGCGGATTCGATGTCACCGTTCTGGACGCCGTGGCGGATGAGTCCGAAGCCATTTACGCCTCGTCCCGCATCCGCGAACAGATCCGCGCCGGAGACATGACGCAGGTTCAGGCGAGTCTGGGCTGGCCGTGGGAGATTGAGGGCGTCGTTTTTCGCGGCGACCAGAGGGGCCGAACGCTGGGCTATCCGACCGCGAATGTGATGCTGGGCGAGACGATTCATCCGCTTTATGGAATTTATGCCGCCTGGGTTCAGATCGTTGATGCAAATGGCGGCAAGGAGTCGCCCTGGCTGCCCAGCGCCACCAATATCGGTATCCGGCCCATGTTCGAGGTCCCCACAGGACAGGTCGAAGCCCATATTCTCGATTTCGAGGGCGATATTTACGACCGGACCCTGCGCATCCGCCCGGTCAGGCTTTTGCGCGGCGAAGCGCGATTTGATACGATCAAGGCGCTCGTCACCCAGATCGGCGCGGATTGCGCCAAAGCCCGCAGCCTTCTGAAGGACGTAAAATAGAGAAAATTGAGAGGAAACAGAGTTTTGTCTTGCAATTTTCTTCCGGCATAGCTATAGAATCCCTGCCGTCTTATGTTCAATGACGAGCGAAACCTGAAGGCAAAAGGGCTGTGATCTCGTGAAAAAGAACCTGTCTATTCTTTTGATTGTCCTTGTTTTTGCCGCATCCGCGGGGCTTTACGTCTGGCGTGGACAGATTCGGAGTCTGCTCGCCCCTGCAGAGACACAGCGCAACTATACCGCCACGTCCGTTCCTCTCGTGGATATTTCGAAAGACGAGCCGGAACTCCCTGATATTACGAAATTTACAGCCGACGCCATCCGGGGGAAAAGCCCTCCTCTGGCTCCCGGCCAGGTTCGCATTGTTCCCTTTTTAGAGCATCGCTTTTATTCGGATACCTTTGTAAAAACAGAGTTCGTGCCGATGATGGCAAAGATGCAGGGGCGGGAAGATCCCGTCCTGATTGAGATTTCATCCGGCGTTTACGATCTGGATATGCTGGTGTCTGCGGTGAATGACCCGGCCTTGCTTGAGAAAACACCTCAAGCCTATGTTTTTAATGTACCGCTGGTGGTTCAGCCCGGTGGAGGGTTCGTGATCTCGAAACCAGGAGCGGTCCTGCACCTGAACGCCGAGACAGGCGCCTTTCTCGCAAATTTCGGGAAGATGACCATTCTGGACGCCGAAGTCACCGGGTGGCGGCCTTCGCAGAACGCACCGGCCGTCTTTGAGAAAAAAGATACGTTCCGCCCCTACCTGATTTTCTGGAGCAACTCCGTCAGCTATCTGGGCAACACGAAATTTTCCAACCTTGGGTATGATTTTTCAAAGAGTTACGGGATTTCCTATTCGACCAGCCCGGCTTTCCTGCGTCAGGACTCTACGGTACCGCGCCCGACCGGATGGGTGGTGGATTGCATATTCGACGATATCTATTACGGATTCTACAGCTATGAAGCCGACGATATCGCCGTTATCCGCAACACGTACAGCGACAATATCGTTTACGGAATCGACCCGCACGACCGATCGAGGCGTTTGATTATTGCAGGAAACAAATCCTATGGCGCGAAAAAACGGCATGGGATCATTATTTCCCGCGAAGTCGACGACAGCTGGATTTTCGACAACCACACCCATGACAATCACGGCTCGGGCATCATGATCGACCGGAACTCTGTCCGGAACGTCATTGCAAACAACATTTCCGAAAATAACGGCGCGGATGGTCTGGTGTTTTTTGAAAGCCCGGATAACCTTACCTGGGGGAACACCATCAGAAACAACAAGAAAAACGGCGTCCGTATCCGCAACAGCTGGAACATCAGGCTTCGCGGCGACGAAATCGCCAATAACGGGATGTATGGTCTGGTGTCCTATACGGCGGACCTGAGCAGTCAAGCCACCCGCGACAGCGTCTACGACCCCTATACCCAAAAGGCCGGTTTCGATATCGCGGATGCCCAGATGGGCGCCAATGCCCAAGGCCATTTCCAGATTGTCAATAACGAGGAGTCCCGGCTCCAGAATCTGAAGATTTTCAGCGATTCGCTCGATATTTTCGCGGGCGATCTGGAGTCCGTTTCGCCCGTTTTGTACGAAGCGGCTACGTCCGATAAAAAGGCTCTTGTTATCAAACAGCATTATATGGGCGGTGCGGAAAAAGCCATCCGCGATTCGGCGGAAGACGCCGATCCCGCCACAGACGGCGAATAGACAGGTCACGGCCTCAATTCGCATACCGTAAAACAGGCGGAAAGGAGGCATACCTTGTCAATTTTTTCGGGAAGATGGAGTCTGTTCTGGCTCGTTCTTGGCGTGCTTGCCTGCGTGGCCCTGTTTTCCGGACTGAACGCCCGGTTTTTCTTTTTTTCAAAAAGCCCCAAATGGCCTGCAACCGTTAACGGTTACGTGATTCAACCCGTTCCGGACTCCCATGTATTGGCGCCGCTTCCTCCCCTGCCCGACCTTTCGGGTTACACGGCGCAGGCCATTCTGGATAAAATCCCCCCCGTCAAGCCGGGCAAAGTGAAAGTTTCGCCCATGACCGATGGCGCTGGCTTTGGTAAATTTACGGAAAACGCCCGATTGCCGAAATTTGCGAAAATGCAAGGCCGCAAGGAACCGGTCGGCATTCACATCCTCTCCGGAACCTATGATCTGGAAAGCCTCCGCCTTGCGCTCAATAATCCGGACATGCTCTCTCGCGAGGGTAATGTCTGGACATTCAATTACCCGATTGACATCGCACCCGGTGCAGGGCTGATCCTCTCGGGAACACCGGATCAACGTGCCATTGTCCGCATGACCAGAGAACCGGGCGCTTTTATCGTCAATTCAGGCCTTTTGATTATCGCAGACGCAGAAATCTGGGGCTGGAGCAAGAAAAACGCTGCACCCTTGATATTTGACGGAGATTCAAGTCATTTCAGACCATTTGTCGCCGTTTGGAACGGATCAGAGACATATTTTCTGCGGTCGGATTTCTTTCACATGGGCTATCACGAATCCAAAGCCTACGGCATTACCTTTTCGAGCGACAAGGGCATGCTCAAACTCGACCCCTTCGCGCCATCCCCGAAAGGATGGATCCTTGAATGCCGATTTGAAGGGATGTATTATGGATTTTACTCCTATGAAGCCGATGGCATCGCCATCATCCGCAACCTGTACGTCGACAACATCATTTACGGAATCGACCCTCATGATCGGTCCCGGCATCTTATCATCGCTGAGAACGAAGTCTACGGAACACAGAAAAAACACGGGATTATCGTTTCCCGCGAAGTCGATGACAGCTGGATTTTCGACAATTATTCGCACAACAACCACGGCTCGGGCTTCATGCTCGACCGGACGAGCGTGCGCAACGTCGTTGCACGCAACCGATCCTATAACAACCAGGCCGATGGCATGACCCTGTTCGAGAGTCAAGACAACGTGGTTTACGGAAACAAGCTGATCGGAAACGGAAAGAACGGTCTGCGGGTGCGCAATTCCTGGAACATTGACGCGCGGGACAACGTCATTGCCTTCAACGGCGGAAACGGGGTTCAGGTCTATGACCAGGACCTCAGAGACCGCGAAAAACACAGGGATTTCAATCAGGATCCGTTCACACAACGCGCCAGCCTTGATCTGTCGGGCGGTGTGGTCGCCTTCAACAGCGCAGGCGGCGTGAAAAGCGGCGGCGTGGATTATCTGCGCCTGACAGACGTTGAATTTTTCCTGTTTACACCGCGCTTTATCCGGGGCGATCTGGATGATTTCGGCACAGAAATCGTGCAGGGTATGTTGGCACATCCCAAAGGCATCGAGGCCCGAAAAGGAGAAGGAGAAACCCGCCAGATCCTCTTCATGGCCGATCCGGACGATCTGGATCTCGACGACAGTGACTCTGATTCAGAGCCGTAGACACAGAAAAAACGCCGCTGCCCTTTCGAACCGTTATACGATATCCTTGGGACTCTTTGTCTCGGGTTTTCCTTGATTTCTACAGACATGACCGAATCTCCGGAAGACATAAAAACGCAAACCGATGTCCCGGCTCTCGCCCATGGGGCAAAGGTGATTGGCGACTTTGTCAAGACCTTGCCTGATTCTCCGGGCGTTTACCGGATGATCGACTCAAAAGGCGATGTCCTGTATGTCGGCAAAGCCCGGTCCTTAAAAAAACGCGTGGTGAACTATGTCCGGACTGAAGCCCTGCCCTTGCGGCTGCGCCGGATGGTCGCCCTGACCCACACCATGGAATTCGTGCGCACGCACACCGAGGCCGAGGCTTTATTGCTCGAATCCAACCTGATTAAAAAATTCAAACCGCGCTTTAACATCCTGATGCGCGATGATAAATCCTTTCCCTACATCCTGATAACGGACGACCACCCCACCCCGCGAATAACCCGTCATCGGGGCGCACAGAAAACCAAAGGACATTATTTCGGTCCATTTGCCTCGGCGCTCGACGTCCGCAGGACAATCGTCGCACTCCAGCGCGCCTTTTTGATCCGCACCTGTTCGGACAATGTTTTTTCAAACAGAACAAGACCCTGCCTCGAATATCATATCAAACGCTGCACCGCGCCTTGCGTAAAGCTCGTCACGCCGCAGGATTATCAGGCGCAAGTCACGGACGCGCTGCGCTTTTTGTCGGGCAAAAGCCGCGATGTGCAAGACGATCTGGCTGACGCCATGCAAAAAGCCAGCGAATCGCTCGATTTTGAAACCGCCGCGCGCCTGCGCGACCGGATCAAGGCCCTGACCGCCATTCAATCGCGCCAGACCGTCAATATTCCCGATCTGGGCGATGCCGATGCCTTTGGCATGGCAACGAAAGACGCACGCACATGCATTCAGGTTTTCTTTTTCCGCGCCGGGCAGAATTTTGGAAACCGGGCCTATTTCCCGCGCCACGCCCCGGAAGACTCACCCGAATCGATTCTTTCGGCATTTCTGGCGCAATTTTACGAAAACAAACCGATTCCACCCTTGATTCTGACCTCGCACATCCCCGCCGAACAGGATTTGATTGAGCAAGCCCTCTCGGACCGCGCAGCCCGCAAGGTCAAGATATCCTGTCCGGAGAGAGGCTTGCGGCGGAATTTGATGGATCAGCTTTTAGGCAATGCCCGCGATTCCCTGCACCGCGACTCGCTGGCGCGCACGAAGGACGCCGCAATGGGCGAATCGCTCGCGGCTCTGTTTCATCTGCCCGCTCCACCAATGCGAATCGAGATCTACGACAACTCGCATCTCGGCGGAACCGGCATGGTCGGCGCCATGGTCGTGGCAGGACCGGATGGATTCCAGAAAAACGCTTATCGAAAATTCAACATCCGCGAGGCTGGAAAATCGGACGATTACGGCATGATGAGGGAAGTGATTACGCGCCGATTCGCAAAAGGAAAACAGGATGATGAATCGTGGCCAGATCTTCTGCTCATCGACGGCGGCGCAGGCCAGCTCTCTGCCGTCATGGAGACGTTCGAGTCCCTGAAAATCGATTCGCCCCCGCCCCTGGTCGCCATTGCCAAGGGCCCGGACCGGGGCGCTGGACGCGAAACTTTTTTCCAGCCCGGACGCACGCCTTTTCAGTTACCCGTTGGTGATTCGCTTTTGCATTATCTTCAACGCCTGCGCGATGAAGCGCACCGATTCGCCATTGGCGCACAAAGAACCCGGCGCAAACCATCCGTTGGAGAATCACTTCTGGACAGCGTTTCAGGTATTGGCGCAGCAAGGAAAAAAGCCCTTTTGCGACATTTCGGATCGGCACAGGCCGTTGCCCGGGCAGGTCTTGATGATCTGGAAAAAGTTGAAGGAATTTCACGAGCCCTCGCACAGAAACTCTACGCGCATTTTCACGAAACGTGAATTATTTCAATTCGTTACGAAAGTTTTTTCCTGTGGATTATCTATGAAAACACAGATTCTCTCTTGCGAGCCCTCTGTGTGCATGATAGCTTTTGTCCTGTATCAAGACAGTGTGCGTGCAGCAAAGGACCATCGAAAATGTTCCGCTTAATAGTGGGGCTTCAGTCTTTGACCGTCTTAAACCTTTTTTGAAAGAGAAAGCCGCATGTTCCACCGTCCAAAAACAGAATCGTCGGGGCCTGCCGGGAAAACGGCACAGGTTCCGGCAGAAAAAAGTACGAAGGAAACTCTAAAAGCGATCCAGTCTCCCGCGACGATCGGTGCGGCTCCCCCGCCCAGTCAAGCAGAGCCAGATAATACGAACAGAACCATCAGGAAGGAAGGGCAAGCGACCATGGCGACCTATTCATCGAATTCTGACGATTCGCGTAACGAAACGACGGGTTCTCCCGCCTCGGCACGCAATGAAGTTCCTGCGGCTCCGGCCTTTCACCGTCCGGGCGTTCCGGCGGCGGCCCGTCCGGCTTCACCCTATGCACCTGTTTACGGCGCACCGACCGGGTTCACCCCGCACAGCAGTCTTGCCAACGATCCAGCTCTGGCCAATGGCCGCAAGCTCGTCGTCGGCGAAGGCATTAACCTTTCCGGGGAAATCGAGGCCTGCGATCACTTGATCGTTGAAGGCAAGGTCGAGGCTGCCCTCAAAGGCGCGCGCGTTCTGGATATCGCCGAAACGGGGGTCTTCTACGGCACTGTTGAAATCGACGAAGCCACCATCGCGGGGCGCTTTGAAGGCGATCTGACAGTCAACGGGCGCCTGACCATTCGCGCGACCGGCTCGATCACGGGCGCGATTGCCTATAAGGAACTGGCCGTCGAAGCCGGAGCGGTTCTGGACGGGAAAATTGGCCCGGCCCGCGATCGCGGCGATGCTCGCAAGGCGCAGGATGCAAACAAGCAACGGACGGCCATTGATCCGTCCATGTACAAGGCGCGCAAGGATGAAATGACATCCTCCATGCGTTCTCCTGCTTTTGCCCAAAACGGAAGTGAATTGCCCTTCTCGGAAAAAGAAACGGCGGCAGCCGAATAAGATCGGCTCTGGCCCGTCAAACACGGGGACCATACAGAGATGATCGCAGCGGGAAGAATCCTGAAGACACTTGTTCTTTCGGCTCTTCCCGCTTCTTTTTTTGCGTCGATTCTTTTCTTGCCCCGCGTCCCGATAAGCCGCAGGGTCCGCGTTGCCTTTTTGTGCGGTTCCCTTCTTGTCATCGGGCTTCTTGGCCTGAGCGTTCACATCATCCGCCCCGTTTCTGCCCACGCCGCGCGAACACAGGCAGAAGAAATTCTTCTCGCCCTGTCTCTCAAGGACCGAATCGCTTATGTCGAGGGGCTGGAATCCCTTGTGATCGACTCTCCGGAGTCTCTTACAAAACTCATTGGACTGGATGTCGCGCTTCTGATCGGCCCTCCCCATTTTTCACGCCGGGACGGAACGCACGTGGTCTGGCAATATAAAACATCAGCCTGCATTCTGGATATTTACATAGATACACTCAATGCGCAGCAGCATGACCCAAAAGCCGGGCCGGTCGTCTATTACGAAACCCGCGCAAGAAAACAAACTCTGCCGCCTGAAGAAATCTGTCTATCGAAGTTGCTTGAGACCGCGCGGGCGGGGCGCGTTGAACGGCTTCTTCTCTCGTCCGGCGATTCCACAGACGCATGACCGTTTTTTTCCGATCCGATGCCCCGACCTCCCGGCTTCGGGATCGAATTGCGACAAGAGTTTCCACTGAAATCGGCGCACAGCACGGACAATTCCTTCTCTGGTCGCCTGTTTTTCTGGCGATTGGAATCGGGATCTATTTTGGTCTTGATACCGAACCTCCACACGGCCTGTGGCTCGCCGGGTTTGTTGTTTCTGTTTTGATGTTTGGCGCAGGACTTTCCATTCGCAAAAAAGACTTGCCAATCGCCCCGATTCTCTGGGCTCTGAGCGGCGGCCTGTCGCTTGTTCTGGCCGGATTGTGCGTGGCCCAAATGCACACCGAGCAAATGGGAACCATTCAGATCGGCCATGCGATCGGCCCCATCGCCATCACCGGAACCGTTCTTTCAACCGATCGCCTGGCGCCGGGACAGGGCCAGCGCATTATCCTGGAGTCCATCACCCCGGACGATCCGGCGCGGGTGCGTGGTACGCTTCCCGATCGCGCAAGAGTGCGCCTGCGTCATGACGATCCTGTCAATCCCGGAGATCGAATCCACGCCCTTGTCAAGCTTCTGCCAACCTCGCGCCCCGTTGCGCCGGGATCGTACGACTACCAGAAAGACTTGTATTTTCGGGGAATCGGCGCATCGGGGTTTATCTATGGTCATGCGCAAATCATTGAAAAACATACACCATCGACGATGAGCGGTTACCTTGAGTCCTTGCGCCAGACCATCACGGACCGCGTGAGTGCCACCTTGCCGTCTCCTGAGTCGGGCGTGGTTGCCACATTTCTGACCGGGGAAGGCACCACCATTTCAAAAGAAGACTGGGCAGCGCTGCGCGGATCGGGCCTTGCGCATCTTTTGGCCCTGTCGGGTATGAACGTAGCCGTGGTCGCCGCCATTGTATTTTTTATAACACGCCTCATCATGGCTGCCATCCCTCCTCTTGCCCTGCGGTTTCCCATCAAGAAAATCGCAGCCGTATTCGCCTTTCTGGCCGCGCTGGCCTATACGCTTCTGGTCGGGGCGCAGGTTCCGGTTTTGCGGTCCCTGCTCATGACCGGAGCAGGTCTGTTTGCCATTGTCATTGACCGCTCGCCTTTTTCGATGAGGCTTCTGGCCCTTTCCGCGTTGATCGTTCTCATTCTCTCGCCTCAGGCGCTAAGCGGCGCAAGTTTTCAGATGTCCTTTGCCGCCGTGGGCGCCCTGATTTTTGCCTATGACGCAGGACGTACGCGTCTTTCGGCTTTGTACCGACAGACAAACTGGTTCAAGAAATCTCTGCTCTATCTGGCCGGAATCTGCGTAACAAGCCTGATTGCCACGCTGGCCACCGCGCCCTTTTCCCTGTTCAATTTCCAGACTCTGGCCCTGTATGGCGGCGCGGCCAACCTGATCGGCGTGCCATTGATGAGCTTTATCGTCATGCCTGCGGCGTTGTTTGCCTATGTCCTGATGCCTTTCGGGCTGGAGGGCTGGGCGCTGGAGGCCATGAGGATTGGAGTCGCATGGACCCTGGACACGGCGCACGCCACCGCCGCCCTGCCCGGCGCGGTGCTCAGCGTTCCAATCTGGCCCCAGAGCGCCCTCGGTTTGATCGTTCTGGGGGTTGTCTTCGCCCTGCTCTGGCGGGGATGGGGGCGGATTGCGGGAATTGTGCCGATTATTCTGGCATTTGCCATGGTCGCCCAATCCAAGCCGCCAGATCTTTTGATCTCGGAAACAAGCGCGCTTGTGGCGTTTCGAGATGAATCCGGGACACTCCACCCTTCCTCGCGCCGATCCGAACGCTTTACGTTTGAAAACTGGATGCGACAGGCAGGGCTGGACCCGCAGCCTGTTTCCGCCTGGCCAAAAGAAGGCAGGCAATCCGGGGCGGGATATGAATTGACCTGCGAGCCTACCGGGTGCCGATTGATCCTCAAAGGCCACAAGATCGCGATTGTCCGCCATGCCGGGATTCTAAAAGACGAATGCGCATGGGCGGACATTGTCGTGGCCTCGGTCCCACTCCGAAATATCTCCTGCGCCGCGCCTGATGTGGTGGACCGATTCGATGTCTGGCGCAGCGGCGCGCATGCCGTGTTTCTGGATAGCCGCAAAACACAGAGCCCATCGGTACGGATCGAGTCCGTTGCCGAATATCGCGGCGAAAGGCCGTGGGTCAAAGCCCCGGAGAAACGCGCAAACAATTCTACGATAGCGCCGCCAGAGCCTCAGCCTGATCCTCGGTGACAAGGGGATCTATCACCTCGTCCAGAGACTCGCCGCTCAAAATATCCGTAATCTTGTACAAGGTCAGGTTGATCCGGTGGTCCGTCACGCGGCCTTGCGGAAAGTTATAGGTGCGAATCCGTTCGGATCGGTCGCCGCTGCCCACCTGCAATTTCCGGTCGGCGGACCGGGCGGTCATCCGGCGGGTCCACTCCATTTCATAAAGCTTTGCGCGCAGGATTTTCATCGCCTTGTCGCGGTTCTTGTGCTGGGATTTTTCTTCCTGCATCGCCACGGCCAGACCGGTCGGAAGGTGCGTGATGCGCACCGCGCTTTCGGTCTTGTTGACGTGCTGGCCGCCGGAGCCCTGCGCCCGGTAGGTATCCACGCGCAGATCGCCATCGTTGATCTGAATATCCACGTCCTCGGCCTCGGGCAAAACGGCCACTGTCGCCGCCGACGTATGAATCCGCCCGCCCGCCTCGGTGATCGGCACGCGCTGGACCCTGTGGACGCCGGATTCGTATTTCAGACGTGCAAAGACATCGCGCCCATTCACCTCGCAGATAATCTCGCGGTATCCGCCCAGATCGCTTTCCGATGCCTCCAGAACCTCAAGCCGCCACCCGCGCCGCGCCGCATAGCCCCGGTACATGGCAAACAGATCGGCGGCGAACAGGGCGGCTTCATCCCCGCCCGTCCCGGCCCGGATTTCAAGAATGGCGTTACGCGAATCGGCCTTGTCTTTGGGCAGAAGCGCCCGTTTGATCTCGGATTCAAGCGCAGGGATCAGGTCATCCAGACGCTCCAGATCAGCGCGCGCCATGTCCTTCATGTCCGGATCGGTCAGAAGAGACTGAAGCCCCTCTTGCTCCTCCAGCGCCCCGGTATAGGCATTGATGGCCTCAACCACCGGAGAAAGCTCCGCATATTCCGTGGCAAGTTTCGTATACGCCTCACCGCTCAACGTCCCGGCGGACATCAACGACGCCAGTTCCTCGTGCCGCGCCCGGATCGGCCCCAGTTTTTCGATCAGACTCATATCCCGGATTTACCCGTTCATCTGACGCAGCGCAAGGCGAATCAGCGTATCCAGTTTCTCATCCCCGTTAGCCGCCACGCGGGCCGCCGCGACCGCCCCCGCCGCCTGGGCGCGGGCATAGCCCAGATTGACCAGAACCGAGACGGCGTCATCCTCCACCCCCGGCCCGGCGACGACATGCGCCCCGGCGGAGTGGGATTCCAGCGCCATTTTTCCGGCCTTGTCCTTGAGTTCCGTGAGAATCCGGGCCGCAAGTTTGGGCCCGACCCCGTCCGCACGCTGAATCATGGGCTTGTCGCCCGCGGCAATGGCGCTGGCCAGTTGCTCCGGCGGACACATCCCCAACAGGCCCAAAGCAATCCGCGCCCCCACGCCCTGAACCGAAGTCAGAAGACGAAACCAGTGCCGCTCTGCCGCATCGGCAAAGCCATAAAGGACCATTGCATCCTCACGCACATGCATTTCAATCAGAAGACTGGCTGCATCGCCCGGCCCGCCAAGGACCGAAAGAGTCCGGGTGCTGGCCTGAACGATATAACCCACGCCGCCAACGTCGAGCAGAACATGCCCCGCCTCAATCGTGTCGATTCGCCCTGAGAGTTTTCCGATCATGACTGGCTCTCTCTCGCTCTGCTGTCTCGAAGCCCCTCTCCCTCGACTCCTCTCCCCTATAGGGGAGAGGAAAAGGAGGAGCATTGCTCCGGAAAGGGAGAGGGGAAAATCCGAGTCAAGAAATTAACGCGAATAGTATTCAACGACCAGATTCGGTTCCATCTGGGCAGCGTAAGGCACGTCTTCGAGTTTGGGAACCCGCAGGAAGGTGGCCTTGAATCCCTTGCCATCCATCTGGACATATTCGGGAACATCGCGCTCAGCCAATTCCGCCGCGCTCATAATCAAGCCCATCTGACGGGACTTTTCCTTGACCTCAACCACATCCCCGTCACGAACGAGATAGGACGGAATGGTCACGCGCTTGCCGTTGACCAGAATATGGCCGTGATTGACGACCTGACGCGCCGAAAAAACCGTCGGCGCAAACTTGGCACGATAGACAACCGTATCCAGACGGCGCTCAAGCAATCCAACAAGGTTTTGCCCTGTATCACCCTTCTGGCGAACGGCTTCCTGATAATATTTGCGGAATTGCTTCTCGCCGATATTTCCGTAATATCCCTTGAGCTTTTGTTTGGCCATCAGCTGGGTACCGTAATCGGTCGGCTTGTTCCGCTGGGCGCCGTGCATGCCGGGGCGCGTCTGACGGGTGTTAAAAGGCGATTTGGAACGCCCCCACAAATTTACACCCAGACGACGATCGATCTTATGTTTGGATTCCTGACGCTTTCCACTCATGTTATAGTGCCTTTTTTGTTGCGTTGTCCCGGCGGGCCGGATACGGCTTGACAGGGCGTCCACAAAGGGACATTCCATCAACGGAGGCGGATCGTCCGCCCCTCTTTCCCGGGAATAAGGCGATTTACCGGGATTTACCCCGAAAAGTCAAGTCTTTCCATGATCAGCATCATTCCCCTCCTTCTTAAAATCGCACTGGCCCACCTGAGTGGGCGGCGGCGTCAAACCCTCGTCGCTACAGCTGGTGTGGCCATGGGCGTCGGGTTTTTTATCGCCATGGCCGCCATGATGCAGGGATTTCAGACCTATTTTGTCCAGACGATCGTGGATGTCTCGCCCCATATTGTCATATCTGATACCTATCGCGAGCTGCCGCGCCAGCCTTTGACCCTGATTTTCAACCCTGAAAACGCGGCCCTGGCCATCCGCAACGTCAAGCCCAAGGAAGAAATCCGGGGAATCCGCAATGCGGGCCGCATCCTGCGTGCTCTGGCCGATATGAAAGGCGTCAAGGTCGCCCCGATGCTGGAGGGCCAGATTATCTATCGTTACGGATCAACCGACAAGGCTGCAACCTTAAGCGGAATCGACCCGGACGCCGAGAAGAACATCACGGACATTGAATCCGACATGGTTTCCGGAAAACTGGACAACCTGAAGACTTATGCCAATGGAATCGTGATCGGAGTCGGTCTGGCCCGGGATCTGAACGCGAAATACGGCGATACCATCACGGCGGTCTCTCCGGCGGGAATCGTTCGAAACGTAAAAATCGTCGGCATCTTCCGGTCGGGAATTACCGCGCTCGACAATCGGGCCAGCTATGCCCTTCTCAAACGCGCCCAGATTCTCCAGAACCGCCCCAACGTCATCAACGCCATCCGGATGCATCTGGACGATCCAAACGCGGCACGGAGCGTGGCCGCCGATATCGAAAAACGATTTTCATACAAAGCGGAGTCGTGGCAGGAAGCCAATGAGGGCTTTATGGCCGTTTTTACCATTCAGAATATCATTATCTATTCAACCACATCGGCAATCCTGATCGTCGCCTGTTTCGGAATTTTCAATATCATCAGCACCATCGTCAATGAAAAAACCCGTGATATCGCCATTCTCAAATCCATGGGCTTTGGCGAGGGCGACATTCAGGGTGTTTTTGTCTTTCAAGGCGCTCTGATGGGCGTGTGCGGTGCGGTGGCCGGATGGGGGCTTGGCTATGCGATGAGCCGCGGGCTGGGCGCAATCCGGGTCAACATCGAATCGGAATTGTCCATGGATCGGCTTTTTATCATCTATACATGGACTCACTATGCCTTTGGCGGAGGAGCGTGCGTAATAGCGGCGACTCTGGCGGCGTGGCTACCGGCGCGCAAAGCATCGAAACTGCGCCCCGTAGACATCCTGCGGGGGGCGGCATGAGCGCGATACTGGAAGCCCGCAAGGTCGGGCGCGTCCTGCATGAAGGCGAAGTCCCGGTGACGCTGCTGCGCGATGTGTCCTTGTCCATCATGCCGGGAGAATTCGTCTCCATCACAGGGCCGTCCGGATCGGGAAAATCTTCCCTGCTCTATATTCTGGGGCTGCTCGATCAATGCACAAGCGGCGCGGTGTACCTGAACGGCCTGCCAACGGACGATCTGGGTTCAGCTTCGCTTTCACGCATGAGGCTTGAACATCTCGGATTCGTGTTCCAGTTTCACTTTCTTTTGCCGGAATTTACAATTCTTGAGAATGTCCGCATTCCGATGCAAAGGCTCGGGCGCCTGTCCGAAAGAGACCAAAAAGACCGGGCGACCCATTTACTGGAGCAATTGGGACTGGGGGATCAGGGAGAAAAACGCCCGGCCCAGCTTTCCGGCGGGCAAAGACAGCGCGCCGCCATTGCGCGGGCTTTGGCGAACGCACCGGCAGTTATTCTCGCCGACGAACCCACGGGCAATCTGGACACGAAAAACGGGCGGATCGTACACGATATTTTCAAGGGTCTAGCCCGGAACCAAAACACGGCCATCGTCATGGTCACGCACGACCAAGCCCTCGCCGCGACCACAGACCGACAGATTCACCTGGTCGACGGCACGTTGGATCTGGAAAGTTAGGAAAAGTCGGCCAAAAACGATAGGCTCAAGCAAGATGTAAACTTTGTCCGGCACCCGAAATAAAATTATGGCAAAACCTCTCAACCGGATAACTTCCAGAAGAAGACGGAGAGATAAATGAGGTCCGTACCTTCAGATGTCCGCCGGGAGAAGACACCCGCCAAGCCTCCGGAGGTGCCTCTGTGATAACGAGGTCTATCTGATTGTCAGGAATACTCAGGTGAGTCACGGGCCCGAAACCGGCATGGTTGAATATCGCATCAAGAGCGGCCTGATTAAACTTGAACGAATTGACAAGAGTAACGGGCTCCCCTGCATCAAGATGGCACTGATGCCCTTCTATTACAAAATCCTGATCCTTGGAACTCACAACATTCAAACGCACGCGCATCTGGGCGGGAACCCAGTCAGCTCTGAAGCTGAAGGCACCGCAATCAAGCCCTTTGACCTTGAGATCCGACTTGATCAGCTTCAAGCCATTCAGAAGAACACGGGGGAAAAAAGGATTTTTGTTGTAAGAATCTTCGACGGCCCTGCGAAACTCATCCGGCTCCATTGAGTCGCACACCTGCCATGTACTGATGATATGACCCTTGCGCCGGAAAAAGGGATTCTGGTTGGAAAAGCCTCTGGCCACTTCCTTCATGACCATAGTGAGTCTTTCTACATCATTTTTTCCTGCACCGGAAGGCCAGACCCCATTAGCCAAAAGCCCACCAAAAAGCACCAAAACAGGGTTCGTAATTTCCTCACGGATATCCGGAGCCCCCCCGTTGATGATATCATGGACTATAAAATTAGCCCTGACACGGGGAAAAGCTTCCTTAACCATCTCCGCTGTTCTGCGTGCAAAACTCTCCGTTTGGTCGACAGCAACGTAGCTGGATACGCCGCACAGGGCACCAACAATCTGTTCAGCTTTTTCTGCTGCAACACCACACGCCAAATCAACAACCGTAGCCCCTTGAGGAAGATTGGATTCTATCCAGGAATGCGTCCTCGCATCGCGAAGAATCTCCTCTTCATCTCTTAAAAATCGGTAGGATGGGTCTGCCGCGGCCGCCTCCCAATACTCGGATCCTCTCACAGGGTCTCTGGAAGACAGAGGCGCTGCGTACATATAACTCCCCATCGGCCCCTGAATGTCTTTTCTATGAAAGAGGCCAAGGACAGCCTGCTTGAATTCCTCTTTCAAGAACCCATGACGCGTTCTCTCTGGCGCTCTGACAACAGAACGCCGCATGACAACAGGAACGTCGTCAGCATCGAAAGAAATTTGAGCACAGGCATTCATGTTACGATCTCCTTACATGTGTGTCTTCATTTCGCGTCACACACCCTGACCTCTTCAGCAACATCCCAGAGCGCCTGAAACTGGGCGCGATACGTTGCCGCAACCGCTTGGTAATCCAAGACGATAATCGTTGGCGTCTCTCCAAACAGCATGATCGCCAGCTTATTAGCATAAACGTAGAACGGAACGGAAGAAAAATAACCCCGCGAAATCCAGCGATACTCAGCGTAATCCACAGCAGGGAAAAAAGTATCCCCTTCTCGTATCAATATCTTGTATTCAATCTTCCCCTTGAGGGCTTTCATTCTTTCAATATGCTCTGCTTTCTTCTCCCCAAGCCACTTCTCAAAATCCCGCTCATCAACATTACTGACCAAAATACTGCCGCCCGAGTCCTTGACCGTTTCGTAAATATCGTCGTAAAATTCCCAAAACCCGGAACGACCCGTATAGGTCACGATCTCATTCGCGCGGCGACGAACAGAGTCCCGGGAAGAAAACTCAATCCCCGCGTCCTCAAATGTTTTCTGGATGGTGGAAAGGGTACTCTCCCGCGGCTGGGTCTGACCGTTCTCAATGCTCCCGATTGAGGTTGCGGAAATCCCCGTCCGATCCGACAGATCGCCCTGGTTCCAGTTCAGAAGCCCGCGTGCCCCGCGGATCTGGGCGGCCGTGATTGTCATGTCCCCACCGCTGTTGCCCGTTTTTGTATCTTGCAACGACATATAGACCAAAGGTTAGAAAATGTCAAGCGTTTTTGCCATCTTTTGGAAAGAGCGCTTGACAGTCTCGTCAAAATTGGTAAAAAGGTAATCAGGAATTTAAAAAATTCCAATTTACCGCTCACGCACACAACACGGCGGTAAAGGTCTTAGAGGGACCCCACACACGCAAACTGAAGCCTTTCGCCCCCCCGGCGGAGGGCTTCCTTTTTATCTGGAAAACACCTAAAAAAAACCGCCCCGTTCGGGGCGGAAGGCAAGAGCGATAAAACCATACAAAGTGGGAAACTGTGCGGGGAAACTGACCTTAAACGGAGAGACCGAAAATCTGCATCCCGATGCTCCGGCAAAGATCAAATTCCATACTCTCAGGATAGCCTTATTTTTACATAAATGCAAAACATGCGACGGAGGGCGCTATATCGCATTGATTTAAAATGAAAAACGGACTCACCGAGCCAAAAGAACCTGAAAAAAAGCATAGGTTCCCGTTGGCGGCACGTTTGCGCCAGACCCGGCGAAACACCCAGCGCTGATCCCTGGCTGGTCCACCACTGCGCCGTCAGCAAAACTGCCCGTAAATTTCGGCATAGCAACAGGCCACGCCCCGCCCGGTTCGACAGGCGGCGTGCCGCCCGGATTGTCAAGCCCGAGCCTGTCGTTGATTTGTGTGCAGATTTCCTGACGGATCCAGGGCAGAAACACCACAATGTCTTCGTTATCAAGGCCGTCCCCGGCGCAGGTTCCATCCCCCGCCCCCGCGCCATCCACACAGACATTGGCAGCGAAATACCACTGGCCGTAGAGGGAACGCGCCGATTCACGGGGGTCGAGCCAGTCACCCTGAGGTTTCCGATAGGCAATCCCGCCACCCGAACCAAAAACCCTGCAATCCCCGGACAGGCACGCCCCGTTGACATAGCCGGGCAACAGATTGGACTCAAAGCTGATCTGCCCCGAAGAAACCCCTTCAATCCTCATAGACTGAATCGCCGAACGCAGGGCATTGGCGTATTGAATGATGTCGACCGCGCGCGAACGCGCCATGTCCTCGGCGATCTTGCCCTCGCCACCGCCCCGCATGCCCTGAGTGACGGCCAGAGAAAGCGCGGCAAACATCACGATCCCCAATAAGATCCAGACAATCACACTGCCGCGCGTCCGAGAAGAAGAAGGATCAAGCCGCCTGCATACGCCCATGTTCAAGCCCGCACAGCAGCACGGCGTGATTCAAGAAGATCGTCCATCACGATCCGCGCAATCCGCTCCACGTCCTGCGCCGACTCGGTATTGGGCGAGCGGGTGAGAATGGGCGTCTGGTGGCGAATTGTGTCCTTGACCCGGGGGTCAAGCCGAATCATCCCGGCCATGGGCGGCGCCAGACGCAGAAAATTCTCACAGGCGCGCAGCAAGGTGCGATAGGTCTTCTCGCCCTCGGTCACGCCGGGAGCCATATTGACGACGATGCTGACATTGCGCGACATACCCGCCGCACTGCCCAGTTTGATAAAGGCATAGGCATCGGTCAAGGAGGTCGGCTCGTCTGTCGTAATCAGAAGCGTGCGCGTCGCCGCCGCCGAAAACATCCGCACCGTCCGATCCACGCCCGCCCCCAGATCGCACACGACAACGTCATAGGAATCGGCAACATCCAGAAGCTGGTCCCGCAGCAGGGACAAACGCTGCCCCGGCAAAGCCGAGAGAGACGCCTGACCAGACCGACCCGCAACGATATCAAAACCGCCATCGTCAAATCTCTGGATGACTTTTTCCAGTCCCAGACGTCCGCGAATCACATCGTTGAGGTCCCGCCGGGGCATCAGACCAAGCTGGACATCCACATTCGCAAGCCCCAGATCGCCGTCAAAGAGCAACACGCGCTTTCCGGCCCGCGCCAGAGCATGGGACAGGGTAATGGAAAACCACGTCTTGCCCACGCCGCCCTTGCCGCTGGCCACGGCAAGAATGTTCTTGCCCCGACGGAAAGCGGGGGCCGGAGAAGAGGAAGAATCGGACATCAGGGAAGATTCGGTCATGACGTCCTATCCTGCCGCTTTCATCGTCGTCTGTCCAGCCCGTTCGGACCCCGCAGGCATCAGAAAATCACTCAAGGCTGCCGGATCCAGAGAAACCAGACCTGCGGCAACCTGCGGCGTACAGGACGCATCGGAAAAAGCCAGCCCGCCCTGATGCGCCGCCTGAAGCAATCCACCAAGCCGACGTGCCACGTCCAGACGGCTGGGCAACAAACGCCTCACGCCCACGGATGCAAACAGACGCCCGATATCGCCGGACTCCTCGGCATCAATTCCACCGGGCAGGACCAGAACAGGATCGCACGAAACCGATTCGATAACGCGCCCGATTCCACGCAACTCCTCCGCCGAGAACGGATTAACGCCACCCGTATCAACGACAATCTGATCCACATCGCGAGCCCGATCAACAGCGGCAACCAGTTCATCCACGTTTCGCGCCTTGACCAGAGGAACATTCAACAACGTCGTAAAGGCCGCAAGCTGTTCTACGCCTCCCGCCCGCACCGTATCCATGGTGATAACCGACATCTTCCGTCCCGCCAGAGCCCCGCGCGCAGCAATTTTGGCAGCAGCCAGAGTTTTGCCCGCGCCAGGCATGCCAGCCAGCAGAACCGGGCGCGTGGACATCCCGCCCGACAAAGGCAAGGTCGACAGGGGACGAAAGGTAAAAAGATGTTCCAGCGCGGCGATCAAGGCGATATGGGGCTGTTCCAGCGCCATAACGGTTGCGCAAGAGACGATCTGATCCGTGACATCCTCCGGCACGCCGTGGCGGAGCATGGCATCGGTAATGGCTTCGGCAACGGCAGATTGGTCTTCTTCCTCATCATACTGGAGCCAGTCGCGCGAGACGGCTGGTGCGCCGCCCCGTCCCAGTTCAAAAGCGGGACCCGGATCAATTGCAGCCGTCACAGACACGGAACGACCACCATCTTCTTCGCCCGTGGCGACGATGATGGCGTCCTCGCCCAGAGATTCGCGGACCATTCGCATGGCTTCGGTCATGGTTCTCGCTTGGAAAGACTTCAGACGCATGGCTACGGAGTATAACCACGCCAACAGAATTTAGTATAGGTTTTCTCGAATCCTCCCGCCAGAAAAACCGGAGGCCAAAACACTTTATCCCCGGATTTTGGACACAGCCATCAAAAATCCTCCAGAGAAAATGCCAAAGTCGACTCCGCCCCCCGGCGCGTGATGTCGATAAGCCCCAGCGCCCGGGGCAAAATGTTGTCATTATAAAATCGGGTAGACTTGATCTTGCGTATAGAAAAGTCCTTCCACGCCGGATCGTCCCCGAGCGCCCGCGCCGCCCGAGCGCTGCGCGCCATCATGACCCCGCCTGCGATCACGCCGAACGCCTTGAGATATGTCGCGCAGGACGCTGCGATGGAATCCATCCGCCCCGCCGCCCCCTCATCCAGAACCCATCCGGTCAGCGCCTCAAGGCGATCCAGCATCGCCGCCAAATCAGGGAATCCATCCGATTCCGCCCGCGCCTGCGCTATCCAGCGCCGGGCCGTTTTGCCCTCATCACGCATTATTTTCCGAAAGACAAGATCGACCGACTGAATCCCGTTCGTGCCTTCGTAAATCGGCAGAATGCGTGCATCGCGGTAAAATTGCGGGACCCCGGTTTCTTCAATATAGCCCATCCCGCCATGAACCTGAATCGCCGCCGAAGAAACCTCAACCGCAATTTCGGTCCCCCATGCCTTGACGACCGGAGTGAGAAGATCCACGAGACTTTGCGAGTCCGCATCCCCCTCCTCCGCCCGATCCAGCAAAAACGCCGCGTAATACGTCAAGGCCCGCATGGCCTCGATCTGCACGCCTGCCGAAAGCAAAATCCGGCGAATATCCGGATGGCCCAGAATGGCGATCCGCGCCCCGCCCTGAGGCAAAGACCCCTGCACCCGCTCCTTTGCATAAGACACCGCCGCCTGAAGCGCCCGCTCGGCAATCGCCACGCCTTGCAGCCCCACCGACAGGCGCGCATTGTTCATCATGGTGAACATGCATTTAAGACCCGCATTCAGATCCCCGACCAGCCGCCCCTGCGCCCCGTCAAACACCATCGTACAAGTGGGCGAGGCGTGAATGCCCAGCTTGTGTTCCAGCCCTGCACAAGTCACGGAATTTTGGGTCCCGTCAGGAAGAGTCTTCGGAACGCAGAAAAGAGACAGCCCCCTGATCCCCTCCGGCGCGCCCTCGGTCCGGGCCAGAACCAGATGAATAATGTTTTCAGATAGATCGTGTTCGCCGTAGGTGATAAAAATCTTCTGCCCCGTCAAGCTCCATGTGCCATCGGGACACGCCGTAGCCAGCGCACGAATGGCGGACAGATCAGATCCCGCCTGAGACTCCGTTAAATTCATTGTCCCGGTCCACAGACCGGAAATCAGGTGCGGCAAGACATCTTTCTTAAGGTCTTCATCCGCATGAGCAGAAATGGCCTCCACCGCGCCCTGATTGAGCAAAGGACACAGCCCGAACGCCAAAGATGCGCCCTGCCACATTTCCTGAATCGCAAAAGCCAGCGCCCAGGGCAACCCCTGCCCGCCATGCGCCGGATCAAACGGAACGGCGTTCCATCCCCCTTCGCAATAGGTCCTGTACGCCGCGCGAAACCCTGGCGGCATAGTCACGGCCCCGCCCTCAAAGCCACACCCGGCCCGGTCGCCCGGCGCATTCAAAGGCGCAATGGTTTCGGTGGACACGAGCGCAGCGGCTTCCAGAATTCCGGAGACCATGTCCGAATCCAGATCGGCAGACTTCAACAGAGAGCGAAAACCGATCACGGATTCGAGAATAAACCTCATATCCTTAAGCGGTGGGGCGTAAGACGTCATAAGAAGCTCCTTGCGGACCGTTTCGATCCCGTCTGGCACAAAGATTGCGCTGGCACAAAGATTGCAAAGGTCTGATCCGGGACAGGATGGGATGTTCAGATCCCGCCTGCCCCCCTGGTGTACGATGATTAACCCTGAACTTCTGTGGAATAGTGTCTCATGGCTGCTTTTACCAACGCAATCGAAAACATCAGTTCGGCATCCTCAGGCGCGCCACGAACGGTCCTGAGTGCCATTCGCAAGGCCAGCCTGACCACGGGCGTCGATTTTGACTATATGGTCGGAAAAGCCGCGCAGGAAAGCGGCTTTGACCCCAACGCCAAAGCCCGGACCAGCAGCGCGACCGGCCTTTACCAGTTTATCGAAAAAACATGGTTGACCATGGTTCGCAACCACGGCGAAAAATACGGTCTGGGCGATTACGCCAGTCAGATCGACGCAAAAGGCCGGGTGAACGATCCGGCCCTGCGCCGGGAAATTCTTGCCCTGCGGAAAGACCCGGAGGCCTCGGCCATGATGGCCGCCGAATACGCCGCCGACAACAAGCGGATTCTGGAACAGACATGGGGCGGCGAAGTCGGGGGAACCGAGTTGTATCTGGCCCATTTTCTGGGCGCAGGCGGAGCAGGAGCCCTTCTAAAGGCTCTGGATGAGAACCCGCTTCAGTCCGGCGCGGATATTTTGCCCAGGGCAGCAAATGCCAATCGGAATGTTTTTTATAGTACGAGCACGGGCCGCGAGCGCTCTGTAGCGGAAATTTATAATATGTTTGCGGAAAAATTTTCCGGAACACAGACCTTCGCAGATGGAACCCGCAAAGCCGCACAGCAAAACAATCTGAATATCAACCAGACCATCGCCGTCGAAGGATGGGATCGCCCCGATTCCTCACCCTCTTTCTGGCCTTTTGGGGAAACAGAGCCCCAAAATCAGGCAAATACGACCTATCGGGCATCGGACCGCCGGATTCCCGCTGGCCCGCAGCCCCTTCTTGCGCCTTCGGAAATTCTGTTTCTCGCCCGTCTTGAAGAATCCGAACGCGGAGAGCCCAGGAGCGCTCCAAATTCTCGCCCGCACGAACGGCAAAGCACCTATAATGAGTGAGATTCTGCTATCCCCGCGAAAGCAGGGATGGCAGAAAACGCTAAAACCCGCCGCCTTTTTTCATATCGAGAAGCGCCGCCGGCTTGATCTTCGGTGCCTTGCTGCTTCCCCCGCGCATGGTGGTGCGGCCTCCCTTGTCGTTCATTTCCTGAGCGATCAGCGTGTCAAAATCCGGAATGGCCCCGGCCTGAAGGACCAGAACGCAGGCCCGGAACAGGGCGCAGCTTTTCGTTTCCCAGTCCGGAATTTTCGTGGTGGGATCCTCGCCCTTGATCCGCAGTTGAACCGGGGTCCAGGCATCGACCACCTGAGGCCGCGCCCGCATCCAGTAAATCTGCTCCATGGACGGCTTTCCGGGCTCTGGCCGATCATAAGTGACCTGAATTTCAGCCTCAACCTCGTCCAGATCCGGCCCCATGCGGACCTCGGCATTGCAGGTCCGCGATTTTTCAGAATCATACACGAGCCAAGGCCGGGTTCCATAAGGCTCCAGCACGGCCCCAACCCCCATCTGTTCCATAAAATCTTTCAGCCGCGCCCGCATATCGTTCCTTTACCGATCCGTAAGAGGTCTGTAGTATCATAATCGCCTGTTTGGGGTCCAGAGTCTCTCGTTCTTTTGTGCTTTTGTGTCAAAAGCATCTGGATTCCATAATAAAATCTTGCTCCAAAAGAAACATGACTCCACTCGAAGAAAAATCCCTCCCCTGCCCGACACAGAGCCCCCTTCCGGGGCGAACTGCCGCGCGTGGGTGGATTCTTCTCCCCCTTGTTTCCATAGCTTTGTCCTGGCCTCTGCCCTCCGCCGCGCAGGACGCGCCTGCCCGACCAGAACGATTCGCCGCCGCCGCAACAGCCATAGACGCCCAAACCCTTTTGACGGAACGCTTCACGATTCATTTGTTCGGAATTGAAGCCGTAGACAGCGCCCAGGTCCCCCTAAAGGTTCAGGCCCGAACCCTGCTGGATGATCGAATCGGCGGCGGCGCCGTTCGGTGCAATGTTCTGGGATGGGAAAACGAAGCCCCTCTCGCCCAGTGCACGGCCTCCAATCAGGACGATCTGGCCATCGTCATGTTACGTGAGGGATTCGCAGTTGCAGACCGGGCAATGCTGCGTGGATCCGTTTACGAAAAACCCTATTTCGCTGCAGAAACCGAAGCCCGCAAGGAAAGCCGCGGGATATGGCTTAGCGCCGACAAGGAAAGCGGACGGCGGGAAGAAACGCTGGCCTATGCCCTGGCTATTGTCTGCCTGATTGCGCCGTTGGCGGGATTTGCTCTGGTCGCTCTGGCGGGAAGTCGCGGCCTTGCACGAATTTCCAACCAATTGGACCGCCAGTTCCGCATCCTGATATCCCGTGAAAACGACCTGCGCGAGCGCGAGAAGTTCGTCGTAGCCTCCATGTTCGAAGCCGAATTGAGCGCAAACCGGACAAAACTGGAAGCGTTTCTGGTCGTCTATGACGAGATTCTCAAATCCTTACGCGATTCGGCGCGGGAACATACCTTTCGGCAGACCGGAGAAATGATCCACGAACAGCCCGCTCTGGCCCGCGCAGCCTTTGACGCCAACAAGGACAAGATGGAGCTTTTAGGAGCAAAAATCGCGGGAGAAATGACAAGTCTGTATGCCGCTATCAACCCCGATCCCGAATATATCACGCTGGAACCCGGAAGCCCCATCGATCAGGCCGTTCGCAAGGTCGAACAGGTCATTCAGGATGCTCAGGCATTGATCGAACCCCTGGAACATCTTCTTGCTGCCGTGACGGTCATCGTCCGCGACAAGGGGCGCAGCGCCCTGTCCGCCCGAAAGACGGATTACTCCGGCCCCGACCGCCGCAGCGCCCGGCGCAAGGATTCCGCTCAGGTTTAAGAACGCACACGAACAGAAACGAGAAAATCTCTGTCCCCGATAAAATCCGGAGAAGAGTCAAATTCCCGTTTCAAGGCGCAGCGCGACTCTGCTATAAGGCGATCATGCGAGTCCTCAGGAACATCATTCTGGCGTTGCTCTCGATCGGGATTCTGGCCTTAAGCGCCGGCATCGGTGCCGTTATCTGGGCCATCGGCTATTATGGCCGGGATCTGCCTGATTACAGCCAGCTCAAAGATTACGACCCTCCCCGTGTCTCGCGCCTGTACGCTGGAGACGGACGGCTTCTGGCGGAATATGCCGAGGAAAGAAGGGTTTTCATCCCGATCGACACAATCCCCGATCTGGTCAAACATGCCTTCATCGCAGCAGAAGACGAGAACTTCTATCGTCACCACGGCGTTGACTATTACGCCATCGCCCGCGCTTCGCTCGCCAATATCAGGAACATCCTGCACGATCGGCGGCTGGAGGGTGCGTCCACCATCACCCAGCAGGTCGCCAAGAATTTCCTGCTGAGCAACGAGGTTTCCTTTTCCCGGAAAATCCGCGAAGCCATTTTGGCCTTTCGCATGGAAAAATCCTTGAGCAAGGATAAGATTCTCGAGCTTTACCTCAATGAAATTTATCTCGGATCCGGATCTTACGGCGTGGCCGCCGCTGCCCTGAACTATTTCAACAAATCCCTTAACGAAATTGACATCGAAGAGGCCGCCTATCTGGCCGCCCTGCCCAAGGCCCCGAACAACTATCACCCGATCAAAAGCCACGACAAGGCTCTGGCCCGCCGGAACTGGGTCATCGGACAGATGGCGGCCAACGGCTTCATCGCCCCCGTTCAGGCCGAGATTGCCAGAGCCAAGCCCCTCCAGATGGCTGGAAAAGATCCGACCGACACGGTCGATGCTCCTTATTTTGCCGAAGAAGTCCGGCGCGAACTTCAGGAGCGATTCGGCACACAGGGCGTCTATGCGGGTGGATTGGCGGTACGCACGAGCGTCGATCCGAAATTTCAGGAGATCGCCCTCAAATCGCTCCGCGCGGGGCTGATGGCCTATGACCAAAGGCATGGATGGCGCGGTCCCATCGCCCATCTGGCCATGCCTTCCGAATGGGAAAGCGCTCTGCCCCGGATCGCATCTCCAAGAGGAAAAATAGAAGGCTGGGAACTAGCCGCCGTTTTGAAAGTCGGTACAGACGGGGCCGATATCGGCTTTGCGGGCGGGCGCAAGGGACTCCTCCCCCTCGAACAGGCCAAGTGGGCGCGAAAATCCGGCGGACCAGATGTGACTGCCATGTCTCAGGTCGTGGAAAAAGGCGATGTCATTCTGGTTGAACCGGTCGTTGCCGAAAACAACACCTATGCGCTGCGCCAGATCCCGAAGATTCAAGGCGCGATTCTGGCGCTCGACCCGCATACAGGACGCGTTCTGGCCATGCAGGGCGGCTGGACGTATGGGGACAGCGAATATAACCGCGCCACGCAAGCCTGGAGACAGCCCGGTTCGGCCTTCAAGCCCTTTGTCTATCTGGCGGCGCTCGACAAGGGATTTACCCCCGCGACCTTGATCCTCGACGCGCCCTTCGTCATGGAACAACGCCCCGGCGTCCAGTGGTCGCCGAACAATTATACCCATGAATTCTATGGCCCGACCCCCTTGCGCGTTGGAATTGAAAAATCCCGGAACCTCATGACTGTTCGTCTGGCCGACCATATCGGCATGGACACCATCGCGGATTATGCCGAACGATTTGGCGTGGTCAAATCGATGCCTCCCTATCTTTCCGCCGCGCTGGGCGCGGTAGAGACGACCTTGCTCCGCCTGACCACGGGATACGCCCAGATCGTCAATGGCGGGAAGAAAATCACGCCGACCTTCGTTGACCGAATTCAGGACCGCCGGGGAAAGACCGTTTTTACCCATGACCATCGGGTCTGCACCGATTGCGGGACAATGCTGGACTGGCAAGGCCAGCCCGTCCCTGAAATTCCTGACGACCGCGAACAGATCGGCGATCCACGCACCACATATCAGATGGTGTCCATCATGGAAGGTGTTGTCCAGCGGGGAACCGCCACTCGTCTGAAAAGTCTACCCTGGCCCCTCGCAGGAAAAACCGGAACCACGAACGAGTCCAAGGACACATGGTTTATCGGATTTACGCCCGATCTCGTGGTTGGCGTCTTCGTCGGGTTTGACGATCCGGAGTCCATGGGGAAGAGAGAAACCGGTGCGTCCGTAGCTCTGCCTGTCTTCAAGGATTTCATGGAAAATGCCCTCAAAGGCGTCTCTCCCATGCCCTTCCGCGTGCCACCCGGAATGCGTCAGGTCCAGATTAACTCAGAAACCGGCGTGCGCGCCCGTCCGGGTGATTCCCATGTTATCTGGGAGTCCTTCATCGCGGGGACAGAACCTAACGGACCGTTCTCAACTCTTCTCAATGACCGTGGGCTGTCGGCGGTGTCTTCCTCTCTGGGAGAAACCACGCTGTCTCCGTCTGAAGAAAGTCTCGGAAGAGGAACCGGAGGAATCTATTAGAGCGAAAGGAGTGTGCTATGAAGAAAAAATCTTTTCCCGCTGCATTGCTTTCTCTGCTCCTTGTGATGGTGTGCATCCCCTTTGGTCCCGCCCATGCCACGCAGAACGCCTCTTCAACGCCCGATAGCCGGGAACAAATCACCCTGTCTTTTGCCCCATTGGTTAAAAAAATCGCACCGGCAGTCGTCAGCATTTCATCGAAACGGGTCATTACCACACGCACACAAAATCCTTTTTTAGACGATCCCTTTTTTGCACCGTTCTTTCTGGACGGCGCCATTCCCGGCTTCCGAGGTCTCCCGCGCCAGAAAGTTGAGAGCGCGCTTGGCTCCGGCGTCATCATCGCACCGGATGGACTGATCGTCACCAACGCCCACGTCGTGCGCGAGGCAGATGAAATCACGGTTACCCTTAATGACGGACGAGAGTTTCCCGCCCGCGTATCCGTTTCGGATACGCCTTCGGATATTGCCCTCGTACGCATCGATGCCCAGAACAAACCTTTGCCGTATGCACCGCTGGAATCCAGCGAATCCCTTGAAATCGGCGATCTGGTCATCGCCATCGGCAACCCCTTCGGCGTAGGACAAACAGTGACCAGCGGTATCGTCTCGGCTAGATCGCGCCCCAACCTTGAGATCAACGATTACAACTTTTTTATCCAGACGGACGCCGCCATCAATCCGGGAAATTCCGGTGGTCCGCTCGTGGACATGAAAGGCGGCGTCGTGGGCATCAATACCGCCATCTATTCCCGGGATGGCGGGTCTCTGGGCATTGGCTTTGCCATTCCCTCTGAGATGGTTCAGACCGTCATTGCGGCTGAAAAGCAGGGTGGAAAAGCAGGTGAGCAGACAGACACCGGGCGCGTGGCCCGCGCATGGCTCGGCGCACAGATGCAATCCCTGACCGCAGACATCGCCACCAGTCTGGGGCTTGACCGCCCCCAAGGCGCTCTTGTTTCCCATATCCGCAAGGACAGCCCCGCTGCGCGATCTGGCCTGAAGGTCGGCGATGTGGTCCTGTCGGTGAGCGGACACGCGATCCGTGACCCGGCAGAAATGCATTTTCGCTGGGCAACCATTCCCGTAGGCGAGAGCACCGTGTTTGAAATCTGGCGCAAAGGAAAAAACCTGTCCTTAAACGTCTCTGCCGAACTTCCTCCGGACACGCCGCCCCGCGAGGAAACCGCGCTCAAAGGCCGTCATGCCTTGAGCGGCGCGACGATCGCCAACATCAATCCGGCGGTAAGCATAGAGATGAATCTCCCGGATGATGCGGCGGGCGTGATCGTCATGGATACGGCCAACGGATCACCCGCAGCGCGCCTTGTCACCAAAGGCGATTTGATCGTGTCCATCGACGGTCGAAAAGTCAAGAATGTGGCGGATGTCAAAAAGCGCGTTTCGGCCCTGCGAGGTTATGCGATTTCCCTTGTCATCAACCGGAATGGGCAAATGCGCCAGATCCTGATTCGGTAACAGACCCGTTCAGCCGCGCCAAAACATAAAGAGCCGCTGTTTCAGCCCGCAAGATCCGGGGCCCAAGACTCACCGGACGCACGTTCGGACGGCACAGAATCAAATCCCGCTCCCGTTCGGTCCACCCCCCTTCCGGACCGATCAGGACGCCGATATCGCCCTCCTTATGCTCAGTGGATAACGCCGGATAGTCCCCTCGCTCGATACAGGCCAGAAGAGGAAACCCCGCGCCTCTTGTCCCCAGAAAATCAGGGAACGTGGCAGCCTCATGCAAGATCGGCACATCCAGACGCTCGCATTGCTCGGCAGCCTCAATAATCTGGCGTCGCAGACGCGCCGCATTCGGATGGCGGTTTTCAGTGCGCTCCGTCAAAACCGGGTGAAAAGCCCCCACGCCCAGCTCCACTGCTTTTTCAATCAGAAAATCCATCCGGTCCTTACGTAAGGGCGCGAAAATCAGGTGAACAGCCGCGCCGCGCGGCGGCTGGGGCCGCGACATCGTCTCTACCCTTGCAACCGCGCCGCGTTTGCCCTGGGGCTCAAGAATCGCGATCCACTCGCCGTCCCGTCCATTGAACAGATGGACCCGATCGCCAGCCCCGCGCCGCAGGACGTTGAAAAGATAGTGCGCATGCTCCTGCGCCAGAGCAAGGTTTTCGCCCGGGGCCAAAGCGTCATCAACAAACAGACGCGGCAAGGTGTGAGAAGACTCGTCTTCGTGATCCGGAGAGAAGGTCATGGAGATTCCTGTTATTCCCGCCTTTGCCTGTCATCCCCGCGAAAGCGGGGACCGGGTCAGGGCTTGTAATATCTCGGTCCCCGCTTGCGCGGGGATGACGAAAGAACCGGATATTGGATCAAAGAACCTCCTGATCCTTCTTCATTTTTTCGACCTTGCGCACGATCATCTTGCGCTTGAGGGAAGACAGATAGTCAATGCACAAAATCCCGTTGAGATGGTCAATCTCATGCTGGACACAATGAGAGACGAGTCCCTGCGCATCCAGTTCGGCGATCTTGCCATGATAATCCAGATAACGGACTTTGACTCGCGCCGGACGTTCGACCAGCGCATATTGACCGGGAATGGACAGACAGCCCTCGTCCATCTGGCTGACCTCTTCCGAAGACCATAAGATTTCCGGATTGGCCATGCAGATCGGACCGGTATGAAACCCATCGCGTTCCACATCCATCACCAGAACACGGTTTAACATCCCGATCTGGTTGGCCGCAAGACCAATGCCGATCTCGGCCATTGTCTCGAGCATATCGTCCATCTGGGCACGAATCGCATCATTGACGGAGTCGACGGGATCGGACTTCGTTTTCAAAATCGGATGTGGAACGGTCAGAATCGGACGTTTTGGCATCTTCCAGAATTATCCGTATCGAAGTGCATGCCGCCGGGAAGCCGATTTCTGTCTGCTTCGACGTGAGCCTTCTGATGGCACCAGAGAACCATACGAAACGTGGACGCCGTTCCCCGGCGGACCAAAAGGCGCCGGTTGAGGCGAAGGAACGCTCCGCGCCACACTGGAAGAAGGCCCGGTTAAAAACGAAGCAGGGTTCCCCAACGCCGTCAGAAAAACCAGCGCCAGAGGACCCGTTGCAGATCGTATCCCCACGGCTCCCCCCCTTACCGACGTACGCCCAGAGACTCAATCAGTTTGAAATAACGGGCCTCATCCACACCTTTCAGGTAATCCAGAAGGCTGCGGCGCAGAGCAACCATTTTAAGCAGACCCCGGCGGCTGGACATATCTTTCTTGTGCGTTTTCAGGTGATCCGACAACTCGTTGATGCGATTTGTCAGAATGGCGACCTGAACTTCCGGCGACCCGGTGTCGCCTTCTTTGGTCTGGTACTGGGAAACAATTTCCTGTTTCCGGGCGGTTGTCATCGACATCGGTCTTCTCCTTTATGTGAGCCTAGACGTTAAAAATGCGATAGGGCTGAATTTCGGGTCCCCGCACGCTGACCAGCGCGACAGGTCTATCCGCGCAGCGGGCCAGAGCCATAACGCCCCCCTCCGCCCGCAGATCAATCCCGGCGGTCTTAAGGCGCTCCAGATCAGGACGCGCCACGAACGACAGGACTTTTCCGCTTTTCAGCCGCGCCGCCTCCCCGGTATTCAAGGCCAGTGCCGGGATGTCGTCCAGCACGGTCTCGACGGGAAGCAGCGCATCGCCAAGGCCGCCACCTTGAACAAGTTTTTCGAGATTGTCCAGAGAAATCATGGTCTTTGCATCAAAAGGGCCCACGGATTCCCGGCGCAAATCCACAATATGCCCGACAGTGCCCAGCGTCTGCGCCAGATCGCGCGCCAGAGAGCGCATATAGGTTCCCTTGCCGCACACCGCCCGGAACGCCGCGCCATCCGGCTTTTCTTCTATGAAATCAAAGGACTCAACATAGACCGTCCGCGAGGGCAGTTCGATCTCCTCGCCCGCCCGGGCCAGATCATAGGCCCGCTCTCCGGCGATCTTGATGGCCGAAAACCGAGGCGGAATCTGGGTGATATGTCCCGTAAACCCCGGCAAAGCCGCCCGGATGGACGCCGCATCTGGGCGCACGTCAGAGGTCTCCACCACCTCGCCCTCGGCATCGTCCGTGGTTCTGGATTCGCCCCAACGGATTGTAAATGTGTAAAGTTTCTTGTGGTCCTGCGCATAGGGGATGGTCTTGGTCGCCTCGCCCAGCGCAATGGGCAGACATCCCGTCGCCAGAGGATCAAGCGTCCCGGCATGCCCGGCTTTTTGCGGATGCAGGATGCGCTTGACCGCGCCCAGCGCCTGGGTCGAGGTCATATGCGGCGGCTTGTCCAGCGCAAGCCACCCGTCGAGCTTGAATCCCCTTTGTTTTTTCATAATTCAAAATCTCTTTCCGAAGACCCGGATTTCCGCCCGCGCGGAAAGGACAGACAAATAAAGCGGCTTACCTTGTACCTGATTCCGCGCGCGAGTCCACAGGATTTTCCGGAAGGACGCCGCGCGTTGTGGAATACTCGAAATGCAGCGCCTGCCCCGGATGGAGGCACGCCCAGGCCGCATGAGCCGCGTGCGCGGCCTCCGCAAATCCCGTCAGAATCAGCTTGAGCTTGCCCGGATAGGTCGCCATGTCGCCAATGGCAAAAATGCCGGGGCGGTTTGTCGCGCACGTGCGCGGATCCACCGCCAGATGCCCGGCTTCTTGCGCCAGACCCCAACTCTCAATCGGCCCCAGAGACGCCGCAAGTCCGAAAAACGGCAATAAAATATCCGCCGGAATCCGGCGCGTCTGCCCCTCCATCGAGACGACCTGAACGGCCTGCAAAACCCCGTCCGATGCATCCAGCGCCTGAAGCTGGAACGGCACGACCAGATCAATCGCGCCGCCTTGCGCCAGAGCATGAAGCCGGGCGACGCTCTCAGGCGCGGCGCGGAATTTATCCCGGCGGTGAACAACACTCACCCGCGCGGCGACCTCGGCCAAAGACACGGCCCAGTCCACGGCGCTGTCCCCCCCGCCCGCGATGACGACGTTCTTTCCAGCGAAATCCTGCCGCCGCCGGACCATATAGAAGACGGAGCGGCCTTCGCAGGCCTCCAACCCCTCCAGAGGCGGACGGTTGGGCCCGAACGCCCCGGCTCCGCCCGCGATGATGACCGCCCGGCAGGAAATATCCACCCCGTTCGACAGAGAAATTCTGAACCCCTCCCCTTCCGTTTCCACCCCTTGCGCTTGCACGCCCAGATGATAGACGGGCGAAAAGGGACGCGCCTGCGCCTCCAGCCGCTCAACCAGATCGCCAGCCTGAATGTCCGGAAACCCCGGAATGTCATAAATCGGCTTTTCCGGGTACAGGGCGCTGCACTGCCCCCCCAGATCGGTCAGCGCCTCGACCACATGGGCTTTCAGACCCAGCATCCCGCACTGGAACACCGCAAACAGCCCCACCGGGCCGGCGCCTACAATCACAATATCGGTTTTATGAACGGATTCCATAGGGTTGGTTTAGACCTTTTTCGTTCGGGATGAAAGAGATTTTCCCGGCCACGAACACAGATCGGCCACCCGACAGGACTCGCAATCGGGTTTCCGGGCCTTACAGACGTAACGCCCATGTAAAATCAACCAGTGATGCGCGTGCAGACGAAAGGGCTCCGGAATGACGGACTCCAGCCCTGCCTCGACCTCGCGCGGCGTCTTGCCCGGCGCAAGCCCTGTCCGGTTGGCCACCCGGAAAATATGCGTATCCACCGCCATAGTGGGCTGGCCGAATGCGACATTCAGGACGACATTGGCGGTCTTTCGCCCCACACCGGGCAGAGTTTCCAGATCCTCGCGCCGATCCGGCACCTGCCCGCCAAAGGACTCGATCAACATTCGCGACAGGGCCACAACATTTCTGGCTTTTGTCTTGTAAAGATTGATGGTTTTGAGATAATCGGCTAGTAGCGCCTCCCCCAACGCCACCATTTTCTCCGGCGTATCGGCCACGGCGAACAAGGGACCCGTGGCGCGATTCACCCCCTTGTCCGTCATCTGGGCCGAGAGGACAACCGCAACCAGAAGCGTATAGGCAGACGTATAGACAAGCTCGCTCCGCGGAGCGGGGTCCCGCGCGCACAGACGGGTAAAAAACGTCACAATATCCTGTGGACTCATAGGCTTCTCAGCCCCCCGCGGCCAAGGCGCCCGGCGCAGGACCTTCGCCCACAGGCGAAGGTGTTTCATTCCGGAAATAGACCGTCCGATGCGGGAAAGGAATTTCGATTCCGGCCTTATGGAAAGCATGCTTCATACGCCGGTTGAACTCTCGCCCAACAAACCATTGTTTTATAGGCTTTGTCTTTAGACGCGCCTTAATCACAACGGCGCTATCCCCGAACTGGTCCACTCCCAGAATTTCGATGGGCTCAATCATGAACGGCCCGAATGCCGGATCCTCGCGCAACTCCGTATCAATACCCCGCAGAACCTCCATCACCCGATCAGGATCTTCGCTATAGGACACCCCGACATTCATGACATAATAACTGAAATCCTTCGTCAGGTTTTCGACCGTCGTGATTTCACTGAAGGGAATCGTGTAAACCGTCCCGCTTAAATCGCGGAGTTGCACCTTGCGGATCGTGATTTTCTCAACCAGCCCGGCCTGCCCGGCCAGCCGAACAACATCCCCGACCTGAATCAGGTCTTCCAGAATGATTGTAAAGCCGGTCAGGAAATCCTTAACCATCGTCTGGGCGCCAAACCCCACGGCGATACCTAAAATCCCGGCCCCTGCCAGCAACGGCGCAATATTAATCCCGATCTCCGAGAGCAAAATCAAAATAAACAGGCCGCCGAAAACGATGAACAAAATATGGCGCAGAAGCGGCAAAAGGGTCCGCACGCGCGACTCGCCCCGCTCCCCTGCCCGGCGCAAAGCCGTTTCTATCAGGCCATTGGCCGTCTCCCACAACACGGCGCCGATGCCGCAAATCATCAAAACATTAACGATACCGCTGAGGAAACTGAACATCCCGTCCGATCGCACGAAATTCAGAGCAGAAATATTCCAGTTCCATGCCAGCGCATAAAGTCCGAGAAAAAAGACGACAAACCATCCGGCTAGACGAATCACACGCACATAGAAACCGAATCGCTGGCCTTCGATGCCAAAGCGCCGCCGGAGCCGATCCAGCCCCATCCGGATTCGAATGCAGACCTTGTGAACCAGAAAAAAAGCCACAAGAGCCACAAACAGAATGCCCGCAGACAGGCCGATCTTCCCGAGAATCGAACTGCTTAGGTCGTATTTTTCAAGAAACTTCTGATAATCCTCGAAAAGACTTTCCGTATAGCTGCGCAGGCCGATTTTCTCGGACAAAGGCTGCGCCAGAGCATCATCCTGCTCCTGCTTTACCTTGAGAAGCGTATCCAGATGATCCAGAAACTTTTCCCGCTCAGCATTGTCTTTAAGCAAAGCTGACAAAGCCTTGATGTCCTTGGCCGGGATAACGGACTCCGTCTGTGCGGACACAGACTCCTTACCCCCACCCCCGGACGCAGCAAAAACCGGAGACGCCCCCATGCCCAAAAGAACCAGAACGCACAAAAAAGAAAGAACAGAGAAAAAAGCTTTTCGAGTCATCATCATGACGCCTGATATAAAACTGTCAGACGACAAAGGCAAGTCCTCGCGGAAAATAACCTCTGGATAACTTGAAAAATATCCTGCAAACCCCTGTTATGCCTGTTGCATATGACAGGGCTTCGCCTTACTCTCATTTTCAGGCATCGCGTGCAGAACAACAGGGCAATAAGCCCTGACTTCTGTTTTTTTGATTTTGTGTGGACTGCGCCTTGAAACCACGTTCGAAATCCAGAATCACCGCCGGATTCTCTCTTTTTGGGCCGTGGAGCGCCGCCGCGTCGTCCTCTCTCTTGTTGCTGGCCTCCTGCGCTTTGCTGGCTTTTTCGGTTTTCCGCCCGGCAGCGCTATCCGGCATAAGAACAGCCTCGTCCGATTTGTTCGCCCCGGTCCTTGGAACCGTGAGCCTTCCGCTTCAAAATCTGGCCGATTTCGTCGGCGGAGTAACGGGATTGACAGAATTGCGCGCGGAAAACACCCGGCTGGAACAGGAAAACGTCCGACTGCGCGAATGGTACCAGACCGCTTTGCGCTTTCAGGCAGAAAATCAATCCCTTAAAGAGCTGCTTCACGTCAAGATTGACCCTGCTTACAGTTTTATTACAACCCGCGTGATCGCCGACGCCGGAAATGCCTATGTCAAAAGCGTTCTGGTTTCTGCAGGTTCGAGGGACGGGGTCCGGGAAGGGCAGGCTGTCGTTTCAGGAGAAGGACTCGTGGGCCGGGTTGTCGAGGCCGGAGAAAACACAGCCCGCATCGTCCTGTTGACCGACATCAATGCCCGCGTGCCTGTTCTGGTCGAGGGCAGCCGTCAACGAGCCATTCTGGCCGGGACCAATGCGGATCTGCCTGTTTTGATGTACCTCCCCCCGGACAGCGCCGTTCCCGAGGGCGCGCGGGTTGTCACATCGGGAGATGGAGGCGCCTTCCCGCCTGGCCTTCCAGTCGGCTCCATCGCGCTGGGGCCGGATGGAAAGCGCCATGTCCGTCTGTTTTCCGAAACAGGAAGGCTGGTCCACGTTCGAATCGTCAATATCCCCGAAAATCCCTATCTGGTAAGAAACGCTCAAACAGAGTGAATGTTTTCAGGCGCATTCTCATCAGAACAAGAACAAGAGCGGCATCGCCCTTTTCCCGGATGAGCGGGGGTTTGCCATCCTTGTCCATTATGAAACCCACGTACAAACCGCTTATTTCTTATAAAAATCAATATCTTGACAATAAAAATAAAATATAATTGCTTATTTTGTTTGTTTCAAAGAATATAAAAACAAAACAGGCCATTCTTGCGAACATCCTCGAAGCCTTCTTTTCATATTCTCAAGTTTCCCTTTTCCTTTCCTAAACTCACGGAATCATGATTAACGCTTTGTTTTTATTCAAAAAACATTGAATTTTCGAAAAAATTATGGCAACATCCCTTCTGTCAACGACAAAAAAACCGTGTGTGGGAGGACATAAAAATGATAACAGCACTGATGTTTGTTCTGGCTTTGAATGGCGGGCTGTATCTGGGGACAATCCTTTATACAGCCTTCACATCCAATCCCGACAGGAACGAAACATATGTCAGGCCGGACGCGGCGCGGCTGACGGCCTGATCCTGAAAAACATCACACCTCTGATCGCCCGGATTTTGCGTCCGGGCGATTTTTATGACCCGTGAATTTACGAATCCTCTTTCCGCAAGGCCCACTTCAGGCACAAACGATCAGACTCCATCGGAGCGGACAGAACGATCTGACGGGTTTTACGAAGCGTTGCCCCGTCCCCCACATAAACACTTGTCTCCAAAGACAAACGCGCCCCGGATTGCTGGAACCGCCAGCCACTCCCGCCCGGAAGACGAAGCAAAACATCTGCCCCACTGCTGGTTAAGGAGGCAGCAACCGAAGGATGGAGATGGAAACGAGCGGTTACTTCCGCCGAACGAGACAGCCCGATGGTAGCCTCCAGAGCGTCCTCGCCGCGCAGATCCTGCCCCCGATTTCCCAGATAGAGACGCCGCCGATGCACCATTCCATTAACCGGGACATACCCATCGTGAGACGCCTCAACCAGAGCCGCATCATCCTGACCCGTGCGAGACGCGACCACCGATCCCGGTCTGCGCCCCAGATGCCCATCAGCGCGAATCTCGCAGGCATTCCGGCAATCGACAGACAGCGCCGTATGTGCCGCCGTTCCCCGCAACATATCGCGCCAGTCCTGACGCGCCGGAGCCGATCCACACGACACGAAAACCCTGTCCCGCCCATATCCAAATTCAAATGCCAAAGGGGCAGCATGAGCCGCGCCGTCTTCAGGCCACGCGGGAGATCCCCCCACATCAACGATCAGGATTCCCTTGCCGGACATTACCCGCTCGTACCCCATACGGGGCAAAGTGCGCAGGATTCTCCCGCTCGCCCCCGACTGAGTCACAAGCGCATCAAGCAAGGCAGCATCCCCTTCCTGCGCTCCATTGAACAAGGCAAGCCCCCGGTCCCCATGACGGAAAAAACGCAAAGCCTGTCCCGCCGCTTCAATCCGCCCGTGCAATGCCGCCGGGACAGGCTGCCCTGCCGCCGTCAACGCGCCGCGAATATCAATCAGACACCGCAGAGCTCCACAAAGATCCGTTGGAGAGCGGGACTCAACGCCACCATCGGCAAGACTCTGGCGATTCAGATGCCGCGCCAGAAGAGTAACGGCCTGCTCGGCCCAGGACTCACACCCCTCTAGCGCAAGCCCGGCAAACAGCAATCCCCGCACAGCATGCAGGACCCCTACTCCGTGAAGCATGCCGGGAGTTGTCCGGCTCAAATGCCGCGCCTGACGATGCAGGGAGTCGAAAAAATCGCGCTGAAATTCCTCGTCGGCGCTGTCGCCAAAAAAGTCATACAGAGCGATCCAGGCCGCAATCCGACGCCCCGTCGTTTCCGGCTCCCACGCCCGTTCGTCCCACGCATTATAGCGTTCGATCCAGCTTTCAACAAGCGTCCGCGCATGACGACGCGCCGCCTCGCGCCCCACAGCCCGAACATCCCGGAGCCATTCAAAAGCATGCAGTTCCTGTACACTCATGCCTGTAAGAGCCGATGGAGAGAAAACTTCCGTACACAGAAACCGTCCCCGATCGGCATTCCCCGGCCAGGGATCGGCAGGCTTGAGCAACAGACGCGGCGCAACGGCACCCTTTAGTGTCCAGTTGTACAAAAAGCTCCCGTACGCCGCACGGCTAGCCCGATCCCGCAACGTATTAAGAAAGGCACCACTGGTCATGATACGCTCCGCAAAACTTGAATATTGGCGGCATACAGGGACGAATCCCCCCGGAAGACAGAAGATCCCGCAACCAGAACATCCGCCCCCGCCTCCACCGCCGCGCGGGCGGTTTCGGGATTGATTCCGCCATCGACCTCCAGATCAATGGCCCGGCCTGTTGCCGTAATTCTGGCCCGGACAGCCTGAATTTTATCCACAAGCGGTAAAAACGCCTGCCCGCCAAAACCCGGATTGACCGTCATGACCAGAACCAGATCGACCAGATCCAGAACATGATCAAGCACCGTCACAGGCGTCGCAGGATTGAGCGCCACACCCGCTTTTTTCCCAAGCCCCCGGATAGTCTGAAGCGTGCGGTGAAGATGCGGGCCGGACTCCGGGTGAACCGTGAGGATATCGGCCCCTGCCTTCGCAAAGGACTCCAGCATCGGGTCCACGGGCGCCACCATCAGATGAACGTCGAAAGGCTTACGGCTGAAAGGCCGCAAAGCCCCCACAACCGCCGGGCCAATGGTCAGATTTGGGACGAAATGCCCGTCCATGACATCAATATGGATATAATCCGCCCCGGCCTCGTCTACCGCGCGCACCGCCTCGCCCAACCGAGCGAAGTCGGCAGAGAGAATGGACGGAGCGATTTTAACGGGACGGGAAACGGACATAACGCGAGAGACCTTCGGCCAACCGCCTGAAGATGCGGTTATTTTTAATTACGAAAACCTGTGGAGAACCACAAATAAGGACGACAAATCAAGATTATCATGCGCCATCCTTAATGTGTAGAGCCTTTTGAGAAATTTTTCTGTTGCGCCACACCCATGATAAAAAACAATATGGCCAGCTAAATATCCGATTTTTCCTCGGGACTGGATTTCCAACCCATTTTGAGTCATGATGAAGGGGACTGTCTTTCTTCTTTTTGAAGATGGACGGGAGTGGGGTTTTATGCTCCGGAAGGAAATATTCGCCTCTCAGGGATTTTCAGAGCCATGTCCTATTCAGATCGGAATTTCGACGCGCACAGCACAAGCCTCCCCGTCCGGGCAACAGTCAAATGGTTCAATGACACCAAGGGATTCGGGTTCGTCGTCCCCGAAGGCCACAATACAGACGCTTTCCTGCACATTACCGTTTTACGACAAGTCGGCGTGGACACTCTCGGCGAAGGCGCACAAATCGTCTGCACCATCGGTTCCGGACCCAAAGGCCCTCAGGTCGATTCCGTCCTCGAAATCCACTCCAAGGGCACCCCGTCTGGCGGAGGCGCCCGCCTTTCTCCCTATGGAACAGGCCAGAACAACGCCTACGGTACCCGTTCCGATGCCACTCACACCCCCGCCTCCGGCCCGCTTGAAAGACTGACCGGCTCCGTCAAATGGTACAAGCCGGAAAAGGGCTTTGGCTTCATCGTTCCCGACGATGGAAAACAGGACGTTTTTATCCATAAGAGCTGCCTGGATCGGGCGGGACTCTCCACCCTGACCACCGGGCAACGGGTCCGAATCGGCGTGCGGAGCGCCCCCAAGGGACTGGAAGTCGCCGACATTGAAATCGAGCAATGAAAACAGACTCTACGCCCTGATCAGATCAAAAATCTGGCCACTCTGGTCAAACCCGGCGCAGACAAGAGGGCCGCCGAAACCGCAGCCCCCGTCCAGCGTTGCCCGCATCGTATCGACCCGCACTCCGCCGCGCAGGGGATCATATCCCCGGACGATTTTATCATAATTTTGGTACGGGCGATCCATCCGGTCAAAATCCCGCGCGCCCCACCAGAAACTGTCATTCTGAGCCACCAAAGGCTTGGACGGGTCAATCCCCGCATGAACAAATAAAAGAGGATGCGGCGCAGATTCGCTCGTATAGGCCGCGCGGCGCAGAACCGTCGCAAAGATCTCATGCCCCGGATGCGCCCGAATCGCCTTGTGAATCCGGATCGTCCAATGCGTCAAGGCGACAACCCCCACGCGCGCAAAACCGATCCCATCGCGCCCCGAAAAGCCATAGGCCGACAGCGTTCCGTCCATTCCGTTTTCGAGCATCCAGCGCAAAACATCCGGCGGATTGGGCGCAAATTGAAGCTGGAGCAGCTTCTGGCCCATCTCCTCCTGCATCCCGCGCAGATAAACAATATCGCTGGCCAGAACCCCGGAAATAGACAGGATAGACCGTCGAAACCCTAAAATTTCATCAATCGTTTCAATGGGCTTGGGGCCAAATCCCGTGTAATTTCCGGTATAGACGAGGCGATCGCCGGGCCGGAACCGCGCATACAGCGCATCGTGCAACTGGCACAGCCGCCAGCAATCCGCATGAATGGCCGACACCGCCCAGATCCGGCGCGGCGCGCCCAGACAAACGAAACGCGAGTCCCCGGCATCCGGATTTCCGGACACAGGCATGGAAAACGGAGTCTTTCGCGGAACAGCAAGGCTTTCGGCGCGCATCATGTCCCTGAGTATACGGCTTTGCGTCCCCATGCAAAGGGGGCATAAAAAGTTTTCCCGCTATTTTTTTGCCGTCCGGGTGCTATCGTATGAGGCTCGCGCCTCGTTTGTGGCGAGCGCCTCAATCACCGCATCGCCCATTGCCTGCGTTCCGACGCAGCGGCATCCGTCGGCCATAATGTCCGCCGTACGGATCCCCGCGCTCAGAACCGCGCGCACGGCATCCTCAACACGATCGGCCAGATCGCCCCGGTCAAAGGAATAGCGCAGCGCCATGGCAAAGGACAGGATCGCGGCCAGAGGATTGGCTTTGTCCTGCCCGGCGATATCTGGCGCCGACCCGTGAACCGGCTCGTACAGCGCCATCCGCCGCCCTTTTTCGTCCGCCGCTCCAAGAGACGCCGAAGGCAGCATCCCCAGGGACCCCGTCAGCATGGCCGCCTCATCGGATAAAATATCCCCGAACAGGTTATCCGTCACGATCACATCGAATTGCCGCGGATTGCGCAAAAGCTGCATCGCGCAGTTATCGGCATACATGTGCGACAAAGCCACATCCGCATATTCGGCGGCGTGCAGCGCGGTGATATCCTCGCGCCATAACTTCCCCGATTCCATCACGTTGGCTTTTTCGGCAGACGTCACGCGGCCAGATCGCAGCCGCGCCATGTCAAACGCCACGCGGCCCACGCGCCGGATTTCCATGGTCGTATAGACTTGCGTATTGACCCCGCGCCGCTCGCCGCCGCCCAGATCCTCGATCCCCCGCGGCTGGCCGAAATAGACCCCGCCGGTCAATTCTCGGACGATCAGGATATCCAGACCTCGCACGACTTCGGGCTTGAGGGTCGATGCGTCGATCAGGGCATCGAACACAATCGCCGGACGCAGATTCGCAAACAGATCCAGTTCCTTGCGAAGGCGAAGCAACCCGGCCTCCGGGCGAATGGAATACTCCACCTTGTCCCATTTCGGCCCGCCCACCGCGCCCATCAAAACCGTCCCGGCAGACCGGCACGTTTCCAGCGTATCGTCCGCCAGAGGCGCGCCATAGGCATCAATCGCGGCGCCCCCGATCACGTCTTCCCATACCTCAAAACGGATATCGCCCGATTTTTCCATGTGCGCGATGAGCCTGCGCACCTGCGCCATCACTTCGGGGCCGATCCCATCGCCGGGGAGGAGAGCGATTTTATAGATCATCTGAATTGCCTTTCAAAGTGTTATTCCGCCGCCTCCAATTGCGGCCCTGCAACCTTTTGTAAACTGGATTTACGTTTTTCTAACTCAGAAAATTCCCGGAAGGCGATGGTTTCCATCAACGCATCTTCCGTCCCGAATAGCGTAAAAGCATTGAGGTTATATTGATCGAGATACGTAAGGACTTTTTGGCGTTCTGTTTTCGGAATCCTGTACCCGATGACCTTCTCACCTTTTCCACTTGGTTCTCCTTCCGCTTCCAATTCGGACCTTTCTTGAAACGATGCGGCCTCTGCCGTTTCGAAGGATGTAAAAAACTCGCCTTCCTTGGCAAGGGTGTAGCAAGCTCTTTGCCTGAAATGTCTCTCGTGTATTTGTGCAGGTAGAATCATCTCGCTTGTCGAGTAAATACGCGCGTCTCCAACCGTCCCGCTATCGCTACAGGCCCCTTGGTAGCAAAAGATCTGAACATACTTCTCCTTTTCATCTTTTTGAGTCTCTGTGCAATCGCCGCGATCCACGCCCGCTCCGCTTTCGTCTGATACGCCTTCTCCTGACTTCACAGACGCATTCTGAAACGCAAAAAAGGCCGCGACATAGGGGGATTCGCTCCAGTCCAGAAGAGGAGAAGGAAACCCATGATGCCTGAGATAGGCAAGATACCCAAAATCCGGAATGCCAGACTCAAGCATGCGAAGATTTTTGTTGTTACAAAATTTATTAATCTCTTCGTCTTCTAAAGCACCCCATGTCCTTCCTGAAAGCGATCCTATTTCCGCCTTGATCTCTTTTATGAGTTGATAGTACTCCTTTATCCTGAATTCCAGATCTTTGTGGCCACGCCTCTCCAGATAACGCTCCAGCGTACTTTGAAGCCCGTATATCGCGCATGACTGGCCCCTGAATATGAAGTCGGATTGAAATCCTTGGCCACGGCTCCGCCTTTCTTGGGAAACTTTCTCAAGTTCCCTTACTTGATCTTGGAACTCCTCCCACGACCCCAGCGTTCTCGTTTCCATGACTGAACTCCCGTAAACAACCCTATGTCCATATACCCGCCCCCCTGAAAAAACGCAAGGCGGCGACAGGGCATGGAAAAACCTGTTCAAACCCGCCCCGTTTTTCGTGTTTCCCGCTTGTCATTTCATGTCCATCACCTTATCCTTCCCGATGAGTGGATTCGCACGCCACAAGAGTCCGGCACGCGGATACGGGAACGCATGAAATAAACGAGGTCTTTCAAATGCTTCTGGCTGCCCTGACAAAACCCGCGAAGCTTTCTGCGCCCAAACGCGCCCCGCGCCTGATTCTGACGGTGGCATTGAGCGGCGCGGCCTTTCTTGCCGCCCTGCCCACGGCGCATGCCGGATTTGAATGGACCCCGTCGCCCCAGACAAAATCCGGCATTCAAAATCCGGGACAGGCAGACCTTATGCCCGCCGTGAAGGCTCCCCTGCCGCCCGTAACGACCCAGCCACTTTCGGCTCCGGTGCCGCGCATGCCGATTCCTTCCGCCAGCGCCCCGGCAAAAACCGCCGACGTTCCAGACATTGATCTGGCGCCCTTGAAAACATCAAGACAAAGCCGTCTCGCAGCCTTGAAATTCGCCAAGGCAACGCCGCCTTCCCCGCCTGTCGTCTCGCTGAAAAGAGAGTCTGAAACCCCGGATTTTGCGCCTCCTGCAAAAGTGACTCCCGCGTCCGCCCGCTCGGCCTCCCCTGCGTTGCTGCCTGAAGACATGGCTCCGATCACCGGATTTGGGCGCGATGTCCCCCTTGCTCTGGCCATGCGCCAGGTCGTTCCGGCCAACTACGGATTTTCATTCGCAGAGGGCGTAGACCCCGGCCAACGCGTTTCGTGGACCGGAGGAAAACCATGGAACGAAGCCCTTGAAGTGGCTTTGCGTCCACACGGCTTGACGGTTGTTCTGGCTCCGAATGCCGTCCGGGTTGAACCGATTTCGCCCATGACGCCACCACCTGTCGCGCAGCAGCAAGGGCAAAACGGCCTCCCCCGGATGCCTGCCGCTCTGGCGCCCCGCTCGACCATGAAAGACGTCGACACGGAAAGTCTCCCGAACCCGATCCCGGCAGCCAAGACAGCCCCGGCCAGCGGTGCCCCGACCGCCCTGATCTCCGCACCTGCGCCCGAGCTAAAAACCGAGCCCCCTTCTGCCTTTCTCGACATGCCGCCCGTTTCCCGGCATGAAAAAAAACCGTTGCCCGTAACCACCCAACCCTCTACCCCGGCAACCAACCCGATGCCTGTTGCCCCGATCCCGGCGGCAATATCCTCTGCGCAGACCATTTCTTCGCCCCTGCACACGGGGCGCCGTGATGTATCTGCGGTTCCCTTTGATATGAATTCCGTGAGGGAATGGTCGGCTCCGGCGGGAACGACGCTGCGGCGTGTTTTGACGGACTGGAGTCAGCAAGCCGGGGTCCAGCTTCACTGGTCGTCCCAGTTTGACTATCCCATTCAGACCGGTGTCCGCGTGACGGCAACATATCAGAAGGCCGTCGAAATGGTCCTGGATGGATTACGGGATGCCAAGCCGCGCCCTTTGGCACGCTTGCACCCCAACCTTCCGGCTGGCCCGGCGGTTCTGATTTTACAAACTCAGAACGTTATCAACTGACGCTCCGGCAATCCATCGTGTACGGATAGCGCCCGCTGCTTTGTCCATAGTAAGAAGCGGCGGGTCGTCCCTTGAATTGAAAATTGTACAGAGCGGAGAGGCCGATTTTCACCACGAAGGTCCGAAGACTCAAAGTTCTGATGCTCTTATCGATCTCTTCGTGCCTTTGCGTCTTCGTGGTTCAAAATCAGGAAAAAACGCAAAACCTGTATGATTCTTAACTTCAATGACTACAGACGGACCCGACCTGAGCCAGAACAGGAACACCGAGACATTTCTCAACATCCCGATCCGTCTCCAGCGTGTCGTCAAAGAATTCCAGAAGGAACGCCAGTCCGAATCCACCGCCAATACCAACGACGAGAATGGCAATCAGGACCAGCCACAATTTCGGGCTGACCGGACTTGATGGCGTGATGGCCTTGCTGATGATCGACACATTGCCGATCCGGGCCTGGGTCATGGCATTGTCGATCCGAAACTCCTCAAGCCGTTCCAGATACATTTCCCGACTTTTTTTGAGGACTTCCACATCCTGAACCTTGCGAACATAATCCAGTTCAATGGCACTGAGATCACCGAGACTGGATTCGACATCGGCCAACTCCGTCCGCCACTTTCCAACCCGCCGGGCCTGCGCCGGGTTTGATTCCAGATCCACGATCACTGAACGAATCTCGGCAATCCGCTTAAGAAGCTGGCCGCGCTCCTGATCCACATCCACCAGATTGTTCTGTTCACGGAAAAGCCGTAAATCCTCCTGCGCCTTTGACAGACGCGCCTCCATGTCTCTCAGTTCAGCTTGAAAAATCCCGCCTTCCGCATTCGCGTGAATACGCCCGCGCGCATCCATGTACAGATCAACAAGCGTATTGGCCGTCTGAGCGGCAATATTGGGAATCTTGCTGTAAACCGTCACTTCGAAAACGTGGGAATCCCCCGTCCCCTTGACCACAAGGTCCTTTCTGGACAGGCGCTTGATCGCCCGTTGCTCTGGCGTTGGATTTGCAGACAGAGGCGCAAAATACGCATCAATCGCCGTATAAAGACCGATTACCCGCTGCACCAGCCCCTTTGGTGTATACCAGGGATGCGTGACGAACATCGAAGGATAAAGGCCCTGAGGCGTCATTTTTTGGACCAGAGCCTGAACGAGATCTCCGCTCGTGATAATCTGGATTTCAGAGTTCAGCTGTTCCTCGCGCGCCACAGGCCACAAAGGCGTGTTCATCGTGGTTCCCGACACAACAGGAACATAAATATCTTCCCGCCCGATCTTGAGCATCAATTTGGCCGTAGCGGCATAGGTCGGTGCCGTCAGCTTCAGCCCGGCAAACCCCCCTGCCAGAACGGCTATAAAGAACACAAGAATGACAAATTTTCGTTTGAATATGATGTGAAGAACGTCGCGAAGGGTAAACATTGTCTCTCGTCTTTTCTTGCGTTAGTGTTGAAAGGGGTCTTGGTTCGAAAAGGCTGTCTTTCATCCTTAAAGGACCGGGCACGAAAATCAAGCTCTTTTCTTTGCAAAAGAAATAGGTTACGAAGCATGAATTCGAAATATCCGGAGACATGATTCTCCTTGGAAGACGCGCCGAACTCCGTTTCTGCAGGACACATGAATGACGCAAAACGCTGCTAAAATGACGCCAGAGGCCCGGAAAAAGCCACCGAACCCACGTTTCCTGTCCCCGGGGAGCGATTCGGCCCTGCCTTTTGAAGAGCTGTGCGCAGCCATCGCCACGTCGAAACAGACTGGAAAACCCCGGGATCTGATGTTCACCGCCCCTGCCCCCGGCGTGGGGACCAGCACCGTCGCCCGGAATTTTGCTGAAAAACTGGCGGCAAGCGGCGAAAAAGTTCTTCTGCTCCAGATCAAACAAGGATCAACAAACGCCGGGCCGGAAGAATGCGCTCCCCCGATCCGTACCGCGGATGACCTTTTGCCCCTCGTCCATCAGGACCCCGTTCAGGGCAATCTGTCGATTATCACTCTTGATTCCGGACGCCTGCTCGCCCCCACAGCCCATAATGGCGAAGCACTCTCCCACCTGCTCGACGCCTTGCGTGGGCGATATGAAAGCGTAATCTGGGATATGCCGCCGCTTGATATCGCACCGCTTTCCGGTATCATTGCCCATTCTGTAATGGGTGTCGTTCTGGTCGTTCATGCTGGACACACTCGCTGGCACGCAGCACGCCACCACGCACAGCGACTACGCTATGCCGGAGGCACCCTGATCGGAGTTGTCCTCAACCGTAAAAAAACATACATCCCCGGATGGATTTACCGTTTTCTGTTCCGCTGACCTCTGAAAAACTGTCCAGCGGGAACCGCTTGAACCCATAGACGAAGGCCCTAAAGACCGTGACACAGACGATTTTCTCCTTCAGAAAAGCCATAACCGCCCTCGTTTTTTCAGGGCTTTGTGCCTGCGCGCCGCTTCCAAAAGCCATCCCGGCAGCGGATCTGCTGGCCCCGCCCGCAACGCCGGAGGACGTCTCAAAAGCCCCGGCCTATCGAATCGGACCGGGCGATGTTATGGACGTCAAATTTTTCTATTCACCGGATCTGGATGAAACCGTTGCAGTCCGCCCCGATGGACGAATCTCACTGCGCCTTGTAGATGATGTCGCCGCAGCAGGCCTGACACCTCTGGAACTGGATCACGACCTGACGGCGCGTTATGCAAAAAAGCTTCCTGAAAAACCGGATTTGAGCGTCATCCTTCGCGGTTTTGAAAATCAGCGTATTTATGTCACGGGGGACATCCGTACGCCGGGGGAATACCCTCTCAAATCCGGATTGGACGTCATGCAGGCCATCACCACGGCAGGCGGTTTTCTGGAAACGGCACGCCCGGATTTTGTCCTCCTCATCCGTAAAACCGCAGGTGGCCCGGCGAAGGTTTACCGTGTTAATATGTCCGACCCGATGCTCGACCCGGAAAAAGACGGCGGCAGTCTGGCTCTTCTGGCCCCGACGGACGTCATTTATGTGCCCCGCTCTGGCGTGGCGCAAGCCAATCTGTTTGTGGATCAGTACATCCGCAAACTTCTTTTCCTCAACACAATCAATCTCGGTGTAAGCGGGATTTATGAGCTGAACGATGCATCGAAAAACCGTAATTAAAAGTCTGGTCTTTGCCTTTTTTCTGGCGGCGATCCCGATCCTTTATCCGGGGCTGGCAAGGGCCGAGCCGTCTAATTTTCTGGGCACGAACATTCTGTGGGATAACGGTGATCCGGTCAAGCTGGACAGCTCCTTTCGCCGAATGAAAGCACTGGGGATGAAAAACGCCCGCGTGGACTGGGAATGGCGTGTCGTCGAGTCTCAAAAGGGATCCTATGACTGGACCGCCCTGGATCGGCTGGTCAGTCTTGCCCATGAAAATGGCGTTAATCTCCTTCCCATTGTCCATTACGCGCCAGACTGGGCGCTCGTCTCCGGACAAAAACCCGAAGGCACGTACCAGATGGCCCCGCGCCGGGATGCATTTCAGGCCTACGCCGATTTCGTGGCGGCGAGCGTGCGGCGCTATGGCCCCGGCGGCGATGCCCCGGTTGCCTTTACACCCATCACGGCATGGCAAACCTGGAACGAGCCCAACGGCAAGGAATTCTGGGGCCCAGCCCCTGACCCCGCGGCCTTTGCCGAGTTGATGGAAACAACGGCCAGAACACTTGCCTTCGCCCGCTCGCGAATCAAAATCGTCCATGCGGGCCTGTCGAAAGCGGACCATGTTTTCTTGTGGAGCGCATGGGAAGCCGACAAGAACTATGGGCGGACTTTTGATATTCTGGCCGTTCACCCGTATTTCTTTAACCCGCGCGGAGGGGTACGCTCCCCCGATGCAATGGATAAGGACAGAGCCGATGTGGCCGCTCTTGGCTTTGTGGGAAACCCGGACGATGTCGGATATCTGGGAAAAGTCTTTAATCTCCAGTTATTCCTGACCCTTAAAGGCACACCGAAGCCCATATGGATTACCGAAATCGGGTTTATGGCCGGAAGCGGAAATCCCTGGGCCGTATCCGAAAGAACCCAGACGGATCTGGCGCGGGACACTCTGGCCTACATCATGTCCAGGCTAACGGACAGGCCCTTCGAAATAGGAAAGCGGGCGGATCTCGCCGCCAATGTCCAGCGGGTTTACTGGTTTACGCTTGATGACTATGGCTTCCCGAACGACACTGGAAATTTTGGTCTCTACCGGATGAATGGCACCATCCGCCCCTTTACAGAATCCGTCATTAAGCCGTTCCTTTCGGGTGGGGGAGAACCATGAGACCCGACCTGCGGGTTGTCGTCTGCGGGATCGCGGCCTTGTTGGTCTTTGGCCCGATATCTCCGGCTTTCGCCGATCTGACGCCAGATCGCCTTTCCCTGTTTTCCGATTCGGCGGAAACGGCGGCAAAGCTTGACGCCATCGACCTGTATTGCAAGGAAGAAAAACCGGGGCTTTATGCCGATCAGATCCTCACAGGCGCGGTGCGTCAGGGCGCTGGCAGGGCCCAAAAGAAAGATATCAAAGGCCGCGCGACAAAAGCCAGAACCGAGTCCACGAAAAAACTCAAATCGGCGAAGCCCGATTGCAAGGACGTCGAATTTATGTTCGATAAATATGCCCTTCTTGACAAACTCGATCGTCAGATCAAGATCCTGATTGAGGGGTGGAGGCCAGAAGCCGCACAAAACCCCACAGAACCCGCGCGCAGCAAGGAGAAAACGCCATGAAGATTTTATCCGGGAAAACGGCCCTTGTGACGGGATCTACGAGCGGGATTGGGCTTGGCATCGCGCAGGAACTGGCGGCGCAAGGCGCGCATGTGATGCTCAATGGCTTTGGAAAACCCGACGAGATCGAAACCCTGCGTACCGATATTGAAAAAGCCCATGGCGTCCGCGCCCTGTACAACCCCGCCGATATGTCAAAGCCGGATCAGATCGCTGCCATGGTCGATGAATGCACAAAAACCCTTGGCGGCGTCGACGTTCTGGTCAACAACGCCGGGATCCAGTTTGTCTCGCCGATTGAAGATTTTCCGCCGGAAAAATGGGACGCTATTGTGGCCATTAACCTGTCTTCCGCCTTTCATACGATCCGCGCAGCCCTGCCGGGCATGAAAGCAAAGAAATGGGGGCGGATTATCAATATTGCCTCGGCCCACGGCCTTGTCGCCTCGCCTTTCAAAAGCGCCTATGTCGCCGCCAAGCACGGCCTTGTCGGCCTGACCAAAACAGTCGCGCTGGAGGTCGCCACAGACGGGGTGACCTGCAACGCCATTTGCCCGGGCTATGTCAATACCCCGCTTGTTCAGGGGCAGATCAAGGATCAGGCCAAAACCCATAATATCCCTGAAGACCGGGTCATCAGCGAAATCATCCTCAAGGCCCAGCCAACCCGGCAATTCGTAGAGGTTACCGATCTGGCCGCCCTGACGACTTTTCTGTGCACGGACGCCGCCCGGAACATCACCGGCGCCGCCCTGCCGGTCGATGGCGGCTGGACCGTTCAATAAGGCTCCACAAACCCTGTTTTGGAAAACAAAGAAAAACCATGTCCGTCGTCACCCGCATCGCCCCCTCGCCCACCGGATTTATGCATATCGGCACAGCCCGAACGGCGTTATTCAGCTGGCTCTATGCCCGCGGGCGGGGCGGAAAATTCCTGCTGCGGATCGAGGACACGGACCGCGAGCGCTATCATCCCGAGGCCGTCGACGCCATCAAATCCGGGATGAAGTGGCTCGGCCTCAACTGGGACGGCGACGCCGTATCCCAATTCGAACGGCGGGACCGCCACGCAGAGATCGCCCGCGCCCTCGTTGAAAAAGGCGCGGCTTATTATTGCTATTGCTCGCCCGAGGAACTGGACGTCATGCGCGCGCAGGCCGTTGCGGAAGGCCGCAGCCAATTTTACGACCGCAGATGGCGGGACCGCCCCGCCGGAGACGCCCCTCCCGGCGTCAAACCCGTCATCCGCATCAAGGCCCCCCTTGCCGGAGACTCAACCGTTCAGGACCAGGTTCAGGGACCCGTCACCGTCGACAGCCAGAATCTGGATGATTTTATCCTGCTCCGATCCGACGGCACGCCAACCTATATGCTGGCCGTCGTCGTGGATGATTATGACATGGGGGTGACCCATGTCATTCGCGGAAACGATCATTTGAACAACACGTTCCGCCAGAAACTCATCATTGAGGCGATGGGCTGGCCGGTTCCGGTCTATGCCCATATCCCCTTGATCCACGGCCCCGACGGCGCGAAACTGTCCAAGCGCCACGGCGCGCAGGGCATCGAAGACTATCGGGACATGGGCTATCTGCCCGAAGCCCTGCGCAATTACCTGCTGCGGCTGGGCTGGGGGCACGGAGACGACGAAATCATCTCAATGGATCAAGCTGTTGCATGGTTCGATCTGGATGGCATCGTCAAATCCCCGGCGCGGTTTGACTTCGCAAAGCTTGAAAGCCTGAACGCGCATTACATGAAAGAGGCCGACGACGCGCGCCTTGTCGATCTGGTCACGCCTTTTCTGGAAAAACAGACTGGAACGCCGCTTTCGGCGCAAAGCCGGGCATGGCTCGCCGCCGGAATGGCGGACCTGAAACAGCGCGCCAAAACCCTTGTGGCCCTGGCCGATGAAGCGCATTTTTATGTCGCCCCCCGCCCCCTGCCCTTTGAAGACAAGGCCCGGCAGACCGTCTCCGACCCGGCAGCGCAGCATATTCTGACAATACTCGCCGCGCGCCTTGAAACACTGGAGCCCTGGACGGAACAGGCCATCGAAGCCCTGTGCCACGACATCGCCAACCAGCAGGCGGGCGGGAAGCTCGGAAAAGTCGCCATGCCCCTGCGCGCGGCGCTCACGGGCCGGTCGGCCTCTCCGCCGATTTTCAAGGCCGCAGAGATTCTGGGACGACGCGAGGTTCTGGCCAGACTCAAGGACGCAATCGCCAATTGACCCCGGCCCGTTCCGGTCTATACTCATCCCATGTCCTCGTGCGATATGCATCCCCCACCCCCGCAAGGTGCCCCGACGTCGGGGCGTTTTTCCTTTGACCCGGTTTTCCACGGTAGTCTGGGCGCCTTGGCAACGGGGCTGATCGTCTGGGGGCTTGGCGCACTCCTTGGCGCGCCCCTGCCCTTTGTCGGCGTGTTCGCCGCTGCCTTTTCGTACAGCGCCTTAAGCCTTTTTGGCCAGATGTGGTGGGGCCTTGCGCTTGCCTTCGTGGTTGTAGGCGTCATGCACCGCATGCCCCGCGAATATGTGGCCGCCATGCTCGGGCGCGGCGATACGTTCGGCGGTATTGTACGGGCGACGCTGGCCGGGCTGGTGCTGGATCTGTGTTCTCACGGCATTTTGATGGTCGCCGCCAAGCTTTATGAACGCGGCGCGTCGCTGGCCCAGATTATGGCGTTTCTGATCGCCAGTCCGTGGAATTCCTTTTCCCTGACCCTGGTTCTGGTGGCTCTGATTGGCCTGAAATGGACGCTGCTCTATGTCGTTTTCTCGGCGGCCATTGCCCTGTCCACGGGATGGATGGTGGCGCGGCTGGTCCGGGACAACAAACTGCCGCATCGAACCTATACCGTTGATCTTCCAGAAGGATACAGGATCTGGCCCGATCTGAAGGCTCGCCTTTGCAGCTTTCGCCCGACTTTCGGGTTCTTCGGCGCCGTCCTGAAAGATGGCTGGCGCGAAGGCCAGATGGTGCTGCGCTGGATTGTCTTCGGCGCGGTCCTGGCTTCCCTGATCCGGGCCGGAATGCCCGATACGATGTTCGCACACTGGTTCGGCCCCACCCTGGCTGGACTGGCCCTGACGCTTCTGGCCGCAACCGTCATCGAGGTCTGCTCCGAGGGCTCCGCCCCCATCGCCGCAGACCTGCTCACGCGCGCGGGAGCGCCGGGCAACGGATTTGCCTTTCTGATGGCGGGCGTTGCGACGGACTATACGGAAATCATGGTCCTGCGCCAATTGACCCATTCCTGGAAAGCTGCCTTTATCCTGCCCCTCTTGAGCGTACCGCAAACCCTTGTGATCGGCTATCTGATGAATGGATGATGCTTGCCCCGCGCACTGTAATCCTTTGACAAGACAGGGGCTGACATGCAAGGGTCTTTCCACGCTGAAATCCTTCGTTAAAAAAGGCCAGAACACCGCACCATGAAGAAAAAAACGCCCCTTCCGCCTATGCCGCTTGATCTGGACCCGAATGCCCTGCACTTTGTGCCTCTGGGCGGCGCGGAGCAATTCGGCGTCAATCTGAACGCCTATACCTATGGCGGAAAATGGCTGGGCGTCGATCTGGGGATTGGATTTGCCGACGATCGTCACCCCGGTATTGACCTGTTGCTGCCTGACCCGACCCTTTTGGCCGATGTGGGGAAAGACCTGCTCGGCCTGTTCGTCACCCACGCGCACGAAGACCATGTGGGCGCGGTACCCTATCTCCTGCCCCGCCTGAACTGCCCGGTTTACTGTAGCCGCTTTACGGCAAAGGTCCTGCGGCGAAAAATCGACGAACTGGGCCCGCGCAATGCGGATATCCGTATTGTCTCTCCCGGAGATGTCATAACGCTTGGCCCCTTTACGATCCGCTGCGTGCATGTCGCGCACTCGATTCCTGACTGCCTGTTTTTATTGATTGATACGCCTGCGGGCCGGATCGCGCACAGCGGCGACTGGCATCTGGACCCCAATCCGGTCATCGGACCGCCGACGGACTCGCAGACCCTGCGCGCAGCGGGCGATTCGGGGATTATGGCCTATATCGGAGATTCCACAAACGCCGAAGTTCCCGGACGGGCCGGGGCGGAGCGCGACACGCAAAAAGGTCTGGAGGCTGTTTTCTCGGACAGTCCGGGCCGGGTCGGCATCACGATTTTCTCCTCGCACATCGCCCGGATCTGGAACATCGCCAAAGCCGCCCAGCACTGCAAACGCAAGGTCGCCCTCGTGGGATTTTCCCTGCAAAGAATGGTTGAAGCCGCCAAATCCTGCGGGTTCCTTCAGGACATCCCCGATTTCATTTCAGCAGAAGAGGCCAACGCCCTGCCCGCCGAAAAAGTCGTGATGGTGATCACAGGCAGCCAGGGCGAAACCCGGGCCGCCCTGTCGCGTATCGCGCGAGGCGAACATCCCTATGTCCGGTTCCACCGGGGCGATACGGTTGTTTTTTCCTCCCGCGCCATTGCGGGCAATGAAAAAGCCATCAACGCCGTTAAAAACAACCTTGCCGCCACGGGAATCCGGGTCATCAGCGCCGAAGACACCGCCCTGCCTATCCATATTTCCGGCCACCCGTGCCGCGAGGAAATCACGGACATGTTCGGCTGGCTGCGCCCGGCGCTCGTGGTTCCCGTTCACGGAGAGAGAACCCAGCTCGAAGCCCACGCAGAGCTGGCGCGGACCTGTCAGGTTCCCGCCACAATCGTTCCGACGAACGGATCGGTCATTCGCCTTGGCCCCGGTACGCCCAAAGTGGTGGGACAGGTCCCCACAAGCCTTCTGGCCATCGATCAGGGACGGATTATCTCCGCCGACCATGCCGCCATCGGCGCGCGGCGCAAGCTTCAGTTTTCCGGCGCGGTCCATGTGACGGTCGTTCTGGACGAAACAGGCAAAATTCTGGCCGAGCCGAAAATCACCAGTGTCGGCCTCGTGGACCCGAAACACCCGTCAGAACAGGGGTTTGAGTCTGAGATCGTCGATGAAATTCTGGAAATACTCGACGACATGACGGATGAGGAAATTCTGGATGACGCCTTCCTGAGCGAAGAAATCCGAATCGGCGTGCGCCGTTTCGTCCAGCATGAGCGTGGAATGAAACCGAAAATCACGACGCATATCGTACGGGTATAAACACCACACTCTAAATTTCCCATATTTTTACCTTGACGCCCTCCCTGTTTCGTATTACGAAAACGCAAAAAGCAACAGAAGGGTTGTATCATGAGTATGGAAGCAAACAGGGCCATTGCCGTATCCGCATGGAAAAACGTCCGGAATATCCTGTCAAATCCAAGGAGCCTCTCTGACCCAAAAGCGGTTGAAGACTGCTGCGCCGCCTTGAAAGGAACAATCCCCAATTCTCTGAACTGGAGCGGAATTACAGATTTCCAATCTCACAGATTTTGGGAGAGTGCGGAAGCGCGGACAGCCCTTAATATTCCGGAAAACCCGGACTTCCCAGCCCTTCTTCTGGCTCTGGAAGGTCTACGCCTCAACACCGAGTTCGAGAGGGTATCCCGAAAACTCGCCGCACTCGAAGATCGTCAGAAGGCCTATCTTGAGAAGGCCGCCGCCCTCGGACTGGGCGAACAGGCCGGAGACACAGCCCTGCTCGGGAAAACGGACTTCGCTGGCCAAGTGGCGAAATCTTTTCTACACATTGTCACCGAGCCTGCCTGAGAACGGACGCTACAGGCTGCTTTCGAGCATCCATGCGGCTTTCTCATGCGCCTGAATCCGGGTGATGAGAAGATCCGCCACAGCCTCGTCCCCCGCTTCCTGCGCCGCGCGCAGAACCGGATAGATCGACTGGGCGATGGCGCGGTTGTCGGCGGCCAGTTGCGACACCATGCCGGACGCATCCGGCAACTGCCCCGTTTCCTTGAGGGTCGCGGCAGATAAAATATCCTTAAATCCGTTCGGTGCCCACCCACCCAGCGTCCGGATCTGCTCGGCGATCTCGTCCGTTGCGATCCAGATTTCGTTATACTGAAGAGCAAACAGGTCATGCAGACTCTTGAACTGCGGGCCTGTCACATTCCAGTGAAAGCTGTGGGTTTTGAAATACAGGACGAACGTATCGGCCAGAACCTGCGTCAATCCTTTGGCCAGAGAAGATTTGTTGCTCACGATTTTAACTCCCTTTGCGTCACACATGGACAGGAAAACTTCCTTTTGAAATATAGTCCGATTCTCTTGTCTTTCAACGCAAAGACTGCTTATTCTTCTCCTATGCTTGCCAGCCTGACGATTCAGAATGTCGTTCTCGTCGACCGCCTGACGGTTGCCTTCGGCGCAGGTCTGTGCGTCCTGACGGGAGAGACGGGTGCAGGAAAATCAGTTCTGCTAGACTCTTTGAGTCTTGCGCTGGGCGGGCGGGCCGATGCGGGACTGGTCCGGCGCGGGACGGATCAAGCCGCCGTCACAGCCGAATTCGACATCGCCTTAGACCACCCTGTTTTTGCCTTTTTGTCAGCGCAGGGGCTTGAGGTGGAATCGCCCTTGATTTTGCGGCGGGCGCTATCCCCCGATGGACGCAGCCGCGCATGGATCAACGATCAGCCCGCCAGCATCGGCCTGTTGCGCTCTGCCGGTGGCATGCTGGTGGAAATTCACAGCCAGTTCGAAACGCAAGGTCTGCTCGATCAGCGCACGCACCGGTCTTTGCTCGATTCCGCCGGAAAAATCATCTCGCCCCTGCCCGCTTTGTGGGCCGACTGGCAGGGCAAAGCCCGCGCCCTGAAAGATGCCCGCGAAAAAGCCGCACGCGCGGCAGCGGATGAAGAGTGGCTGCGCGGCGCACTGGATGATCTGCGCGCACTCAACCCCCAACCCGGAGAAGAAGAATTCTTAAGCACCGCCCGCACACGGCTTCAGGCCCGCGCACACCTGCTTGAGACATTGGGCAACGCGCTGGAATGCATCGTGGGTGGAGACGGCGCAGATCGCCAGATCCTTCAGGCACAGCGGATTTTGGGGCGGCTTGGAGATAAAGGCGGATCGGAAATGGACTCCGTTCTGGCGGCACTCGACCGGGCCAGCACCGAAATACGTGATGCCGCCGCACAAATGGAATCCATGGCCGATGCATCCGGCGAAGAAGAGGAAAGTCTCGAAAACACAGAAAGCCGCCTGTTTGACCTGCGCGCCGAAGCCCGCAAGCATGCCTGCCGGATCGACGACCTGCCCGGCCTGCTTGAAACGCTGGATGCCCGCCTGCGCGAGATGGAATCGTTTGAATCCGGCCTTGTCGATCTGGAGCGCGCGGTTACGCAGGCCAAAGCCGCTTATATCGCGGAAAGCGAAAAAATTTCCGCCCTTCGTCTGCGCGCGGGCCAGACGCTGGACGCAAGCGTGGGCAAGGAACTGCCGCCCTTAAAACTCGACAAAGCCCGATTCGTGACCGTCCTCGACCCCTTGCCCGAAGCCGAATGGGGACCGGAGGGCATCGAGCGGGTGCGGTTTCTGGTGGCCACAAATCCGGGCGCCGAGCCCGGCCCCATCGACAAAATCGCCTCTGGCGGCGAAATGGCGCGGTTCATGCTGGCCCTGAAAGTCGTCATGGCGCGCGCCGGAATCGCCGGAACCCTGATTTTCGATGAGGTCGACTCCGGCATCGGCGGAGCCACGGCGGACGCGGTAGGCGAACGGCTCGCCCGGCTGGCCAAAAGCCGTCAGGTTCTGGTCGTCACCCACGCCCCGCAAGTTGCCGCCCGCGCAGATCGGCACTGGATCGTTGTTAAAAAAGGCGATTCCGATGTCCGGACCCTCGTCCTGCCCCTCGAATCCGATACCGCCCGGCGCGAGGAAATCGCCCGCATGCTCTCCGGCGCACAGGTCACGCAGGAAGCCCGAGCCGCCGCCGACCGCTTGTTGCAAACCGGAAGCTGACCTCTTCACCCTCGCTTTTTGCAAAAGACCTCCCCGTTGTGCGACAATGAAGGCGTGGGCGGAGAGTCTTGAGAAAAAATCTACCATCCACATGATTTGAAATGGAAAATTAAATCCGCCGAAGAGGTGTGCAAGACATGTCAGAACCGTCCGAAACAGGCGAAAAAAATCCAGATAAGGAAACCCCCTTCCTGTCCCGCAAAACGTTTCTGGCCCTTCCCTACCCGGAACAGATTAAAAAAATTGAGGACTTGCAGGTCTGGGCAGCGGACATGCGCAATGACCCAAAGATCAAAGCCGATTTCTACGCTGATGCGCGGCTGTACAATGCTTCGGCCGAGCGCTCACCCGTTTCCAGTCTGGAAAAAATTCCCGCAGGCGAAGAGCGGGCCGCTCAGGCTTACAGATATTATTATGCCTGTCAGGATGCCCTCACCCATGGCGAAAAAGCCCTGAATGGTACAGCTTTGGCTGAACGGCAGGCTGACCCCGACGGAAATAGAACAAAGACCGGGAGCGCTTCCACAAAAAGTACGCACGAAAACTCTCCGGAAGGAAACGCCCCTCCTTCTGAATCCCCTTCCAGCGAACGACGATCCCGCACCGAAAGGGGTGAAGAAGGCGGACGCCAAAAACGCAGCCCCGAAGAGCGTCTTGCCCGTCTGACAAAATTACAGGATCGGACAGCAACGGCTCTGGCGGACGGGTCAGCCTCCACATGGACCGAAGAACAACGCGCGGCGGCGGAGAAATTCACTCATCGCGATCTGTCTCAGGACATCCTCAACCGTGAGACACGGCAGGACATCCGGTCAGAAGCTAAAGCCGTCCGTGAAGGTCTTCAATCCGGCGGCGTCGGCCCGGCCAATATCCGTATGGAAAGACACCGCCAACAACAACCCGACACCGCTGGCGCGCAGTCCGAAGATCCGTCCCAAAGGGTTGGCAACCGGGAACATAGATTTGAACGGCTTGAGCGACTTCAGAACCGAGTCCGGGAGGCGATGAACAACGGAACGACAGACGGGTGGACTCACGCCCAGCAGGCCCACGCCGCCAACTTCGCCAACCGCGATTTGCGCGCAGAAGCTCGCAATCCTCAATCCCGTCAGGAAATTCGGGCCGAGGCTCAGGAACTGCGAGGGCTTTTAAGACAAGAGCGCGGGAACAGCCGGGAAATCGATCCGGTCGCGGCCTTTTCCTCCGCCACCGCCAACCATGCGGGATGGAATGACAGAACGGCAGGACCGGAGCCTGAAACAACTTATCGGGATGTTTCAGTCCACCCGACCGCGCCACGATCAGTCTGGTCTTCGGGTTACAATGATCAAACTCGGATTCCGGAAACTCAAACGGCATCCTATGACCTTTCTTTCTCGGGTCCGGCACGTCGCGCTTTTGCCCCTGCCGCCGCCGGGGCCTATTATGTCGCGCCCCGTAACGTCCCACTTGTCGGATCTTATGAAAGAGAACTATCCAGCGGTATCAGATGGAACGGCGGACCTCTCAGAAACAGTTTCGCCCCGCAGGCAGGATACGATCCGGGACCGCCGCCCGGCTGGCGCCCCGGCATGCCTGTCTCTTATGCCAACCCCTCTTCCCATCCTGTCAGAGATCTTCTGGGAGCAACTGCCGTCGTTGGACTGGGACATATGGACCGAGGCGAGCGGCATGAACTGAGAGTTGGCCTGCGTGAGGCTGGTTTCGGTTGGCACCCTGTCCAGAACGCCCTTCACTTTGTCCTGGGCGGATAAAAATCAGAGGCGTTCTCTTTCCAGAGTTACGACTCCGTCCGTGCGAGAAAACAGAAATCCACCCAGACTCCGGCGAGGAAACGGCTCATCCAGAAACAGAAGATCGACGATTTTTTCAAGCTTTTCCAGACGGATATCCAAAGATACGAAATCCGGATCAAGAACAGACAAGGCCAGCAGGATCACACGCAGGCGAATTTCCTCCGGCCATTGCTTCAAGACTTCAGCATCCAGACACACCGACCCGAATCCATCTGGCAGACGCGTTTCCTCGAAAGCTCGCGCCGAGATCGTCTCCAGCGCCACCCGCGCCCGGCCCAGACGCGCCGCCGTTACCGCCAGACGAGGGGCGCTCAATCCATCTTTTTCAAGGGCCTTCATGGCTTTCCTCAGGCGCGGCCTTAAATAATGTTCATTCTCATTCGACGGATCGGAAACATACGGAACATCAAAAGCCTTACATGTTGCAACAAGGGCACGCTTGGGCACATCCAGAAAAGGCCGGATCAAGGTCAGACGAGAATCATAGGTCTGAACCGCCCGCATTCCGCACAATCCGTCCAAACCGCTCCCTTTAGCCAGACGCATCAGAAGGGTCTCAGCCTGATCGTCCTGATGGTGAGCCAAGAGAAGAAATGAAATGCCCTCCTCTGAACACCGAGCCGCGAGACAGGCATAACGTCCATCCCGCGCCTTCTCCATAACACCAGTCCGCGGGTTTCCAAGACTCAAGCGCAGTATTTCAGGGCAAAGACCAACGATGGGCCCCAGACGCGCGGCGACCATTTCCGCTTCCTGTGCCGAGTCTGGCCTGAGTCCATGATCGACGATCAAAGCCGGAACATCAGAGCGCCCGGACGAACGCACCCAATCCGCCGCAAGAAGCGCAAGAGCCATAGAATCCGGCCCACCCGAAACCGCCAGAGCCAGACGTGAATCCGCCGCCAAACCGAGACGGCTCAAGCGGCGGGAGAAAAAATCAGGAGAAAGAGGATCGTCCATCACGGACTCCGCAGTCACACCCAGACCTGCGAAAAATCAGGCATTCTTTTTGGGCAGTTTCTTCGGCGGCGGTGGAACATCCGCACGATCCGGACGCGCCACAGCGATTTTGCCCCCGGCCTTTTCGATGGCGGCAATCGCTCCCTTCGTCGCATGCGTCACAGACAGCTCCAGCTTTGCCGTCAAAACCGCGTTCCCGATGACCTTGACGCCTTCTCGCAAACGGCGAACGACACCGGCATTAAGAAGCGCCTGCTCATCAACAGGCTTTTTCGGATCAATCTTCCCGGCATCAAGCGCGTCCTGAATACGGCGCAAGGTCACAGTCGCATAGTCAATGCGCCCGACATTCGTAAAACCAACCTTCGGCAAACGGCGTTCCAAAGGCATCTGGCCACCCTGAAACCCTTTCAGAGCGACCCCCGTCCGAGCCTTCTGACCCTTGACACCGCGCCCGGACGTCTTGCCCTTGCCGGAACCGATCCCGCGTCCGACTGAAAAGGCCTTTGTCACCGCACCCGGATTGGGCTTGAGTTCATTCAGTTTCATCGTTTTTCCTCCGCGCCCGTCCTGAAGTTCAGGCGGCGTCTTCTATCTTAACGAGATGATGAACACGGGCGACCATGCCCCGCACGGACGGCGTGTCCTGCAGTTCGCGTGTTCTGTTCAGTTTGTTCAAACCAAGACCGATCAAGGTCTCGCGCTGCCAGTCTTCCCGTCCTATCGGGCTCCCGATCTGGGTCACCCGAATGGTCTTGCCAGCGGAAGCAGACGCCTTTTTCGCTTTTGCCGCAGTCCCCTGCGCCGTTTTCTTCGGTTCAACCATCGACCCGCTCCTCATGTTCTTCGGTCTTTGTCGCAGCAATTTCATCGGAGCTACGCGCCGCTTCGCGGTGCGCAACGATTTCGCCGACCTTCTTGCCGCGCCGGGCCGCGACCTGACGCGGACTCTGGATCAGCTTGAGCGCCTCTAACGTTGCATTCACCATGTTATAGGGGTTGGAAGACCCGACCGCCTTGGCCACAACATCCTGAATCCCCAAGGCTTCAAAAATGGCCCGCATCGGACCACCCGCGATGATCCCCGTCCCCTGAGGAGCAGAGCGCAGATAAACTTTCCCGGCTCCGAAACGACCATAGACATCATGGTGAATCGTCCGACCTTCGCGCAAGGGAACGCGCAACATCTGCCGACGGGCCTGATCCGTTGCCTTGCGAATGGCATCCGGGACCTCGCGTGCCTTGGCGTGTCCGGCACCAACCCGGCCCCGACCGTCCCCGACGACCATCAAAGCCGCAAAGCCGAAACGCTTTCCGCCCTTGACAACCTTGGCCACGCGGTTAATTCCGACGAGACGCTCGACGAGTTCGGGCTCCTCCCGCTCGCGGTCCCGATCCCGTGATTTTTCCGTACGCGCCATTCCTTTTCTCTCCATTAAAAGTCAAGACCGCCAGCGCGAGCCCCGTCGGCCAACGCCTTGACACGTCCATGATATTTGTACCCACCACGATCAAACTGGACCTGAGCCACACCAGCCTTACGCGCGCGATCGGCAACCAGCTTCCCGACCTTTTCCGCCGCGTCGACCGTGCATCCGCTCCCAAGAGCCAGATCCTTATCAAGGGAAGACGCCGATGCGAGGGTTACCCCCTTCACATCGTCGATAACCTGAGCATATATCTGCCGCCCGGAACGAAAAACGGAAAGGCGCGGACGAACAACTCGAACACTGTTGCGCTCGACGTTAACCAAGCGGAGCTTGTTCCGGGTCCGGTATGTGCGCCGATCCTGCGCTTTTAGTCTTTTTTCCATGCTCTTGGCCCTTTTTCCTCAAAACCTACTTCTTCTTGCCTTCCTTGCGCAGGATCCGCTGACCCTTGCGCTTGATCCCCTTGCCCTTGTAAGGCTCCGGAGGCCGATAAGCAATGATTTCCGCAGCAACCTGACCAACCTTCTGCTTGTCAATCCCCGAAATAGCCAGAGCCGTTGGTTTTTCAACCTCAATCTTGATCCCCTCAGGAACAGGATAACGGATTTCATGGCTATAGCCCAAAGAGAGGACCAGATCCTTGCCCTGCAAATTCGCCCGATACCCGACACCGGTAATCTCCAGTTCCTGACGATAGCCTTCGCTCACACCCAGAACCAGATTATTCACACGGGTGCGCATTGTCGGCCAGATTGTCCGCGCCTGACGCGTTTCAACCCGAGGCGAAAGGCGGATTTTTCCGTCCTCCATCGCAACATTGACATCGTCATGAACAACGAAGCTCAACTCGCCCAGCTTGCCCTTGACCCGGACCGTCTGTCCCTTGACATCGACGGTCACACCGCCGGGGACCGGAACAGGATATTTCCCGATACGTGACATGACTCTCGTTTCCCTTAAAACACTTCGGCCAGCACTTCGCCGCCGACATTCTGCACCCGGGCTTCGTGATCCGAAAGAACCCCGACCGGCGTTGAAACAACATAAATTCCCAGACCATTGCATGCCCGCGGCAAATCTGCAATCTTGGCATATGCCCGACGGCCCGGGCGGGAGACACGGCTGATTTTGTGGATCGCCGGACGTCCGCTCTCATATTTCAACTCAATGGAAAGCTGGGGATGCCCCTGCGTCCCTGACTCCTCACTCCATGCGCGAATATACCCTTCGCGCCGAAGAACCTCCAGAACATTGGCGCGCAACCGCGAGAACGGACAGACCACAACCTTTTGCAAGGCATGTTGTCCGTTGCGGATTCGGCTCAGCATATCGCCCAAAGGATCGCTCATGGACATGTGTCGGTGTCTCCCTACCAGCTCGATTTCGTGACGCCAGGCAATTCACCAAGCGAGGCCAGCTTGCGAAGTGCGTTGCGCGAAAGGTTGAACTTACGAAAATGTCCGCGAGGGCGCCCTGTCAAGGCACACCGATTACGGATCCGTGTTTTCGAGGAATTACGAGGCATTTCTGCCAAGGCCATAACCGCCTGAAAGCGATCTTCCGCCGCAAGAGTATGATTGCGAATGATCGACTTGAGTTTCGCCCGCTTCGCAGCACACGTTTTGACAAGCGCCCTGCGCTTCTTGTCCCGTTCAATCATACTTGTCTTGGCCATATTGGTTTCCCGCTCCGGTCTTTAAACTCAATCCTATTTGTTGCCCGTCTTGCGGAAAGGCATGGAAAAGCCTTTCAACAAATCTTTTGCTTCATCATCGGTCTGCGCACTCGTGCAGATGATAATATCCATGCCCCGCGACTCCTCAATCTTGTCATAGTCGATTTCGGGGAAAATGATATGCTCCTTCACACCCATGGCATAGTTGCCACGACCATCAAAACTACTGTTCGGAATTCCACGAAAATCGCGAACCCGGGGCAGAGCAATCGTCACCAAACGATCCAGAAATTCATACATTTTTTCACGGCGCAAGGTCACTTTGCATCCCAAAGCCATCCCTTCACGAACCTTGAACGATGCGTTCGAACTGCGTGCCTTGGTAACGATCGGTTTCTGACCTGCGATCCGGGCCATTTCAGCCATCGCCGCATCAACAGCAGCCCGATTCGTAGTCGCCTTTCCAACGCCCATATTCAGAACAATCTTCTCAAGGCGCGGCACCTGATGCGGATTCCTGTAACCGTACTTCTTGACGAGTGCGGGTCGGATTTCCTTTTCGTACAGATCGCGATAACGCGGCCCGGACTTCGTTGCAGATTTTGTCGTCATCGTTCTTCCGTCCGTCTTCTATTCAATTGTTTCGCCCGACTTGCGCGCCACGCGCACTTTGCGCCCGTCCTTGAGGGTCTTGTAGCCGACACGGGTCGGAGTACCGCTCTTGGGGTCAATCAACGCCACATTCGAAACATGAATGGGCATTTCGACGCTCTCAATTCCGCCCGGGTGTGTCTGGGTCGGCTTGCGGTGCTTCTTGGCAATATTCAACCCCCGGACAACGACCTTGTTGTCTGCCGGAATGACCCGAATAACTTCGCCCTTCGCACCCCGGTCTTTTCCGGTCGTGACGATGACCTGATCGCCCTTATGAACTTTGAGTTTTGGCTGGCTCATCACAACACCTCCGAGGCGAGCGAAATAATCTTCATGTAGCCCTTGCCGCGCAGCTCACGAGTTACAGGACCAAAAATACGCGTTCCGACTGGTTCGCCCTGAGGGTTAATCAGTACGCAGGCGTTGGTATCAAAGCGGATCTTTTCGCCATGAACGCGCTTGAGACCGTGGCGGGAGCGAACGATGACAGCCTTCTTGACTTCGCCCTTCTTGACCTTACCGCGCGGGATGGCATCCTTGATAGAAACGACGATGATATCACCAATGTTAGCCGTGCGCCGCTTCGACCCACCCAGCACCTTGATACACTGGACCTTCTTCGCTCCGCTGTTGTCGGCGACTTCAAGAACACTTTGCATCTGGATCATGACGAAACACCTTTCTTCGCCGCAGGCTTTTTCGCCGCTTTCGACGTCACGTTCTTCTTCTCATCCGCCGCATCCGGACGGGCCGATGCTTCGCGCAGGGGGGCTGTAAGAACCCGCCAGCTCTTGCGCCTGGAAATCGGACGACACTCCTCAATCTGAACCCGATCCCCCGCCTTAAAGGTATTGGTCTCGTCATGAGCAGCATATTTATCGCTCTTACGAATGTACTTTTTGTACACCGGGTGCATATAACGACGCTCGACCAGAACCGTAACGGTCTTGTCCATCTTATCGCTAACAATTTTGCCTTCCAAAATGCGGCGCGGCATGATCCTTGCTCCTTCTCACCCGTCTCAGGGCCACTCAATTTTGCCTTCAGGCGGCTTTTTTGACACGTCTGGCGGTTGTCTTTCCAGTTTCAGTCTTGGGATTACCGCCTTTCGGGGCAACACCAACCTTCTTCTGATTTAAAAAGGTCTTGACCCGGGCAATGGTCCGGCGAACAACCCGGACCCGAGCCGTATTTTCAAGCTGACCGCCACCCTTTTGAAACCGCAGATTAAGCTGTTCCCGGCGCAGATCGCCAAGCATTTTGACCAGTTCGTCTTCGGTTTTCCCTTTGATATCTTCCTGTTTCATGATCAAGCGGCCTCCGCGCCGATGCGGGCAATAAATTTGGTCTTGATCGGCAATTTCGCCGCAGCAAGTTCCATTGCCTCGCGCGCCAAAGTCACCGGGATACCATCCAGTTCAAACAAAATACGCCCTGGCTTCACTCGTGCCACCCAGAATTCCGGGGCTCCTTTCCCCGAACCCATCCGAACTTCCAGCGGCTTCTTGGAAACTGGAACATCCGGGAAGATCCGAATCCACAACTTACCCTGACGCTTCAGATGGCGACTGATCGCTCGGCGCGCAGCTTCAATCTGGCGCGCAGTCAGGCGATCCGGCGCCATGGCCTTGAGCCCGAAAGCTCCAAAGCTCAGAAAAGCACCGCTCGTCGCCAGGCCCTTGACGCGGCCTTTGTGCTGCTTGCGATATTTTGTTTTCTTCGGTTGCAACATGATCTTGCTTCCCTATATGCTCCAAAATTCCTCACGCGCGTTGAACATTGCCCTGAACGTCCACCTGACGCTTGTCGCGTGCCATCGGATCGTGAGCCAGAATGTCGCCCTTGTAGATCCAGACCTTGATGCCGATGATCCCAAAGGTCGTCAGAGCCTCCGAAAACCCATAATCCAGATCGGCGCGCAGCGTGTGCAAAGGCACACGCCCCTCACGATACCACTCCATCCGCGCAATATCAGCACCACCCAAACGGCCAGAAACGTTGACACGAATCCCCTTGGCACCCAGACGCATGGCGGACTGAACCCCACGTTTCATAGCGCGACGAAAAGACACCCGGCGCTCCAGCTGTTGAGCGATCCCCTCGGCCACAAGTTGCGCGTCAATCTCGGGCTTGCGGATTTCAACGATGTTCAAAGACACCTCGCCACCCGCGCTGTTCGACAAATCCTTGCGGAGCTTTTCGATATCAGCACCTTTTTTCCCGATAATCACACCGGGGCGAGCAGCATGAACCGTCACGCGGGTATTCTTCGCCGCACGCTCAACGATGACCTTACTGATACCCGCAGGTTTCAGACGATCGCGAACATATTCGCGCAAGCGCAGGTCCTCGACCAGACGCTCGGCATAGTGGCGTCCGGAGAACCAACGGGAATCCCATGTCCTGTTGATTCCGACCCGCAGCCCGACTGGATTGACTTTCTGACCCATGGTTTTTCCGTCCCCTTAGTCCTTGCGCTCGCGCACGATGATCGTAAGATTGCTGAAGTCCTTAACAATGGTCGCAGAGCGTCCACGACCCCGCGCATGAAAACGACGCATCCGTAACGCCTTGCCCACGGTGGCTTCCGCCACATACAAACGGTCCACATCAAGACCGTGATTGTTCTCGGCATTTGCCACAGCAGACAACAACGTCCGGCGAACATCCTTGGCAATCCGGCGTTCGCAGAATTCCAGATCAACGATCGCCCGCCCTGCGTCTTTCCCGCGAATCATTTGCGCAACCAGATTGAGCTTGCGCGGACTGGTGCGGATGTTCCGCCCGTAGGAACGCGCTTCGTTCTCTGCCGTCCGCGATGGATTTGCCGTTTGTCCCATGGTCTTTAGAACCCTTTTGCCTTATCTCTCAAAATTTTCAAGACTTCTTCGCCTTTTTGTCGCCGCCACCATGACCACCAAAGGTCCGGGTGGGAGCAAATTCCCCGAGCTTGTGCCCGATCATGTTGTCCGTTACCAGGACCGGAATAAACTTCTTGCCGTTGTGGACCCCGAACGTCATCCCGACAAACTGTGGCAAGATCGTCGAGCGACGTGACCACGTACGGATCACTTCCTTGCGCCCGCTCTGCCGGGTCGTATCGACCTTCTTGAGCAGGGACTTCTCAACAAACGGGCCTTTCCAGACGCTTCTTGCCATTCCATTCTCTCCGTAACGATTCATCGCGCCGCAACAGCAGCCACGTGCCTGTTATTTCTTCTTTTTCCTGCTGCGGACGATATATTTGTCCGTGGTCTTGTTGGTCCGGGTCTTATAGCCCTTCGCCGGCTGACCCCAAGGCGAACACGGATGACGTCCACCGGATGTCCGACCTTCTCCCCCACCCAACGGGTGATCGACCGGGTTCATGGCAACGCCGCGAACATGGGGGCGTTTGCCTTTCCAGCGATTTCGCCCGGCCTTACCCATACTGGAATTCATATGGTCGGGATTGGAAACCGCCCCGACCGTTGCCATGCACTCGCCGCGGACGATCCGAAGCTCCCCGGACGCCAGCTTGATCTGGGCGTAACCCTGATCCCGCCCGACGAGCTGGGCATAAGTCCCGGCAGAGCGCGCAAGCTGGCCACCCTTGCCCGGCTTCATCTCAATGTTGTGGATGATGGTCCCAACCGGCATGCTGCGCAATCTCATCGCATTTCCGGGCTTCACATCCACCTTTTCTCCGGCGACGACCTTGTCCCCGACCTTGAGGCGCTGAGGCGCCAGAATATAGCGCAATTCACCATCCGCATATCTAACCAGAGCGATAAAGGACGTCCGGTTCGGGTCGTACTCAATCCGCTCGACCACGCCATCAACATCAAACTTGTCGCGGCAAAAATCAACCAGACGATAGCGGCGCTTGTGTCCACCGCCGCGAAAACGTACCGTGACCCGGCCATAATTGTTGCGTCCGCCCTTGCTCGAAAGCCCCTCGGTCAGGGTCTTTTCAGGCGCACCTTTCCACAGATGGCTGCGATCCGTCAGGATCAGCTGCCGTGTGCCCGGCGTAACAGGATTGCTTTTTCTCAATGCCATGGCGTTATGCCCTTTTCCTCAAACCTTTTTATCCTTTAGATTCCGGCGGCCAGATCAATTGTCTGCCCCTCTTCAAGCGTAACGATCGCCTTTTTTTCGTCGCTGCGCATGCCCGGCTTCCCACGAAAACGCTTTGTCTTCCCTTTGGAAATCAGCGTATTCACCGCTTTGACCTTTACACCGAACAAAGACTCGACCGCGCTTTTGATCGAAGGCTTTGTCGCGTCCATCGCCACCCGGAAAACAACCTGATTGTGCGCTGCGCACAGGGTCGCCTTTTCCGTGATGTGCGGCCTGCGGATGATGGAATACATCCACTCGGCAATTTTTTTCTCTTCTTTCTTGGCCATCGTTCTTATCCTTACGCGGTCTTGAGACGTTCGGTCAAAGCCGTAACGGCATCCCGAGTCAGAAACAGGGTATCACGACGCAAAATATCATACACGTTGGCACCAGCCAAAGGCAGAACGTCGACAAAGGGCAGGTTCCGGGTTGCCAAATCAAAATTGGCATCAATCTCGGAGCCACCGATCACAAGAATTGAGGACGATTCAAAAGCTGATAGAGCCTTGGCCATTTCTTTCGTCTTAGGGGCCTTCGCCACTGCCTCGTCCAGAATAACCAGCTTGCCTTCGCTTGCTTTGACAGACAAAGCCGTCCGCAAAGCCAGCTTACGCACGCGCTTGGGAAGATCCGTGGCATGAGAGCGCACAACCGGACCAAAAATAATTCCGCCACCCCGAAATTGCGGCGCACGCAAAGATCCAAAACGCGCACGCCCCGTCCCTTTTTGCTTCCAGGGCTTTTTGCCCGTTCCGCTCACTTCGGACACGCCCTTGACCTTGTGAGTCCCGGCACGGCGCTTGGCAAGCTGATAATTCACCATCTGAAGCAGAACGTCCTTACGAACAGGTGCCGCAAAAACCGCATCGTCCAGATCCATCTGGCCGACTTCCTTGTTCTGCAAATTTTTAACCGCGATCTTCATGACCTTACGTCCTGTCGTCCCTGATTTAACGTCTTACTCGGTGCCTGCTTCCTGAGGAGCCAAAACTTCAACATCCGCCGTCGGAGCAGACTCCGCAATCTGCGAAGACTTGACCGCAGCCGGGCGCGGAACATCAACACGGGCCGGCTTCTTGACGGCATCCATGATACGAACCCATCCTTTATCCGTCCCTGGTACCGCCCCATGAACGAGAATCAGATTTTCGGCTGTGTCCACGGCAACAACCTTAAGGTTCTGGGTGGTTACCGTCTCACATCCCAGATGCCCCGCCATCTTCTTGCCCTTGAACACCTTTCCCGGATCCTGACGCTGCCCGGTCGAACCGTGCGAACGGTGAGAGACGGACACGCCGTGGCTGGCCGGCAGACCGCCGAAATTCCAGCGCTTCATAACGCCCGCGAACCCTTTTCCGGTGGAAACACCTGTAACATCCACATACTGACCGGGAACAAAGTGCGAGACACACAACTCGGCGCCTACATCCAGAACATTTTCAGGGCTGACCCGGAATTCCATCAGCTTGCGCTTCGGCTCAACCTTTGCCTTCGCAAAGTGGCCACGCTGCGCCTTCGAAACGCGCTTGACCTTGGCTTTACCCACACCGATTTGAACAGCCGTATAACCATCCTTCTCCTGCGTGCGAAGCGCAACAACCTGACATCCATCAACCTTGAGCACCGTCACAGGAACGTGACGCCCCTCGGCATCAAAGATGCGAGTCATACCTTCCTTGCGTGCGATCAGTCCCGTTCTCATCGTCCTGCGAGTCCCTTATCTAAACCTCAGGCTGCCGCCTGGCTCTGTCCAATTTTAATCTCAACATCAACGCCTGCTGCCAGATCAAGCTTCATCAAGGCATCAATTGTCTGCGGTGTCGGCTCAATAATGTCGATCAAGCGCTTGTGAGTCCGCATTTCAAACGCATCCATAGCCTTTTTATCGACGTGGGGCGAACGAAGAACTGTAAAACGCTCAATCCGGGTCGGCAGCGGGATGGGTCCGCACACACGGGCCCCCGTGCGCTTGGCCGTATTCACGATCTCCGCCGTCGCAATGTCGAGCACGCGATGATCGAAAGCCTTGAGCGTAATGCGTATCGTTTGCGCGTCCATAGCCTTAGCCTTTTCCCTTATTCAATAATTTTAGCGACGACGCCAGCGCCGACGGTTCTGCCGCCTTCGCGGATAGCAAAGCGCAGACCCTCGCTCATCGCAATCGGCGCGATCAGCTTCACGTCAAAACGCACATTGTCGCCCGGCATGACCATCTCGGTCCCCTCGGCCAGCGTCACCTCGCCTGTCACGTCCGTCGTCCGGAAGTAAAACTGCGGACGATAATTCGCGAAAAACGGCGTGTGGCGACCGCCTTCTTCCTTCGACAGAATATAGGCCTCCGCCTGAAACTTCGTGTGCGGCTTGATCGAGCCCGGCGCGCACAAAACCTGACCGCGCTCCACTTCCTCGCGCTTCGTCCCGCGCAGCAACGCCCCGATATTGTCCCCGGCCTCGCCCTGATCCAGCAGCTTGCGGAACATCTCAACGCCCGTCACGACCGTCTTTTGCGTCGCCTTCAGACCCACAATCTCGATTTCCTCGCCGACCTTGACAACGCCCTGCTCCACACGACCCGTCACAACCGTCCCACGGCCCGAAATCGAAAACACGTCTTCCACAGGCATCAAAAACGGCTTGTCCTTCGGACGCGCAGGCGTCGGAATGTACGAATCCACCGCAGCCATCAGCTCCAGAACCTTCTGCTCCCCGATCTCGGGATTCCTCCCCTCCAGAGCCGCCAGCGCAGATCCCTTGATAATCGGAATGTCGTCGCCAGGAAATTCGTACTTGCTCAGCAACTCACGAACTTCCATCTCCACCAGATCCAAAAGCTCCGGATCGTCAACCATGTCCACCTTGTTCATGAACACAACAATCGCAGGAACACCCACCTGACGCGCCAGCAAAATATGCTCCCGCGTCTGGGGCATCGGGCCGTCCGCCGCGGACACCACCAAAATCGCACCGTCCATCTGCGCCGCGCCCGTAATCATGTTCTTCACATAGTCCGCGTGACCAGGGCAGTCCACGTGCGCATAGTGCCGATTCGCCGTCTGGTACTCCACGTGCGTCGTCGCAATCGTGATCCCTCGCGCCTTCTCCTCAGGAGACTTGTCAATCTGCGCGTAGTCCATCGCCGTCGCACCACCAGCCTTCGCCAAAGTGTGCGTAATCGCCGCCGTCAACGTCGTCTTCCCGTGGTCCACGTGACCAATCGTTCCAACATTCACATGCGGCTTGTTCCGCTCAAATTTCTCCTTAGACATGACTTCTTTCTCCTGTCAATCCGCCGTGTTAAGCGCTCTTGGCCTTGACCTCAGCCGCGACATTCGACGGCACCGGGTCATAATGATCAAACTGCATCGTGTACTGGGCGCGCCCCTGAGACATGGACCGCAAATTATTGATATAACCAAACATCGACGCCAGAGGCACCATCGCCGAGACAACCTTCGCGTTCCCACGATCGGTCATGGCGCTGATCTGTCCCCGACGACTGTTGAGATCGCCAATGATATCACCCATGTATTCCTCGGGCGTCACCACCTCGACCATCATGATCGGCTCAAGCAACTGCGCCCCGGCCTTGCCCATCGCCTCCCGAAACGCTGCCTTGGCCGCAATTTCGAATGCGAGGACCGAGGAGTCGACATCGTGGTAGGCTCCATCATTGAGCGTTACCTTGAAATCCACAACCGGGAAGCCCGCGACCATCCCTGATTCCTTGGCTTGTGTCAAGCCTTTCTGCACGCCGGGGATAAATTCTTTGGGAATAGCCCCCCCCACGATAGAATTAACGAATTCGAAACCCGTCCCTTTCTCTCCCGGCTCAAACACCAGACCGACACGGGCAAACTGCCCTGAACCACCGGTCTGCTTTTTGTGGGTATAATCAATTTCGGCCTTGCGGGTAATGGTCTCTCGGTAAGCAACCTGAGGGGCGCCGATATTTGCATCAACCTTGAACTCGCGCTTCATCCGATCCACAAGGATTTCGAGGTGAAGCTCACCCATCCCCTTGATGATCGTCTGACCCGACTCATGATCCACGGCAACCCGGAAAGAGGGATCCTCCGCCGCCAGACGCTGGAGCGCCTGAGACATTTTTTCCTGGTCGGCCTTTGTCTTCGGCTCAACGGCGATTTCAATGACCGGCTCAGGGAACTCCATCCGCTCCAGAACGATGGTCTTGGACGGATCGCACAGCGTATCCCCTGTGGTTGTATTTTTCATCCCGACCAAGGCCACGATATCGCCCGTCGTTGCAGACTTGATTTCCTCGCGTGTATTGGCATGCATCAAAAGCATCCGACCAATACGCTCCTTGTTATCCTTGACGGAATTGAGGACGTAGCTGCCCGATTCAAGCTTTCCGGAGTAGATCCGGGCAAAAGTCAAGGTCCCCACGAACGGGTCGTTCATGATCTTGAACGCGAGCGCAGAAAACGGCGCGTCATCGGACGGCGGACGGGTATCATCTTCATCCGAATCAACCTTCTTGCCCTTTACATCGCCCACATCCAGCGGAGAGGGCAGATAATCAATCACAGCATCCAGCATCGGCTGAACGCCCTTGTTCTTGAATGCGCTCCCGCACAAAATGGGGTAGAGTTTGCCCGAAATGGTCCCCTTGCGGATGCATTTCTTGAGAGTAGCGATATCTGGCTCTTTTCCTTCCAGATAGGCCTCCATTGCCGAATCATCCATCTCGACAGCGATTTCGATCAGGCGCTCCCGATATTCCCTGGCCTTCTCCAGCAGATCCGCCGGAATCTCCTCATCATGGAAAGAAGCCCCAAGGTTCTCGGACTCCCAGATGATGGCTTTCATGCGCAAAAGATCAACCACGCCGAGAAAGTCACTTTCAATCCCGATGGGAAGCTGAAGCACAAGCGGGGTAATCCCCAAGCGCTGAACGATCGTATCCACACAGAAATAGAAATCCGCGCCGATTTTGTCCATTTTGTTGGCAAAAATGATGCGCGGCACGTGGTACTTGTCGGCCTGGCGCCAGACGGTTTCGGTCTGAGGCTCGACGCCCTGATTTCCGTCAAGCAGACACACAGCCCCATCGAGAACGCGCAAGGACCGCTCAACTTCAATCGTGAAGTCAACGTGGCCGGGCGTGTCAATGATATTGATACGGCACGTTTCCCCGTTGTCCGGATGCTTCCAGAAACAAGTCGTCGCCGCAGAGGTGATGGTAATACCACGCTCCTGTTCCTGTTCCATCCAGTCCATCGTCGCGGTGCCTTCATGCACTTCGCCGATTTTGTGGGACTTCCCGGTATAATACAGAACGCGCTCTGTGGTCGTGGTCTTCCCGGCATCAATGTGAGCCATGATGCCAATGTTCCGATAGCGCTCAAGCGGTGTTTCGCGTGTCATGGAAATACGTCCTAATCCTGTCGTTACCAGCGATAGTGTGCAAAAGCCTTGTTGGCTTCGGCCATCTTGTGAGTGTCGTCGCGCTTTTTAACGGCGTTCCCGCGATTATTGCGAATATCGAGCAATTCTCCTGCCAGACGCTCCATCATGGTGTGCTCGGACCGCTTGCGGGACGAATCGATAATCCAGCGGATCCCCAAGGACTGGCGGCGCACAGGACGGACCTCGACGGGAACCTGATAGGTTGCACCACCAACCCGGCGGGAACGAACCTCAACGAAAGGCTTGACGGAATCGATGCAGCCATGAAGGCTTTCCAGAACCTGGGAATCCTCTGTAAACTTTTCCTTCTGGCGGACGATTTCCAGAGCGCCATAGACAATACCTTCGGCGACGGACTTCTTTCCATCTTCCATGATGCAGTTAATGACCTTGGCAACCACCAGATCGCCAAATCGGGGATCGGGAAGAATTTTTCTGGATTCTGCAGCTCTGCGGCGTGACATGCGTTAAATCTCCTGATCCTTATTTCGGGCGCTTGGCGCCATAGTGGGAACGGCTCTTCTTACGATTCTTGACCCCTTGCGTGTCGAGCGTCCCGCGAATGATATGATAACGCACACCAGGAAGGTCCTTGACCCGTCCGCCGCGCACAAGAACGACCGAGTGCTCCTGAAGGTTATGGCCTTCCCCGCCGATATAGGCGATGACCTCGATTCCGGTGGTCAGACGCACCTTGGCGACCTTGCGAAGCGCCGAGTTCGGCTTCTTCGGGGTCGTCGTATAAACGCGAGTGCAAACGCCGCGAACCTGCGGGTTGCTCTCAAGCGCCCGGTTTTTCTTGCGCTTGACAATCTTTTCCCGCGGCTTGCGGATCAATTGCTGTATCGTTGGCATCGTTTTTCTGTCTCTTTTCGTCTCACTGTCGGGGGGATGATCTGGCGCGAGAAAAGGGTAAAACGGCAAACGGGCCGCATATTTCCCTTCAATCCCGGCGGAGAAAATCGAACTGCGTCTAGGCTGCCTTGCTTTTCCACGCAGCAACCTACTGCCAGCTCATCCTCGTCTCAAGTTGCGCGGCACTATAATCAGGATTCAGCCCCCTCGTCAAGCGTTTCGGTTAACAAAATGTGAAAAATCGGGCCGAGGCGGAGAAACAGGGAAACGCCCGCCCCCGCCTCAATCATTTTCGGCTTGATTTCTCAAATACTTTCTGACAGATTCACCTTGAAAATCAAGCCCATTTTGGATCAGATAAACCTCGTTCGCAAGGGAGATTTTGAATATGGATAATTTTTCAGGGTTTAAAAACCCGACCGTTGGGGATCGCCTTATAGATTGGTTCGCGGGAGCAGCATCCTTCGTGGTCGCTCCGGCTCTTGGCATCGCTGCCCTGTTTTCAGATCGCGCTCTGGATACGGTCCAGAGATGGGACACATCATGCGACTGGATGAAAAAGCCTCCTGAAAACGCCCCACGTTGATTTTACCGGAACGCCGGTTCGTTGAAGCTGCGCAGCTTGCGGCTGTGGATTCTTTCGGGTCCGACGTCGCGCAGGTATTCCATGGCCAAAATCCCGATTCTCAGATGTTGCTCGACCCGCTCACGATAGAATTTGTCCGCCATACCGGGCAGTTTCAACTGTCCATGCAGGGGCTTGTCGGAGACGCACAGCAGCGTTCCATACGGCACCCGGAACCGGAATCCGTTCGCGGCAACAGTCCCTGATTCCATATCCATAGCGATGGCGCGGGACTGGCTAAGCCTCTGATTCTGGCGAACAGACGATCGCAACTCCCAATTCCGGTCATCCACCGTGGCCACCGTACCAGTCCGCATGATTTTCTTGAGATCATACCCCTCCAGCCCCGTCACGCGCGCCACGGCCTTTTCCAGAGCAATCTGAATTTCAGCCAATGCCGGAATCGGGATGCTGGGGTGCAAATCCCGATACAACACATTGTCTTCACGCAAATATCCATGAGCCAGAACATAATCCCCCAGACTCTGGGAATTGCGCAGGCCCGCGCAATGGCCAAGCATCAACCACGCATGGGGACGCAAAACGGCGACATGATCCGTAATCGTCTTGGCGTTGGAAGGTCCTACGCCGATATTAATCATGGTAATTCCCTCGCCATCGGCCCGCTTGAGGTGCCAGGCGGGCATTTGCGGCATGCGGCTCAGGGACGTGCCAAGCATATCTGCATGAGGCCCGCCGGGGATGTTGCGATTGAACGTCACCTGATTCCCCGGCTCTACAAAGGCCGTATAACCCTGACGGGCTCGTCGCTCCGCCGCATCCTCGCCTCGCTCCATCATCCGGCGGCAAATCGTAATAAATTCATCGATATAGAACTGGTAATTCGTAAAAATAACATAGCGCTGAAAATGCGCCGCGCTCGTGCCCGTATAATGCCGCAGACGCAGGAGACTGAAATCCACACGCGGCGCGGTAAACAGAGCCAAAGGCCGGGGTGCGCCGGGCTTTGGAAGAACACCGTTGGCGATGTCGTCATCCATCAGGGACAGGTCCGGTACATCGAAATAATCCGGCAAGGCCGCAATCTGCTCCGGCCCGAGATCTCCTTCCAGAAAAAAATCTTCGCCCAGCGCAAAATGCAGTGGAATGGGCGTATCACTCAAGCCCACCTCAACCGTCCCGCCGTGATTGGACAGAAGAAGCCGGATCTGCTCCAGATCATAGGATTCGAAGAGGTCCGGACGCGTCAACGTCGTGGCATAGGTTCCAGGGCGCGGCAAAAGGCCATAAGACAAACGGTTATCCGCCTGCGCGGCTTTCGTGGTGGTCATTTTAAGGTAAGGGTAGAACGCCCGGACACGGGATTTCAAAGGCTTTCCACATGAAAAACGATCGAACCTGTCCCGCAAAATCCCGATATTTTCCTCGTAAATCGCGCGGATGGCCGCAAGCGCCGTTTTGGCGTTGCTGTGGCGCGTGGGAGATTTTCCGCCAAGAGCTTTCGATTTCGAAGATTTCTCAACCATCAGGATAAAACCTTCTGACGCCGATCAAGGGACTCTTTCAACCGGGTCGCGATACGCTCGCGATTGGTCTGCATCGCCTCTTGCGTTGGAACCCAGTCATTCCACAAGCCCTCCTGCCCTTCATGATAGCGGCGTGCACCCAACTGTTCGGGGTCAAAAGTGGGTGTCATCCCGCGCTGTTTCATCTCACGAACGATTTGAACCTGCCGATTATAGAGATAAAGAAGCTTGTTATAGAAAAACTTGACGTGTCCGGCACCCAGAGTGTATTCCGAAGGGGCTTCGGGACAAACCCTTGCAAGAGCAAAAACCCGGGGAAGTTCACGATATTCAGCCAGAAGATGCCTGTTCGTCAACTCTTCCACAGGAATGCAATTGATCCGGGTCATGATCCATTATAACGCCTCGCCCCCCTCTTGTCCCTAAAACTTTGCGCGCTCGGACAAGAACTTTTCGTCCCGGACATCCCTCTGGGCCTTCCAGACCCGGTGATAACGCGCGCCCATCCCGGTCAGGATTTCATAAGGAATCGTCCCGGCATCGGATGCCACAGACTCAAGACTCTGATTTTTGCCGATAATCTCGACAAAATCGCCGGGGCAGGGCAAATCCGCCTCAGGAATGCCAGTGCAATCCAGCGTAACCAGATCCATTGAAACCCGCCCGACGATGGGCAGAGAATACTGTTTCCAGAACATCTTTCCCCGCCCGCTCAAAGACCTCAAAAAGCCATCCGCATAACCCAGCGCCACCGTGGCGCACAGCCCATCTCGTTCAAAGCGATGAGATGCGCCGTACCCAACAGTCTCGCCTTTGCGAACACGGCGAAGCTGAAGCACCTGCGCTTCCAGCCCAACAACGGGATGCATCGGATTGGGCCGCCCGGCCAGAGGCGCGCCGCCATACAGCGCAATGCCCGGACGGACAATATCGAAATGGTACTCAGACCCCAGAAAAAGTCCGGCAGAGTTGGACAAGGATCGCTTCACACCCGGAAAATATGCAGCAATATCCATAAAACGGGATTTCTGCCCCAAAGTCATGGGGTGATCCGGCTCGTCCGCGCAGGCAAAATGACTCATGATGGCGGACAGAGGCACTCCGCACAGAAGACCCGGGTCGTCCAGCAGACGAGCCACATCATCCCCATCCAGCCCCAGACGATTCATTCCTGTGTCCACGTGCAAGATCGCGGGCCGCCCCGGCGCTGCATGACCCCACCGGGAAACCTCGCCCATCGTGTTCAGAACGGGAGTTAAACCATTAGCAGGATATTCCTTTTCCGCCCCGGCATACAGCCCTCCCAGAACCGCAATTTCAGGATATTCAGGAGCAAGAGTTCCGCGCAGGGCCAAGGCCTCGTCGAGCGTGGCAACGAAAAACAGGTCGCACCCCGCCTGCAACAAAACCCGCGCCACTGGCTCGACCCCCAAACCATAGGCGTTGGCCTTGACAATTCCGGCCACGGCACAACGTGGCCCTACAAGCGTTTGAAATCTCGTGTAATTTGCCCGCAAAGCATCCAGATCAATCATCAAACGCGCAGACGCCATCCCCATGGTTTTGGCCCCCCCCTAAATATCTTGACAAAAAAAGAGAGATTATGACTTTAAGACCCGAAAAACAAATAATTTTACTCGCTGTAGGTCCGATCCAGATCGGAGAAGCGCGTCACGTTCGGATCAAAGAACAGCCGGACCGTTCCGATGGGTCCATGACGTTGTTTGGCAACAATGGTTTCAGCTGTATTAGAGACTTCCTGAAGTTTCTGTGCCCATTGGGCGTGACGCTCATAGAATTTCTCGTCGCCCTCGCCCACTTTTTGCGAAGGTTCCTCGCGACTGAGGTAATATTCCTCACGAAAAATGAACATGACCACGTCGGAATCCTGCTCGATTGAGCCTGACTCCCGCAAATCGGACAGCATGGGGCGTTTGTCCTCGCGCTGCTCCACAGCCCGCGAAAGCTGCGAGAGCGCCAGAACAGGGATCGAAAATTCCTTGGCGATGGCCTTGAGACCGCGCGTGATCTCGGAAATTTCCAGAACGCGATTTTCGCTTGACTGGCGCGACCCCGTCCCTGTCAAAAGCTGAAGATAATCAACAACTAACAGGCCAAGATTATGCTGACGCTTGAGACGCCGCGCGCGTGTACGAATGGCGCTGATGGACAGGGCAGGCGTATCGTCAATAAACAAAGGCACTTGAGTCAGACGGTGACTGGCCTGAACGAATTTCTGAAAGTCGGCTTCCTTGACCTGACCTTTGCGAATCAGGTCGCCTGAAATACCCGCCTGTTCGGACAAAATCCGCGTTGCCAGTTGGTCTGCCGACATTTCAAGCGAGAAAAACCCGACCACTGCACCTTCTTTTCCACCCGACAACAGGTGTTTTTCGGCAGCCCGAAACGCGATATTCACGGCCAAAGCGGTCTTTCCCATCGAAGGCCGCGCGGCCAGAATGAGCAAATCGGACGGGTGCAAACCGCCTAATTTCTGGTCCAGATCGCGCAGGCCCGTGGTTACGCCCGTAACATGCGTATCGGCCCGGAAAGCTTTTTCCGCAATCTCAAGCGCCGTGGTCAGAGAGCTTTTCAGAGAAACAAACCCGCCGCGCACCTGCCCGGTTTCGGCCAGTTTATAGAGTCTGGCTTCGGCCTGTTCGATACAGTCATTCGCCTCGCGGTCGATCCCCGGCGCGTTGGCGTCATGGGCCATATCCTCACCCAGAACAATGAGTTCCCGGCGCAGGTGAAGGTCATAGATCGTGCGGCCATAATCGGCGGTATTGGCCAGACTCACCACATTTCCGGCCAATTCGGCCAGATAGTCCGCCCCGCCGACCTCTTTCAGGTCTGCATCCTGCTCGAAATAGATCTTGAGCGTGACGGGTGAGGCCACCTGCCCCCGATCATTGATTTTCCGGATAGCTTCAAAAATGCGCTGGTGCGCCGGGACAAAGAAATGTTCGCCGCGCAGAAAATCCCCGACCTTTTCAAGACCGCGATTATCGACCAGAAGCGCACCCAGAAGCCCCTGTTCGGCTTCGATATTATGGGGCAAAACACGGTAAGGCGCAGCCCCCTCGCCCGAAGGCCGTGGCAAAATCGCAACGCTGGCGGTGTTCATCGAGGGTGTCATAAGGACTTTACTCTAGCAGCTTTCCCGGTCCGACCCCAAACGATCTTTCCTGATTTCTAATAACTCTTGAAGATGTAAGCGGATCAGGCTTCCCGGTCCACGGCATGCGAAACCGCTCCATCAGGCCCATTGCGCACGACACTCACGCGCGCCGGGCGAAGAAGCCGATCATTCAGAACATATCCGGCTTCCAAAATCTGGATAATGGTCCCATCGGCCTTTCCAGGCATGGGAGACTCGAACATGACCTCATGAAAATTAGGATCGAACGGCGCGCCCAAGGGCTCAATTCGCCGAATACCATTTTTCTCGAAAGCTTTGAGCATCTCGCGCTCCGTAGCCTCAACCCCCTGAACCAGCGCCGAATCCTTCGCATCAGGCGAGGCGGAGTCAATGGCCCGGCGCAGATTGTCGGCAACGCTCAGCATATCCCGCGCAAAGGCGCCTGCAGCATATTTCCCGGCATCCTCGCGCTCGCGAACGGCCCGCTTGCGGGTGTTTTCCAGATCTGCCAGAGCCCGAAGCAACTGATCCCGCAACTGCGTCATCTCGGCCTGAAGCGCCGCAACATGGGCCTCCTCAATGGAAGCGGGTTGATCCATGGACTGCGAATCTACCTGATTTTCTTCCACCGCAGACGGCCCACCCTCCGACGAAAGATCCGAATGGACACCAGACGCGGCATCTTGCTGAGACTTGTGTACGCTCATCATAAGGTCTCCTGAAATTTTCTTTCTTACCCCCCGACGAGTTAGGGCACAACGGCATAAACGTCAAGTCTTTCGGCTACGCCGCCCGGAAAACCGGGAACTTCACGAACCGTCCGTTTGCGCAGGATGGTCCCCACGGATCGCGGCTGCGCACGATCAAGCTTCTGGTAAAAGATGCTTTTTCCATCCATGAAATAATAAACTCTGTTTCCGTACATCACAGGTGCAAGATCCTCCGCACCCGAATCGCCATAAGGAACCACCCCCTTCCCTTGGGCAAAACGCTCTATTTCGTCAGTCAGATCCTCGCCCGTACGCATCGCGGGAACGAACAGAGCTATCAAATTGCCCGATATAAACGCCTGACGCAGGGAATCCCCTGCATCTCCGTTAGAAAACGGTTTGAACGACGTCATACTGATCGGCATAAGAACAACGGAATCCTTCTCCAACCGGAGGGAATACTCGTCTGTCCGCGCGCCAAGCTTGAAACGGATCGTCTTGATCGCCTTGATCTCTTCCCGACCCAGCGGAATATCTGCCACAGCATGATGCGAAAGTGGATTGCAGGGCTGACCGGCACGTGCAGACGGATTGATTCGAAAACCCCGAACGGAAACGATCATCACCTCCCCACGAATTTCCCGATCTACCTCAAGAGGCCCGACTGTCCAGCATCCGCCCGCATACTCCAGTGGCGCACGCAGACGCAAGGTTACATTTTCCTCTGGATTGCTTCGACCGGGCGCAAGAGAAACATCAACGACTTCAGGGACCTGGGTCTTCTCAGGAAGCATCCCGCCTTCACCAGAAGACACAGGCATGGCCGACCCACCGGATCGCCCGATCCTGCCCGACAGGGCAGCCCCGGAGTCGGTCGATCCATGCTCAAAACGCGTATCGCCCTGAGGCCCATAACTGAAAATCGAAGGGTGATCGAACGCCGCACGATATTTCGAGTCATACTGAAAAATCTGTTTGGGCTTTTTTTCTTCTGCTGGCGGCTGTTGTCCCTGCCCGCTCCACCATCCACCTGAATACGGCCCGTAAGGTCCATAAGGCGGGTACCACGAACTCCGGGGCGTCGTCGAGTCTTCCCCGGACTTTGCGGCTTTTGATTCTGCGGCATAAGCCTCTCCGTACACCGAAGCCCCGATACAAACGAAAGCCACGGCAAAAAGAGAAACAGAGACGGCAAGGAAGCGAAATTTCATAACGATCAAGCCTTCTGTTGAGCCTATTCCGGCGGCGATTCTATCACACAGAGCGCCGGGCGCAATCCCGCTTGCACATTTTCCCTGCGCTCTGTTCTGGTTTTTCACCCCCGGCGCATGGTATAATTCGCAAACATTGAACTTAGGAAGAATGCACAGGAACCCCTTATGTCAGAAATCAAAGCCGGACAAACCATGCCAGACAGGATCTTGAACGAAGAAGACATTATCAAATGGCTGCGCGACCATCCGAAATTTCTTCAGACCCATCCAGAAGCCTGTGCGTATCTGATCCCCCCAAAATCGACGCAAGGACGCAGCGTTGCAGATTTTCAGACCTACATGATTGAACGACTCAAGGCCGACAAGGGCGCACTGGAAGAAAGCACCCGGGAAATCGTCGAAAACAGCCGCGCCAATATGAACAATCAGCACCGGATTCACCGGGCGGTCCTGCGCATTCTGGAAGCCCGCAGCTTCGAAGAGTTTATCCGTATTCTGACGATGGATCTTGCACCTTTGCTGGATGTGGACATTATCGCCCTGCTCGTCGAATCGGACGGGAACATCATCCCGCATATCCCGGCTGGTGGCTTGCGCATCGTTCCACCCGGCACTGCGGACAAATGGATGCAGGGCAAAACAAGTCTTCTGCAAAGCAATATCAGCGGCATCGAGATCATCTATGGCGGCGGCGCGACTCTTGTAGCCTCACAAGCCCTGCTGCGTGTGGATGTTTCGATGGACATCCCGCCTGCGATTCTGGCATTCGGGAGCCGCGATCCAAACCTGTTCGAACCCGGGCAGGCCACCGATCAGGTTGCCTTTTTCACCCGTGTGGCGGAACGCTGTCTGCGCGCATGGCTGGATGTGCAATAATCACCTCCTCATAAATAAAAAGGGCCTTAAACCATGATTCCCCGTTACACCCGCCCCGAAATGGCCGCAATCTGGAGCGATGAAAATCGCTTTCGCATCTGGCTTGAGATTGAAACGCGCGCCGCTGAAAAAATGGCAGAGTTGGGAACCATCCCGGCTTCCGTCCCCGAGGCCCTGCGCAAATGGGGAACATTTGACACCGCGCGCATCCTCGACATTGAAAAGGACGTCCGCCATGACGTCATCGCCTTTCTAACAAATCTGGCCGAATATATCGGGGCGGATTCGCGCTATGTCCATCAAGGTATGACATCCGCCGATGTGGTTGACACAGCGTTTGCAGTGCAATTAACCACCGCGACCGATATCTTGCTGGATGGACTGGAAGGCTTGTGTGAAACCCTTAAAAAGCGTGCGATTGAACACAAGGCTACGCTGTGCGTCGGGCGCAGCCACGGCATTCATGCCGAGCCGACAACCTTTGGCCTGAAACTGGCCGGGCATTACGCGGCCTTTGAGCGCGCACACAAACGCCTTGCCCTTGCCCGTGCCGAGATTGCAACCTGCAAAATCTCCGGCGCCGTCGGCACCTATGCGACCATAGACCCGGCGGTGGAATCCCATGTTGCCGAAAGTCTGGGCCTCGTCCCCGAAACCATCGCCACACAGGTCATTCCGCGCGACCGCCACGCGATGTTTTTTGCCACGCTGGGCGTTATTGCCTCATCCGTCGAGAATCTGGCCATTGAGATCAGGCATCTTCAGCGCACCGAAGTCCGCGAGGCCGAAGAATATTTTGCTCCGACGCAAAAAGGTTCCTCCGCCATGCCGCACAAGCGCAACCCGATTTTGAGCGAAAATCTGACCGGTCTGGCGCGACTGGTCCGCATGGCCGTGGTTCCGGCGATGGAAAACGTGGCTCTGTGGCATGAGCGAGACATTTCCCACTCCGCCGTTGAGCGTAACATCGCCCCGGATGCCACGGTGACTCTGGATTTCGCTTTGGCTCGCCTGACGAATCTTATTGAAAGCCTGCGCATTTTCCCGGACCGGATGCGCGTCAACCTGGATCGCACGGGTGGGCTGGTTTTCTCTCAAAAAGTCTTGCTCGTCCTCACTCAGGCCGGAATTGCCCGAGAGGAAGCCTATCGCATCGTCCAGCGCCACGCCATGGCTGTCTGGGAATCGGATGGCGCAACCTCTTTCCGTGACCTTCTGGCGGCAGATCCAGTGGTTTCCGGGAAAATAGATGGGCCGACCCTAAACGCACTCTTCAGCCCAGAATCCTGCATCCAGACCGCTTCCGCCATCGTGGACCGCGTCTGCGCAAATTCCTGAAAAAGATAAAAGCCTCTTGTGATTGAGCTTTTTCCGGAATTGTGGTACGCAGACACACCATGGCAAAAAAGAAAACCGGAAAAGCAGGGATGATTTCGGTAAACCAGACGGTTACAGAAAACCGCCGGGCGCGATTTGATTACCTGATTGAGGAAAAACTGACCGCCGGAATTGTCCTGACGGGAACCGAAGTCAAGATGCTGCGCCTTGGTCAATGCAGCTTGAACGAATCTTATGTCTCTCCTGAAGACAACGAGGTCTGGCTTATCAACTCCTATATTCCGGAATATCCGCAAGCCGGAAAGCACCTTCAGCACGAACCCAAACGCCGCCGGAAACTCCTCGTCCATCGCAAGGAAATAGGTCGTCTTGCCGGAGCCGTCACGCGCGAAGGGCGCACCATTGTCCCTTTGCGCCTGTTTTTCGACTCAAAGGGCATTGCGCGGGTCGAAATTGCGCTGGCCAAAGGCAAGAAACTTTACGACAAGCGCGAAACCGAAAAAAACCGCGACTGGGATCGCCAGCGTGGCCGCATCCTGCGGGAAAAAGGGTAAACTGAACCACTACCGGCTGAAGCCGGTAGGTTCGAAAAAGGCTGGAAGCCTTAAAAAAAGAAAGAAAAGATTCACCACAGAGGGCACAGAGACCACAGAGAAGGCACGGAGAACAGCGTCTCTCTGTGACCTCTGCGTCTTCTCCGCGTTCTCTGTGTTAAAAAAATACGGCTAAAGCCTTTTCCGGCTGAAGCCGGAGGTTTAAAACCTAAAGAGGGACAATAAACTTTTTACGTCTCTTCTGCATCCTTGCGAAACCGATCAATGGCAATATCGTCAAAGGACTGATCCTCCTTCTTCCGACGGGATTGCTTCCCGGATTCGATGCGGCGCCCCTGAATGATCTCGATTTTTTTCATCTCTGCAAAGGCAGCCCGAACGTCTTCCTGCGCCATGGCAATCCGGGCCTCAAGCCGCTGAATTTCCTTGTCAATCGCAGAAATTTTCTTCTTTACCCCTTCGGCGTACAGACCAAAACTCACCTGCGCCTCGATCATTTCCACGGAATCGAGCGTCTCGCGTTCGTGGGCCAGTTGATCTTCCAGGGCTTTTTTCCGCAGAAAAAATGTTTCGGCCTGACGGTACAAATCGGCCAGAAATTTCTGCTTCTGTTGGGCCGCATGCTTCCGGACGCGGATCAGGGAATCAAGATCGGCCATCCCATCCCCCCCCAAAAAAGCTGGCCAAGAGAAAACAATGAGCGCCCTAGAAACACGGAAAGGCGCGCGCAATGGAATCGGCCACCACGGCGCGGGCAGCAAAACCGCTCCGCTCCGGCATGGCTTTTGTTTTCAGGATGACATTGTCCATAATCTGTTGACTTTTGACCGATTCATGGGTGCAGGCGCGAAAGCCGTAAAGCGGCTGGTCAATCATCACATCCGCAATCGCCGTTACATATCCGGCGCAAAACCCCAGGTCAACATCGTATTTCCCGGCACACAACTCCATCAGATCGGAAGCATTCAAGCGTCCGGGACGAAGCGCGCCCCCTTCATCCTCCTGCGCCGCAAACGCACCCGCGAGCGTCCCGAACACAAAAAACACACCCAGAATGACGGCGCGAAGAATCATTTTCATAGCCTTTGAAGTGCGCGGCCATGTTAGCACCCCGCGCGCTTCTTCCCCATGATCTTCTTATTACAATGCGTTTTTATCTGTTGATAAAGCCGTTTTCTACAAACAGCATGCCGCCCACCCACTTTGGGAGGCTGCCCGTACAGAGCGCGCCTCTGTTTCTCGATCCGGAGGCGCAAAATCGTATTTCTGGCGAAAACCCGCCAGACGCGATTCAAACTCCGGATTTGTGGCCCTTGAAAATCCTGTCCAACCCTTCATCTCGTCCATCATGGCCTGAAAATCCGGGTGCGCTGATGGCGTTCCAATTCCCTGTGCCCTCCAGTAACAGGCACGAGCTTCGGCAATAGCATTTTTCGAGGGATAAATCCCACCGACCGGATAATACATATCGGCGTAGTCGCGTACGATGTTCTTGGAATCCTCAACATCCGGACGGCAATACCCCTCCGGCCCGGGCTGCGCGCCCAGTTTCAGGAACTTGTTTTTATTGGTTTGGTTGTCGTTACACACTTCAATAAAAATCGTGCGCAGAGGAACGCCTTTGATTCGGGCTTTTTCTTCCAGAAGGGCAATCCGCGAAAGAATCAGAAATTTCCCGATCCCTTCGCCTTCATATCCGTCCAGAGTCGTCAAATATGTCAGGTGTGCATGGGCTTCATTCGTGTGCGGGTGAGTGTACAACTCGGCCAGACATCCACCCTTGGCCACCCGATTGAACTGGTCCGAAAGCCGATTCCCCGCGACGATGGCCACCAGATCGATCCCGGCTTCCTCCCCGTTCAGGCGAGAACGGAGAAGGTCAACACTGTCGACATCGTGCGCCGGAATTCTTTTGCACAACACATCATCGCGCAAAACGTGCAAAAGGCCTTTATTTTCTGGATCGTGGGGGAGAAGAATCCGGTATTCGTTCCGGCCATCGGACAAAATCGTCCGGGAAGAGGGCAGAGAAATTGGCCCTTCTGCATCGCAAAACACTACTCCGCCTTGGTCGCGGAATTGCCCTCCCAGTCTTTCATTTCCCATCGCATAAAGCCCCCTGTTCGTTGGTTGCGCCAAAATTTCGGGCAATCTCTCATATATTATGTGAAATTGCAAGGGTTTTTCTTGTCTTTCTCTTTTAAAAAACCCGGCGCTTTCCTTACACGGCATCAGGCCTGTGCGCAAGCCCAAACTTTCGGTAAAGCCGGTCTGCCACGCCGGGCGTCACAAACCCCCCGATATCACCGCCCAGAGATGCGATTTCCTTAACAAACGTGGCCGAGACAAATTGCCATTTGTCCGAAGCCATCAAAAAAGCTGTCTCAATCTCCGGGTCGAGTTTGGCATTCATACCCGTGAGTTGAAATTCAAAATCAAAGTCGGAAACCGCACGCAATCCCCGAAAAATGCACGACGCCCGGACCTCTCTTGCAAAGCTGACCAGCAAGGTATCAAAGGGACGAACTTCCACAGATGAATATTTCTCTGGCATGTTTTCAACATCGGTTTTTAACATGTCCAACCGCTCATCCAGAGAAAACAACGGGCCTTTGCGGGTATTAGCTGCCACGGCGACAATCAGATGATCCACGATACGGCTCGCGCGCTTTACCAGATGCAGATGCCCCTTGGTTACCGGATCAAACGTTCCCGGATAGACACCAATCAGATATTTTCCATTGCCTGCCACGATTTCTGTCCCCCCTCTATAAAAACGAAAACCCCGCCTGTGCAGGCGGGGAAATCATATAGTCATTTGAATTAAGAATCATACAGGTTTTGCGCTCCTCCTGATTTTGAACCACGAAGGCACAAAGACACGAAGCGACTGATAAGAGGATTAAAACTTTGAGTCTTCGTGTCTTCGTGGTGAAAAGCCGAACTCTCCACTTTGTACAATTCCCAATCCAAAAGACTGTAGTCGGTTCACACGATGCGGTCCAGAGCCTGTCATCCGAAAAACATCCGGAAAATAAGGGTCAAGCACTCGCGACGCGGTTCCCATCAAGATCTTCCGTTTCGCGTTCCTTATTATTGTCTTCAAAATCCTCAGCATTCAAAACGCGTGCCTTACCGGATGTCTGGTACGCCATGCGGGCATGGTCCGGACAATAAGGCATGCCGGGAACAGCACCAGCACCGCAGCAGCGGAAATCGACATCTTTTGGATCACCCAATGGCCAGCGGCACATCCGCTCTTTCAGATCCGCCATTTTCACACCTTCTCCGCGCGCGATAACCCGGCGCTCGGGCGGCGGCGAAGAAGCCACAACGACAGGCTTGCGATTATTGTCGTTCTGCTGAATCGGGGAAACGCGGTTGGACAGCTTCAGCCGATGCGCCTTGCCAATCACAGCGTTGCGCGTCACACCACCACCCAGCGCACGAGCAATTTCTGCAGCGGTTTTTCCTTCGCCCCACAATTGGCGCAGGACCGCAACACGCTCATCGGTCCAGTTCATGTCTTCACGGCTTCCAGAAACACCCACGCTCGCACCTCCCTGAAAAATAAAGCAGAACAGACCTGCCATCGTGTGAACGGAAGCATGATATCAGCGATGTGATTCGGGTGGTTCGTAAATCCAGAAATCGGCGATCCTTATCCACAAAAAAGCGCGCCGTGATCTGCGCGCTTTTTTCTTTGGCCCGGGAAATGAAAGATCATCCGCGCAGGGTTGCTCCTGTTTTTGAGACAACGGAATCGACGATTTTTTTTGCAATGGACTCAATATCCGCATCGGCCAGCGTTCGATCGAGGGGCTGAATCGTCACACCGATTGCAATGGACTTTTTCCCTTCTTCCACGCCTTTCCCGGCATAAACGTCAAACACATCAATGTTTGTCAGCAGGTTTTTTTCAGCGGCGCGAGCGGCCTTGACGAGAGCATCAGACTCCACCTGCGCGTCCACGATGAAGGCAAAATCCCGCGACAGAGGCTGAAACGCCGACATAGGCAAAGACGGTCTGGCTGTACCTTTTTTTCGGGCCGGAGTCACCGCATCCAGAAAAACCTCAAACGCAGCAAGGCGCCCTTTGATGCCCATATCTTCCAGAATGGCCGGATGAACTTCTCCGAAATACGCCAGAATTTTCGCGCCGAGCCTCAAAGAGGCGGACCGTCCGGGATGATAGAATCCGGGAGCTTCACGCACGATCTGAAGGTTATCTACCGGTGCGCCGCATGCTCGTAAAACCGCCAGTGCATCGGCCTTGGCATCGAATGCATCCACCGGACGATCCATATTTTTTGAGGCCCAGTGGCGCGGAGCAGCAACGCCCACGCGAATTCCGGCGGCAACGCTGCATTGCCCGTCCGGTGCCGAGGAGGTGAAAACCGGACCGACCTCGAAGAAAGCCGCATCCGAAAAACCACGTGCACCATTGCGGCGCGCCGCGTCGATCAGATTGGGCAAAATGGATGGACGCATCCTGTCCAGATCAGCACTGATCGGATTTTTGAGCGTCAAGGCAAAGGCCTGCGACTCGTCCGATACAAAAGCCGCCGCCATCCCGCCGGACATAAAAGACCACGTCACACATTCATCCATACCGCGCCCGGTCAAGGCCGTCCGCGCGCGCCGCGCACGCGACAGAGTCGGTGTTTCCAGAGCGCGATCCGTCACCGGGCTTTCAGGCAGAACCTCGGCGGGAATACGGTCGTATCCATAGATACGCGCGATATCCTCAACCAGATCAGCAGAACCATCCACATCGGGCCGCCACGATGGAGGCGTAACGAGCCAGCCTTCGGGCGAATCCTGACTGACCTCAAACCCCAGCGCCGTCAAGGCCTGAGCCTGATCGTCCAATGCGATGTCACAACCGAGAATCCGGCGCGTCGTAGCAGGATTGAAGGAAATCCGGCGTTTCCACTCAGGCGATGCTCCAGCCGCGACGATCTCTCCCGGCTGTCCACCGCACAACTCTATGACAAGACGCGTGGCGATTTCCAGACCAGATGCAACGAAATCCGGATCCACGCCCCGCTCGAACCGGTATCGCGCATCGCTCGAAATCCCCAGAGTGCGCCCCGTCCGGGCAATCGTCAAAGGATCAAACCACGCACATTCGATAAAAACATCCGTTGTGGATTCGGTGCATCCGCTCGACACGCCACCAATAATTCCGCCCAAACCCAGAACGCCGGACTCATCACAGATCGCGCACATGCCGGATTCAAGCGCATAGGTATTTCCATCCAGCGCCTCGAACGATTCGCCGACATGCGCGGACCGCACCACGATTCCCCCCGTCAGACGCGCCGCATCATAGACATGCAGCGGACGACACAAAGCAATGGAGAGATAATTCGTTACATCTACAAGAGCCGAAATCGGGCGTTGCCCCACGGCCTTAAGACGCTGCTGAAGCCATTCGGGAGAGTGGCCGTTCTTCACCCCGCGCACGAGCCGCCCCAGAAACAGGGGACAGGATTCAGGTGATTCGATTCTCACCGGAACCGGATTCGCAAACGCAGCGGACACAGGCGAATCGTCGAGGGGCTTAAGCGTTCCCATCCCCGCCGCCGCCAGTTCCCGCGCAACACCCCGGACCCCGGCCCAGTCACCCCGATTGGGTGTAATGGCGATATCGATCACCGGATCGTCAAGCCCATACAGCGCCGCCATGGGCGTTCCGAGCGGCGTGTCGCCGGGGACTTCGATAATGCCTGTATGTTCGTCCGACAGTCCCATTTCGCGTTCGGAGACCATCATGCCGTTGGACTCCACGCCCCGGATCACGCCTTTTTTAAGAACCGTGTCCGTTCCGGGAATGAGGCTGCCTGCGGGGGCAAAAATCCCTTTCATCCCGGTGCGCGCATTCGGCGCGCCGCAGACGACCTGAAGCGTCTCGCGGCCCGTGTTGATGGTGCAGACTCTCAAGCGATCCGCATCGGGATGTTTTTCGGCTTTTGCAATCAGGGCAACGGCAAAGGGCGCATAGACCGCCGCGCGATCGGTAAAACTTTCGACTTCCATGCCGAGCGCGGTAAGCTTCTCGACAAGGCTTCCCGCCGTTGCAGTCGTATCCAGATGATCTTTGAGCCAGCTCAGTGTAAATTTCATTGTTCTTCTTTCACGCGTTCAAATTTCCGGACGTTTTGCGTTTCCTCCCCTGCCCCTTCATCTCTACGGAGAAAAGGAAAAGTGGAGATGCAGTTTTCCAAACGAAGGAAGAAGCGCTATCAAAGCCTTCTATTCCGACCAGCCCGCACTGAAAAACCGCGGACTTTGCGGATCAGGATCCACGAGCGTCGCCACATCGCCATCCATGATAATCGCGTAATCATGCCCGGTGACCACCTTGTTCAGGTGCGGAGCAACCATCTTCAGATTCACGAAAACGGAATTGTCTCCGACCGTATAGTTCCCGCGAACGAGCAGATACGGGGGACGTGTCAGATCGGCGTCCGAGACGGGAAAACCCTTTTGAGTAAAGCGCGCGGCGATCTGTTCGGACAAGACGCTGCCAAATGGACGGTTTTCCACGCCCCTCATCTTCCGTGTATTTTTCAGAGGCTCAACACGGATCAATGTGCCTAGTTTGAGTCCCGCGCCCATTTGCTCAATCATAGTGTCGACGGCCTTATAGCTCGACTCACGCATGCTGGCCCATTCCATTTCGCGGGCCTGAAGGACCGCATCCGCGTTGCGCCGCTCTGCCGCACACCCCGCAAGGCTGCACAGAGCCACGGCAATCAGAAATACTCTTGCCCCCGACAGGTCTACATAAATCATGACATTGTTTCCTATTCCTGAGCGGATTTAGACCCCGGACGCCCGCCCACCACAGGGCGAAGCATGTCGGGAAGCAAAAGAGGCTTACGATACGAATCCACGCCCGGCACGACGTAAACGCCGCCCCACTGTCCCAGAGACGCCTCACCATCCAGAAGATCAAGGCGCAGGGCTATTGTATCGTGGATACCGGGTCTGAGAGCCGCCATGGCTGGCTTGGGGCCCGGCACATGCGGGACCGAAACCGGCGGCAGATCCATCGAATGGGCCGCTTTTTCACCAGGCGGAAGGATCGAAACCGGAGCCTCCACGGAAGGAGCAGGTGCCTTCATTTCCGGCTGAACGACACCGCGCGGCGTCACCAGAGCCTGCGCCGCCCTGGCGTTGTCCGCCACAATAGCCAGATCAACATTCAAGACTGGCCCCTTTCCGGGAGTCACAGCCAAAGAAACACCCCGCGCCATCAGCGCTTCACGCAGATAATTCTCAAAAATCGCCGCCAAAGGATCATCCGGCTCGGCAGGGACGATATAAATCGGCCCCTGTTCCCCGTTCAGGCCCTCATGGACAAGACGTTTTACAAGATCCCGCGCCGCAACACGCCAGTAAGCCGCAGCACGTTCATTCTCCTGAGCCGACCACGGCATGCCGATATCTTCGGGAGCCGCGGCAGGCGGCGATTTATAAAGATCGCTGTGATACACATAGCCCGACGGGATTGGCGATGGCATCTGACAGGCCGAAACGGCTAGCGCAATCCCAAAAGCCGGAAAGAGGCGCAAAATCGGGATATATTTTTTCATCGGAGACAACCCTGCCCATCGAACGGAACAAAAACGAGCCTAGACTTTAGCAGGCTTCGAAAGCGCCGTACAGCCCCCTTGCGCGGAAAAGACAGGCCAGATTCAGCGGGATTGCCTGAGAGCATCTCGAATTTCCCGAAGCAAAACCACATCCTCCGGTGGCGAGGGCGGCACGGCAGGCGTTTCAGGGGCGTCCCTACGATGCAGACGATTGATCTGCCGAACGAGTTGAAAAATAACGAAAGCCACGATCAGAAAATTCAAAACAGCATTGATCAACAGACCAAAAGCCAGGACCGGCGCGCCGGCATCCCGCGCAGCCTTGAGGGTGTCATAATGCTCTCCGTTGAGCACAACGAACAGACTCGAGAAATCCAGACCACTCGTCAGAAGCCCCAGAACCGGCATAAAAATGTCGGAAACCATGGAGTTCACAATCCCCGTAAAAGCCGCTCCGACGATAATCCCGACCGCCATGTCAATCACGTTCCCACGGGCGATAAAATCTCGAAATTCCTGAAACATTTTTATCCTCCTCCGGATCTTGATCCGCGCGCGGTCAGAGCATACAGCGCTACAGCGGCGGCATTGGACACATTCAGACTTTCAATCGGACCGGATGTCGGCAGACGGACCAGTATATCAGCGCCCTCGCGCACCAGACGGCGCAGCCCCGGCCCTTCAGCGCCCAGAACCAGAACGCATTTCTCATAATCTTTTATGTCCGTAAAAGTCTGCGCTCCCCGCTCGTCAAGCGCCAGAACGAAAAATCCGGCAGCCTTGAATTGCTCCAGCGTCCGGGCCAAATTCGTCTCATACGCCACAGGAATATGATCCACCGCGCCGCACGCCGTTTTCGCCAGAACGGGATTTTCCAGTCCCGGCGCGTGTTTGCGCTGCATCACCACCCCATTTGCGCCGAATGCACAGGCACTGCGCAGAATTGCGCCCACATTGTGAGGATCTGTGACCTGGTCGAGCAACAAAATCAACGTACGCGGACGAATTTCGGAGCCCGCGATCAGGTCTGCCGCACAGCTTTCCGGAGGTGGTCCAGCCTGTCCGGCCAACCCCTGATGCACACTGTCGGGCAGGGCGCGATCCAGATCGGCTTTTTCCACAATGCTTGGCGTAGGGCGTTTCAGGCCCAGCGCGACGGCGCGCTCCAGAACAGGCTCAAATCCGGCGCGCGCGGGCTCTGTCAGGTACAGGGCTGAGAAATCCCGTTCCGGATTAGCCCACGCAGCCGAAACGGCATGGAATCCATAGAGATTCGCACTGATTCGAGATCCGGAAGGCCGATTAGACGGCGCTCCGGCAGGACGTTTGCCTTGCTCTGATTTACGAAATCCGGCCCTGCCGGGGTATTTTCTGTCTGAATTACGCATTCGGTTACACTCACATATTGACAGCCGAATGAAAATCCTTTTTGTTGCGGATGTTCGTTTTTTCCGGACAATGGAGGGATGGCGGAGCGGTCAATCGCACCTGACTGTAAATCAGGCGTCTTCGGACTACGGAGGTTCAAATCCTCCTCCCTCCACCATTTACAATTACAAATCCCCATAAGTGGGGATTTGTTGTGCCTTAAAACCGCCAGTTCTGCACCTTATTCTATGGTTTCTTTAACCCCCCGGATTCATTGACCTATCCCACGAAATGCCGTTTGATCGCGCTTAATCCCGCATTGGCCAAACTAACTGGCGTGGTACAAATAGGCCGTGTTCAAATGCACAACAAACCGTTCCCTTTACATGCGGAATCTTGGTGCAAGTCTTTGAACTGAACCACTACCGGCTGAAGCCGGTAGGTTCGAAAAAGACTGGAAGCCTTAAAAAAAAGAAAGAAAAGATTCACCACCACAGAGGACACAGAGACCACAGAGAAGGCACGGAGAACAGCGTCTCTCTGTGACCTCTGCGTCTTCTCCGCGTTCTCTGTGTTAAAAAATACGGCTAAAGCCTTTTCCGGCTAAAGCCGGAGGTTTAAAACCTAAAGAGGGACAATCAATGGCGCGCCCGGCAGGATTCGAACCTGCGGCCTCTGCCTCCGGAGGGCAGCGCTCTATCCACTGAGCTACGGGCGCACATGCAAGACGCGTTCGGACACCGGAAAGGGGGTTATACCGGGAAGGGCGCGTCAAGGCAACAAAAGCTTTTTTAAGAAGACACCCCCCTTCCCATCGGCGAATATTGCGGGTATTCATTAGAGAGGATTCGCCCCCACAATTTGCCATATTGCGAAAGCGGACTTTAACCATGCGCCTTTCCTTTCTTTGCCCTTTGATCCCCGTTTTCATCGTCCTGACGCTTGGAGCCTGCGCCTCCGCACCCAAAAAAGAGCCTGAAAAGCCTGTCGAGGTTCTCTATAACGAGGCTGCAGACGCGCTCGACAAAAAAGATTATGTCGAAGCTACACGCCTGTTCGACGAAGTTGAACGCCAGCACCCCTACTCCAAATGGGCCACAAAAGCCCAGCAGATGGCTGCATTTTCGTCTTATCAGGACGGGCGATACGACGAGGCAATCGTCGCTCTGGACCGCTTTATTGAGTTGCATCCGGGAAATGAAGGGATTGATTACGCCTGGTATCTCAAGGCCCTGTGCTATTATGACCAGATCGGCGATGTTCGCCGGGATCAGGAAGTGACCCGGCAAGCCCTCGACGCCCTGACGGCCCTGACCAGCCGATTTCCCGACAGTCAATATGCCCGCGACGCCAACCTGAAAAAAGATCTGGTTCTGGATCATCTGGCCGGGCAGGAAATGGCGATCGGGAGGTATTATCAGAAACAGGGTGCAGTCAATGCGGCGCTCAACCGTTTCCGGAGCGTTGTAACGGATTATCAGACCACCGCGCAGGTGCCCGAAGCCCTCCACCGCCTTGTGGAGATCTACCTGTCTTTGGGACTGAAGGACGAAGCTACGCGCGTGGCGGCGGTTCTGGGATACAATTATCCGGGCAGCAAGTGGTATCAGGACACCTATGCCCTCATGGACCCGGCCCAGCGGGCCCGCCTGGCTGATGGATCGTCCTGGGTTGACCGGACAATCAAATCTCTCCTTCGCCCTGATTCCGGCCCCGCGAGGACTCCGTGAGTTTTTCCGCACCGCACGCGCTGCCTTATCCCGACGGAGTGTTTTTCGATTTTGACGGAACACTGGTGGACAGTCGGGATTTTCTTCTTTCCGCGCATAACCACGTTCGGGATGTTTATTCCCTGCCCCACTTCTCAAAAGCGGAGTTCGAGAAGATGCTTGCGTCAACGACGCGAGAGGTCTACGCGCGGCTGTATGGCAAAGATGCGGAAAGGGCAAAAAAGATTCTGTTCGGGTATATCAACGACCATCAGGATACGCATCTGAATGTTATTGAAGGCGCGCCGGACACGCTGGATTTTTTCGCGCGCGAAGGTGTTACTCTCGGCGTTGTGAGTAACAAGGATCAGGATTCTCTGGATTCTGCAATCAATCATCTGGGGTGGCGGCACTATTTTCAGACGAGCATCGGAGCAGGCGCTGCCGCAAACGGCAAACCTTATCCCGACCCGCTTTTTCTGGCGATGGCAAAAGCAGGCATCCCGCGCGCGCGCGTCGATCACGTCTGGATGGTCGGCGACCACGAAGCCGATATTCTGTGCGCGGACGCCGCCGGGGCCGCAGGCATTCTGGTCGAATTCGGACCCCGTTCCCATGAGATCCTCAGGGTCTGCACACCACGTCTGGTGATTCCCGAAATCAGGGCTCTTTGCAGTGCGCTGCGTTCTCCCGTGCTGTGATGCACCTTCCGCTGCGATCTCCTCTCTTCGACGACGTTTATTTTTGCGCGGAAAGCGGTCTTGAAGAAACACGGCATGTGTTCTTAAAGGGAAACGGCCTGCCGGAGATGTGGAGGGGCGCGACGCATTTTACAATCTTTGAAACGGGGTTCGGAACGGGACTGAATTTTCTGGCCACCTGGGCATTGTTCGAGAGCACGGCTGCTCCCGGACAGAATCTCGATTTTATTTCGTTTGAAAAATATCCGCTTGACCCGGAGACAATCCGAAAAGCGCTCGGGCACTGGGCCGGTGATCTGGGCGCCCTGCGTCTGGAACTGTTCCTGAATGCAAAAGGACGGGATTTTGACGCCCCTCGCCCGGATGGCAACACGGTTCGACTGCGGATAATCGAGGGAGATATCAACGATACTTTACCCCTTTTTCAGACCGAAAGATCGGCGGATGTGTGGTTCCTCGATGGATTTTCTCCGGCAAAAAACCCGCAGATGTGGACGCCGCGTCTGTATGAAAATATGGCCCGCCTGAGTCGTCCGGGCACACGCGTTGCAACCTTTACTGTGGCAGGCGCGGTGCGAGAGGGCTTGACACAGGCCGGGTTTCGGGTTGAAAAAGCCCCCGGATTTGGACGGAAACGCCACATGACCCAAGGGGTGTTTAAGGGATAGACATGACCATCGCCATCATCGGGGGCGGACTGGCCGGGACAGCGTGCGCATTTGTTCTGGGGCAGGCGGGACTGCGCCCGGTGATTTTCGACGCATCGGACCGTCTGGCGTCTGGCGCATCGGGCAATCCGTTCGGGATCTTCAACCCGCGCCTGAGCGCCGAAGCCAATCCCGAAAGTCTGTTTTATGCACAGGCCTTCACCCTGGCCGGACAGACGTTCGAAACCCTGTCAAAGACGCACGATATCGGCTTGTCTCGTCACGGCAGTTTGCATCTGGCCACGGACGCGGGACTTGAGAAACGCTATGCCAAGGCGGCGGATAGCGGGCTGTATGATGCCTCGGGCGGGCAATATCTGCGCGCACGGGAGGGAGCAGACAGGGCGGGGATTGCTCTGGATCACGATGCTTTGTGGCTACCCGATTCGGGGGCTGTGAAACCGGCCGAATTATGCCGCGTTTACGCGGCGAAAGCCGAATTGCGCCTGAACAGAGCAGACATTCTCCCGCGCCGGACGCCTCAGGGATGGGAGATCGACGGGGAGGTTTTCGATATCGTGATTCTGGCTTGCGGCGCCGGCGTGGTCTGGTTTCCGGAAACGGCGTGGCTTCCCGTCTATCCGGTGCGCGGGCAACTGGTGCGCGTGGCCCCGACAGCACGCAGCGAGTCCCTGCGCTGCACCGTGTGTTACGGCGGCTATCTCGCGCCGGGAATGGAGGGCTTGCACGTGGCCGGTTCAACATTCCAGAGACACCGGACGGACACCGGCATTGATCCGGAAGATAATCGTTTGATCCTGCAACGTCTGACCCAGACCCTGCCCGATCAGGATGCACCGTTTGAGATGGCGGATGCTCAGGCCGGGATCCGCGCCGCGACGCATGATTATTTTCCGATTGCCGGAGCCGTTCCGGATTACGCCGCGTGGGAAATGGGGAAGGAATCCGTTATTCCCGGACTTTACGTCTCAACCGGACATGGCTCTCATGGTCTGGTCAGCACGCTGGCCGCCGCGCACGTAATCGCAGGAATGATTTCAGGAACATCCCCGCCCCTGCCCCAGAGCACGGCCCGCGCTCTCGACCCGGCCCGTTTCCTGCGTCGCGCGCAAAAACGGACTTGTTCGCCAAGCCGCACTTGACTATGATTTTCAAATCGAATCAGTGAAAAACAAGGGATTTTTCAAAACTCGCCTTACAAAAGGGAGCAAGAATATTTATGTCGGCCTTTCAAAATCTCTTTCGCAAGAAATCCGTAAAGCCACAGGATTCAGGCTTAAGAAAAATTCTCGGTGCCTTTGACCTGACCTTGCTTGGAATTGGCGCTATCATCGGCACGGGAATCTTTGTTCTGACCGGGATTGCGGCGGCAACACAGGCCGGACCCGCCGTTGTTTTATCTTTTGTGATCGCGGGGCTGGCCTGCGCTTTTGCCGCGTTGTCCTACGCAGAGCTGGCGGCATCCGTGGGCGGATGTGGGAGTGCTTACGGTTATTCCTACGCGGCATTTGGCGAGATTGTCGCGTGGATCATCGGATGGGATCTCATTCTCGAATATGGCGTGGCCGTCGCCGCCGTGGCCAATGGATGGTCCGGTTATCTGAATAATGCATTGTCCGCTATCGGTTTTGCCCTTCCTGAGATTCTGCGCGCCGGGCCGTTTCCGGATGAAGGAAAACTTCCCGGCCTTGTCAATCTACCTGCGGTTCTTATCATCCTCGTTCTTATGGGGCTTCTGGTTGCGGGCGTGAGGGAGAGCGCCCGCCTCAACGCCGCCATGGTTTTCGTGAAGCTCCTGACCATCTGCGTTTTTGTCGGGGTGGCCCTGTTTAACGTGGATCCGGGAAACTGGACACCCTTCATGCCCTATGGCTGGTTTGACCGGGTGACGGATTCAGGTGGACACGAGATCACCGTCGGGGTTCTGGCGGCGGCTTCCACGGTGTTCTTCGCCTATGTCGGGTTTGATGCCGTGTCAACGGCGGTCGAAGAATCCCGCAATCCCGGTCGTGACGTTCCCATCGGGATTCTGGCGTCTTTGGGATTTTGCACGCTTGTCTATATTGTGGTCTCGGGCCTTTTGACAGGGCTTGTACCCTATCCGGATCTGGAGGTTTCTTCGCCCGTTGCGCACGCGCTGGAACTGGTCGGTATCGACTGGGCGTCCGGTCTTGTGGCTACGGGGGTTATTACGGGACTGACGACCGTTATGCTGGTTTTGTATTACGGATTGACCCGGATTATTTTCGCCATGTCCCGGGACGGTCTTTTGCCGTCGCTTTTTGGAACCGTCAATGAGAAAACACACACCCCTGTGCGCACCACGATTCTGTGCGGCCTTGTCATGGCGGCCTTCGCCGGATTTGTTCCGTTGCGGGCCCTTGCCGAACTGGTCAATATCGGCACTCTGGCAGCTTTTGTGATTGTGTGCGCGGGCGTAATCGCCTTGCGCATCACCCATCCGGACATGCCCCGACCCTTCCGCGCGCCATTTGGGCTTTTGTTTCCGGTGCTCGGCGTTTTGTCCTGCGGCGCATTGATTGCCTTCCTTCCGTTTCAGACACATCTGCGATTCGTGCTGTGGCTTGCAGCGGGGCTCGTCCTCTATTTTCTCTATGCGGCCAAACGAAGTCACCTCGCCACAGCCAGGCCTTGAGGTCGTGTCGTGCATGTCGTATATAAGGATCTGGTTTTCTCTCGAAGGAGGTTCGTTATGGATATCTCAAGCGCCGCCCGAACAATGATGCGCAGCCGGGGATTGATTCTGGCCGGTCTGGCCGCCGTTCTGGTTTCCGGCGCCACCTTTGTCCTGACTAATGCTTTTGCCGCAGGAAAAGACGAAAAAACGGCGTCCGGAACACCCCCCGGCGACCTGTGGACCGTCCGCTGTCAGGAATCCGACAAGGCCAAAGAGCATTGCGAAGTCTTTCAGCGCCTGATTGTCAAGGAATCCGGGGCTCGAGTGGCGGAATTCGCCATTGGCTTCCCCGAGAAAAAAGATCTGGCGCGCGGGGTCGTCGTTCTTCCTTTGGGGATTTTGCTCCAGCCCGGTGTGGAAATGAAAATCGACGAAGGAAAATCCTATGCCTTCAAGGTGCGTTATTGCACGCAGGCGGGATGTTTTGCGTATGTCAATCTTGATAAGGACTTGCTCGACCTCATGAAAAGCGGGACTGCGGCCCGGTTTGTCTTTAAATCGGCGGACGGAAAAGACGTAAATCTTTCTATGCCCCTGACCGGATTTGGAAAAGCAATCAAGGAAATCGGATAAAGTCTTTTCTCCTGGTCTCTTCCGGTGTATGAACCGGATCATGGTTTTGTGGCATGCGCATATCCTGACCTTGTTCCCCGAAATGTTTCCGGGGCCTTTGGGGATGTCCTTGAGTGGCCGGGCTCTGGAAAAGGGCTTGTGGTCCTGCCACGCCGTCAATATCCGGGATTTTGCGCCCGGTCGTCATAAAACCGTCGATGATACGCCCTTCGGCGGCGGGGCCGGGATGGTGATGCGCCCGGATGTCATTGAGTCCGCTCTTCTTTCCATTCCGGATCCGGGACAGAAAATCTACCTTTCCGCACGCGGGAAGCCCTTGACGCAAAGCCGGGTTCAGGAACTGGCGCGCACCCCTGTCGTCACCTTGCTGTGTGGGCGCTACGAGGGCGTGGACCAGCGTGTCATTGATGCCCACGATTTTGAGGAAATCAGCATCGGAGACTATGTCCTTTCCGGCGGAGAACCTGCCGCCCTGATTTTAATGGATTCCTGTATCCGCCTCCTTGATGGAGTTATGGGAAACAACCAGACCGTGGATGAAGAAAGCCATACAAACGGCCTTCTGGAATATCCCCACTATACACGCCCGGCGGAATGGATTGATAATGCTGGAAAAACCCACACCATCCCTGATGTCCTGGCGTCCGGCAACCACGCCGAGATCGCGCGGTGGCGCCACGATCAGGCTCAAGCCACGACCCGGGAACGGCGTCCGGATTTGTGGAACAGACGTAAATAGTTCTTGTTTTCTTTGCCTCCTTCCCGTATAAGAGCGTTCTGATTTTTCGCTCATCTATGGAATTTCGACAGGAAAGACGGCTATGAACACCGTTCAGAAATACGAAGCGGCGCATCTGGCGACCCTCACCGAAGGTAAAAAAATCCCGGCCTTCTCGCCCGGCGATACGGTGCGCGTCAATGTCAAGGTCGTCGAAGGCACGCGCGAGCGGATTCAGGCCTATGAAGGCGTGTGCATCGCCCGGTCCGGGAGCAACGTCAACGCGAGCTTTACGGTCCGCAAGATTTCTTACGGCGAAGGCGTGGAACGGGTCTTCCCTCTCTACAGCCCTCGCATCGACAGCATTGAAATGATCCGTCGCGGGGAAGTCCGCCGCGCCAAGCTGTATTACCTGCGTGATCGCCGCGGAAAATCCGCCCGGATCACCGAGCGGACCACGGGTCACGGCTTTGGATCCGATGCAGAAACGTCCGACGACCCTGCGGCGTAGCCTTATCGAGACAGTTTCCTGTAAATCATCTCACGGCAGGACTCGTCAAAAATGCGGTCCTGCCAGTCGTTCTCCTGAAAGCGAAGCGCCATTTCGTGGAGTCTTCCCCGGTCGCTGACGACCTCCCAGCAGGGCGGATTGCTTGTCCGCATCGCATCCAGCGCATTCTTGACATTGCAGATCATCGGCTGCCAGAGCCCCTGATGGTGAATACGCGGACCCAGAACGCGCCAGGATAACCCTGTGCGCCCGAAATTACGAATGTCGTCCGGCGGGACCATGATAAGGCAATCCACAATCCGGTGACGCAGCGCCGTTTCAAACGCGGCGCGAAGAAGCCCCAGCGGCGCGTAGGGTATCAGACGACGAATGGTCACGACCTTCCCAAGAACAGGCACGTCAACCCGGTCCTGTTCGTTATAGCCGGGCAAGATTCGCCCGTCATTCTGACGACGGCGGAACCGGGGGGCGATGCACATTTGCGAAATTTCGCATAAGGTCTGAACCCGATCAGGCATCTGAAGAAGCGGATGATCGCTCAGTTCCTGCATCGGAAAGCTTTTCTTTGGAGAATCCTCACACGGGAGAACGACACGCACCGCACCGGCACTTTCCCCCGACTGACGATGGATCAAAAGATGATGAGTGGCGTGCGAATCAAAGACATCCGCCTTGAGCGTGGCGAGTTTTCCCATGTCGTTTTCAACGCCATACACCTGATGACGCAAATCGAAAACGCGCCTGCGCAACGCGTCGGTGTCGGCCTGGACAACGTCAAAAGTCTGCGCATAAGAATCATAAAAAGCCTGCTGGCGAAAGGCCATCACGCAGGCGCGCCACAAGCGATCAACAAACATATCTCACCCCCACACCTGTATTTCTTTGTTTTTTATTTGTAACCACTTCTTAATAGTGTGACGCGCGGAGATGAAAACGCTGTAAATTTTCCCGTGCATATCTCCTAATTTTTTATTAAATGTTCTTGATTTTTCTGTGCCTCATTTGCAACACCAAAGACAAAAAAAGAATCGCCTTCCATCCCATTGATTCAAAAAAAGATGGCGAGATGCCAGAAGTTGCGTATAATAATTTTTGTGCCGGAATGGTCCCGGCATTCGTTGTGGCCACGTCAGGCCACAGAATTAAACCCATGGAGTTTACAATGGCAGTCATGAAAAAAGCAGCAGTAAAGAAACCGGCAGCGAAAAAACCCGCCGCCAAGAAGCCCGCAGCGAAGAAGACGATCGTCAAGAAGCCGGTGGCGAAGAAGACGATTGCCAAGAAGCCGGCAGCGAAGAAGACGATCGTCAAGAAAGCTGTCGCAAAAAGACCCGCCGCCAAGAAGCCTGTCGCCAAGAAGAAATAGTCCCTCCCGGCGAAAAACATCCAAAGAAGAAAACCCTGCCTTCCCTCGGATGGCGGGGTTTTCGTTTCCGGAACAAAGGGTTAGATCCCGATCCAGAGCATTCTGTCGCCAAGGCAACTCACCCTGATACAAGGCGCGAGGAGAGTATCAACGCAACCGAAAGGAAACAGCGATATCCCTATTTCCACGCACTGAGCGTTCCGTCATCGGCAAGGATATAAAGTGTCCCATCCGCCACAAGAGGAGGAACGCTGACAGAATCCGCGGCGCGCCATGTCCGCACGAGTTTTCCTGTCTCTGGCGCCGCTTCCACAACCCGGCCATCCGAAGAAATCAGAAACAGGCGCCCGCCCGCATAAAGGGGACCGGTCCAGAAAGACGGGCTGTTCTTTTCGTCAGAATCCAGACGGGCAATCCAGCGAATCGCCCCCGTGTCACGCCCCAGCGCCACCAGCTTGTTGTTGGCCGAAACGATGAACAAATGATTACCGGCAATCCACGGCGTTTCCGATCCGCTGATATCCCTTTGCCATACGCGGCTGCCCGTCCGCTCGTCAATGGCAACCAGACGCCCGCCATAGCTGATGGCGAAGACAACGCCCTTGTCAATGACAGGAAGACCGGAAATATCGCTCAAGCCCGCCAGGTTGTCCGAACGCCGGACGACCGAAAGATTGTCCGACCACGCCACCGCGCCATTTTCAACCCGCAGCGCCAGAACCTCGCCGGAAGAAAAGGCCGGAATCACAATTTCCTTGTTGGCAGCGGGACTGGCCGCCCCCACAAGGCCTGCCGACTCGCCAATCCCCGTGTAATCCCACAAAAGCCCGCCGTTCGCCGCATCCAGAGCCAAAAGGCGATTATCCAGCGTAGCCACAAAAACCCGGCTGTCCATGACGGCGGGAGCAGCACGCGCAGGCGCCGGAATGGAGACGCGCCAGACGATCTTTCCATCCTCCGGCGCGACGGCCAGAACTTCGTTATATCCCGTGGTGACATAGAGCGTGCCCGAAGAATAAGCGATTCCCCCGCCGATAACCGGATCGTCCTCGCCTTCAGGACGAACGCCCGCCTCCCAAAGAAGCTTGCCGTCCCCGGTTGAGAAAGCCCGCAGATGCGAATCGGTATCGAGCGTAAAGATTTTTCCATCCACCACAATCGGCTGAGCCGTCATCGGCAAGGACTTGCTTGCACCCTGACCGATATCCACCTTCCAGACCCGTTTTAATTCTCCTTCATTCAGAGCCAGATTCTGCATGGCGTGATTCGGATATCCTCCCGCCTGCGGCCAGAATTCATTGCGCCAGGGCTCCGGCGCGACGAAGCCTTGCGCCTCCAGCGCCGGATTTTCAGGCTCCAGTTCCTTTTCCAGAGACAAAACCGAGATCCGCTCGCCCGGCAGAGGCGCTTTTGCGCTGTCCGAGAACAGATCCGTGACCGTCGAACAGGAGGCCAGAAAGACAAGAACGGACAAAGCGCCCAGAATACGGAGGCAAGAGGGAATCATGGTTTTGGCTCCTGTTTTGAATTCGAACCCGCTGCCGGGGCGGCAGCATTCAGGCGCAAGGCCAGAACATGGTCGATGTTTTTGGCCAGACGTTGCAGGGAAACAGGAATATCCTGACTTCCTCCGGTCGCAAGACCCGCCAGATAGACCCGTGCACGCGCCGGATCATTCAGACGATATGCCGCAAGAATCGCTGCCGCAAGACGCGCCTGAGGCGCCCAGACGTTATCCTTCTCGGCCAGAATTGAATCCATTTCTACCAAAGCGCGCTTTGCCTCCGCCTGATCCGGATCCACGGACGGATCTTTATCGGCAGATTCGGCCAGGGCCCTCGCAGAAAGAATCCGCGCCCGGTCGCGATGGATTTTTGAGACATGAGGGGCATCGGCAATCTCGCGATACAAATCGCGGGCCTTGGTGAAATCCTCTCTGGCGGCCAGGGCATCAGCAGCCTCGAACAGAGCCAGCGCGCGCATATCGCCCTGATGGGCGGACGCAAAGGCCTCAAGTTCCGCAGCCTTATCGGTGGCTTTTTGAGCGGCAAGAAGGGCGCTTGTGGCCTGTTCGGCGCGGGTTTGCGCCCAGCTGCGCCAGCCGCTATAGACCCCTGTCGCGACCACAACGCCGACCAGAGCCGCGACGATCAGGACTTTATGACGCCCCCAAAGGGCAGCCACGCGCTCGCGCCGCAGGGCCTCGTCCACTTCCTCAAAAATATCAGGCATACTGTTGATTCCATTTTTCCGGTTCTGTGATGAAGCCGCATCTTATCCCGATTTTCGGATTTTGCGAGTCCTGAAAAACCCTGCCCGTCAACCTATCCCCCGGAAAGGCGAATCGGACTTCTGAGAGCTTTCAGATTCCGGAAAGGCCGCATCGCGGATGTGCATCTCGACTTTTTCCTGACCGGACCAGTCGTCGATTTTCAAAGTTCCGGCCAGATGAAGCGGCGCACCCGTGGGGCCAGCCAGAAGCGCACGGCCCAGATCGGTTCCGGCGCTCCGAAACGCCATGGCTTTCATCCAGCTTCCCCCTTCGGAATCGGCCACCATCACGCGCACATGCCCGTCGCCTACGATATCGGCCTTGCGGACGCGGACGGCCGGCAGAACAAAAACAGGCTCCGGATGCCCTTCCCCAAAGGGGCCGACACAATCGGAAAGCAGGCGAACAAGCTCCACCTGCGCCCCGCGCACCGACAAAATCCCGTCGATCTGCGTGTGAACCGCAGGGGTGCGGCCTGCAAGCTGGCGATCCACATGGGTACAGACAAAAGCGCGGAAATCCTCCAGCCTCTCCGGCGCAATCGTGTATCCGCCCGCCATGGCGTGCCCGCCGCCCTTGATGATGATCTCTTCCGCCCGCGCATCCAGAAACGCAGCAGCCAGATTGACGCCGGGAACAGACCGCCCGGACCCGCGCCCTTCCAGAACGCCGCCGCCCATATCGGCAAAAGCGGTCACACAGGACGGTTTGCCATAGACTTCCTTGAGCCGCCCGGCCACAAGCCCCGCAAGACCGGGATGCCAGGACGGATCGGACACCACAATCACCGGGTGTTGATCCAGCCCGCGCGATTCGACCTGATCCATCGCCTGAGCGGTCATGTCGATCTGGATGGCTTTGCGCTTTTCGTTGCTTTCGTCCAGAATCATGGCGATTCCAAGCGCCGATTCGTAATCGTCGACACTCAAAAGCCGCGCACCCAGATCGGCCTTATGCACCCGCGACCCGGCATTGATCCGGGGGCCGAGCGCGAATCCGGCGTGATAGGGGGTAAAGGGCGCCTTGATCCGGGCGACATCGCACAGGGCTTTCAGTCCCGGAATTTCGGTCCGGGCCATTTGCTCAAGGCCGCGCCGGACGAAAAGGCGGTTGACCCCCGTCAAAGGCACCATGTCGCATACGGTTCCAAGGGCCACGATATCAAGCCAGTTGCGTAAAACCGGCTCGGCGCGGCCCGTCCGTTCGTAAAATCCGCGCGCGCGCAAGACCGCATTCGTCGCCACGCACATCATAAAGGTGACGCCGCAGGCCGCCAGCATCCGCAGGCCCGAGAGATCATCGGTGCGTTTGGGGTTGACCAGATGCGTTGCAGGGGGAAGGGTTGAGTCCGGTTCGTGGTGGTCCAAAACAATGGTTTCAAGCCCGATGTCTCTGGCTCCGGCCAGAATCTCATGCGCGGTGGTACCGCAATCGCACAGGATCACCAGATCCGCGCCGCGCTGCTTCAAGGTATGAAACGCCTGAAGATTCGGGCCGTATCCTTCGCTCAGGCGATCGGGGATGTAAAGGAGAGGCTCCGCGCCCAGCGCCCGCAGAAAACGGGTCAAAAGACCCGCAGACGTGGCTCCGTCCACATCGAAATCGGCGAAAACCGCGATTTTCCGGCCCGATTCGACCGCATCGGCCAAATGCGCCGCCGCGCCTTCCATCCCGGCAAGAGACAAAGGATCCGGAAAATCGCGCCGCAAGGTCGGGTTCAGAAAAGATTCGACCTGCTCAAGATCGACATCCCGCCCGGTCAGAAGCTGCGCCACGATATCGGGCAGACCGTAGCGCTGCCTCATTCGGGCCGCAAGGTCCGGATCATGACCTGCCATAACCCACCGGGCGCGGTTCAAGGATCGTTCGATGTTCAGGAACAGGGAGTCCGTCACAGCATTTCAATCCGCATCAGGCACGAAGGTTTATCAACCGATTCGAGCATCTCGATTTCCTTTATGGCAGCCTCCATGTCCTTCTGAAGCGTTTCATGAAACACCATAACCAGAGGGACCGGGCCGCGCAGATCGCGGGCGTGCTGGATCATGGATTCGATGGACACGCCGTGACGATGCAAAATTCGGGAAATGTCCGCCAGAACCCCCGAACGGTCCGCGACATTCAGGCGCAGATAGAATTTGGCCACCGCTTCGCCTGCATCGGCCCATTGCGCGGACTCGAGGCTTGTCTGCGGAAACCCGAACACGTCCATTTTTGTCCCGCGCGCCAGATCGACCAGATCAGCAGCCACCGCCGAAGCCGTTGGTGCCGCGCCCGCGCCGCGCCCGACCAGAAGGCTGCTTCCTGCACAATCGCTTTCCACGAAAACAGCGTTGTAGACCCCGTCCACGGCGCCAATCGGGCTGTCGGCAGGCACAAGGCAGGGGGTTACGCTTTGCGCGATGCGTCCGTTAATCTTCCGGGTGGTGCCCAGCAATTTGATCCGAAAGCCCATCTTTCCGGCAAAATCCATGTCGTCGGCAGAGAGATGGCGAATGCCCTGAACATGGACGCGCCCGAAATCCGGGTGCACTCCGAAGGCAATGGCGCTCAGAAGGGCGAGCTTATGCGCGGCGTCAATCCCGTCGATATCGAAAGACGGGTCCGATTCGGCATAGCCCTTGTCCTGCGCATCTTTCAAAACATCGGCGAAATCCCGCCCCGTTTCCCGCATTTCGGTCAGGATATAATTGCACGTGCCGTTGAGAATGCCGCACACGGATGAAACCTTGTTGGCAGAAAAAGCCTCGCGCAAGACCTTGACGATGGGGATGCTTCCGGCCACGGCGGCCTCGAACGCCAGCGCCGCGCCAGTTTTGACAGACAAATCAGCCAGCGCCTGCCCGTGATGGGCCAAAAGCGCCTTGTTGGCGGTCACAACGGCTTTTCCGTTTTCAAGGCAGCGTTCCACCAGCGCGCGGGCGAACCCCTCGGATCCGCCAATCAGTTCCACCACAACGTCAAGCCGCGGGTCCTGCGCCATGACCAGCGGGTCGTCCACCCATTCATATCCACTCAGATCAACGCCACGATCCTTTTTACGATTTTGGGCGGAAACACTCACGATTTCAATCCCGCGTCCAGCCCGGCGCATCAGCAGGTCCCCGTTTTTCTGAACAAGATCAACAAGTCCAGTGCCGACCGTCCCAAGCCCGGCAACGCCAATCCGGAAAGGTTCAAAGGAGGAAACAAGCGAAACGGGCGCGGGGGTACGGGGCATTTGAAGACTCTCCAGCCTGAAAAAAGAGAAAGACAGTTTACAACAGGAAACTCTCTTTTTCACAAGGGTTTTTGGGACCGGACTTCACGGAAGGGTAAGTTTTGCCTTCCCATGCGGCGAAAAGGCTCTTGACGGAGCGCATAGGAAAGTGCAGGATGCCGAAAAGTTAATATGGAAAAATTAAGCCGGGAAAAGCAAAAAAGAGAGACCATATGGCCCTGTCTGAGTGTATTTTGAAAATTTCTGCAGCGAGGAAGAAAACCATTGAGGCCTTCCTGACGGATTTTGCGCAGGCCAACGATCTCGATGTAACCCGTTCATCCGCCAACAAAGGAGCCCCATTCTGGATCCTCTACGATCCATTTCAGGACGATGCCTGCCCCAGAGTTGTCGTCGTGTCTTTTGAAAAAGAGAAGGAAGCGGCCCTCTTTTTCATGCCGGGAAGAATTCAGGCAGGGAAATGGGTTTGTCAAAAAGGATCAGAAGGCATTTTTCTGAAAGACATAGATCTTCCTGAATGGCTTGATCCGAATGGAACAAAGTTCGGGTTTAATTCAGGCATCAGATCTCTCCTGTGCGAAGAAGTGCAAAAACCTGTTTTCGTCACGATGAGAGAGCGGCTTGAAACAGCGTGGAGTCGCGCCATGGCAGCCAACGCAAAACCGGGGATTTCCTTACAGAGCGTGACAAACCGCCTCGAACGCGTTCGGAACTATGCCGAACAATTCAGAGACCTGAATGCCTTCCAGAGCCATGAAAAAATAAATCAAACACCATCCGGTCCGAATTAAGGCGCAGCGGTTGCAATATCCTGTTCCCGGTATCCCTGCGCGTACAGCGCCGCGTCAAGGCCACCTTTGGGAATCAGATGCTGTATGGCTTTCGCGACTTTGGGCTTGGGGCAATAACCGATTCCCAGACCGGCGGCTTCCAGCATCGGCAGGTCGTTGGCCCCATCACCGATGGTCACCGCGTCCGAGAGAGAAATTTCCCGAATTCCGCAATAGGTCTTCAGGCACTTGAGTTTCGTATCCTGATCCAGAACAGGTTCCAGAACGCGCCCGGTCAGTTTGCCGCCAGAAATCTCCAGCGTATTGGCGTGGCAGGCATCGAACCCGAGCCTTTCGGCAAGAGACTGGGCAAAGAACGTAAAACCGCCCGTGACCAGAACGCAGACCGCTCCGTTTTCTTTCATGGTGGAGACAAGCTCCCGCGCGCCGGGATTGATGGTTTTGAGCATGATCTGAAGGGCTCTTTCGAGTTTTGAAACGGGCAGACCTTTCAGCAAGGCCACCCGTTCTTCGAGCGCCTGCCGAAATGGAATCTCGCCATTCATGGCTTTGGCCGTGATTTTCGGAATCTGGTCGCCTTGCCCGGCCATGTCCGCCAACACATCCAACGCTTCAAAAGCCACCATCGTGCTTTCCATATCGGCAACCAGAAGGGATTTGCGTCGGTTTTTTTCCTCCTGAACGAACAGGGACACGCCTTGCGCCGAGAAAGAATCCCGGAGAGATAGAATTTTCTCACGGGAGGGCCTGACCCCGTTCAGGCGAATATCGGCGGCCCGGCCCGGTGCCAGCCAATCGGGGGCCGCACTGGTTTTGAAGTGGATTTGCGCCACGCCGGTATGAGCGACCGTCAGGGCTCCGGCGCAAGACCCGACCAGTGTGGCAATGTACGTCATACGACTTTTCCTCATCCGGTCGGACCTGTATTCCTCTTATCGCTATAAACACATTTTGGAGCCATACGCAAGATATCGTTATGTAATAATTCAGACCGGACGGCATCCGGCTTGCCTCAGCGAAACCGGATGGGTAATATGGCGAAAATATTTTGAAAACGGGGGGAGAAAAAAATATGGCGACAAACAGAAGAGGCGTAAAGATCCAGACATACCAGCAACACCCCGCTTCTTCATGGCTTGAAAGCCATTGGACCGAGGCCATGGAAAAGAAATACCGGGATAGATGGATCGCGGTTGGCGGAAATGGAGTGGTCGCAGCGGAATTCAGTCTGGAAAATCTGGATTCAGCCTTGAAAATTGCCTGCCCTGGAACAGACCCGGGACAATTCCTGACCGCCTTTATTTCTTCTGATCCCCTTTGATCTTTTCAACCCCAAAGGCAACCGACTCATGCAAAAACCAGACAAAAAACCCGCCCGGCCCTTTTTCTCCTCCGGCCCCTGTGCCAAAAGGCCGGGATGGTCCATTGAGGCCTTGAAAGGCTCTTTGACGGGCCGGTCTCATCGCGCCGCGCCGCTTAAGGGGCAGCTTGAGGCCGTTATCGAAAAACACCGGGCTTTGCTCGGCATTCCGGCGGATTATAAAATCGGGATCGTTCCGGCCTCGGATACAGGCGCGGTTGAAATGGCGCTGTGGAATCTGATCGGGCCGAACGGGGTGGACGCTCTGGCGTGGGAGGCGTTCAGCGCCGACTGGGTCAAGGACCTGAAAGACCACCTCAAGCCCGCCGATCTGCGGGTGCTTAAGGCCCCCTATGGCGAGATGATTGATTTTTCTCAAGTGGATACGGACCGGGACGTGGTGTTTGTGTGGAACGGAACAACCTCGGGCGCGTGCGTACCGGACGGGGCGTGGATCAAGCCGGATCGCAAGGGCTTGACCATTTGCGATGCCACATCGGCGGTCTTTGCCTATGACATGCCATGGGACCGGCTCGACGTGGTGACATGGTCGTGGCAGAAAGTTCTGGGCGGCGAGGCGGCGCATGGGATGCTGGTGCTTTCGCCCCGCGCGGTGGAGCGGATTATGTCTTACACGCCGCCATGGCCGATGCCGAAGATTTTCCGCCTGAAGGAAGGCGAGAAATTTCAGGACGGAATTTTCAAGGGCGAGACGATCAACACCCCGTCCATGATTGCCGTGGCCGATTGTCTGGACGCGCTGGCGTGGGTGGAACAGATCGGCGGGCGGGCGGAGACGATCCGGCGCAGCCGGGAAAATCTGGCCGTTCTGGAACAATGGGTTGAAGGCTCAAGCTGGGCGGCGTTTCTGGTAGACAATGCCCCGAACCGCTCCTGCACCTCTGTGTGTCTGAAGATCGTCGACCCGTGGTTTGAATCTCTTCCGGAGACAGAAAAAGAGCCGTTTATCAAAATGATGGCGAAGGCGCTTGAGAAAGAGGATGCGGCGTATGATGTGGCAGGATACCGCGCCGCGCCGCCCGGATTGCGAATCTGGTGCGGCGCAACGGTGGACTCCGCCGATATCGCCGCCCTGACGCCCTGGCTCGATTGGGCTTATGAATCGGCCAAGGCGGATCAGATCAAAAAAGCGGCGTAGACCGTTTTATGGCTGCGGCTGCTGCGGCTGCTGCGGCGCTTGAGAGTTGTCCGTGGAAGGAGCCTTTGGTTGGACCGTAAAGGTCAGATCTTCCATCCGGTTGAAATCTTCCCGCGCCTTCTGGAGGTTTGCGAGCAAAACCTTTGAATTTGCATATTCTGCGCCTCTGGCGAGAATGCCATTCTCATAGGTTGTTATGCCGTCTTTGATGACAGAGCAGGGCGCGGAGGCATAGACCGGAGCCTTTCCCAGAACGACTTCCTCGCCTTCCGTCATGCTGATGATCGGAGCTGCGGCCCGGAGGACCTGTGTGAATCGGCTGTTTTGATATCCCTGCACCGTGACGATCTGTTCTTTTCTGGGATCGATCACGACGCAGCTGTCGGAATTTTCGACCGAAACATATTTCATACCTTCAAGGTATGTGTTTTGAGAGTTGTCGGTGCCTTTCTGGAAGTGGCTTCCAAACCCGCCGATGACAGCCGCGCCCCCGAACCAGATGGCAAGTCCTACGGCGGCCTTGGACGCACCCCATTCGAGAATCTCTCTGGCTGTTTTCCCGGCATTATAAAGTTTTTGCGCCGTTTCCTTTGAAATGTTCATGGTTTTATCCTTGTCCTTAATGTGGTTTATGACGAACCCGGCGCAAATATATCCATAAAAATACTTATGTCAACATAATTTTATCCTCCTCCATCGCAACCAGAGCCGCGTTTCCGCCTGTGGCTGCCGTATTGATGGATACGGTTTTTTCGGTGGCAAAGCGCGGGAGGTAATGCGGCCCGCCTGCCTTTGGCCCTGTGCCGGAGAGGCCCTGTCCGCCAAAGGGCTGGACCCCCACCACGGCTCCGATCATGGATCGGTTGATATAGACATTCCCCGCCCGGATTCCTTGCGCCGCCCGGCGCGCCGCGCCGTCGATCCGGCTGTGCATGCCAAAAGTCAGTCCGTACCCGGTCGCGTTGAGCGCCGCGATCATGGGGGCTTCTGAACCGGCCTCATACGTCACAATGTGCAAGACAGGTCCGAACACTTCCCCGCGCAAAACCGACAGATCGGGAATGACCCACGCCGAAGGGGCCAGAAAATGACCCCTAGCCTCCAGCCCCGCAGGCATGGGAACCTGCGCGACTTTTCTGCCTGATGCGCCCAGAACGGTTATGTGGTGCGTGAGGCGGGCGAGCGCGTCTTCGTCGATCACGGGGCCGATATCGGTGGACAGGCGCGCCGGATCGCCAAGGCGCAGCGTTTGCATGGCGCCGCCCAGCATCTCGATGATGCCCGGCGCGATGTCTTTCTGAAGGCACAGGACGCGCAGCGCCGAACATCTCTGACCCGCCGAGCCGAAGGCGCTGCTCATCACATCGTCCACGACCTGTTCGGGCAGGGCCGTAGAGTCCACGATCATCCCGTTCTGTCCCCCCGTCTCGGCGATCAGGGGCACGATGGGGCCGTCCTTGTCGGCCAGAGCGCGGGCGATGGCGCGCGCCGCATTCGTGGATCCGGTAAAAGCAACGCCAGCCGTTTCAGGGTGCGATACAATCGCCGCGCCGATCTGCGCCCCGCCGGGCAGAAGGGTCAAGGCATCGGGTGGAACCCCGGCTTCGTGGAGAAGGCGGACCATTTCAAGCGCGATCAAGGGCGTTTGCGGCGCAGGCTTGGCAATGACGGCGTTTCCGGCCATGAGGGCGGCGGCGACTTGCCCCGTAAAGATGGCAAGAGGGAAATTCCATGGGCTGATGCACACGAACACGCCTCGCCCGTGAAGGCTTAACGTGTTGGACTCCCCCGTGGGGCCGGGCAGCGCCGCGCCGCGTTCGTCGAACAGGAACCGCCCCTGCGCCGCGTAATATCTTAAGAAATCGACGGCTTCGCGCCATTCCGATATGGCGTCGGGAAGGGTTTTTCCTGCTTCGCGCACGCACAGGGCGATGAAGGCGTCCCGCCGGGACTCCAGCCGGTCTGCTGCATTCAGTAAAATATCTGCCCGCTGCGCGGCTGGCGTTTCAGACCAGAGCGCAAAGCCGCGCCGGGCCGTTGCAAAGGCTTTGGGAACAAAGGCCGGGGACGTGTCATACACACGGCCAACGGGATCGTCCCGGTTCGCCGGATTGACAATATCGCGCGGCGCGCCTTCGCGCAGGAGCTTTCCGCCGATCAGGGGCGCCGCTTCCCGCACGAACCGGGCGCAACGCATGCCCGAGAGCATTTCTGACACAGCCACATCATCTGATAAATCAACACCGGATGAATTGACGCGCCCCGGTCCATACACGGCGCAAGGCAGGGCAATATGCGGGTGAGTCTTCGTCGGATGCGCGCAGGCCTCGCGGACCGGATCGGCGGCCAGTATGTCGGGCGAACAATCCGGATTGGCGATTTTATGCACGAACGACGCTCCCGCCCCGTTTTCAAGCAGACGCCGGACGAGATAGGGCAGCAAAGCCCGGTGCGACCCCACCGGCGCATACAGGCGGCTATGCCCCCATCCGCGCGCTAGAATTTCATCGTGCAGCGCCGCGCCCATGCCGTGCAGGCGTTGAAATTCAAATCCACTGCTTTTTCCCTCTTTGGCCATTTCCAGAACGGCGGCGACCGTGTGCGCGTTGTGCGTGGCAAACATCGGATAAATCCGCCCGCGTGCAGACAAAAGCCGCGCCGCACAGGCCAGATAAGACAGATCCGTGTTGCTTTTTCGTGTATAGACCGGAAAGCCGGACAGGCCCAGAATCTGCGCGCGTTTGATTTCTCCGTCCCAGTACGCACCCTTGACGAGCCGGACCTGAATCCGCCGTCCGGCGCGTTCGCACAGATCGGTCAAATGAACAATCAGGGGCAGCGCAGCTTTGTGATAGGCCTGCACCGCCAGACCGAATCCTGTCCAGTCTTTCATCAGGGTGCCATTGCGAACAATCCCTTCGACGATTTTTATAGAGGAAGGCAGACGCCAGCTTTCCTCGGCGTCCACGGTCAAAGACAATCCGGCATCCCGGGCCTTCAGGCACAGACTTGAGAGGCGATCAATCAGCTCCGGCACACAGAATTCCGCCTGCCCCGGTTCGTATCGCGGATGCAGGGCCGAAAGCTTGACGGAAATGCCGATCTGGCCGGGATCCGGATTTTGCGCGCCGAGGGTTTCAATGGCGGCGACGTAGGACTCAAAATAGGTCCGGGCATCGGACTCGCTTCGCGCCCCTTCGCCAAGACAATCAAAAGACAGGCCGTATCCTTTGTTTTGAAAGGGTTTTGCGTTGCTCAAGGCGTCGCTTATCGTCTCACCCAGAACGAACTGCGCGCCCATGGCGGCAATCGCGCGCAGGATGGCCCGGCGGATGACCGGCGCGCCCGCGCGGGCCAGCTTCGAGTCCAGCGTTTTGCGCGCCAGCCCCAGCCCGTCACCGGCCAGGCGGGTGAGCCAGTCGCCCCCTGCCTTGCCGCCCGCCCATGCGGCGGAGTCCAGCCGATCATGGATAAACGCATCCGCCGTCCGGGCATCGGGAATGCGCAGCAGCGCCTCGGCCAGTCCCATCAGGGCCAGACCTTCCGCTGTATCCAGTCCGTATTGTTGAAGGAAGGATTCGATGGCACCTCGTTTGCTTCCGCGCGCCCGGCTTGATCGGATCAGATCCGCCGCCGCCGCGCTTGCGCGCGCCGAAAGCTCTGGTGACCAGAAGGGCAGGGCGCTCGCCAGACGCTGAACCGCTGCGGCTTCATCGTCCATTCCGTGCAGAAAGAAATCGGGCGTCATGAGCGGACCTCGTGGACAGAAGCCTCGATGCGTGGCAGGATGAGGACATGTCTGAAACGCCCTTGCCTGCGGGAAACGTTCCCGAATTCACTGTAACCTCTCTGGCGGGTTCGCTCAAGCGGACGATTGAGGAGTCTTTCGGACGCGTGCGCGTGCGCGGCGAGTTGTCAAAGGTCAAGGTCCACACCTCCGGCCATCTCTATACGACCCTGAAGGACGACGGCGCGGTGATCGATGCCGTATGCTGGCGCGGCACGCTGGCGCGTCTGTCTGTCCGGCCCGAGGAAGGCATGGAGGTGATCTGCACGGGCCGCGTGACGACCTATCCGGCGCGATCGAATTACCAGCTTGTCATCGAATCGATGGAACTGGCCGGGCAGGGCGCGCTGCTCAAACTTCTGGAAGACCGCAAGAAAAAACTCGCTGGCGAGGGGCTGTTTGCGCCGGAGCGCAAGCAGGACCTGCCCGCCCTGCCGCGCGTGATCGGGGTTGTGACCTCGCCGACGGGCGCGGTCATCCGGGATATTCTGCACCGCCTGCGCGATCGGTTCCCGTGTCATGTGATCGTCTGGCCTGTTCCGGTTCAGGGCGCGGGCGCGGCGGAGAAAATCGCGGCGGCCATCGCCGGGTTTGATGCCTTGCCGCAGGATTTTCCACGTCCGGACGTTCTGATCGTTGCCCGCGGCGGAGGATCGCTCGAAGACCTGATGGCCTTTAACGAGGAGTCGGTGGTGCGTGCCGCCGCCGCGTGCCGGATCCCGCTTATTTCCGCCGTAGGGCATGAGACAGATACGACCCTGATTGACTTCGTATCGGACCGGCGCGCGCCCACCCCGACCGCTGCCGCCGAAATGGCGGTGCCGGTGCGTCTGGCGCTTGTGGCCCTGCTTCAGGATGATGGGCAAAGGCTTGTAGCCGCTGCGGCGCGCGGGCTTGCGGATCGCCGCCAGAGACTGGAGTCCCTCTGCGCCCGCATGGGCGAGCCGGAACGGATGTTCGAGGCGCGGATTCAGCGGCTTGACCATCTCGATCACCGCCTCGGCGCGGCGTTCGAGAAAAATCTGGGGCGTGTCCGGACGCGGCTGGCCGAGCTGGGCGGACGCATTCTCCATCCCCGCCGCCGGATTCTGGAGGCTCGAACCGGGCTGGATTTCCGCATTCAGGCTCTGCACCGCGCCGCCGGGAAAAATATTTCCGACCGGGGGCATCGTTTGGGTGGTTTGGCCGGGCGTTTGACTCCGCCGCGCGCGCGGATCGCTCAGGCCCGGCAGATGTTAACCGTTCGCGCCGAATCGCTGTCCAGCGCAGGCGTTCGTGTGATCCGGGATCGTCACGCGCGACTGGATCTGCCGGGACGATTGCTTGAAACCCTGTCTTTTCAGGCCGTTCTGACCCGCGGCTTTGCCCTGGTGCGCGATGAAGCCGGGCATGTGATTTCCAGCGCCAGCGCCCCTGCCGCCCCCGTCCGCATCCGTTTTCATGACGGAGAGCGGGATGGGAAGCTTTTATGATGGCATTTTTCGGGAATCTCTCATTTTTGCATTCCAGACGCCGCATACGGTAGACTGGTAGCAGGGTCGGACTCTTCTTTGCGGGAGGGGTTTTGGCCCATATTGAGAGAGATTCGGAGGGATTTTCATGAGTGGCATGGGCGGACGATCGGGCGGCGGGGGCGGCATGAGCAGCCGGGGAAGCGGCGGCATGGGCGGGCGCGGGACGATGTTCGGCGAACGCCAGATCGCCAGAGTGGACCGGGTCGTCCGGGCACCCGGCGGCGCGCATCGGCGCGTCGATGTGACCTTGAAAGAAAACAAGGATGGATGGGAAAAAGAGAAGGCTTCGATCTATATCCGGCACAAAGACGCCAAAAACCTCGAAAGGGGAAAATCCTATCATTTTGATCTTGAACGCCGCGAAGGTCAAAAGGACCGCGGGCAAGGCTCCGGTCAATCGGGATCTTTCGGGAAAAGCCGGACAACGTACTGGTCCGACGGTGCGCCGTCCGCCGTTTCCGGGTCAGACAAGCGTCTGGGACGATTCAGCGATACCGACAAGAACGGCAAACCCACATCGAAATGGTTCCACGCCTGAGGCCGCTCGGCGGTCTTGGGGTCACGCCTTCGTGATTTTATCCGGGTGACGTTCAAAGTACCGGGAGCACGCATCGACCAGAGCCTCGCGTAACTCATCCCCGTACCGCCCGCCGGTACCGGTCACTTTGCCCATGATGACCGCCCGGATAGATGTATGAAACGCCAGAACAATTTCCGCCGCATCCCGATCCGGAACGTCGATGGACTCCAGAAAGGAGATCAGGGAATCGGCAACCTGGCTGACCAGAGGGTAATGAAACATCCCGCCATTGGCCTTGAGCTGCATCGTGGGATAAAGCATCGCAGAGATAATCTGCTCCGGATTGTCCTTCTCCAGATCGGCGCTCAAGGCTTGATGAATGGCACGCATCAGGGAATCCAGATACATCTCGCCCAGGGGACGGAAATCCACCGTATTGTTTTCCAGAAGCGCCTGCGCCCGATTGAGAATTTCCTCGCTTAAGCCCCCGCTTCCAACCTTTTGCTTGAGCGTGTTGGGGGGGCGGATAAATTCCGCCTTGCGCCGGGGCTTTCGGTCGAACGGATAAGGCGTTGTCGATTCAGGCATTTCTCAAAATTCCATTCTTCTAAAGAAGATCATCCTTATCCCCTTCATAGGGAGGTTGCGACAGGGAAACATTTGGCTCCCGAGGCGTTTTCCGGCGGTCGGCCCGATAGGGCGCCAGTTCCGGATTCATAAAATCCGTCTCGCGCAAAAACGGCCCCTGATGCGCCAGATCACGCCGCCGGCGTCGATCCGGGCCAAAGAAATCCTCGGACCGGACGAATTGCCTTGGCCGCTCAATCAGCTGTGCAATCCGTTTGTACAAATCCCGTGCCCCGAAAGGCTTGACCAGAAACTCCGTAATCCCCGCGTCCCGCGCCTGAAACACGCGCTTCTTTTCGGTAAACCCGGTCATGAGAATAACGGGCGTGAACGGGTTGGGGCTTTTCGGATCGCTGCGAATCCGGCGGGCGAGAGAAATCCCGTCCACGGGTTTCATCATCCAGTCAGCAATAACGATGTCCGGGTTGTGTTTGCAGAATTTTTCATATCCCTCTCCGCCTTCCTTCGCCGTGACCACATTCCCGATGCCGAAAGCCATCAACATGGATTTCGTGATGTCGAGCATCGGCTGGTTGTCTTCGACAACAAGAACCGTTATGCGTTGCATCTGATAGGACATGGAGGTCGATCTTTACCGTTTGTTGAAGACAAAAGCCCCCTATGAAAATACGAAACATCCCATTATAGTCGATCCCAAACGCTGCGCCAATGTCGGAAAAACACTGATGCGAACTGATATTTTAACCAGTTTGTCTTAACGCTGTCTGAATAAAAACAAAGAGGAGGCCCAATGGCCGGACATTCAAAATTCAAGAATATCATGCACCGCAAGGGCGCTCAGGACGCTCAGCGGGCAAAAATCTTTACCAAAATCGGGCGCGAAATCGCGACAGCAACCCGTCAGGGCGGTCCGGATCCGTCTTCGAACCCCCGTCTGCGCGCCGCCGTCATTGCCGCGCGGGGAGCGAACATGCCCAATGATCGGGTCAAACGCGCCATTGAAAGCGCTCTGGGATCCGGGGAATCAGAACAATATCAAGAGGTTAGATACGAAGGTTATGGGCCGGGAGGCGTGGCCGTCATTGTCGAGGCCCTGACCGAGAATCGGAACCGGACCGCTGCCGAAGTGCGCGGGGGATTTACGAAATACGGAGGAAATCTGGGTGAGACCAATTCGGTCAGTTTTATGTTCGATCGGGTCGGGGAAATCCTCTATCCCGCCCGAGCTGCCGCGCCGGACGCCATGTTCGAGGCTGCCGTTGAGGCCGGCGCAGACGACGTCGAAAGCGACCCCGAGTCCGGGCATACCATAACCTGCGCTCTGGAAGCCCTGGCCACCGTCCGCGATGGACTGGAAAAGCGCTTTGGAGAAGCCGAAAAATCGGGCTTTGTCTGGCGCCCGAATGTTCAGGCCGCCGTGGACGAGGACACGGCCCGGCTGGTCCTTAAACTCATCGCCGCCCTCGAAGACAGCGACGACGTCCAGACCGTCACCACCAATTTCGACATCAGCGACGACGTTCTGGAAAAAATCATGGGGTAAGCTCTTGCCCGTTTCTTCTGTCACTCCGGATTTGTCGCCATATGGAGCCGCAGCCCATCCATCTCTTCGGTCAGGACAATCTGGCACGACAGACGCGAATTGTCGCGTACATCCATCGCGTGGTCTTCGACCATCTCGCGTTCTTCCTCGCGCGGGGCCGGAATCCGGTCCACCCATGCCGGATCGACGTAAACATGACAGGTCGCACAGGCCAGCGCCCCGCCACATTCGGCCTTGATTCCGCCCACCCCATAATCGCGCAGGATTTCCATGGCGGTCCAGCCTTCGACGGCTTCCAGTTCCCGCTCGGTTCCGTCTTTTTCTATCAGAATGATTTTCATGAGCGGCACGATCAGGGTTTGGAAGGAGTCAGCATCTGCCGAATGCCATACGTCATTGCCGCTGTCGAGACAAGCAGAATGATCGTATCCACAACGGCCTGAGCCGCCGTAACCAGAAAATCCGCTGCGGCGGACGGAGTCTCGCCCCCTTGCGGCGAAAAGAACAGCCCCGCCACGACTCCAAAGGCCAGCACGAATGGGGCAAAACAGGCAATCCACGCCCCTATCATGGAAAAGGACACGGAAAACCCCCGGACCCCGGCCAGAAAATCTCGTATGGAAATCCCCATCCCTGCCGGAATGTACAGCCACAGACAACGGAACGCCCAGAAGGCTCCGAGCAAAATCCCGACGGCTGCGGCAAACGCCGCCATATCAGGGGGGGTATCGGGCGTTGCGCCCATCTGTGCGGGCAGGCCCGGAAGCGCCGCAGCCACAAGACCACGCAAGCCGAACTGTATCAGAACATAGACCAGAATCCCGGCCAGAACGGGGCGCGGATCGGGTCGAAACCCGGGGGCGTTTTGATGTTCCGGCCACCGCTCGCCCAGCCCGATCAACCGCGCAAATCGCACCAAAAGCCAGCCTTCCAGAAAGAATGCCGGAAGCAGAACAATCGCCTGCGCCAGAAAATTCCGCTCAAAGCCCAGAAGAATCAGCACCTCCAGACTGAAAATTTTTACCGCCACCGGCACGAGCGCCAGCCGCGCAAGCCACTGCCGCTCTCGCCATGTGGCCGCATATCCGTTCCCGACCGCCCCGATGATGTCAAACGTCGCCATGGAATCGGATCATACACGGTCCGGGGGCTTCTCAACACCCAGTTTTTTCTGAAGATCGCTCGACGAGGTCGTATATTGAAACCGCAGCTTTTTATCGGGATGGACGAGGCGGAACACGGCCTGCGCCATCAAGGCGGCCTCATGAAAGCCCGACAAAATCAGCTTGAGCTTGCCCGGATAGGTACAGATATCTCCGATAGCAAACACGCCGGGGGTTGAGGACTCAAATTTCTCCGTATCAACGGGAATCAGGTTGTCCTTTAGCTCCAGACCAAAATCGGCCAGCGGGCCAAGCTTCATGGTCAGGCCGTAAAAGGCCAGAAGCCTGTCGCATTTTACGTCAAACGCATCGCCTTCGCGCGGGCGAATGGAAACGCAGGACAACACCCCGTCCGCGCCGCTCAAACCCGCCAGATCGCCGATATGCAAATCCATTTTCCCTTCGGCGACCAGGGCGCGCATCTTGCCCACGCTGTCGGGCGCGGCGCGAAATTCGTCCCGCCGGTGGACAAGCGCGATCCGGCGCGCGACGGGGGCCAGAGTCAGCGCCCAGTCAATGGCCGAATCTCCGCCACCAGCGATCAGCACCGTTTTGTTCCGGAATGATTCGATTTGCCGGACCGCATAGAAAACGGACGTGCCTTCATAGGCCTCCAGTCCGGCCAGAGCGGGTTTTTTGGGCGTGAAACTCCCCCCTCCGGCGGCGATGACGAGGGCGGGCGCGTCAAGAACCGTCCCGTGATCCGTCGTGACCCGCCATGACCCATCCGGATTTTTCTCAATTTTTTCAGCGGATTGCCCGAGATGAAACACCGGATTGAACGGCGCGATCTGGGTCATGAGCCGGTCCGTGAGCTCCTGCCCCGTTGCAATGGGAAGCGCCGGAATATCGTAAATCGGCTTTTCGGGGTACAGCTCCGCGCACTGGCCGCCGGGCCGGTCCAGAATATCCACCAGATGCGCCCGGATGTCCAGCAACCCCAGCTCGAACACGGCGAACAGCCCCACCGGCCCCGCCCCGATAATCACCACGTCGGTCTTGATGCGGCGCTCGTCTTCGGTCATGACTTTACTCTTTCATGTTTTTCGTATTTTCTGCCGCTTTTCACCTTCGAGGCAGAACAAAAATCACCCTTCTTTTGAAACCGCATGCGCGGCCTGCCAGGCTTCGGGCGCGTTCAGGAAAGATTCGACCTCCTTGAGCGTTTCGGGGTCGAAATACTCCTCGTCCTTTGCGACTTTCAAAATCTCCGGCCAGGTGGTCAGGCAGTGCAGAGTCAAGCCCAGAGCCGCCATATTGGCCTCGCTCGCCGGGAAAACGCCGTAATGAAAGACCACAAAGGAATGTTCCACCTTTGCACCGGCGGCGCGCAGGGCCTCCACGAACACTTTCTTGCTGCCCCCGTCGGTCTGAAGGTCTTCGACCAGAAGGACGTTTTCGCCTTCCTCGTCCATACAGCCTTCGATCTGGGCCATCCGCCCGAACCCTTTGGGTTTTTTGCGGACATAGAGCATGGGCTTGCCAAGCTTTTCCGACAGGAACGCGGCGTAGGGAATGCCTGCCGTTTCTCCTCCCGCCACATAGTCGATGTTCTTTTCACCCACTTCGTCGCATAAAATATCCACCGCAAAGTCCATCAAAGTCCGCCGCTCGGACGGAAAGGAAATCAGGCGACGGATGTCCACATAAACGGGGCTGGATTTTCCGGATGTCAGGGTAAAGGGCTCGCGCGCATTGCACAGAACGGATTCGGTTTCGAGCAGAATTTTCGCCGATTCCCGGCGGATCGTACTTCGGTAAGCCTCGGAAACAGGGCGGGCCATGGAAAACCTCATGATTTTTTGTGGAACGGACAAGACGCAATCTGACTCTTTGCGCCTCGTTTTGCAAGCATAACAGCAATTCGGGAGAGTCTTACCGATCCACGATCACGCTGTAATATCCATAAGCCGCACCGGAATTATCCGCAACACACAAAGACGGCAGGCCCTCGCACGCCGCACACGTCGCCGCTGTGAAATCAGCGTTCGTCCCGCTGTGGAGCGAATCGTCGATCAGCAAATCCCGAATGGCCCCCGTCAGTTGTGGAATGGCAGAATTTCCCGTAATTTTCTGATTAATCCTCTCGCACACGGCTTTTTCGATCTGAAAAGCGACCAGAACGACATCCGGCGCAGCGGTTTTTGACCAGCCCACGTTGTTAAACCGCCCCAGATACCACCCGGCGACGGGCGAAGAAATGGCGCTCGTTCTGGCTTCCTTTGGAATCGTTCCGGGCGTGAGTCCGCCGCCGTCGGGATGATAGATCTTGTTGATATGAGGCGCGGTGTTATACCCGGCATCCCCCGGTCTGACAAAGTCCAGATTTTCCGGCGCCGTGCCGACAAACAGCATTTGTTCGACGGAAGATTTGACCTGCGCGCTGTACCCGATGATCTGGGTGGCGTACATCTGGGCCTTTTCCGTGGTCAGGGTTGACGTCTCGGAGGTGTCTGTCTGGCGGGTCAAGGCCATGCTCAGCGCTGCAAACAGGGCAATGGCGATCAGAACATATATGAGAGCGTTTCCGCGCTCGGGCGGCGGGGCAGAGGGAATCATATCCTTGGATGTCCTTTTATTTCGAATTTTCATCGCAAGATGTTTCCTGTCATCCCCGCACCCTATCTTGTCATCCCCGCACTTTACCTTGTCATCCCCGCACTTTACCTTGTCATCCCCGCGAAAGCGGGGACCGGGTAAGGGCTTGTAATATCTCGGCCCCCACTTGCGCGGGGATGAGAAAGACCGCCCCATTATGCCCCCTCCCCGGCGTCCTTCGTCAATGTTTCTTTTATGGCCCGGCGCGTACCCGGCGCCACCGGGCCACATTCGCGTTATGCTCGGCCAGCGTGCGGGAAAAGACATGTCCGCCTGTGCCGTCCGCCACGAAATACAGGAAATCATGCCGCTCCGGGTTGACTGCGGCGGCAATGGCATCCAGCCCCGGATTGGCAATAGGGCCGGGAGGAAGACCTGCATAACGGTATGTATTATAAGGGGAATCAATATCCAGATCGGCGCGCAGCAACCGCCGCCCGATGGGGCCGGTTCCGTCTTCCTGCGGGCGGCCTTTGGTCATGGCATACAGGGCGGTGGGATCGGACTGGAGCTTCATCCCGGCGCGCAGACGATTGACGAACACGCCCGCGATGCGCTTGCGTTCGGACGCCACGCCCGTTTCCTTTTCCACGATGGAGGCCAGCGTCACGGCCTGATCCACCGTTGCGAAAGGCAACCCCGGCGCGCGCACCGCCCACAGGCTCACCCGCGCCCGGTCCATGCCCACGCGCATGCGGTCCAGAATGTCCTGCGGCGCATCGCCATAAGTATATTGGTACGTCTCGGGCAGAAGACTGCCTTCGGGGGGCGTTGGGATATCGCCGGGCGGAAAATCCAGCCCCGGCGCGGCGCGCAAAAGCTCAACGATCTGATGGCTGGTCAGGCCTTCGGGAATTGTGATCCGGCGCACCAGAACATCCCCGCGCGCGAGGCGGTCCAGAACGGTTTCCATCGACTGGCCGGGCGGGAACAGATATTCTCCGGCGCGCAGGGCCGCCTGCCGCCCGGAAAGGACCGCAGCGGCGCGAAACAGGGTTTCATGCGCAATCACGCCGCTTTGCTCAAGGTCACCTGCGATTCTGGACAGGCCGCTTCCGCGTTGGATCAGAACGGTTTTTTCCGTCTCAAGCGGCCCCGGCCCGCGCCAGACCGATACGGCCCAGACCACCGCCACCCCGCAGAACAGGGCAAGGACGGCGCATAGAAGAAGACAAACAAGACCGATTCGTTTCATAAAATCCTTCCACCGCGATTATAGGCAACCCGAGGGGAAAATCCAAGCCGCAGCGATCAGGCTTTCCTGTCATCCCCGCGAAAACGGGGAACTCGTTTGCGTTAAAAATCATACAGATTTCGCGCTCCTTCTGATTTTGAACCACGAAGGCACAAAGGCGCGAAGGGATTGATAAAAAAACAAAGACTTCGTGTCTTCGTGGTGAAAAACCGGACTCTCCGTTTATAAAAATCTGTGTTGATCTGTGTGCATCTGTGGTGAAAAAAAAGAAGGATTAAGAACCACAGATGAACGCAGATAAACACAGATACATCAGATCCGTCATCCCCGCGAAAGCGGGGACCGGGTCTGGGGTATCTGCGTTCATCTGTGGTTTTTAACTTTCTTTTTTCACCAATACCCGGTCCTTAAAATTTTCTTGACTCCCGGCCCGGAGCATGTTAGGAATATATTCATATCCACCAGAAATCCGTCTTGATTTTCCCCTCGTCCCTGACACAGGAGATTTCCCATGCTGATGACTCTTGGCCGCGGCCTGTCGCCTGCCGCGTCGGGCGGCGCTGCGCGTGCGCTTGATCTGACCGCCGCTTTGCCCTCTGAAATCACCTATACCCGCAACGACACCGTGGCCACGCGGCGCAACGCCTCCGGAAAGCTGGTTGCGCTCGCCGCCCATGCCGCGCGGTTCGACCATGACGCGGCGGGCAATCCGCTTGGCCTTCTGGTCGAGGGTAGCCGCCAGAACAAATGCACCCTGTATAATGCTTCCCCGACCACGACCACGGGTTTGACCGTCGCCAGCGGCACGCCGACTTTGAGCATCGTCACGGATGCAACCGCGCTGGCCGCCGCAGGTCTGGACCAGATCGGCAACGGCAATGTGTTCAAGATCGACGCGGGCGGGGTGGATTGCAACGTGGATCTGGACGGCATGACGGGCAACACGAACCCGCATAGTTTTTCGGTTTATGCGCGCCTTGTGGGCGGGAGCATCGCCCGCCTGAAACGCAACGGATCGGGATCGAATTACACAACCTTTTCCGGCACGTCTTACGCACGTTATAAACTCGAAAACGAAACGCCCTCTAGCACGACGAATCTTCTGCGGCTTCAGGTCAACGCGGGCGGAGTTTTATATTTCATCCTGCCGCAACTCGAGGAAGGCGCGTTTTGCTCCAGCGCCATTGTCACATCCGGCGCGGCGGCCACACGCGCGGCGGACGAAGTGAAGATCACCGCGCCGGGCGGAAAATTCTGGTTCTCGGAAAAACAGGGCTATGCCGCCGTGCGATATCGTCCTCTGGTTCTGGGCCTGTCTTCAGACCAGTTCGTCCTGACCCTGCATTCCGGCAATTCCAACGAGACGATCGGCGTGCGCGTCAACAAAACGGACAAGGACATTCAGGCCTGGTTCCGCAGCGGAAACGTCTCGCTCAATTCCCTGTCCAACGACGTGCCGAACGGGGCGGGAGCGCTGCATGTGCTGGGCGTGGCGTGGAAGCCGGGATCGGGAACCATCCTCCAGAACGGCGTGGCGCGGGTGCAGGCCTACAGCCCGAGCCCGACCGGGATTACCGAAGCCAATTTCGGCCACCGCAACAGCATCAGCGAACCACTCTGGGGGCATATCGAACGGGTGGAAATCGGCAACCGTTCGGCAACGCCCGGCCTGCTTAGCGCCCGGATGCACAACAGGCCCGGCGATCTGTTGATCGTCAGCGGCGGGCAGTCTCTGGCCTCGGGCTATTTCGAAAGTCAGGAAAGCGGCGGCGCCGGGGGCGTGGCAGCCTTCTCAACCGCGATGGGCGCCCTGCGTCCGCGCACGGTGGCGTCCTTTACCAACGGGGCGACGGGCGGAACGGCGGCGAGCAAAACCTCCGACGCTTCGCTGTACTGGTGGGATCTGGCCACCTCCACGCGCGGGCCAGCGTTCGACACGTTCTATAACAATCTCGGCGCGGGAGGGTTAAATCCGGGTATCCTGTTCTGGGCGCAGGGCGAGGCGGACTCGCACCAGATCGGCCTGACCACAACCCGCCAGCAATACAAGGACGCCTTGATCGCCATTTTCGGTGATATCCGCGCGCGCTTCGGCGATGTTCAGGTGGTCTTTCAGCGCATCGGACGGCGCACGTCTTTTTCAAATACGGGCGGCGTTCAGACGGTGCGCGAGGTGCAACAGGAAATGATCGACACCTACACATGGTGTCACGAAGGCCCGGAGTCCTATGATGTGGGATTGTTCGATGTCGTCCATCCGGACGATGCGGGCTATGCGGCTTTGGGGCCACGTTTGGCGCGGTGCATCGCAAAAGCCGCGGGCGACACCGTCCCCGGCGCGATCGGTCCCCGCATGACCGGCGCGGTGAGAACGGGAACGAGCGTTGCCGTCACAATCGCGCACGATTCCGGAACGGATTTTACCCCGGCCAGCGGCATCGAGGGCTTTTCCTTCTTTGGCGGGGCCAGCTCCATCTCCATCACCGCCGCCGTCCGGACCAATGCTACGACCATCACCCTGACCCTGGCCTCGACGCCCACGGGAGTTGAGACTCTTTATTACGGATATGACGCTATGCTCGGCCTGAACACCGCGAACGTGGTCCGGGATAATTCGGCCCTCACCATGCCCTTGAGAACAGGAAAAATCGTGTTGTAAGCCCGGGTGTTCTGCCCTCCCCGCATCCCTGCCTGTCATCCCCGCGAAAGCGGGGACCGGATCGGGATTTGCAAGTCTGTTTCTGAAACACGGCGAGCACAACGCGCACAACGATATAGAAAGGCTCATGTAATTTGATCGAACATTTCCCCCTCTCCCTGTCGGGCTTCCAGCCCTCCTTTCCCTCTCCCCCACGGGGGAGAGGGATTAAGGGAGAGGGGAGAGATTTTTCTTTTATGGTCTCGCTCGGCCCTGAGCCGGTCCCCGCTTTCGCGGGGATGACGAAAACGCCCCTTCAGATCCCGAACTCGACCCCCTGCGCCAGAGGCAGCGCCCCGGAAAAATTCACGGTCTGGGTCTGGCGGCGCATATAGGCCTTCCACGAATCCGATCCGCTTTCGCGTCCGCCGCCCGTGTCTTTTTCCCCGCCAAAGGCCCCGCCGATCTCCGCCCCGCTGGGCCCGATATTCACATTGGCGATTCCGCAATCGCTCCCTCGCGCGCTGGCAAAGGCTTCGGCCTCGGCCAGATCGTTGGTAAAAATGCATGACGACAACCCTTGGGTCACGCCGTTTTGAATCGCCAGCGCCGCATCGAAATCCGTATATCCCACCACATAGAGAATCGGCGCGAAGGTCTCATGCAGCATCACCCCCGTCTGCGCCGGCATGTCCACGATGGCCGGACGAACGTAATACCCGCCCTCCAGCCCCGGCAGATCCACCCGGTCCCCCCCGCACAGGATCGTCCCGCCGCACAGATCCCGCGCCTGCATCAAGGCGTCCTGCATCGCCTCGAACGCCGCCTTGTCGATCAGCGGCCCCACGAGCGTTTCCGGCGACAAAGGCGAGCCGATTTTCAAAGACTCGTACGCAGACACCAGGGCAGGCAAAAGTTGTGCGCGCACGCTCTCATGCACGATCAGGCGGCGCAGGGTCGTGCAGCGCTGGCCAGCCGTTCCCACCGCGCCAAAAACAATGGCCCGCACCGCCAGAGACAAGTCCGCCGAGGGCGCAACGATCATCGCGTTGTTTCCGCCCAGCTCCAGCAAAGACCGCCCCAGCCGATCCGCCACACGCCGCGCCACCGCCCGACCCATGGCGGTGCTGCCCGTCGCGCTCACCAGCGGAACATCCGGATGATCCACGAGCGCCGCGCCGACCTCGCGCCCGCCGATCAGGACTTGAGAAAGATGATCCGGCGCATCGTGTCCGCCCGCACGAAAGCGCGCCATCGCCCGGTCGAAGATTTTCTGGCAGGCCAGCGCCGTAAGCGGCGTTTTTTCGGACGGCTTCCAGACCACGCTGTCCCCGCAGACAAGGGCCAGCGCCGCATTCCACGCCCACACCGCCACCGGAAAATTAAACGCCGTGATGACTGCCACGGGCCCGATCGGGTGCCAGACCTCGCGCATATGATGGCCGGGGCGTTCGGACGCCATGGTCAGGCCGTATAACTGGCGCGACAGCCCCACCGCGAAGTCACAGATATCAATCATTTCCTGAACTTCGCCGCGCCCTTCGGCCAGAATTTTCCCGCTTTCCAGCGAAACCAGCCGCCCCAGATCGTCTTTCGCCGCGCGCAATTCCTCGCCCAGAAGACGCACCAGCTCTCCGCGTATCGGAGCCGGAACCGCGCGCCAGACCGCAAACGCCCGCCGCGCCCGGCCCACAAATGTTTCCACGCCGGAGGCATCCGCGCTGCGCACCGCCCCGATCATCGCCCCGTCCACGGGAGAAAAAACGGTCAAGTCTCCGCCGGAAATCTCCGCATCACTCAAGCCAGTGGCCGCTGAAATCGTCCGGTGCGCGGGATGAATCATGGCGTCCCTCCTCCTTCTTCGGGGTGCGTTCGGCAGGGTCAATCAGCCGCGTTTCGCGCAACTGGCCCTTTTCCTCCAGAATCGTATAGGCCACAGGACACATATAGGTGTTGATCCGCCGCAGGTCGCGGATAATGTCCAGATGCAGGGAACTGGTGGCGATGCTCTCGACCACGCCTTCGCGCAGCCGTTCGATATGGGAGGTCGAGCCTTTGATTTCGGCCAGACGGATTTTTTCCTTTTCCTCGATCAGGCGCCGGGCCAGATCCACATCGCCGCTAATGAAAATCGACTGGGCCAGCCGCACGCTGTCCAGAACCAGGGCGTGGATATGCTCGATCTCCGCAAAGCCCTTTTCAGAAAAACTTTTCCGGTTGCGGATTTTTTTCAAAGCCATGGGCATCAGATTTTTGTCGATCACATCGCCGGAATGCTCCAGATTCGTCGCAAAGGTCAGAATCTGCATGTAACGCTGGGCTTCCTTCGGGTCCATGAATTCCTGGGTGAGCCGCGCCATGTAACGCTTTACGGAAGAATAGATTTTATCCACCACGTCGTCGCGCTCGCGGATTTTTTCGATGACTTTTTCATCCGTCCCGCCGAGCGCCCGGATGGTGTCCTCCAGCATCCCCTGCACCAGATCCGCCATGCGCAGCGTCTCGCGTGCGGCGCTGGCCAGTGCGACGGGCGGCGTATCCAGCGCCCGCTCGTCCAGATATTTCGGCTTGCCAGGGTCGTCCGAGTCTGGCCTGTCTGGCACGATTTTGCGCGTCAAGCGCTCCACATATCCGGTCAAGGGCAGAAAACACAGCGCCAGCGCAATGTTGAACGCCGTGTGGAAATTCACCAGCATCCGCGCCGGATTCGGGTCGAAATCCTCCAGAAAACCCTGAATTTCCGGGACGAACGGCACAATCGCAGCCACCCCCGCAAAACGGATCAGCAGATTTCCAACCGGAATGCGCATGGCTTGGGGCGTATCGCGCAGCGTCGCCAGAAGCGGCGCGATCGTCCCGCCCAGATTGGCCCCCAGAACCATGACAAGCGCCAGACCGGGCGGCACGACGCCGCTGTGGGTCAGGGACACGAGCAGCAGCACAACGGCCAGAGACGAATGAACCAGCCAGGTCAAAACCGCCGTCACCAGAACGGCGAAAATCCCGTCGACCTGAAGAGAATGGAAAACAATGGGCAGGGCATCGGACTCTCTAAGCGGCGCGGCGGACCCCTTGATCCACATCAGCGCAAACATCATCAGGGCCAACCCAACCAGCCCCCGTCCCATGTTTTTCCACAGACCGGAGCGCGCAAACGAAAACAGCCCAAACCCCACAACCATCAATCCCGGCGCGAGCCAGCTCGTGTTCAGAGACAAAAGCTGGGCCACGAGCGTCGTTCCCACATCCGCCCCCAGAACGACGGCCAGAGCGGCCTTGACGGGGATCAACCCCTGCCCGGCAAAAGAGGCAACGATCAACGTCGTGGCCATAGAGCTTTGCAAAACGGCCGTCACGCCCATTCCGGAGAAAAACCCCAGAATCCGGTTTTTCGTGCTGCGCGCCAGAAAGCCGTGCAGCTGCGCCCCGAACCCCCGCGTCACGCCAAGCCGAAGCAGCGCGAGGCCCCACAGCAAAAGGCACACGCCACCGGCGATATCGACAAGAACAAGCGTAGGCGTCGGCGCGATCGAAAATCTCCCGGTCTGGAAGGTGAATCAGGCGATTTTTCCATTATCGCCCCCTCCGCGTCGCAACGCAAGGACTCGAGGACCTGAAAAAATGCGATCCTCACACCAAGGCAGACATAACAGGGTTAATGGGCTTCAAAATGTCCAGCGCAAACACACCGGCAGGTCAGGCTTTTGGAAAAATCCTTGAAAATCCCTTCTGAAATTGGCATTCTCCTTTCGTTTCAGGATAGAATAAGCGTAGGGTGTAAATCGCCCGCCCTTTATTAAGAAAATAGAAGGATTTACCCCTTATAAGGGGATATATGGAAACAAAACGGGTTTGAAATGAGCTTGATAAAAAGCATTTTTGGCAGCGCATCCTCCGCAGGCGGACAGTCCGGCGGCGGCGTGGGCCTGGGAGTCAAAGGACTTCAGGATCCAAACGCTGCGCGTTCGGCTCTGGACCGGGCCTCTGATTTGTCCGAAGCGGGTGGATATGGCCCGTCCATGGCCGCGCAGCCGGACCTGATAACGGTTCTGGCCGCCCCCGTCATCGACACGCCTCTTTCTCCGGCGGCGGCGACTCCTGCCCCGTCCGATGTAAAAAAACCCGACGTCGATGAGTCTGTCCTGCCGTCCGCGAATCTGCTTTCCCAGCCAAAGACACCGGGTGAAGTCGACCAGAATGGCGCACGGAAGGTTGAAGATGGCCAGAGAGTTGCGTCTAAACTGGATGACCTCAAGCAAAACGCCCAGACTGTCTGCAAGGACGGTGCCGAAAAAACCACCCCTGCGACAACGGGGACTCCTTCGGTAACAAGAGGCGTCGCGGCGGCGCTCATGCCCGGTCGGGGCGATATTGCCGCAATCGGGGTCGCCTCTGTTTTGGGATCTCCGGCTGCCGGAGCCGTTGTGGCGGCGGCAACGACAGGCTTTGGCATTGCCCGCGCCCTGTCAAGAGCGGCAACACCGGGAGACTCGGCCCTTAAAGGACAAGGAACGGCCGCCACGATGGGCCAGCAAACCACGGATTGGGGAAAAGTCTATAACACGAAAAACCTTGCCCCGGTTCAATATCCGCCAAGCAATCCGGTTCCGATTGAGAAAACAACCGCGCCCCTCGCCCTTGACGCAGGTCCGAAGGAGCCCCTGTCGGGGCGACTCTGGCAGACCAGAAGTCTGGCGGATACGGGCATTCGTTTTGACGACCCTGCCACGCAGAGAATCGCCCGGATCACGAAAAATGCAGAAGACGCAAAGGCCTATCTCGGCGGCGTGAAGCAAAACGTCGAATCACCCCTTGACCTTAATCGGGACAATCTGACCCGCGCCGTGGCCGCCGGAACAGAAATCAAGATGGACGATCTGGCAAACCGCCGGGTTCTGCAATTCCAGCCTGCCGCCTTTGCCTGATCCCGTTTTGACGATTTTCAAAACAGGCTCTTGTCTCCGCCCGTGGTTTCGGGGTATCTAGAAACGCATGCGCTATCCTGTCCCTTTGAAATCCTCGCGGTCCGGCCCTTTGAGCGGCGCGACACGTATCCCCGGAGACAAATCCATCTCGCATCGCGCCCTGATTCTGGGCGGACTGGGCATTGGCGAGACGATTATTCATGGTCTGCTCGAAGGCGAGGACGTTCTCAACACCGCCCACGCCATGAAGGCTTTTGGCGCAAGAATTCACCGCAGCGACGATGGACTGTGGCATGCTTACGGGGTCGGAACGGGAAATCTGCGTGAGCCCGCCGAGATTCTGGACATGGGCAACAGCGGAACTTCCACACGCCTGTTGATCGGACTGGCCGCCGGACACCCGATTACGGCCTTTTTCACGGGTGATTCCTCGCTTCTCAAACGGCCCATGAGCCGGGTCATGACGCCCCTGGGCGAGATGGGCGCGCAGTTTATGGCGCGAGACGGCGGACGGCTGCCATTGGGCGTGCGGGGATCGGAAAAAGCCGCGCCCGTATCGTACCGCCTGCCCGTCCCGTCGGCGCAGGTCAAATCCGCGATTCTGCTCGCCGGGCTGAACGCGCAAGGGACAACAACCGTGATCGAGCCTGTCCCGACTCGCGACCACACTGAAAACATGCTGCGTCATTTCGGACTGGACGTGGTGATTGAGGACCTGTCGGGCGGCGCGCGCGCGGTGCATATCGAGGGGCCGAAATGTTTTGAAGGCTGCGCCGTTGACGTTCCGTCCGACCCGAGTTCTGCCGCCTTTCCGGTGGTCGCGGCAATTCTGGTGGAAGGATCGGAAATTCGTCTGCCCGGTCTATGCGTCAATCCGGCACGGATCGGCGTCTATGAAACCTTGCGGGAAATGGGCGCGGATATTCGTTTTGAACATGAACGGGTGTCTTCCGGCGAGCGGGTAGCCGATCTGGTCGTGCGGAGCGGCGGCGGGCTGCGCGGTATGGATGTCCCCCCGGATCGCGTTCCCTCGATGATTGACGAAATTCCGGTTCTGGCCGTCGCGGCGGCCTGCGCAAACGGAATCACACGCCTGACCGGTCTGGCCGAGCTGCGCGTCAAGGAAAGCGACCGTCTGGCCGCCGTGGCATCGGGCTTGAGCGCGTGCGGCGTGCGGGTCGAAGCAGGCCAGGAGTCCCTGACCATCCACGGCACAGGCGGATCTGTGCCGGGCGGCGCCCATATCGAAACGAATCTGGATCACAGAATCGCCATGGCGTTTCTGGTTCTGGGTATGGTCGCGGACTCGCCCGTCACCGTGGACGACAGCCGCCCGATTGCGACAAGTTTTCCGGGATTCGTCGATCTGATGAACGATCTGGGCGCACAGATCGAGCCAGTCGATGGCGCTATTTTACTGGCGCGAGATTGAGATCTCAGACTTTATTGACGATCCTGACAACCAGATTTTCCCAGATCGTTGTAATGCGTTCCGGATCGAACGCACCTAATCGTTGCGCTCCGGCCTGTCCATAACGACGAGACAGAGCGCTATCCTGCATCAGGGATTCCATCGCCTGCGCCAGAGCCTCCGGCGTGCGGACGCGCACCAATATTCCGGTTTCGCCATCAACAACCAGCTCATTCGTCCCCGGACAATCGGAAAATCCGATGACAGGCAGACCGGAAGCCATCGCCTCGGCGCTCGTCAAACCAAAGCTTTCATACAGGGAAGGCAGAACAAAAATCGCCGCGCGCGCATACTCCCCGGCAATATCCCGTACGATTCCGGGCAGATGGACCCGGCCCTCAAGTCCTGCCGCCCCGATTCTTTCTTCCAGAACAGAGCGTAAAGCCCCCTCGCCCACAATGCGCAAGGCCCACTCCGGATGCCGCGCCGCCAGAATGGAAAACGCCTCGATCAAAAGCGTTTGATCTTTTTGCGGATCCAGCCGCCCGACCGAAAGGATGACCCGTGAGGATTTTCGATCCGGCACTGCAAAGGCAGCCGTTTCAACCGGATTGGGAACAACACAAATCTTCCGGCGCAAAAAAGCCGGATAAAGCCCCCGAACGGATTCGGAAATCACCGTCATGCGCCGGGCGATGAATGCCGCCAGAACAAGCAAAATAAATTCCGCGCGCCGGGCGCGGTAATGATCCGGAACGATATGTTCGCTCGCAATCAATGGAATCCCGGTTCCAAACAACGCAAGCGCCATCGGCACAAACATGCTGTGCATGAACCCGATGACAAGGTCAGGCGATTCGGCACGCACCGCCCTGCGCAAGGCCGGAATCCGGCGCGCCATATCGCGCATCCGCGACGGACGGGACGGATCGCCAAGGGGGAGAAAAATCCGGCGAATACCCGGCGCAAGAGGATAAAAACTCTCCGTTCCCGGCGGGTCGAAACTCAGCACCGCCACATCATGGCCGCGCGCGGCCAGACGGCTCGAAATCAAGGCAAAAACACGTTCGGCTCCACCCGCCGCACCTTCCATGCGCTTGATGGCAAACAGGATCTTCATCGGGCGCAGACCTTGGAAAACAGGGCTTCCCACTGGTCGAAAACCCTCTCCGGTTCATAGGCCCGCATAGCCTCGCGCGCCGCCGCGCCCAGAGACACGCGCAAAGCCGGATCCGCCATCGCACTTCGCAAGGAATCCACCAGAGAGTCCACCGAAAAATCTCCCGGCGCCAGAAGCCCCGTCTTCCCATGAGCGATCAAATCCGACACCCCGGCGCAGGACTCAAACCCCACGCAGGGCAAACCATGCGCCATCGCCTCGGCCAGCGCATTCGGGAACCCCTCCCACAAAGACGGCATGCAGAACACATGCGCGGCGGACAGAAAAGACGGGACGTCCGTTGAGGCTCCGGTCAACTCGATTCGCCCGCGCACCTCTGGAGGCAAGGCCGAAATTTGAGCCTCGATGTCCCCGCGCCGCGCGCCTTCACCCACGATCCGCAAAACCCAGTCCGGAAATTCGACCGACAGACGGGAGAACGCCTCAATTAGGGCCGGAAAATTCTTCTCGGAACTCAAACGCCCGACACCCAGCAGAATTTTTGGGGCTTGCCCCGCCCCCGCCGGATCGGCAACCCGCCGCGCCGGGGCGACATGATTGGGAATGCTCACAATTTTGCGGTGCAGAAAAGACGGATACCCCGTCCGATAGCGCTCAAACTGAACCGTTATCGCTGTGGCCAGTCGCATCATCTGACATGACACCGCAAAGGGCGGGAAAGATTTGATCTGCGCATGACGAAACGGCGAATTGCGCTCCGCCGCGATCATTGGAATCCCCATCCCCATACCGAACAGGCGAATCGCCATAAAAGGCCCGTCCTGAAAAGCCAGAACGACATCGGGCTTCACATCCCGCAACAAGGCGCGGACCTTGAGGGCGCGTTTGATCCTCAACCACCACCCGGCTTTGCGCGCCGGATCGCCCATCGCGATTTTATGCCAGACAATCGCCGAATCCATCGGGTAGAAAGACCGGGCATCAGGCGAAGAATCCCACGTCAGCAAAGACACCTCATGCCCGCGCGCCTGCATCCCGTTCATCAGGGTCGTCGCCATGCGCTCCACCCCCCCTGCGACATTGTCAAACCGCCGACAGACGAACAAAATCCGCATCGAGAGCCTCACGCCCCCTTTTTCCGGCGGATGTTCCATTCGTGATGCAGCCGCGCAGGAGCAGCGCGCAGCAAACGTGCAGACGTCAAACGGGGATGACGCAGAACAAGATTTGCAGCCTGACCCAGCGCGTGAAAGGGCCTTCCCTGAAAATGATAATATCGCATCTTTGCCCAGGCCAGAGCATAGTCATACCGCCCGGCCTGTTCCAGAAGGGTCCGGTATTTTTCGATAAAGGCGCGGGCGCCCTGATAGGCCATTTCCGGCCTTTTATCCTGCCCGTCCGAGGCATATTGGGTGACAATCCGCTCCGGGCATCCGATGAAATGCCCGCCTTTCAGACCCAGACGCACCGCGAAATCGCAATCTTCCTTGCGCGGCAAATTCAGGTCGTACGGCCCCACAGCCAGAAACGTTTCCTTTCGGGCCATCAGGGCGCAGCTTGGGGTTCCGGCCCCATAAAAAACACCCTCGTCACGGTCCATATACAGATGGTAATTCACAATATCCTGTCCCACTGGAACGCGCGGGCGGGATCCGATGGCATCGAACAAAACCTCGTGTCCGTTTTCATACCGCCGCACACCCGAAGCATAACAGGCCACCAGTTCCGCGCCTGTTTCTTTCTCATAAGCCAGAATTTTTTCCACCTGAACCCGCACCCGATCCGGGCGGCTTTCGTCGTCGTCGTCAAAAACGGCGATAAACGCGCCTTTGGCCTGCTCGATGAGGGTATTGAGCGCGCCGGGAAAGCCCCTGTTTTGCGCATGCACAATCAGGCGGCACCGGGGATCAGTTTCAATCCGCCGCCGGACAAGAGACACAGACTCATCCTTTGAGCCATCGTCGACGATGACGATTTCAAGATTTGGCCAGTCCTGTCGCGCCGCGCCATCAATCGCACGCACGATGGTATCGGCGGCGTTGTAACAGGACAGTCCAATGGTGACGAGGGGTACGGCTCCGGCAACGGTCATGACGATTTCCCCGGACGATGAAAGTTTCGAAAGACCCGATTATATCCGAAGTGCGGCAAGGCGCGAAGGATTCTTCGCATCGTCAGAACGGGATGACGCACAAATAACTTTATCATGCCCGTTAAAAACCGCACATTAAATCCCTGAAGATAATCATATTTCACGCCAAGCCACGCCCGATCGAAATCCCCGCGTCCGCGCGCCCGGAGGAAATCCGCATGCTTGTCATAGAATTTCAAGGCATAGAGCCGCTCGGCCAGAATGCGCTTGTCCGTGCCATAGGTCATGATCTGGTGGACCAGAGGATCGGAGATTCCCACGAAATGCGCACCCGTGCGCGCCAGACGGATGTTCAGCTCCGTATCGCTGGAGCGCCGGAAATCAGGGTCAAAGCCGCCGATGGACTCATAGACCGACCGCCGCGCCATCTGGGAACAGGTCGCCATGGACCCGTAATCGTCCCCGGGCAAGGGGTAATTAAAAAGAATATGCGCCGCCACGTCCGGGCCATGCGGCGCAAGGCACCCCTCCCGCGCGCCCAAAGTCGGCTCCACCCGCTCATGGCCATCGGGATAGGTCTGGCGGCGGGCCGTGTGACAGATAACGGGCGCGCCGCCCGCAAAATCCCGCTCGTAATCCAGAATCCTTTGCACCTGCCGAGAGATTCGATTCGGCGCGCTGATATCGTCGTCATCAAAAAATGTCAGAAAATCTCCGCGCGCCTGACGAATCAGGACGTTCCGGCATCCGGCAACCCCCAGATTCTCCGTATTCCGAAAAACGCGAATCCGGTCCGGATGCGCGTGGGCGAGCCCTTCCAGAATCTGCGCCGTTTCGTCCTCAGACACATCATCCACAATCAGGATTTCGATGTCCGGCCAGTCCTGCGCCAGAGCCGAGTCCACCGCGCGGGGAAGACTGCCCGCCGCATTGAACGCCGTCATGCCGATGGACACCCGCATTATTTAACTGCCCGGATCACATAGCCGCTTGTCTGAAGCGGATCGTACGCACCGCCAAACACCCGGTCTACAAACCGGTTGGCTCCCGGAAAGCGCGTCTCCACCGATCGTTTCCAGAATTTGAAAGCATTATTGAGCGCCGTAGAGGTCCGCCCCCGGACGCTGTAGAGGGTCAGTTCCGAGAAATCCCGGAACAGCCAGGCGATTCCATCCCGCGAGTAACGGTAATAATCCTGATACATCAGATCGTCCGGCGCGTGATAGCGATACAGATACGGCACATAACTCAGACAAATTCCGCCCTGTCTCAAAAGCGCATGCATGTTCGCCACCGCCGAAAACGGATCATAGACATGCTCCAGAATGGCATTGCAGATAATCCCGTCATACGTCCGGGCGGGAAGGGTTGAACGATCGCAGATATCGCACAGATAGTCCGGATATCCTTCAAAGGCATTGATATCGGCGGTTTCAATCTGCCCCGGCGCGAACAGGCCGAATCGCTCGCGCGAGGATTTCCCGAAATCCAGAACATGCGTGCAAAGCCGGGCCATCTCTCCGATTTTTTCATCCAGCAGCCGTTCCGTGTCATAGCAATAAGACGTGTCGATCACGGCCCTTGAAACAAGGCGTTTGAGGCTTTCGTTGCGCACGCGCATATCGTTGGAAAACTCTGGCACTTGGGCAGATTGCGCAGACATTCAAAAACCCCTTGTGAAAAGAAAACACCGCGTGAGACTTTAGAATGATTGACCCGGAATCGCAAGGAACGGTAGATATAGCGTTCATCGGTTTTGCCGGGCCGGATTGCCTGATAAGGAAATGGACGTGCGCGATGCGTTTTGATTTTCTCCTTGATCCGATCAACCTGCGCCGGGATGTGCGGAGCGTCTCTGCCGGGCAGTTCAAGACGTGGCTCAAGGCCGGGCAGACGGTTTATGACATCGGGTGCGGCGCGCGCCCGTTCAAGGCGCCGGTAGAGGCGCTCGGCGCGGTCTATACCGGCGTGGACATCGCCGATGGTTTTTACGATCCCGCCCTGATTGACCTGGTGGGGAGCGCATACGACGTTCCGGTTTCCGCCGAAACGGTGGACGCCGTGATTTCCTGTCAGGTGATGGAACATCTGGAACGGCCACAGGATGCTCTGTCGGAAGCGCGCCGGATCCTCAAACCCGGCGGCGTGATGTTTCTGTCTTTTCCGTTCCTGTATCCGATGCACGCCGCCCCGCGCGATTTCTTTCGCTATACGGAATTCGGGATGAACGCCCTGTTGCGGGAACGGGGATTCGAGATTCTGGACGTCCGCCGGATCGGTGGATTCTGGTATCTTTGCGGCCTTTGGGCGGGGCTTTATCTTCAGACCTTCGACCGCGGCCTTGTCCGGAAAATTTTTCTGGTCCGGGCGCTGTCCGGCCTTGTTAAATGGATCTTTCGCGCCCTGCACGAACTGGAGGGCGCGGCCTTGAGGGCGATGAAGAAAGACGTGGCTGCCTCGCGCCGAAACTGGACCGCGAATTACGTGATGGTCGTCCGGAAAGCGTAAAACCCTTCACGGGGGCTGGTGATTGCGAATCTGCCGATCCGTCAGAATCGCCGTTCCGGTCCGGAAAATATAGGCCGACCCGATCGCGCCCCAGATTCCAAAAAACGGCACGAGCGCCAAAGACGCCCCGACCCGCAGCACGTTCATCCAGATGCTGATATGCCGCATGGCGCGATCGTCCAGACGCGACTGGATAAACCGCATCTTGAGAACGGCAATGTTTCCGATGGCCACAGACCCGACCAGAACCTGCGTATAGAGGATGGAGTCCTCATATTTCGAGCCAAAAAGCAGCGGAATGACGATCGGCACGATCACAACCGCCAGAAAGACAATCGCCAGGCCAAAAAGGACCGCGAAAACCGTAAAAGCTGCATTCAACCGAGCTGTATAATGTTTTTGAACCGCAAAACGCGGAGCCAGAATGGCAGCCACATCCTTGACCGCAGTCGCGCACAAAGACGTGATTTTCTCGGCGACGACGTAAACGGCCAGAACCTCTGGCGAAAGGAAAAAGAACAGCAAAATCCGGTCAAGATACATTCCCACGGTCCCGATCACACCATAAAGGGACAGCTTGAGCCCATAGGCGACATAAGGATCGTGAAGCATCCGGGCGATGGGCTCACCGGGCGGCGGCGTCTTGTGCGCGAGTGTCTGATAGATATTCTGCGCCGCAGGAATGGCCATCACGAGCAAAACGGGAAGATAAAAATTTCCCGGCCAGATCAGGCAAACCGCAACCATCAAAGCCGTCAAGACGATCGAATTGACCCCTTCCAGCCGCGCCAGACGCGGGAATTTCTGTGTCCCCGCAAGGATGTTTTTCCACAAGGTCAGGCCGTTCGCAAAGGGCGCAAGCAATGCGGCAAGGACAAGACCAACGGCAATATTTTCCTCGCCCTGCGCCGCGAACCACAGCGCCATCACAACCATGATTGCGCTTCCAGCCCATGCGGCCAGAAAGGACAGGGTGCGCGCTTTCGTATAGGCTTTGGTATCCCCGCGCGCCTGCGCCTGCATGACGGAATCGCCCAACCCCGTCAGGCAGAAAATCGTCATGGTCCCGGCAACGCTCAAGACAAACTGATATTCCCCGAAATCATTCTTGCTCAAAGACCGCGTCAAGACATACATCGTGGCAAAAGACATCGCCATCTGAAGGCCGCGCAAGGCCATCAAAGACGACGCCCCGACATAAATCCGTCTGTCGAGCTGGAAAAACGGCATGATTTTTTCGATCAGGAACCCAAGCATGTCGCCGTCATGTCCTGCAGTACAAAAGAGGCTTTGAGGACTTCCGACCAGGCATTTCCTTTATGTCCGGAAATCTGTCGGCCAGCAGGGCGCGCACTTTGTTGATATCACAGGCATTTCCGTGAAGCTCGATCACCAGAGCGCCCACCTTGTCCAGCGCGGCGCGGACGCCCGGATCGTCGCACAGAAAAACCTCCTCTGCCCCCTCAATGTCGATTTTCATCAAGTCGATGTGTGCTCTGTCTGCAAGAAGGGGGGACAGGGAAATGCCCTCGACGGAAGTCTTGCCCTGCGCGCACACGCGGCGGCTCATCCCCTCACCTTCATCCATGAACCCCACGCTTTCGCCGTCCCGCCACGCCGCCCGGTTGATCGCACGCCAGTTCGCGGATGCGCTGCGTTTCGTATTGTCCTCCAGAACGCGGAACGTAGACGGACTGGCCTCAACCGACGTGATGTCCGCGCCCGGGTTGACGCTCAAGGCCCACAGCGCAAACAGGCCGATATGCGCGCCCAGATCCAGAATAACCGGGTTTTCAACACGCTTCAAAAGAGGCGTCAGGAACGCATATTCCTGATGGTGCAAAACTTCACGAATGGCCAGAACGTCGCACCGCCGAAAGGAAAAGAAACGGCCTTTGTATCGGCCCACGGCCCGGATCTGCGGATTGAGCTTTGCGCGCGCAAGATAGAAAAGCGATTGAGGATATCCCCCCAGGAACACACTCAAGAATCGCACACGCGCGGCGGTATCGCACAGACGATCCAGAAGGCGCGAGAAGCGGAGCTTTATCTCTTCCGCCAACACGGTACGCGGCGCGAAGACACACCCCAGAGCCTTGAAAAACCGGCTGCGCCAGCGGTCCCCTCTGGCGTAATAAAAGCGGCACCGCGCCATGGCGTCCGCCGCCCGGACCATACCGCGCGATTCCAGATAATCCCGGTGTTTGTCGCGGAGCAACAGGGCATATCTCAAGGGCGTCGTTCCGGATTTATCAGCCGTTGGCGTTTTGTATTGCGTGACCAAAGGCGCATCCACGGCAATAAAATACGCCCCCCGGAACGCAGCGCGAATGGCCAGATCCCATTCGGCGCAACGGCGAAACGCCTCGTCGAACCCCTTCAGCGCCTCAAAGTCTGCCTTGCGCGCCATCAGGGTACAGCTTCCGAACGCCCCCCATGTTGTGCCCGGCGTGCGCGCCTCCCACAAGAGAAAATCGGCCACTTCCGTCCCGTGCGGCTCTGGCGGACTGCGCCCGATGGCGCGCGTGACATGGTCGGGATCACTCTTGCCGGGGCGAACAACCGCCCGGTTCGTATAGCAAAACACCATCTGTTGTAAAGAACGCGCCTCAAACGCCTGTAGGCGCTCTATTTGTTGCCTCAAACGGGCCGGCGCACTTTCGTCGTCGTCGTCGAAAAAGGCAACAAATTCCCCCGCCGCATTCCGCAAAATTGTATTCAGGGCAGCGGGATAGCCTTTGTTGTTCTCGTGACGAACGAACCGGATGCGTGGATCTTCGGCGGCGAAATCAGCAATGATCTGTGCCGATTCATCCTCGGACGCATCGTCAACGACCAGAATTTCAAAATCGGGATACTCCTGCGCCGCCGCGCTGGACAAGGCGCGCCGGATCGTGCCTTGAGCATTGTGACAGGTCACGCCGATCGTGACGCGGGGCGCAGCAGGCTTCATGCGCCCTGCCCCTCGCCCAAAGGCTCATACCGCGCCGGAATCCCTTTGGCGATGACGTTCGCGGGAACATCTTTTGTCACGACGGCCCCGGCAGCGATAATGGCATTCTCGCCGATCGTGACCCCCGCCAGAACAATCGCGCCGGTGGCGATCCAGACATTATTTCCGATGACGACGGGCCGGGCGTCATGCAAACGACTCTCACCCTCTCGGCGCAAGAACCCGGTTTCAATGACGGCATAAGGAGACATCCGGACATGGCTTCCAACCGTTACGCCGCCTCTGGCATCAATGAAAACCCCGTGATTGATCGTCACATGGTCCCCAAGGACCAGATTTTCCGGATAATACAGCTTTGGCCAGCCATAGACCCGCACGCCCGTCCCCGTCTTTGAGACCAGAAGCGAAAACCCCGCCCCACGCAGCCGCATCCCCAAAGACCGGGAGCCGCGCCACAAAGCCTGAAACACATCGGAAAAAAGAGGATGCATGGACCTGGCTTTCTGTTTTCGTTGCAGTTTTCCTACTGACACCGTAGCGCATTCCGCACATTTGTAAATATCAGGAACGCGCCTCCCTCAACCGGGCCAGCGTGACGAAATCGGAAATGGACAGGGTTTCAGCGCGGCGGGTCGGATCGATTCCGCAAGACTCCAGAAGATCCAGATCGGCCTTCATCGTACTGCGCAGCATCTTGCGCCTCTGGCCAAAGGCTGCGGCAGTCACGGACTCCACAGCCCGAAAAGACGGAGACTCCGGACCCAAAGCCCGTGGAGAAAACCGTACCACGCTTGAGGTCACCTTGGGCGGCGGGACGAAGACGGAGGGCGCCAGATCGAACAGGCGCTCAACCGAACACAGCCACTGGGTCAGAACGCTCAAGCGCCCATACTCCTTTGTTCCCGGCGCGGCGATCAGGCGGTCCGCGACTTCGCGTTGAAACATGAGGACAAAATGACTCCACGATTCTGGATTCGCGCGCACCTGCCGCAGCCAGCCCACAAGCAAAGGCGTTGCAATATTATAAGGCAGATTGGCGACGATCACGCGCGGCGGCGGAACGTCAAGCGCCAGAAGGTCCGTCTCCAGCGCATCGCCCGCGAGAATCTCCAGACGCCCCTGCGCTCCGGCCCGTAAATCCTCCAGCGCCGCCACGGCGCGCGGGTCGTATTCGAGGGCGATGACCTTGCGGGCTCCGGCCCGCAGCAGACTGCGCGTCAAGCCCCCCGGTCCGGGGCCGATCTCGAAAACGCTTGCGTTTGAAAGATCTCCGGCGGCGCGGGCAATCCGATCCGTAACATTCTGGTCCAGAATGAAATTCTGCCCCAGAGCCTTGCGCGCGCGAAGCCCGGCCTGCTCCACCACATCCCGCAGGGAGGGCAAAGCATCCAGAAACGCGTTGTCTGTCTTCAAGGATTCGGTCATGGCTTTCCCCGAACGTCTCTACAGGATTTGCCGAACGTCAACAAGGCAAAGATTTTCCTTCGCATCCGCCGCCGTTCATTGTTAAATAAGATTCGTGTTAAATAAGATCCGTTTTTGCAAAATTCAGGGTGTCTTTCCATGAGCGTCTTTCAGGAAGCTTTCGTCCGACTCGACCCGGACCGGACCGCGGCGGTTTTGAGCGCGCTCAATCCGGCGCTCGGCAGCGCGCCCTTTGATCCGGCAGTCAGCGTCATTCTGGCGCGAGAGTTGCCCTTTTATCCCGGACATGCCCTGTGCGATATCACCGACCATGCGGCGACTCCGCCCCGGCGGATCTTTGCGATTACGGGACCGAACGCGCCGGTTCTGATCGACTGGACCAACGCCCCGATTTATGCGTTGAACGCCGCCGCGCCGCTTTTGCTGAACGATTCGACGGTTGCCGACTATGTCCGGTTTTTCTTCACTTACGTTCGCGGGCGTCACGGACGCTTCATCGTTACGGAAAGCGCAGACGACATCGCATGGAAAGAAGAACCGCCGCCCGCCGCCCGCCGCGCCGTAGGAAAGCTGCTCCATCCCTTGCGGATTGCAGAGAAAAAGCCCGATGGAGGTTATACCCTCAAGGCGTGCCTGATGTTCCGGGACTCCTTGTTCAGAACGGATGTGCAGGTTGAAACCAGCGGAATTGTGGAAATGGTCAATGAGGAACTGGCCATCGAAGACATGCCCGTTCTGGACGACCTGTTCGGACAATAGAAACGGTGACATTAAAAACAGGGTCATTTCACAAGACTCTGGACCGCTTTCTTTCCATCTGATAATAAAGGAAATCGGGGCCCGAGATGCGCTGTGCCTTCGATCTGTCTATCGTTTAAGGGAGACTCAAAAACCCATGAAAAAAAGCATCCTGATTTTGGCGGTCATTATATTTCCTCTTCTGACCCTAAGCGCTTGCAACACGGCGGAAGGATTCGGACGGGATCTGGAAGGGGCTGGACGCTCCATTCAGGACACATTCTAGGAAACGTGCTTTCCGGAGATTAAAGGAGCTTTTCATGAACATTCCCCGCGCCTTGATGGTTATCGCCCTTATCGTTGCAGCTTCGGGCATCATGATTATGGTTACGGCCGCGCACTCCGGAAGTCTGGCCACCCGCCTGGCCCTGACAGAGCCTGCGGCGGGTACGGTTCCCGCCCCGGACTCCGGCGCGGATGTCGATCGTGCGCCCTGATACCGCGCGCCTTGAATCCGGGTATCCGGCGCCGGTTCTGTTTCTGGTCGCTCTGGCGTTCCTGCCCGTCTTTGCGACCCTTGCGCCGAGGGCGATGGTGTTTCTGCCCGGACTCATCGGGCTTGTTTTCTGCGCAGCCGCCTGTCTGCGAGGCCCATCGCACCGTATTTTTTCGCGTACATTATGGGCCTTGATTCTTGCACCGGTTTTGCTTGGAGGACTCAGCGCCCTGTGGTCCGCCGATCCGGCACAGGCGCTGGAGCGAACCGCAAAGGTTACCGCCACCCTGTTGACCGGCGCGCTTCTCATCCCCGCCGCCCGGAGAATCTCCCGAGAAACCCTCTCGGAATGGGGCTGGCTCCTGCCCGGCGCGGTGGCCTGTTCAAGCCTTGTGATTGCGCTTGATCTGATCGCGGGTCTGCCGCTTCATCGTCTGGCGGCAGGGGTAGAGGCAAATGTCCCCTTTGATCCGTTCCACGCCAATCGCGGCGTAGTCGTGGCGACATTGCTGTTTTTCCCTGCCCTTGGGTTTGCGTGGTTCATAACGCGACAGCGCATGAAAATTTTCCTGTGTGGAGGACTTTTCGTCTCTGCGGGTCTTATGCTTTTTGCCTGCGAAAGCCAGTCGGCCCAGATGGCTTTTTTCTGCGGACTTGCGGCGCTGGCGATCTTCCCGCTGTTTCAGACACGCGTCGGAAAAACAGCCCTGTGGGCCCTGATTTCCACCGGAATTTTTGCCGCGCCGTGGGTGGCCATGGCGGTTTTTGCGCCACTGGCCGGCGCCATTGACGCTCATGAGTCCTTGCGCGAAATGAGTGCTCCCCAACGTCTTGAGATCTGGGATTTTATCGCGCGCAAGATCATGGAACGCCCCTTCTTCGGCTTTGGCATCGACGCCACGCGGGATATGGCGTTCGACACTGCCGAGCTTTATCACAAAGGAAACACCATCCTGCATCCCCACGATGTGGCGCTTCAGATCTGGATCGAGTTCGGCGCTTTCGGCGTGGTTTGCGCGGTTGTGTTTCTGGCGGGACTGATCCGCTCAATCATGGCCCTGCCCCCCCGCACTGCCCGGTTCGCTTTCGGGGGATTTGCGGCCTCCCTGTCCATCGCCGCAACAGGGTACGGGATGTGGCAGGGGTGGTGGCTGGGAACAATTCTGGCCCTTGCGGGATGGAGCGTCCTTCTGGCTTCTCAGGACTTTTCGCAGTCCAAACCGTCGGATTCCTCGGAAACGTGATCCAAAGACACCACGCCAAGCGCCAGATCGGATAAGGGCTCGCCCGATTCCGGATGGTCCGGATTGGCCGCCGCAAGCCCTCGATAGACACGCAAGGAAAACGGAATGCTCGTGACATAAACAACCATCAACACCGTCAGGGTAATCCACGGCGCGTGAATCATTGCGGCAATCCCGAGAGCCGCCAGTCCCAGAACCGGCATGGCCAGACGCGCGGGAATGCGCAGCTGCTTGGTTGAGAAGGTCGGGATGCGGCTGACCATCAATCCGGCCACCAGAATCGTCCACAGCGCGATCAAGGGCGTTCCCGCCGCTAGGTCGCTGAAAAAATCATGAACGGGCGACCAGTCTTCGGACTGGTTCCAGATGAACAAAGGCGTAAGAGCCAAACCCGCCCCGGCAGGCGCCGGAACGCCCGCAAAAAACCCGCGCGCCCATTTCGGGCGGGTGTGAGACTGCGCCTGCATCACGTTAAAACGGGCCAGTCGCAAGGCCGTGGCGATGGCAAAGACCAGCACCGCAATCCATCCGACTTTTCCGGCATCGTCCAGAACCCAGATATACAGAATAAACGCGGGCGCGACGCCAAAGGACAGAAAATCCGAAAGACTGTCAAGCTGCGCGCCGAAATCGCTGGAGGCTTTAATCAGGCGCGCCGTAGCCCCGTCCAGAGAATCAAGAATGGCTGCAATCACCACCGCCCAGGCTGCCTGATCCCACAGACCACGCACAGCGAACTGAATGGCGCTCATCCCCGCCGCCAGGGCCATAAGAGTCAGAATATTCGGGATCATTTTATGCAAACGGATAATCCGGCGCAGATCGCTCCGGATCTCATCGGACAGAGGTTCACGGCTCACAGACGTCTTCCTTTCCGGGAATCTTCAGACGAATCAAGATCCGCCAGAACAGTCTCCCCCCCCACGGCGCGCTGGCCTTCCATCACCAAAGCGTTCACCCCTTCGGGCAGATAGACATCCACCCGACTTCCGAAACGAATGATTCCCATTTTTCCACCGGATTCGACGCGCTGGCCTTCTTTCAGATCATTGAGAATCCGCCGGGCCACCAGCCCTGCAATCTGGACCACCGCATGAGAACGACCATCCTGCGCTTCCAGAACCGTCGTACAGCGCTCGTTCTCCTGCGCGGACCGGGGCGAACCCGCATTCAGGAACAATCCGGCCTGATGCGTCACCTGCCGCACGACCCCGGCCAGAGGCACACGATTCACATGAACATCAAAGACACTTAAGAAGATGCTGATTCGGGTCGAGGTCCGCATGTCTGCACCGGAAACCTCCGGTGGCCAGGGTGCGTTTTCTGTAATAGCGGTAATCAATCCATCCGCAGGCGAAACAACAAGCCCCTCGCGCTCCGGCACCACCCGCACAGGATCGCGGAAAAAATACAGCACGAACACCGCCAGAATCAGGCCAATCATCCCGAGAAATCCCGAAATCATGGCCAGAACGACGGCAATAAAGGCCGCCCCCGCAATAAACGGCCACCCGGCGGGATGAATCGGCACCAGGACAGTCCCCCGGATGGTCCGGATCAAATCCCCCATGAATGTTTTGGGATGGGCAGGGTCATACCCGACATCCGGAGTCCCGTCCGGCGAGCCGTCAGGTGTCTGGCTTTGGAAAGGATCATTGTTCATGCCGCGAAGACTCCCGCAAGGTTCAGTTTCCAGATATCGTCCCATCCTGGCCTTTTCTCCGGCGGGGCGTTCCTGAAATATAGCAGATTTTAAGGATTTGCGCCCAGAGTAAAATTGGGTCAGACTCATGCCGCAGGGCCAGAATCGGCGCCTGCGCGACAATCTGGAAAACAAAAGAGGGTAAAACACGAAAATGGAGTCCATAAAAACAATCTGCGTCTATTGCGGACGCGCGTTCGGAGTCAACAACGCCTATAAAAACGCCGCTGCCGCTTTGGGTAAAATTCTGGCCGCCGAAAAAATCAATCTCGTGTGCGGCGGCAATGTCGGGGTGATGGGAGAAATCTCAGCCAGCGTCGTTGACGCAAAGGGAACCGTCACCGTGGTCATTCCGGAAGACCTTCAAAGACGCGAACTGGCTCACTCCCAGAGCGGCGTGAGCGAATTCGTGGTTGTTAAATCCATGCACGAGCGCAAAATCACCATGTTCAAACGCTCGGACGCCTTCGTGATTCTGCCCGGCGGGCTCGGCACACTGGACGAGTTTTTTGAACTCCTCACATGGCGCCAGCTCGATTTCCACCATAAGCCGATCGTTCTGGCCAACATTGCCGGATATTGGGATCCCTTGCTTGGACTTCTCGATCACCTCGCGGCGCATGAATTCATCGGGCCCGAAGACCGGAAACTCTTTGCCGTTGCAGACCGGGTCGAAGAGATTCTGCCGCTGCTTCAGCAAACGAAAACTGAAACGACGAAAGAAACACCGCATACGATGTAACAATCCGCCTGCATCCTTCTTTTTCCCTTTTGCAGAAGGGAATAGACTGGTAACATTGAAAAGGTTTACTCTCGCCCAAGGATTCTCCCGTGCTCTACACTCAAGATCTTGCACAAGCCAACGATTTCGCAAGCGCCGCACTGGAGCGCATGCACAAGGAGGGGCTGGCCCCCACCCCCGATCATTTCGAACTTTGGTACGTCTATTACTCAAGAGCCAATTCAGACGTAAATCGGGCTATTGATATTCTGGTGGCCAATCGCCAGAAATTTACAGAAGAGCGGTGTCAGGAACTGCACCAGCGCTTTCTGGGCCCTTCGCACAGCGAAGAAAAAGTCCGCCGGGCAGGAGAGCAACTTAACACCGCCATCCGTGACGTGGCCGGCGTCGTTAAAAATGTGCGCAGCGCCACATCGCAATATAGCGGCACGCTGGAGTCTGTTACGGAAAAGCTTGGCGGGGTTAATACCGCAGAAGACCTGCAAGTCATTCTGGAGGCCATTGTTTCGGACACAGAACAAATGGTTGTCCAGAACAAAACTCTGGAGGCCCAGCTTGATAAGTCAACGCAGGCAATGGAAGCCTTGCAGCGTGACCTTGAAACCATCCGGCGCGAGGCCATGACCGACGGACTGACCGGCCTGTCGAATCGTAAAGCCTTTGATGAGGAAATCCGCAGGATTGCCCGCGAAGCCGACACAAATAATGTGACTTTCACCCTTCTTATGGTGGATATTGACCACTTCAAGGGGTTCAATGATAATTTCGGACATCAGGTGGGTGATCAGGTCTTGCGTCTTGTTGCCCGAACGCTCGTCGACGGAGTGAAAGGACGAGACATTGCGGCCCGCTATGGCGGCGAGGAATTTGCCATCCTGCTCCCCGAAACAGAAATGCGCGCCGGGGTGGCCGTGGGCGAAAATCTGCGCCGGACTCTGGCCACAAAAGACATCATCAATCGCTCCAACGGTGAGAAAATGGGCCGAATCACCATGTCTATCGGCGTGGCCGAATACTATAATGGCGAGTCGATCGAGGATCTGATCGAACGCGCAGACGCAGCCCTGTACACAGCCAAGCACAATGGCCGCAATCAGGTCGCCGCTGCCCCCACACCCGGAAAACGGATGAAGAAAGACCTGACATAGAATTCATGGCAAGAAAAAAGAAAAATGCTCTGGGCGTCAAGGGACAGATTATCCTCATCGGCATCGTCATCACCGCCCTTTTATTCCTGCCCACAACGATTTTGCTTATCATCGGGATGCTCCCGACATTTATTGCAACCCTCGTTGACCGGACTCGCGAAAAAGTTCTGGGAATGACCGTTGGGTCAATGAATCTGGCCGGATGCACCCCATTTATCATAGAGTTATGGAGCGGCGAACACACGAAGGAGCATGCCATTGAAATCGCTGCAAATCCCTTATCCATCGTCGTTATGTACGCCGCCGCATGTCTGGGGTATATGATCGAATGGTCCATGACCGGCATCGTGGCAACCGTCATGACCCAAAAAGCGCTGGCACGCCTGCGGAGCATCGAGCAACGACAAACAGATCTCGTGACGCGATGGGGCCGCGAAGTCACCGGAGAGATCCCATTGGACCCTTACGGATTCCCTCTTGAAGATCAGGATGAAACCAAAACCCCGGCCTGAAGATCCCGGTGCCTGACACTCAGGCGACAGCCCAGGGACTCCAGCCACCGCCCAACTTCCTCGGCCATCCAGACCGAACGGTGACGCCCGCCCGTACAGCCAAAAGCCAAAGTCAGATAGCTTTTCCCCTCCTGCGCATAACGCGGCAAAAGCGGCCCGACCATGCCTTTCAAAGCATCCAGAAAAGGTCCGCAGGCCGGATCGTCCCCGATATACGTCCCCACCGCAGCATCAAGCCCGCTCAAAGAACGCAGAGTCTCATCCCAATGAGGATTGCGCAAAAACCGCACGTCAAAAACAAGATCGGCCTCTCTGGGCATCCCCTGCCCAAAGGAAAAAGACAGAACCGTCACAGCCAGTCTGCCAGAAGATTCCAGCCCGAAATGCCCCTCCAGAATGTGCCGCAAATCGTGAATGGACAGGGCCGTGGTGTCAACCACCAGATCGGCGGCACGGCGCAAAGGATCAAGCATCATGCGCTCGGCCCGAATCCCATCGGCAACTGACTTGTCTCTGGCCAGAGGATGCCGGCGACGCGTCGCCGTAAACCGTTTCTGAAGCGCTGCATCGTCGCACGTCAGAAAAAGCAGAAAAAGGCCACGCCGCTCGGCCTGCGCCAGAATGGCAGCGGGATCGAACCCCAAAGACCGGACGTCCAGACCGACGGCCAAGGCCCTGTCCCTGATATCCGGTTGATCCAGAAGAGAATCCAGCAAGGAAAGCGGCAAGTTATCAATGACGTCGTATCCAATATCCTCAAGGCTCTTGAGAGCCGAGGACAAGCCAGACCCGGATTTTCCGGTAACAATCAGACGCTTTCGCTCCTTCAAAACCAACGAATCAGGCATGGATGGCAAGAGCCGCCTCTCTTTTCGACAGCAACACAGACCAACGGAAACGCGTCCTACCGCCCGCGGGGCGCTATGACAAGACAGTCTCGAAAATGACGACAGGCCCGAATCGCCTGATTCCGATCGTACCCCGACAAACGGGCGCGGAAAATGGTCCCGTTTGTCCCGCGGGAAGACGCGATTTCCGCCCGCGTCACATGAGCAAGTTCCGAGGGCAAAGCCGCCACAGCCCGCCGCAAAACATCCCCTGTGGCCTTTTTATTTCCATAGGCCCCGACCTGAATGGACCAAGCCCCGGATGGATCCGTACGCTTGCGAAGGGACGGCTCCGGCGGACGGGAGCGAATATCGTCGTCCCCCGCGATCGAAGCATCGCCAACGCCCTCACCCATATCGGCCAAGGCCACATCCCCGGCGTCATCGTCTTCCGCCCGATCCGTCGGCTTCAAGCCAGGGACAGGAGCCACAACATCCGGCGCAAGCCCGGCCAGCGCCATTCCGCGCCCCGACTCGGGCAAGGCAAAGGCCTCGTCCAGCAAAGCCGCCATCCGCGCATTACGGGAAGCCGCGCTGCGTCCCCCGAACACAACGCCGATCAAACGCCGATCCCCACGGACGGCAGACGCCACAAGATTAAACCCCGAAGGCACCGTATATCCGGTTTTCATCCCGTCCATGCCACGATATGTCCCCATCAGACGATTGTGATTATGGTATGTATCGCCCTTGTACGTAAAACTCTTTGTCGAAAAATACCCGTAGTAACGAGATCGTTCGCGGATGATATAGCGCGCCAACCGAGCCATGTCCCGCGCCGTGGACACCTGAGCAGAATGATGAAGACCGGACGCGTTCCGGAAATTGGTCTGACTCATCCCCAAGGCCTTGGCCCGACGGGTCATCATCCCGGCGAATCGCCGCTCCGTCCCACCCAGAGATTCAGCCAGAGTTACGGCAACATCGTTCGCCGATTTCGTCACAAGTGCGTAAATCGCATCCTCAACCCGAATCGTGCTTCCGGGCTTCAGGCCAAGCTTGCTCGGCACCATGGACGCCGCATGCGCCGAAACGGGAATCCGGTCATTCAGGTGAATCCGCCCGTCCTCCAGAGCGTCAAACGTCATCAAAAGGGTCATCATCTTGGTCAAAGACGCAGGATGAAGCGGCTTGTCCGCATTTCTCTGATGCAGGATCTCGCCCGTAACGGCATCCATGACAATATCGGCGTATTTTTTGTTTTCGGCCGGGGCCTTGCGGCCTCTGGCCCACGCAGGATCCGGAGCGCACAAAAAGGCGAAAAAGGACAGAATCAAAGCCATCGCAACAACAAAGCGAGGCAAGGCAAAGCGTCCGATTTCGGAAAACATGAGCGAATCCTTGAACAAAGGCACAGTGCGCGAAGCAACGCAAAAAAAACAGACCAAAAGCAAAGGGCTCCCGATACGGAAAACCCCCGAAACCGAAAGCACCTCTGATTGTACATCCATCCCGCCCCGATGTCCAAGGGGGGATTTCGTTGTGCTTTTCATTTTTCGTTAAGACGCGTATGATAGGGTCAAAGAGAGGGGCAGAAGGCCCGTTTAACTCTCGCAAGGAAGAAATCCATGGCGCTCGTGATCGACCTCAAACCCGGTGAAAAAATCCTGATCGGTGCAGCCGTCATCACCAATGACGACCAGCGGCGCATCCGTTTACATATCGCCGGAGACGCGCCCATTCTGCGCGAAAAAGACGTGATGCAGGAAAATGAAGCCGACACCCCGTGCCGGAAGATTTATTTTCTGATACAGTGCATGTATCTGGCGCGAAACCCCCGGGAACATCACGAGTCTTACTTTTCCATGTTACGCGAAATTCAGGAAGCTGCGCCCTCGACCGCTTTTTTCTTCCTGAAAATCAACGAAAAAATCATCGAAGGGTCCTATTACAAAGCCCTGAAAGAAGCCCGAGATCTCATCGACCACGAACGCGAGCTGATGGAACATGTCCAAAAATCCTGCGAATCCCGGTAATCCTTACGCCTCGGCGGCAGGCGCATACGACCAGAATGCCCAGACGCATACGCCCGACCAGCGTGAGCTGGAGGCTCGCGTCCTGCTCAAGGCCGTGCGCAAGATGCAGGATCTTCAGGACAACTGGGACCAGATGACCCATGAGAAACTGGATGAGACTTTGCACTATAACCGCCAGATATGGCTGATGTTTTATGACGCGGCACTGGAAAATGCCGACGGGACCAGACCGAACGATCTGCGCAGCAACATCATCAATCTGTCGAACTTTATTTTCAAGCGAACGGTGGAGCTTCTCGCCAGACCTGAAAAAAGCAAAATGGACGCCTTGATTGATATCAACCGCGATATCGCCGCCGGGCTCATGTCCGGCGTTCGCAAAAATGCGTCCGATGAGAGCGCCCCGGCTCCCTCGCCTTCTCCGGACGGAGATCGAACATCGACAAGCGCATAACCCGGACGCCTTATCCAGCCAGATCGACCAGATCCTTTTCGGCATAGTCTCCGGGTTTGGCCACATCGGGGAGCAAGGGAACAAATCGCACCGGCATCAGATCACGGATGGCGAAGGTATCGCGGGATTCTTTTTTGTAGAGCCGCAAGACCTGTGCGCCGTTTTCACCGACAGGAATAACCAGAATCCCGCCAATATCCAGCTGGTCGATCAAAGCCTGCGGCGGCTTTTCGCGCGCGGCGGCGGTCACGATGATCCGGTCGAACGGCGCCTGATCGGGCCAGCCCTTCATCCCGTCGGCGCAAATGGCGGTGACGTTGCGGATTTTCAGATCGTCCAGATGGCGCAACGCGACATCCAGCAAAGGCTTGTGCCGCTCAATCGTATAGACTCGGCGGCACAGGCGGGCCAGAATTGCGGCCTGATACCCGCATCCCGTCCCGATTTCCAGAATTTTGTCTTTCTCGCCGATCTTCAAGGCCTGAGTCATGGTCGCAACGACGAGCGGCTGGCTGATGGTCTGCCCCAGACCAATCGGCAGGGCGGTATCCTCCCACGCCTGATCCCGAAAGGTCGGCGGAACAAAGACATCGCGCGGGACGCGTTCCATGGCGCTTAAAACCCGCGTGTCGCTGATCCCCGCCGTACGCAGATACATCACCAGCCGGATTTTCTTTGTATCATCAATGGTCATGGCGGCACATTAACAGAGTCTCGGAAGAACGACGTCACGTCTTCGTAATAAAAACAGACAGCGTTACTTTGTAATCTTCTCCAACCCGCCCATATAGGGACGCAGGGCTGCGGGGACCACGATTCCCCCGTCGGCAGGGTCGTAGTAATTCTCCATAACGGCGATCAGGGTCCGGCCCACGGCAAGACCCGACCCGTTGAGCGTATGGACGAATCGCGTGTCCTTCTCGCCCTTCGGACGGGCGCGGGCTTTCATGCGCCGGGCCTGAAAATCGCCGCAGTTCGAACAGCTGGAAATTTCCCGATAGGCATTCTGGCCGGGCAGCCAGACCTCGATATCATAGGTCTTGCGTGCGCCAAATCCTGTATCCCCGCTGCACAAAACGACCGTGCGGAAGGGCAGATCCAGTTTCTTCAGGATGTTTTCGGCGCAGGCCGTCATCCGCTCATGCTCGGCGGCGCTGTCTTCGGGCCGGGTGATGCTCACCATTTCGACCTTATAGAACTGGTGCTGGCGAATCATGCCGCGCGTGTCTTTTCCGGCGGCTCCGGCTTCGGAACGGAAACACGGCGTATGGGCCGTCAGGCGAATGGGCAGAGCCTCCGACTCCAGAATCATGTCCGCGACCGTGTTGGTTAACGGGACTTCGGAGGTGGGAACAAGCCAGTATCCGTTGGTGGTCCGAAACAGATCTTCAGAAAATTTCGGCAATTGCCCCGTGCCGTAGGCCGCATCGTCCTTGACCATCAAGGGCGGCGAGACTTCCGTATAGCCATGCTCCGTCGTGTGCGTATCCAGCATGAACTGGGCCAGTGCGCGCTCCAGCCGCGCCAGCCCCCCGCGCAAAAGGGTAAACCGCGCGCCGGAAATCTTCGCGGCGGTCTCGAAATCCATCATGCCCAGCGCCTCGCCAATGGCGGCATGATCGGGGGATTCATTGCGGCGGGGCGGCGTCCCCACCCGACGCACTTCGACATTGTGCGTCTCATCCGGCCCGTCGGGCGTCGTATCATCCAGAAGATTCGGCAGGGTTGAAAGAATATCGTCGAGCGCGCGAGCCGTTTCGGCCTCCTGCGCCTCCAGCGCCGCCATGTCGTCTTTCAGAGCGGCGACCTGCGCCATCAAGGCCTCGGCATCCCCCTTGGCGGCCTTGATTTTCCCGATTTCCTTTGAGGCTTCGTTCCGGCGGGCCTGAAGCTCCTGCAACCGGGTCTGAAGCCCGCGACGTTTTTCGTCCAAAGACAAAATCGCAGGAGTCTGCGGAGAAAGTCCGCGCCGCGCCCAGTTGGCATCGTACGCACCGGGTTCATCCCGGATAGCCTTGAGATCGTGCATGGTCCAAGCCCTGTCTCGTGCAAATTTCAGAAAAAGAAGAAGGACCATGCGCAAGAGCAAGTCCCTCTCTTTCCGTTATAGCCACAGGACGCGACGTTTACAAGAATAGACCTGCTGCAAAAGTCTTGAAGCGTGCCAAACCTGTCACCCCCGCCTTGTGCGAAGATCCCGTTTTGTCAAGCCTTTACTGGATCCCGGGTCAAGCCCGGGATGACAGGTTTGGTTACAGCAACGTCAGGGACGCGCTTTTTTATGCCGACTTTGGAGCCGGGGCATCCCACGGAGACTGACCAAAGGGACGAACGTTCGAATTGACGTTAAATCTCTGGTCTTCCGGAGTTTGAGTCGGCTTCGGCGCATCCCAGGGCGCGCGGCCAAAGGGACGAACGTCTGAATGAAAGTTGAACACTTCGGATTTTGCGATTTCGACTTGCGCGGTCATGATGTTGGCTCCTTTTTCGTGTCATGTTCCTGAAACTCCGTCCGAGTTTATACATATGACAACAAAACGCAAGCGTTCTGTGTTCCGGAAAATGACACAAAAACAACCTTAAGCTTTATTTAAAGCCTCCAAAACCGCCGCCGCAGTGATGCCAAAATGGGCATAAAGAGCCGGAGCAGGGGCAGAATCGCCAAACCCCGTCATCCCGATGAACGCGCCGCTTGCGCCCAGAATCCCATCCCATCCCTGACGGATTCCGGCCTCAATAACCACGAGACGAGCCTCAGCCGGACCAAGAACCGAGGCGCGGTATTCCTCAGGCTGCGCCGCGAACAGGTCCAGACAGGGCATAGACACAACCCGCGCGGGGATTCCTTCTTTTTCAAGAAGGCCTTGGGCCTCCAGCGCAATGGCGATTTCAGACCCCGTGGCGATCAGGACAACGCGGGGCGCACCGGCACAGTCTTTAAGGACATAGCCCCCCTTCGCACACAGATTTCCAGCCTCCGGAGCCTCGCGCACAAACGGCAAATTCTGGCGCGACAAAGACAGGACGGAAGGCGTATGCGCCGTGCCAAGCGCAATTTCCCAGCATTCGGCGGCCTCAATGGGGTCGCAGGGACGGAACACATTCAGATTGGGCATGGCGCGCAAAGAGGCCAGATGCTCGACCGGCTGGTGCGTCGGGCCGTCTTCCCCCAGACCGATCGAATCATGAGTCATGACATAAACCACCCGCTGGCGCATCAGGGCCGAGAGGCGAATCGCAGGGCGGCAATAATCGGCAAATTGCAGGAACGTCCCCGAATAGGGAATAATTCCGCCATGCAGGGCCATACCGTTCATCATCGCGGCCATACCGTGTTCACGCACGCCATAATGGATATAGCGCCCGGCGTAATTTCCCGCATCCAGCGTCTCCATCCCCTTGACCCGCGTATTGACCGATCCGGTCAGATCCGCCGATCCGCCAACCAGTTCGGGAATGGCCGGAATCAGGGACTCAAGCACCTTGCCCGAGGCCGCGCGCGTGGCCAGAACCGGCTTTTCGGCGCGGAATTTTTCTTTCAAGGCGGCGATCACAGGCGCGTCCATCCGGGCCGCATCGCCCTCCAGAGCTTCTCTCAAGCCAGCGCCCTGAGCGTCATAGCGCTGTTTCCACGCGACAGCAACGCTCTGGTTTCGCGCTCCGGCGCTGCGCCACTGGCTCAGAATATCATCCGGAATTTCGAAAGGTCCGGCGCTCCATCCCAACGCCGCCCGCGCGCCTGCGATTTCCTCGGCCCCCAGAGGCGATCCGTGGCAGGACTCCTTGCCCGCCTTGGTCGGCGCGCCGAATCCGATAACCGTCTTGCAGCGAATGAGACTTGGCGTGGTGGTCTTGAGCGCGGCGGAAATAGCCGTCTCCACCGCCGCCGGATCGTGACCGTCGATGCTTTGGACGTCCCACCCATAGGCCTCAAAGCGCTTTGTCGTGTCCTCGCCAAAAGACAGAGAAGTTTCTCCGTCGATGCTGATTCCATTGTCGTCATACAGGACGATAAGGCGCGAAAGCTTCAGATGCCCGGCCAGGGCGCACGCCTCATGACTGATCCCCTCCATCAGATCGCCGTCGCTGGCAATCACATAGGTATGGTGGTCAACCAGAGAATCCCCGAACCGGGCATTCAGATGCCTCTCGGCCAGAGCCATCCCAACGGCTGTGGCAATCCCCTGCCCGAGAGGCCCGGTTGTGGTTTCAATGCCCGACGCCACGTCAATTTCCGGATGGCCGGGAGTATGGCTGTGCAACTGACGGAAATTCTTAATGTTCTCAAGGCTGATTTTCTCATAACCTGAAAGATAGAGCAGCGCATACTGCAACATCGACCCATGCCCGGCGGACAGGACAAACCGGTCCCGGTCAGGCCATTGCGGCCATTTCGGATCGAATTTCAGAAATTTCGTAAACAGGACGGTTGCCGCGTCCGCCATGCCCATCGGCATGCCGGGATGCCCGGATTTAGCCTTTTCGACAGCGTCCATGGCCAGAGCCCGGATCGCGTTGGCCATCGGCCGGGAACCAGGATTTATAACGGCGGTCATGGATTGGCCTTTCTCTCTCGGGACCCTTTTGAAAACGCCATCATTTAGACTCACTCCGGGCCGCACGTCCACAAAAAATCATCTTCCTCACCGGGAATCAGGTTGCATCCCGCGCGTCTTTCCGCGTATAGAGGGTCTGGGTAAACTGAACCACTATCGGCTGAAGCCGGTAGGTTCGAAAAAGGCTGGAAGCCTTAAAAAAAAGAAAGAAAAGATTCACCACAGAGGGCACAGAGACCACAGAGAAGGCACGGAGAACAGCGTCTCTCTGTGACCTCTGCGTCTTCTCCGCGTTCTCTGTGTTAAAAAAATACGGCTAAAGCCTTTTCCGGCTGAAGCCGGAGGTTTAAAACCTAAAGAGGGACAATAAAAAACTTCAGGGATGTTTTGTGGGTCTGGAACGTCAGCCTTTATGGGAAAGACAAGCTCTTCTTTGCGACAAAAGCGCAGAAGGTGTGTGTCTGCGTAACGTGTTCAATCTGGCGCTTGAGCCTGTTCTGGCAACCAGAATACCCTCCAACGAGGCACGGGCACGCCGCGCCACACTGACCGGAGAGGACAAAAGCCGATTTGCCGAACAGGCCATCGAAAGTCTTTCTGATTTCTTCCACAAATCCGCAAGACGGACAGTCATTGAATACTGTCTTTCCTTTCAGGTCCACCATATCATGCCGATCTCGCTGGGCGGGAACAACGAGGAAGAAAACCTCGCGCTCGTAGAGCCCTCGCTCCATCGCCGTATCCACGAATACATAACCAGACAAACCTCCGGTATGGAGATGGGCGAAGAAAGACCCATCCTTTTGCCATTCTCCGCAGAGCGTATCTGGGGGATGGGAATGGATGGAGAAAGGCGCCTGTGGAATATGAACGACTTTTACGGCGCACTTGACCTTGAACAGGGGCGAATTTCCCCGATGTCATGGCGCCATCCCCTGCTCGAACGGCTTGTCGCGTAGGGCAGGGTTTCACCCCTCACCCGGCTAGCTCGGAGCCATACCGCCAAACATGGGCTCGTTCTTCTCGCGATCGTATTTATAGACCGCCGTTTCGTCACCTTTTGGCGCCAGAAATGCAGGAGGCATATAGCGCGTGATGGCTTTTCCTGCCTTGACCAGAAGATCCGTAGACGAAACCTTGGCAGCCTTGATCTGCGCGGCAAAAGATTCCAGAACGGCTTCAACAGCTTCCGCCCCGATCTTCATGCCCATAACAACCATTTCGGTCACGGTGCCGAAAGCCGGAAAACTCCCTTCCATTACATCCGCGAAAGCGCGGGACATCTTTAGCTTCCGTCCACCTCCGCCCCCTTTTCCGGAGCGTGACCCGCTGCCGCTTTCCTCGCCTTTTCCGTCCTTGCCGTCTCCGTCCGCCCGTTCCTTTTCAACAGCGATTTCAACATAGGTTGGAGACTGGAGACTGACAGGATATTTCTTAAGGTCGCTCCGGCGCAAAGGATAGCCCATCAGGCCGGGCTTGAGGTCAATCCGGATTTTCGCCGGATCAACCCAGTCCAGAACAACACTGTGACTCTTGTATTCTCCCGGCTGAGGACATTTGCGGACCAGCCTCTTCCCCGGATAGAAAAAATCCGTAATTCCCGCCGCTTCAAGAAATTTTCTGATGTCAATTTTCATCGTTTTATTTCCTCTTCTTCCAGGCCTTCCCTAATCCGCTTCCCTGCGCCCACGGACCTGATTATAACAGATATATTTTCCGAAATCGAATTTCATCATGTCCTGAAAGTCTTAAAGAGCTTTTAAGATCGACAGGTCAAAAACCGATTTTTTCGAGGATTGATTACCGAAACACAATCGGATACGATTTTTCCGGAACAGGGAACAAAACAGCCCGCAAAAAAAACAAGGCGGGCATTCACAAAACTGGGAGGTTATCATCATGTCGTTTGCTCGCCTGGCCCGGGTTTTCGGGCTTTTGTCTGCGTCTTCCTTCTCGCCGCCATCCTCTCCGGACCGAATCGCCCTTGTCCAGCAGGCACGGAGGCTTGTAAAAATGGGAGCATGGGGAGAGCCTCTGTCCAACATCATCAAGGCGCTTGGTCGCGACCCGATTGATGCACCTGAAGTGTCCTTTTTGTCCGAAAACCGCCATGCCGGGGGCGCCCTGTCAAGAGCCTACGCCTTTCGGGCGGCGGTACCTCTTTCAGAATCAGGTCTTTGCAGAGACGATTTTGCACAAGTTTGTACGGATCTTCTGGACGGATATCGACACGGGAATGCCTTTGCCCTTGACCGTCTGGCGATGCACTGCGTTTTACCGCCCGGGAAAGAGGACCATGCCTTTACCAAGGCATTGTCCAGTGTTCTTGCCGCGCGCCCGGACGGCGGCGCGATCATTCCGGATCTCAACGGACGGATTCGGGCCCAAAGTGAAGCGCTTCATGCACTTGCAGTGTCCAGCGGGGCCATCGGATCTTTCGCGCACGCGATGAAGCCATGGCAGAATTCGGCCTTTACCCTGCCGGAATCAGGCCCGGTTCCGGCGTAGACTCTTCCGGGGGCGGAGCGGAAACGTCAAGGGGAAACAGGATGCGTGCCGCCTCGGCCATACGCTTGACGATGGCCTCCAGCTTTCGTCCATCGGTCAGCGCATCGGAAGTCTCAAACCGCAGCAGGATGTTCATGCCGTCAAAAACCAGAAGACTCGAAGCCGCCTTGATCCGCAGGACGGACTCAAGGGCCTTGAGGCGCTCTTCGGTCAGATAAGAGGCCATTTTGCCTGAATCCGAGGTCCGCAAAAACCAGTTCGGTTTCCAGATCGGACTTTGCGGGATAAACGTCGCAGGCAGATCAAGGCCGCCGAGCTGCTGCTCCAGATCGCCAAATCCAACCGCGCCGGAAAATGCCATGGGAACCTGACGGTGCAATTCGACAACACTCCGGAACCGCGCCCCGCGCGCATCGGCGGCGCGCTGTTCTTCGGAAACAAGGCTGAACCGAAAATCGCCATACACCCCCTGAACCTGCGGGGAGCCCATGAACGCGCCAGGCGTCAGGGTCATGCCGTGCGCCTTTGAAAAAGCCGCCCAAACCTTCTTCTGGCGAAATAAAATCCGCGTACTCCAGACGAAGGCGCCAAGCACAAACGCCGACAGAACAAACCAGAGAAGAAACCACAGCCAGTTCACGTAAAAATGCCCCCGCAAGAACCCAAGCGGCGACAGTCTAGCCTGATTCCCCGGCGCGGGGGAGAGAAATTTATGGCCGAAAGCGTATACCCCCCGATCAAACCGCTTTCAGCGCCTCCAGAATGCCCTCAACATGGCCGGGAACTTTAACCTTTCGCCAGATGCGGACGATTTTTCCGGCCTCGTCAATCAGGAAAGTCGTGCGCTCAATGCCCATATATTTCTTTCCATACATGCTTTTTTCGACCCAGACCCCATAAGCGGCACACACCGCCCCGTCCTCATCAGCCAGAAGAGGAAAATTCAGCGCATATTTTTCCTTGAATTTTCTGTGGCTTTCGACGCCATCGCGCGAAAGACCCAGCACCGCAACGCCCGCACCCGACAGAGCCGCCAGCGAATCACGAAAATCACAGGATTCCTGCGTACAGCCCGGCGTATCGTCTTTCGGATAGAAATAAAGCACGACTTTCCGCCCTCGAAATCCGGACAAAGACACGGGACGACCGTCATCGGCATACAAAGTAAAATCCGGAGCAGCAGCGCCATCAGAAAGATGTATCATGAACGATCCCTCGGGTTTTGAGCGGTTCCAACCTTGTCCTTCACACCAAGATGATCCGGACAGACCAAAAATCAAGCGCCCATGTGCTTTCGGCTCTTGGCCCGGCGGTCCGCGCCCCTTATAGTGAGCGGACACTGCTCCGGATATGGACATAATATGCCAACGCATGCCGAGAAAAAAACGCTGCCCTATACGCCCGAACAGATGTTCGATCTGGTGGCGGATGTGGATCGGTATCCGGAGTTTCTGCCCTGGGTTCTGGCCAGCCGGATCACACAGCGGGAAACAGGAGCCTTCTATGCCGATCTGGTCATCGGATATCGCATGGTGCGCGAAACCTTCACCTCCAAGGTAACATGGCAAAGGCCCGACCGGATTCATGTCGAATACCTTTCCGGTCCGTTGCGATATCTGTCAAACAGCTGGCACTTCATCCGCGAACCGGACGGGCGCTGCACCATCGATTTTTATGTCGATTTCGAGTTCAGGAGTTATGTTTTTCAAAGGATTGTTGGCCTGTTTTTTAACGAAGCCGTCCGCCGGATGGTCAGCGCATTCGAAGCCCGGGCGCAGGAGCTCTACCCCCCCACGGACACAAACGGATAAGACCTGTTTTTTATCCACAGAAAATCCCTGCACTTGTCCCGATTCGCCCCACAGCCCTGTCCACAGGGTAAAATCCGAATCGGATCAATGGGGTTAGAGGGCGTATTTTACAGGAAACCTGAAATAGAGTATGCTTAAAGCACTTGATTCGCCTGTGAATTTCTCACGCATCCTTTCGTCTTTTGTCTGGCGTTTCTCCGTCGATTCTCATAGAATCACCTTCGCCGTTCCAAAGGGGATTCCACCATGATCAACGTCCGTATCCAGCATCAAGAGGTTCAGAAATTGACTCCGAGCATCAAAGTCGTCGGCGTCGGCGGCGCAGGCAGCAACGCTGTCAACAACATGATTGCCACCAACCTTGGGGGCGTCGATTTCGTCGTCTGCAACACGGACGCGCAGGCACTTGAAAACTCGCAGTGCGAAAACAAGGTCCAGTTGGGCCTGTCCGTGACGTCGGGTCTGGGCGCCGGGGCAAAACCGGAAATCGGACGGGCGGCGGCAGAAGAGGCACTGGATGATGTCATCCATTATCTGGAAGGCGCCAACATGGTTTTCGTCACCGCCGGGATGGGCGGAGGAACAGGCACCGGAGCAGCGCCGGTTATCGCGCGGGCGTGCCGTGAAAGAGGGATTTTGACCGTTGGCGTCGTAACCAAGCCGTTCCATTTCGAAGGGTCGCACCGCATGCGTCTGGCCGAGGGCGGCCTTGAAGAGATGCAGAACTATGTCGATACGTTGATCGTCATTCCGAACCAGAATCTTTTCCGTATCGCAAATGAACGTACGACCTTTGCCGAAGCCTTCCAGTTGGCCGACACTGTTTTGCAGTCGGGCGTGCGCGGCGTGACGGATCTGATGCTGCGTCCAGGCCTTATCAATCTTGATTTTGCGGACATCCGTACGGCCATGCAGGAAATGGGCAAGGCCATGATGGGAACCGGCGAGGCTTCCGGCGATGGGCGCGCCATCAAGGCCGCAGAATCCGCGATCAACAACCCGCTGCTCGACGACCTGTCGATGAAGGGCGCGCGCGGCGTGATTATCAACGTCACCGGCGGGTATGACATGACCCTGTTCGAGGCGGACGAGGCGTGCAACCGTATCCGCGACGAAGTCGATCCTAACGCCAATATCATTTTCGGGGCGACATTCGACGAAAACATGGATGGCGTCATGCGCGTGTCCGTTGTGGCCACGGGAATTGACGCCGCGCTGGCCCAGAAGGCCGCCGGATCCTCCACCGGAGGGGGAGCGTCGGTCGCCCCCGCATCGGCCTCGCGTCCGGGCTCTGCGATTGCACGGCCTGTGGGAGTCTCGACTCTGCCTCGCGCACCAATGAACACCACTGCAACGGCTTCGGCCCGGAGAATTGACGAACCGGTTTCCATGCCGCATCACAGCGCGCCTGAATCTGCACCCGCCTATGCGCCGCAGGAACAACGCGCCGCCACAACCCAAAGCGTCAGCAGCGGCGTTCCCCGGGGCGTCATGATGAACGATGCCTATATTCCACCCAGCCCGGTTGAACCGGAAGGGAACCCGGCGCAGGTGTCTTCGTTCAATCCTCCACCCGCCCCGCAAGCCCCCTCGCCTGTGCGTTCGACGCCTGAACGGCGCTGGAGCGTGCCATCCCTGTTTGAAAAGATTACGACTCACATGCGCGGCGGAGATACGACGGAACAGATCGCCCGTCCCGCCTATCACGAAAAATCTGCCCCGGTCATGTCGACGGAACCCTCCGTTTCTGCCATTTCATCCCCCTCGCCGATGGTTCCCTCTTCCCCATCGTTTCATGCGCCGCCGCCCTCTTCCGGTGTGGCGACAGCCTCGGGTGGAGGCTTTGTTCAGGCGTCTCCCGCTCCACAGGCTCCGGCTCAGGGACGTCTGCCCATTGATGCGCCTGCGGCTCCGCCCCGCGCGGAATTGCCCGATGATTCTCTGGATATCCCCGCCTTTTTGCGCAGACAGGCTAACTGACATTCGGATGATGATTTTCTGTTAAAAAGGGGCTTGTTTTGCCCCTTTTTTCTTTTCTGTAAGGCGGGTTGCCCCTGCGATCTATGATGCGCTGTAGATGTGGACGCTCAAATCCGCTGTGGGCAGAAGGTGCATGCCCATATAGGTAAACCCGGTCACGCCCATCGCCAAAATCAAAATCCATATTCCCCTGGGACTCAGGCGCATCTCGCGTGGCAAATGGCGAAACGCCGCAACACACAGCCACGTGACAAGAGCCCAACTCTCCTTCGGATCCCATCCCCACCACGTCCCCCAGGCTTCGTCCGCCCACGTCGCCCCCAGACACAGCCCGGCACCCAGACACAAGAACGCGCCAACAGACAGACGATCCGCAAGAGCCCACAGAGATTCTCTGCGCACGCCGTGGGCAAACCCGCCCAGCGCCAGCAATCCACCCAGAATCACCATGCTGTAGCCGAAAAAATAGACTGTTACATGAGGCACGAACCACGGGCTTTGCAAAGCCGGAGGCAAAAGAGCGCTCTCCAGATCCGGGTGCGAAACGGCCCAGAGCAAAACCCCCGCCGACACCACAGAGGCCAGACTGAACAGATACGACCGACGCACCATGATTCCAGCCCCCAGCGCAATCGTCGCAAGGCACCATCCGAGCAAAATCCATGTCTCAAAAAACGATTTGAAAGGCGGGCGATCCAGAGCCATCCAGCCCGTTGCAATCACCAGACACAAACCCGCCCAGCCCAGCCCCGCCGCGCCCATGGACGGAATGGTCGCCAGACGTCCGGCGAAAGGAGAAAGCGCATTCCACACCCCGGCAAACAGGAAAAGGACAATGACCGGATAGAGAAACTCGATCTGGTTCATCGTTTTTCCGCCTTTCTCCGGGCGCGCAGAAGCAGGATTCCGGCTCCGAACAGACCCGCAACCATCAAGACCATGCCGGATTCGGCCACCCACGACCCGGGCGAGCAATTGACTGTAAAACCGCTGAAGGATGGATCGTCCCGGTCGAAATCGGACTGATACAGTCGACACAGCCCCACACGCACCGGATGATTGACCTGAACAATGCGGGTCTGACGCGTACCATCCGGCCAGTCGAGCGTAATCCTGCTCGTAAACAGACGCGGTTCCTCTTCCGAAAGCGTCGGAGCCAGAACCAGACGATCGTCCAGTTTGACCGGCATCGGCGCCAAAGGAGAAAGCGCCACGTCACGGATCTTGCCATCGCGCTCAAGACGGACATCGATGACCGGAACCTTCGGATCGTCAGAAACATTCTCGACGCGCTCGGTCACCGTCACGCTGTTCATAAAACGCGAAAGCGCGATTTTAACACCCTCAACCTCCGCATGAGCCGACTCCCCGATCATGCGCCATGTGTCCTCGCGGCCCGGCCTTGCAAGCCGCCAGCGCCCGGCTTGCGCATCAATCTGAAGCTCCGGCGAATCAATGGCCTTGGGCTTGTCTTCGGGCCAGAAGAACCGGACCAGAATTTTCCCTTGCGGGTCACGAATGAATCCAAAATTCCCTTTTTCGGCAAACAGCCAGTCCGATGCAGATTTATCAGGAGATTCGATGCGCACCATCGCCGCCGCCTTGCCCGTCATGGTCAGTGAGGGCGTAACCGTCCGGATGGTGGCAGCGTGGGGCATATAATCGGTTACAGTAAATCCGATATCGCCAAACATCCCGCTCAAGCCCTTGCGGACTTCGTAACTGGCACTCAGAACGCCATCACGATACAGGCGCAGATGGACCCGGCGCGGATGATATTCCGTTTCGATTCCCTCCAGCCCAACCGTCGCACCAAGCCGCCCTGTTCCTCCGGTCAGGGCATTCGAAAGCCCCTGCGTCTCGCTGAAAACCGCGCTTTGCCCGCCCTGATGGAGTTTGAGGATTCCTCTCTGGCCGAAAGAAGAATCCAGCGCCGCGCCGGAGAGAATCAGCAAAACACCCCCATGGGCGACCAGCATGACAAGCCCTGTCGTGCTGCGCTGCCAAGCCGTACGATTGGCAATAGCCACAAGCTGCATCCCCGCCAGAAGCCCCAAAAGCCCCCGGAAATAAAAACTCCGGTGAACGTCGAGCAACGATGGCAAATCCGGCCCAACCGTGAAAGTCCCCGCCGCCGTAAAAAAAGCCAGAAGCAGGAGGAGAACAGACGCTCCGGCCCTTTGTTCCAGAACTTTTCCGGCGGGAAGACGCGCCAGAGAGGCCGCAAGCGCGGACAACGCCACCCCAAGGGCATAGAGAACCGAAAACCGGTCGTAAAGCACAGAAGGGAGAGAGGGCAAAGCGGCCTGCACAGCGGCACCCGCGATAACGATCCCCGCGCACCACAACCCCACGGCGAAAAGCGGCGAAAACCGAGCCGTGTCTATCTGGTCTTTCGTCTGTGCGGGATTGTGCATCGTCGTCCTTCTGCTCTTTGGTAACTCACGGACCGAACCGACGCAATTTGTTTCTTTCCCTTGTCCTTAAAAATTCCGGATTGACCCGTTAAACCCATGCGCTGCGCGGTTTATCGCGAGCGGGGATTTTCAGGAAAAACTCCGGATCACTCTGGAACCGGATTTCCCCGTGGATGCCGGCCTGTGCCAGAGCCTGGACGAAACGGGTCCGAAGATCCTGACGCATCGCGGCGCTCAAGGGCGCAATGGTCCGCAGGGCCACATCCAGGCGGTTTTCCCGGTACAAACAATCGACCTGAACATCGCCGAGACGATTGAACATCAGATCAAACACAAAACGCGTGGATTTTCCGCCTTTTTTCCCGCCCGACCCCTCCTGTTCCTCCTGAGCGGCGCGATGGTGAAGCAAAGCCCGATGAACGCGGTTTTCCCAGAGAAACGGCACAGGAAGGCTTTTCCATCCTCCTTCGTCCACCTGCCGCGCAGCCATCTCCGAGAGCGCCGAGAAATCCCGTTCCGCTCGCCCCAGCGCATCGGCTTTCCCGGCGCGGCGCAAGGCATCGAGAGTTTTCTCGCCGACCCACCCGCCGAAATCACCTGTGCGCAGGGCCGCAATGAAAAACACAATCGCGGGACCGACCTGCGCCGGAGCACCCGGATTGGGAAGGATATGGGCCAGAGATTGAGCCAACCCATGAGGCACAGCCCCCGGCACAAGGGCAGAGAACGCCTGAAAAACATCATTCACAGCCGGCCACAGACTGGCAGGAACATCCAGACGATCCGGCGCAAAAGAAACGGACGGGGTCAAACCCGTCTGCAGTGCGCGCGAGAAAACAAAATCAAAACAGACTCCTTCACTCAGATCCGGTGCAGCCATGTGCATTGTAAACAGATGAGAAAAAGGGCTTTCCGGAAAAAGAACAGACACAACGGGCAATCCACCCGGCCCGGAGGACGTAACCACCTGCCCTGAGAAAACCCCAACCGTTCCCGACAAAATTGCGCCCGGCGTGCCAGATGGCACCTGAAAAACAGCGTTGTGAGTCTTCTGGCTGGAAGGCTCCGGAGGGGTGATCCGAAGACCGATGCGGTCTGTTTTCAGAATATGGATGTCCAGATGTCCGGGAACGGAAAAAGCCTGCGTATCCGAAATATCCGGACTTTTCAGAGGCAAAAGAGACCGGGATTCAAGTGGAATGCCGAACCGCCCGCCTTGCGCCAGAAGAGAGAAAAGATCCGGCAGCGGCTGGGAAATACTCCGAAGAGGCGCAGTCTCGTACAGCGCCCTTTTGGGGAGACTCTCCTCCGGCCCCGGAATCACGGCAGCCAGACGATGAGGGGGAAGAAAGACCGCAATCGACTGCGTTTCCACTGTGATCTGAGTTTGAAGAGGTTTTGCCAAAGACGGAAACAGAAGATCCGGAAGATCAGGAACAAGAGACGCGGGAGCCAAACGCGAGGAAAAGCCCGATTGAACCGGGAGCGCAGGAAAAACAGGCAAGAGGACTTTCTGGAAAAAATCCAGTTCCCCTTGAGAGGCCTGCGCGCCATTCAGGATCACACTTTGCGCCGGAGGCAAAAAAACCAACCGAACAGGCAGAGATTCGGCAATCTCTGCGTCTTGCCCGGCACCGGAGGGAAGATCTGGCGGAAGAACTGGCAGAGGTTTCGACGTCGAAACCGTATCCTGAGGCGGTGCGGCAGGCGCAGATTCATGTGATTTCACAGAAAGAGACCTGAGAAAGACTTTCTGCGGGATGTCGCCGGGCGGAATTTCAATATCAACGCGCTGACCGTCCGACAACGGCGGAGTGCGTGGACCAAGGCGAAGTTGAACCTCGCCCCGGTCGGTGCGGATGCGAACCCGGCCCCCATCCTCACGCCCGACAACCTCGCCGCGCAGATGCCGCGTTCGCCCCCGTTCGTCGTCTTGCGCCGGAGGAATCGAGATCGCTTCGGCGGGACGCGCCTCGCCTGACAGAGGCTGAGGAGAGATAAACCGCCCCCCCGGCGGAAACAGGGTCGGCCCGGACGCGCTCACATCGGGCCTGCCGGGCCCGGTGCCTGAAAAGTTCCGGGTGCAGGTGAAACTTCCCGTATCGTCCCATTGCGCAGAGTCATGACAGCGACGCCTCGCTCCGCCAGGCCATCGCCGCGAAACCGGAAAATCCCGTCCAACCCGGCAAATCCGTTGGGGTTGAGAACGTCTCCGCGTCCGAAGGCAGGCCGACCCGCCCGATCAAGCCCGCTGCGCGCCAGAACAGCGGCCAGAGCCGTGGCATCATAGGCCAACGTCGAAAGACGCGGCGGCGCAGAGCCGTAAAGCCGGACATACCGGGTTTCAAAATAAGACCGCAGAGAAGGAGGCGGTGCAGCAAAAACCGCACCCGAAAGGTCCGGCGAAGCCGCCAGCCCGGGATCATCCCATAGCCCCGTCCCTAGACGCCTCACCCGTTGGGGCGGCAAGCCCGCCGCGCTCAAGGCCCGGGAAACAAGAGCGGCCTTCTCCCCGGCCATCGGCAAGAAAACGGCATCCAGCGCCGCCAGACCGTCCGGGCCACGCCCGGCCTGCGCCAACAGCGTATTGATCTGGGGCTCAAGAGCCGCCGTCTGAGGAGGAAATTTGACAGAAGAGACGATCACAAGCCCCAACTCGGCACTCCGGCTTTGAAAGGTCCGCAACGCGGCATTCCCATAGTCATCATCCGGCGCCAGAATACCGATTCGACGCAACCCGCTTTGCGCTGCCCACTCGGCAATCCGGCGCACCTGTCCAAAGGGCATAAAGCCCATGACCAGCGTTCCGTCCGCCGCCACGGTCCAGTCGGTCGAAAAACTCAACATCGACAAGCCGTTGGCACGCGCCACAGGAGCGCATGCCCGCGCCGCAGGAGACGTCAAAGGCCCCAGAAGAATCTGGGCACCGGAGGATACGGCGTCCTGAGCCGCCTTGCGGGCTTTTTGAGGCGAATCGCCCGTGTCCCGTGGCAAAATTTCAAATGTCTCCAAGCCTGAATCGAAAACGGCCATCTGGGCGGCATTAAGCATCGCCTGCCCGATGGGCGCACGCGGACCACTCAACGGCACGAGAAGCCCCACCTTGACAGGCGGCGAGGGCACACTCACAGGCTCTGGCGCATAAGGGGAAAACTCCTGATCCTTTCCTGACGGAGCGGCCAGCGTCTCTGAAAAAACATCAACGGAAGGGTTCGCAGAAGGCGCAAGAGTCTGGTTCCGGGCCTGAACTGCCGCAGGATCAACCACAACAGGCTCTTCCGAAGAAGAAGAAAGAGATCGCGGAGGGTTTTGAGCCGGATCCGCCACAGGGCCATTCCACGGAGATCCCTTGCCGCCGCCGCACCCTGCGAGGGCCAGACACAGACCGATCCCGAAGGCGGCAAACAAAAAAGAACGGATGTTTATCATAAAAATCATCTCCGTGGCTTGCGGACGAGGCGAACTTTATCCTATTCATGAGAGAGATGAAAGAGCCCATCCAACCATCTCGCGCCGCGTCCTCTGCCCTCGCACCGGGCCTGTATCTGGTCGCCACCCCCATCGGGAATCTGCGGGATATCACCCTGCGGGCGCTGGACGTGCTGTCCACTGTCGATAAAATCGCGTGCGAGGATTCACGGGTTACGGCGCGCCTGCTTGCAGCGCACGGTCTGAAAAAGCCCCTGATCGTCTATAACGACCACTCAGGCGAGAAGGACCGGGACCGTTTGATCGAGTCCATTCGGTTCGGGGCGCGAGTGGCGCTGGTCAGCGATGCGGGAACACCGCTCGTCTCCGATCCCGGATATCGGCTTGCCCGCGCCTGTGTGGAGGCGAATATTCCGGTCACCACTCTGCCCGGCCCGAATGCGGTTTTGAGTGCGATCCAGCTTTCAGCCCTGCCTTCGGATCGATTTTCCTTTGGCGGCTTCCTGCCGCCGCGCGCCGGAGCGAGACGGACGGAGATACAGGGCTGGACACAAACACCAGGAAGTCTCGTGTTTTACGAAACCGCCCCGCGTCTGGTGGCCTGTTTGAGGGATATGCGGGATGTTCTGGGAAACCGATCCGCCGCCGTGGTCCGGGAAATCACCAAGATGTTCGAGGAAACCCGGCGGGGGAAACTGTCCGATCTGATCGAATTTTATGGGGAAAACGGTCCACCAAAAGGGGAAATCGTCATCGTCCTCGGTCCGGCAGAAGACAATCCGGACGCCGGGGCGGAGGATGCGGCACTTGAAGACGAAATATCCGAAGCCCTGAAAACGCTCAGCCTTCGGGACGCCGTCGCCGCCGTCTGCGCCGCCCGACGTGTCCCGCGGAAAAAGGTTTATGGTCTGGCTCTGCGTTTGTCCGGAGGCCTGCCCGATGACGCGGATTGAGCGCATTCGCGCCTGGCGGCGAGGACATATCGGAGAGACCGCCGCCGCCTTTCTTTTGTTCTCAAAAGGATACCGGATTCTCGCGCGGCGATACAAGACCCCGGTGGGCGAGATTGACCTGATCGCCAGACGGGGAAAATGGCTTGTTTTTGTTGAAGTCAAAGTCCGCCGGAACATCCCTGAGGCTCTTGAGGCCATTTCAGGAAACAACAAATCCAGAGTCATGCGCGCGGCGAGATGGTATCTGTCCAGGCCGTGGAAGACAGGACCCGGCCCCGATCCCTTCCTTCGGTTCGATGCCATCGTTCTGGCCCCGCCTTTTTCCATCCGACACATTGAAAATGCGTGGGGAGAAAACTTTTGACCCGTAAAACCCTCGAAGAATAAAAAACCCGCCTTCAAGGCATTTTTCCATTTATCCAGCCCTTCCCCTGCATTTACCCTCTTGCCAGATGCGCGCGAGAAGATTATGAATGCTCCCTCGTGGAGGGGGCTTCCCCCCCCCCGCGCGCGGGTGTAGTTCAGTGGTAGAGCGTCAGCTTCCCAAGCTGAATGTCGCGGGTTCGAATCCCGTCACCCGCTCCATTTATCCCTATAATAAACTGAACCACTACCGGCTGAAGCCGGTAGGTTCAAAAAAGGCTGGAAGCCTTAAAAAAAAGAAAGAAAAGATTCACCACAGAGACCACAGAGAAGGCACGGAGAACAGCGTCTCTCTGTGACCTCTGCGTCTTCTCCGCGTTCTCTGTGTTAAAAAAAATACGGCTAAAGCCTTTTCCGGCTGAAGCCGGAGGTTTAAAACCTAAAGAGGGACAATCAATGCGTTACGGGGTGAATGGTGGGCCCGGAGGGAAATCTGATTTTATCCACCAACCTACTGATATATAATGATATTTTTGGCTGATTTTTGTTCACTGTGTACCACGTTTGTGTAGCACGTTGGCGGGAAGTGTCAAGAATAATGACATCAATGTCGTCTCGTCCACTGTCAGAATTGAATGCTGCTCTCGGTACGAACTTGTAAGAGTTCCTGACAAGTTGCCGTAGGGGACAATTCGTGATCCTAATAAATGGCTTTTTAACATAGTGATGTTTTGCAACGTGGGCTGAGACAGATCAGCGATCTTCGCCTGCCGTCAGCCAGGCAGTGTCATTCATCTCCTGCAAAGGAAATCTGCGCAAGGTCGCCCTTGGCTCTGTAAAGTATCAGTTTGCCTTCGCATATGGTCTTAACCTTCTAAGACGGCCAGTAAATTTTGGTTAACGATCTTTGAAGCTTCCGGGTTTTCTTCGTGCAGGATATAAGCGGCATCCCGAAGAGTCCACGTCGCCTTGAAGGCCCAGCGGATTATGAAATCTTGGTATTTTGCGGGCATGATACTGAATAAATCTTCGGTTTACAAAACAGGTGAACCCATATCGACCGTGACAGATCACGATACCTAGCGAAGAGCAATTATAATGGAAATAGCGGGTTAAGCAATGGGTGAGGATTTTTGATTATTGCGTTCATTCCCTCTTTTTCCTCATTTTTTACCCTCGAATGTCCCTGTAGTGTCCCTGAGATTAACGCACCCATCCCATACCGCAGGAACCTGTTTCATGTAGCCAGTCTTGTCCGCAAGCTCTGCAGATATAATGCGCTTCGTCTGCCGCGCCCATAATGGAAGAACAACGGCGGCCTTCTTGGTACTCTAAATTCCGATGAGGCGACGTATGCCTGTTACCTGCAACGAGCATATTGCAATCAGCACATAATTCCTGCTTCTCCTTCATCGTTATGCCGCCAGCCCTAGCACTTCGCGTCCGCCCTGTACCAAAACCTCTTTCAGAATATCGAAGGTTACACCCCCGGCGAGCTTGCCGGTTTTTTCCTTTGCCTTCTGCCACAGAGTGTCACTCCGGGCAGCATCCAAAAATTCATGCCCTTCCCACGTCAGCCTGTTCGCTCTCCACTCATATCCCGCTTCACCCATCCCCAGCACGCTGAAATATTCAGCCTCGATCAATCCGGCTTCACTCAATAACATAATGTGGTAAAAAACCGCCTTTTTATCATAGCCGGGAACATCAACGTCGATGCCTGCACGAGGGCCAACCTCTGACGCCTCAATAAGGAAAAGTATTTTCCGGGCTAAATCCATGTCGCGTTTCATTATGCGCTCCTATCAGGCTACTTCGGCAAGCGGTGGTTTCTCACGATCTCTCCGTGCATCTGCCCGCTCTTTAGCCCGACCTTCCGTTTTCTTTTTGAAGCTTTCGAGGATTTCTAAATCCTTGTTCATTTCATCGTAGGTCGGCGTGGGAATTGTTCGGCCTGCCGCCGTATCATGACCTGATCGTTCGGAAACCCGCTTCATCGCGAAAAAGATTGTTTGATAATCATCGTCATCAACCACAACCCCCTTTAGGCTCTGGGTTTTTACTTCATTGTTGAAACGCTCAACGACGCCGCCAAGGAGTATCTCTTCAACAAATCGTTCCCAAGTCTCCCGCAGACCGGTGTAAAAATCCGTTACCTCTTTCCGGTATAGCTCCGTATCGCTATCAGTCCGGTCTTCGAAAACCGGCAAACGCTCACTTCGCAACAAATGCAGCCGGTCTTTTACCTTTTTTGCTATCCACGGCGCGTCATTCGCATGAATGATACCGAAGCCTTTCGTCTCGTCTTTTCGGATGCAATGGCAGAGGACGGGCACCTGCGGTTCATTACGGGCCGCAGCGAACATCACTTCGCTGTAAAAAATCAGATTATGGGTAAAGATTATTATCTGACGGCCTTCAGCGGCCTCGCGAACCAGCCGCTCTGCTACGCGCCGGATACGAATGTGATCGAGTGACGAAACAGGGTCATCAATGATTGCCCCATGCTTAACAGGGTCGCCCAAAATCTCTCCGAGGAAGCAGGCAAGACCTAATGCCCGTTGTTCTCCTTCGCTCAATACATCCCGATTGGCGACTTCCGCCACGGACTGAAGCTTGACACCGACGACACTTTTCCCGCCTTCACTGCGATCCCGGACAGAAAAAGGGATGTGATCCAAGTTGAATTCAGTGATTTCTGTCTGGATGCGACCTTGCAGATCGTCCGTTACAAGTTTCTTCCGCAGCTTGGTTATCAGCGAGGAAACTGCTGCTGTGCTAAGGGCGGACTTACAATCGGCCAGTTTTTCCAATACTTGAAGATCGGATAGCCGCGCAGCGAAAGTTTCAATTTCCTGTGAAAGCTTCTTTTGATCCTTCAGCAGCGCAAGGCGGTTTCGGTCTTCCATCCTGTTACCGCCTTCTTTCCCCTTCACCTCAAACGCTCTTGCAGTATCAACGATGGCGGCGGCATCATCATCTAATGATTTAGAAACAGGGTCAGCCAGCGTCTCTATTTTGGTAAAATCATCGTTTTCAATGGCCGCCAGCAAAGCGTCTCGCAATGCCTTCGCAGCATTGGAAAATTTTACAACACCCTCACCTGTTGCCTTGCGTGTAGCGTCTATTGCTCCATATTCAGCCAGTTGCCGCTCCAGTTCTGGCGTTGCTCGGAACTTAAGGTTTTTCAGCACGATTTTGACCGCTTCCAAGTCCCCGGCAGCCGCCTCAGCATCCTTGTTCGCTTTATCGGAAACGAAATCTTCAAATTTTTGCAATCGGGCTTGTGCTTCAGGGGAAAGAGTTTGCTGGCATAACGCGCACAGATCATTCGCGGACGCTAATCCATCCTCTTTTCTGGTAACAAGCAGGGCATATTCTTTTGCATACCCGTACATGAGCTTCCATGCTTCAGACCCGGTATGCGGCAAGGGTTCCTTTGCGAACATTTCTGATGCTGCATTAGCGGCTGCCCCCTTTGTCGCAATGAATTGTTGCGTCAGGGCTTTAATCTTTTCGATGTTATCCGCAGATAATGACGCTTCGATTTCCTTAAGTTCATCAGACAAGCTGGTCAGCACGGACGCAACACGCTGGAATTTCTGCGCTTGAATAGCGGGATCATCCCGCAAACTCGCTTCAAGATCAGCCAGTTCCTGCTCAAGTGTTTCGTTCCATTCTGCTGCAGACCTGAGCGCGTCGATAGAGGGAAGGGTGACACCTTTTTTGCCGCCCTTTTTCTGCGATAAGGCAACTAACGGTGCAATCAATTCAGAAATGGCGGTGCCAGGCGTAAATCCCGTTGGTAGGGGAACAGAAACATGGCGGCTAATTTCTCCAGCTTCTTTTTCAACCTGCTCTGTTAATACCTGAAGGAGACCGGCGTACCGCTCCATCAGGTCTATTTCCGGCGGTAAATACTGGATTTTATTATCCCGATCTATATAAAGACCCGCGTTTTTTGAGTCGAAGACGGAGATATTGGCGATGGCCGCAGGGGGCGCCGTTCCGTCCACCCAAGTCTCTTCCGTGACCGTTTCCGCACCGTCAGGCTTATACCGGATTACCGCCTCGGCATTTTTTCTTTCACCAGCTTCAAAAACATTGCCCAGCAGAGCATCCACGCTCAAGGTACGGCATAGTTTTTTAGTCAAACGACTATAACCGCTCTTACCGCTGCCGTTATCCCCATATATCAAGGTGATGCCGTTGACGCCAAAAGGCAAAGTCTGCCCTTGAGCAAGTCTATTAAGGTTTTTGACCGACCCGATGGAGCAAAGAACGGCCCGCTGCGTATCGGTATTTTTGGGCAAATGATCCGCAGTCAGCAATGTGCAGGCTGGAGCCGGTTCCGATACGATGCCGTGAGCATGTTTCAACCTCTGTAAAACATCGCTGGCCGCCTCTTCCGACAGTTTATGGCCATTAGCTTGCGCAAGGCGGCAGAGAGCATCCCGTGTCCAATCGGCTTGCTTTTCAGACCACTGTAAAATTTCATCATAGGCCATAATTGCCCTCGCTTCGTAATATGGTTGGAATTCTGACCGCGCGGCCAGAATTTCCGTATCAATAAATTTTGTGAACCCGACGGAATTTTAACCGGAAAATTTGGAAAGTCATACCGTCATTTTTATTTCCTATAATAGGGGTTTATCGGAGGTATATTTCATCTGAGCCAGCCTTGCCCGACAGCAAAAAAATAAAGCAGGGCGGCTGACAACAGAACAATAATCCCGTGGCTAATAACTTTACTCCATACCGGGTCTTTCCACATAACCATAAACCAGCCGGGAAGTAGGTTGGAGAGTTTTTGCATATTCGTCAAAGGGAGAGGGTCGAAAACATGCGTGTTGCTCTCTCTATCCTCATGTTCCCGGATAGCAAAATTCGCTGCACGAACCTTATGGTCATAGGCAATTGCTCCGGACGCCAGCCGTTCCTTAAGCGATTGCAGACCGCCGTTACGAATTTCCTCACGATATTTTGTTAAAGCTTCTTGAAATCTATCTGACATTATCAAGCCCCTAAAAAAGGCGATGCTATAGCCAACATGCTTGCTCGACAAGCTTTTGGTTTTAACCATTATTCACCGGCTTTTACACTGGAAAACGCCAGCCCATTGAACCCCGCCGATGGTCGCCTTGTTCACGGCCTCACGGTAGTCGTCGTAAATGAACCCGTTACCGGATTTCTTTGCTGGCATACCGCGACTAGGGATACCCTGCTGCCATATCCTGAAACGCTCCGAATTTGAACATGGCCAGCTTGCCGTCGGGCGGCGCGTCGATCTTAAAATACGTTCCTTCAGAGCCTTTGTACCACTGGTAGCGGGTCTGCTTGAACCGCAGTTCCGCCGCTGTAGTGGAGAAATCTGTCTGCACGATCTTGATATTCGCGTTGGCCGCAAATATCCCGCCGATGAAGGTGACAATCGTATTGCCGGTGCCGGAAACGGATACGTCGATGTCATGCTCCCAAAGCATCTTATCTGCCTGTTTTCCGAAAGCAAGCCGCAGGCCGGGCAGGACGCGCTGCTGGAACGACGACAGGCGGGTCTCGATGCCTTTCAGGTATTTGATGTCCTCTGCCGACAGATCAGCCTTGTTCTCGCGGGCAGTGTTCAGGCTGTCGGCAAGGCTTTCGATCAGCACAAGCGTTTTGCGGATTTTATCCATATCCGCGTCGCTGGCCTTATTGGTCTTGAAATACTCCTCCTCCGTGGTCAGGAATGAAACGAAGGCCCTAACCTGATCGAGATAACCGGCTGCCCTCTGCGCCTTCGCCGCTTTTTCCTGTTCGGCGATTTGCGCCTGCGCCGCCTTTTCACGCTGAGCAATCTGCTCTGGCGTCAATGATACCACTGGAGGCGCGACAGGCGTTGAAGGCTCATTCGATCCGCTCAAGCCAGCAATAAGTCCGAAGATCATCGGGATGCTAATCAGCAACAGTAGCAACTTAACAACGAACAGAATGGCTTTTATTGGATGCTTGAAAACACTGTTTTTATCGGCTGTTGCGGCTTTCTTGAGATTTCGTTTTTCCCTGATGGATCGGACCGTCGTTACGGCAGGTTCGGCGTCGGGGCCGAGGGCTTGGGCAATCTTGATTTCTTCTATGCTTTTGTGATCGGCCTTGCCGATAATCAGGCTGCCGTCGCTCAGGACAAGCTTGATGGTCGACTTTTTCTTATGGTCGATGACCGTTTCGAGCGATTTGACGGCGGAGCGCAGGCTATAAACCATCTGTTCCTTGCCATGCGTTTTGACGACCAGCGTCGTATTCTTTAACGGCCCGATCTTCGGCATGATAACCGCCGCCTGTACGGGGAAGCTGCCCTCAACAATATCAATGATGCCCATCGCTTTTCTCCCGGCCTAAAAATCAAAATGGCCACCAGATTTCTCTGGTGACCGGGAGTTGATAAGCCACGAATTTACGACCGCGACGGCCTTTGAGCCGAAGCCTTGGACATAGCCGCCGCCTCCCGGTCAAAGACCGAGGAAGCGACGTGATGACGGACACGCCACCGAAATTCGCGGGGTTATCAAGACCCGGTGACCCGCTAGGATCACGAGCGTACGTTAGCCGCTAAACCCGGTGATTTCAATGAATTAAAACAGGAAGCCGGAGGCGTTGAAGGAAAACGCCTCGACCGGGCGGATGTAACGCTGCACCATTTCTTCGCTGCGGTGGCCGGTGGTGCGCTTGATGATCCAGCTTGCCACGCCCGCCATCGCGCAGGAACTTACCAGTCCCGCCCGGAGCGAGTGACTTGAGAACGCTTCAGCATCGAGGCCGATCCTCCCGGCATAGTGCTTGACCAAATCGCCTATGGCCTTGTCGCTCAGGTGTTGGCTGCCGATGCGTCCGCCTTTGGCGCAGGGTCTAAAAAGCGGCCCTTCCGTTTCCGCCAGAAGGTCAAGCCATTGCCGAATGATCTGGACAGGGCAGATGAAGGCCCTGCCGAATGGTACGGCGATGGTGCGCCCTTCGCGCAGCCTGTCCGTTTTGCTCTGGCGCAGGGTGATGGTCATGCCCTGCGGGACGAAGGCAATATCGGCAATGTCCAGCCCGACGATTTCCGACCGGCGCAGGCCCGCCGCGAAGCCAATTGCCAGAACCGCTTTATCCCTGATGCCTTTCGGCGTGGCGGGCATCTGGCGCAGGATGGCCAGCAGATCGTCCTTGAGCAGGGCGGCGGCGCGGCGTTGAGGCTTGCCCTCTGTCCTTCTGATCCCACGAAAAGTCAGGCGCACCAGTTCGCTTTGCGCGGGCGAAGCGTGCCCGGCTATGACATGCGCCTTGCCGATGGACACCAGCCGTCGTTGCAGCGTGGCGATGGACAGGCTGGCGGCATGGGCGGTCAGATAAGCGGCGACATCCTGCGGTGTTGCCGGGATCGCTCCGCCCCATGCGTGATAGTGCGCCAAGTCAGTGCGGTAGGCTTTGCGGGTATTCTCTGCCAGCGCGTTGTCGAGATAATGGCGGATCGAGGCGACCGCGCCGCCAGCGTCATGAAAAACAGGTATCAGGTTCATATCAGCCTCCTCTCGAACGCCTGTTCGTCGCGCCAGTGATCGAGATATCGGCGCAATTCCTTGCGGCGGATTGCCTCGAACCTGTCCCAATGCTGCGTCAGGCATTCGCGGAGGCCGAGATAACGTGGCAAGCAAAGCGATGCGCCTTCGATGTCCGCGATCTCGCCCGCCTGCTTCAGTTCAGTCAGCGTTTCACCTGTCAATTCCTTATCGACCCTGCCGCCCTCGGCATAAAAGACGGCAAGGCCGATCTGCGTTGTGCTGAACGGTTTGAGGTCGGGCGCGGCTTGTTGAAGCTGGCGGATTGCGGCCTTGCCGACGCGGGTAAAGGTATCGGCTGCATAGGCGGGGATAGCATTCACGGTTTCTGCCTGATACAGCTTGTCATACCAGATGTAAAGCGGGCGGGGCATGTGCTGCACGGAATGCGCCAGCAATGGCGTGAATAGTGCCAGCGGATATTGCGTTTTTATCAGGACAGCGATACACGCCGCTTTCAGATCGGCGGGCGCGTTCAGGGATTGGAGAACCTCGACGGCTTTCTCTACGGAACCGACCCGCGCTGGCATCCGCTCTGATGGAAAACGGCGATGGCCTGCCAGATACCAGAGGCACAGGGCACGTTCGACCAGCGGCGATTTCTCATGCAGGACGTAATCAGCCAGCGTCTTGTCATCCGCTGCTGCCAGCCGGGTTCGCAGACCCGCATATTCCGGGGCGCGTTCCGCGATGATGAAAACCTGATCGGCCAAACGGCTCTTGTTCGCCGCGCACATCAGCCGGGTCAGGTGCAGGGCAACGCGCAGATCATTGACTTGTCCCCGCCATGAAGCATGGGCGCAGGCGGCCAGCACATTCGTTACCGTGTCGATGCACCCGACGCCGATATCCTCAACTGATGCCAAAAGCATCCTCCGCCAAAAACCGCGCCGATCTGTTTCCCAGAACGTCATTGCGGCACGGAGGGCGGTTTCGGGCTGGCCGCGCCGGACGGATTTCTGCCATGCTGATGATGCCAGCCATTTATCGCAGGGGAGCGGTTCGATCCTGGCTGCGCCTTCCGCTGCAATATCTCGCTCGATGTCTAATAAAATCCGTTGCGTATCGCTGTTCATTCCTGTGCTGCGCCCTCCTTGGCGAATTGGTATAGGAGGAGCGTGACACTGGGCGGCTGCGAGGCAATGGAAATGCGACTGCGCTGCATCTGCCGGAGATTTTTTCGTACGTCAGCGACAGGAACGATGATTTAAGAATTTCTTCGATGCCTGAAGCCAGCCTTTTACAAGGGTTTTAGCAAGGTTTCGATTTCTTCGACCCGATTTGGAGAGTTACCGGCAAGTTACCGTTTAACCACTCTTGAGAGGGCCGCGCAGGGTCTTGACGTCGGGACATGAATGATAGGCCCTTCCCGTAAAACCTATTCATACGACTCCATTTTCCGCCCGCGCCGCATCACGCGCTGGAAATTTTTTCATGAAAAATCCCACTTGTCCCACCCCGAACGGTAACAGTTTCTATCAGCACGGTAAAACTCTTGAAAAGGGATCGAGAATGCTTATACCGCCGCTGAATTCCCGAAAAATCATCAAGAATTGCACTCGTATCTTTTACCTACCTTTGATCAGGATGCCAGTTGCACCTGAGTGCATTAACTCACCTGCTGATGCACTTGAGTGCAATTCTCAATCTTTCATTGGGAATTGGCTTGGACGCATGTGACGGCGCAGAAAGGGCATAGCTATTTCTTTGCGGGGAAAAGACCAGACGATTTTAATGTGTCAGGCCAGAATGACCAGATTGCTTTACTGTCCCAGATTTTGACCATCGTATCGGCATAGCAGGCTATGTATTCGGCCTTGAGGTCGTCGGGAATGATTTCAAGAGCCTTATCCAGCGTCCGGGCCAGCGCATGGCGGATGAACAGGTGATGTACAAAGTTCATCTTCGGCAGCTTCGTATAATCGAGAGCGCGGATGGCAACGCGGTTGCAGCGATTTTTTATGCCAGCCAGTTGGAAGAACGTCGTCTTGCTGAAGACCGACTCGTAACGAGTATGAAGAATATCGCCGTAGAGCGGCTGGTGGCCTTGGTCGATCCGCTCTTGCCGCTTATCGTACAGGCGTTCCGTGCTTGATTTGAACATGGCGGCCTTGGGATATATCGTCTCTATACGCCCTGACGTCGCGCTTTTATAAATATGGCTCTTGGCCTTGTGCGGCCCTCCGTATTTCCGGGGAGTGATTTCAGCCTCTGCGGGTCGTAGCCCTAGAATATCGACGCAGATTTCGCCCTTGTGGATGCGCGACCATATCAGAAAATCCTCATGGCTGACCGTGAACCCCGGCATGACCGTGGCGGTTTCCATCAGTTCCCAGAAATTCTTCATCCCTTTTGGCGTGATGCGGTTCGGGTTCATGTCGAAGCGCATGAAGTCGTAACCGCCCTTCTTCGGGCCGACCTGGATAAGAACAGGCTCGGAGTTCGGGCAGGGCTTGAAGGACAGGTTGACGTTGTAGAGGCTCAAGGGCGGTTTCTTGAAATTCCCCTCGGCGATATAGGACAGGCCCGTGCTGCCGGTATGAAAACCGTCCCCGGCAAGGGATTTATAGATATACGCCTTGTATTCGTCCAAATCGTATGGGGATTTGTATTTATCCAGCAATTTCTGATCTGGTGCGAAACCGAATGAGAGCCTGTCTATAGCGGGTCTTAATATAACTATACCTATATCAGGATATTTTATGGCTATTCTGTTCGCCGGTATTGAGATCGTTTCCGGTTTCGCACCCTTGTTAGTAGAGAAACCGATGGTGTTGCAGGAAACTTTTTTTGAAATCATCAGGCTCATTGCTTATCCCTCTGGATTTAATTTTTTGAGGGATAAAGAAAGCGCATGACGCACGCCCGATAATTTCAGCATATCGCCCTCCTTGGCGTTCGTTGTCAATCCCGATACAGGTGAGACAAATCCAGATCGGGAAAGGAAATCTTGCAGATATGCTTGTACAGCGTTTCGGCTTTCAGGCCGATGCCGTAATCTTCATCGGTCGTGCCCCGGCTCCAGCCGCCAAGCTGAAGGGCAGCGGCAATCGGCAGTTCCGCTTCGCGCAGGGCATCCCGGTACAGATGGCGGAAACTGTGAAAAGCTGTCCGGCTTTTTCTGGCGTCGATGCTTTCAAGGAAACGCCCGAACCATTTGCTCATGCCATGCGCCAGATCGCCCCTCGGCCCCGGCTTGATTTCAGGAAACAGGCGTTTGTCCTTCGATTGGCGGCGTTTTTCCACGAAATCAAGAAAGCCGATCCGCTTCAGCATGGGATGAATAGGAACGAAACGAATGCCTGCCTCGGTTTTTACCCGCTTTTCCTCGTCTCCTGACTCGTCCGTGTTGTCATTGGTCTGGATAAGGATGATGTCCACGCCGTCCTTGATCGTCACATCAGCAACGTGAAGCTGGCAGATTTCATTAAGGCGCATCCCCGTCCACAACGAAATCAGGGGAACCCAGAAACGCCCCCGGCGAATAACCTTCGGACCGGGCTTGTTGTAGCCGTTTTCATCGTTCTGGCATCCGGTATAGAGCGGGGCATGAAAGATTTTGTCCAATTGTTCCTGATCGAACGGCAGACGTCGCAGATTGCTCTTGACCTTTTCCTGAACGTACAGCCCTTGCGCGGGATTGCGGTCTATATAGCCCTCGCGCTCGGCATAGGCCATGACCGCGTTCAGTTTCTGAAGGTGCATGTTGACAGTAGTATCCGCCGATTTCGGCAGCTTCATCGCATGACCGATCTGGATCGCCTGCTTGAGGGTTTTGGCCTTGGTTTTCTTGAAGGCATTGGAAGGCAGCAGCAGAAGGAAATCGCGCAATCCCTTGCACTCGTCCCGTGTTACCTCATGCACAGGCGTTTCGTCGCCGATCACTTCGCCCACGGCGCGGCGAATAATCGTATAATTTTTCAGCGTGGACTCATCGCGCTTGCGGCCCGGATCGGCCAGATATTCCTCAAACAGGCGGGCCATGCCGATAATTTTGCGCGGTTTGAAGCCGCTCCGTTGTGCGGGGTTCCCCCCAAACATCGGATCGTTCGGGACATGAGCCTTGCCCTGAAGCTCGCGGAGGTTCCGCTGCGCCAGATCATGGATCGCCTTGCTGAAGAAATGGCCAAGTTTGCGGAAACTTTCGGATTGCGGATCGTAGGTTATGCCCTCCGCGTCCAGAAATTCCCCCGCTGCTGTCATACCGTCATTCTTTTCCCGGTCACTGAGGCCCAGAACCTCCTCACGGGAGGCGAGTTCCTCCTGACGCAATTCGATTTCGTAATCGACTTTCCGCGCTTCCGTCCATGCGCCTGTGTCGCTGACGCGGCGTTTCTGCTCTCCGGCACGGATGTTCCCGAACCATTTCAGGGTCATGGCCATCAATTCATGCTCATCCAGAGCGCCCAGAATGTCGGGATTCTCTTTCGCGTCCATGATTTTCTGACGTTGCAGTTCAAATTCAGCCTCGATCTGGGCGCGCACGAGGTGAATGCGCTTTGCGGCCACCATATAATCCCGCGTCTCCAGACTACGGATAATTTCTTTCTTTTTGAGTGCGGAGATCAAATCCTGCGGCACGCGGGCACGAAGAAACCATGTCTGTCGCCTGCGTTGCAAACCGGGAATTCGGGCCATCTCTTCCATGCCTTTGTGTACCACGTTTGTGTACCACACGGAAGAAAAACCACCTTCTAGATCAAAGAGATCGTTATATATCAGAGCATTAACATAAAATGGTGGGCCCGGAGGGATTTTGCCCATTCCCACAATAACACATTGATTTTAATTCGTTTTAAAAGCCTGCTTTCGCCCTGTGCGTTGCATATTTGTGTTACATCGTGTTTAGCACACTACGACACAAAATCAACGCTCTTTTGAACCGGGGCTCAAAAAGGAGATAAGGAAAGGGCATTTTCAAATTTTTGGGAGTTAAGGCGGTCATTCTAGAGATTTTTGGGGTTTAAGGATGCCTTCCTCTCCCAAAATATGAAGGGGTGTTAACTTTTTCGCGGTTTGCGCCTAAATAAGAACGCATTGATTTTTATTGGTTTTTTCCAACATGCTCCCACTGAAACGCCTTGGGCCTAAATAAGATCAGGCCCAATAAGGCAAATATTTCATATAGCGCTTGGATCTTCCATCGGGGTTTTCCGGCTTGATCTTTCCTTGGCGGATGGCCTCCGCAATGATGCGGGAAACGGTTTCAGACTTACTCTCGGGCAGTTGGAAACGCTCCCTAAGCGATTGATTTGTTAGGCGGGAATTGCTAACATATCGTAAGCAACAATGGAGATAGCAGGCACGGACCCTGTCCTCCATATTCATATGCTCAAATTCCTTATGCGCAAAAAGAATGGTCGTTGTATGATGCTCGCCTACCCGAAAATCCGGAGCAGGTAATTGATAGGCTTCCGTTGAGGAAACGACCTTGTCGATGCCGCTACTACGCTCTTCGCATATATCGACCCGCCGCATAAAATCTGCGAGCATTTCATTTCGCGTTTTATACTCGTCAACAAAACGATCTGTTGAAACCAAAGGTTTCCCGGGATTGGAGATTTCCATTCTGTCCGAATAAATCTCGATCATTATTGACGATCCGGTTTCATCAAAATCCTGATGAATAATGGCATTGGCCACCAGTTCACGGATGGCGATTTCCGGATACATAACGACAACGGTACGCAAGGCGTTGTTAATAACCTCGTTTGCGGGCAGTTGTCCCATAATCGTTGCAATAAGCGCTTGGAAGGCAACAGCGTAGCCTTTCTGACCCGGTATATCCCGTATGGTTTCCAGCTTGTTGGAGCCTTTATAGACCAGCAAACGTGGCGCGCGGCGATGAAGGCTATCAAAATCTCGCAGGTTGCGGGCAAGCAGCAGGGCTCCAAGATTGGTAATGGCGTATGAACCTTGCTCAATGATAACCATTCCTTCACGAGCAAGCCTGTCCGCAACCTGTTTGTTATCTTCGGGATAGGGCAGCTTTAAAAGTTCAAAGAAAGTCTGTACATCCAAGCGACTTATAACATCGGCGAGCGTAAGCCCCGTAGATGCTTTTTGCTTGAGGAAATGAGCTTTTCCCTCACTCATGATCCGTGAAAGCTGATCGACTGTCATGCCGACCAGACTTTCGCCAACGCGCATGGGGTAGTATCCATTATGCCCGACTGGCACCCCTTGGGGTCTTGGGGGAACGTCAAATACCAAAACACGACCGGCGGGATCTCGAAGTTCGAAGATATCCGGTTTAAGCCGCAATGCCTGATAAATGTCGAATTTGGTTTGATCCAAATTCCGAAAGGCGTTGGTTCCCGCTACCCGCCTTGGCGGAGTATCGGTCACTCCAAGAATGAGATAACCACCACCTTCATTGGCGAGGGCAGCACAGTAATTAATAAGCTTGGTGTTGTCGAACTGGTTGGTCGCCTTTTTGAATTCAAGGCGTTCTGTCTCCTTGGGAGACGCAAGCCATTCATTTAATTTTTCCAGCGTAACCATAAAAGATAAATTCCTTGGGGCATGCGCAGAGATTGTCAGGCGAGTATAGATGTGCAATCCATCCCATTCAACATCCTATAAACACTCGACCTTCCGATCCCAAGCCTCTTGGCAATCTCAACTGGCCCGATACCGCTGGCATGCAGCGTACGCACTTCATCGGCTTTGCGCCGGGCGGTGGGAGTGCGGCCCTTATATTTTCCTGCCGTTTTGGCCTTGGCGATCCCTTCGCGCTGGCGTTCCAGCATCATTGAACGCTCGAACTGCGCGATGGAGGCCATGACGTTCAGGACAAGCTCACCGGTGGCATTGCCGGTATCTATGCCGAGGTTCAAGATTTGCAGGCTCGCGTTTTTCTGACGCAGCGTCTGCGTAATTTCCCCGAGGTGCCGGACGGAACGCGCCAGCCTGTCCATTTTCGTGACGATCAGGGCATCGCCCTCACGGATGAAGTCCAAAGCCTTCTCCAATTCCTTCCGCGCCCCGACCGATGAGGTCTGCTCGGAAAAAATCTTCTCGCACCCCGCAGCCATCAAATCCCTGATCTGCGCTTCCAGCCCGGCTCCCTGTTCCAGTGTTGATGTTCTGGCGTATCCAATTTTCATGTGGCCCCCGATTTGTCCCATATAAATTTAAGATATGATGGAGCGACATGTTCCAAAAATCAAATGTCTTTTATATGGGACAGTTCAGACAGCCGAACAAAATTCCCGAGGGAGCTAGCTCTATTGGGACACAGGGAACGCAGAGATCATACAGGCGAGGCTGTTCGTATAGCGCGGGTTCAGACAATATCGCCGCCGCCTGTTGCGTGGATTGCGGGTAGCGCGTTGCGGCCGAAGGATATCCCCCGCGACAAGTTGCCTGCATATGGCTTCTTCCGGGCTATCCGGTGTCACTTCTATGCTGCCGTTCGAGGCCAGCAGGCCGATAATCGACTGCAACCCGTCCCGCCGCCCCGCGTCGCGGCAGGCAGTGGCGAGATCGGAGAGAAATTCGACGAAAACCTGAAAGTCGCACCGCTCTGAAAAATCGAGGTCAGGCATGGCGGTAAAAACCCGCGCCAGACGGCGCTGCGCGTTTACGATGATCGGCTCCAGCAGGGTAAAAATCCCTTCCTGCACCGTTCCGGGCAGGGGTACATTGCGATCCCGACCGAGAAGCTCTTTCACGTTTCGATTATAGCGCACCTCGAACCGGACGCGCTCGACATCCTTGGCGTAAATCACCAGTTCGACATCTTTTGAACCGAGTTTCAATTTCAGGGAAGGCGCATTGCCGTTGACCGCCCAACGCCGCACCGGCGCACGATCATCTTCCTCTTGTACCCGCTCGCCGGGCAGACGATATTCAGACGCTTCGGCCTCGCTGAACTGTGGCGTGAGGACCGTCCGCAACCCGTTGACGAAGGATACGGCATGGCTGACGGAATACTCCCAATACACCTCCGCATTCGATGCCGACCAGTCCTGCATCGGCGCGGTGAAGGCAAACGAGCCGGGCCTCTGCGACTGCACCAGTGCCACGTCGATGGTTTCCTCGATAAACGCCAGCACCTGCCCGAGATAGAGATCAAAAATCGTCTGCACGGGCCGCGCCGCCCGGTACAGCCGCGCCGGGATCATGTTGTCCTGACCGTCCAATGAAAAAGCCGTTTCGGGCATATGCAGGAAACGCTCGACGGCATCCTGCGGAGACAGCGCAGATAGATGCGCGGTTAATATTTCTTCGGAATTGGTAGCAGAAAAAATTTCTGCGGCTTCATGAATGCGGTGATTGAGATACCGGGATGGATTGAGCATCAGGGTCAATTTACCTGCCACATGCGATCCGTTCTGGGCAGTATGAAATTGTAGAAAGCTCCCCTGAAACAGCCATCGCTCGCCAAGTCCTCCCGCCTTCTTTATTTTGAACGTGCCGGATCGAGAAGCGTACCGCTGCGTAAATACCTCCGTTTGCCCGAGTGCCGCCTTGAAGCGGTTATAGGCGTCCATGTTTTCAAACTGGATATGATAGGCGTTTTGAATAAGCAGCGTGATTTTATCAAGATTGGCATAGGCCCGATCCGGCGGAAACTGCCCACCACGAAACACGGGCATATATAAATCCCTGTGCCTGTATTCCGTCATGATATATCAGTTTTCTGCTTGCCGGTTCATTTGCTGGCCTCTGTAGAGGGAGAGCCTTAACCGGTATCAGGTTTGAACCGGGGTTCAAAGGGGGGAAATCCCAAATAGAAAAATCTGGTTTATGCAGAAGTGATGAAACGCATTCCTGCAAAACAGAAAACTACTAGAAAACGTCAGCCCCCATGCTATCCTGAACCGCCTTAGGATTGGCTAAGCTCTACAACAATCATCAGGCTATGAAAATGAGATTTGATGTCACCAAAGAATATAAGGTCAGCGACCTCCTGTTGGATGAAGGCAACTATCGCTTTAAAGCAGCGAAAGACCAAAAAGAGTGTGTCGCAAAAATCTACTTTTCCAACCCCCCATATTTCAAAGGGCTGATGGAAAGCATCGTCGAGGACGATCTTGGCGAACCGTTGCTCGTCTACGAGGATAATAACAGAAACATCGTACTGGATGGCAACCGTCGATTGGCCGCATTAAAAGTCCTGTCCAGCGATGAGTTCTTGCCCACGGAAAATTTGAAGGAATACGTCAGCAAACTGCGTGAAGGCACAAAAGTCAACCTTGCACGCATTCAGGCACAGGTATCATCCGATAAAAAATTGGTGATGCGGACTGTGTATGAGCGTCATGCCGGAGGCAAAACAGGTAAAGCACGCATTCCTTGGAATGCCTATGCCGCTGCACGCTTCGGATTTTTTGAAGAAATCGGCGATAACAATGAATGGCATTTCGTTGCGCTGCTTACAAAGACAGAAGAAACAAACTCTAAAATCACAGAATATATTGATAGCAACAAGTTTTCCTATGAAACGTTTCGTCGCTTGATGCGCGAGGCGTTCAAGCGCAACCTGATTTCACAGGAGATTTTTTCTGGCCGGAACAAGCGGATCAAGAGCACTGCTGATAAGAAGCTCGTAAATGATGCGGTTGAAAAAACACTGAAAATCCTTGATGCGATGGAGAAACGGGAAATCTCTCTGTCTCGCGGGGATAGCTTTGCCGATCAGAAAACGGTGGAGAAGTTCTTTGACAGCTTTACGTTGTCGCCGGACGCGCAAAGGGTGGAGAATGCAAAAAACTCTGCGACACAAAGCAGAGTGCACGAGGAAGGCAGCACTAGTAGCGCTCATGGAAATAGCAGCATAAGCGACAACCAAAGTAATGCTAGTCAGCGAGGACAGAGTGGGGATAACGGCACCAGCGGACAAAGTGCGGCAAATGATGAAAATGATGCGGGGAATGGCCGACAACCAAACAACGGCATCACAAAATCAGACGAAATTGAAAAGCGTTTGAAAGAACTAAACTCGGTGAAGTTGTCCGGCCTTTTGCACAGTATCGCTCATTGCTCATCCACAGCTTATGTATGTTGGCGCGTGGAGCTTTCTGGAATGCATGTGCGATCACATGGGAAAAAAAGATACTCCATTCAAATCATTCTTGGATGGCAGGATGAATTCTTGGAATTGGGATAAGAAGAAGAAAAAAGACTGTGAACCTAGCCTAGATGACATCACAAAAAAAGGAAACGCAAACAAGCACTCGGCGGTTTATGCCTCTAGAGATGCACTTCAGCTACGCGTCGATTTCCAAGTTCTTGATGCGCTTATCGTTAAATGCTTGGATGAGTTGATCGAAGCAAAAAATAAGAAAGCCGCATAGCATGTCAGAACAACACTACTCTCCCCTTCGTTACCCCGGCGGAAAAGGCAAGTTATTGCAGTTCGTCAAAGACCTGATTGTTCATAACGGATTAGAGGGCGGTAGTTACAGCGAACCGTATGCAGGTGGTGCGAGCGTTGCACTTGGCTTGCTGCTTGATGATTATGTGTCGGAAATATATATCAATGATGTTGATAAGGGCATTTACAGCTTTTGGCGATCCATTCTAAGCCATACAGACGAGTTCCTGAAAAAGATTTGGGAAACGCCGCTTACTATGGATGAATGGCACAGACAGACGTACATTCATAAAAATCAGTCAGAGTTTTCTCGCTTGGACATTGGCTTTTCAACATTTTATTTGAATAGGACGAACAGGTCGGGCGTTATCAGCGCGGGTGTTATAGGCGGACAAGATCAAACAGGAAACTACAAAATAGATGCACGCTATAACAGAGAAGGTTTATCAAAACGAATAAGTCGAATAGCGTGCCATAAGAAACACATAAAAGTTTACAGACAAGATGCATTAAAATTCATCACAGAAACACTCCCCTCAAAAAAGAAAAAAGGTTTAGTATTCCTCGATCCGCCATACTACGTGAAAGGCAAACGTCTCTACACGAGTTTTTATGAGCATCAAGATCATGAAAAAGTGGCCGAAGCCATAAAATCTAGCCCCCTCAAACATTGGATTGTCACCTATGACAGCGCGGATCAGATTGATGAAATATACGACCTGAAAAATAAGGTTACATACAATCTGCGCTACAGCTTATCTCACCAAAGCAACCAAGGATCAGAATTTTTGTTTTACAGCAAAAATATAGAACTCCCCTATCACCCTAACATGTCTAATAAACGTTAAGATTTTAAGCTCACCGCCCCTGCTCAACAATCCTGATATCCAGTTCCCCCGCCGGGGAGATCGTGCAATAGGCATCATAGGTCGTTTCCAACCCGAAGCCGTTCTTGGCGGAAAAGGTTTGCGTGATCCGCCGGGTGCCGTTGCCGAGAACGTCGGTGCCGTATCCGACAATGCGCTGGATGTCCACCGTGGAAGGATTGTTCACGGAAGCCATGATCGCCCGTTCACAAGCTTCCCGCGATGCGCTTTCGGAGTAGCCGCCTGCGGATGATGACACGGCGTTCGGCGCGGACGGGCCGAGCATAATACCCTGTAACAACCCGAGCAGCATCATGCCGCCAAGGAACCATACAAAGCCCCTTACGATCTTGCTTGGCCGCTTGCAGGGGTTTTTCTCGCCGCATTGCGGGCATGTTCTGGCGGATAGGGAAACTTCGTGATTGCACATTTTACAGGGGGACAGTTTGCTTGCCATCTTTAACTCCTCGGCTCTTGGCAAAGCCACCAGAGCACTATCGCTCTGGTAGCCGGGGAGTTTGTAACCGTCCTGTGAACGGCGCAGCTTATTCTAGCTTTCGCCATATTGTATTCACTGCCTCCCCGACATAGTCGAGAAAGCAGCATCATTGGTGACGGCCCGATGCTGTCATGGCCGCACAGGAAAGGGGTTACAACGCCCCGGGCCAGCTATCGCTGACCTACAAAGACCGTAGCACCGGAGAATGATTTTTGAAAGAGTTTGTCGCCAATGAACCCGGGTTCATCGCTTAAAACAGGCGAGATACCCCCCGAATTTTATATGAAAGACTAGCAAATGGTATAAACGTTTCTTTGTCCACCAACCCGCCGGAAAAGCCTTGTTTTCTGAGGGTTTCATGCGTTTTCACCGCCTTACATGCAAGGGCGTGCTCGCGCCTATAATTCAACCCTTTCGCCCCGTCGCGAACCTCGGTTCGATGGCGTTGTCTGCATGGCCATCAGGTGAGAAAGATCAAGCCCCGGATAGGTGATTTTCTTGACCGCTTCGTACAGCGTGGCAGGGTTCAGGCCCTTGCCGTAGATTTCATCCGTGGTGCCATAGCTCCACCCGCCAAGCTGCAATTCGGCGGCGCGGTTGATATCGGCTTCGCGCAGGGCATCGCGGTAACAGTGGCGGAAGCTGTGAAAAACGGTCTTGCGGGTTTTTTCGATCCGGGCTTTCAGGAAGTGTCCGAACCATTTGCTGAACTCCTTGGAATAGCCGCCTTGCTTATCTTTTTTCAGCTCATAGAACAGGCGCACCTGCCCCGATTTTCTGCGCTCCGCCACAAAATCCAGAAAGCCGATCTTTTGCAGGACGGGATGAACGGGAACGTAGCGGATGCTGTTTTCGGTCTTGGCGCGTTTTTCGTTGTCGCCGCTATCGTCCGGATTATCCTCCACGTCGATCAGTATCACCGGCACGCCGTCCATGTCCTGAACATCCTTCAGGTGAAGCTGGCATATCTCGTTCATCCGCATGCCTGTCCACAGGGAAACCAGCGGTATCCAGAAACGGGCATTGCGCGGTTTGTTCGGCCCCGCCCTGTTGTAATTATACCGGTCGTCAATGCAGCCGGTATAAAGCGGAGCACCGAAAATTGCGTTAAGCTGTTCGACCGTGAAGGGATCGCGGCGGTGTTTGGCCTTGGTGTTTTCCTTGACGTACAGCCCCTCGGCTTCATTCTCGCGGACATACCGCTCCTTCCGGGCAAACTCCAGAATGGCGTGAAGTTTTTGCATGTACATGTTGATCGTCGTCGGCGACACCAGCGGCCAGCCTTTTTCTTCGGCCAGAACGGCGACCTCCCGCAGCGGCACGCCGGGGGCTTTCTTGGTTGCGTTGGAAGGCAGGCGGCGGACAAGATCGCGAATATGCTTGCACCGATCCCGATCCAGATCGGTAATCAGCGCGTCCATGCCGATTTCTTCTTCCAGCACGCGCAGAATGACGTTGTAGTTTTTAATCGTGGAAGGTGTTCTGGATTTTTCCGGATCGGCGAAAAATTCCTTGATGACGGCTTTCAGCGTGCGTGGTCTTACGCCGCCTTGCGTTTGCCGAAGCGCGGGATCGAACATCGGATCATAGGTGTGCGCAACCCCTTCCATCCGGTTCTTTGCCTGCGCCGCCAGTTCGTAAACGGCTTTGCTGAACAACCGTGCGGCACTGCGAAACGCGGGTGACCCGGGATCGTATGTCACGCCCTTTTCATCGAACACGCGCTGCGCAATGGTGTTGCCCATATGAACGCCGTCCGGCCTGTCGAAGCCGAGCATCTCCTGTCGCGCCTCCCATTCCTCCAGCTTGCGCTCCTCCCGGATTTCCTTTTCTGAAATCGGATTTTCGCACGGGGTCGCATCGGCGCGGTCACGGTCTTTTTTCTGATCCTCGAACCAGTCGAGCACCAGCAGCGTCACCGTATGCAGGTCAAGCTGCGACAGCCTGTCGGCTTCATCCTGCCGCCGTGAGCGTTCGAGGCGCTTGCGTTCAAACTCGGCTTCGATTTTCAGCTTGGCGAGAGTGAGAGCGCGTCTGGCTTCTTTAAGGTCACCGGTGCCGAGGGCGCGACAGATTTCTTTGGTAGGAGCGTAGGCCGCCAGCAGGTCTTTCGGAACACGCATACGGATCGAATATCGCCCGCCGCGACGCATCAGATACTGTGTTTTCGGCACCTCTTCCATACCTCATGTGTAACAATTGTGTGACACAAGGCAAGAAAAAAGATGTTTCAGGCCAATACGTTACAATAAAATCAAGGCGTTATGGGGTGAATGGTGGGCCCGGAGGGACTTGAACCCCCGACCAAACCGTTATGAGCGGTCCGCTCTAACCAACTGAGCTACAGGCCCCTCGGTGCATTTTTTCAATGCCCGAACCAAGTGGGTTTTAACAGAAGGCGCCTCGTCCAGCAAGCAACTCTGACGCAGCAACAAGAACAAAGATCTGCATAAATGAATCGGCATGACGTCCCGATGAGGCAAAAAACCCGGCCTCATAAAATGGGCAATCCATATGACATCCCAGCGTGGGTGATCGCAGTGCCTGCATGAGGTATGATCTCATCTGTTCGGCGATCATGAGAAAACAGTTGGCGTCCCCGAGAGGATTTGAACCTCCGGCCAACAGTTTAGGAAACTGCTGCTCTATCCACCTGAGCTACGGGGACATTATAAAATTCAAATGCTTAGCGTGTTTCTGTAACGCTCCGCGCACTATAAAACAGAAAACCTTGCGATTGAAAGTCCTTTTGGATGATGATTCAGCGCAGGGATGACGAAACAGGATGTTTTGTGCTAGACATATCCTATGAGTCTCCGGGTTTCGCGCCGGGTTCTGGCCTTTGCATGCATCGGATTTCTGTGGGGGTGTCTGGGCGCGCAAGCTCCGGCGCCCGTGACTCACTATGGCCGCAGCGCAGGCGAGGGCAGCGCAGGCGTCCACACCGTTTCGGAAGGTGAAAATCTTTATCTGATTTCAAGTCGTTACCGCCTCCCTATCCCTGACATCGTGGCTCTGAATGATGTGCACGCACCGTTTATTCTCCAGCCCGGCCAAAGGCTTCGCCTGCCGCCGCCACGCGAATACAGGGTACGGCCCGGAGACAGTCTTTATGAAATCTCACGCCTGTTCGGGACGGACACGCGGGAAATCGTGCGGCTGAACGGCCTGTCTGCACCCTACAGGCTCCAGAGCGGCGAGACGATTCGCCTGCCTACGCCCACAACGGTTCAGGTGGCGCAAAATGATCGCCCCCGGACCTCTTTCCGGCAGCGCTGGCGGTCTTTTTTCGCCCCCGACCAGGAGCGGGAGCGTCTTGCCTCTTCGGGCGTTGCGCCGCCGCCGTCTGAAAAGCCTCCTCCCAAAAGCACCGAGGCGATTCTGGGTGTTTCTCTGGAAGATTTATTTTCCAAAAGAAAATCCCCCGTTCCCCTGCCTTCCGATGCCCCGCCGGGAATGCTTAAAACAAGCCCGGCAAGCGCGCCCGTCCGTCTGGCTCCGCCACCGCCGCGATCGGGCAACGCGTTCGCATGGCCTGTGCGCGGGCGGATCCTGTCGGGATATGGACCCAAGAAAGGCGGGCTTCATAACGATGGTATCAATATCGCCGCCACGCGCGGCGCGCCGGTTCAGGCCGCCGAAAACGGTGTGGTTGTCTATGCGGGGGATGGTCTGGAAGGATACGGAAACCTTGTCCTGATCCGTCATCAGGACCGATGGGTTACGGCATATGGCCATATGGACCGGGTCCATGTCCGCAAAGGCGATGTTTTGCGCCGGGGCCAGACAATCGGCACCGCCGGATCGACCGGGTCGGTCGAAACGCCCCAGCTGCATTTTGAAATTCGCCGTGGAACCAAAGCGCTGGACCCCAGACCGCTTTTGGGATAGAAAAATCTCAAGAAGACAGCGGCATTTTTCCAGAATCTTTTTTCTTTTGAGGGATCAATCCATGGTTGCGCTTCTGCCATTAGGTGACAATAACACAACAGGCCGTTTCACACCGTGGGTATCTTTATCTTTTATTCTTTTATGCTGTCTAGTCTTCTTTGTGTTCGAATTACCGCTTCTGGGAGGAGAGAAAATCCTCAGATTCTGGCAAGACTTCGCCTTTACCCCCGCCCGACTCTTTGGTCTGGAAGGAAAAGAGGCCAATCCACATTTTCCAGTGTGGGCCACTTTATTGACAAGCGCGCTTCTTCATGCAGATTTCTGGCATCTCTTTGGAAACATGCTTTATTTCTTTATTTTTGGCAGAACCCTGGAATATGCTTTTGGTCAAATTTTTTTTGCCCTCTTCATATGCACAGCAGCTGTGTTTACAGCTTTTGTGGATGGGCTGAGTGACATACACTCAAATATCCCCCACCTTGGGGCAAGCGGGGCTATATCTGCCGTTCTTGGCTCTTATTTTATTTTGTACCCGAGATCTGAAATTATTGTAATATCTCCCTTCTTCATGATTGGACATTTTACAATGAATCTATCGGCTTTTTGGCTATTGGGAGTCGGCTTTCTCTTTGATATTCTTGGCTCCATGCTTGATCAGAGTGCGGACCTTGAGCGTGTGTCGTTTGTGGCGCATATCGCAGGTTTTGTTCTGGGTCTCCTTCTGGGAAAAATTCTCAGACGCAACTATTGTAGTTATGACTACATTCATGGTAGCCAGAAATGATGCTAATGTTTTTCCTTCAAGATTTCAGAGCAGGAGAATGACCCGGATCGTTGTCAAATTTGGCGGAACGTCGGTGGCGGATGTGGCGCGGATTGAAAACGCTGCCGGTCTGGTCGCGAGCGAAGTCGCGCGCGGACACAATGTCGTTGTGGTCGTCTCGGCCATGGCGGGGGTCACGAATCAACTGGTCGATTACTGCCGCGCCATCGACCCGTTTCACGACGCCGCCGAGTACGATCCCGTGGTGGCAAGCGGAGAGCAGGTCACGTCCGGATTGATGGCTCTGGCCCTGCAAAAGCGCGGTCTGTCCGCGCGGTCCTGGGCGGGGTGGCAGGTGCCCATCCAGACCGATCTGGCGCATGGCCGCGCCCGGATCGTCTCCATCCCTTCGGGTTTCCTTGATAAGGCTTTGACAGAAAATGAAATTCCGGTCATTGCAGGGTTTCAGGGGATCACTGAAGAAGGGCGAATCTCAACTCTGGGCCGGGGCGGATCTGACACAACGGCAGTGGCGATTGCCGCGGCGATTCGGGCGGATCGCTGCGATATTTATACGGATGTGGACGGCGTTTACACAACCGATCCGCGCATTGTTCCCGGCGCGCGCAAGCTGGACCGGATTTCGTATGAAGAGATGCTGGAGGCTGCATCACTCGGCGCAAAAGTGCTTCAAACCCGCTCGGTCGAAATGGCCATGAAATGGGGCGTCCCGGTTCAGGTTCTGTCGAGTTTTGCCGGAGCCGTAGGCAGCGACCTGCCAGGAACGCTCGTGACGAAAGAGGAAGACATCGTGGAAAAACAGATCGTCAATGGAATCGCCATCAGTCGCGACGATGCAAAAATCACTTTGCTGAATGTGCCGGACCAGCCCGGAATCGCCGCCGCGATTTTCGGCCCCCTTGCCCGCGCAAACATCAATGTAGACATGATCGTCCAGAATGTTTCAACGGATGGCACCGCGACAGATATGACCTTTACCGTTGCGCGCAGCGACGTCCACCGCGCCGTCGAGATTTTGAAAAACGACTCCACAATGTCGGCGTGCGAAATCCGGACTGATTCCACGGTTGCAAAAATCTCGGTTGTGGGAATCGGAATGCGCAGCCACGCAGGTGTTGCCCAGACCATGTTCGCGGCTCTGGCCGAAAAAAGAATCAATATTCACGTGATATCCACATCTGAAATCAAGGTTAGCGTCTTGATTTCTGAAGAATATACCGAGCTGGCCGTTCGCGCCCTGCATGCAGCCTATGGCCTTGAGGCGCGCGGTCGGCTAGAGTAGGCACCGCTTCCCGATTCGGGCGTGTCGTTTCGGGGAGAATCAGATCCGGGGGGAGAGTGTAAGGTCATGGAACAGCGTACGGATGTCGAACCGGATGCGTTTGCGGAGAGCGAAACGCCTTTGCCGCCGGGTGACCATTCGGATTTGTCCGTAGGCGAAGTTTTGCGCCGCAATCGGCTTTTCTACGAAAAAAGCATTCATGACGTCGAATCCGTCCTGCGTATCCGGGCATCCTATCTTGAGGCGTTGGAGCGCGGCGAGTTTCACCGTCTGCCGGGCCGTGTTTATGCCATCGGGTTTGTCCGGTCCTATGCCGAATATCTGGGGCTTGACCCGGATGCGATGATTCGCAAATTCAAGGCGCAGGCGGGCGGGCATTCTACAAAACCCGAGTACACCCTTCCGGTTCCGGCCTCGGAAAGCCGGGTGGCGGGATCGTGGGTTCTGGTTTCTTCGGCGGCCTGCGCCATTCTGGTTTTGTCTCTCTGGCTGATGTTCAGTCAGACGGACCGGGCGATTGTTCCGGCGATTCCTGCGCCGGAAGGCATTGCGATTGTTCCGCCGCCTGCCTCCGGGTCCGGTGCGATTCCTTCTTCCGCGCCGGAATCTGCGCCTCGTCCGGATCCGGCGGTGACCAGAGATGTGAATGTGCCTGCCTCTGCTTCTCCGCCGATCCCGGATGAAAAGGCAGCAAAAAAAGCCGCCGCGATTGAACCGGCGGCGGGTCTGGCCGTTGCTCCGCCGGGGGACGAGCCCCTCACATTGCCTCGTCCGGCGCAGGATATTTCCTTTACTCCGGCTGCCGCGCCGCCGGCTGTCTCCGGAGAGATTACCGAAGGTCCGCCGGATGTGATCGCACCGGAAGGAAACGCCTCTCACCGGGTTTTGATCCGGGCGATCCAGAGCACGTGGATCGAGATTCGCGACCCCGATGGAGTCGTCCTGCTTTCCTCTATTCTCAAGGCGGGCGATATGTATTTTGTGCCCGACCGCAAGGGGCTCGTCCTGTCGACCGGGAACGCAGGCGGCTTTGAGATCGACGTGGACGGGAAAACCATCCCGCGTCTGGGCGATATCGGCGATGTCCGTCGCGGCGTTCCCATCGACCCGGATATTCTGGTGAATTAGGCTCTACAGCTTTTGGAGAATTATGCAAAATATTTACCTTTGCACAAAAGCGGGAAACCCGCTCTTGCGGGACTGGAAATCCGGATCGTGTGTGCTATAGTCTTTTCCGCGTACCGCAAAACATGAAGGGGACCGGGGCGGTGCCTTATTGAAAGGGCTGCCCGTTGTGTCTGCCGCAACAAAATAAGGAGCTTTTACCATGAGCAAGATTATCGGGATTGACCTCGGCACCACGAATTCCTGCGTTGCCGTCATGGACGGCAAAGAATCCAGAATTATTGAAAATGCGGAAGGCGCGCGGACGACCCCGTCGATGGTGGCCTTCACCAAAGATGGCGAGCGCCTTGTCGGGCAGCCTGCCAAGCGTCAGGCCGTCACCAATCCTGAGAGCACCCTTTACGCGATCAAGCGCCTGATCGGCCGGCCGTTTGACGATCCTGAAGTCAAGGATATGGCCCGCAAGACCCCTTTTAAAATCATCAAGGGAGACAATGGCGATGCGTGGGTGGAAGTGGACGGCGAAAAAATGGCACCGTCCCAGATTTCGGCCATGATTTTGCAGAAAATGAAGGAAACGGCGGAAGATTTCCTGGGGGAAAAAGTCGATCAGGCGGTTATTACCGTACCGGCCTATTTCAACGATTCCCAGCGTCAGGCCACGAAAGACGCCGGTAAAATTGCCGGTCTGGAAGTCCTGAGGATTATCAACGAGCCGACTGCCGCGGCGCTGGCTTACGGGCTGGATAAAAAAGCTTCCGGCACCATTGTCGTTTATGACCTTGGCGGCGGAACCTTCGACGTCTCCGTTCTGGAGATCGGCGATGGCGTATTCGAAGTCAAGTCCACGAACGGGGACACCTTCCTCGGCGGGGAGGATTTTGACCTGCGCATTATCGATTACCTCGCGGATGAATTTAAAAAAGAACAAGGCATCGACCTGCGCAAAGACAAGCTGGCGTTGCAGCGCCTGAAAGAAGCGGCGGAAAAAGCGAAGATCGAACTGTCTTCCGCGCAAAGCACGGACGTCAACCTGCCCTTTATTACGGCGGACGCTTCGGGCCCCAAACACCTGAACATCAAGCTGTCCCGCGCCAAGCTGGAAAGCCTTGTCGATGACCTCATCAAACGCACGAAAGATCCCGTGAAGGCCGCCCTCAAAGATGCGGGGCTGAAACCTTCCGACATTGACGATGTGGTGCTGGTCGGCGGGATGACCCGCATGCCCAAAATCATTGAATCCGTCAAGGATTTCTTCGGCAAGGAACCGCATAAGGGTGTGAACCCGGATGAGGTCGTGGCCGACGGCGCCGCCATTCAGGGCGGCGTGCTGCAAGGCGACGTGAAAGACGTCCTGCTTCTGGATGTGACACCTCTGTCTTTGGGAATCGAAACATTGGGCGGGGTATTTACCCGTCTGATCGACCGGAACACGACCATCCCGACCAAAAAATCCCAGGTCTTTTCGACGGCGGAAGACAATCAGTCTGCCGTGACCATCCGCGTCTTTCAGGGAGAGCGGGAAATGGCCGCCGACAACAAGGTTCTGGGACAGTTTGATCTTGTGGGGATTCCAAGCGCGCCGCGCGGCGTGCCGCAAATCGAAGTGACGTTCGACATTGATGCGAACGGGATTGTGCAGGTTTCCGCCAAGGACAAGGCCACGAACAAGGAGCAATCCATCCGCATTCAGGCCTCTGGCGGTCTGTCGTCCGAGGACATCGAAAAGATGATTCGCGACGCCGAAACCCATGCCGATGAAGACAAGAAAAAACGCGCGCTTGTCGAGGCCCGGAATCAGGGCGAGGCCTTGATTCATTCGACGGAACGGTCCCTGACCGATCTGGGCGGCGATGTCCCGGCGGACGACAAGGCGGCAATCGACAAGGCCATGGCCGATCTGCGCAGCGTCATTGACGGCGAGGACAAGGACGCCATTCAGGATCGCACCAACGCCTTGATGCATGCGGCCATGAAGCTGGGCGAAATGGCCTATCGCAAGGCGCAGGAAAAACAGGCGGCGGAAGGCGCGCCTGCCGCGCCCGGTGAAGCGCCGCCTGCTCCCGACGATGTGATCGACGCCGATTTTACGGACACGGACAAGAAATAGCTCACCGTTCCTTTCGATGAAGGGGAAGGGAGGACAACGGCATTCGTTAACGGGATATGTTGTTGTCTGACTTCCCTCTTCGGATTTGTCCGCGCTTGACGTTTGAACGGCTTGAACATCTTGTAAAGAATGACTTTCCAGAATGAAAAAGACCATGCCTCACCGAACGTGCTATGATATTCTCTCCGTCCCTCCGAACGCAAGCGGGGCAGTGATTCGCGCCGCGTGGCGGTCGCAGGTCATGCGCCTGCACCCGGACCACAGACCCGAAGACCGCATCCGGTCCGAAGCACAGTTGCGCGAGATCAATCAGGCCTATGCCGTGTTGAAAGATCCGGCCCGGCGCGCGGCATATGATCTGACACTCCGCGCAAAGCCCGCGATTTCTCTCGCCCCGGTTAAACGCACGAAAGCGCCTGCGCCGCGATGGAAGAAAACGGCACTGACCCTGCGCGAAATTTTCTGGCCTCTGGCCCCTGTGGAGGCGTCTCATGGCCGGTAAGGATTACTATAAAATTCTCGGCGTCGAAAGAAACGCGGACGCCGAAGAGATCAAAAAAGCTTATCGTCGTCTGGTGACCAAACATCACCCCGACCGCAACAAGGACAATCCGAAGGCTGCCGAGGAAAGATTCAAGGAAGTCAACGAGGCGTACGACGTTCTGAAAGACGACCAAAAGCGTGCGGCCTATGACCGATTTGGCAGCGAAGGACTATCCGGCGGCATGGGCGGCCCCGGCGGAGGCTTCTCGGCGGGTGGTTTTTCCGACATTTTCGAAGATATGTTCAGCGACCTGATGGGACGCAGACGCGGGGATTCGGGCGGGACCATGCGCGGCGCGGACATCCAGTACGCGATGGACATTACGCTTGAGGACGCTTTCAAGGGCAAGGAAGTTCCCTTGCGCGTTCCGGTCAACGACACGTGCGATGCGTGCGGCGGCAGCGGCGCGGAAGCCGGAACGAAGCCGGAAACCTGCGGCACCTGTAACGGTCATGGACGCGTACGCCTTCAACAGGGATTTTTTACAATCGAGCGGACCTGTTCGACCTGCGGCGGCGCGGGAACGATCCTGCGCAGCCCTTGCAAGAAGTGTGTAGGAACGGGGCGCGTCAAGCGTGAGAAATCTCTCAGGATTACCATTCCCGCCGGTGTGGAAACGGGGCGCCGGATCCGTCTGACAGGGGAGGGCGAAGCCGGGGTTCGAGGCGGGCCGTCCGGTGACCTGTATATTCTTTTGACCATCCGGCCACACAAACTGTTCCGCCGTGAAAATGCCGATCTGCATTGCCGGGTTCCCATCACCATGACGCGCGCCGCTCTGGGGGGGGAGATCGAGGTTCCCACGATCGAAGGCGACACGACAAAGGTTTCCATTTCTGCCGGGACCCAGTCCGGCCAGAAATTCCGGGTCAAGGGCAAGGGCATGTCGATCCTGCATTCTCCTTCGCGGGGCGATCTGTATATTGAGGCCTTTGTGGAAACGCCGGTGAATCTAAGCCGGAAACAGCAGGACCTGTTGCAGCAGCTTGACGCCACGCTGGGCGGCGCGGGTGCGAGCAAGCACTCACCCGAATCAACCGGATTCTTCAAGAAAGTCAAGGAATTCTGGGAAGATTTGCGGGAATAGGGCTTCCGCCATCCGGATCGGCCTACTCAAAGATTTCCATCTGCCCTGATCTTTCGATTGGCTCACGGCCCAGGTGGCGGAAGCCGCGCGGGGCGAGCATGCGTCCGCGCGGGGTGCGCTGGATAAAGCCTTGCTGAAGCAGATAGGGCTCGACGACTTCCTCGATCACGTCGCGCTGTTCCGACAGGGCGGCGGCCAGCGTGTCCACCCCCACCGGGCCGCCGTTGTAGTGATCGGCGATGCAGGTCAGATACCGCCGGTCCATCGTATCCAGCCCCTCCAGATCCACGTCCAGCCGCTCCAGCGCATCGGCGGCGGCGGTGCGGTCAATGACGGACATGCGCGCAACAAGAGCAAAATCCCGCACCCGGCGGGTCAGACGGCCCGCGATTCTGGGGGTTCCACGCGACCGTCGGGCAATCTCGAGCGCGCCGTCTTCGCTTAAATTCATGCCAAGCAAATCGGCGGCTCTGCGAACAATCAGAACCAGCTCTTCCGGCGCATAGAACTCAAGACGCATCGGAATGCCGAACCGGTCGCGCAAAGGTCCGGTCAGAAGGCCGCTGCGCGTTGTCGCGCCCACGAGGGTAAAGGGCGGCAGATCAATCTGGACCGACCGTGCGGCAGGGCCTTCGCCGATCATCAGATCCAGTTTCCGGTCTTCCATCGCCGGATAAAGAATTTCTTCAACCGCCGGGTTGAGCCTATGAATTTCGTCAATGAACAAAACGTCCATGGGCTGAAGATTGGTCAGAATCGCGGCCAGATCCCCGGCGCGGGCAATGACGGGACCGGAGGTCGCCCGAAACCCGACCCCCAGCTCGCGCGCCACAATCTGGGCCAATGTCGTCTTGCCCAGCCCCGGCGGACCATGAAACAGAACATGATCCATGGCTTCCGCCCGCGCGCGCGCCGCCTCGACAAAGACCCGCAGATTGGCGCGCAGAGGTTTCTGGCCGATAAAATCCTCCAGCCGCGCCGGACGCAAAGCCACATCGTCTCCATCGCCCGGCTGGCGGGCGGCGTCGATGTCGGGGTTGCGCAGTGCAGTCTGGGTCATAGTCCCTCCGGTTATAAACAAACCCGCCGCAAAAGTCCAAGCCGTCCGGAAAAATCAATCCCCCTTGCAGGAAACGCCCAAATGGCTTAAAGCTTGCCCCTTCAATACGTTCAGATAGAGGGTTGAATTTATGGAAAATTGCATGCTGGCCGGGAAAAAGGGCCTCGTCATTGGAATTGCAAACGATAAGTCCATTGCGTGGGGATGCTCCAGCGTTTTTCACCGCGAAGGCGCGATACAGGCCGTTACATATCTGAATGAAAAAGCTGCGCCGCACGTGCGGCCTTTGGCAGAAAAGATCGGCGCGCCGATTTTCATGCCTCTGGATGTGCGCGACGAAAGCCAGATGGGCGCGCTGTTCGAGGCTGTTTCCGCCCAATGGGGCCAGCTTGATTTTCTGGTCCATGCCATTGCTTTTGCGCCGAAAGACGATCTGCATGGCCGCGTTGTGGATTCGACGAAGGATGGATTTCTGGAGGCCCTTGATATTTCCTGTCACTCGTTTCTGCGCGCCGCGAAACACGCCGAACCGCTGATGAAACAAGGCGGCGCGATGCTGACCATGACCTATGACGGCAGCCGCAAGGTCGTGGAACAATACAGCATGATGGGACCGGTCAAGGCCGCGCTCGAAAGCGCCGTCAAATACATGGCCAGCGAACTGGGTCCTAAAGGCATCCGCGTCAACGCGATCTCCCCCGGCCCGATCCAGACCCGCGCGGCAAGCGGAATCCTGAATTTCCAGACTCTTCTGGACACCGCCCTGCGCCGCGCACCATCCCGGAATCTGGTCACCATTGAGGACATTGGCGAATTGTCGGCGTTTCTGGTCAGCGACCGCGCCCGCCACATCACCGGCACCATCGCCTATGTCGATGCGGGCCTGCACGTGATGGGGTTGTAATACAACGTTGCGAAAAGCCGTCAGATTTTCTGAAAAGGACCAGTCTTCCTGATTTTTTGTGCTTCCGGGCGTCATTCCGAGGGCTCCTTTCCGGTCTTGTTTGTTCCCTATATGTTCTTATTTGTACTCCGGAAAAATCAGGGTGTCAAGAAGATTGTTAGGAACTTATTCCTTTATTGTCGTATCCGGCATGTTTCAAGGAAACAGCCCCATATTATCCTCTCCACCCCCTGGCGTGGGCCTTCGCTTTCACGGAGAAGAGGACTGAACCACTACCGGCTGAAGCCGGTAGGTTCGAAAAAGGCTGGAAGCCTTAAAAAAAAGAAAGAAAAGATTCACCACAGAGGACACAGAGATCACAGAGAAGGCACGGAGAACAGCGTCTCTCTGTGACCTCTGCGTCTTCTCCGCGTTCTCTGTGTTAAAAAAATACGGCTAAAGCCTTTTCCGGCTGAAACCGGAGGTTTAAAACCTAAAGAGGGACAATCAAGAGAGAGGGGTTTTCGACTCATCCACCCGGCGGACAACGCTTGCGCCTTCGCCGGGGCGGAAGGCGGGGAAAGAAAGAACCTCGCGGATCGTCTGGGAGTTGGTCAACAGCATCACAAGCCGGTCAATGCCGATCCCCAGCCCCCCGGCGGGCGGCAAACCATATTCGAGCGCCTCGACAAAGCTTTCGTCCATGTACTGTGCCTCGTCATCGCCCGTGGCGCGCGCGGCCATCTGGGCCTTGAAGCGGCCATACTGGTCAAACGGATCGTTCAACTCGCTAAACCCGTTGCACAGCTCCCACCCGTTGACAAAGGCTTCGAACCGGTCTGCCACGAGGGGATTGTCCGCCTTGACCTTGGCCAGAGGCGAGATATCGCGCGGATGCTCCATGACATGCGTGGGGTGAATCAGGGTCTTTTCGACCTTTGCGCCAAAGACGCTCTCCACGATCTGGCCCCACAGCGCATGGGGCGGTGTGTCCACCCCGATTTTCGATGCGGCAAGGCGCGCCTCCACCGGGTCGGTCAGGGTCATGAAATCAAGTCCTGTGGCTTCTTTCACAAGGCCGATCATGGTCTTGCGCGGCCATGGGGGCGTAAAGTCAATGTCCCGATCGCCGTAACGCACGATCAGGGATTCGCCCTGCGCGGCGCGGATGGCGGCCACGGTGATCTCTTCGGCCAGGGCCATCATATCCGCGCAATTGCCCAGCGCCATATAGGCCTCGACAGAGGTAAACTCCGGGTTATGCTTGAACGATATGCCTTCGTTGCGGAAACACCGCCCGATTTCGAACACCCGGTCGGCCAGCCCGGCCACGATCAGTTTTTTCAGATGCAGCTCGGGCGCGATGCGCAGATAGAGCGGGATATCCAGCGCGTTGTGGTGCGTGACAAACGGTTTGGCGTTCGCTCCGCCGGGAATGGTGTGCAGCATCGGCGTTTCAACATCCAGATAGCCGCGATCCTCGAACGCGCGGCGAATGGCCGAGACGATGCGGCAGCGCATCTGAAGCCCCGCGCGCAAATCCGCGTTCGTCGAGATATCCATCACCCGCTTGCGCAGGCGAACCTCCGGATCGGCCAGACCATGGAATTTTTCCGGCGGAGGCTGAAGACATTTGGACAGGATGACCATGCGCTCTGCATTGATGGTCAACTCTCCGCGCGGGGTGCGGCGCAAGGCCCCCTCCACCCCCACAATATCGCCGATATCGAACAGGCCAAGGACCTCCGCCCGCTCCGGCGCAAGGTGCTTGACATCATGAAAGATCTGGATTTTTCCGTCCGGTCCGTGCAGGTCGATAAACATCCCGGAATTGCGGATGGTGGCGATCCGCCCCGATACGCGCGCGTGGTCTGGCGAGATCTCACCATTGGGCAAATCCTGATATTTTGTCTGCAAGCCCCCCGGCGTGGAGTCCGCGCGGAAAACCCCGTCATACGGATCTACGCCCCGGTCCCGCCAGGCTTGATAATGCTTCAGACGCACGATCTCGGCTTCGGCCAGATCAGAGGAAGCGGCAGGAAGGGGCGCGGATTCGGTCATAAAAGCGGTCTCCGAAAGGATGTTATCCGACACTTTACCAAACGACTCCCCCTCTCCCTTGATCCCTCTCCCCCATGGGGGAGAGGGAAAGCGAAGGAGCACCGCTCCGAAGCCAGGGAGAGGGAGAAAATCCAGATCTTTCAATTCTTCGCCTTGTCCACCAGTCGGTTTTTCCCGATCCAGGGCATCATGGCGCGCAGACGGGCGCCGGTTTCCTCAATCGGGTGTTTGGCTTCTGCCTCGCGGATATCTTTCAGACGGGCCAGACCTTCCCGGTTTCCGCCCATGAATTCGCGCACGAACGCGCCGGACTGGATTTCAGAGAGGATTTTTTTCATCTCGGCCTTTGTTTCGTCCGTGATGATGCGCGGCCCACGCGTGTAGTCGCCATATTCCGCCGTGTTGGAGATGGAATAGCGCATATTGGCCATTCCGCCCTCATACATCAGGTCGACGATCAGCTTGGTTTCGTGCAGACACTCGAAATAGGCCATTTCCGGGGGGTATCCGGCCTCGACCAGCGTTTCATACCCGGCCTTGACCAGGGCGCACAGCCCGCCGCACAGGACCGCCTGCTCTCCGAACAGATCGGTTTCGCATTCGTCCTTGAAAGTCGTTTCGATCAGGCCGGACCGCCCCCCGCCGACCCCGGCGGCATAGGACATCGCAATGTTCCGCGCCTGACCGGTTGCGTTCTGGTGAACCGCGAACAGGCAGGGCACACCCCCACCCTTGACATATTCACCACGCACCGTATGGCCGGGGCCCTTTGGCGCGACCATGAACACATCCAGATCCGGGCGCGGCACGATCTGGCCAAAATGGATATTAAGCCCATGAGCGAAGGCCAAAGCCACACCTTTGCGCAGATTCGGCCCGATATGGTCGCGGTACAGATCGGCCTGAAGCTCGTCCGGGACCAGCATCATCACCACATCCGCCCATGCGGCGGCGCTGGCGGGATCCATGACCTCGAATCCGGCGGCGCGGGCCTTTTCGGCGGTTTTTGACCCATCACGAAGGGCAATTCGCACATCCTTGACGCCACTATCCTTCAGATTAAGCGCGTGGGCATGCCCCTGCGAGCCATAACCGACAATAACAACCTTTTTATTTTGAATGAGAGAAAGATCACAATCTTTATCGTAATAAACCTGCATTATCCGGTCCTCTTTGCGTTTTTTCGATTTTCAGTGTTCAGGGGCTTTACCTTACCTCGCCTTTTCCGGTTTGTGGAGTCGTTTCTAACTCTTTGCAGACACGGAAGAAAGGGAAAAACATAAAATTCTCCCTCGCCTTTCTCCGCGCCGGGCGTTAGAAAGGACTCCATGATCGTTTCAGACCAAAGTGGGCTTGACGCCCTGTGCGCCCGGCTCCGGCCCGCGCCTTTTCTGTGCGTGGACACGGAATTCGTGCGCGAGCGCACGTACTATCCTGTTTTGTGCCTCGTTCAGGTTTGCGGGCCGGACGGAGTGGCCGCCGCCATTGACCCGATTGCCGCGCCCGATCTGGACTGGACGCCGTTTTTTGATCTGATGTCGGACCCCGGCATTTTGAAGGTTTTTCATTCCTCGCGTCAGGATCTTGAGATTTTCTATCACAAAATGGGTCGGGTTCCTGCGCCTTTGTTCGACACCCAGATCGCCGCGATGGTCTGCGGCATGGGCGATTCCGTGGGCTATGAAAGCATTGTGCGCACCGTGACGGGCCAGCAGATCGACAAGGGCCCGCAATTTACCGACTGGGCGCACCGTCCCTTGACAGACCGGCAAGTGTCTTACGCGCTGGCCGATGTCGAGCATCTGGTCAAGGTGTACGAATATCTTTCCGCCGATATCACACGGCGCGGGCGGGCAAGCTGGACCCAGGAAGAAGACGCCGTTTTGTGCAACCCCCGGACTTATGATCCCACGCCCGAAGCCCTGTGGAAACGCATCCGCATCCGCACGGATAAGCCCGCCGTTCTGGCCATTTTGCGTGAACTGGCCGTCTGGCGCGAAGACGAAGCCCGGCGGCGGGATATTCCGCGCGGCCACGTCCTGAAAGACGAAACGCTCGGGGAAATCGCCCTGAATGCGCCCAAGACAATCAAGGATCTGGAACGCGTGCGGGGCCTTAGTCCCGATCGCGCCCGGGGACGAATGGGCGAACAGATTATGGACTGCATCGCGCGGGCGCGGACCATGCCCCCCGCACAGTGGCCCAGCCCCCCCGAACGCAGCACCTTTCCGGCCCATCTGGGGCCGGTTCTGGAGATGCTCAAGATGCTGCTGCGGATCCGGTGCAGCGAACATGGCGTTGTTCCGCGTCTGGTCGCCACGCAGGAGGATATGGAGGCGCTTATCATAGATCAGGACACCCGTTTGCTCCATGGCTGGCGACACGAGGTGTTCGGCGCGGATGCGCTGCGCCTGCGCCGGGGCGAAATCGGGTTTTCTTTAAGCGGAAACACCGTCCGCCAGATCGAGATTCCGCAAGCGGAACGGTTGCAAGACTCTTGAAAGACTGCCAGACCTCGCTCCGTTGTCATCCCCGCATTGGGCGCAAAATCGAGAGAAGAAGGGCTTTTTATGCAGAAAAATGCCCCCCTTTCCACACTCCCCGAATAAATATTATGGAAAAATAAAATCTCCGCCGAATCAAATTCTTGACTCAGAAGAGATGAGAGGGTATAAATACATTGCCTTTGCGAACTTCCCGAAACAATCTACGGAAAGCGTTGCAGATCGGAAGGTCTTCGGACCGGTCAGGGGAGCGCCATTTTTGCGCCGTCTTCCCCCGCGCCGCAGGAAGACATAGCGAGGCAAAAACCCCCTTAGTCAGACGAGACACGAAAATTTTTTCTGAAAAACCCGAAAGCGGACTGCTTCCATTGTCCCATATCCCCCTGATGATAAAGAGCCTTTCATGAACCTCCAGGAATTAAAAGTCCGGTCACCGGCGGAGCTGCTCGCTTTTGCCGAGGAGCTTGAGATTGAAAATTGCGGCGCCATGCGCAAGCAGGACATCATGTTCGCCGTCCTGAAACGACTGGCCGAACATAATGTTCCCATCGCAGGAGTCGGGGTTCTGGAGGTCCTTCAGGACGGGTTCGGGTTCCTGCGCTCTCCGGAAGAAAATTATCTGCCCGGCCCGGATGATATTTACGTATCGCCATCCCAGGTTCGGCGTTTTGGCCTGCGAACCGGAGACATCATTGAAGGTCGTATCCGTGCGCCCAAGGATTCCGAGCGGTATTTCGCCCTGCTTCAGGTGGACACGATCAACGGCGAGGCTCCGGAGAAAATCCGCCACCGCATCAATTTTGATAATCTTACGCCTCTGTATCCGGACCGCAAAATCAAGCTCGAACTCGACGATCCCACGAAAAAGGGTTATCTCCAGCGCGTGATTGAGCTGGTTTCTCCGCTTGGATTCGGCCAGCGGGGCCTTATTGTCGCCCCGCCCCGGACCGGGAAAACGGTCATGTTACAGGAAATCGCGCACTCTATCGCGGCCAACCATCCAGAGGCCTACCTCATCGTCCTGCTGATCGACGAGCGGCCCGAAGAGGTCACCGATATGGCCCGGTCCGTGCGCGGCGAGGTTATTTCCTCGACGTTCGACGAGCCTGCCGCGCGGCATGTTCAGGTCGCCGAAATGGTTCTGGAAAAGGCCAAGCGCCTTGTCGAACACAAGCGCGATGTGGTGATTTTGCTCGATTCCATCACGCGTCTGGCGCGGGCCTATAACACGGTTGTCCCATCTTCTGGAAAAGTCCTGACCGGAGGGGTGGACGCCAACGCGCTTCAGCGCCCGAAACGCTTCTTCGGGGCGGCCCGGAACATCGAACAGGGCGGAAGCCTGACCATCATCGCCACGGCCCTGATCGACACGGGCAGCCGGATGGACGAGGTCATTTTTGAGGAGTTCAAGGGAACCGGAAACTCGGAAATCGTGCTGGAGCGCAAAATCGCCGACAAGCGCGTCTTCCCGGCCATCGACATCCAGAAATCCGGCACGCGGAAGGAAGAGCTTCTGGTTGATCGCGAATCCTTACAAAAAATGTGGGTTTTGCGCCGCATTCTCAACCCCATGGGCACCGTCGACGCCGTGGAATTCCTGCTCGACAAGATGAAGGATTCCAAGTGCAACGACGATTTTTTCCGGGCCATGAATCAATAAATTCGACCCGTATTCCGACAACACGTCTGCGCGCAAAGCAGAAAGCCTCAATCGGAGTTTAATGGGCGATTGCCCCTCCATTTTCCAAGCGCCCCGAACTCTGCTAGACTGGAGAGCAAGGGAGCGACGATGAGAATATTTCTAGGCGTTGCCTTGTTCCTCGTTGGGCTGATCGGGATGCTTTACGGCCTGATCGGAACCTATGTCCTGTGCGTTTTTTTCCTTGAGGAATATATCAATGGCGTGCGTCTGGTGAACTGGTATCACCCTGACACCTCAAGCCTTTTGTCCTTCTGGCACCATTTACCCTCTCTATTCCTCATGACGTTTTCCCGTTATGACCTGTCGGCATTCGTTACGATTCTGTTTTTCCCCATGATTTCCTTTCTGGTTCCGCTCTGGGCCGGGTTTTCCTCTGGAAACTGGACGCTGGTTGCTTTTGGATGGGGGCCGTTTCTGGGCGGCTGCGCCCTGTCTTTACTGGGCGCAGCCGCCTGGGTTCGGGAAAGAGAGAGACGAAAAAGAAAAAAGAACGAAAACGCAGCCCCCCCTCCTGAAAGGACTCCATAATGTGGTTCATGCCATGGAAAAAGCCCACGGAAAACCGTGGGCTTTTTGAAACCTCTTCCGAAAAGGGAAACGCGTGAGAAAAATCTCAGGCGCCGTCCTTGACAACCTTCAGATTGGAAGCCGAGGACTTGCCATTCTTGGGGTTTTCGGTGATGTCGTATTCGACGACCTGATTTTCATACAGGCTGCTCAGGCCCGCGCGCTCGACCGCACTGATGTGAACGAATACATCCGCGCCTCCGGTTTCTGGTGTAACAAAACCGAAACCCTTGGTCGGGTTGAACCACTTGACTTTGCCACGCTGGGCCATGCTTTGACTCCTGATGTTCGAAAAAAAACAAAAAACCTGCCCCACCCGGTTTCATAACCCGGACGATGGTCAGCTAGGCTGTTCGATCGGAGTCAAGAACCCGGATTAGTCGGGACAATTCGCACTCTACACAAAACAGAGAAGAACGCAAGAGGTATTTCAAAAAAAGGTGAAACCCGAACATCAAAGAACGGTTGGAACCCCTTGCAAAATAGCCTAAACTTGGTCCCATGAAGATTCTGTTCATCACGGCGACCCGGATTGGTGACGCCATTTTATCTCTGGGCCTGATTGACCACATTGCGCGAACCTACCCGCAGGCGCACCTGACGATCGTCTCCGGGGCTTTGCCTGCGCCCCTGTTTGAGTCCGTTCCCGGTCTGGAAAATCTCATCATTCTGAAGAAACGCCCGTGGAACGGGCACTGGATGGATTTATGGCGCCAGACCCGCCGGACAAAGTGGGATATGGTCGTTGATCTGCGAAACTCCATCGTCTCGCGGCTGATTCCAGCCCGCCGCCGCTTTATTCACGGGCGGCAGATCGACCGCACCCGCCACAAAGTTGAACAAAATGCGCAAGTCATGCGTCTGTCACCGCCGCCCGCTCCGCGTCTGTTTCTTTCCGAAGACCTGCGCGCGCGCGCCCAGGCCCTTATCCCCCCCGGCGGGCCGGTTCTGGGGATCGGGCCGACCTCGAACTGGGCCGCGAAAACATGGCCACCGGGATGCTTTATTGATCTGGTTTATGACCTGATCCGCCCCGACGGGCCACTGCCCTTTGCCCGCGTGGCCGTGTTTGCCGCGCCCGACGAAGACCATCTGGCCCGCCCGGTCTGCGAGGCTCTGCCGCCGGAGTTATGTATTGATCTGATTGGAAAAACAGATGTCGCACTGGCCGGGGCGTGTCTGGAGCGCTGCGCCCTGTATATCGGCAACGATTCCGGTCTGATGCACATGGCGGCAGCCGCAGGCACGCCCACTGTGGGGCTGTTCGGGCCGGGATGGCCGGAGATTTACCGCCCTTGGGGGCCAAAAGCAGCTTATGTTTCCACACCTGAAACTCGTGCGCAACTGACCTCTTATCCGGGATTTGACCCGGAAACCGCACCGTGCCTGATGACAAGCCTGAGTGTGGAAGCCGTGGCAGGAGAGTGCGCGCGGCTTCTGGAGTCTCTGGGCTTTTCCGCCCCGACACAACGATCAGGGACAGGGGGTTAGCGGAAAATTACTCGCCAATGCCGATTTGGGACGATAATGCTGGGCGACATCTCTTGGAACCGACAGGCCGAGCATCCGATATACCTCCAGAGGCTTTTGAGTGAGTTCAATCGCGCTTTTCTGGGACAACCCGCCCTGATCGAGCAACAAGGTGGAGCCAATGAGGCTTCCGTTAAAGTCCTTATGCGGATTTATTTTCAAAATCAATGATGTGGCGTAACAATCGGGATGATTGGGGTGGGCCACATTGGGAAGAAAGACGAAATGCGACGGGCCGGACATCCCCGGAAGGGGAATCCCGAGTTTCTGATACACGGCAGAAGGCGCAAGAGACGTGATGATCGGTTTGGGATCGGACACGGCCTTGGCATGGCGATAGATGTTCGTCCCACGAACCTGACCGTTTTCCATGATCGGCTCGATTTTTACGATCATCGGAACGCCGATGATGACCTCCTGCCTTGATGAGCCCGGAACCGGAACCGAGATAAAATCGGGATGGCTTGCCTTGGGCAGGGCGGCACCCGCCCCTTCCAGTTGGGCTTTGACCTCCGAAGGCACCATAGACGCATGAATTGTTGACAGATTTATTTTACGCCCATCAACGACGATCTGGGATCCGGAAATCGTGCCGCTGGAAGACTCACGATAATCCCGGACATCGACAATGATTCCCTTGTGGATACAAAAAGGCTCGCCGCGCCTCTCCATGCCCAAAAGATAACGTGTCATGCCTGCACCGCATTCAAACGAGCGCGTTCAATCTCAATTCTGGCCACGATCCGCGCGCGGGAGGCGTCGTCCCTGGCGAGGGTCAGGTCTTCGGCCAGATCGTTTAAGGCCGCATCAATTGCCGCGCCATCGAGCATCTCAACAGGAATGGCCTCCTCGGCCAGAATGGCGCAATGGTCGGGGGTGACGTCGGCAAAGCCTCCGGTGATGAAAATCCGGCGCGGCGCGGATTCGCCCTCGACCTCCACGAAAACCACGCCGGGACGCAAGTCAGAGAGCAACGCCATGTGACCGGAAAGAACGCCGAATTCCCCGGCCTCGCCCGGCACCGTCACGGCCCGCGCAGGCGTGGACATCACCCGCCGTTCGGGGGAAATCAGGTCAAAGGAAAAGGTTTTGTGTGTCGTTTCATTCGCCGCCATTGTCAGGTTCCTTGATGCTTTCCATGTTTCGTTTTTACTACAGAGCCCACAGAGATAAACAGAGTTATAGTTGTTTGAGTTAAAAATCATACAGATTTTGTGGTCCTCCTGATTTTGAACCACGGAGTCTCAAAGACACGAAGTTTTTGTTTTTTATCACATTCTTTGCGCCTTCGTGGTGAAAAACCGGACTCTCCATTCTGTACAAGGTTCAATTCAAAGGACCATACTGCGGCGCCATCGGAGACAGATAAAAACCTCCAGAAAACAAAAGATCAAGGTTGTTTTTTCATTCTGTACCAATCTGAAATTCCCATCTGATGTGTCACTACCTGCGTTTTTATCTTCTCTGCGCACTCTGCGTTCTCTGTAGTTCAAAAGCCACCTCCACCCGGTCCCCGCCTGCGCGGGGATGACGGCGTGGCATTACGCCGCCTCAAGCGCCATTTTTCGGGCTTTTTCAACCGCCTGTTCGATCGTGCCGACCATATAGAATGCGCTTTCGGGCAGGTGGTCATAGGCGCCGTCCACGATGCCCCGGAACCCCTTGATGGTGTCGGCCTTTTGCACGAACACGCCGGGGCTTCCCGTGAAGACCTCGGCAACGTGGAAAGGCTGGGACAGGAACCGCTGGATTTTCCGCGCGCGCGAAACGGTGAGTTTGTCGTCCTCGGACAATTCGTCCATCCCCAGAATCGCGATGATGTCCTGCAGGGCCTTGTACGTCTGAAGCGTTTTTTGCACCGCTGTGGCCGTGTTGTAATGGTCCTCGCCCACGATGCGCGGGTCCAGAATCCGCGATGTCGAATCGAGCGGATCCACCGCCGGATAAATCCCGAGCTCGGCAATCTGGCGGCTCAAGACCGTCGTGGCGTCAAGGTGCGCAAACGTCGTGGCCGGGGCCGGGTCGGTCAAATCGTCCGCCGGGACGTACACGGCCTGAACCGATGTAATCGAGCCTTTGTTGGTGGACGTAATCCGCTCCTGCAACGCGCCCATGTCGGTGGCCAGAGTCGGCTGATACCCCACCGCCGACGGGATGCGCCCGAGCAACGCCGAAACCTCGGCCCCCGCTTGCGTAAAGCGGAACACATTGTCCATGAAGAACAAAACGTCCTGACCTTCCACATCCCGGAAATATTCGGCCATGGTCAGACCCGACAGAGCCACCCGCGCCCGCGCGCCCGGCGGCTCGTTCATCTGGCCATAGACCAGCGCGGCCTTGGACCCTTCGCCGCCATGCTTCTTGATGACGCCGGATTCGAGCATTTCATGATACAGATCGTTGCCCTCGCGGGTTCGCTCGCCCACGCCCGCAAAGACCGACACACCGCCATGCTCCTTGGCGATGTTGTTGATAAGCTCCATAATCGTCACGGTTTTTCCCACGCCCGCGCCGCCGAACAGGCCGATTTTTCCACCCTTGGCATAGGGGCACAGCAGGTCTACGACCTTGATCCCGGTGACAAGCTGCTCCGTCTCTGTCGACTGGTCCACAAAGGACGGGGCGGGACGGTGAATGGCCCAGCGCTCGGCGGATTTGATCTCCGGCCCTTCGTCAATCACATTGCCGATCACATCGGTGATGCGGCCCAACGTCTGCGGCCCTACGGGAACGGAAATCGGCGCGCCTGTATCGGTGACTTCGGCCCCGCGCACGAGGCCTTCGGTCGAGTCCATGGCGATACAGCGCACGGTATTTTCACCCAGATGCTGGGCCACTTCAAAGATCAGCGGTTTGCCTTCGTTTTCCGTGCGCAGCGCATTAAGTACCGCCGGGACATGCCCATGCGGGAACTGTACGTCCACGACTGCGCCAAGCACCTGAATGATCCGACCGTTTGACATTTTTTCGCTCCTTGAATTTTGTTTTGAACGGCTAGGCCATTCCTCGTAATAAAAACTCGTTTTCAATTCCCGCCGCGATGGTTTTTCCGTTCAGCCCTGCGCATTCATCCGCCGCGACTTTCAAGCCATCATAGACAATTTTGCGTGTCAGCCAGCCGGACTGCATCCCTTCCGTCACGGCCATGATATTCGCCAGTTTTCCAGCCACGATCACCTCGTTCGGTCGCCCGTCCAGCCTTGCCTGATCCTCATGCGCGAGCAAAACCAGATGAACCCCGGCGCGAATCGCCCTGTCCCGAGCAGGCTCCTCAATCTGGGGGTCATTGGCCCGAAAGGCCACGTCTTCTACACCAAGCCTGTATGCTTCCTCAAGCTCTGCCCGCCTGTCATCCTGCTCCAAAAAAGCTTCCCGACGAGAAAGGAACGCTTCCAGATCACACGTTCCAAACGCTTTGGCCAACCCGGAATCCAGATGCCCCAACCTCCGGCAGATACGGAGTTCTTCACTGGGACAATAGTCGTTTCCTGAAAAAAATTCCTCCACGCTCCCCATGACAGACGAAAACGCCTGCGAAAAAGCGGTACCGTCCGTAGCAGGCATGTGCTGTTCCAGCGCCTTGATAACGCCAAGATCCTTCCAGATATCCTTGCCAAAGGCACAGGGCATGGCCAGATAAAAAGCCCGTCTCAAGTCTGAAATATGGGACATGCTACACCGCCTCCGCGCCGGAAATAATCTCGATCAGTTCCCGTGTGATAAAGGCCTGCCGCGCGCGGTTGTATTGAATGGACAGCCGATTAATCATATCGCCCGCGTTGCGCGTGGCATTGTCCATGGCGGTCATGCGCGCCGCCTGCTCGCCCGCCGCGCTGTCGAGCAGCGCCCGGTAAATCTGGGTTGAGATATTCCGGGGCAAAAGCGCCGCCAGAATGGTCTCGCGATCCGGTTCAAAATCGTAGACCACGGGAATGCCGGCGCTGTCCTTTCCCGATGCGGGATCGTTTGCCGCCGGAAGGGAAAACGGAATCAGACGCGCGGCCTCGGGAACCTGTTTCAGAACACCGTAGAATCGGTTGGACACAAGGGTGCAGACATCGAATTCGCCGTCTTCGAACCGGGTCAGAACCTCGTCGGAGATTTGCGCCGCCTGCGTAAATCCAACCCCGTCCTTGCCGGAAAGATCCGTAAAAGAACGCACGATCAGCGACCCGAAATCCCGGCGCAGTAAATCCCGCGCCTTACGCCCCGCACAGATGATTTTGACTTCGCGCCCCTGCGCCTGAAGGCTTCGGACCGTCTGGCGGGCAAGGCGCACCACATTTCCATTAAAGCCCCCGCACAGACCCCGGTCTGCCGTCATGACAACCAAAAGGTGACGTTGTTCCGACCCCGTACCAATCAGGAGTCTGGGACTCGACGGACCAAGCGTCACGCCCGCCGCGACACGCGCCATCATCTCGGCCATGCCGCGTGCATAGGGCTGCGCGGCCTCGGCAGCCCCTTGAGCCTTTTTCAGTTTGCTCGCCGCGACCATCTTCATCGCCGAGGTGATTTTCCTCGTCGATTTCACGGAGGCAATGCGGTTGCGGTATTCTTTCAGACTGGGCATTCAGTGTCCTAAATCCTCAATTCCCGAATGACTTTCACCGCCATGACAGAGAGGACCATGTACCCTCCATCCGTGGTCCACATTCCGTTCTTCAAATGAAGCCCCTCTCCAGAGTGCGTGAAAACAGAAACCTTGCGAAGAGGATTCCCCCCTTCATAATCAGGTCTCTCCCGGACACACACATCCCCAAAGGCGCGTGCGAGTGCCGCCGGAGACTGTGCGGCGACTACATGCTTTGATGAGTCGAAATTTGCGAGGGCCACGCATGGCCATGCCGTTTTTATAGCGGATTTCCTAGGAGATCTTAAATGCTTATACCCCATAATCAGATTCCTTTCCTTGAATAAAAGCTAAAGAGTTACGCAACCTTTTTCGCATCCGGAACGAAGTTATCGGCAAAGGACTTCAGAAACGCGCTCAAACGTCCTTCAATCGACTCGTCCAGCGCCTTTTTCTCGCGGATATCGGCCAGAATGTCGGCGTAACTGGCGCGCAGATCCGCCAGCATGCGCCCCTCGAACGCACTGACCTGATCGACCGGCACCTTGTCCAGAAAACCGCGCGTCCCGGCAAAAATCACAAAGACCTGCTCTTCCACCGCCAAAGGAGAGAACTGCGGCTGCTTCAAAAGCTGGGTCAGGCGGGCGCCGCGCGCCAGCAATTTCTGCGTCGAGGCGTCAAGATCCGACGCAAACTGCGCGAAGGCTTCCATCTCGCGATATTGCGCAAGTTCCAGTTTGATAGACCCCGCCACCTGTTTCATGGCCTTGATCTGCGCGGAAGACCCCACCCGTGACACAGACAGCCCCACATTGATGGCCGGACGAATCCCTTTAAAGAACAGGTCCGTTTCCAGGAAGATCTGGCCGTCCGTAATCGAAATCACGTTTGTCGGAATGTAGGCAGACACGTCCCCGGCCTGCGTTTCAATAATCGGCAACGCCGTCATCGACCCGCTGCCACGACCTTCTCCCAATTTACACGCCCGTTCCAAAAGGCGGGAGTGAATGTAAAACACGTCACCCGGATAGGCTTCCCGGCCCGGCGGACGCCGCAAAAGCAAGGACATCTGGCGATACGCCACCGCCTGCTTGGACAAATCGTCATAAATAATCAAAGAATGCAGACCGTTATTCAGGAACCACTCTCCAATAGACGCCCCGCAATAAGGCGCCAGAAACTGCATCGGCGCAGGATCGGAAGCAGTTGCAGCCACCACCACGGAATATTCCATGGCGCCCTGCTCTTCCAGTTCCTTCACCAGTTGTGCCACGGTCGAGCGTTTTTGTCCGATCGCCACATAGACGCAGTAAAGGTGTTTTTTCTCGTCCTTGTCGGCATTAACGGTTTTTTGATTGATAATGGCATCGATCGCCACCGCCGTTTTACCGGTCTGGCGGTCCCCGATAATCAACTCCCGCTGCCCCCGGCCAACCGGCACCAGCGCATCAATAGCTTTAAGGCCGGACTGCATCGGCTCATGCACGGATTTGCGTGGAATAATCCCCGGCGCCTTGACTTCGATCCGGCTGCTTTCCTTGTTTTTAAGGGGCCCTTTGCCGTCAATCGGGTTACCCAGCGCGTCCACAACACGGCCCAGAAGCTCCTTGCCCACAGGCACTTCCACGATCTCCCCGGTCCGGCGCACAATATCGCCTTCCTTGATATCGCGGTCATCCCCGAAAATCACGATCCCGACATTGTCGAGTTCCAGGTTCAGGGCCATCCCTTTAATCCCGCCGGGAAACTCAACCATTTCCCCGGCACGAACCTGATCCAGCCCGTACACGCGGGCCACCCCGTCCCCAACAGACAAAACCTGACCGATTTCGGCGATATCGGCCTGCGCATCGAAATTGGCGATCTGCTTGCGGATGATATCCGAGATTTCTGCGGCGCGAATGTCCATTCTTTTTTCCCTTCAGACGTCTTGATAGCCCCAAAATATTTTTATCGAGAAGACTCTTAAGCCTTACATCGCAACCCTTAAACCTGCGCCCCGGCCCGCATCGCCCGGCCAAGCCGTTCGAGGCGCGAAGACACCGATGCATCAATCCGGCGCGACCCGACCGTCACAATCATGCCGCCGATCAGTTCCCGATTGACGGACACATTCAAAACCACGTCTTTTGCGCCCAGACGCTGGCCAATCGTGTCTTTAAGTGTACGGGTCTGCCCCATCGAAAGCGGCCAGGCCGTTTCAACTCGCGCTTCCACGCTCCCCTGACGCCGGGCACTCTCACGCGCAAAGGCGTCCAAAATGACGGGAAGATCCCGAAACCGCCCGTTCTCAACCAAAGTCCCCAGAAAACCGATCGTAAGCGCATGAAACCCGGCCTTGCGAGAGATAGCCAGAACCACCGGAGACACCATCCCGCGTCCAAACCCGCCGCCGTGAACCAAAGTCCGCAAATCGGCAGAGTCCTTTATCATGGCGGACAGGGATTTCAGGTCGGATTCGACAACAGGCAGAACGCCTTGCGTTTGCGCCAGATCCAGCAGGGCGCACGCATAACGGTTGGCCAAAGTGCCGGATGCTTTCGTTTCCGCGCTCAAACCATTCCTCCGCCCCGTTAAATTTTCCGTAAAATTTCCGACATCCCGTCCAGACGAGAAGGGATTTAGCACAGCCCCGCGACCCATGCAAGCAAAGCGCCACATCGGACGCCAGAAATTATATTTCTTCGTTTCGTAAAATGCTATCCAAGCCCTTAACCCGGAACGATCCGCGCGCATGGCGCAAAGCCGGAATCGCCGCGCGGGCGCGTGCAACCGCCTCCATATCGAGATCCGCCACGGTAACCCCCGGCGATTCGCCGTTCCCCTGTGCCAGAATCTCGCCCCACGGCCCCACGATCATCGAATGCCCCCATGTGGGCCGCCCGCCGCCCGGCGCGGCACCGACCTGCGCCGGAGCCACAACGAACGACCCGGTTTCAATGGCCCGGGCGCGCAGGAGAATCTCCCAGTGCGCCTGTCCGGTTGGAACCGTAAAGGCCGCTGGAACGGTCAGAATGTCCGCTCCGCCCCGCGCCAGAGCCCCGTATAAAGCCGGAAATCGGATATCGTAACAGATAGACAATCCCACCCCGCCCCACGGCGTCCGGGCCACGACTCCATGGTCTCCGGGCGCAATGGTGTCGCTTTCCCGGTGAACCTCGCCGCCAGGAAGATCCACATCGAACAGATGAATTTTGTCGTATGTCGCCGCCACGACCCCCGCGTCCGAGAACAAAAAAGACCGGTTGGCCAGCTTGCCCGAGGGGAGCCTGACCAGAAACGATCCGGCCAGAATCCACACCTTCAATTCGTGCGCCAGAGCCGCAAACCGGACCGGACCGGGATGATCCTGCAAAACCGGGGTCAAGCGGATTTTTTCCTGCGAATCGGGCATGCGGTGACAGGTGACCTCGGGTGTGGCCACAAAGCGCGCGCCCTCCCCCGCCGCCCGGCGGATCAGCCCCTCCGCCACGGCCAGATTATCCGCCATCACAGGTCCGCTGGTCATCTGGACACAGGCCGCGCGCAAGATGCTCATTCCCCCTTTGCCTCCCACGGGTTTTTCTTATTTTTTTTCCACGGGTTGGAAACCGTTTTTCCATGCGGCACAAAGCGCGCATCCGACGGTGCGGGCGGCAGAGACATAATATCCGGCACCGGAATGCCCGATGTGCGCGCCAGAACCGCAATCCGGGAGTCAATGGGCGGGTGCGTGGCAAATAACCCGAAAAAGGGCTGGCTGTTTTCAATGCACATCAGGGACACATCCGCCGGAACATCCGGGATTCGGTCGCGCCCGGCGATGCGCTGAAGCGCCGAAATCATGGCTTCGGGCTTGTGCGTAAGCTCCACAGACCCGCCATCGGCCATATATTCCCGCCGCCGCGACAGGGCAAAACGGGTCAAAAGGGTCAGTCCGTACCCGATAGACAGAATAACGGCAAGGGCCAGAATTATGGCAACGCCGCCACCCTTCTTGCGGCCCCGGCTCCGCCCGGAATAACGAATGGATCGCCACGCCATCTGACTGGCAAAGCCCAGCATCCCCGTAAACACGACGCACACCATCAAAAGCAGAACGTCCTTGTTGATAATATGCGTCAGCTCGTGCCCCAGAACGGCCTCGATTTCATCGCGGGTCAGGCTCTGGATCAGGCCGCGCGTGACCGTGATTGTATAGGTGTCCCGCGTGAGCCCGCTGGCAAAGGCATTGCGCGCGTGGGTTTCGATGATCTGAAGGCTCGGAGTTGGAATCCCCCGCGAAATGCACAGATTTTCCAGCAGATTATAAAGCTCCGGCTCTTCCTTTCGCGTCACGGGTTTTGACCCCGCCATCATGGCCACGAGGCGCACATTGAACAGGAACGAAATCACGAACCACGCCGCCACAACGCCAAAGACCAACGGCCAGACCGCCGCGGCCATGTCGGTCCCGGTGCGCAGGATGCGCGAATCCAGCGCCATGGCACCCGCCCCGTCGCCCTGAAGGAAAAATGCAATGGCAACAGCGCACGCCCACACAACCCCCCCGATTAAAAGAGGGTACAGGCCGATGAGCACCATCGACAACAGATTGTTGTTCCAGATATGAGTCCGAAGGCCGGCAGCGGGAAGGGGCATGGCGCGCCCTGCTTAAAACTTGACTTCAGGCGGTTTGGCGATGGCGGCTCGCATGGACTCTTCGTTTTCGAAAAAAATCTCCGGATGAAAGCCAAACGGTCCGGCCAGAAGATTGGCCGGGAATTGCTGGATCGCCGTATTGTATTCGGCAGTCGCGTTGTTAAAGAACCGCCGCGCCGCCGCGATCTTGTTTTCGATGTCGGACAACTCGGTCATCAGTTTCTGGAAGTTCTGGTCAGCTTTCAGGTCCGGATAGTTTTCCGCCACGGCAAACAGGTTCATCAGAGCCCCGGACAGAGCACCCTCTGCCTTGATGCGCTCGTCCATGTCCTGCCCCGGACGCACGCCGGCGCGGGCGGCTGTAACCGTTTCCAGAATTCCTTTCTCGTGTGCGGCATAGCCCTTGACCGTCTCGACGAGAGAAGGAACAAGATCGAATCTCTGGCGCAACTGGACGTCAATATCGGCAAAGGCATTACCCCGCGTCTGACGCAGCGCCACCATCCGGTTGTACAGAACAACCAGAAGCAACCCCGCGCCGCCGATCACCCCCAGAACGATCCATATATTCATAACAAACCCCCAACTGACGTTTCCTGAGTCCCGCGACCATCCTAGAACTTTTCAGGTGCAAAGAAAACCACAAGATCCATATTTTCACGAATTGCGCGCTTGAGAAGCCGTAACGAGCCTGTTATGATTGTCTCCAAGAATTTTATCGGCGATTCCTGCGAGATTTTGAAATCCATGACACGATCTGCTTTTTCCGCCCTGTGCGCCCTGCTTCTGTCCTCCGCTCTGGGCGCGTGTTCCAATACGCCGTCGGAGGCCGAACTGAGGTACCAAAGCCAATACTGGCAAAGGGCGGAAGCATCCTCTGCCCTGTACACGCGCGGGCCAAAAGCCCAGCAGATGCTCCATCAGGACATCGCACGCTGCACCAGCGACCTGAAGGAACTGGAAGCACTGGGTGCGGTGCGTGAAGCGGTCCCCGCGAACAACTGGCCCGACGGGCGCGTGCCGATTCCCACGACGCCGGATGGTGATATGGCCGTCTGGAACACGCCCGAGCGCGACGGATATCTGTACACCGAGCATCTGGACTATCATGATTTTGAGGGTTGCATGACCGCCAAGGGGTGGGAGCGGGTCGAGGATCTGCCCTATGATGTGGCCGAAAAGGCCCGGAGCAACTATCTGCGCACGATTCGTGGACGGGAATACCATTCGAAAATCGGGTATCGGGACTCTGCCCCGCCGCGTCCGCCGTCACAGTACGATAAGGTCAACCAGTAATGGGGTATAAAGTCGCCGTTGTCGGCGCGACGGGCAATGTCGGGCACGAAATCCTGAGCATTCTGCACGAGCGGGGTTTCCCGGCGGACGAGGTTTTCGCGCTGGCCTCTGAACGCTCCGCCGGAAAGGAGGTGTCCTTTGGCGATTCGGACCTGAAAGTCCAGTCTCTGGAAGGATTTGATTTCCGAGGCATCGACATCGTCCTGTCTTCGCCCGGCGCGAAGGTTTCGGCTCAATTTGCCCCGATTGCCGCCGCTGCCGGAGCCATCGTGATCGACAATACCAGCCATTTCCGCATGGAGCCGGATGTGCCTTTGGTTGTGCCGGAGGTGAACCCGCAGGATGTGGCGCTGCATACAAAACGGGGCATTATCGCCAACCCGAATTGCTCCACCATCCAGATGGTTGTGGCGCTGAAACCCCTTCACGACCTGGCCAAAATCAAACGGGTGGTGGTGTCGACATACCAGTCCGTTTCCGGCGCGGGAAAAGAGGCGATGGATGAGCTTTTCAACCAGACGCGCCATTTCTACATGAACGACAAGGTTGAACATGAAACCTTTCCAAAGCAGATATCTTTTAACGTGATTCCGCAGATTGACGTCTTCATGGATGACGGGATGACAAAAGAGGAATGGAAAATGGTTGTGGAAACGAACAAAATTCTCGATCCGGACATTCAGGTCTGCGCGAATTGCGTCCGGGTGCCCGTTTTTATCGGCCATGCGGAAATGGTCAATGTGGAATTCGAAAACGATATTTCCCGCGCCGACGCCTTGAGGACATGGAAAAAAGCCCCCGGGGTCAGTGTCATCGACACGGAAACCGACATGGGGTTTGTCACCCCGGCGGAAATTCAGGGCGAAGACGATGTTTTCATAAGTCGAGTCCGCGAAGACTCCACCCTTGAGAACGGCCTGAATTTCTGGTGCGTTTCGGATAACCTGCGCAAGGGCGCGGCGCTCAACGCCGTCCAGATCGCCGAGCTTCTGGTCAAGGGCGGATTGTAAGCCCTGCCCGCCTGATCCGGCTCCAGCCTCATAGTGAAAAACCCGAAACACCCCTTCGATCCTCTTGCACAATGGACCTTAACGTCCTATAACAACCGCCAGACGCACATCGCGGGGTGTAGCTCAGCATGGTAGAGCGCTACGTTCGGGACGTAGAGGCCGGAGGTTCGAATCCTCTCACCCCGACCATTTTTCCAATAAAATTACGATGAGGGAAGGAGAGGATTCGAGACCTCCTCCTTCTCGGAAACACTCATGAGAATCATTCTTTTCGATGTCGATGGCGTGTTGATCCACGGCTACCACGCCCGGCCCGAGCTTCGTCGATGCTGGGATAAAAATCTGGAGAGGGATTTCAGTATCTCTCGCGACCGATTTGCCCGGGAATTTATTCAAGGACCTTTTGTTCACTCTGTACTGACTGGAAAGCAGGATCTGAAATCCGCTCTTGCCCGTTTCCTGCCCACTCTGGGACACACGGGCGATCCGGAAGCCTTGATTCGTTACTGGCTTGAAAATGACTCCTGCATAAATACCGATTTAATAGAAAAAATAAAGACTCTGAAATCATCGAAGAAAACACGCCTGTTCATTGCAACAAACCAGGAACACAACCGGGCACAATATTTGATGAAAAACCTCTCTTTCTCTGATTATTTCGATGATATTTTCCATTCCGCAAGAATTGGACACCTGAAACCGAACAGAGAATATTTTGACTTTATCGTAAAGAATCTCGCTTGCGAACAAGAAGAGCCTCCCATATTCTTCGACGACACCCCCGATGTGGTGCTTGCCGCAAAAAAGTGCGGGTGGCAGGCTTATGAATATAAAAACACGGACAGCCTGCTCGAGAATCCTTTTGTAAGAGAAATTCTGACAACTCAGACACCAAAACACGCCCCTCCGGCCATTGTCCATTTTTCCTCTGGCGCTGAAGGGAAAAATTAATCATTATCGGCACAGGATGAGAACGTGGCGAATCGCGCCGCACAGCCCAGGGTCACCTCCCCCATGACAGAAAGATGGAAATTCAAAATCGCGGATGAAGAGCTCGAAGAGCTTATTCATAAATATTGCCGCGACCTGTGCTCGCTCCAAAAAGACGGGCGATTCGACCCCATCACGGGCCGGGACGAAGAAATCGACAAGATGATCCTGATTTTGCTGCAAAAAGGGCGAAAGAATGCCGCTCTTCTGGCCCCTGCCGGGGTCGGGAAAACGGCCATGGTTGTGGGGCTGGCCCAAAAAATCGTCAAGGGCGAAGTGCCCGATTACCTCCACAATGCCCGCGTGATCGAACTTGACCTGCCCAGCATGGCCGCCGGAACGGACTCCAGCGCCGAATTCCAGCAGCGATTTATCCCTTTGTGCAAAGGCTTCGCCGAGCGCTATCATAACGATAAATACCCGAAATTCCTTCTGTTTATCGACGAAATTCACACCATCATGCCAAAGGTCAAGGGCAGCGCCTATGCCGGCCTGTCCGAGGTCATGAAGCCCTATCTGACCGTCGGCGATCTGCATGTCATTGGCGCCACGACCATTGATGAATATCGCTGGTACGTTCAGGACGACTTCGCCATGGACCGGCGTTTCCAGAAGATTCACCTGAAGATTCCGACTTCGGATGAAACTTTCAGGATTTTGCAAAATCTCCGCCCCGGATTTGAAAAACACCACCGGGTCAGGATCGGGGATGACGCTCTGTTCACCATCGTCAAGCTCACCGACGAACATATGCGCCGCCGGACCCAGCCCGATAAATCCATCATCATGATGGACGCGGCCATGGCCCGCCACGTCAAGGCCAAGGGGATTAACACAGATCTGGAAATGGAATCGGTCTACGCAGCCATTGCCTCCGAAACCGGCCTGAATGCCGGGGCTCTGGCGGATGAAAAGCTCCGCAAGACCTTGGGCGACGAAGTCCGCCGGATCAACGAGGAAACCGAGGCCGAAGAGCGCCTGCGCATGCAGGCCGCCGAGTCATGGGGACGCTATAACACCGATGACGACGACCTCAAAGCCCCCCCGCCGGAATAAGACCTTCGTTGCACAATATTTGATTATGAAAATCAAAGAGTCCTTGACACAAAGGGCCGAAGCCGATAGGAATCGCCCCCTCGGATCTTTTTTGTACGGACGGAGTGAAGCCCATGAAACGCACCTATCAGCCCAGCCGCCTGATCAGAAAGCGCCGCCACGGATTTCGCGCGCGGATGGCCGACAGAGGCGGGCGCATCGTTCTGGCCCGTCGCCGCGCCAAGGGCCGCAAGCGCCTGTGCGCATAGATCCGGCTTTTGTACAATGAAAGCGCCTCGCGCGCAGGCCGGTACTCTGGTTTCTCTGAAAAAACGATCTGATTTTCTCCGTGCGCGCGACAAGGGCCGTCGGTGGGTGTCTCAGGGCCTTGTGATTCAGGCTGTTCCGCGCGCTGAAAATTCCGCCAATGCCGAAACGTCCCCGGAAGCCGGGCGGATTCGCTTTGGCCTTACTGTTACAAAAAAGGTAGACCGCCGAGCCGTTGTCCGGAACCGGATCAAGCGGCGCCTGCGCGCTGCCGCAGCCCAGTCTCTCGTTTTAGCCAACCCGGATTTTGACTATGTCCTGATCGGCAGGACAGAAACGCTTGACCGCCCCTATGCGCGCCTGTGCGGCGATATCACGTGGTGCCTCTCAAAAATGGGCCTTTTGGCGGAAAACCCCTCATGACCCAACCTGTAAACACCGCCCTTGTCTGGATCGCCCTTCTTCCCGTCCGGATTTATCGGCTTGCCTTGTCGCCTTTTCTGGGAAATCAGTGCCGATTTTATCCCACATGCTCAGCCTATATGATCGAAGCGGTTCAAAAACATGGCGTTCTCAAGGGCTATCTTCTGGGCATGGCGCGCCTTGGCCGCTGTCACCCGTGGCACCGGGGAGAACCCATCGATCCGGTGCCGGAACGGTTTGCCCTCGGGCACATCTTGGGCTATAAACGCCCCACGCACCGCAATCCTGCGCGCGAGACGGACGGAAAGCCCCATGACTGATTTCAAACCGGGCGGGGACATGCACCCCCAGGACAAAAAAAATTTTATCACCTTCATTGTTCTGGCCTCTCTGATCTATTTCGGGTTCGAATATTATGTCTTTCGTCCGCACGCCGCCGCGCTCAAGGCCCAGCGCGAGGCCCAAAAGATCGAGGCCCTTCACAAGACCGAAACCCTCCCCCTGCTTCAGGCCGACCGTCCGCGCGCTGAAGTGATCCACGAAACAACGCGCATACCCCTGAAGAACAAGGAAATTTTCGGAACAGTGTCGCTTCAGGGATTGCGAATCGACGATGTTTCCCTCCAGAATTATTTCGTCAAACGCGACCACAAGGACCATGTCAACGTCCTCAACCCGACTGGCATCGCCGGGATGAGTCGCTATGCCGAGTTTGGCTGGATTGCCACGAACTCAGAGGTCAAGGTCCCGGACAAAAACACGCGCTGGACCCCGGTCGATCCGGCAGCAACCCTAAACCCCGGTGCGAAGGTCACGCTGGAATGGAACAACGGACAGGGATTGATCTTTGAGCGAGACATCACGCTTGACGACCATTTCGTGATAACCCTCACCCAGCGTATACGCAACACATCCGGAAAAACCGTCACGCTGCACCCCTACAGCCTCGTATCCGAACACGGCATACCGGAACATTTCGGAGGGCGCACCCGCACCGTTCATGAAGGCCCCATCGGCTATATCGGCGGCGAACTGATCGAAAAGCCCTTCCAGAAGATGGCGAGCGATCCGCTGGAGCCTCACACCGCGCCCACAGGCTGGATCGGCATTACAGAAAAATACTGGCTGGCCGCGCTTATCCCCGACCAGAAAGAAGACATGACCTGGCGGTTCCTGTACACAAAGTCCGACCGCGAAGGCGGCAAGGATCGGTATCAGGTCGATATGACGGGTCAGCCCCGCACTCTGGCACCGGGCCAAAGCGCCGAGTCTACTGTCCGGCTGTTTGCAGGAGCAAAAATCGTCAAACAACTCGCGGCCTACGAAACATCCCTTGGCGTTGCCCATTTTGATCTGGCGGTTGATTTTGGCCTGTTTTATTTCCTGACCAAGCCGTTTTTTTATCTGCTGGATTTTCTGTTTGGCCTTGCCGGAAATTTCGGGGTCGCCATTATCCTGTTTACGGCTATGCTCCGCATCGCAGTGTTTCCGCTGGCAAACCTGTCTTATCGGTCCTTTGCGGGCCTGAAGAAAATTGCGCCGGAAATGAAAACGCTGCGAGAGACGTACGGAGATGACAAAAAAAGGCTTCAGGAAGAGCTGATGGCCCTGTATTCGCGGGAAAAAGTCAACCCGATGGCAGGATGCCTGCCCATCATCGTCCAGATTCCGGTTTTCTTTGCCCTGTACAAGGTTCTGTCCATCACGCTGGAGATGCGCCACGCGCCGTTTTTCGGATGGATTCAGGACTTGTCCGAACCTGACCCCACGACCATTTTCAATCTGTTCGGCGTGATCGACTGGACCCCGCCCCAGCAGTTCATGATCGGGGTGTGGCCGTGTTTGATGCTCATCACCATGATTTTGCAAAGAAGCATGAATCCGCCGCCGCAAGATCCCATTCAGGCCAAGATGTTTGCCTTCCTGCCGTGGTTCATGACCTATATCATGGCGCAATTTGCCTCCGGCCTTGTGATTTACTGGACCGTCAGCAATACGCTGTCCATGATCCAGCAATATGTCATTATGCGGTCCATGGGCGTTGAGGTGCACTTCTTCCGCCACCCCAAGGAAGAAAAAGACATGGAGAAAAAAGTCGCCGAAGGCCCGGCGGTTCATCCTGAACTCGCCCTGATCGAGGAAAAGGTTGAAGACGCTCTGTTTGGCGACGGGCCGGAGCGGGATGAGTCCGGGAAGAAAAAGAAACCAAAGAAAGATCGATAAACGCCCCCGGGAAAAGAGCCGCGCACAAGAAGAGAGGGATTCTTGTTCTGGACTTTCTTCTCTCCGGCAGATTAAAATCCATGCCCATGATGCCTTATATCTCCACGCGCGGGGGCGGTAGCGCGCCTTTGAGCTTTTCCGATGTTTTGATGGCCGGGCTGGCCCCCGATGGCGGGCTGTATGTCCCTGTACGCTGGCCGCATATGTCCCCGGCGGATTTAGCCGCCCTGCGCGGCGCATCCTATGTCGATCAGGCCCGGCAGATCATGGCACCATTTCTGGATGTCTCATTTGCAGACGCCTTCGAATCCGCGGCCCAAAAGACATATGCTCCCGGACGCTTCCGCCATGCGGCACTGGCCCCGCTCGTCCAGATTGGGCCGAACGAGTGGATTCTGGAACTGTATCACGGCCCCACTCTGGCCTTTAAAGACTATGCGCTTCAGCTTCTGGGCGCGCTGTTCGATCAAGCTCTGGCCCGCGCAGGAAAGAAAATCACCATCATCGGCGCAACATCCGGCGATACTGGATCGGCTGCGATCGAGGCCTGTCGGAACTGCCGGAACGTCACAATTTTTATTCTCCACCCCAAAGGTCGCGTCTCCGAGGTCCAGCGCCGCCAGATGACCACGGTGGATGCGCCAAACGTCTTCAATCTGGCCATAGACGGAACGTTCGATGACTGCCAGTCCATCGTCAAAACCCTGTTCGGCGATACCGCTTTCCGCGAACAGGTTAATCTGTCTGCCGTTAATTCGATCAACTGGGCCAGAATCGCCGCCCAGATCGTCTATTATTTCGCCGCCGGGCTGGCGCTTGGCGCACCCGCGCGGGCGACTCGTTTTGCGGTGCCGACGGGAAATTTCGGAAATGTCTATGCGGCCTGGTGCGCCGGGAAAATGGGACTTCCCATCGACGGTCTTGTGATCGGGACGAACCGCAACGATATTCTCACACGATTTTTTGAGACCGGAACCATGAAGCCTGATTCGGTGGTGCCGACCTTAAGCCCCAGCATGGACATCCAGATTTCAAGCAATTTCGAGCGATACCTGTTCGAGCGCACAAACCGCGACCCGACGAGCTTAAACGCCTTGATGAGCGATTTTCGGACAAAAGGGAGTTTTTCTGTTCCTCCCGACATGCTGGCCGCAGCACGAGCCGATTTCACTGCGGTGCGGTGCGGCGAGGATGAAACGCTGGAGACGATCCGACGCACGCACAAAAACACAGGAATGCTGATCGACCCGCATACGGCGGTGGGGCTTCATGCCGGACTGGCCGCGCGTGGGGATCGGTCCGTCCCTCTCGTCGCGCTGGCCTGTGCGCACCCGGCCAAGTTCCCGGACGCCGTCGAAAAAGCCACCGGTATTCGCCCCCCCTTGCCCGACTTTCTGAACGGGTTGTTTGATCGCCCTGAATTTGTGACACATCTGGCCAATACTCCGGATGTCGTTCGTGATTTCATCGTCCGGCGAACAGGAGACATTTGACGACCCGAAAAAATCGCGCTAGAAATCTACCTTTAACCATCTGAAAAATAACAAGGAACGCCCTTATGAAAGCCATCGTTTCCGTCATGCTCCGCCCCGGCGTTCTGGACCCGCAAGGCAAGGCTATCGGCCAAGCCCTTCACAGTATGGGATTTTCCGAGGTTGGAAACGTCCGCCAAGGCAAAAAAATCGAGATCGCCCTGCCGGACGGGATCGATCCGGAAACGGCACGCAAGCGTCTGAGCGATATGGCAGAAAAGCTTCTGGTTAATCCTGTGATTGAGGATTACGAGATCGAGATCACGGCGCAAGCCGTTTGAACAAACGCTATGGCGTCCGACTTTCCGCGACGCGGGTCATGAAATCGTTCGATTTCCCCTGGGTCAACAGCGGCGCATGATCGGCCAACGCATCCAGAAGGGCGCGCAACCACACCTCATCGGCCTTCGAAAAATCGCTTAAGACATAGCCATGAACCCGGTCCCGATCGCCGGGATGGCCGATGCCCAGCCGGATCCGGCCATAATCGGGGGTCCCCAGATGCGCATCAATGGACTTAAGGCCGTTATGCCCCGCATTCCCGCCGCCTGTCTTGACGCGAACCTTGCCAGGCTGCAAATCCAGCTCATCATGAAAAACAAAAATCCGGGATGGATCGATTTTGTAAAACCGGGCGGCGCTAGCAACAGATTCGCCTGAAAGATTCATAAAGGTCTGCGGCTTGAGAAGAAGCACCCTTTCTCCGCCGAGAGCGCCTTCGGAAAATAACCCTTTGAACTTTTGACGAAAACCCGGAAACGACCAGCGCGCGGCAATCGTATCCACCGCCATGAATCCGATATTATGGCGATTGTTGCCATAACTCACACCCGGATTCCCCAGACCGACAAACATCCACACGCCGGGCAGTTCCTTTTCTCTTGCGCCCTCCCCCTTTCAAGGAGAGGGCAAGACTCAAGAAAATTACTTCTTCGCCGCAGCCGCAGGAGCAGCCTTGGCACCGGCAGCAGGCGCCGCCGCCTTGGCGTCCGCAGCAGGAGCAGCGGCAGGCGCAGCAGCCGGGGTTTCCTCCGTCACAGCCCGAGGCGCCATGATGGTGGCGATGGTGAAATCCTCCTCCTGCGCGCCGACCAGTTCGGTCCCGGCGGGCAGAATTACGGCGCTGCTGCGCACCGCATCCCCGATTTCATACCCCTTCATGTCAATCTGAACGGATTCCGGAATATCGGTGGCCGCGCACAAAAGCTCCAGTTCGTGATGGACGATGTTCAAAACGCCCTTGTCTTTCAGCCCCTGACACTCTGCCTCGTTCGTAAATTCAACAGGAACCTGCACAGAAATGCGGGTTTTCGGCGTCACGCGCAGGAAATCCACATGCTCGACCCGTTCGGTCACGGGATGAAGCTGCACGTCCCGCGCCAGAACAAGCGCCTTTTGACCGTCAATATCCAGATCGGTCAGAGACGTAAACATATGCCCCTTGCGATATTCCAGATTGGTTTCCTTGTCCGGCAAACTGATGGTCACCGGAGGTTTGCCGTCACCGTAGATGACAGCAGGGACTCTGTTCTCCCGACGCAGCGCCCGAGCGACCCCCTTACCGGCCCTTTCGCGCTTCGCCGCAGACAGTTGGATGCGGTTTGTAGCCATGAAGCAATCCTCTTTTTCATTAAAATACAAAGACTTCCCGTCAAGCCGGCCTCCAGGGGTGACCCGGCCCGAAAAATCTGAAGGTCACAAAAACAGAAAACCCGCTGTTTTTCAAGAAAAAAGGGAAGGCCGCCCTTCACACAAACAGAGCGGAAACTGATCGTTCATCGCTGATCCTCAAAATCGCATCACCCAGCAAGGGCGCGACGCTCAAGCGCTCGATGTTGCGCGCATGGCGTACCAGATCGGTTGGCTGGATAGTGTCTGTTATGACAAGCCCTTCCAGCGCAGACGAATCAATCCGCTCCACCGCCCGGCCCGAAAGCACCCCATGAACAACATAGGACCAGACCTCGGTCGCGCCGTTTTTCTTCAAGGCCTCGGCGGCATTACATAACGTCCCCCCCGAATCGACAATATCGTCCACCATGATGCACACCCGCCCCTCGACGTCGCCGATGACATTCATAACCTCTGACACTCCGGCTTTTTCCCGGCGCTTGTCGATGATCGCCAGATCCGCCTCCAGACGCTTGGCCAGCGCCCGGGCCCGCACCACCCCGCCCACATCCGGCGAGACAATCGCCACGTCCCGGCCTGCGAAGCGCTTCTGGATATCCGGCACAAAAACCGGCGCGATAATCAGATTGTCTACAGGAATATCGAAGAACCCCTGAATCTGCCCGGCATGCAACTCCAGCGTCAAAACCCGGTCCGCCCCGGCCTTCGTGATGAGATTGGCGACGAGCTTGGCCGAGATTGGCGTACGCGGCCCCGTCTTGCGATCCTGCCGCGCATAGCCGAAATACGGAACGACCGCCGTCACCCGCCGCGCCGACCCGCGCCGCAGCGCATCAATGGTGATGAGCAGCTCCATTAAATTATCGTTGGCGGGATAGGACGTAGACTGAATCAGAAACACATCCTGACCGCGCACATTATCCCCGATCTCGACAAAAATTTCATTGTCGGAGAAGCGTTTCATGACGGCCTGAGTCAAGGGGACCTTGAGACACTCCGATACAGCTTCGGCCAGAGGGCGATTGGAATTTCCAGAGATCAATTTCATAATGACATTTACCCTTTCACATGCATGGCACTATAGGGATTCGGGACCGGAAATCAATCAGAACGTGCCACAGATTAACCTCATTTCAACCCTTGCAGGGTCATGATCCGGCTCTATCGTTTTTTGTATCGAAGACACCAGACGCGAAGCAAAGGAAACACCCCCGATGTTCAGAAACACATTCCACGATGCCCCCTCCCTTCCCGTAGACCTTGAAGATCTGCTCTCCCGCGTTCAAGCGGCGGGCATGTCCACAGCTTCGGAAGGATAACCCCCCGAGAAACCCCGTGCTACGCAGTCCCGCCCAGAGCGGCGATTGCGGCGCGGACGCGCTCGAACTCGGCGGCGACCTGTCCCACCAGATCCGCGCAGGGCTTGAGATCGGTCGCATCGTCCTGAAGCCGCGCGGCCAGATCGCCCAGGACGTTACAGCAGGCCGAACGCGCCGCGCCTTTGAGGCTGTGCGCGGCCTCTTTCAAAGCGTGGTAATCGTCCCTTGCCTGAGCCTGCATGATCTTTTCCACCAAAGGAACCGTCATATCCACGAACATTTTCAGCATCTCGATTGCATCGGCGTCAAACGCGCCCATCTGGGCAATCATGGCCTCCCGGTCAATGGCCGGGGGCAGGGATTCATCCGGACCGGGCAAAGAAACAATCGGCGGCGATGGAAGGGTTTCGGAGTCTTCGCCTTGAGACTCACTGTCCGGCGCATGCAACAGACCCCAACGGATCAACAGGCGTTGCAGATGCCCTAAAGACACGGGCTTGAGAAGGCATTCGTCAAACCCGTGACGCATATAGACCTGACGTTGACTCATCTGCACATCGGCGGTCAGAACGATAATGGGCAGGTGCGCCCGCACGGCTTTTTCCCCGGCCATGGCGTTGGCCTCGGCCTCTTCCTTGCGAAGCTCCTCGGTCAGGGCGTAGCCGTCGATTTCCGGCATGTGCAGATCGGTGAACAAAATGCCATATCGCCCGGTGCGGATTTTCTCCAGCGCGTCGCGCCCGTTCAGGGCAAAGTCGGCCTCGACCCCGAGTTTTTCAAGCTGCCGACTTAAAATATCCCGCACGCTTTCGGTGTCTTCGGCGATCAAAAGACGCGACGGGCCGTCGGTGCGCAGCGTGGCAATCTTGCGCGCCGCGCCGCGGACGGCCTCGCCCAGCCCCAGACGGCTGGCCGGTTTCGTCAGATACGTCACGCCCAGCGCCTGCAAGGTGTGTTGAAGCCCGATATCGTCGCGCACCGTGTACATGACAAGGCCCATATGAGGCCGCGCCTCCATGATTTTACGAATAAGATCAATGCCAAGGCCATCGGGAAGTCCCTGGTCGATGACGGCCACATCAAAGGGGCGGCGCTGAACCAGATCCAGACCTTCGCGCGCGGTGGGGCAGCTTTCCACACTCGCCCCCATAGAGCGCAGCGTGCGGACGATTTCCTGTGCGCCCTGCGGATGGTCTTCCACGGACAGGACCGAGACGCCGTCCAGAGAAGGCAGGTCAACGGTGCTGGCGTTCGTGTCGACCTCTTCGGTCGGAATCTCAAACCAGAAGGTGGAGCCTTGCCCCTCCACACTGTCCACGCCGATCGATCCGCCCATCAGCTCCACAAGCTTGCGGCAGATCGACAGACCCAGACCCGTTCCGCCGAATTTGCGACTGGTGGAGCTGTCGGCCTGCGTAAAGGGCTGGAACAGCCGCGCGCGGACGGACTCCGACATCCCGATTCCGGTATCGACGATTTCAAAGCGCAGGATATGCCCGGCGGGCGTCTTTGGCCGCGCGCACACCCGCACCGTGACGGCGCCTTCTTTCGTGAATTTGAGCGCGTTTCCGGTCAGATTCATCAGAATTTGCCGCAGACGTTTGGGGTCGCCGATCACGACAAAGGGAACGTCCCGAGCAATATCGTCGCTTAAAGTGACCTTGCTGCCGAATGTCTTGACCGACAAAGCCTCGAGCGTTCCGCGCACGAGCGTGCGAACGGGCACCTCGAACAGGTCCAACTCCATCCGCGCCGCGTCGATTTTCGCCAGATCCAGAATATCGTCGAGAATCTCCAGCAGGCTGCTGGCCGAGCGTTTGGCGATATCGACCATGCTGGCGATTTTCGGGTCCGGTTTTTCCTCGCCGATGAGTTCAAGAAGACCAAAGACGCTCTGCATCGGCGTGCGCATTTCATGACTCATGGTCGCCAGAAAATTCGCCTTGACCTCGGCGGCGGCGTCGGCGGCCTCAACGGCTTTTTCAAGCCGCTCCTGCGCCGCATGGGTCACAGAAATATCGGTGGCCCAAAGGATAAAAACGGGCTGACCGTCAAACGCGCCTTCCGACACATTCACAGCAAGCCATCTCCCCCCCAGATGAAGCGTTTCCTCTTTGGGAGGAACGGACTGCCTGAGGCCATCCCGCAGACTGACACACTCCGCGCCGCGCCACGCCGTACCCAGCGCCGCCCCGGCTGCATTGGTATACAGGACATCCATCGCGCCACCGTCACGCCGGACAATGCACACGCCGAGGGGAACCTGATCGTAGAAATCCGTTGAGGACATAAGGCGATTCGTTGAAAAAAGAAGACTTCGGCGGGACGTTCCCCAGAAAGCCTGAAGAAAAATCCTGACACGACTCTTTGTAGCGCGAAGCCTGAAAAAACCGAAGCATTCTTTTTCAACGCAAGGTCAAAAAAACGGAATTATCCGATCACAAGCCCTCGAAGCCGGTTCCCGCGCTCCGTCAGATCGACCTCGTCATTGACCAGTTCCATCCCGCGCAGACAAAAGACCGCCGCCGGGTCTTCCGGCACGCGGCCCTGACACACCGCGGCAAAGGCCCGGCCCACATCGTTGGGACGGCCTCTCTCGTACAGGGCATTGATGCAAATCCGATCCTCAGGCGTTGCACCGCCGGGGCGATTGCCCAGCCGTTCGGTAACATCGGTTTGATGCGGCATGATTGAACTCCCTCCATATCTTTTTCTGTTGTTCGTAACGCTGCCAAAACTGTCCATAGAAACAAACATGATTTCAACTCCTTTTCGATGTTTTATTAGCCTGATTGATAAGGGCCGGAGCAGCCCCTGACCTTGCTGTTGACCGCGCCCATTTAATTAAGAATGATTTTCATTGTCAACACAATTTTTGAGAGTCATTCTCAAAATTGCCGTTTTTCTTCAAATCTTGCTTTAAGGATCCACAATGCCTATTGTGCGCGGCATGACCTTGACTTTGGCCATCATCGGACGTCCGAACGTCGGAAAATCGACCCTGTTCAACCGCCTGGCGGGAAAGCAGCTCGCCATCGTCCATGACCGGCCCGGCGTGACGCGGGACTGGCGGACGGCGGACGGATCGCTGTTCGACATCCCCTTGCGCCTGATCGACACGGCGGGGCTGGAGGACGCCACAGAAGGAACACTGTCCGCCCGCATGCGCGCCCGGACCGAAGAAGCCCTCCAGACCGCCGATGCCATCGTCTTTGTCATTGATGGGCGCGAAGGCGTTCTGCCCGCCGACGAACATTTTGCCGCTTGGCTGCGCCGCCAGAACCGGCCCGTCATTCTGGCCGTCAACAAAAGCGAAAACGACCGGGCCGTGCGTACGGCGATGGCGGAGGCCCATGCGCTGGGCCTTGGCGATCCGGTGGGGATTTCGGCGGCGCACGGGACGGGGCTGGAAGATTTATATTACGCACTGGAAAATCTTTTCCCCGCCCGGTTTGCGGCAAAGGACGATGGCCCGGACGAAGCCGGGGCGGGTGCGCCGGGCGATAATCTACCCGACGAGGCCGCGCTCGACGATCTGGAAGGCGCAGAGGATTTTGACTTTACCGCCCGCGAAACCCCGGAAGACGAAGCGGCCCCCATCCGGATTGCGCTGGCCGGACGGCCCAACGTGGGAAAATCGACCCTGCTCAACGCGATTTTGCGGGAAGAGCGCGTCCTGACATCGCCCGAGGCCGGGACCACCCGCGATTCAATCGCCGTAGACTGGGAACATGACGGCGCGCGATTCCGGCTCGTGGATACGGCGGGCCTGCGCAAACAGGCGAAAGTCGCCGATCCGCTTGAGAAAATGGCCGTGGTGGACACCATGCGCGCCATCCGCCTCGCCCAGATCGTGATTCTGGTGGTGGACGCCACGCGCCCGCTGGAAAAACAGGATCTGGTGATCGCGGGCCATGTCGCCGACGAAGGCCGGGCGATGGTTCTGGCGCTCAACAAATGGGATCTGGTTGAAAACAGGAAAGAAACGCTGGAGGATATCAAGCACCAGTTGTCTCACTTCAGCCAGATCCCGGATATGAAACTCGTGCCGCTTTCGGCGTTAAAGTGCAGCAATATTCCGGGCCTGTGGAAAGAGACTCTGGCGGTCTATGAGTCCTGGAACGGACGGGTTTCGACCGGAGCGCTCAATCGCTGGCTTCAAAGCCGGACCGAGCGCCACCCGCCGCCGCTTGTAGACGGACGGCCCAATCGCCTGCGCTATATCACCCAGATCAAACGCCGCCCGCCGACATTTGCCCTGTGGGCCTCGCGCCCGGACCGGGTTCCGGACAGCTATATCCGCTATCTGGTCAACAGCCTGCGCGAAGACCACAAAATCCCGGCAGTTCCCATCCGGTTTCTGCTCCGCAAGAGCAAAAACCCCTTCGCATAGGCCATCTCCCGTTTTTTAATGAAGACGACGGCTCAAAAACTATTGACATAGCATGACATGCCCGGCTATACCCTCGCCCATGAAATTCGATCTTTCAAAGAGAAAGTGCGGGGTCTGGGATCTGGACAACACCCTGCTCCGTGACACCCATCCGGACGGATTTTGTTTTGCGGATCACTATCTCCGGGCCTTTGCGGATATGGCCCGCGTCACCTTTCCGACCTTGAGCGATGAAGACATCCTGCATTACAGGGAAATCGGATATACGCGTCTGGGAGCCTCTTTTCTGGGATTTGACGAAGTCGCAAAAGACTATGGGTACGATTTTGACGCCATCCATGACGCCCTGCACGAACGGGTCAACCTTTTGTGGTTTGAGAGAATTATCCAAAATCACCCCGACAGGATCCGTCCCTGCCCTGACACCGTATCTTTGTTTGAATCCCTTTCCGGCCACCTCCGTCATGGGTGCCTGACCCATGCTTCCATAAAGAACTGGGGTAAGCCCGTTCTGGAACGCCTGGACATCGTGCGGTTTTTTGGCCCCATTCTGGGCATGCCTGATTACGATTTTATGTCCAAACACCTGAGCACACGGGGATTGAAAAAGATTCTTGATCTTATGAATGCCGACCCTCGGGAATCTTTCTTTGTTGAGGACACTATTCGGAATCTGGAAAAGGCGAAAGATCTGGATTCCAGCCTCCTGACCGTTCTCGTCCATCATGGCCGCCCACCGGATCGTCTACCCTCTTGTGTGGATATTGCGGTTGAAAACCCTAAAATCCTTCTCTCGGCCCTGCACGAAGCCCATATGTCCGCAAAACCCCGCAGTACCCTTTCCACAAGACCCATCGTGCCGGAAATGGCCTGAAAAGCCCCATCTCCTTGTATGTATTCCCTTTATTAGCCGTCCATTAACCATTTAACCAGCATACTGCTCTTCAAGGCGTATGTGCATCGCACCATTCATGCGCCGCCGGATTTCTGCATGAGGGAGTAATGTGCCATGGCCGTAGACAAAAACATGAATGTCCTGATCGTCGACGATTATCAGACGATGCTGCGAATCATCAAGAACCTGCTCAAACAGCTTGGCTTCAATAATGTCGACGAAGCCACAAATGGCCAACTTGCCCTTGAATCTCTTAAGAAAAAGAAATACGGGCTTGTCATTTCCGACTGGAATATGGAGCCGATGACAGGGTTGGAATTACTCAAAACCGTCCGCGCATCGAACGACGAATTCAAGGCCGTGCCCTTCATCATGATTACGGCGGAAAGCAAAACCGAAAACGTCGTCGCCGCCAAACAGGCCGGCGTGAACAACTATATCGTCAAGCCTTTCAACGCCGAAACGCTTAAAACGAAGATTTCGAGCGTCCTTGGCGATATCGGATAACAATCTTGCCGGACTTTTTTTCTAAGGAGAAGCCTCATGGCCGAAACGTCAAACGCCTACAAGCGCGATCAGGTCGTTCAAATCATCAGCTCGGTCATCAACAAGGTCGGCGCATCCGAGACCATCTCGCGGGACCTGCTCTATCGGGAGCTGCGCGACCTGCACCAGATCATCGAAGACGCCCGGCGGGAAATCGGCCTGTCGCGCCCAGGCGAGATCAAGCACAAGCACATCCCCAGCGCCACCGATGAACTTGACGCCGTCGTGGCGGCCACCGCCGAGGCGACCGGAACCATTATGGACTGTTGCGAGGCCATCGAAAATGCCGCTGCCGGGCTGGAAGGCGAACAGGCCAAATCCATCACCGATGCGACCATGAAAATTTTTGAGGCCTGCTCCTTTCAGGACATCACCGGCCAGCGTATTACAAAGGTCGTCAAAACCCTTAAAGACATCGACGCAAAAGTGGACTCGCTCCTGTCTCTTCTGGGCGCGGATAAATTCTCCGCCGAAGATGAAAGCGCATCAACGGGGCCACAGGACGACTCCGCCCTGCTCAACGGCCCCCAGCTTCCGGGTGCGGGAATCTCTCAGGCGGACATCGACAAACTGCTGGCCGAGTTTGATTGAGGGACTCAGACTTCAGCCCGGATTCCGGGCGCGAAAAATCTGCACGCCTACACCCTGCGCCGCCGTGCAGGCCTGGGGCTTTGCGATACGAACGCTCACCGCATGAACGCGTGAATCGCCCAGCGCTGCCTCGGCGATGCGTTCGGCGAATGTCTCCAAAAGATTGATATGCCCGGCCTCCGCCAGGGCCTGAATTGTCCGAACAAGATCGCCGTAAGACACAACGCCGGACAGATCGTCTCTGTCTGCATGGGGCGGATCAACGCGAGCGGACAGGGACACCAGAACCCTTTGCGGCGCGGCTTTCTCGTGATCGTGAACGCCGATGAACATGTCCAGCGCCAGATTGTCGATAAAAATCTCGGTCCACGACGGGATGTTGCTGGACATTTGCTCTGGAAAATATTGGAGCATTACAAAAAGAACTGCCGTTTCGGGAAAAAATGGCGCAGCGACGGGACTTGCATTTTATTAGCAACCTGTTGTTATCAGATAACATTTATTGAATTGAATTACAGATATACCCGCATTTATACCCGATATTTTTAAAGTCAGCCGGTTTTCTGTGCATAACCGTTCATCATTGTTCATCCCTGTATTATACCCAATCTTGAACACGCTTTGCAGTCCATCTACATTTTTACGATCAGTCATAACAATAACCTTGCCGACTTCATCCCTACATGTCTAGCCCTGCTCTGCCCTATCCTGATCGTTTTCATCCGCTTCAGCATGCACAGCATCAAAAATTGCTCGTGCCAAGATTGGAAAGGCTTCTTTCTGAAATTCAAGGTCATCCATATAGCGCGTCACGATTTTATCGTTATCGGACATGCGCTGGATCATTAAATCCTCTACCAGCTTACGAATACCAAGCTGAAACTTGTCCATTGGATTTGCCATAGCTGTTTTTATAATCTGCTCATTCTTGATAGCTTTCTCCTTGATCTGCTCAAAAAACAGCCGGTCTTCATCCGTAAAACTTGTTCCAAAGCGCTCATTCAAAACCTGAATGATTTCAGAAAGAGGCGCTCTTTCATCCTTTGCCTTGCCAGTTCCTACATCTGTCGGGCTGCGAACGCCGTCAGACTCTCCGGCTTTCAGATCAATAGCCCCGGAATACACGCGCTGGAGCCTGTAATATTCAAGACTGACTTCATCCCCCACTTTGATCACGGTATTGTCACGATCCAGCGGCAGGTAAGGCAATAGCACGCGCCCGAAACTATAGAGCATTTCAAGATCGGGATCGGCATAAGGGATGATCTGGCTTAGAAAAGCGTAAACTTTTACATACCCATTCAGCTTTTCCCTGAAATCCGTCCGTGCCTGTTCGTCATCAATGGCCTTGAAACGGTCAACGGCAGGCTGAATATGTTTTTGCATATGGGCGTGATCGGCTGGCGTCTGTCGATCAAGCTGTTTGTAGAAAATGCGGGCAAAAGCCTCTACTTCGCTCCAGTGATAAATCTGCGCCTGATCCAGTTCATGCTTCATGCGTTCCAGCGCCAAAGGATCGGAATTTTCCTGCAAACTGGTAGAATCGTAATAGGGTTTGAAAGCCTTGTATATATTTTCTGGATCATTCACAAAATCCAGCACAAACGGATCATCCTTGCCGGGAATTTTGCGGTTAAGGCGGGATAGGGTTTGTACCGCCTGAACGCCGTCCAGTCTTTTATCAACATACATGGCGCACAGAAGCGGCTGGTCAAAGCCGGTCTGGTATTTGTTCGCCACCAGCAAAACCTGATAATCCGGACTGTCAAAACGATCAGGAAGCTGGCCTTCACCAATCGGATTTCCTGAAACAATATCAATATTCATGCCGGGTTCAGTGTATTCCTGACCTGTTTCCGGGTCTTTGACTGTGCCGCTGAACGCCACCAGCGGGCGAATGTCCCTGTAACCATGCTCTGCAATATAACGTTCAAAAGCCAGTTTATAGCGGACGGCATGCAGGCGCGATGACGTGACAACCATAGCCTTGGCCCTGCCGCCCAGCATATGCTGAACTTGCGAACGGAAATGCTCGATCATGATTTCCGTGCGCTGTTCAAGATTATGGGCATGCAGGCTCATGAATTTTGCCAACGCCCGCGCCGCTTTCTTCTTGGGAAAGTTCGGATCATCTTCCGCCGCTTTGCGCAACCGGTAATAAGTCGCATAGGTCGTATAGTTTTTCAGCACATCAAGGATAAAGCCTTCTTCAATGGCCTGCCGCATGCTGTAGGTATGGAAGGCCTCCGGCTTGCCGGATGCGCCTTCACGCCCGAACAATTCCAGGGTTTTGCCCTTGGGCGTCGCCGTGAAAGCAAAAAAGCTGATATTCTGTTTTTTGCCGCGTGACTGAATGACCTGATTCAGGCCGTCTTCCCAATCTTTTTCCTGTTCTTCATCACTTTCCGGCTGTTCACCAAGAATGCCTTTCAGTTCCCGCGCCGTTTCCCCTGTCTGGCTGGAATGCGCTTCATCGACAATAACGGCATATTTTCGCGCCGCAATCTTGTCTTCCCATTCTTTCGCCTGCTTCGTTTCTTCTGCTGACGCCGCTTCCCGGCTTTCCGCCCCGGCGACATGCAAAAGCCCGCGCAACACAAAAGGAAACTTCTGCAAGGTCGTGATTACGATCTTCGTGCCGTCGATCAGGGCTTCGGCAAGCTGGCGGGAATCCTGATCTATGGCTTTGACAACGCCCTGCGCGTGTTCGATCTGATAAATGGCATCCTGTAGCTGCCTGTCCAGCACCTTGCGGTCTGTAATGACAATGACGCAATCGAAAATCTTGGCGTCATCCGTGTCATGCAGGCTGGCCAGCCGGTGCGAAAGCCATGAAATGCTGTTTGTCTTCCCGCTGCCCGCCGAATGCTGGATCAGGTAATTTTGACCCGTGCCTTCTGTCCCTGCCGTCCTGATCAGCTTGTTGACCGCATCAAGCTGGTGATAGCGGGGGAAAACCATCTTTTCCGTCGCAATGATTTTCTTGCCGCCTTGCCCATCATCAATTTTCTTTTCTTCTTTTTCGATGAACATGAAATGACCGATAATGTCCATGAAACTGTCAAACGCAAGAACATCTTCCCAGAAATATCCGGTACGATAGCCGGAAGGGTGCTGCGGGTTGCCCGCGCCGCATTCAATCTGCCCCGGCCTGTCGCCCCGGTTGAAAGGCAGGAAAAACGTCCTGTCCTTCGCCAGCCGCGTGGTCATATGGATTTCGTCCGTATCGGCGGCAAAATGCACCAGCGCCCGCTTCTTGAAATCGAACAGTGGGGCACGGGGATCGCGGTCACTCTGATACTGGCGCACGGCATGCCGCCAGCTTTGGCCGGTGATCGGATTTTTCAGTTCACACGTCGCCACCGGCAGGCCGTTGATCGAAAAAACCATGTCAATCGTGCTGTGATCGTCCGGGTGGCAAGGCACCTGCCGCGTCACGGTCAGCCGGTTTTTCCGGTAGAGCGCAATCACATCGGGCGAAAGCCCGTGCGCAGGCTTGAAATAAGAAAGAATAAAAGTCTTGCCGTAAAATTTGAACCCGTGGCGCAGGACATGCAGCGATCCCTTCACATCCAGTTCCTTGGCCAGCGTTTTAATCAGCATGGCTTCCAGCCCGTCGCCGTGCTGCTTTTTCATGTCCTGCCAAAGGGCGGTCTGCGTTTCCTGCAAGAACCCAAACACCTGCGCGGGGAACAGCGCCAGCGCCTTGTCCCATTCCTTGTTTGTCCCTTGCTGCCAGCCGCCCCGCGCCAGCAACATTTCCTCGATATAGGATTCAAACGCTTGTTCTGTGGTCTGCTTGCTCATGCCGCTTTTTCTCCTGTTTCCTGCCCCGCCGCCTTCCGCACATCGATCTTGCCGGTGACCGCCGCCGTGATCAGCGCGGCGCGGTATTCCTGAAGCTGGTCAAGACCGGTTTCAACTTTCTGGATCAGCGCATCGATCTTCGCCGTTTCATAGTCCAGAAAATCTGCAATGGCTTTTTCATTTAATCCCACGGGCGGCTTAATGGCGAATAATAGTTTCCTACTTTCTTGGGTCATAATGGTAGGTATTGTGCTTCCAGTGTTACTGTTGGCAACCAGTGGCTGAAGGTAAGTGCTAAAAAGGACGTAAAAAGAAACCTTTACTACATGACACCTTTTAAAAACAACCAACTGCGGGTTGATTGTCATTGGATGAGGGACTGAAATAATTTGCGCAACCTTCTAATGTTGACCCGGTTTTCACCATTACAATATCACCATCTTCAATCCGTAATCTCCGGTGATTCATTGTATTTTCCCAACATAAACAGGCATTTCTGAAAATCAAAACTGCCATCCTGCATATTTACTGGGCTTAACGATATAGCCCTTCACCTTCTCTAAACCCAATACGTCAAATAAACGAGATAGCGTCTTTATTGGTTTTTAACCTCCATGCTCGGCACGTCGCCCAGCCACTCACTGCCGGAGGGTTTCAAAGAGCAGGTTGGGGGATTCAGACCATTTTTCAGCCTCAAGCGAGGAGCAGGCCGCGTGTGACCGTGCAGGTAATCGCACCGCCCTTTCCTTCAGCCGGTCGATCAGTTTCCCGCTTACCGCCGCCCAGCGCATCAATCTTCGCCGTTTCCCGATCAAAATCGGCAATGGTTGCTGAGCATTCCTCAAGGCGAAATGGCGCTTCAAAACTATTTAGATTTTAACCGTTAATTGATTTGTTGTAGAGGTCAAAAAGCCCCGGACTGACATTCAAAAATTAAAATTAAGAACCCAGTAAATAAAATTATAATAACGGCGCGAAAAACGGTCGCAAAACGCACCAAACGTAACATCCTTGCTTGGATTCATCATCGGTGGCATTTTTTCCAATAAGTGCACGGCTACCATTTTCTTGAGCAAATCAATATGTCTCAAAACGAGGTTTTCAGATGCAGCGGGATCTCTGATTTCACGTACACATTGTCAAACTGAAAACAATCACCATTCTGTACGTTTGACGACCTTAGAACCAATGTCCCATCTTCTTCATTTACCAATTCTTCGGGGCTATAAGTCAAACCAATTATCAGTTTACATATCTTAAATAGCAATCTGCCATTCCTCCGGCATCTTCCAGCCAGTCAATGCCGGAGGGTTTATAGGCCGGATAAGGCTGGTAACCGCTCATGCCGCCACCTCATGCAGCAGGGCGAGAATGTCTTTTTCCAGCGCCTTGATATCCTTTTCTATATCCTCCAGCGGGCGCGGCGGTTCATAGCGGTAAAAATGCCGGTTCAGCGGAATTTCATAGCCCAGCTTGGTTTTGCTTTCATCAATCCACGCATCCGGCACATGGGGCAGGACTTCGCGCTTGAAATAATCCTGAATGCTTTCTTTCAGCGGCACATTCTCGGTATCGCGCAGGTCGGAATCCGGCTCCGCCTCGCCGTTGCGGTCCCTACAAATCTCCGCCATTTCATCGCGCTCGCCCAGCGCATTGATCACGGCCTTTAGTTCCGCCGCGCTCAAACGCACGTCGCGGGCGCGATCCAGCGCCTTCAGGTCGGTCAGGAAGGCTTTGCGGTCCTTATACAGCTTGCCCTTGCTTTTCTCCGCCAGCGCCCGCAGCAAGTCCCGGATATCCTGCTGGCGCTGTTGCCCTTCTTCAATATCCTTGAGCCGGTCTTTTTCATTCTTCTTGGCGCTGGTCGCCAGATTTCTGAATGCGCTTTCCGCCTCCAGCCGTTCCAGCCGGTCATCGCTCGCCTGAAAATTCAGCTTCAGCGGGCGTTCCACCGTGATCTTGTGGTAACCAAAATCCTCATTGTCAAAAATCTTGCTGACGATCAGTTTCTTTTTCTGCCCGTCAATCGTGAAGCTGTGCTGTTCGTCATGCTTGAAATTGCCGTGAATTTGGCTGATTTCCCTGATATGATCCGGTTTTTTCTCCGTTCCATCGCCGATTTCATTGCGCTTGTTGCCAAGGCTCTTGCGCATCTTGACGAAAAACTGACGAGCGTCGATCAGTTGCACCTTGCCCTTGCGCAGCCTTTCCTTCCGGTTGGTGACAATCCAGATATAGGTTGAAATGCCGGTATTGTAAAAAAGCTGATCCGGCAGGGCGACTATCGTTTCCAGCCAGTCATTTTCAATGATCCAGCGCCGGATTTCGGATTCGCCGCCTCCGGCGTCGCCGGTAAACAGCGGGGAACCGTTGAAAACAATGGCTACACGGCTGCCGCCGTCTTTGGGCTGACGCATTTTGCTGATCATGTGCTGCAAGAACAGAAAAGCGCCGTCATTCACGCGGGGAAGGCCCGCGCCAAAGCGTCCGTCATAACCCAGCTTGTCGCGTTCCTGATTGATATAGCGTTCCTGCTGTTTCCAAGACACGCCAAAGGGCGGATTGGCCAGCATGTAATCGAACGTGTATTTCTGACCGTCGGGATCGGTCTGGAATTTATCATCCGTGAAGCTGTCGCCCATGCGGATATTATCGGCATCCTCGCCCTTGATCAGCATATCGGATTTGCAGACTGCCCATGCTTCGTCGTTCCAGTCCTGCCCGAACAACATGGGATTGGCGTCTTCGTTTAATTCACGGATATAGCTTTCCGCCACGGACAGCATGCCGCCGGTGCCGCAAGCCGGGTCATAGATTGTTTTGACAACATGGCTGCGGGCAAGGTCTTTTTCGGGTGACAGCAATAGTTCCACCATTAAACGGATGACTTCGCGGGGGGTGAAATGCTCCCCGGCTTCCTCGTTCGCCTGTTCCGCGCCGATCCTGATCAGTTCCTCGAACACATAGCCCATTTGCAGGTTATCGACGTTACCGGGCGTCAGGTCGATTTTGGAGAATTTCTTAATGACTTCAAAAAGCAGATTCTTTTCCGCCATTTTCCCGATCTGCTGATCGAAGGCGAATTTATCCATGATTGCCCGGATATTCGGCGAAAAAGCGTTTATATAGCTGTTCAGGTTCGGGGCCAGATTGTTGGGGTCGTTTTGCAGGGTGTTAAAATCCAGCTTTGACAGGTTGTAAAACGGATGACCCGTGACCTTCTGCAATGTTCCCAGCACCACGCTATCAGGCTTGCCTTTAACGGTTTGGTATCTTTCCCGCGTTTCCGCCTTCGTCGCCGCCAGAAGGCAATCAAATCGGCGCAGAACGGTCAGGGGCAGGATAACCTTGCGGTATTCATTGCGCTTATTGCGGCCCGCAGAGGTTACAAATGTCCCATGCTCTGTCCATTTTTGAGCAATTGTGCGTTTCAGTGTTCATGTAAGCGCCTGTTACGAAAATAATTAAGCTTGCAGGCATCATAATACCAAACTTTCTCCACAACCTCAACGGACAAGATCGCGGATGCGCTAGTTCGTCATCTTTGTCAACAACCCAATATTTTAACCTTCTCCCCCTGCCGGTGCAGATCAAAGGTTGCCGTAGCGGCTGGTAAAGGTAGTGCATTCTCGTAGCCAAGATTACAGCTCCCATGCTTTTTTCATCTGTTCCGGGGTTTTGCAAATCTGCTGGCCGATATGCGCCAGCGTGTTCCGGAACAGATGCGGAACATAATACGGCGAGCCAGCAGCTTCAAAACCTCTGAATATCTTGCGGATCGGCGTGGCATTGCTCCAGCATTCCGGCCAGCCCTGCACGGCGAAGGACTGGTTTTCATGCTGGCCCAGCTTTGTCCGGGGAAAACAGGGTCGTTCAGGCCGTACAGCTTTTCTTCCACCAATTCCTGATCAGTCCAGCGCGACGGCCTGAATGTCTTCGCCCACACAGGAAGCAGGAAGGTTTAAAATCTGCTTGCTGAATTTGGTACCACCATGTCCGGTTCTGCCGGATCTTGGGACGGGGGAGCAGGCCGTATCGACGTGTTTCAGGCGCAGCAGGGCAGGCGCTGTCCCTCATGCCGGTCAGGATGCCAAAGGCGATCAGGAGGCTTGGTTGCGGCGCTGGTTCGGTATCGCGGCGGGCATAGAAATATGACCTTTGCAGTTGCTCCAGCGTCGGGGCGTTTTTATCTTTGCGGCCTTGGCAATGCTGATTTCCTTGTCCGGTCCAGGTTGAAATATGCAATGTCCGGCACGGCGGATACGGTTTACCTGGCCAGTTGCCATGCCAGCCAGCGGAAAAAGCTCTTGCAGCACGTTCAGGGGTGCCAGAAGCGCTCATTAGCTTTGCTGATCGGCTGGCTTGGTCGCCGGGATTTTTCGATCACCAGATGTTTTTTGAAAGCTATCGCCTGTTCATGATGAACGGCTGGCGTCTTTGATTTCGTATGCTCTTCAAAACAGGACAGCGCCTTGCGTATTCCGTTCAGGGTACTATCGCCTTGCCCTGTGAATCCGTCTGCCAGCGGAAATAATCACGCTATCAAGATTTCCGTTTTGGCGTGGTATTTTTCATGTCCGATTTTCCTTTCTGATGTCACACATAACGCTGGGGGAAGCACGGTCTGTTATGTGTGGTCCCTGTATCGTCTGGATTGAGAAGATTTTCTGGTATTCGGCCAGTTTTTTGACAGCCCCCATGCGGTGCAGGACGGTATCGCACACGGCGCACAGGGCCGAAACGGACAGTTTGCTTTCATTTTTTATAACGATGTCCGCCTGATTTTCCCATGCCTTGCGCGGGGCGCGGCATTTGCAGCAGTAGAATTCATCCGGGGCGCATTTTTGCTTGCGCCGTTTTTGCCTGCCGTCCAGATAATCGGCAAGGTCCACGCCGTAAATCAGGTATGGCTTGCGCCCGTCAATAACCGGAAGCCCGTCCTTGATCCAGCGCAGGACCACGTTTTTATGCAGGCCGTATAATTCGGCCACTTCCTGCACGGTATAGGACAAGTTCCGCTTTATCCGGCGCGTGTTGTAGGTGCGCTTTTTCTTTGCCATTGACCTGATCCGCCGTCCTATTTGCTTGCCGGATAGGTTTCAAGGCTGGCCAGAAATACGTCCAGATCGTCTTTCAGGATGATCGTGCGCTTGCCCAGCTTGCGGGCTTTCAGTGCGCCGGAATTGATAAGCTGATAAATTTTCGTCTTGCCGATCCCTGTCACGGCGCAGACTTCATCTATGGAATATGATAATTGTGTCATGTAAAAAACCTCTTATCTGGTTACGTATGGACGCACCGTGCATCCGTTGTAACCATTATTGAATAGAGGCTTTTGCCCTAAGTCATTGAATTTAAATTGCATATTTCACGTGAAATAATATACGTGAATTAATGTGAAAGACTATGCGCTTTCATACTGTGCCTTGTACTTGCGCATATACCGTTTGACATCGGCGTTAAGACTTTGGCCAATTCCCACATCATTCGCCACTTCTGTAGCGGCTGCATGTTTGGTCACACCGTTTTGTCCTGATAGAAGGGAGTGCATTTTAGCAAGGGCTTCCGAATCGTCCCTGCCGCCTGATCCCCTTTTCCTGCCCCGCTGCTTTATTGTTTTCTCTTCCGAGTTTTCCGATTCATCATCCAGCCCCAGTTCTATCAGCAAAGCCTGCGGCTCAAAGGTCAGAGAAAAGTATTTCCTGAAAAAACTGACAATCTCTAACGGCCTGAATTTCAGACCGTCATCCGTGCTGGCCGGTGTCAAGCTTCCCGCCAGCATATGATTTTTGACAAAAGCCCCCAGCGAAGTTTCTTCTTCCAAACGGTCAACGGGATGGTCTATCCATTGGCCGCTTTGATCTACCTGTAAAAAGATTACGGTTTTGCTATCGAACCTTTGCAAAACGCGGCCCGGCCCTCTTCTTTCCGTTTCTCCAAAGCCATGGAATCCCCTGCCTCCATGCGGATCGTCTCCCAGATATAGAAGCGCTGCTTCCTTTGTCCGCCAAACGCCGCGCTCTATCCATGACCTGTAAAAGCTTCTGGCCCAGCCATCACGGGTATAGACCGGCTTGATCCCGTGAAATTCAAGCGCTTCATAGGTCTTGCGTTTAAACACAAAGCCGCCGTCATGCACCGCCTGAACATAGGCGGCAAAGTCACCTTTCCACAGACCAAGCCTTTTTATCTTTTCAGCAAATCCGGGCAATACGCCATATTGCATCCGGTCCAGCGAGAATTCAGAGGCGTTGAATCGCCCGAATTCCAAGAAAAAATGCCGATCATCAGGACATGCGTTTTCCCACGCGTCATTCGGTTTTAGCGCTTCAGCAAGCAAACAATAACGTTGGAAGATTTCCGGCTTGATCCCCAGCAGCAGGGAAATTGCTTTATCCTCGCTGTCTATATCCTCCAGCTTCCAGTCATTGAAGCTATCTCTGTAAAAGTCATGATTTTTGTAATGATCGAAATGATCCGGCATAACACCAATCAACTTTAAAAAATCTGCGAAAGGCTCCGGGAATTTTACAGAACGACCATACGCATTGACAATAAAATCCCCCTTGCCCTGTCCCCACAGCTTTTCATTCATAAGCTGATTGCGGGAATCTCCAATCCACGGGCCATTAAAAAGGCCATGCAAATAGCTGCTGAATGCGCTCTTCCAGAGCATTTCTTCATGACTAAAATCAGATTTGCTTTTCAGATCGCCAGATTTTTGCGCGTCTTCCGGATTGATCGCCAGCATCAACCAAACCAGATCGCTTTGCGTCAAATCAGACCGGTTCCACCATGCCCGATAATCAGGCTCGAAATTATATTCCGTCATGCCCCCGCTCCAGCATTCCGCATGTAAAAAATGCACGGCAAAAGAGACGCGGTTTCTCTCTTTTCGGGGATCAGCCTAGCCGTGCGAAGTCTGAATTATGCACTTTTTTTGAAATTCGGGGCAATCACTTTTCCTTGGCTGCCTATAGCATCCAGATAATCCGCCCAGTGCTGCATCATCTTTTTGCGCTGTTCCAGATATTTTGTCCGGTCATAGGCGCGGCGCACACTGTTTCCCTTGGCATGGGCAAGCTGGGCGTCCGGTATTTCATGCGGATAGCCAAGGTCTTCCATAAGCGTTGTCATGAACAGGCTGCGGAAGCCGTGGCCGGTCATGCGCCCGCCATAACCCAGCCGCTTTATGCCTTGCAGGATCGTGTTATTGCTCATGTGCTCTTTCGGGCGCGGCTGGCTGGGGAACACCCACCGCGTATTCAGGTGCTTGGTGTCTTCCTGCTGTTCCTTAAACAGCGCCACAACCTGCCGCGACAAAGGCACGATATGCGGCGCTCCCATTTTCATCCGTTCGGCGGGTATCTCCCAGACCGCGTTTTCAAGGTCGATTTCATCCCAGGTTGCCCGTATCAGTTCGGTTGTCCGCACGGCTGTCAACATCAAAAGCCGTATACCGCGCCGCGTTTGCGGGAACAGGCGGATTTCGTTTTTATCCAGCTTTTGTAGAAATTCCGGTATCTCTTTGATATTCAGGGCGGCAAGATGTTTCGTCTTGACAGTCGTTAACGCCCCTTTCAGGTCAGCCGCCGGATCACGCGGGCTTTTGCCGGTTGCCACGCCATAGCGGAAAATCTGCCCGCAAACCTGCTTCATCCTGTTTGCGGCGTAATAGGCTTTCCGCGTTTCGATTTTCCGCAAGGTATCCAGCAGTTCGGGCGGGTCTATGTCCGCAATCGGGCGGTTGCCGATATAGGGGAAAACATCGTTTTCCAGATAACTCAAAATCTTTTCGCCGGTACGGGGTGCCCAGCTTGACGTTTTCTTGCCGTGCCACTCCCGCGCCACAATTTCAAAAGTGTTTTCTGCATTCATAACCGCTTCCCGCTTGGCCTGTTTTTTGGCGGCGGACGGGTCTATGCCCTGCGCCAACATCTTTTTGGCTTCTTCCCGCTTTTCGCGGGCCTGCGCAAGCGACAGGCGGGGATACACGCCCAGCCCCAGCATTTTTTCCTTATCCAGCCAGTAATACCGCAGACGCCAATATTTCGCGCCGTTCGGGTTAACCAGCAGCGTCAATCCGCCGCCGTCTGCCAGTTTATACGGCTTTTCCTTGGGTTTTGCGTTCTGGCACTGGGTGTTTGTAAGGGCCATGCGGGTACATCCTTTCCGGGTATATTCCATGTACCCCTGAAATGTACCCGCGATTTTTCCGGCTGTAAACGGATACAGGCGAACGCAAAAAATCACAGACAAAAGAAAAAGCCCCGTTTTCCGGGGCTTTTGCGGTCTTCTATGGATGTCACCGAACGTCGGTGAAAGCTTAAATGGCGCGAGCGACGGGACTCGAACCCGCGACCTCCTCCGTGACAGGGAGGCGTTCTAACCAACTGAACTACGCCCGCTTAAAAAATCTCGCCCGAAAGCAAGACCACCAGAAACCAGAAACGGAAACCTTTTTCAAGCGTTTTCTGATCCCCCGGAATGAAATCCGGCGAATTTCATCCAGGACCGCTCAAGCCCCGAGTCCGGCCAGAATGGCCACGAGCAAAATCGCAACAATGTTCGTTATTTTAATCAATGGGTTGATGGCCGGACCCGCCGTATCCTTGTACGGATCGCCCACCGTGTCGCCGGTCACGGCGGCCTTGTGCGCCTCGGACCCCTTACCGCCGTGGTGACCATCTTCGATGTATTTCTTGGCGTTATCCCACGCCCCGCCGCCGGAGGTCATGGAAATGGCGACGAACAGTCCCGTGACAATGGTGCCGAGCAGCATCCCGCCCAGCGCCTGAAACGCCGGAGCCATTCCGCCACTCCACACCCAGATCACCCCAAACAAAGCCACGGGCGTCAGAACGGGCAGCAGGGACGGAACAACCATCTCGCGAATCGCCGCCAAGGTCAGCATATCCACCGCCCGGCCATATTCAGGCCGCCCGGATCCGTCCAGAATACCCTTGATTTCGTGGAACTGACGCCGCACCTCCACGACCACGCTGGCCGCCGCACGCCCCACGGCCTTCATGGACAGCGCGCCGAACAGATAGGGCAGCAGACCCCCGATGAACAGCCCCACCACGACATACGGATCCTGAAGCGGAAAGCTCAAACCCGCCAGATCCGGCATGTAGTGCTTGATTTCCTCCGTATAGGCGGCGAAGAGAACCAGCGCGGCCAGACCCGCCGATCCGATCGCATAGCCCTTGGTCACGGCCTTGGTCGTGTTTCCAACGGCGTCGAGCGCATCCGTAACCTTGCGCACATCTGCGGGCAGATCGGCCATCTGGGCGATTCCGCCCGCATTGTCGGTCACAGGACCATAGGCATCCAGCGCCACAACCATTCCGGCCAGAGACAGCATCGTCGTGGCCGCAATCGCAATGCCATACAGCCCGGCGATTCCATGGGCGAGCAGAATCCCGCCGCAGATCACCAGAACCGGCAGCGCCGTGGCCTCCATCGAAACGGCGAGTCCCTGAATGACGTTCGTGCCATGCCCCGTTTCCGAGGCCTTGGCCACGCTGCGCACCGGGCGATGATCGGTGCCGGTATAATACTCCGTGATTCGCACCAGCAGCGCCGTGACGCCAAGCCCCGTCAGAACGCACCAGAACAGATCAAGCCCCGTAACAACCCCGCCCGCCGCCAGAGGCAAGGCGCGGTCAAATCCCATCCATCCGATCAAGCCCGTGACCAGAATGCCGGAGATCGCGGCGCTGGCGATAAACCCGCGATACAGCGCCCCCATGATTTTGGTCTTATCGGCCCCCAGACGCACAAAGAACGTTCCGGCGATAGAGCCAACGATGCACAGTGCGCCGATCAGAAGGGGCAGAAACATCATGGCCTGAGCCGTTCCGGGCGCAAAAACACTGGTGGCGATCAGCATCGTGGCAACAATCGTCACCGCGTAGGTCTCGAACAAATCCGCCGCCATTCCGGCGCAATCGCCCACATTATCGCCCACATTATCGGCGATCACCGCCGGGTTGCGCGGGTCGTCCTCGGGGATTTCGGCCTCGATTTTCCCGACGATATCCGCGCCGACATCCGCGCCTTTGGTGAAGATTCCGCCGCCCAGACGCGCAAAGATCGAAATCAGGGACGCCCCGAACCCGAGCGCAACCAGACCTTCGATCATGCGGCGCAGGGCGTGGGCTTGATCCTCGGGCGTGAGCGCGGAATCAAGCCCGAAGGCAATCTGCAAAAACGCGGTATAAAACGCAACGCCAAGAAGCCCCAGCCCGACCACGAGCATACCCGTCACGGCCCCGGACTTGAACGCCACGTCCAGCGCGCTTTCTATTCCGGCGGTGGCCGCCTGAGCCGTGCGGACATTCGCCCGGACGGAAATATACATGCCAATAAACCCCGTCAGCCCCGACAAAGTCGCGCCGATCACAAAGCCCAGCGCCACGTGCCAGCCGAGCAGTAAAAGCAACCCGACCGCCACGATCGCGCCGACCATGGCGATGGTTTTATACTGGCGGTACAGATACGCCGCTGCGCCTTCCTGAATGGCGGAGGCGATGGATTGCATTTTTTCGGTTCCGGCGCTGCGCGCAAGAATATGACGCGCCACGACAAACCCATAGACCAGCGCCAGAGCGCCGCAGAAAATGACGAAGCTGTAAATGCCTAGATAATCCATAAGAAATCCTCCTGCAAAGGCCGGAACACAAGGCCAATGTCCACCCTGCCCGAACTTTTATCCCGTGGCAAGAGTCCAGTGCCTTACACCGCCGAGTCCAGAAACCGGCGGCGAATGGAGTCATCTTCGCGAAAGATGCCCGTAAAACAGGATGTAACCGTGCTTGCGCCCGGCTTGTTCACCCCGCGCGTGGACATGCAAAAATGGGTGGCGCGGACGAAAACGGCCACGCCTTTGGGAGCCAAAACCCGGTCGATGGAGTCTGCAATCCGGCGGGTCATGGTTTCCTGGGACGTCAGGCGGCGGGCGTGGATGTCCACGACGCGGGCCAGTTTGCTGATCCCCACCACTTTTCCGTCCGGCCAGTATCCGACATGGGCTTTCCCTGATATCGGGACCATGTGATGTTCGCAATGCGAGATAAAATCAATATCCCGCACGATGACCATGTCGTCATAGCCTTCGATTTCCTCAAACGTCCGGGCCAGCTCCGCATCCGCATCTGCGCCGTATCCGGAAAAATATTCGCTCCACGCGCCCAGAACCCGCCCCGGCGTATCGCGCAGCCCCTCGCGCGCGGGATCCTCGCCGATATAGCGCAAAAGGGTTTCAATAGCCCCTTTGGCTTCGTCCGGAGACGGGCGCGAAAAAGGCGTGGGAGCCGATCGTCCGGCTGGTTTTATGAACATAGGCCTGATATAAAGCAGACAGGGCGTTTTTCCAAATTAAAAATCAGGATAAAAGACGAAAAACCATGACGGCATCTTTGAGACTGTTCAACACGCTGGGCCACCAAAAGCAGGATTTCACGCCGATTGACCCGGATAATGTCAGAATGTATGTCTGCGGCCCAACGGTTTACAGCCACGCCCATATCGGCAATGCCCGCCCGGCGGTTGTGTTTGACATTCTGGCGCGGCTGCTGCGCCATGCTTACGGAAATCTTTCCTATGCCCGGAACATTACGGACGTCGACGACAAGATCATGCAGGCCGCTGCCGAAACGGGGCGCTCCATTGAGGAGATTTCCCGGACCTATACCGATATTTACCACGCGGATATGGGCGCCATCGGCGTGACGCGTCCGGACATTGAGCCCTTTGCCACTGGCCATATTCCGGAAATGATCGCCTTGATTTCCGATCTGATTGCGCGCAATCATGCGTATGAAGCACAGGGTCATGTGCTTTTTAACACGTTATCCTTTCCGAAATACGGAACCCTCTCGGGACGCAACCGCGACGACCAGATCGCGGGCGCGCGGGTGGAAGTCGCGCCATACAAAAAAGACCCCGCCGATTTCGTCCTCTGGAAACCCTCTGCATCGGACCAGCCGGGATGGGACAGCCCCTGGGGCCGTGGCCGTCCGGGATGGCATATTGAATGTTCGGCCATGTCGCAAAAGCATCTTGGCCTGCCGTTCGATATTCATGGCGGGGGGATCGACCTGATTTTCCCGCATCACGAAAACGAAATTGCCCAGAGCTGCTGCGCCGCCGGATCGCCGGAGAGCGTGGCGGCCTTCGCCCGGTACTGGACCCACAACGGATTCGTGATGGTCGAGGGCGAAAAGATGTCAAAATCCCTCGGGAATGTGCTTTTGGTCCATGATCTGCTCAAAGACGCACCGGGCGAGGCCATTCGCTATACCCTGCTCTCGGCGCATTACCGCCAGCCGCTGGACTGGACGGCGGAGGGTCTGCGCGCCTCGCGGCGTCTGCTGGACCGGATGTACCAGTATCTCTATGAAATCCGGGATGTCCCTGCGGCCAAGGATACCGGCCCCGCGCCAGAGGTTCTGGAGGCGCTGTGCGACGATCTGAACACGCCCCGGGCTCTTGGGGCGCTTCTGGCCTGCGTGCGGGCGGCGGCGGAGACTCCTGATAATGCGCAAAAAGCACATATAAAGGGGCAAATTGCCTTTTCCGGGGCATTGCTCGGCCTTCTGCAGGCGGATCCAGCGGCATGGCTGGGGTATGGCGGCGGCGGGACGGGTGACGAAGAAGCCGCCCTTGACGCCCTGCTGCACGAACGCGAATCCGCCCGGAAATCCCGTGATTTCAAACGCGCCGATGCGATCCGCGACGAACTGGCAACCAAGGGAATTGTGATCGAGGATACACCCCAAGGTGCCCGATGGAAACGGATCTGACCGCCCCCCCCTCTTTTTCAGGGAAGAGGCAATTTCTCCGGATCTTTCGTGTCCCTGTCCTTGGTCTCTTTTTCGAAAAACAGGACGATCTGATCTTCGCGGAAGGTTGGACGGGTCCCGGAGTCGCGGGAATAAAACGTAACCACGCCGCTTTTCGAAATAACCCCGACCAGAAGGCGGTTTTCTGTTTCTTCGGGAACGATCAGGTCGCCGCCCTTTTCAGATTTTCCTACACGGGTCGTCCGAAAGCGCCAGCCGTCCTCGTAGGCGGACCAAATCGTGTGCAGCGTGGTTTCTCGCGAAACAAAGGGGCGCCCACGAACGCTTGTCGAAATCTTGCGGCGCACCGAGACATCCGAATCATCCGGGCTGAGCCGGAACACCCGCTCGGTTCCGTATTCATACCCGAATTTCTCACACAGCAACGCATTATAAGCCGGGTTCGGCGTAGCCGCAATCAGGGTATCGTATTTGTTGAACTCCAGCGCGAATTCCGTTTCCTCGGATAGTAACTCACCGTAATAAACCGCAAGATTCGCCAGACGCGCCTTGCCCAGAGACATCCAGTTATTATCCACGAGCATCACCGGCACGTTGCGGTTTTTAAGCGTCTCGGCAAGCTGGATCGACCACGGATAAGCCCCGGCGATAATGACGCCGTTGACCTCTTCCGAGGTCAGCTTAAGCCGCCGGGCCAGCGGCGTAATCATCAGGCTGTGCAGGACGACGCTGATGGCCACCACGGCAAAGGCAATGGGCAGAATTTTGGCGCCGTCTTCAAACCCGGCCTCGGTCAGCAAGGGCCCGATGACCCCGGCCATGGCGGCGCAGACAACCCCGCGCGGCGCAATCAGTCCGGCCAGAATGGTTTCGGCCCGTGTGATCTGAGTCCCCAGAGAACAGATAAAAAACGTCACAGGCCGGATCACGAACAGCAAGACGACAATGAACAAGAGGCTGCGCCCGCTCAGATCCAGCAAGACGGACGGATCCATGTCCGCCGTCAGGAGGATGAATACCGAAGACACCAGCATAATGGTAATGGTTTCCTTAAATCTCTTGATGTCATCCAGACTGGCCGTGTGAATGTTGGTCAGGGTCAGCCCCAGAATCGTCACGGCGATCAGGCCGGATTCCTCAAGAATGAAATTACACCCGAAAAACAGGGTCAGGACGAGGCTGATGAGAAACGGCGTCTTGAGATATTCCGGCATGTGACCGCGTTCGAAAATACGCTTGACGACATGGGCGAGGAGAAAGCTCAGACCAGAAACACTGGCAAGCGTCAAGGCATGCCCGACAAAGAAAACCGTATCGACACCCCCGTCTTTTGCGGCCACAAAGAATTCATAGGACAAAATCGCGAAAATAACGCCCACAGGGTCGTTGACGATCCCTTCCCATTTCAAAATGGCTCCAACGCGCGGATTGAGGCGCGACTGGCGCAACATGGGCATGATGACCGTCGGCCCCGTGACGATCAGAATGCCGCCCAGCGTCACCGCCACGGCCCACTCCAGCCCCGCGATATAATGTGCGGCAAGGCTGATAAAAAGCCACCCCACCGGCGCGCCAAGCAAAATCACATCCCGCACCGCCCGGCGCGTCTCACGCAATTCCTTGAAATGAAGCTGAAGGCTGCCTTCAAACAGGATAATCGCAACTGCTGCCGCAATGGCAGGCTTGAGCAAATCGCCCATCAGATGGTCCGGCTGGACCAGCCCCGCCACCGGCCCCAGAATAAATCCAAAGAACAAAAGGAAAATAATCGCAGGAACACGCAGCTTCCACGCCGTCCATTGCGCCAGAATTCCGGCAACGGCGATCAGGACAATCTGGATGGACAGAGGACTGGGAATACGAAAACTCTCCACAGTTTCAAAAACGCGCACACCGAAACCCGGCGCCACAACGGCAAGGAGCAAGGGTAACAGGATATCCCCTCGCGTCAAGGAAATGTGCGCCGATCCCCGGTTATACGCTCTATAAACCCTGCCGCGCGTTCAGCCTGAGCCAAGGCTCCATCCAGCGCGGCCATCGTGCGGCCCATATCGGGCGAGTCGTCCTGCGCCCAGACGGCGGCCACGCGCAACCACAAAGCCGTCAATCCTGCGATTCGCACCGCACCGCGCCACCCGGTTGTCTCCACGCCTGCCGCCTCCAGCATCCAGCACATCGACCGGGCCAGATGCGGCAGACCAATCACCGCCTGTTTTGGATCCCGTCGCACGGACGCCAGAACCGCAATCACCCCGTCCCGGTCCGCATTAAGAATCTCAAATCGCTCCATCAAAACATCGAACAGACGCTCGCGCACTGGCAGATCCGGGTCCGAAGCGGAAACAGACGTCAGAACAGCCCGGTCCACCCGCCGGGCAAAAGCCGCCAGAATCGCCGTGCGGTCGTCATATAAAACATACATCTGCCCCAGACTTACCCCGGCGCGCGCGGCAATGTCAGACAGGCTCACACCGTCCCACCCTTTTTCAGCAGCCAACGCCAGACACGCGGCGATGATCCGATCGGCCAGAGCCTCGCCTTTTTCACCTGTCTGCCCCTGTGCAGCCTTGCGCCCCATAGTAAATCCCTTGCCTTAATCTTCTTTGCCTTGCCCGCAAAAACAGGTATACAGCACAAGGGTCGTTTGCGCCAGACGGGCGCTTGCTCTTTATTTTACAAAAACAGGAAATCCTTCATGTCAGAAATTTCTTTCGGTGTCGTTGGCGTTGGAAACGCGCTGGTTGATGTTCTCTCTCATGCGGATGAGGCGTTCGTTGCCGCCCAGTGCCAAACATACGGAACGGAAAAAGGGGCTTTTGCCCTTATCAAGGAATCCGATGCGATAAAGCTTTACGATGCCATGCCGCCAGGGATTGAAGCCTCTGGCGGATCCGCCGCCAACACCATGGCCGGGTTTGCGTCTTTTGGCGGTAACGGCGCATTCATCGGCAAGGTCGCAGATGATATTCTGGGGAAAGTCTTTCAGCACGATCTGCGGGCGCAGGGGATTTTCTATGGCACAGAGCCCTTGATTCTGGGACCCGCGACGGGACGGTGCCTGATTCTCATTACTCCCGACGCCGAACGTTCGATGTTCACAAGCATCGGCGCAAGCGCAGAACTATCCCCCGACGACATCGATCCGGATATCGTGGCATCAAGCCGGATTACCTATCTGGAAGGGTATTCCTTTGAAGCCCCGCAAAGCAAACGCGCCTTTCATCGCGCGGCGGAAGTCGCGCACGCATCCGGTCACAAAATCGCCCTGACCCTCTCCGATCCGTTCTGCGTGGATCGGCACCGACACGATTTCATTAATCTGGTCCAGAACCATGTGGACATTCTGTTCGCCAATGAAGAGGAAATCAAATCCCTGTTCATGGCGCAAAGCTTTGAAGACGCAGCCAGCGCCATCAACGGACATTGCGAGGTGGCCGTCCTGACGCGCGGAGCAAAAGGCGCGGTTCTGGTATCGGGCGGGAAACACATCGTCACCCCGGCGCATCCGGTGGCGCATGTGGTGGACACGACCGGCGCAGGCGACCAGTTCGCCGCTGGCGTTTTGTACGGACTCAGTCAGGGCATGCCTCTGGAGACGTGCGGGAAACTCGGCGCGATGGCGGCGGCGGAAATCATCGGCCACACTGGCGCCCGCCCGGAAATTCCGCTCAAGACGCTTCTCAAATCTCTGTAGGTCCTTTGAATTGAGCCTTGTACAGAATGGAGAGTCCGGTTTTTCACCACGAAGATACGAAGGTGTGAAGAATGTGATAAAAAAACTTCGTGTCTTTGAGACTTCGTGGTTCAAAATCAGGAGGACCGCAAAACCTGTATGATTTTTAACTCGAACAACTATAACACCCCAAAGCCCCCTCTCCCTTGATCCCTCTCCCCCATGGGGGAGAGGGACAGGAGGAGCGAAGTTCCGACAGGGAGAGGGGTGTTTCACCGGGCTTGACAGACAGAGTCTTAAATTCCTGTCCCCCTACCCCGTTTTGCGGACCAGCGGTTTATATTTGATCCGGTGGGGGGTATCGGCATCGGCGCCAAGGCGGCGGTGGCGGTCGGCCTCGTATTCCTCATAATTCCCCGGGAACCAGACGACCTGCGAATCGCCCTCGAACGCCAGAATATGCGTGGCCAGACGATTGAGGAACCAGCGATCGTGGCTGATGACCACCGCGCAGCCCGCGAATTGCTCCAGCGCCTCTTCCAGCGCCGCCAGCGTTTCGGTGTCCAGATCGTTTGTCGGCTCGTCGAGCAGCAGGACGTTCGCGCCTGATTTCAACATTTTGGCCAGATGCACGCGGTTGCGCTCCCCGCCCGAAAGCTGACCGACTTTTTTCTGCTGGTCCGCACCGCGAAAGCCAAAAGACCCCACCCAGGCGCGGCTTTGCACCTCAATCTTGCCGAGTTTCAGAATGTCCATTCCATCCGAGATTTCTTCCCAGACATTTTTGGCCGGATCAAGCGAATCACGGCTTTGATCGACATAGCCGAGCTTGACGGCTTCGGACACCTTGAAGGTGCCTTCGTCGGGTGCTTCCACCCCGGTAATCATGCGAAACAGCGTGGTTTTCCCTGCGCCGTTGGGACCAATCACCCCGACGATGCCGCCGGGCGGAAGCTTGAACGACAGATCGTCGATCAACAGGCGATCGCCAAACCCTTTGCGCAGATGCACGGCCTCAATGACATCATTGGGCAGGCGCGGCGGAACGGGAATGACGATCTGGGACGATCCGGCGGTCTGTTTTTGCGACTGGGCCAGCAGATCCTCATACGCCGCGATGCGCGCCTTGGATTTCTTGCGCCGCCCCTCGGGAGTCTGGCGGATCCATTCGAGCTCGCGGTCGAGCGTCTTGGCGCGCGCCTCTTCCTGCCGCGCCTCCAGCGCCATCCGCTTGCGCTTCTGGTCGAGATAGGCGGAATAATTGCCCTCATAGGGAATGCCGCGCCCGCGATCGACCTCCAGAATCCAGCCCGTGACATTATCAAGGAAATAACGATCGTGCGTGACCATGACGACGGCGCCTTTATAGTCACCCAAAAACCGCTGGAGCCACGTCACGCTTTCGGCATCGAGGTGGTTCGTCGGCTCGTCCAGAAGGAGCAGATCCGGCTTTTCCAGCAACAGGCGGCACAGCGCCACGCGCCGCCGCTCGCCGCCCGAGAGCTTCGTCACGTCGGCATCCCCGGGCGGGCAGCGCAGGGCATCCATGGCGATTTCCACGGTCCGGTCGATTTCCCATCCGTCCGCCGCGTCGATTTCTTCCTGAAGCCGGCCCATTTCCTCGGCCAGCGCATCGAAATCCGCGTCCGGCTCGCCCATCTGTGCGGCCACGGCGTTATATCGGTCGACCTTTTCCTTGATAGGGCCGAGTCCTTCGATCACGTTCTCATGAACGGTCTTTTTCGGATCGAGATGCGGCTCCTGCGCCAGATAGCCCACGCGCGCTCCCTGCGCGGCCCAGGCCTCGCCGGTAAATTCCTTGTCCACCCCGGCCATGATTTTGAGCAGCGTCGATTTCCCCGCGCCATTGGGCCCCAGAACGCCGATTTTTGCGCCGGGAAAGAAACTTAAAGTGACGTGTTCCAGAACCTTTTTCCCGCCCGGATAGGCCTTGGACAGGTCGTTCATCACATAAACATACTGGTAAGCCGCCATGGGAAATCCTCGTTCTTTTCAGGATGCAGCACCATACCATGCCGGGCTCAAAAGTCCAGACACGCTGGACCGAAAGAACAAAAAGAAACCCCCTCGGGTCGCCGAGGGGGTGGAAAACAACAAAGGCAAAATTCAATGCAAGCCGAGAGACGGCGACGGATGCGATGGAGTCGCACGAGTCATGCTCGCACTGGCAAAAGCCCGGCGAACGGGAGGATGGTATCCGGAGACAGCCTCGTTAAAAGAGGTTTTGGCAAAAGATGGCCTGGCAAATTTCAACACCCCAGAATCCCTCCCCTTAAGGAACCGTTTTTTATCCTGATGACCCCACCCTAGCACCAAATTTTCAGGCAATGCAAATTCAAACACACGAGAAAAGAGAAAAATTACTTAACCCACTGGCGTAGAAAAACAAAAAAATCCCAAACCCAAATCATCCGTTCCGCAGATGAGGCATGAAACGACTGTTTCTGTCTTTCAGATCGTTGGCCAGAAACTTCAGACGGCCCGAGTTCACACCGCTCAGCCCACCCTGTACAAGACGAAACAAATCCTTGAGAATCCGGTGGCCGAAATTGAAGGCGAGCGGCGGCGCGTGGTGATTGAAAGACGCCCGGATCGGGGGCGCCGAGTGCACCGCATGAGAAAACTGGGGAGCGATATGCTTCATAAAATGCCTCCAAGGGGAATAACATATCCCCGTGGACCCACTTTAGCATCTCCCCTCCACCGATTGCAAAAACAGGGAAAAAGAAAGCAAAAATACATTTATTATCAGAGCTTTTCGACCTGAGCGTATTCAAGTTCGACCGGGGTGGGGCGACCGAAAATCGACACGGAAATCTTGAGGCGTCCGCGTTCTTCGTCCACTTCCTCGACACTGCCATTGAAAGACGCAAAGGGGCCATCGGCAACCTTGACTTCCTCGCCGATCTCGAAGGTGATGGAGGGACGGGGACGATCCACGCCTTCCTGAACCTGCGTCATAATGCGCTGCGCCTCGGCTTCACTGATCGGTTGGGGCTTGTTGCCCGCCCCCAGAAAACCGGTAACCTTGGGTGTGTTTTTAATCAGATGCCAGACGTCATCATCCATGTCGATCTTGGCCAGAACATAGCCGGGGAAAAACTTGCGTTCGGCATTGACTTTTTGCCCCCGACGGACCTCGACGACCTCTTCCATCGGCACGAGAATTTCCTCGATTCGTTCGGAAAGCCCCTGTTTGGCAGCCTGGGTCCTGACGGCCTCAGCCACCTTGCCTTCGAACCCGGAATAAACGTGCAGGACGTACCAACGCTTTGCCATGTCTTGAAACTCCCTTGCGAAATCGCCTTATCCTTTGGCTCCTCAGCCGCCCAGTCCCAGAATCATCCTTACGGCCCATGCCATGATCTGGTCCGCCAGATACAAGAAAACAGAAGCCATAAACACCATGACAAACACCGCGATAGTGCTGGCCGTGGTTTCCTTGCGGGTCGGCCATGTGACCTTGTGCATTTCGGCCCTGACCTGACGGATATACTCCAGCGGTTTTATTGCCATAACACTTGCCGTCCGTTCTTTCGAATCGTCTCTTTTCAAAACACCCGGACAAGCGACCGGGGCGGCGGTCTTTCGCCTTGCACCCGCGCACACATGTCAGGGAATACGAGCCTTGTACACCAAAAAAGAGCGGGATGCCAGAGGAAAATCACAGACTTTCCGAATAAAAAACACCCCTCTCCCCTTTTCGGGAGGAGAGGGCTTAAAGATGAAAAACAGCCGATCAGGACGCGATCCGGACCACGTTCTGCGCGATCTTTTCCGCCGCCTGCGGACCATAGAAGCATTTCAGGTAAATCTCGCGAATCTCGCTGACCAGCGGGTAACGCGGATTTCCGCCTGTGCATTGATCGTCGAATGCCTGTTCGCACAGATCATCCAGACCGGCCAGAAAATCTTTTTCCGAAACGCCCGCATCGCGCAGGGTCTTGGGGATATCGAGCCTGTCTTTCAGACCTTCGATCGCGGCGATGAGTCGCTCGACCTTTGCATCCCGAACCGCCGAATCCTGCTCATCCCCCGTGATTCCATCCGTCAGATTCAGGTGGTCGGCCAGCTTGGCATAGCGCCCCTTGACGAACGGATATTTGTACACCGGTAAGACGCCCTGCTTGGTCGGGTTGTCCGTCGCATTGTACCGGATGACTTCGGTAATCAGGAGCGCATTCGCCAGACCGTGGGGCAGGTGGAACGCCGCGCCCAGCTTGTGCGCCATGGAGTGGCAAACCCCCAGAAACGCACTGGCAAACGCCATGCCGGCGATGGTTGCCGCATAGTGCATTTTTTCGCGCGCCACCGGATGGTGCGCTCCGTCGGCATAGCTTTCGGGCAGATACTTGAAGATCAGGCGCAGCGCCTCCAGAGCGTGTCCGTCCGTAAAGTTGTTGGCAAACACCGATGTATAGGACTCAACAGCGTGAGTCATGGCGTCCAGACCGGTATAGGCAGCCAGCTTGGGCGGCATGGCCATCACCAGCTCGGGGTCCACGATCGCCATATCGGGCGTGAGTTCATAGTCCGCAATCGGATATTTCATCCCCGTCCGGTCGTCCGTGATGACCGAAAACGGCGTGACTTCCGATCCTGTCCCCGACGTGGTGGGCACGCAGACCATGACGGATTTGCGCGGACGAACCGGGAAAGTGCTGATTTTCTTTCGGATATCCATAAATCGCAGCGCAATGTCCTCGAATTTGAGTTCGGGGCTTTCATACATGAGCCACATGATCTTGGCCGCATCCATGGGCGACCCGCCGCCGATGGCGATAAAGGCATCCGGCTCAAACGGGCGAATTTGCTCCATCGCCTTATTGATGGTCGACAAATCCGGATCGGGGCGAATGTCGCTAAAGACCCGGAACTGCACGCCGATTTTCTCCAGAACATCCGTGATGCGCGCGGCATAGCCCATGCTTTCCATGACCTTGTCCGTCACGATAAAGGCCCGCTTGCGCCCGCGCAGTTCCTCCAGCGCCAGAGGCAACGACCCGTATTTGAAATAAATCTTGGACGGAACCCGGAACCATTGCATGTTTTCTCTCCGCTGTGCGACGGCTTTGACGTTGATGAGGTGCTTGACGCCGATATTTTCCGACACCGAGTTTCCACCCCACGACCCGCAGCCCAGCGTCAGGGACGGCGCGAGCTTGAAATTATACACATCGCCAATAGCGCCCAGGGCCGCCGGCATGTTCACCAGCGCCCGGCCCACGCGGGCGGCAAACTCAAAGCGCCGGATGTGGTCATGGTCCGCCGCCGGGTCGGTATAGAGCACCGCCGTATGCCCCGCCCCGCCATATTCGATCAAGGCGCGCGCCATATCCAGCGCGGCATCAAAATCCTTCGCCCGGTACAGGGCCAGAACCGGCGAAAGCTTTTCCATGGAATAGGGCTCGGACTCCCCGATTTCCTTGCATTCGGCGATCAGGACCTTGGCGTTTTCGGCAACCTTGATCCCGGCCATCTCGGCGATGCGAACGGCGGACTGGCCGACGATTTTGGCGCTGATATGCCCGTCTTCGCCCAGCATAACCTTTTGAACGGCGGTTTTTTCCTTTGGAGACAGGATATGCGCCCCGCGCAGCAAAAGCTCGGCCCGAAACGCATCATATCTCTTGTCCGTGACGATGACGGATTGTTCCGAAGCGCAAATCACGCCGTTGTCGAAGGTCTTGGACATAAGGATGGAAGACACGGCCATCTTGATCTCGGCGGTGTCGTCCACAATCACAGGCGTGTTGCCCGCGCCGACCCCGATGGCGGGTTTTCCGGAGCTGTAGGCCGCCTTGACCATGCCGGGACCGCCGGTGGCCAGAATAAGATTAATGTGCGGATGGTGCATCAGGGCGTTGCTCAACGCCACGGTGGGCTCTTCGATACAGGCCATGATGTCCTCGGGCGCACCGGCTTCGACGGCGGCGCGCAAAAGGATATCCACCGCCATTTTCGTGGCTTTTTTGGCGCGCGGATGCGGAGAGAACACGATCCCGTTGCGGGTTTTCAGGGCCAAAAGCCCTTTGAAAATCGCCGTAGAGGTCGGGTTGGTGGTCGGAACGACGGCCGCGATGATGCCGATGGGCTCGGCCACCGTCGTATAGCCAAAGGTCTCATCCTCGCACAAAATCCCGCAGGTCCGGGAATTTTCATAGGCGTGATAGATATATTCGGCGGCAAAGTGGTTTTTAATCACCTTGTCCTCAAAGACCCCCATGCCGGTTTCCTGAACCGCGAATTTGGCCAGAGGAATGCGCGCCCCGGCGGCAGCCAGAGCCGCAGCCTTGAAAATCACGTCCACCTGCTCCTGCGAGAACTTTGCATATTCCCGCTGCGCCGCCCGGACTTTGGCAACCATTGCGTCCAGACCGTCCATGCCGCCTGTTGTTTCCTGCTCGCTCATCTCACGCCCTCTCTAGAATGAAGTGTTTCCCTTTTTTTATAGCGCCTTAACGGCGGGAACCTATTTAGGTCTTTTCTAGCGTGCTGCAACGCATATGGCCATAAAAATATTGCCTCTGCGGCAAAAAGTCGCGAGGAAACAAGGCAAAATTGGGGCAAGAGCAAGAATAGGAAAGCGGCGGGTTAAAGCCCGCGCAAGGCGCATCGGCCTTGGGTCATATCTCCGGAGGAGAGGGGAGAAAGGGGCGCATTTTTTCGCGCAGGGGCTGAACCTCTGCCTTCATAAAAGCATCCGGCATATGGGAAACAGAGAAAGGACGTTCCTTGAATTGAGAAAATGTTGTGATACAGCCCTTGATGGCTTTACCAACAACTTGACGGGCTGCGCGCAATTCGCTGCCTGCCTCGCTCACGGCATCGGGGGGCAAATCATTGACATGCTTTCTTTTCACGTCTGAAATAAAGTCAGATGTGAGGAGTAGCTTCCGGGCCTCCAGACGCGCGACCGCATCAATCGCCCGCGCCACCGCGCCGGGATCCTTGTATTGGCCCGGATCTATGTACCGGATGTCTTCAATATTTACTTTGGCAGACCCCTTCCCGGTTAAATTCTTGACTTCCTGAAGGGCCGCATACTGCTCTGCTGCTGTGTCCAGCAATGCTTCCATATTCTCTTTCACGAGGCGGGATAACGAGCCCCCGCTTTCCATCCCCATGAATTCGGAGATATGCTGGAGGGTCTCGCCAATAGCAGACTGGACACGAGCTTCCTGGCTAAATTGCACCATGATCTCCACCCCTGGCCCCGTCTTCGCGCAGGGCCTCCATGTAAACGTCATAGAGATCGCCTGCTTTTTCCTTGAGTTCAAAGGGGGATATTTTACGATCCGCCATTTCGTGCGCCGCAGCGAGTTCTTTTTTAATCTTTTCGCGCAGCGCCTCCTCTTTTTCTCCGGCCAGAGCGGCCTTTGAGAACCATCCGGGGACAAAAAAATCTATATCTTCCAAGTCATTATCAGAGATATGGGTGTTCATTTCCGAAAGCGCTCCGTAAGCTCAACAGACCTACACGATATGGCAGAAATCGTAAAAAAACAGATAAAGCCCGGACCGTCCAGCCGGGCTCTCTGGAATAAGCCCACTCCTTATGGCCCCGGATCGCAGTCCGGTTTTGTCTTCATGCGCTTGGTCAGAAGCTTGTTGAGCGCGTGCAGATAGGCCAGGCACGAGGCGACGAGCGTGTCGGTGTCCGAGCCTTGCCCGTTAACGGTCTTGCCGTTTTCTTCAAGCCGCACGGTTACTTCGGCCTGCGCATCCGTTCCGCCCGTCACCGCATGGACCTGATAGACCAGAAGCCTTGAGTCCGTATGCGGCACGATGGCGCGCACGGCCTTGAAGATCGCATCCACCGGGCCGTTGCCCTCGACGCACGCCTGTTTTTCCTCGCCATCGACGCGTAAAGTAAGGTCCGCGCTTTGCGGCCCCGTCGATCCGGCGTGAACCGCAAGCGCGACAAATTGAATCCGCTCGCGATCACGCAGGGACTCATCTTCGACCAGGGCAATCAGATCGTCGTCGAACACGTCTTTTTTCTTGTCAGCCAGGACCTTGAACCGGGCGAACACGTCGTCCAGCGCGTTGTCGCCAAGATCAAAGCCGAGTTCCTTCAATTTGGCCTTGAGCGCATGCCGCCCGGAATGTTTGCCCAGAACCAGCTCCGACTTGGTAAGCCCCACCGATTCGGGTGTCATAATCTCGTAAGTCTGGGCATTCTTGAGCATGCCGTCCTGATGGATGCCGCTTTCATGGGCAAAAGCATTGGCGCCGACAATGGCTTTGTTGGGCTGGACCGGAAAGCCGGTGATGGTCGATAATGTGCGCGAGGCTCGCGTAATCATCGTTGTCTCAATCCCGGTTTTATAGGGCAGGAGATCGGGACGGGTGCGGATAGCCATGACGATTTCTTCCATCGCCGCATTGCCCGCCCTCTCGCCTATGCCATTGATCGTGCATTCAATCTGGCGCGCCCCCGCCTGCACCCCCGCCAGAGAATTGGCCACGGCGAGGCCAAGATCGTTGTGGCAGTGAACCGAGACAATCGCCCTGTCGATATTTGGAACGCGCGCCATCAACATCCTGATTCGCGCGCCAAATTCATCGGGAATCGCGTATCCGACCGTATCGGGAATGTTGATCGTGGTGGCTCCTGCACGAATCGCGGTTTCCACGGCCTTGCACAGGAAATCGTCTTCCGTCCGGCTCCCGTCTTCTGCCGACCATTCGACATCGTCGGTGAATTTTCGGGCGGTTTCAACGCTTTGCACGATGGCGTCCAGAACGGCCTCCGGGCTCATCTGAAGCTTGTACTTCATATGCAAAGGGCTGGTCGAAATAAAGGTGTGAATCCGCCGCCGTTTTGCGGGGTTGAGAGCCTTGGCGCTGGCCTCGATATCGGCGGGTTTGGCGCGGGCCAGCCCCGCAACAATGGCGTTTTTCATGGATTTTGCAATCTCGGTCACGGCCTCGAAATCGCCGGGCGAGGCGATCGGAAAGCCCGCCTCGATCACATCCACGCCCATATCGTCGAGCAGATGCGCGATGCGCAGCTTTTCTTCGAGATTCATCGAGCATCCCGGCGATTGCTCGCCGTCGCGCAAGGTGGTGTCGAAAATAATAATACGATTCCTGTCGGTTGCGGACATGGTTATCCTGCTCCTTGGTTTGAAAATTTCTCTTTTTCGGGAAAATTTGGGACCGGTTTCGGCCTGAAGACCCCTGATGACCGTGCGACGCAAAGCCGCCCCCGGCTCAGGGGGTCATAAGTCGCAGAAGAAGGGCGCATGCAGAACAACAGGACATGGGGCCAGCCTAATGCAGGGCAAACCGCGAATCAAGAAAATTCCGGATTTTCCGGGCATGAATATAATTTTCCGTAATTAATTTGACAAATCCTGAAAAATTCGTTAAAACTTCCTTAATAACTCGACGACGTCAAGCAAAAGTGGTAAGGGTCGTGCAAAGCCATTTTGTATCTTTCCCCTTTTCCGGATTTTTTCGGGAAAAGGGACGTTTTGTCGAAAGCCTCGGCAAACTCAGTGCAACACGTTGATCCAAGGAGTAAATCCAATGCCCGGAGACATCCTGACCCTGCCCCAGCCCGCTCCCGGTGAAAGCACGCAAGTCCGGGTCCCCGAGGGACAGGACGCTGCGTTCGGTTTTTCTTCAACCCAAATTCAGGATGTCCATCTCACGGCTTCCGGCGCAATCGAAATCCGGGTGGAAGGCGGCGGATTGATTGTCATCGAAAATTTCCGGGATCTGGCCGCACGCGGCGCAAAAATCCCGATGGCCGACGGAATGAGTCTGGATGCGAGCCTCGTTTACAATACTCTGGCCGCCGACCCGGAACCGGAAAGCCATATCGCCGTTTTTATCCCGAAACCGGGCGATTCCGGCGAACATGAGTACATCCTGAAGGCCGGACAGAAATACATTCTCGGATTTGACGCACAGGCCCCTGAATTCGTGAGAGAACTTGACGGTGCATTGGTCTTTTCCTTTGCGGGCGGATCAACCGTCGTTTTAAGAAACTTTGTTGCTGTAGAGTCCGGTGAGCTGCCTCCGGAAATGACTTTGGCCGATGGCCTTATCGTCCCCTTCGGAAACCTTTCCGATGTCTTCGGAAGCGCCCGGACAACCTTTGCAGAAGCATCCGTGGGGCTCGAAGCCGCCGCCGCACGACTGGCCTCTATTGCACCTGCCGCCGGGGCGACCGCCGCTTCTGCGCCGCCCGCGACATCCGCGCCCGGACAAGGCCCGGCCAATAGCGGATATGGCCTGCGCAGTTCGCCAGACTCTGTCGGTCTTACGCCTGTCGACCCCGTCGGCCCAATCAATCCAACGGCCCTGCAATACAACGCGCCGCTCTTTCAACCAGACGTTTACGGGCTGCCCCAACCCAAAACGCCCGCTCCGCTTCCGCGCCTGACACCTGTACTGGAAGTGTCCGACGCCCTCGTCCACGAAGACGGCAGCACAATTCTGGATCTTTCCGCCACACGATCCGAGCCGGGCACGACCCTGACCGTTTCCATCGACGGAATCCCCGCCGGATGGAGCGTTGCCGGACCGGGGGCATACGATCCCGGAACAGGCATGTGGACCATCACCGTCCCCCCTGGAACTCCCTTTCCGGGCGGCCCGACTTTGAGCCCGCCTCACAACAGCGACGCCGACCTGACAGGCCTTGTGGTTACCGTCACCGAAACCGATGCCGGAACGGGGCGCAGCACCACAACCACCGACACGCTGGACGTGATAACCGACGCCGTGGCCGATGTACCGGACGTTAACGCCCAGAGCGCAACAGGACCGGAAGACATTGCCCTTCCGCTTGTCATTGACGCCGCCGTGACAGACACCGACGGATCGGAAAGCCTCGCCACGATTTACGTGCGGGGCGTGCCGGACGGCTTTACCCTGTCCGCCGGAACGAACAATGGCGGCGGGGAGTGGCAGCTGACACCCGCGCAGCTTCCGGGACTGACCGTGACCCCACCGGCCAATTACAGCGGCGCCTTCCCTTTGATTGTCGAGGTCATTTCTCAGGAAACCGTTTTTTCGGGTATCGAACCGGATCTGACCAACAATCAGGCCAGCAACACCCAGACCATCACCATGAAATGGTGTCCTGTGGCCGATGCTCCGGATCTTCTCGTCCACGATGCGCAGGTCAAGGAAGACGGCTCGGTTTTTGTTCCGGTCAAGGCCTCCCTTGTGGATCGCGACGGCTCCGAGCATCTGACCATAACCATCAGCGGTCTGCCCGCGGGATGGACCCTGACCGGCGCGGGATGGACGCCGACGGCAACGCCCGGCCAGTTCAAGATTTTCCTGGCTCCTGGCGTTGATTACACGGGCGGATTTACGCTCGCGCCTCCGGCCAACAGCGATGCAGACATTCCCGCCCTGCAAATCAAAGCGACATCAACAGAAACTGACGGCGGAGATACGGCAAGTACCGTCCAGACCATTCAAATCATCACCGATGCTGTGGCGGATGCGCCGACGGTTCACGGCGAAGACGCCACCGGAAACCGTGGAACGGCCCTGAACGTCGTCATCGGCGGCGCGGTCACCGACACGGACGGCTCCGAGTCCATCACCGGATATAAAATCTCCGGCGTGCCTTCCGGATTTGTTTTCAACCACGGCTCAAATCTGGGCGGCGGTGTGTGGAGCTTTACCCCGGCGCAGATCGCCGGACTGACCATCACACCTCCGGCGTCCTATGTCGGAAAGCTGGATTTGAACGTCACAGCATTTTCAGGAGAAACACATCTCTCGGGCGTGGAGTTCGATCTTTCGGACAACGCCGCGCAGGCCTCAGACCCGTTCTGCCTGACGTGGAAACCCGTAGCCAACCCGCCCACAATCTCTGTCAATAACGGCGTCGAGAGCATCGTCGTCAAGGAAGACGGCTCTATCTTCGTGCCGATCAAGGCCGCACTGGGCGCGGGCGGGTCAGGCGACGAGATTCTGACCGTTACCGTCACGGGAATTTCCCCCACATGGACGATCACCAATGCGAATGGCACTTACACACCAGCCACCGGAACATGGACCATCACCCTGCCCCCAGGAACGAACTACAACGGAGGACTGACGTTTGCCCCTCCAGCCAATTCCGATGCAGACCTCTCCGGCCTCAAAGCCACAGCCAGCGCCTTTGAGCCTGAAACAAACACCACCGCCACGACCAACGACCCCTTCGCCATCACCACCGATGCTGTAGCGGATGCACCGACTCTTTCAGCCGGCGCGGCCAGTGGCGAGGAAGGTTCTGCGATTCCCTTGTCCATTGCCGCCGCCGTCACCGACACGGATGGATCGGAATCGATTACCTTGATCCGCATTGGAAACGTCCCGACGGGCGCGAGTCTCAACCATGGAACGCAGGTCAGCCCCGGAGTCTGGGAACTGGCGCCCAGCGATCTCGCAGGCCTCAAGATCACCGTTCCGAATAACGCTGCCGGAAATTACACTTTGAGCGTTACGGCCATCTCGCGCGAGACAACCCTTTCGGGCGGCGAGGTGGATCTGACCGACAATCAGGCCCAGAAAACCGTATCTCTGCGTTTGTCCGTCACCCCGGATGATGTGCCGATTCTGGTCCAGCCGGAGCTTGTCTCGGTTGACGAAACCAATCTCGGCCCTATTACAGTGAACGATGCGGCCTCTGCCAATTTCGGATCGGACGGCCCCGGCTCCTTCCGGGCCACGGGCGCGGCCAGTTTCAGCGCATCGGGCTCTCTGGCGAGCGGAGTCCTCACATCGGGCGGCGTCGCCATTGCAGTTGCGCTTCTTGGAAACACCTATGTCGGCAAGGCCGGTGCCGAGACGATCTTTACCCTCTCCATCCAGCCCGATGGACAATACCAGTTCAAGCTTCTGGGTACGCTCGATCATGCCGACGGATCGAACCCGAACGATGTTATTGCCCTGAAATTCGGTATCACCGCCACGGATTCGGACGATGATTCGTCCAATGGATTCATTACGGTGAACGTAGCCGATGATGCGCTTCTGGCTCATAACGATGTCAATGAATTCCAGACATCGGCAGGCGGAGCTACGGGCAACGTCATCACGGGGCTAAATGGCGGCGCGGGCGCAACAGACGATCTGAGCAACGACCAGCCCAACCACGTTACGAAAATCACCTTCGGGTCTACGACGCTCGACGTTCCGGCCACGGGAACGACCAGCATCGACGGAGCGCATGGAAAACTGACCATCGCTGCAAACGGATCTTATACCTATGATCTGTTCGATAACGCCTACGACCACATTTTCAATGGGCTTGAAGCCTTCCCCTCTCTGGCCGAAAGCCGGGCGCTGGGCGCGAGCGATCAGGACACTCTGGGGATTGCGAATGGAGATCTGGACCTGTCCGGCGCCGTGACCGGGAAAGTCACCTTCGTCAGCGAAGGGGCCGGATATTCAAACACGCTCGGCGTCTACACGGTTGCGCCGGACGGCACGATTCAGAACGTGGATTTCGTGATTGCCAACGGCAATTCCGTGGCCGCCGGGGCGAGTCTTACTTTCAGCGTTCAGAGCACGGCAGATCAGTCTTTGGGATTTTTCCTGATTGCCAACGGATTCAGTCTCAATGGCGGGTATGCCGGACTTGATCTGAATGCGGGTGATCTGGCCTTTGTATACAAGCGCGGAACGGCGGACGAACGCCCGGCGAAAATCACAGATGACGGTGGAAACGTCAGCCTCGTTTTCATTCAGGATGGAACCGGAACGGAAACCCTTCTGAGCGGTCCGATTTATCACACGACCGAGCGCGGAGACTCTACGAGCATCAACGCCGACGGTTCGATCCGTGTCGTGTCCGGCCTGCCGGACATTGACGACCCGACCGTCCTGAGAATCGGTTTTGAAGATCTGCCGAATCTTGGCGACAAGGATTACAATGACATGGTGTTCGACCTGTCGCTCCGTCCCGCCGGATGCGCGGAAGATGTTTTCCGCTATACGCTGGCCGATGGCGATGGCGATGCGAGCAGCGCCCTGCTCACCCTGAAATGCGAAGCTCCGCCGCTCACGGTTGCGGTACAGGTCAATAACGGCGCAGATGATGTCATCGTCAAGGAAGATGGATCGGTCTTCGTTCCCGTTCATGCCGCCACAGACCACGGAGACGGCAACGAGACACTCAGCCTGACTCTGAACGGCGTGGGTCCGGGATGGACCCTGACCGGCGCGGGATGGACGCCAACCGGCACGCCGGGACAGTTCAAGATCACCCTGCCCCCCGGCGCTGATTATGCCGGCGGCTTCACCCTCAAGCCCCCCGCCAATTCCGATGCGGACCTCTCGGGTCTGAGCGTCACCGCGCTTGCCTCCGACCCGGATGGCGGAACAGCTACGGGCTCGGATACATTCCGGGTTATCACCGATGCTGTGGCGGATGCGCCGACGGTTCACGGCGAAGACGCCACCGGAAACCGTGGAACGGCCCTGAACGTCGTCATCGGCGGCGCGGTCACCGACACGGACGGCTCCGAGTCCATCACCGGATATAAAATCTCCGGCGTGCCTTCCGGATTTGTTTTCAACCACGGCTTGAATCTGGGCGGCGGTGTGTGGAGCTTCACCCCGGCGCAGATCGCCGGACTGACCATCACACCTCCGGCGTCCTATGTCGGAAAGCTGGATTTGAACGTCACAGCATTTTCAGGAGAAACACATCTCTCGGGCGTGGAGTTCGATCTTTCGGACAACGCCGCGCAGGCCTCAGACCCGTTCTGCCTGACGTGGAAACCCGTAGCCAACGCCGCCCACAATCTCTGTCAATAACGGCGTCGAAAGCATCGTCGTCAAGGAAGACGGCTCTATCTTCGTGCCGATCAAGGCCGCACTGGGCGCGGGCGGGTCAGGCGACGAAATCCTGACCGTCACCGTCACGGGAATTTCCCCCACATGGACGATCACCAATGCGAATGGCACCTACACACCAGCCACCGGAACATGGACCATCACCCTGCCCCCAGGAACGAACTACAACGGAGGACTGACGTTTGCCCCTCCAGCCAATTCCGACGCAGACCTCTCCGGCCTCAAAGCCACAGCCAGCGCCTTTGAGCCTGTGACGTCCACGCACGCCGAAAGCCTTGATAATTTCCATATTATTACAGACGCCGTAGCGGATCTCCCGGCCCTGTCTGTGGATTGCGATGGTTATCTGGGAACGAGCGCAGGCGTGGCCCGCTTTGCGCTCAACATTCAGGCCGGCGTAACGGACACGGACGGATCGGAAAGCATCACAAAGATTGTCATATCCAACATGCCCTCTACATGGAGTCTCTCGGCGGGAACGCACATGCCCGATGGAACATGGCAGCTCTCGCAAGATCAACTCGTGGGACTGAAGATCTACGTTCCCCTTCAATCCACCCCCATCTACCAGACCCTTACCATCACGGCATGGTCGGGCGAGACTCATTTGAGCGGCGTAGAAGTGGACTATACCGACAATGCGGCGCACACGGCGGGGACGCTGACCTTCAATCTGGCAGCCCACTCGGACACCAATACGAACATCAACATCAACGTGAACACCAATACGAATACAAATGTGAGTATAAACGAAAACAGCAATAGCACGAGCACCAGTACCAGTACAACCACGACCGCTAGCGAAAACAACATCCTGTACACGGGAGCGGACGATCTTTTCCTGCCGCTGCACTCATCTTCGGATCCCGGCACACCGCCGCCGGGTTCACCCATTGCTCTGTCGGATGTGTTACATCAACCCGGTGCCCTTTCGGACGCCATCAACGATTTTGTTTATGGCAGTATCCAGAACACGGCGGCCAACACAAACAACAATAGCAATAGCAACATGAACGTGAATGGGAACATTCTGGACTTTCCCGATCTGGACCTTTTGCATACAACGGGCGTCGTCGCCTGAAAATCGGATTATGGAAGTCCTTGCGCGAAAGGCAAAAAGCGTTCATACATGAGGAGGAACGGCAAAATTTTCAGTCGTCCGTTTTCCCTAGTTTTGTACTTGAAACCAATGTGAGGATCTGAAACCGTGATATCCAGCAAAACCCTCCGCCGTCTTTGTCTGGCCGCATCGGCGGCTGTTCTCGTTTCCCTGTCTGCCGGAGCCTTTGCGGCAGAAGGTAGCGGGAAAACTATGACGTTGCGGGATGCCGTGGCCGTAGGCGTTGCGACGAACCCGGAATATGGCATTGTCGCCAGCAGCCGCCGGGCGACAGACGAGGAACTTCGTCAGGCGCAGGGGCTTTACCTGCCTTCCATCGATTTCCGGGGCGACACGGGATATGAGTACAGCGACGATCCGGGCACACGGGCGCGCGGCGCGGCCACAGGCGGGGATGATACGGAAAACATGTGGCGTTATGAGGCGGGGATTACCCTGACCCAGATGCTGTTCGACGGGTGGGACTCTCAGTTTGAGAACATCCGCCAAAAGGCCCGTGTTCAATCGTCTGCCCACCGGGTCCGCGAAGCGGCTGAACTCGTTGGCCTTTCGGTCGTTGAGTCCTATCTGGAAGTTCTGCGTCAACGCGAACTCCTTGGAATTTCTCAACAAAACATCACGGATCACCTGAACATTCTGGCCCAGATTCAAGACGGTGTGAAGGCCGGACGGTCGACTCAGGCCGATCTGGAACAAGCCCGCGCACGTCTGGCGTCTTCGCGGTCTCAGGAATCCAGCATCCGGGAAGCCCTGCGCGCTGCGGAATCCTCCTATATCAAGACCGTAGGCGACCCCCCGGCAAATCTTTATCCGCCCGTGGCCCCGAAAAAAGCTCTGGCGCCCAATCTGGAGGAAGAAGTCAAGGCAGCTGTAACGCGCAGCCCGACGCTCGATATTTACGAATCGGATATCCGCGTTGCGCATGCTGAATTTGAAGGCACCCAGTCAACCCTGTATCCGCAGGTCGATCTCCAGCTCAATGCCCGCACCGGACACGATCTGGGTGGCGTGGAGGGGCGCGACACCTCGGCTTCCGGGCTTGTGGTTGCCAACTGGAATCTGTATCGCGGGGGGGCGGATGTGGCCCGGGCGCGGGAGTTCATTCATCGCGAACAGCAGGCCAAGGAAAACCGCGACAAGGCCGCGCGTGCGCTTGAGGACGATGTCCGTCGAACATGGGCGCGCATGGTGTCCTCCCGTGAGCGTGCCCGCGAGTTCTCAGACCAGACCAACGCCAATATCGAGGTCGTTAAAGCCTATCGCGACCAGTTCAATCTGGACCGCCGGACCTTGCTGGACGTTCTGGACGCTCAAAACGAGCTGTTTGTCTCACAGAGCAATCTGGTAAATTCCAGGTATCTGGAAATGCTCGCGGCCTACAGAATTGTTGCCCTCAAGGGTGACCTGTTCCCGACACTGGGGATTGACTATCCCCGCGAGAGCGACCCGAAAAAAATGTAATCGGTAGCGTTCCTTAAATAAGACTGGGTTTTCGCGTGACCGATCAGACTCCTCCCGGAAACGATTCCGCTGCGCCCTCCCCGATTCGCCCTTCGGCGGGTTCGGATCGGCGCAGCGATTTCGAACGGATCGCCAATCCGGGACGCGATCCAATGGAACCGGTGGAAACCGCTTCTCCTCAGGCGCAAAACAGCGATGTTCCCGAAGGCTGGCCTCTTGAGGCCGACCGGGTGGCGATTCGATCGCCTCTGGTGGATACGCTCCGAATTATGGCTGCACATTACGGGCGGCGGTGCAGCTATGAGTCCCTGACGGCAGGGCTTCCCATCGCGCGGCGCGGCATCACCCCGACATTGTTCATCCGGGCGGCGGAGCGGGTCCAACTCCATGCCCGTCTGGCCGATCGCAGCCTTGAATCTCTTGCCATAGCGCCCAATCTTCCTTGCGTTCTGGTCCTTGAAAAGGGTCAGGCCTGCATTCTATGGGATGTTATCTCTCCATCACGCACTCCGCCGAGAAAGGCCGGGAAATCCGTCGAGATCCACCCGGAGACGCTGTTCCGTGTCCAGTTCCCCGAAACGGCGGACGAACGGCAGGATCTCACACTGGAGGCATTTCGGACCCTTTATACGGGGTATGCTTTTTTCATCCGCCCTCTTGCCCGGACGGACGATCGCGCAGGACCGGCGGAGATTGACAATGCCCGCGACTGGTTCTGGGCAAGCCTATGGGAGAACAGGTCCGTCTATGGCGAGGTGATTCTGGCGGCGTTCGTCATTAATATGTTCGCGCTGGCCAGTTCCCTGTACATCATGAACGTCTATGACCGGGTGGTGCCCAACGCAGCCTATGGCACGCTATGGGTTTTATCCGTTGGAGTCGCCGTCGTCTACATTTTTGATTTTATTATAAAAAACCTCCGCGCTCATTTTCTGGACTATGCCGGAAAAAAGGCGGACGTCAAAATCTCTGCCATGCTGTTTGAACAGATTCTGGGCATGACCATGGGGGGCCGTCCGCAAAGCGCGGGCGTTCTGGCCAGCAACATGCGCGAGTTCGAGGGTTTGCGGGACTTTTTCACCTCGGCCACGATGGCGGCATTGATCGACCTGCCTTTTTCGCTGTTGTTCATCATCATTATCGGGATCATCGGCGGACCCGTGGCTTTTGTGCCTCTGGCGGCAATTCCGCTTGTGGTCGGAATGGGCCTGATCCTGCAAAAGCCTCTGGAGCGCGTTGTCAAGGAATCCATGAACGAAAGCGCCCTGAAAAACGCGCTTCTTTTTGAATCCATCACAGGACTTGAGACGATCAAGGTTCAGGCCGCAGAAAGTCCGGTCCAACGCAATTGGGAAGAACTGACCGAGAAATCTTCGCGAACCGGAATGAAGTCCCGCCGGATTTCTTCTTTCGGCCTGAACTGGGCCATGTTCATCCAGCAGCTGACCACCGTTGTCGTCGTCATCGTGGGTGCGATCATGATCGGCGAGGCGCAACTGACGCAAGGCGCCCTTGTGGCCTGCGTCATTCTGGTGGGACGCGCCATGGCGCCCCTGTCTCAGGTTGCCGCCCTGATGACCCGGTTCAACCAGTCGCGCCAGGCCTTGAAACAGCTTGACACCCTGATGAAAAAGCCGGTCGAGCGTCCTGCCGGAAAGCATTTTATCTCCCTGCCGTCCGTGGCCGGGCGGATTGAGTTCCGGGATGTGGTGTTCCATTATCCCGGCCAGACAGTTCCAGCGCTCAACCATGTCAGTTTCGTGGTCGAACCCGGCGAACATATCGGCATCATCGGCGCGGTCGGATCGGGCAAGACCACCATTGAGCGGCTTTTGCTCAATTTGTACCAGCCGACGAGCGGCGCGGTGCTTCTGGACGGAACGGACGTGCGCCAGATCGACCCCGGCGACCTGCGGCGGAATATCGGCGCGGTTCAGCAAAGCCCGCAATTGTTTTTCGGATCCGTGCGCGAAAACATCACCATGGGCCATGAAATGGCGCCCGAGCGGGCGGTCCTGCGCGCCGCCGAAATGGCCGGGGTCATGGAATTCCTGCGCGAGTCCCAGGCCGGGCTGGATACTCAGGTTGGCGAGCGGGGCGACGCCCTGTCCGGCGGACAGAGACAATCCGTCGCCGTGGCCCGGTCGTTGCTGTATGATCCTTCGGTTCTCATTCTGGACGAGCCGACGGCGTCGATGGACCCGGCCTCTGAAAACCGTCTGCGCAAACGTTTGCACGTTCTGACGCAGGACCGGACCACGCTTGTCATCACACACAAAGGCGCGATGCTGTCCCTCGTGGACAAACTCATTCTCATCGACCGGGGGCGGATTGTCACCTTTGGCCCCAAAGACGATGTCATCGCCAAACTTCAGGCGCGTCAGTTCGGCACGCAGGCGGAGGCAACCGATGTCTAACCTTTTTTCTTCGTTAGCGCCCCTAAAAATTCTGTTTTTTCTTCTTATATTCAAATCTGCGTACGCCTTGGAAACAGGAGATGGTGGGAGTGATGAATTTAGGGCGAGAATTGAATCCCAGATTCCAAAAGTTCAAAAACTCCAAGAGAAATGGGAAACAGACTTTGGAAAAGATCTTTTCCTCCCAAACAATGGATTTTCCCCTTCAAAAAAAGACACATATATCGAAGAAATAGGCGTTCTAAACGAGTGCCTAGAAAAAATTAACCTAAACGAAAACGTAAAACATCAATGGGAAAATGCAAAGGCTTGCCATTCTCGATCTCACGATACAGCACAGAGCCTAGAAAAAGCACTTATAAACATAGTGGATTTCTACAAAAAAGATGGCATTGATCTGTTAAATAAACCACCCTATGATCATGATACGATCGTTCATGATGTTTCTACATACAAAATAATAGAATCAATATCCACAGACTATCATAACATCAAGGATTTGTTGGAAACGTACTTGGAAGTTAAAGAAGGCATCCAAAAATACGCCTTTGCGGATGATATTTATTTGAATAAAGTTCTTAATTATGATGAATTGTCTTCACAGACATCCATCTTCCTTTCATTGATCCATCATATAAATCTATCGACTGGCGAAATTCAGAAAATCAGATCCTATTTTGATTCTGTCGACACCAGAAACACCCCGATAAATATTCTATTGGCAGAAAGCGTTTATTTTTGCAGAGAACTTCACAAGGCTCGAGGAGAGTCACCTTTCGTAAGTGATAATGCAATGTTTTCCCTTGCAGAAAAAATAGACTTATCAAGGAACACTGATTCTTTTCCTGAAGAAGGAGATGAAACTACGACTGCTTTCTGCAAAGAATCCTTGAAAGATAACTTTGAATTCCTTCAGAATACTGCAGAGCGTTATAGACAGCTAAGTGCATTGATACGTGTGTATCTTATAGCCAGAGAAAAGAGAATTTCTGAAAAAGACATGCCGAGTTTTCTGGCGACCTTGCCGAAAGATTATTTTGATCCCCTCACAGGAAAACCTTTTCTTTTCCGTGAAGGCTTTTTTTGGGGAGGGGCTCGGGATAAACGGGAAGAAAAGTTACTATACAACGAAGAAAACAGCCTGAAAATTCCATATAAAATTAATGGCATAGAAAATGCGGGTATACGCCAATGAAAAATAGTGGTAAAAGTGCCTCTGCACGTCCCGCGTCTTCTGGCGACTTCGACATCAACAATGAAATCGAATGGGCGCAGATGCGCCGGGCGTGGGTGAAGGAAAAAATCGGTCTGGCCGGAGCCCATGCCGAACGCATCCTTCAAATTGACGAGGAACTTCCGTTCTCGCGCCATGCCTTGTTGTTGTCCATTGCCGCTTTCTGCGTTTTTTTCCTCCTCTGGGCGTCTTTTGCCACGCTGGATGAAACCACGCGAGGCGATGGACGAATCATCCCCTCAAGCGAGGTCCAGATTCTCCAGAGCCTTGAAGGCGGAATCATCGACGAATTTTTTGTCCGCGAAGGCGATTCGGTCAAGGCCGGGCAGTCTCTTGTTCAACTCCGCGATATTGAGGCCTCCTCGAATCTCGGGACCAATCAGGCGCGATATCTGGGTTTGCTCGCCGCCGTGACGCGGCTTCAGGCCGAAGCCGAGGGACGCGAATCGGTTGAATTTCCGGAAAACGTCATAAAGGGCGCTCCGGAAAGCGTCACCGAGGAACTCAATGCCTTCCGCGCCAACCGTGAAAAAATAGAGGGTCAGCTTCGTATTCTGGAGCAGCAGCGCGACCAGCGCAAGCAGGAAGTCAGCGAAATGACGACCCGCAGCCGGGATCTGGGCGGAGTCATTGCACTGGCGCGTGAGCAGCGCAGCATGGTTGCCCCCCTCGTCGAGCGCGGATCGGCGCCCCGAATGGAATTACTTGAGCTTGACCGCACCATTCAGGAAAAACAGACCGAACTCAACAGCGTCAAGACGTCCCTGCCACGCGCCCGGTCGGCGGTGGAAGAAGCCGAAGCCCGGATCAAGGATATCGAAACCACTGCGCGGGCGCAGGCGCAATCCGAGTTGTCCTCGAAAATGATCGAGATGAACGCCATCCGGGAATCTCTTTCGGGGCTGCGCGACCGCAAGACCCGCAACGACATCAAATCCCCCGTCGACGGCACGATCAAGGATATCAAGGTTACAACCGTTGGCGGCGTTGTGCGTCCGGGCGACCCGATCATCGAAATTGTGCCCACGGACGACCAGCTTTTGGTTGAGGCTCGTATCCGCCCCGCCGACATTGCCTTTTTGTATCCCGGCCAGAAAGCCGTTGTCAAAATCACGGCCTATGATTTTTCGATTTACGGCGGTCTGAAAGGCGAAGTTGTGGAAATATCGCCCGATGCCATTACAAACGAAAAAGGCGAAAGTTTCTATCGCGTCCGCATCCGCACCGATGAAAACAGCCTGCGCCGCAAGAATGAAGTCCTGCCCATCATCCCCGGCATGGTGGCGAGCGTTGATATTCTCACCGGGCATAAAACCGTGATGGAATACCTCCTGAAGCCTTTTATCAAGACCATCGACACGGCGATGCACGAGCGCTGATTTTTTCTCTCCGGTCTGTTTTTCGTTCCGGCGCGGGCAGCGGCGTTGTATAATGGAGGTCATGAAAAAGGCCCGCGTCCCGTCCTTTGTGTCGATTGACCTTCGCCGATTGCTGCGGCTGAAGTTTTCAGAGCTGATCGGCCCGCTTGTTCTGTTTTTTGGCATTGCCTGTGTTGTGGGTGTGGTCTGGATGTTGCTTTCTTCCCGCTCTGCGCCGCCGCGTGCGCCCGGGCAAGATCCGAATGTCGTCTCGTTTCTGGAGCAGATGAGAGTCTGGGAAGCAAGCCAGCCCACGACGGAACAACTCGCCGCACGCGCCGCGCAGACCGATCTGGCCCGAAGCATGGAAGGGCTATGGATAACACGATTGACCGAAGGCACTGCTGCACTGACCGTGGCCTCGGGGGTTTTTCAGGTCATCTATTACCCCTCCGTGGGCACAATCCCGAGGAGGTATCAACGCGGTGTGATTGAGGTCAAACGGGGTTTTGTTATCCTCAACCCCCGCGAAGATCTGGGCGCGCCCGACCCCGTGATTGCGGATGGGCGGTTCTTCCCCTATGAACCCATAACCCGCAGGATTTTTGCCCTCCATGTCGCGCGCGAGGGGGAAAAACTCATCTGGGAAAAAGGCGCGCCGACCGTGTCGAACGTCCACGGAACCGATTCGTTTTACCCGCTGTTCAGCCTTGCTCCGGAAGGAAAAATCGTTTGGAATCCGGTACAGGATGCACCCGCGCCCGTCACGACGCCGCAGACAGATCCTTCATCATCATCAGATTGAGATCGTCGTCCACAGGGCGGATTTCCCCCGGACGTACCGGAGCGCGGTCATAAACCACCCCGGCCCCGTCGGGAATATAACCGCGCCGGACGTACAGGCGCTGCGCCGCACCATATCCGGCATACAGCCCCACACCGATTCCCATCTGGCTGCATCCCTTTTCCCGCGCCAGATTTTCGCACGCCGAGATGATCGCGCCCGCAACCCCCCGGCGGCGAAACGCCGGATCGGTGTTCAAATCCTGAATTTCGGGAATACCCAGTCGCCGGAACGGCGCATAGCCGGGAAACCAGTTCAACATTCCGAACCCGGCGGTCTGTCCGTCGATCAGGCCCACCAGCACCGCGCGTTTTCCCTCCGCCTGCTCGGACAGGCAGCGTTCGAAATATCCTGATTCCTTATGCGAAGACACCGCCAGGGCCACGGATTCCAGCGCGGGGATATCCTGTGCCGTGGCCGGACGCACTTTTACAGACGCAGCATCAAACATGCCACGACCATACCCGATGGCTCTGATCTTTGTACAGAAGAAACCACGTTGGCTTTGGCTACTCGCCCTGCCCTGCGGACCAGCCGGGTTTGCCGTCATAGCTGTACAGGTTGGCGGCTTTAGCGATATCCAGACCTGCCGCGTCAAGCTTGCCGAGAATTTCAATCACATGACCGAAAGACACATTCCCAGACCCGGTCAGGCGCAGACGCCATTGATCCGAACACGAGGTTTCCGGCTGGCCATCCGGCCAGACCACGACGCCGCGATTGGTGATGTTGGCGAGAGACAGACCATTGAGCGTGCAGGTCTTTACCCTGGCCGCGATATCGGCGGGAGCGGCCCCTTTCCACTCCACCGTCACATCGACGCCGGAGAGGACTTTTTTCTCTGCCGGAACGTTTTTGAGCGGCGGCAAAACCATGGCTCCTCCCCCGGCGGCATAGGAAACGGGCTTGAATTTCGCCGGTTTCGCGCCGAGGCGCTCGATGACCGCGTCGGCGAAATCGGCGGTGCCGACCTTGCGCTTGCTCAAATCCTCGCGGTACAGGTCTCCGGTGTGGATTCCGTCCTCGATTGTGCGCAGCCATGCATTGTGGATTTTTTCGGCGACCTCGCCTTGCCCGATATGGACCAGCATCAGGATGGAGCCGAGCAGCAGGCCGGAAGGGTTGGCGATCCCCTTGCCCGCGATATCGGGGGCGGAGCCGTGGACGGCCTCGAACATGCCGAAATCCGTTCCAATGTTACAGGACCCGCCGAGGCCGACCGATCCGGTGACCTCGACCGCCACGTCGGAGATGATATCGCCGTAAAGGTTTTCCGTGACGATGACGTCGAACGCGCTCGGGCGGGCGGCGATACGGGCGGTTCCGATGTCGATGATGTAGAATTCCTGCTCGATATCCGGGTATTCCTTGCCGATCTCGTCAAAGACATTATGGAACAGGCCGTCGGCCATCTTCATGATGTTGTCCTTGGCCATGCAGGTTACTTTCCTGCGGCCGTTGGCGCGGGCGTATTCAAAGGCGTAGCGCACGATGCGCTCGGAACCGGGGCGGGAAATCAGCTTGATGGACTGGACCACGTCCTGCGTCTGGCGGTGCTCGATGCCTGCGTACAGATCCTCCTCGTTCTCGCGGATAATGACGAGGTCCATATCGGGGAAGTTGGTTTTAACATAGGGGTGATAAGCCACGCAGGGGCGGACGTTGGCAAACAGGCCCAACGCCTTGCGCACCGTGACGTTGAGGGACTTGAAGCCTCCGCCCTGCGGCGTTGTGATGGGTGCCTTGAGGAAGACCCGCGTGCGGTGGAGGGAGTCCCACGCCTTTTCCTCGATGCCGTTCATGATGCCACGCTCATAGACCGCCTTTCCGATCTCGATTTCTTCGGGCGCAATCTGCGCCCCCGCGGCGTCCAGAATACGCAAGGTCGCATCCATGATCTCGGGGCCGATGCCGTCGCCGCGCGCGATGGTAATGGGTGTTTTCCGGGTCATGGCAAGCGAACTCCCTATTATGAATAAACGAGCGAACGGGACAAACACCCCGACACTTTGCATCCTGCCTCAACAAGGTTAAAAGCGAGTTAAGCAGAGAATAAGTGACGCTCTCCGCCTAACCCATGAGCGCCCAAGGCAAATCCGGCATAACGAGTCTGGCGGGCATCAAGGACTTTGCAAAATCACTAATATAAATATCTCCAGAATAAAAATACGATTGTATTTATATAAAATCTCTAATATAAAAACACGGAGTACGATTGTATTTTGTTTTTTTGATAGAAATAGTAAAAAATATATGACATGATTTCTTGGGTTTATTCTTGATTCCGACATAATTTCCCGTAATCAACCTCATCCTCTGAAAGGTCTCCCGCCATGCTTGCCTATGCCAACGTCTTATCGATGAAATCCAGTGCGAATTCCGTTCTGGATGCGCTGGCTATCAACATTCTGACCTGTGATCCAAAGACACTTGTCATCGATTACGCAAACAAAGCAAGTATTGAAACATTGAATAAACTCACGGCGCTTCTCCCACGCGGAGTGAGCGGAGACAACATTGTCGGGCAATGCATTGATGTCTTTCATGCCAAGCCAGACCACCAGCGCCGCCTTTTGGCCGATCCGAAGAATTTTCCGCATGATGCCGTGATTCGTCTGGGTCCGGAGATGCTGGACCTGCATGTGGATGCAATCTGGTCGGGCGGCAAAGTCAAAAAACTGGTTCTGAGCTGGTCCGTCTGTACAGATCGCGAGCGGCTTAAAATCATGCTCGACCGGATGCCGATCAATGTCATGATGGCCGATCCGAAGACCTTTGAAATCAACTATGTGAACCAGACCAGCCTGAGCACGCTGCGCAGCATCGAAAATCTGCTGCCTGTGAAGGCCGATCAGATTCTGGGAACCTGCATCGACCGTTTCCACAAAGACCCGTCACACCAGCGTCGCATTCTGTCCGATCCGAAGAACCTCCCCTGGCACGCCAAAATCAAGTTGGGTCAGGAAACACTGGAACTCAACGTTGCTGCGATCATGGACGACAAGGGCTATTACATGGGTCCGATGGTCAGCTGGTCTGTTATCACAGCGCAGGAAACCCTGTCGCGCAACGTGCTGGAGATTTCAGAAATCGTCTCCGGATCGTCGAATGAATTGCAGCAAACCGCCCAGCAGCTTTCGGCGGCGGCAGAGGAATCCTCGACGCAGGCCACGTCCGTTGCCGCGGCGGCAGAAGAAGCCTCGGCCAATGTCCAGACTGTCGCGGCGGCAACCGAAGAAATGAGCAATTCCGTCAAGGAAATTGCGGCGCAGGTGACACGATCGAATCAGGTTGCCAGCGAGGCCGTCCGAAAAGCCGAGGAGACAAACGCCACCGTTGAGAAAATGCACGCGGCCTCGCGTCAAATCGGTGAAGTCGTGGAGCTGATTAACGATATTGCCGAGCAGACAAACCTTCTGGCCCTGAACGCGACGATTGAAGCCGCCCGCGCCGGAGAGGCAGGCAAAGGCTTTGCCGTTGTGGCGTCCGAGGTCAAATCTCTGGCGGCCCAGACCGCGAAGGCAACCGACGACATTCGGGAGCAAATCTCGGCCATGCAGGGAACGACGACCGAAGCGGTTAGTGCCATCGGGACCATCCGCGAGATCATCGCCACGATCAACGAGGCGAGCAATTCGATTGCAGCGGCCATTGAGGAGCAAGCTGCAACCACGAGCGAGATCGCCCGAAACGTGCAGGAAGCCGCCACCGCGACGGGAGAAGTTTCGCGCAATGTGGGCGGGGTTCAGGATGCCTCGCGCGATGTGGGGGCTGCAGCGACCGAGCTTTTGGCTCTGGCCACGGGTCTATCCAAACATTCCGGTGATATGAATACGCAGGTCATGTCCTTCCTCGAAGGTGGAAGCGACAAAAAGAAGTAGGAGCCGGAAAGCCTCTTGCTTCGCAGTGACGGGTGTGGAATCCTTTCGAAAAGGGAGGATTTTTAACATGTCACAAATTCTGGAGATTGATCTGGGCGATATGCCCGCAGGGGGCGCCATAGCGCACAAGGCTTTTATACGCCCCGGCGCAGTTTTGGCTCGCGTCCTGCTGGAACAAGGCGGGGTACAGATGTCCCACCGGGTGGATTTGGGGAAAAATGTCTTCATAGACCACGCATTGAACACCGGATCTGTCAGGGATGCCTTCCCCGATGCCCAGTGCGCTGCGATCTGCGCAAAAATCACTCAGGCCATTGGGCGTGGAGGCCCGCTGGCCGAGGCGTATCACCAGCCCCCCGCGCCCGCGACGATTGCGCTGCATCCTACCTGTCCTGCATAAGTCCGCCGGGAGTGCCACACGCCGGATTGAACCCCCTGTCTTTGTGTGGCATGATCCTTGCCGGAGGATGAACCTATGCCCGCTTATACTGCCCCGCTTGACGATATCCGGTTTGTGTTGCGCGATGTTCTGGGTGTGGAGGCGCTGTCCGCCCTTCCCGGTTATGAGGACGCCACGCCCGACACCATCGACAGCATCATCGAAGAAGGCGCGAAGCTGTGCGAACAGGTTCTGTTCCCCTTAAACCAGAGCGGCGATGCGCAAGGATGCCAGTTTGCCGAAGGCGCGGTTCGCACGCCAGCCGGGTTCCCGGAGGCCTACACGGCCTTTTGCGAAGGCGGGTGGTCCAGCATTTGCGCCGATCCGGCCTATGGCGGCATGGGCTTGCCTGTCCTCGTCAATACGGTCATGCAGGAGATGATCTGCGCGGCGAATTTTTCCTTTGGCATGTATCCGGGATTGTCGCAGGGCGCGTATGAGGCGCTGCATGCTTTTGGAACGGACGAACAAAAAGCCCTGTATCTGCCAAAACTGGCCAGCGGCCTTTGGACCGGCACGATGTGCCTGACCGAGGCGCATTGCGGAACGGATCTTGGGTTGATTCAGGCGCGTGCGGCGGCGGGGCCGGACGGATCGTTTGCGATCACGGGGACCAAGATTTTCATCTCGGCGGGCGAGCATGATCTGGCCGAAAACATTGTCCATCTGGTTCTGGCACGGCTGCCCGATGCGCCGGAGGGGGTGAAGGGGATTTCCCTGTTCGTGGTTCCAAAATTTCTGCCCGATGAGGCTGGAAATCCCGGCGCGCGCAACGCGGTTGAATGCGGATCCATCGAACATAAAATGGGGATCAAGGCGTCGTCCACCTGCGTCATGAATTTCGACGGAGCCACCGGATGGCTGGTGGGCGAGCCGAACAAGGGCTTGAAGGCCATGTTCAAAATGATGAACGCGGCGCGGCTGGGCGTGGCGATGCAAGGGCTTGGCATTGCCGAGGTCGCGCGCCAGAATGCGACGATTTATGCCAGAGAACGCCTTCAGATGCGCGCCGTATCGGGAGTAAAATTCCCGGACAAGCCAGCGGATCCGATCATCGTCCACCCCGATGTGCGACGGATGCTTTTGACCATGAAGGCCTTTACCGAAGGCGCGCGGGCCTTGTCCTTGCTGGTGAGCATGAATCTGGACATATCCCTGCGCCCTCCGGACGAGGAAACCCGCAAAAGCGCAGATGATTTTGTCGCGCTGATGACCCCGGTTCTGAAGGCCTATCAGACCGACATGGGGTTTGACGTGGCCTCCATGGCCATGCAGGTCTATGGCGGGCACGGCTATATCCGCGAGACCGGCGTGGAACAATATGCCCGCGATGCCCGGATCGCCATGATCTACGAAGGCACGAACGGCATTCAGGCGCTCGATCTGGTCGGGCGCAAAATGGGGCAGGGTTACGGGCGTTTGCTGCGCTCTTTCTTCCATGCGGTTTCCGATTTCTTGAGCGAAAATCAAGCCGATCCGGCGCTTGCGGATCTGCTGCTTCCTCTTGGAAAGTCTTTTGCGAAGCTTCAGCAGGCCAGCGGCCTGATCGCGCAAAAGGGCTTGAAAGACCCCGAGGAAGGCGCGGCGGCGGCGACCGATTATCTGCGCATGTTTGCGCTTGTCGCCATGGGGTGGATGTGGGCGCGGATGGCCGTTGCGGCGCGAGAAGGGCTGGAGGCCGATCCCGCCCGCAAGGATTTCTATGAAGCCAAAACGATCACCGCGCGCTTTTTCATGGAGCGCATGTTGCCCGAAACCGAATTTCGGTTTCGCGCTCTATCCTCCGGCGCGCAGAATCTGACGGCGTTGCGGCCAGAGTGTTTTTAAGGGCCCGCGCCGCATGGCTGTTTTGTTTCGTCCGTTTTTTTCCATTGATGATCCGGTCTGGGTTCCGGCCCTGCGCGAAGCTTTGGGCGATCTGGATTTTCGGGTCTGGCCCGATTGCGGCGATCCGGCGGATATCACGGCGATTGTGGGGTGGGAAGTCTTTCCCGAAGACCGGAATTCATGGCCGAATCTGAAGGTCATTTTATCCCTGCGCGCCGGGGTGGAGCGGTTTTTGTCCAGCCCCCACTATCCGCCCGGCGTCAAGCTGGTGCGCATGATCGACCCCGGCCTGACCGAAGGCATGCGGGAATATGTCGCGGCCTTTGTGTTGCGCTTCCATCGCGACATCGACCGGGTGGAAACGGATGCGGCAGCGGGTGAATGGCCGTCGAGCATCCCGGTTGGCGCAGCGCAAAGAACTGTGGGATTTCTGGGATTTGGCCATCTGGGGCAAGCCTGCGTCCCGGTCTTGCAGCCCTTCGGGTTTCGTCTGCGGGGCTGGAGTCTGTCGAAAAAATCTGTTCCCGGTGTTGAGTCTTTTACGGGGCCGGAATCTTTTGAGTCCTTTCTGGCCGGGACAGATATTCTGGTCTGTCTCCTGCCCCTGACGCCGGAAACGGAAAATTGTCTGAATGCCCACACGCTTGGCCTGCTGCCGCGCGGGGCGTATCTGATTAATGCGGCGCGGGGCAGACATCTGGTCGAGGGCGATCTGATTCCTTTGCTGGATTCCGGACATCTGGGCGGGGCCGCGCTGGACGTTTTCCGCCGTGAGCCCCTTCCCGCCGGACACCCGTTCCATGCCCACCCGAAAATCATCGTCACGCCCCATATCTCGGCCATCACCATCCCGCAAACGGGCGCACTCATCATCCGCCAATCCCTTGAAACCATTCTCGGCGGCGAAGATCCCCCCGGCCTCGTTGATTTTGCAAAAGGCTATTGAGCCTTCTGCAAGACCATGATTTTTATGAATTTTTTCGTCTCCGGATTTCCGGGGCGCAGCGCAAAAAAAGAGGCCGCAAACCGCGGCCTCTTTTGAACGATTTGTGTGAGGACAGGATCTAGAAACCCATGCCGCCCATTCCGCCCATGCCGCCCATATCTCCGGCATCGCCACCGTGGCTGTGGGCTTTTTTGTCTTCGGGGGCGTCGCAGACCATGGCTTCGGTCGTAATCAACAGACCGGCAACCGAGGCCGCATCCTGAAGCGCCGTGCGCACGACCTTGACCGGGTCGATAACGCCGGACTTGACGAGATCGCCATACTCCGCGCTCTGGGCATTGTAGCCATAGTTGACGTCCTTTTGCGCAAGCAGCTTGCCCACGACGATCGAGCCTTCCGTTCCCGCATTCTCCACGATCTGACGAACGGGAGCCTGAATGGCACGGCGGATGATGTCGATTCCAACCGTCTGATCGGCGTTCTCGCCTTTGAGACCGTCCAGACACGTTGTTGCGTAGAGCAGCGCAACGCCGCCCCCGGCAATGACGCCTTCCTCAACCGCGGCGCGGGTGGCGTGCATCGCGTCATCGACACGATCCTTGCGCTCCTTCACCTCAACCTCGGTCGCCCCGCCCACGCGGATGACGGCCACGCCGCCAGCCAGCTTGGCCAGACGTTCCTGAAGCTTTTCAGCGTCATAGTCCGACGTGGTTTCTTCGATCTGCTTGCGGATCTGGGCGCAGCGCGCTTCGATCTCTTTCTTGGTGCCGGCGCCGTCGATGACGGTTGTATCATCCTTGCTGATACGGACTTTCTTGGCCTGACCCAGCATATCGAGCGTCACGTTTTCGAGCTTGATCCCGAGATCTTCGGAGATGACCTGACCGCCCGTCACGATGGCCATGTCTTCGAGCATCGCCTTGCGACGATCGCCGAAACCGGGGGCCTTGACGGCAGCAATCTTCAGACCACCGCGCAGCTTGTTGACGACCAGCGTGGCCAGAGCCTCGCCTTCGACGTCTTCCGCGACGATGAGCAGCGGACGCCCCGATTGCAGAACGGCCTCCAGAATCGGCAGCATCGCCTGAAGATTCGAGAGCTTCTTCTCGTTCAAAAGGATGTACGGATTTTCAAGCTCGCACACCATCTTGTTCGCATCGGTGATGAAGTAAGGCGACAGATAGCCGCGGTCGAACTGCATCCCTTCGACGACTTCCAGCTCGCTGTGCAGCGATTTGGCTTCTTCGATGGTGATGACGCCTTCCTTGCCGACCTTGTCCATGGCCTGGGCCAGCATGTCGCCGATTTCCGTGTCGCCATTGGCCGAAATCGTGCCGATCTGGCGGATTTCCTCTGTGCCCTTGACGGACTTGGCGCGCTTTTTCAGGTCAGCCACGACGCATTCGACGGCCTTGTCGATTCCGCGCTTGAGGTCCATCGGGTTCATCCCGGCGGCCACGGCCTTGACGCCTTCGCGGACGATGGACTGGGCCAGAACGACCGTGGTGGTCGTGCCGTCGCCGGACTCATCAGCCTGCTTTTCGGCGGCCTTGCGCACCAGACGCGCGCCCATATTCATGAACTTGTCTTCAAGCTCGATTTCCTTGGCAACGGTGACGCCGTCCTTGGTGACGGTCGGAGCGCCGAACGACTTGTCCAGAACGACGGTGCGGCCCTTGGGGCCCAGCGTCACCTTGACGGCGTTGGCGAGGACATTCACACCCTGAAGCATTCTTTCGCGGGCGTTGTCGGAAAATTGAATCTGCTTTGCAGCCATTGTGGTCTTCCTTTCCTTATTGGAAAAAACGGTTTCGAAAAATCAAGGCCCCGAAAATCAGGCAGCCTTCTTCTTCGCGGAGGTTTCAATAATGCCGATGATGTCGGATTCCTTCATGACCAGAAGATCCTCGCCATCAAGCTTGATTTCGGTGCCGCCCCATTTCGAGAACAGGACGCGGTCGCCGACCTTGACGTCGAGCGGATGAACATTGCCGTCTTCGTCCCGAACGCCGGGGCCAGCGGCCACGACCTCGCCCTGAATGGGCTTCTCGGTCACAGTGTCGGGGATGATGAGGCCGCCGGGGGTCTTGGTGTCGGCTTCGACCCGGCGCACAATCACGCGATCGTGCAGAGGACGGATTTGCATAGGTATGTACCTCCTTCGGTAACATTCGGGTTTGACATAGCGAGGTCCGCGCCGCCCCATCGGGCCGGATCGAACCCCCCATTTCCCCCGCCCCAAGCGCATTTTGGCACTCAAAGGTGGGGAGTGCCAGAATATATAAGCCACCCGGCAGAAGAATTCAAGAGGGACTTGAAAGCCAAAACGGAAGGAAGGGGTGGATTTTTCGAGGGGGCTGTCGTACGCTTTGCCCAAAATGAGATCATGTTCGAGGATTTTTCATGCCCCAAACAACACCGCAAATACGCCCTTCGGTTGATCCGAAGCTGCTTGAAATTCTGGTTTGCCCCCTGACGAAGGAGCCTTTGCGTTATGATTCGGCGTCCGGAGAGTTGATTTCCGACCGGGCGGGGCTGGCCTATCCCATCCGCGACGGCATTCCGGTGATGCTGGTGGACGAGGCCCGCAAACTGGATGAAAAAGAAATACGGAAATAACGCCCCCCTTCACAGCGCATTCGATAGATAAAAAAGAGACGTAAGGATAGAAAATGACCATTTCAAAAGTCGCCGTGATCGGATCGGGCGTGATGGGGTCGGGCATCGCGGCCCAGATCGCCAATGCCGGGGTGTCGGTGGTTTTGCTCGATATCAAGCCTGCGGACGGGCGGGAACTGGCGCGCGGGGCGATCGACCGGCTGCTGAAAACCGACCCGGCGCCCTTTATGCATCCGGATGCGACGCGGCTGATTACGCCCGGAAATCTGGAGGATGATATCGGCCTTTTGTCCGAATGCGACTGGATCATCGAGGTCGTTCTGGAAGACCTGAAAGTCAAACATGCGACCTATGAAAAGATTATCAAAAACCGCAAACCCGGCTCTATCGTCTCGTCGAACACCTCCACCATCCCGCTGCATACGCTGGTCGAGCCCTTCGGCGAGGATTTCGCGCGCGATTTTCTGATTACGCATTTCTTCAATCCGCCGCGCTATATGCGTCTGCTGGAGCTGGTCGTGGGCAAAAAAACCAGGCCAGAGGCGATAAAAACCATTTCCGATTTTTGCGACGTGCGTCTGGGCAAGGGCGTTGTTCCCTGTCACGACACGCCCGGTTTTATCGCAAACCGGATCGGAGTGTTCTGGCTCCAGACCGCGCTCAATGTTGCGCTGGAGGATAACGTGCCCGTGGCGCTGGCCGATGCCGTGATGGGCAAACCGGTGGGCATTCCAAAGACAGGGGTGTTCGGCCTGCTCGACCTGATCGGGATCGACCTGATGCCGCATCTGGCCGATTCGATGCTTGCGACCTTGCCGCAAAACGACTGGTATCGCTCCATCTATATCGACCACCCGGCGATTCGCGCCATGATCGCCGCCGGATATACGGGCCGCAAGGGCAAGGGCGGGTTTTACCGCCTCGATCGCACGGGTGGGAAGAAGGAAAAGCAGGTGCTGGATCTGTCTTTGCCGTTTTCAGAAACCGCCTACCGCCCGGAAGGCAAGGTTTCAAGCGCCGCCGTTGATGCCGGGAAAAAAGGCCTTCGCGCGGTTCTGGAAAGCCCGGATATGGGCGGAATCTATGCCAGAAAAGTTTTAATGCACACTTTGGCCTATGCGGCGTCCCTGATTCCGGACATTTCGGATCGTATCGCCGATGTCGATGAAGCCATGCGGCTGGGGTACAACTGGAAAATGGGGCCATTCGAGATGATCGACGCGCTGGGCCCCGCATGGTTTGCGGATGCTTTGCGCGCCGGGTCGATTCCGGTGCCGCCTCTGGTCGAACGGGTTGGGAGCGGGACGTTCTACAAGACAGGAAATGGGCAACAGACCTTCTTTGGTGTGGATGGTGCCTATCACCCCCTCACCCGGCCCGATGGCGTATTGCTTTTATCCGACCTCAAGCGCGCGGGCAAGCCCCTGATGAAAAACCCTTCGGCCAGCGTCTGGGATATCGGCGATGGGGTTTTGTGTTTCGAACATACCGGAAAAATGAACACATTCGATGATTCCGTGTTCGAGATGCTGAATAAAACCATCCAGACCATCGGCGATGGCAAGGGCACGTACAAGGCGCTCGTGATTTACAACGAAGGCGCGGCCTTTTCGGCAGGCGCCAATCTGGGGGTGGCGCTGTTTTCCATCAATATCGCCCTGTGGCCGCAGGTTGAAGAGTTTATCGCCGGAGGTCAGAGGACCTTCAAGGCCTTGAAATTTGCGCCTTTTCCGGTCGTGGCCGCGCCGTCCGGCCTTGCGCTGGGGGGCGGGTGCGAAATTTTGCTCCACGCGGACCATATTCAGGCGCATGCGGAAACCTATTGCGGTCTGGTCGAGGTCGGAGTCGGCCTCATTCCCGGATGGGGCGGGTGCAAGGAGATGATTTTGCGCTATCGCGCCCGCGAGAAATCCGCGCACAAAAAGATGTGGTTCTCACCGGATAACGATCCCATGACCGCCGTTCGCGCGGCGTTTGAGACCATCGGAACGGCGCGGGTCGCCAAATCTGCGGCGGATGCGCGGGATGTCGGATACTTGCGCGAATCGGACGGCGTAACGATGAACCGGGATCGCCTGCTGTTCGATGCAAAGAAAAAAGCCATTGATCTGGCGCGGAATTATGCGCCGCCAGTGCCGGAAAAAGACATTCGCCTGCCCGGCCCTTCGGGGAAAATGGCCCTCGACATGGCGGTTGCGGACCTGCGCAAATCCGGCAAAGCCACGCCTCATGACGTGGTGGTTTCAAGCCATCTGGCGACCGTGTTGACCGGCGGAGCGCAGGGTGACTGGGCCGCGCCGATGAGCGAGGATGATCTTTTGACTCTTGAGCGCGCGGAATTTATGAAACTGCTCCGCGAACCCGGAAGTCTGGCCCGGATCGAGCATATGCTGGATACCGGCAAGCCTCTGAGAAACTAGAGCGTGCGGTTTCAGACCTGTCCGGGTGCCTTGCACAGGTACCGCAAAACAACCCAGCCCGCTCCAGCTGACAGAATCGATCCAACCAGAACCCCCATGCGAACAGAGGCCTGAAGCTCTGTACCTTCATAGGCCAGTGCCCCAATGAACAGGGACATGGTAAAGCCGATCCCGCAGAGTAAAGCCACACCATACAGATGCCCCCACCCGGCACCTTCGGGGCGAGGAGAAAGGCGCAAAACCACCGCCAGCCAGATGGCACTGAAAATCCCCAACTGTTTCCCTACAAACAAGCCCAATATGATCCCCAACGTCACCGGATCAAGCAGGGAATGCAGCCCCATCCCGGTAAAGGGAACACCTGCATTGGCAAAGGCAAAAACCGGCAAAATCCCGAACGCCACCCACGGGTGAAGAATATGCTCCAGATGCTTGAGCGGCGAAGACTCCGGATGTTTTTTGTCACGCAGAGGAACACACAGTGCCACGATCACGCCGGCCAAAGTCGGATGAATACCGGACTTGAGAACGGCCACCCACAGCACAAACCCAACCAAAACATAAGGCGCAATCAACGTCACGCCCCGGCGGTTCAGAACAATGAGAACGGCGGTAGCAATCCCCGCCAGTCCCAGCAAGGCAATCTTGACACCTCCGGAATAAAACACGGCGATCACGACAATCGCCCCTAAATCGTCGATAATGGCAATGGCGGTCAGCAAAACTTTCAAAGAAACGGGAACACGGCTTCCGATCAAAGCAAGGATACCCAGCGCAAAAGCGATGTCTGTTGCCGCCGGAATGGCCCAGCCCGAAAGGGTCTCCGGACTTTCAAGGTTTACGAGCCAGAAAACAAGCGCCGGAACCACCATCCCTCCGACTGCAGCAAAAGCGGGGAGAAGCGCCCGATCCCGGCTCGAAAGCTGGCCTTCCAGCAACTCGCGCTTGATCTCAAGCCCCACCAGAAAGAAAAAAACGGCCATCAAACCATCATTAATCCAGAGCAAAACGGGCTTTTTCAACTCGAAATCCCACCCTTGCGAATCGGAAAATCCGATCCGCCAGAAAACCTCGTTCAGAAAATAATGGTAGTAAGGATAAATCCCCGAATTGGCGACGATCAGGGCGGCAATCGCCGCCAGAACCATAAAAATTCCTGCTGCGGCTTCAAGCTGGAAAAACTCTCGCGCCATGACCATAAAGTCAGCAACGGAGCCAGAGGATTTTTGTCTTTGGGATTGTGGTGAGTCTGCCGGATTCGTCATGGAGCATAGTCTAAAGGATTTTTTCTCTCTGTTAAAGGGTCTTGGAATGCACGTTTTTTAAGGCCCGGACATTGAACGCCGAGCCCGGGTATAGTACGCTTGCGAGATAAGGCGCTAGGGTCGCCCTGTTTTTCTATTCTCATTTCGGTTTGCACAGGAAAAGTCATGACCGCACCACGCGGGCGCGCACCATCGGTTTTGTTTGTTAATCGTGTCTACCCTTCGGACCGGGGAGCGACGGGGCGCCTTTTGCGCGATCTGGCGCAGGCTTTTGCGCAGAATGGGTGGAATGTGACGATTCTGTGCGCAGGATCAACCAATGCGATCCACTCCGATGGCCCTGTGAGCGTTCACCGGATCGGCTCCTGGTTTTCTGCACGCCGCATGTTTGGTGGCACATGGGTTTTGCTGCGCCTGATCGTTTCGACCCTGTTTATGAAACGTACGGATCTGATCGTCACCATGACCGATCCACCTTTTCTGGTTCTTGCCGGATATCTTGCCGCGCGGATCAGGCGTGTGCGGCATGTCCACTGGTGTCAGGATCTCTACCCGGATCTTTTTCCTGTTCTGGGCTACAGGATTCCGGAATGGATTCACAGTCCTGCGGACAAAATTATGCGGGCGGTCTTGCAGTCCTGCGACCGGGTCGTGGTCATCGGACGGTGCATGGCCCGGCGCATGACCAAAGGTGGGCTAGATCCGCGAAAGATCGCCGTTTTGCCCAACTGGCCGGATTTTGAACTGGTCTACGCCATGCCGGAGACGATGGACGCCGCGCCAATTCGCCGGAAAGCCCCCGCCGCAACAATCCGTCCCTGGGATCGCCTGATAAAGGACGAAGAGCGCAAATTTCGTGTTTTGTATGCCGGAAATATCGGACGCGCCCACCCGTTTGAGACCATACTGGACGCGGCGGAAATCGTGGCGCGCAAGCACCCGGAGATTGAGTTTGTCTTTGTCGGAGAAGGGCAGGGTCATGAAAAACTGGCCACCGCCCGGGCACGGCGGGGCTTGAACAATATCCGCCAGCTTTCCTGGCAACCTGCTCACCAGTTGCGCGCCATCATGGAAAGCGGAGATGTGCATTTGATTTCCATGTCGCACGACGCCGCCGGTTTGATGGTGCCCAGCAAACTGTTTTCGGCACTTGCGGTAGGACGTCCATGCATTTTTCTCGGACCATCGGCATCCGAGGTCGCTCGAACACTCCTCGATAACCGCGCAGGCGCCGTCGTTCCTCAAGGCAACCCCGTCCTTCTGGCCGATACCGTGATCCGGTATCGCCTGAGCAGCAACGACTGGTTTCTGGCGCAGGAGGGCGCGGCGCGAGCGATGCAAAACCTTATGCCCGAAGACATCCTGCGGGGCTGGATCGACATGGCAGCCGAAGTGGTTATGCCTGCGCCCAGACCAAAGTCACGCGCCCCAGAAACAAAGCGGGCCGCGTGATGACGGAAAGCCACGTAAGAATAACATCCGACCCGGACCTGATCGACGTTCTGGATTTTCTGTGGCGACAAAAAAGGTTTGTGTTCGGCGGAGGACTCGCGGGCCTTGCTCTTGCCGCTCTGTTTGTGATTCTTGCCGTTCCGCATTACCGCGCCAGCATGATCGTTGGTCCGGCGATGGATTTATCGGTTCCCGGTGTGGAAGCGCTCACCGGACGTTATGATGAAGGGTTCGGCCCTGCGCTCTCCGGACGGAGTCAAAGCGGAGAGTCTGCAGATTTCGTCCGGTTCGAAAAAACCCTGACCGGCCCGGCGGTGGCCGCGGTTTTGTTTCAGGATCCAAAAATCCGAGAAGGTTTGATCCATGCCCATCGGTTTGTTTTTCTCTCGGCCCCGGATGTTTCGACGCCCGAGGCGCTTTCGACGGTTCTAACCCGCGAGGTGTCGATCGAATTCATGGGCCTGTCGAATCTGAGAAAAATCGTCTACAGTCATCCCGATCCGGCTTTTGCAACCTATCTGGTCGCAGCGATTCACCGGGCGGCAGACGGGCTCATCCGGGCCGACGCGGCGGTGCACAGCGCAAAACGCATCGCTTTTCTTGAAAGCGAGATGAACCGCGTACGACATCCGGATCAAATCCGGGCGCTGGCGACTCTTCTGACGGGACAGGAACAGGTCGCCATGATGGCCACGATCGACGAGCCTTACGCCGCCAGTGTGATTGAACCATCTTCCGCAACATCGCGTCCCACATGGCCGCGCCGCCCTCTCGTCTTTGCCGTTTTTCTGATTGCCGGGCTGGGCGCAGGAAGCATCGCAGCGTTTCTCCGGGATGCGCGGCGCGGCCGTTAACTCATTCGCTCCGCGCGGCGAGTTTCTTCTCAAGCCAGTGGATCGAATACTCACCGGACAGAAATTCCGGCTGGTCCAGAATCCAGGCATGAAGCGGCAAGGTCGTGCGCACGCCTTCAATGACGGTTTCAGTGATAGCCCGTCGCATGCGGCGAATGCATTCATCGCGGTTGCGCCCGTGGACAATGAGCTTTCCGATCATGGAGTCATAATGCGGCGGGATTTTATACCCCGTGTAAATCGCACTGTCGAAACGAACCCCCATCCCGCCGGGCATGTGGAACTGGCGAATTTCACCGGGCGAAGGAATAAAAGTCTCCGGGTCTTCGGCGTTGATCCGGATTTCCATGGCATGGCCCCGGAATCTCAAACCTTCGGACTTGATAGAGAGAGGATCACCCGCCGCAACACGGATCTGTTCGGCGATCAGGTCAATCCCTGTGACCATCTCCGTCACAGGGTGTTCGACCTGAATCCGCGTGTTCATTTCCATGAAATAGAATTCGCCGTCCTGATACAGAAATTCGATCGTGCCTGCACCGCTATAGCCCATGGCACGAACCGTCTCGGCCGCCAGATCCCCGATTTTTGCGCGCGCGGCATCGTCGATGACAGGCGAAGGAGCTTCCTCGATCAGTTTCTGATGGCGGCGCTGGGTGGAACAATCCCGCTCGCCCAGATGAACGGCGTTTCCGTGGTTGTCCCCGAAGATCTGGATTTCGATGTGTTTGGGACGCTCAAGATACTTTTCGATATAGACCGAATCATCGCCGAAATTGGCCTTGGCCTCGGCGCGTGCGGTGGCGAAGGCTTCGGCGAAGTCCCTGGCCTCCCGCACCACCTTCATGCCTTTTCCGCCCCCGCCCGAAGAGGCCTTGACGATGACGGGAAAGCCGATTTCCGTGGCAATTTTTTCGCCTTCCTTTGCATCGGTGATGATGCCGTCAGAGCCGGGGACAACCGGAAGGCCGAGCTTTTTCACCGTGTCCTTGGCCACGGCCTTGTCGCCCATAGAGTCGATATGTTCGGGTCTGGGGCCGATGAAGGTAAAACCATGTTCGGCGACCATGCGGGCGAACTGGGCGTTTTCGGATAAAAATCCGTAACCGGGATGAATGGCCTCGGCCCCCGTCACGGCAGCGGCGGACAGGATGGAGGGAATGTTGAGATAGCTTTCGCGGGCAGAGGCTGCGCCGATACACACGCTTTCGTCCGCAAGCCGCACCGCCATCGAATTGGCGTCCGCGGTCGAGTGCACCGCCACGCTCTGGATGCCCATCTCGCGACAGGCGCGGATGATCCGCAGGGCAATCTCGCCGCGATTGGCTATAAGGATCTTTTTGAACATCACTCAATCACCATCAACACTTCGGCGAATTCGACCGGCTGGCCGTTTTCGACGAGGATCTGGGTCACGGTTCCGGCGCGATCGGCCTTGATGGGATTCATGACTTTCATGGCTTCGATGATGACGAGTGTATCACCGACCTTGACCGTCGCGCCCTTGGACACAAACGGAGCCGCGCCGGGAGCGGAAGACAGATACACCGTTCCCACCATCGGAGACGTGACCGCGCCGGGATGAGCGCTGGCCACAGTGCCGGGCGCGTTCATGTTCGCGCTTTGCGGAGCCGTTGGGTCCGAAGGCATCACACTGGCGGCGGAAACGGGTCCACTTCCGGCATGCGTTACGGTCACAGCGGAGCGGCTGACGCGAATGACCTTGTCACCCTGTCCCACTTCGATTTCGGTCAGGCCCGTCTCATCAAGGAGGCCCGCAAGTTGCCGGATGGCGTCTGAGTCTATTTTCATGGCCCTCTTTATCCTGTTTTCCGTGGTAATTTTCAAGGCTCATGTGCCTTAATCCGGCACGGGCATCGCTCTACCTGTGGATAAAATTCCAGATAATCTTTCCAGAGCAATGACATAGCCCCTCGCTCCCTGTCCACAGATTACGGCAGCGGCCAAAGGCTCGACATAGGAAAAATGGCGGAAAGCCTCCCGTTTCCTCGGATCGCTCAGGTGAACCTCGATAATCGGCACATCAATCAGGCGCAGAGCGTCATGAATGGCCACCGAGGTATGGGTATAAGCTGCGGCATTCAAAATGAGTCCGTCCACCTGCCCCCGGGCCTGCTGGATCCACGTGACCAGTTCGCCTTCGTGGTTGGACTGGCGGAAATCCAGCGTGAACCCCAACCGGGCGGCGGCTGACTCGCACAAGGCCCGGATGTCGTCCAAAGTCTCGTGCCCATAGATCTCCGGCTCACGCAGACCGAGCATATTCAGGTTTGGTCCGTTGAGGACAAGAATGTGCTTTCCATCGCGCATGAACCGGAGTCTTTCGCCGATTACTGCGCCGGAGCCATGTCGTGCCCGGAATGATCCATATCATGGCCCATATCATGATCCATCACAGGAGCCGGAGCCCCTTCCGGAACTGTGCCTGGCGGAACAATCCGGGCTGTAACATCGACTGTTCCGGCTTTCTCAAAAGTCAGAGTAAGAGGAACCGTATCCCCTGCCACAAGGGGAGCGTTCAGGTCAATCAACATAATGTGATAACCCATAGGATTCAGTGTAACACCCATGTCCATAGGAACGGCGATACTGTCCACCTTGCGCATGCCCATCACGGCGCCGTCCATCGTGTGTTCATGGAACTCAACGGTTTTTGCGGCAGGGCTTTGCGCGTTTGTGAGAACATCGTCCTGTGTCGGAGAAGCGATGGTCATGAAAGCGGCGCCATTGGCCTGACCTTCCGCCGTGGCAAAAGCGTAGGGAACGGTGATGGAGATGCCCGAATCCGCATGTGCCGGAGCGGGCGCGGCGAGAAAAAGAGAAAGGCCCACAAAGGCTGAGGCAAGGAAGGAAAGATGAGTCATGATGCGTCTCCGTTGGTTTCCAGGGAAAATTTTCAGGGAATAGCAGGTTTCTCGGCCCCGACGGACGCGCTGTATCCTGCGCCGCGTGCTTCGTCAAACAGGCGCAGAAAATCCGTGGCCGTGGGCATGGCTGTCTGGGGGGTATAGACGATCTGACCCACGATAAAGGTCGGAGTTGAGTTGATGCTCAAGGCCAGAGCCTTTTGAATCCCCTCGTCCAGAAAAGTCACCGTGTCCGGCGCGCGGGAATCCTTTTCCAGACGGGTCCAGTCCAATCCCAGAGAATCCGAAATTTTCCGGACGGCCTCCTCGCCGATCGGCGGATCAATCTGCATCAGGGCATCGTGAAATTCAAGAAATTTTCCTTGCGCATTCGCGGCAACGGCCAGAGGCGGCGCAACATCGGTCGGCTGGGCCGCAATCGGGCGCAGCGCGATCCGCACCCGCCCGTCGCGTTTGGCGGCATCGAGCAGAACAGGATAGGATTTGTGGCAATAGGAACAGTTATAATCAAACAGCATCGTGACCGTCAGATCCGCGCTGGCCGGCCCGGCGATCATGCCCGGCGGAACATCGCCGATGACGCGGTATGCACTGCCCAGAAACCAGACGCGCCAGACCAGCATCGCCGCAACGATGAGAATGAGTCCAAAAAGAATACGCAGAGACCAGGATTTGGGCATTTGAACATCTTCCCGCCGCAAGCACGCTGACACAATTCCAGAGCATAACAGAACGGCGCACGCCGGAAAAGACGATTTTCAGGATCGTTTTGCCTGAGCCTTATCGCACGCAAATCAGGATTGACAAAGTCCTGTTTCCTGATAGGGCTGTTATCCTCAACAGAAAAATCGGGAGAAAAACAGATGGGACAACCTTTACTCAAAGAAAAATTCACAGCGGCAGCCTTGACGGCCTGCGTTCTGTTTGCGGGCGGGGCAGGCGGTGGCCTTGTTTTTACCGTCGGAAAGATCTTTGAAATGGGAGATCAACTAACTCTGGCAAGAAACCGCATCGAGGTCGCAGAAAAGAAGATCAATCTGATGGCGCAGAAAATGGAAGAACAGGCGTCGAAAAGCAGCGGCCCTCTTGCCCTGAATGCCCAATAAAACAAGAAGGCTCTCTTGAGAGTATTCCGACTATGGCGCCTTGACGGAGTCCAGAACGGCATCCACCACATCGTCACCTTTCAGGCCATGTTCCTTGGCCCGATGGCCGATGACGATGCGGTGGGTCAAAACGCCCTTGGCGATGGTGCGCACATCGTCGATTGTCACAACGTCCCGGCCCCGGAGCCACGCCCACGCGCGCGCGCAGCGGTCCAGAGCAAGCGACCCTCGCGGACTGACTCCTGTGCGAATGAGACTGCGCAGTTCATAGCTATAGCGCTGGGGGTAACGCGTAGCAAAAATCAGATCCACGATATGTTTTTCGACCGCCTCCGGTACCACGACGCGATTGATTTCCGCGCGCGCATCAAAAATGGTTTGCTGGCTGGTCAGCTTGCTCTCGACCGGAGCTTCTTTCTTTGCCCCCGTTTTTTTCGCGGCGTTCTGTGCAGCCTCCTCGGCGCGGATCAGGCGGATGATTTCGCCTTCGGCCTTTTCGTCCGGATAATTCACCCGCACATGCATCAGAAAACGGTCCATCTGCGCTTCGGGCAGAGGATAGGTCCCGGCTTGATCCGAGGGGTTCTGCGTCGCCATGACCAGAAACAGATCAGGCATTTTATGCCCCACGCCTGCCACCGTGACCTGACGTTCTTCCATGGCTTCCAGAAGGGCATTCTGGGTTTTGGACGGCGCCCGATTAATCTCGTCGGCCAGAACGATGTTGGCGAAAATCGGCCCTTTGATGAAACGAAAGGCATTCTGGCCATTCTCGGTATAAATGACTTCCTGCCCCGTAATGTCCGGAGAAATCAGGTCTGGCGTAAACTGGATGCGGTTAAATGTGCCTTCGAGATTCTTTGACAACGCCTTGATGGCACGGGTTTTGGCCAGACCGGGGAGTCCTTCCACCAGCAGATGTCCATTAGCCAGAAGTCCGATGACAAGCCGCTCGACAATGTCGCTTTGCCCGACGATTTCCTTTGCCATGCGGTTTTGAAGATCGACGATTTCGCTGTGTGCGCTCATTTGGGATGTTCTCGCGTGGAAGGTTGGCCTTTCAGATAAGGCGATTATGCCTTTGTCATGGCCCGCGATGCAAGGAAAGAACGTCGCGCATCGGTAACGCGCTTTTGTCCTGATTGACGATTCGGAAGGGAAATCATAAACTAAGGGGCATGAAGGGTGCGACGGAAGGAATTCGTCCCCTGTTTTCTGCTCAGAGAGGATGCCATGTTCGGGTTTTTCAAGAAAAAAAGCGGCGAGAAATCCTCCGGGAAAGCATCCGGGAAGCCATCAAGCGCAGATATCCGCGCGCAGGCCATGGAAAATGTCCGTCAGGCCCGGGCAGCCATCGGCGAGGAAACACTGGATAAAATTGCTCAGGCCATGCAGAAAAAACAATCCTCGGACTTTGAACGCGCCAAGGCAAGGATCAAGTCTCTGGATAATGGTCGCGTCGCTGATAACATCCGCGCCATGATCGACGAAAAAGAATAGTTTTTTTCTGTGTTATCCGGGCGCGGATGGTTTTGTCTTCCGGAAAAATTTTCGAATCTCGCCGGGAATCAAAATCTTCATCGCGATCATCGCGCCGAAATAAACGCTCAAGGCCAGCCCGACAAACCCCGCGAGCGCAGCAAACCGGACGGCGGTCTGCGCTTCGAAAAATCCATGCAAGGGGATCGACAGGGCATAGAGCAATACGCCCATCGCAGCGCTTGCCCCGATGATCCGGGGGGCGTTGCGCGACAGCCGCGTATCCGGGCGAGCGACCGGAGTATCGCGCAAGACCCGCCATAGCAAGGCGACCTGAACCCATCCTGAAACGCCTGTGGCAATGGCGATTCCCTCTACGCCGAATCCAAATCCCCAGATCAGGATCAGACTTAAAACAATATTGTTCACCGCGCAGAGAATGGTGATTTTCACCGGCGCCGCCGTGTCCTGCCGCGCCCAGCAGGCCGTCGAAAGCACTTTGGCACAGATATATCCGGGCAGACCAAACGCATAGCCGGACAGGACCATGGCAGTTGCGGCAGTGTCTGCGGGGCCGAACTCCCCGCGCTCAAACAACGTTCCGATAATTTCATCGCTCAAAGCCGCAAGTCCGGCAGCGGCAGGCAGAGCCAGAAGCAAACACGCCTCCAGACCACGGTTGAACAGATTTCGCGCCTCGCTTTCCCGCCCCCCTGATATCGCACGCGAAAGCATGGGAAGCAGCGCCGTTCCAACCGCAATCCCGACAATCCCGAGCGGAAGCTGGTTCAGACGGTCCGCATAATACAGATACGAAATCGCCCCCGTGGGCAGGAGCGAGGCAATCATCATATCGGCAAACAGATTGATCTGCATGGCGCCTGCGCCAATCAGACCCGGCCCCATCAGGCGAAAAACCTTGCGAACGTGGATGTCCAGTTTCGGACGCACAATGCGGATATGAAGCCTGCGCCGCCGGGCGCAGGACCACAGCCAGACGAGTTGCAAAATGCCTGCCACGCTCACGCCCCATGCCATGGCGATTCCGGCGCTGGAAAACAAGACATCCGAAAGCAACAAAAACCCGACAAGAGTCAGATTGAAGATAACCGGCGCAATGGCAAAGGGCGCGAACACATCCCGCGCGTTCAGCATCCCGCCAATCACGGCGGACAGAGAAATCAAAAGCAGATAGGGAAAGGTGATGCGGGTCAGATGAACCGCCATTTCGAACTTCCCCGGTTCGTCGATGAATCCCGGCGCGATCAGGCGGATAATCCACGGCATGCCCGCCAGCGCCGCGAGCGTAAATACGCCCAGAACGCCGAGCATGATGGTAAAGGCATCCGAGGCGAACAGGTCGGCTTTTCCCGGGCCTTCGCGTTCGAGTGCCTCGGAATAAACAGGGACGAACGCCACGCTAAAGGCGCCTTCACCGGTGATGCGCCGAAAAAAATTGGGTAGTTTGAGCGCAACAAAAAAAGCGTCGGCCAGCGGCCCCGCGCCCAGATAAAGCGCCGTCAGAATATCCCGGAGGAATCCTGCAATCCGGGACAGGCCCGTCAAGCCCCCCACCGTCGCCATAGCCTTGAAAAGTTTCATCGCCCCTGAAATCTAGAGGAAATATCCCCGCAAGAAAAGCGGGGATTCGTCAGGTCGATCGGCAGGGGTCATCCAGGTCCCGTCGAAACAGGCTTCTTTGATTTTGACGAAGCCTTCGCAGCTCCCGGCGGAACGTCAAATTTACTTTGAGGATTGCCATGGCTTGAAGCGCTCGGATCGCCTTTTTCCTTCGCAGTATCTTTCATTTTCAGCTTCATCTCTCCGAGCATGATGTTTCCATCATTGTTTTCATCCAGATTTTCAATCTGTTTCCAGGCATTTGCCAGCATTTCGCCTCGACTCAAAAATCCGTCTTTATCTTCGTCCAGACGTTCGAAACGGCGCATCTGCATCGCAGCGCGCATCTGTTCCCGCTCAATATCTACGTTTTCACCCTCAGAGGATTCCATTTTTTCAACATTCTGAAATTCCGAGGGTGAAAGGTACCCGTCTGCGTTTGAATCTTTTTCGTCGAAATCGTTCTGTACATTCGTCAGGATTTCATCTGTAGAAAGCTGACCGTTCCCATCCAGATCAAGTTTTTGAAACGAGGTTTTTTCGGCGCCCGGCGGGGAAAGAGAGGAAGAGCTTGTGTCGGGATAGCTTTGCGCATTTGCCTGAAAGGGCAGAAGAAGAGCCAGAGCGGAGCAGGCGACAAGCAATTTCTTCATGAACAATCCTCCCAATGAAGTAAAATATTCACCCCCGACGCCTCGCTGGAATGATCCAGATGACGGACATGGCCCTGATTTCCGGCCTACCTCTACCTTTTTACAGGGAAAGCTTTAATTTTATGTAAATTTTAGGATTCAGCTGGTTTTGAAGGCTTTTCAACGCTGGTCACAAGATCAGAAACCAGATTGCCCAGACGCAGGGCAGCATCCGGCTTTCCGCATCCGCGCGCAGCTTCTGCCGCCCGGACGAGGGTTTCGGGGCTTTGCAGAAAGGTTTCCAGCCGCGCCGAAAGGGCCTCAACCGTAAAACCGCTCTCCGTCATCACCCACGCGCCTCCGGCGTCTGCGATGCGGTCTGCATTGTTTTTCTGCTGCTGGTCCGCATGGTGGGGATAGGGAACGTAAATCGCCGGGCGGCCTGCCGCTGTGATTTCCGTGGTGGTTGTGGCCCCGGACCGACCGATGAACAGGTGAGCGACGGCGATCCGCTCGGGCATATCCGTGAAAAAGGGCGACAGAAAAGCCTGAATCCCCGCCGCGCCATAGATGGAATGCACCGCCCCCAGATCAGATTCGACGCATTGCTGGACGACCTCCACCCGCGCCCGCGCCGCAGCGGGCAGGGCGGCCAGAGCCTTGGGTACAACCTGACCAAAGATTTTTGCACCCTGCGAGCCGCCCGTGACAAAAATCCGGAACGGACCGGACGGAGAAACAGACGGATAAGGGCGCATACCCAGCGCTGCAATTTCAGGCCGCACCGGGTTTCCCGTGACCACGCAATGCCCCTGCGCGCGCGCCGGAACACCGTCCGTCCCCGGCCAGGACAGAGCGATGCGAGTGGCTCTTGCAGCCAGAAAGGCATTGGCCTTGCCTAAAACCGCGTTGGATTCGTGTAAAATGGTTGGAATGCCCATTCTCTGGGCGGCAAAAACCGGAGGAACGCAAGGGTATCCTCCAAAGCCAACGACTGCGGAGGGCCTGAGTTTTCGTAGCAAACTGAAAGACTGAACCGTGCCCCACCCGAGCGCCCAGAGCGCCCGAACCCGTCCGGACACCCCACCGGCAGGCGCACCGGAGGAAACCTCATACACGGGCATGTCCGGGGAAGAGGCGACAAAACGCTTTCCGCGCGAATCCGTCACGAACGCCACGCGAAACCCGCGCGCCAGAAGGTCTGCGCTAAGCGCCAGCGCCGGGAAGACATGGCCTCCGGTACCGCCCGCGCATAAGACAACGAGTGGAGATTGATTCGTCATGATGTCTTTCTAAGGCCCCATCCGCGCGAGTGCAAGCCCGCCGCGCGAAACGGCGTCCCGGACCTGTCTGCGGGTCAGGGCGAGCAGCGATCCCATTCCGTAGGCCATGGCCAGAAAAGACGATCCGCCATAGCTGACAAACGGCAGGGTCATGCCTTTTGTGGGCAGAAGATGCGCGTTCGATCCGGCATGAATGAGGGCCTGCAGCCCGAACATGAACGACAAACCACCGCCTGCCAGTAAAACAAACAGGTCGCCGCTGGTGGTTGAACGATTTAATCCCCGCAGAACGATAAAGGCAAACAGGGCAATGAGAGGGATCAGAAAAATAACGCCGAACTCTTCGGCCGCCACGGCAAAAATAAAGTCAGAATGTGCATCGGGAATGGAAAGTTTGACAGTACCCTGCCCCGGCCCCATGCCAAAAAATCCTCCATTGTGAAAGGCATCCATGGCCTGATCGATCTGGTAAGTGTCCCCGCTCTCGGGGTAGAGAAACCGATCGATCCGGCTGCGAACATGGCTGAACAGAAGGTAAGACGCACCAATCAGTCCCGCTCCGCCCAATCCAAAAACAAACAGATACCGGAACGGGAGCCCCGCCAGAAAAATCTGTGCGACGATCACCGCTGTAACAACCACTGTCATCCCGAGATCAGGTTGCAGCAAAAGAAGCGTGACAACGGTAGCAAACAGTCCCGCGCAGATTTTATGCGCCGGAAAGTCCGGTATCTCTTTCTGGCGGGCGATCAACCACGCCGTGACAATGGCCAGAGAGGGTTTGACGAATTCGCTCGGCTGGAGAGAAAAACCCATGAGACTAAACCATCTCTGCGCCCCCTTGACCTCGGTTCCAAAAACCAGAATCCCGGCCATGGCCACGAGGCATCCGGCCAGAACCAGAACAGAGGCCCGGCGCACCCACACGGGAGGAAGAAACGACAGACCGATCATCAGGGCCAGAGCCGGACCCAGAACGATCAGATGGCGCTCGATAAAATGATACTGGCCATAGCCGATTCGTTCGGCCACTGCCGGACCGCTGGAGGTCACCAGAACGATTCCAAACCCCATGAGACCGAGCAAAGCGGCCAGAAGTTTCCGGTCCACCGTCCACCACCATTGACCCAGAAGCGATGTGTCCGTTCGGGAAAAGAGCATTTTTTAAGCCTTTTCCTCTTCCCGTTTCAAAAGAATTTCGTCGATGGCCTGACGGAAGGCGTTTGAATCCGCGACATAAGGCACGCGGGTGATGCGCTGGCCTGTTCCGGTGATGGAGACGGTACCGTACCCCATCACCATGCCCGGAATCATCCGCTCGACCTCGACGCTTTCGATCTGGCTCAGGCGCAGTTCTACGGCCTCGGTCCAAAACAGCAGACCCACCCGGACGATCACGCGCCGATTGGTCAGAACCAGCATCAGATTTGTTTGCGTGACCCACGCCACGCCTGCCATCGCCGCGCCCACGATCAGGAACAAAAGCCCCAGATTGACGACTTTGAGCGTCAGAAAAAGTCCAAGGCACAGGACGACGATGCTTTTCCAGTAAATTCCTGGATGAATGCGCGAACGGCGAACCACGACCTCTCCCGGAATCAGGGCAGGCAAGGCAGGGCTGCGCGGGGCGGGAGTGGAGACGGTTTTTTCGGTCATGGATCCTCCGGAGTCTCGGGAACGCTTTCGCTCTGCGCGGCCCGGAGCAGATCCAGACGCCCAGACAGGGCCGCATCGGACAGGGCCAGTATCGAAGCCGCCAGAAGAGCTGCGTTGCGCGCGCCTGCCGGACCGATGGCCAATGTGCCGACCGGGACGCCGCCGGGCATCTGGACGATGGACAAAAGACTGTCCATGCCTTTGAGGGCATGGCTTTCGACCGGAACCCCCAGAACGGGCAGAGGCGTAAGGGCCGCCAGCATGCCGGGCAGATGCGCCGCGCCTCCGGCTCCGGCAATGATGACTTTCAATCCCCGGCTGCGAGCCGTCCGGGCGTAATCGTACAATCTTTCGGGGGTTCGGTGCGCGGATACGATTTTGATTTCGCAGGAAATTTCCAGATCGGCCAGAGTTTCTGCCGCAACGCGCATCGTCTCCCAGTCTGACCGGGAGCCCATGACAAGACCGACATCGGGATCAAGGATCGTCATGGCCCCATCATAACCGGGCCCGGAGCCTTTCACCAGACGAAAAATCAGGGCGGGAACCCTTTGGTTAAACCGGGGCTTGACATTGGCCCCCAAATTCGTATAGTCCCTCACGATTTCTTATAAAAAGCAGGATTGAACGACATGGCCAAGAAAAGCGACTCGCTCAAGGTTCGCATGGAAAGCTCCGCCGGGACAGGCTTTCGCTATTACAAAAAGCGCAATCCGAAGGCGCAGGGCGAAAAGCTCAAGCTGCGCAAATACGACCCGTGGGCCGTCAATGCCGAGACAGGAAAACGCGGCATGCATGTCGTCTTCGAAGAAAAGAAGATGCCCCCGTCCAAGAAATAAAAAAAGCGCCCTGCGGGGCGCTTTTTCATATGCAGGATAATCCCTCTCAAGCCGGTGTAATATCCAGAGCCAGCCTGTAGCCGTTCATGTCTGTATGAAGGATATGGGTCGACCGACTGCTCGGGGTTGGGGCATCCGGGGTGAGGATGGAAAGAGCCATCTTTGATTCTCCTCCACCCAGACTGTCCGTCAGAGCCTTCCCGCAAACCGAAACGTGACGAGCAAACGCCATCCGGCAATAGTTCCGCGCAAAAGGCTGGGGCGGCTCTTTGAAGGGTTGTCGGCGCTCTTTGGCCTCTTTTCTGGCTTTGCTTGCCGCAAGCGCACTGTTCATGAACTCTCTCATATGATCCGCAAAAAAGAACGGCGACGTTTCCGGCAAGGCGCCGAGATTCCTCTCCAGCGTTTCAATGTCCGTATCCGTGGCTTTCTCTTGAAAAACGGGCCGCATCGACACGATCCGCATACCCATCATCGGGCCGCCAAGAAAATTAAACAACACGCCCAGATCCAGATTCTCAAGATATCCCTGTACGTCCTTGGACGGTGCGGGCAGAACTGCCTCGGAAACAGCGCTCTCCCCTGTGGTCTGCTGAGCAGGCTCTTCGTAAACTGTCTCCATATTTCAACCCTCTTTTTCCTTGATCGAAAAGGTCTGGTAACAGAGTTGGCGAGGAGCAGCAAGCGACAAAATGTCGCACCCCCCCCCTACCGCTCCCGCAGGGCCTCGGTCCGGGCGCGGAGCAAGGGTTTGGCGAGATACTCAAGAATCGTCCGCTTGCCCGTAATCACGTCGATATCGGCCAGCATACCCGGCGTGATGGGAAGGGGATGGTCCTTTGTTCCCAGATGATTCTTATCGGTACGGACTTCGATTTCAAAGAAAACATGCCCTTCGCGGTCAGAAACAGAATTGGCGCCCACGCGCACCAGATGTCCGTCCAGGCGCCCGTACCGGCTGGAATCATAAGCGGAAACGCGAACCTTGACCGCCTGACCGGGTTTCAGAAAGGCAATGTCGTTGGGCGAGACGCGCGCGATAATTTTCAGGTCGTCGTCCACGGGAACGATTTCAACCAGACGCTGGGCCGGTTCGATAACCCCGCCGATGGTTTTAACGGCAATCTTGTTCACGATTCCGGCGGCGGGCGCGCGCAGCTCGCTCCGGTAAACCCGGTCGCCGATGGATTTCAAACTGCCCTCGAGTCCTGCAATCTGGGATTCGACTTCGTTTAATTCGCCCAAGGCCTGAGAGCGGAATTTATCTCCCTGATCCTCACGTTCCTTCTTCGCATTGCGCAGATCGGCCTCAAGCCCGGTTTTACGTTCTTTTCCGGAGGATATTTTTCCGGTGATTTCCGTCAGTTCCCGCTGAAGGCGAATCTCTTCCAGTTTCGGCGCGGCTTTTTTGCGGACCATCTCGCGGGTAATCTCCAACTCCTGCTGGAGCAATCCACGACTTTGCGCAAGGGCGGACAGCTCCGTTTCGACCTCGGAAAGCCGGGACGTCACGCCTTCTATTTTTCCGTCCAGAATGGACAGGGCATTGCGCAGTTCGCTCTGACGGGACTCGTACAAGGCCCGTTCATTCGCCGCAATCCGCGGGTTTTCCTTTGAAATATCAACGGGTGGAACGAAATCGGTTCCCTTGGCTTCGGCCTCCAGCCGCGCGCGTTTGGCCTTCAGACCAAAAGACCGGGCCTGCGCGCTGGTTTCCTCGGACGAGGAGACAACATCGCTGATGCGCAGCAAAACCTGATCCTTTTCGACGCGGTCACCTTCGGCGACCAGAAGCTCGGCCAGAATGCCGCCCTCAAGACTCTGAACGGTTTGAATTTCGCGGGTGGGGACCACCTGACCGCTGGCACGCACGCGTTCGTCAATCACACACAGCCCCGCCCAGAGAAAGAAAAAAACAATCAGCCCTGTGATGGAGACAAGCAAGATCCCGGAGGCGCGAGACGGACGCATATGGCGCGCTGCGTCGATCTCTTCCATAAAATCAATATCTTCCGCATATCCTCGCGGAGCCGGAAACAAGGATAAAACGGCCTTGGCCCACCGCGCCTTGAGACTCATCCCCCGCTCCTTTCCACCGTAAGGCTTCCGGTGCTTAAAGCCTGAATCACGGCGTCGCGCGGGCCGTCCATGAGGACGCGGCCCTGATCGAGCAAAATCAGCCGGTCCACGATGGTCAAAAGCGGCTGGCGGTGCGTGACCAGAATAAGGGTCTTGTCCCGCGCCTGATCCCGGATGTGGCGGATAAAGGCCTCTTCGGCCTGCATGTCCATGGCGTTTGTGGGCTCGTCGCACACCAGAATGCGGGGGCGGGCCAGAATGGCGCGGGCAAGCGCGATGGCCTGTCTCTGGCCGCCCGAAAGCCCTGCTCCGCCCTCTCCCACCGGCGCATCGTAGCCCATGGGGTGGCCCGCGATAAAATCATGCACGCCAGCCTCTTTTGCGGCGGCCAGAATATCGGCCTCGGGGGCGTGCGGCTGCCCGGCGGTGATGTTGTCGCGCACTGTGCCACTGAACAAGACCACGTCCTGCGCGATATAGCCGATGTTGCGGCGCAGGTCGGCGGGGTCGATCTGGCGGTAATCGGTATCATCGGCCAGAATCGTGCCTTCGTCCGGATCGTACAGCCCGAGCATCAGGCGTGCGATGGTGCTTTTTCCCGATCCAATCCGCCCGATCAGGCCGACTTTCTCGCCCGCCTCAATGGTGAACGACACGCCGTCCAGAACGCGGCGATCTGCCCCGCGCGCGCTTCCGGGATAGGAAAAAAACACACGATCAAAAGCAATTTTCCCCTTCAGGTCCGGACGATGTAAAAACCGCGCCTGCGCCGGGCGGTCCACGGGACGGGACATAATGCCGTTCAGGGTCCGCAGCGCGCCCATTGCCTGATGATACCGGGTCATGAGATTGGCAACCTGACCGATCGGGGCGATGGCCCGTCCGCCCAGAATGACGCAGGCAATCAGGCCGCCCATGGTCATTTTCGTATCGGCGACCAGATACATTCCGGCCAGAACGATGAAGATCGAGGCGGCTTGCTGGACGAAAGTTGCAATGTTTCCCGAAAGGGCGGAGACAAAGCGCGAATGACGACTCCACAGGGCATTGTCCCCGACGTGATGGCCGTACCGGGCGCGCAGCCGCCCGTCCGCGCCGATAGCCTTGACGGTCTCGAGCGTCTGGATGGTTTCGACCAGAAGGCCGTGTTTGACCTCTGAGGAATGAACGGATTTCCGCACAAGGGCCTTCAGGGGAGCCTGAAGCGCAAATCCGGCGGCGACCACGACGGCGATCAGGGCGACGATCACAACCGCAATCCACCCGCCGATCAGGCCAATAACCAATAAAAACAAAAGGGTAAAGGGAAGGTCCGCGAGTGCGGTCAAGGTTGCGGAGGTGAAAAAGTCCCGCACCGAATCAAAATCCCGCACCATGTTGGCAAAGGCTCCGCTGGAAGCCGGGCGGGCCGCCAGTTTCATGTCCAGAAGCTGGTCATACAGCCGACGCGCCGCGATAATGTCGACTTTATGCCCTGCAAAGTCTATGAAATACCCACGAAGGGTCCTCATGATAAAGTCAAATGAGAAAACGGCCAGCGCGCCGATCCCTAAAACCCATCCTGTCTCCAGCGCATTGTTCGGAATCACCCGGTCATAGACATTCATGATGAACAAGGGCGAGACGAGCGCAAAAAAATTGATGAGAATCGCCGTCAAAATGACTTTTCTGTAAAGGGGGATGTTTTCCCGGACCCCGCTCCAGAACCAATGGTGATCGGACAGGCCGCCCGGAGCCTTAGAGTCGGCAAAATCCGTCTGGGGATGGATAAAAATCCCATGACCGCTATAGGAATTTTCCAGATCCTTGATAGAAATGTCCTGCTGCGTTCCAGACTCCGGCGAAAAAATCCGGGCCATTTCGGGCGTTGTGGACACCAGAACACAAGCACTGTCTTTTCCCTGGTCGTCTTTCAAGATCAAAACAGCGGGCAGGACAGGGGCCGGAATGTCGGCGATAGCACGTTGAACGACCCGGGTCTTGAATCCAATCCGCGCGGCCGCCTCGCAAAATAAAGACGGCCCCATTCCGCGCGAATCGTAAGGCAACCCGGCGCGAATCGCCTCCGCCGATCGGGCATGTCCGAAATGCCCGGTCAGAAAAACGAGGCAATCCAGCAAAGCGTCACTCTTTGTTGAGGCCAAGCGCGACGAATCCGCGTTTCGGGTTGGGGTCGGGATCATCCTTTGCGCCCACCATGTTCATGGATGTCTGAAGGCCGCCCATTCCGGCCAGAAGTCCGTATCCGGCAGCCATCGCGCGCCAGCCTGCGTTTGCGCTTTCAGTCCTGGCCCCGAACAGGCTGTTTTCAGCCTGAAGGATCTGAAGCATGGAGACCTTGGCGCCCTCGAACTGCGTTTCATAGGTTTTCAGAAGCGATTCGTTCAGCCCTACGCGCGCGCGCGCCAGCGTCCCCTGCTTACGGGTCATTTCCAGATTCGCCCAAGCCTGCCGCACCTCAAGATCAACCTGACGGGCCACTTCATCGCGCCGGGCCTTGCTTTCTGCGTATTCGTGGTCTTTGCGGCGCACGCGGGCCAGATCAGCCCCGCCGGTGGAAAAGCTCCAGTTCATGCGCACCAGACCCCGTGCATCCGTCGATTCGCCGCCAATAACATCGGCCAGATCCTTGCGATACCATGAAGCTTCGGCGGTCAAATCAGGCAACAGGGCGCTTTTTTCCGCATCCCGCTCATGAGATGCAGCAACAGCCTGATACCCGGCGGCCCGCAGCATCGGATGGGTGGCGTGGGCCTGAGCCAAAGCCGCATCCAGCGTGGCCGGAAGAGCAGAGATCAAACCTTTCGGCGGGGATAATGGCTCCTCCGGCATCCGGCCCACAGATTCCTGATATGCAGCCAGCGCCGTTTCAAGATCGGCCCGGTATCCGGCCAGCGCATTATCCATCATGATGGCCAGATCCTGCGCCTGAGACAATTCCGAGGCATCAGAGGCGCCTTCTTTGACGCGGGATTCTATCTTGCCAATATAATTCGTGATTTTCTCACGGTAGACATTCGCCATGCCCAGAATATCCCGGGCGCGCAGAACGGACAGATAGGCCTGAACCGCGCGCAAGGCGACCGTTTCACGTACATCTATGACATTGATATTGGCGGAAGAACGCCGAGCCTGCGCCGCCTCCACACGGTTACGGGTGGCATTTGCGTCGAACAGAAGCTGCGTAGCCGTCAGACTTGCCTCCGCCAGACCGGAAAACCCTGCGCCGCGCGTGGTACTCAGCCCCCGGCTGGTGCTGTTATCTCCATAAACGCGCCCGGCGGCGGCACTGGCGCGCACTTCCGGGAAAAAAGCCGAATAGGCCTCGTTTTGCGACTCGATGGCGGCATCCCGTCCGGCCAGAGCCGCTTCCACGCCGGGATGGCGGTTGACCGCATCCAGAACGGCCGTTTCCAGAGACTCCGCGCGCGCAAAAGGAGCCAGAAAAACCCCGCCCAGAAGAATCCAGGCAGGAATCGTGGGAAGGTATCTTGTGCGGAAACAGCCCATAGACAAAAAGAACCCGAAGGGAAGAAGAGGAACCAAAGGAAAGCCGAACCCGGAAAAGCTCCGGAAAATCAAAAAGACGGACCCAAGGATAAACGCAAATCCCGCACAAGGCAAGGGGGGCGTGACCTTTGCGGAATCAGGAGATTTCGGGATCGTGCGGGTAATGACGAACAGGCGCGGACTCCCCGGTTTTGACCGATGAAATAAGATCCAGAATCATCAGGTCATGCGTTTCAGGCCCCTCCTCCCGCATATGATCCAACGCCTGAATCAAGGATGTTCCCCGCCCGTGGATATTAAAGTGCGGGCGTTCAACTCGGTTGCCGCTCAAATCTTCCAACACCGCCAGAAGCTTCAGCCAGACCGGCTGATCCGGCGGAGCCGCGGTTCCGGTGATCTCGTGATGGCGCAGGGCCGCCGTAACGGCAAGAGGCAGAAAACCGGTTTTCTGATTTCGAAAAGGGCTGGATTTTATAGCGTCCAGAAGACCTTCAAAATCCATCCGCTCCGGCACTCGTCCGGCCAGATTGCCTGGAACGATTCCGGCCAAGGGTTTTTCGCCTCTTAAAAAGGGCAAAACATCCATCGAGACATATGGCGGGGCCAGAAAATCAGGATCGCCCGACAGATACGCAGCGCCCAAAGGCCCATGAGTCCGGCGCAACGCCTTGAACGCGCCAGAGGGTTTTTCAGGGGTGGTCTCCCAGATCTCGGGAGGCAAAAACAGCTTTCCGATATCGTGAACAAGCCCCAGATAATACAGGCCCGTGGCGACAGACTCCGCCGCGCCCAGATGCCGGGCCAGAGCCTCCATGTCCTGCGCGACCTCCAGTGCATGGGGCGCAAACAGATAGGCCGTGTTCGGATTGACAGAAAGACGATGCGTGTCCAGACGGCGCAACCCCTCCACCGCATGCGTGATGAGCGGGACGACATCCAGCTCAAACACCGGGTAATCCTTTGAATCGTGCTCATAGAGAAAATTGACCGGGATTTCCTGTTCAAGCCGGATTTTCAGGGATTGTGTCGATGCCATTGCGCGGAGATCCTTTCCGTGTAGGGTTGTTCCTTATATGTTCCTATTTATGCGCGCGAAAAGGCGGGTTGTCAAGGACTATTTTAGGAATTTATTCCTATATGCGCGCTTTGACGTAGCAACGAATCGAAGCTTAGACTTTATACGGTCGTGAAGCCAGTTTGATTAAAACATGTTAATATTAAATATTTACAAGTGGATGCTATCCTTGGATCACACTGTATGGTAAGAATTGATTAGTCATTGTGGTGAACAATAGACGATAGGGAACGTTGGGGATGAGGGTCAGACATCTTGTCAAAGAACCGAAAGAGTTAACAGAAGTAACGGACTGGCAGAGCAACGATATTCCGCCTCGGCACGCTCCTTGCTTTACAAAAACCTATCCCCAACGTAACGGTTGGGAATGGCGTTCGGCAAAGGCCAAAGCGAAGAACGGCAACCGTGAATATGTTCTTCTTTGTCGTTGCCATGCGACGAAGGATGACTGGAAGGCAACTTTGATACTCAGGAAAGAGGAAGGTGGCTCAGTTGTGAGCCGATACGAGTTTCATTCCAGTCACCCAGGTCTGCACGTTCACGCTAGTTGCGATAATGGCGGGGAACTTGTTGGTCCGAGTGGAATGAGTGAAGTGGATCGCATACCTAATGGAGACAGCCAGACGCGCCGATCCAATGCGTGGACGAAGGCATCGTTCTGGAAAGCTTCCAAGCGGTTCTTTCGTATTGAGGAAGAACATGAACAAAGTGAAATGGATGTATGATTAACGCACAGGCATTAGAGAAGGCATTATGTTCTACCTTCTGTTCATCAATTACGGTGAACACGGTGCCGTGCGGCTACGCTGTCAGTACAGTTTTCAAAGATCGCTCTGGTGATCGGCTTGGCTTTTACATCGTTAAGGATGAAGACGGCTACCGTATTGAAGATGACGGCGATTACCTGTCTCGCCTGATTGCATCAGGGATCGATATTGAGAACGGTACACGCAAGACGTTGATGGAGAACATTCTTCAAACTGGCGGTGCCTTCTGGGATGTCGATACTTTTGAAATCAAGACAGAACACTTTAACGAGAATGAACTGGCGAAACGCATGACTGATTTTCTATCTTCCCTGATCCGTGTTCGTGACATTGAGTTGATAACGCGGGATGTCGTGCGCTCGACATTCAGAGAAGACGCTATAGCAGCTATTCAGGAACGCTATAGCAATCTTGCCACCTTCAACGAAAATACGCCGATAGATAGACAACTTTCCGACTTCCCTTCAGACTTAAACATCGTTCCGAAGACAACTGGCAGGAAGTCCGCTGCGGTGTTTTTCGTTACCAACAGTACTAAGCTGGATGAAGCGGTGATGCTACGGCAAGAGGCCCGGATTCATAGGCGGGACGACTTCGTTATTATTGCCATGATCGAAACAGCGGAAATGCCGGGCATCAGCAAGCGCAAGTTTCAGCGTGCGGTAAACCGTTCAATCATTACCCCAATTTTCCGGGGTGATGAAGAAAGCGCAGTCATCCGTATCGGCGAAGAAATGGGTCTTGCGGCGTAATCTGCTTACCGATCAAAGGCTGAATGTCTGAGCATCCGGAAGCCGTTGTGGCCGTTGCGCCTCAGAAAAGGAGAAAGACTCTAACCCCCTATGAATTCCTTTGCATCCGACTTATACAGGTTCAATGTGGAAAACCTTGGAAAAACGGGAAGAAAGCGCGGCGGGGTCGGTTGACCCCCGCCCTTTCCGCATCGTTTCCCCCTTCTCCCCCGCGGGGGACCAGCCGGAGGCTATCCGTGCGCTCGTCGCCGGGCTGGAAAGCGGCCTGACCGACCAGACGTTGCTCGGCGTCACCGGATCGGGCAAGACCTTTACCATGGCGCAGATCATCGCGCGCACCGGGCGACCGGCCCTGATTCTGGCGCCCAACAAGACCCTCGCCGCGCAGCTGTATGGCGAGTTCAAAAGTTTTTTCCCGAACAACGCCGTGGAATATTTCGTGTCGTATTACGATTACTATCAACCCGAAGCCTATATCCCGCGCACCGATACCTATATCGAGAAAGACTCCAGCATCAACGAACAGATCGACCGCATGCGCCACGCCGCCACCCGCGCCTTGTTCGAGCGGCGCGACGTGATTATCGTGGCCAGCGTCTCGTGCATTTACGGCATCGGATCAAAAGAAGACTATATGGCCGCGACGGTGGACCTGAAAACCGGCCAGACCATCGACCGCGAAGACCTGATCCGCCGATTCGTCGCCCTCCAGTACAAACGCAACGACATCGCCTTTGAGCGCGGAACGTTCCGCGTGCGCGGCGATTGCGTCGAGCTGTTCCCCGCGCACTTTGAGGATCGGGCGTGGCGATTCTCCCTGTTCGGCGACGAGATGGAAAAAATCACCGAATTCGATCCCCTCACGGGCGAAAGATTCGCCGATCTCGACGGCGTGCGGATCTTTGCCAATTCGCACTATGTCACCCCCGGCCCCACGATCGCGCAGGCCATCACCGCCATCAAGCGCGATCTGAAACTGCGCCTTGCGGAATTAAACGAGGCCGGAAAATTGCTGGAGGCCCAGCGGATTGAGCAACGCACCCAGTTCGATATCGAAATGATGGAAGCCACCGGCATGTGTCAGGGAATCGAGAATTACTCCCGATACCTGACCGGGCGCGCGCCGGGCGAGGCCCCGCCGACCTTGATCGAATACATGCCAAAGGATTCGATTTTATTTCTGGACGAGAGCCACGTGATGGTATCCCAGATCCGCGCCATGTATAACGGCGACCGCGCGCGCAAGAGCGTTCTGGTGGACTATGGGTTTCGCCTGCCCGCCGCCATCGACAACCGCCCGCTCAAATTCGAGGAGTGGGAGCGGATGCGCGCCCAGACGATTTATGTCAGCGCCACGCCCGGCGACTGGGAAATCGAAAAAGCGGGCGGAATTTCCGCCGAGCAGGTTGTGCGCCCCACGGGCCTGACCGACCCGCCCGTGGACATCCGCCCGACGAAAAACCAGATCGACGATTTGATGGAAGAATGCCGCCGGGTTACGGCGCGCGGGGGGCGCGTTTTGGTGACCACCCTGACCAAGAAAATGGCCGAGGCGCTCACCGAATATCTGTCCGACAACGGCCTGCGCGTGCGGTATCTGCATTCCGACGTGGATACGCTGGAGCGGATCGAGATCATCCGGGACCTAAGGCTCGGCACGTTCGAAATTCTGGTCGGGATCAATCTGTTGCGCGAGGGGCTCGACATTCCCGAATGCATGCTGGTGGCCATTCTGGATGCCGACAAGGAAGGATTTTTGCGCTCGCGCACCTCCCTGATCCAGACCATCGGGCGCGCCGCGCGTAACGTCGAGGCCAAGGCCATCCTGTACGCCGACACGATCACAAAAAGCATGAAGGCCGCCATCGACGAAACCGACCGCCGCCGCGAAAAACAAAAGGCATACAACACCGCCCACGGCATCACGCCCGAAAGTGTTCGCAAGGCCATCGGCGACACCATGTCCGGCGCATACGGCCAGGGCGAATCTGTTCGTCTGGCGGCGGGTTTTGCAGACGGATCGGCGCAGGCCGAGTTTCTGCGCAGTCCCGCCGCCTTGCGCAAACATATCGAGTCCCTGCACAGAAAAATGCACATCGCCGCCGCCGATCTGGAATTTGAAACCGCAGCAAAACTGCGCGACGAAATCAGGACGCTGGAGGTAATGGAACTGGAAATCGCCGGATCGTAAAAGAAGACTTCGACTTCCTTCCCCGTCCCGATTATAATTTCCTCCATGCTGTCGGATATGGATGCCCGTTCCCGTGAGATTTTCCGCCGGATTGTTGAGTCCTGGCTGGGAAGCGGCGTCCCTGTAGGATCGCGGGCGTTATCACTTCTTCCGGGTCTGGGCCTGTCTCCGGCCACCATCCGCGCCGTGATGTCCGAACTTGAAACCGAAGGATTGCTCTATGCGCCCCACATTTCGGCGGGGCGTCTGCCGACCCAGCTCGGCCTGCGTCTGTACGTGGACGGATTGATGGAAATCGGCAATCTGGGCGCGGCGGAGCGCGAAACGATTGAGTCCGTCTGTCGCGGCGGCACGCTTACACCTGAACAAGCGCTGGAGCGGGCCAGTACCATGATCGCGGGGCTTTCGGCCTGCGCGGGACTTGTCGTTGCGCCCAAGACGGACAAGGCCGTGAAGACTCTCCAGTTTGTCCGGATTGACGCCTCGCGGCTTCTGGTCGTTCTGGTTCTCGAAGACGGGATGATCGAAAACCGGGTGATGACCGTTCCGGAAGGATTGCCCGCGGGCGCACTGGAATCGGCGCTGGAGGCAGCAGGAAATTATCTGTCGGACCGCCTGCGCGGAAAGTCCTTAACTCAGGTCGCCGGAGACATTCAGGCGGAAATCGCCGCGCGCCGCACGCATCTGGACGCCCTGACCGAAGATCTGGTCCGCAGGGGAATCGCTCTGTCTTCGCCGGGGGCGGGATCGGGATATCTGATCGTGCGGGGCCAGTCGCATTTGCTCAATGACGTGCGCGCCGTGGACGATCTGGAAAAAGCGCGCAGCCTTCTGGCCTTGCTGGAGGAATCCGAAACCGCCGTGCGTCTGCTCGAATCCGCCCAGAACGCGCAGGGCGTCCAGATTTTCATCGGCACCGAAAACCGCATTTTCGATCATTCCGGATGGTCGATGGTGATCTCGCCCTGCCGCGACGCCCGCAAGGGAATCGTCGGGGCCATCGGCGTCATTGGCCCCTCGCGCCTGAATTATGGCCGCATCATCCCCATTGTGGACTACACCGCGAAAGTTTTAAGCCACATGGCGGGGTTCAAGGGGTAGGTTTTTAGATACAGACCCCTCTCCCTTGATCCCTCTTCCCTACAGGGGAGAGGGAAAATCTCTATCCCCCCGTCACATCGCGGATCTGCGCGGCGCGGGCAGATCGGGAGGCCGCGGCATGGTCGCGGGCGATGGCCGTATACACCGCCGGAAGAACGAACAGGGTAAAGAGTGTCCCCACGCTCATCCCCACAACGATGACCAGACCGATGCTAAAGCGGCTCGCCGCGCCGGCCCCGCTGGCCAGAAGCAAGGGCACAAGCCCCATCACCGTCGCCGCCGTGGTCATCAGGATAGGCCGCAGCCGTACCCGCGCCGCAAGCTCGATCGCCGCGCGGCGGTCAAGGCCTTGCTCGATCTGGGCCTGATTGGCGAATTCCGTCATCAGGATACCGTGCTTGGCGATCAAGCCGATGAGCGTGACAAGCCCGATCTGGGTATAGATATTCACACTCGCCAGCCCCAGAAACAGCGGGATCAAGGCGCCGCACACCGCCAGAGGCACACTGACCAGAATCACCAGCGGGTCGCGCAGGGACTCAAACTGTGCCGCCAGAACCAGAAAAATCGCCAGCAACGCAAAGGCAAACGTAATCAAAAGCGCATTGCCTTCCTGCACGAATTGGCGGGAATTGCTCAAATAATCGTGGTCGTATCCACGCGGCAAAATCTCGGCGGCCTTGGCCTCCAGAAACCCGATGGCCGCACCCATGCTCACCCCCGGAAAGGGAATGGCCTGAAACGTCGCCGAATTCATCTGGTTGAACTGGGTCAAGGCGTTGGGTGCGCTCTCCATGCGCACGTCCGCCACGCTGGAGATCGGCACGAGCGCGCCGCTTCCCGTCGGAACGTAGTAACGGGTCAGGTCGTCGGGGGTCAGGCGCAAGGATCGCGGCACTTGCGGAATTACGTCATAAGACCGCCCGTTCAGGGTAAAGCGATTGACGTAGTTTCCACCCAGCAAAAGCGCGAGCGTGTCCCCGATGCCCTGCATCGTGATGCCCATCGCGCCGGCCTTGGTGTGGTCGATGGCGATTTCGACGGTTGGCGTATTGAAGTTCAGATCGCTGTCCGTGACCATGAACATGCCGCTTTCGCGCGCGGCGGTCTTGAGGGTCTCCATCACCCGCCAGACGGACTCATAGTCCTCGGTGCTGCGAATGACCATCTGGACGGGCAGACCGCCCTCGGATCCCGGCAAAGCGGGGGGCAAAAAAACAAAGATGTTCTGGCCTTCGATTCCGCCCACGGCCTGCTGGATTTCAGGTTGAATATCCTTTGTGCTGCGGGTCCGCTCGTCCCACGGCTTCAAGGTCATTCCCGCGAACCCGTCCGAAGGCGCGCCCATGCCGTTGAGAACGAAGCTGGCCTTGCGCTCGGGAAACTCTGCGAAGATATTTTCCACCTTGCGTGCAAAGGCCGCTGTATAGTCGATATTCGCATAGGCCGGACCTTTGGAGGCCGTAATCACCACGCCCACATCTTCCTCCGGGGCCAGTTCCTTTTGCGCGCCGGAATAGAGAAACCAAAGACTGGCCAGAACCACCGCCGCGAACAGGGCCGTAACGGGGCGATAGTCCAAAGTCGCATGCAACCGCCGCCCATAGGCGTTTTCAATGCGCGAAAAGAACGTCTCGACCCGCCGGGCAAATCCCGTCTCGTTCATCCCGTGCTTGAGGAAGAGCGAACACATGACGGGCGAGAGCGTGATGGCCACAAATCCGGAGATCAGGACGGCTCCGGCGAGGGTAAAGGCGAATTCGCGGAACAAGGTTCCCGTCAGCCCGCCCATAAACCCGATCGGGGCATAAACGGCGGCCAGCGTGATGGTCATGGCGATGACGGGTCCCACGATCTCGCGCGCGCCCTTGATGGCGGCCTGAACGGGGGTGAGTCCTTTTTCGACGTGACGATAGACGTTTTCGACCACAACAATGGCGTCATCCACCACAAGCCCGATGGCCATGACCATGGCGAGCAACGTCAGCAGATTAAGCGAAAATCCCATGGCAAGCATCAGGAACGCCGCACCGATCAGGGACAGCGGAATGGTGACAATGGGAATGATGACCGAGCGCAGCGTTCCCAGAAACAGGAAGATCACAACCACGACGATGCCCACGGCTTCCAGAAGCGTCTTGACGACTTCGTCGATCGAGGCCTGAATGAACACCGTCGAATCATAAGGAACCGCGATGGACATGGAGGGCGGTTTGCTGCGCTCCAGATCCTTGAGCAGAACCTTCACGTCCTGCACGATCGTCAGGGGATTGCCCGTCGGCGTTCCACGCACGCCCAGATAGACGGCGGTCTTGCCGTTCATCAATGCGTTCTGGTCGTAATTCTCGGCGCCCAGTTCAATCGTTCCGATGTCTTTCAGGCGGACCAGCGCGCCGTCCCTGGACTTGACCACCAGATCGCGAAACTGCTCCACCGCGTTCAGATCGGTGTTCGTTTCGATATTCGTGACGATAAAGACGCCTTTCATCTGGCCGGGCGCGGACTGGTAGTTATTCGTCCGCAAGGCCGCCGAAACATCGCTCGCCGTAATTCCGCGTGCCGCCATGCGCGAGGGATCAAGCCATACCCGCATGGCCAGGGTCTGGCCGCCGATAATCTCCGCCGACGCCACGCCGTCCACAGTGGCCAGCATCGGCTGGACCACGCGGATCAGATAGTCCGTGATGGCGGGAATGGTCAGCTCGTCGCTTGCAAACCCGATATACATGAGCGCAATCCGCTCACCGGTCGATTTTGTGATGACGGGATCGTTGGATTCGCGCGGGATGAGATATTTGACCTCATTCACCTTGGCCATGATTTCGGTCATGGCCGCGCCCGAATCCGCGCCAAGCCGCAGATGCGCCTCAACCGAACTGGAGCTTTGACGGGAATTGGACACCAGATATTCCACGCCCTCCGCCGAGGCGATCGCTCGCGCGATGGGCGTGGTGACAAACCCCTGCATGAGCGAGGGCGAGGCGCCGGGATAGCCCGTCGACACCGTAATCACCGCCGTCTCCAGCGCCGGATACTGGCGGATCGGCAGATCGAACAGAGCCCGCAGCCCCACAAGCAGCACAACCAGATTGACCACGAGGGCCAGAACCGGACGCTTGATAAAAAGATCGGTCAGAACCATGGATTTTCCCATCCGGGTTGAAGTTTGTTAACAGGTCCTACTCATTGCGTTTTTCGTCCTTGCGCGCCGCGCGGTCGACCTCAAGCGTGTCCTGAGCGGCCAGAGTCACGACAGAACCGGGATGAAGCTTGATCTGGCCCGATGTCACAACCCGGTCGCCTGCCTCAAGACCTTCCAGAACCGCCACGCGCCCGTCAAAGCGCGGACCTGTTTTCACGTAAACCCGATCCGCCTTGAGGAGCGGGGTTGCTTTCTCGCCCGCTTTTATCTCGGCGCCCGCCTGCGCGTCTTCCTTCACAACGAAAACAGAGTCGCCGTAAATGGTAAAGTCCACCGCCGTTTCCGGCACGATCACGGCGGGCGCGCCGGAGGGCAGGACCACGACAGCCTTGGCGTACATGCCGGGCAGAAGAAGGTTTTCTTCGTTCGAAAGCCGCGCCTGAACCTTGATCGTACGGGTTTCGGCGCCGATCTGAGGCTCAAGAGCGCTGATTTTGGCCTCGAAGACTTTATCCGGCCACGCATCGACCGACAGGCGCACGCTCTGGCCTACCGCCAGATCGCCGTGATTGCGTTCAGGCAACGTGAAATTCACGAACAATTCGGATGAATCCGTCAAAGTCACAACCGGCTGGCCGGGCATAAGATATTGACCCAGATTGACCTGACGAATCCCCAGAACGCCGTTAAAGGGCGCCCGGACCATTTTCTGTTCAATGCGGGCTTGCGTGCTGGCGATATTGCCGCGTGCTTCGGCCAGAAGGCTGCGATATTCGTCCACCTGACTGCGCGGCGCGGCGACATTGACGAGTTTCTGAGAGCGTCCGAGATTGATTTCCGCAAGTTTTTCCTGCGCGGTATATCGTTCCAGATCTCCGCGCTCCGGGTCGTCATTGAGCTGCAAGACCGGATCGCCTGCCTTGACCGTGGCCCCGGCCATGAAAAAGATCTGCTTGACCCGCCCGGCAACCTCTGGCGAGAGCGTGACCTGACGAACCGCCTCAATGCTTCCAACCGCCTCCAGCGTGCGCGGAACAGGCTCGGAAACGCCTTGCGCAACGGCGACAGGAACGGGCGGCGGTGTCATCATGGAGGCAAAGAACTGCGCCATCATCATGTTTTTGAACACAGAAAACCCTGCCAGCCCCCCGAAAACAAGGATCAGCAAAACCGCCATAATCACCAGACGTTTTTTCATAAAACAAATTCTCCGTTCGAATGAGACCCGGACAATATAGACGGGATTTCAAAGGATAAAAGGGGGCGAATGTAAAAAATATGGATTTCCTGAGGCTTTGCAAATTGTCATTTGCGCTTTTCTTGCGTCCATGTGTATAGTGCGCTGCGAAAGAATGCAAACACAAGGACTTAGATGCTATGGAATATCTGATGGATCTTCTGGCTACGCCGATCATGGGCAAGAGTCTGGGTCTGTGGAGCGCATTTCTGGGAATCGTCGCCACGCTTCTGGTTCTGGATCTGGGCGTGCTCAACCGCAAGGATCACACAATCGGCGTAAAAGAGAGCCTGAAGCTCAGCGCGGGATACATCACCATCGCCTGTCTGTTCGGAGTCTGGGTCTGGAATCATCTGGGCCGTGATTCGGGGATTGATTTTTATACCGGATATCTCGTCGAGCAGAGTCTTTCCATCGATAATCTTTTTGTCATGATGTTGATTTTCAAGAGCTTTTCTGTCCCGGATCAATATCAGCACCGGGTTTTGTTCTGGGGCATTATCGGCGTGATCGTCATGCGCGCAATCATGATCGGTCTGGGCGCGGCGATCGTGAGCCGCTTTGACTGGGTTTTGCTGCTCTTCGGGGCGTTTTTGTTTTTCAGCGGAGTCAAGATGCTGTTCATGGCCTCTGACGATGACAAGGCCGTGGAGGAAAATGCCGTCGTGCGATTCCTGCGCAAGCGCTTTCATATCACCGAAGATTTCCACGGGCATGATTTCTTCGTGCATCACCATCACCCCGAACTGGGCCGCGCGGTCTGGCACGCCACACCCTTGTTTCTGGCTCTGGTCAGCATTGAAATCGCGGACCTGATCTTTGCGGTCGACAGCGTTCCAGCGGTTTTCGCCATTACAACGGACCCCTATATTGTCTACACGAGCAACATTTTTGCGATTCTGGGCCTGCGGTCCCTGTATTTCGCTCTGGCGGCTATGCTGCACCGTTTTATCTATCTCAAATATGCCCTTTCCCTTATCCTTGTGTTCATCGGCGCAAAGGTTTTCTATACCTTTTATGTCGGACATGTGAATCCGCTCATCGCGCTTGGCGTAACTTTTGCGTTGCTCAGCGGCTCGGTCTTTCTGTCCTTGCTCAAAACCCGCGAAGACGGAAAGAAAGGCGAGCCCACCCCGCCGAAGGGGTAAAACATGGCGGCGCAACGCATGAAATCTGACTCCGTTTATCTTGATTATAATGCCTCTGCCCCGTTGCGGGCATCCGTTTTGGCACGTCTGCGCGCATGGCCCGCAAATCCCGCCAATCCCTCTTCGGTCCACAGTTTCGGACGCAAGGCCCGGGGCGAGGTTGAAGACTCCCGCGCACAGGTGGCGGCTCTGGTCGGCGTCGATCCGACTCAGGTCTTTTTCAATTCCGGCGCAACCGAGGCCAACAACACCGTTTTATCGGCCTTTGCAGGCCAGCGCGTTCTGGTCAGCGCCATCGAACACCCTTCGATTCTGGAAGCAGCGCCGCAAGCCGAGCGCATCCCCGTCACGCCGGAAGGGCTTGTCGATCTGAGCGCCATCGAATCCCTTATCAAAACCGGTGCGCCGCCTGCCCTGATCTGCTTGATGTGGGTCAATAACGAAACCGGGGTCATTCAACCCGTTCTGGACGTTCTGACTCTCGCACGCCGATGCAACGCCGCTCTTCATATCGATGCAGCGCAGGCCGCCGGGCGTATTCCGATAGACATGGGCCTGCTGGGGGCAGATTTCCTGACCTTGTCCGCCCACAAGATCGGCGGTCTGCCCGGTTCTGGCGCGCTTGTTCTGGGATCGTGTCAGCCTCCGCCCGTTTTTCTGCGCGGCGGCGGACAGGAAAAACAGGCCCGAGCGGGAACGGAGAACGTCCCCGGGATCGTGGCCTTTGGTGTTGCCGCATGCGAGGCTCGCGAAGGTCTGGGTTCATATGCCAGACTTTCTGTCTTACGCGACTCACTCGAATCACGCGTGGAGGCCGTCACGCCGAGTGTCCGGTTCTTCGGTCGCGCCGCGCCGCGCGTGGCCAACACGAGTCTTCTGGCCTTGCCCGGCCTGACATCCCAGACCGCTCTCATGCACATGGATCTTGAAGGAGTGGCTATCAGTTCCGGCTCTGCCTGTTCCAGCGGCGTGGTCAAGCCCAGCCCGACCTTGCGCGCCATGGGCATTTCGGAAGACCTTGCCTCTTGCGCCTTGCGTGTCTCAATGGGATGGGATACGACAGGCGAGGATATCGACCGCTTCCTCACGGCGTTCGAAACCATGACAAACCGCTTGAAAACACGAGGGGCGCGCGCCATCTGAAAACCGCGCCAGAAGACCATGCCGAAAATGACTTTTGTCCGCAAAACGGGGGAGCGACTGACTGTCGACGCCCCCCTTGGCCTGTCCGTGATGGAAATCGCGCAAAAGCATAATATCCGCGAGATCGAAGGGGCGTGCGGCGGATCGCTCGCCTGCGCGACATGCCATGTCTATGTTCATCCCGACTGGTGGCAAAAATGCCTCCCCGAGGGCGAGAGCGGGAGGACGGAGAGCGAAGAAGACATGCTCGATCTGGCGTTCGATCTGCGTAAATCCTCGCGCCTGTCATGCCAGATTTTCATGCGCGAAGACCTTGACGGCCTGATCGTCGCTCTACCCGGAACCAAAGAGCCGTTTTAGTGTCTTTTTTAAAAATCAGAACCGGATGTCCTGCGGGCATAATCCTTGCGAGTGTCGGGCGTCCATACCATTTGATCCTCTTTGTAAAACGTCGAACACTTCACAAGTGAATCAAAGGATCAACCCGCACTCAACCCGATTCTGATTTTTAAAAAAGACACTAAAAGAACTCGGAGTAGAGGTTTTGCCCTGAATCATGTGGTTTCTATACTTTCTCTTTCAGGGGATAACCCTCTCGAATCTCATACTATTGCAAGCATTGACAGGCAATGACAACTTTCAGTTCATGGATTCATCCAGTCCGGTGCACCAGATTTCAACGAATTATCCCAGGGCTTCCGCGATCAGATCCAGAAAATCGGCTTCGGAGGCCGCCGCGTTCACCTTCGCCGCCGGAATCGTTACGCCATAGCGATCCGCCAGACGCTGATATTTCGGCAGACGGGATTGAAACAGGCGCGGGAAAATCCAGCTTAAGAACGCGCCTGGAGTGATGTCTCCCACTCTCGCGATCCCGAAGTCAGAACAATACGCCTTCAGGTTCGCATCGAAAAACGCAGGCGGAAAGTAAAGCGGCTTGGGACACTCCACGGCGCGGGCCAGAATCGCAGGATGATCTTCCTGCCCGGCCTTCAGGTAAACGAACAGGGTTTTCGCACCGACCTGCGCCAGAATGGTTTCGTCTTCCACCTCGCACAGACTCCCCGAAGAGTCATTAACGAAATTCCGACTTGCCGCAGCATCCAGACCCTTGCCAACGTCTCGCAGAACCGCGCATTCGGCCTCGTAATAGAGTCTTTGTCGCCGCCGGAATTCCTCCAGCCCCACGCCGCCCTTGTCCTCGCCACCGATTTGCCCCACAAAATCCGACAGACCCGCGATATTGTCCGGGCTCATGACCCCATCGCCCCGGACGGCTTCCTTGAGGTAGTGCGTGCCAATCAGATAATCGCACGAATAATTGTGCCAGCCCCAATCCGAAAGCCTGCACGCTGTGTGGCTCTTTCCGACCCCGGACATGCCGATCAGGGTGATGGCCTTGCGGGGCTGATCCAGAAAGTCGCGGCCCGAAAGTCTCATGCGCGTGCGTCCAGAATTTTAGGGAGTTTGAACTCGACGTTTTCCTGTGTCACGGCAACCTCCTCGACCTGCACAGTGAAGTGTGCGCGGGCGGCGGCGATGACTTCATCCACGAGAATTTCCGGGGCGGACGCCCCCGCCGACAGGCCCAGAGTCCTCAGGTTCGACAGGTTTTCCCAATGAATTTCCTCCGCGCGCTGGACCAGAAAAGCATGCCCGCACCCCGCCGCTCGCGCCACATCCGCCAGACGCATGGAATTGGACGAATTGGGCGCGCCGACGACGATGAGGGCGTCACAGCAGGGCGCAAGCGCCTTGACGGCGGCCTGCCGGTTCGTGGTGGCGTAACAGATATCCTCGCGGTGCGGCCCGGCAATGTCTGGAAACCGAGTTTTCAAGGCTGCCACGATGTCGGCAGTGTCGTCCACCGAGAGAGTCGTCTGGGTGCAATAGGCCAGTGAGTCCGGCGAATCGATCTCCAGACTTTCAACATCCGCGAGGGTTTCCACCAGACTTACGGCGCCGGGGGGAAGCTGGCCCATCGTGCCCACGACCTCCGGATGTCCGGCATGGCCGATCAGGATGATATGCCGGCCCTGCGCATGGTGGCGCTCGGCCTCGCGGTGGACCTTGCTGACCAGAGGACAAGTCGCGTCGATAAAGAACATCTCGCGCCGCCGGGCTTCTTGGGGGACGCTTTTGGGAACGCCGTGGGCAGAAAAGATCACGGGGCGCCCGTCATCCGGTATTTCTTCCAAAGACTCGACAAACACCGCGCCCTTGCGCCGCAGCCCGTCCACCACGTACTTATTATGGACGATTTCGTGGCGCACATAGACCGGCGCGCCGAATGTTTCAAGCGTGCGCTCAACGATCTGAATCGCCCGGTCCACGCCCGCGCAAAATCCGCGCGGGGCGGCCAGAAGAATAGTAAGAGGTGGCTTGTTCATCCCTGTTTCCGCCCTGTTTCGTACTTGGAACCCTAGCAAATCGCGCACAGCGAATCAAAGCTCCGTTTTGGAGCCGCCGCCCCGGTTTTCTTGTCTTGCCTCCGCGAAAACGAGGAGAATAGAAATGTAAACCATTATATTTCAAAAGGATAATGGTTTGCATTTCTCTTTTCTCTTGACTTTGCCGGGGAGAATCGCGGATAAAGAGGACCGCTCAAAGACAAGGCGTTGAAAACGCTGTCCCGAACGGGCTTTTGGGGAGACAAAACGGACCGCTTATGAACTGGCTGACCAATTTCATCCGGCCCAAGATCCGGTCTTTCGTTTCGGATCAAAAGGAAATCCCCGATGCCCTGTGGCAGAAGTGCCCGGCATGCGATGGAATGCTGTTTCATCGCGAACTGACTGAAAATCTGGGCGTTTGCCATCATTGCGGGCATCATTTGAGGATTTCCGTGGCTGACCGCCTGAGCATTCTGTTTGGCGAGTCACCTTTTCAGGATATCTCCGTTCCCCCTGCGCCCGCCGATCCGCTGCGTTTTCGAGACAAAAAGAAGTATTCCGACCGTTTAAGCGAAGCGAGGGCAAAAACAGGCCGGGACGATGCGATTCGTGTGGCTTTGGGCCGAATCGGGGATCAGAACGCCGTTGTAGCGGCTTTTGACTTTGATTTCATGGGCGGATCCATGGGCGCTGGCGTGGGCGAGGGCATTGTCAAGGCCGCAGAAACCGCCGTTCGTGAACGCGCCGCCCTGATTTGTATTCCATCCTCCGGCGGCGCGCGGATGCAGGAGGGGATTTTATCCTTGATGCAAATGCCTCGCTCCGTCGTTGCCGTCCGCATGGTCAAGGAAGCTGGATTGCCTTATCTGGTCCTTTTGACAGATCCCACGACGGGAGGGGTCAGCGCTTCGTTCGCCATGGTCGGGGATATTCATATTGCCGAACCAGGCGCGACCATCGGCTTTGCCGGAAAGCGGGTCATCGAAGAAACCATCCGGGAACAGCTTCCTCCCAATTTCCAGACCGCCGAATATCTTCTGGCGCATGGTATGGTCGATATGGTTGTGCCGCGTGCGTCCCAGAACGAGACAATCGGGCGGATTCTGAATCTTTTGATGGAGCGCCAGACGGGGAAAAATGGAACAACGGGCCGATCCAACGGTCGAAAATCGCCGCCCCGTGATAACGGGGGCAAAGTCGCCGTAGGGCCACTCGCCCGCGCCGCCGGGAATGTTGCGCGTCTCCCGGCTTTGCGGGGAAAAACCCCTCTGCCCTTGCCTGCCGCTGCGAACCAGACCGCCGCAACGCGCCGCCGCCGCTCCGGAAAAGATTAGGATGAGTGCCCTGTCACCTGTTCCGGGCTTCGCCTGAGAATAAAAGTTCATGAAAAATCATTGGCTTACAGTCATGACGCAAACATTCCCCGGATTTCGTCATGAGATGCTTGATTTTTGAAGAGAACCCATTATAAAGAGCCGAGCTTTTGCAGATGACTTGTTTTTCAAGTCCCCTTCGTCTAGAGGCCTAGGACACCGGATTTTCATTCCGGCAACACGGGTTCGATTCCCGTAGGGGACGCCAATCTTTACAATCACTTAGATCGGCAAACAGGTCGAAGGGTTTTCGCAAGGAAAACCGCAGCTTTGAGCCTTCCATTTCCAAGTTCGAAAATACAAACCCTATCAGACGGCGTTTTTCAGCAGGTGTCGAACTGTCGAACAGTTGGCCGATCCGGGAAGACAGGCTAAGCAAGGTAGACAGGGCGATTTTGAATTGCCCATCACCAGCAGTGTTCTTTTCTAAAAGCTGGTTAATTTCTATGCGGCGGTTTTGCAGTTCATCATGCTTCTGGGCATATATGTCCTTAGTAATACTCCCGTCCAGCAGGCAATCAGTCAGACGGCTTAGTTTTTTGGTCAGGTCGGCGGCTTCCTGTTGCAGGGCTGCAACCGTGTCCTGATAGTGCTGGGTTTCGGTTTCATGGCTCTGGCGCAGGTAATCGACCATCGGCTCCAGAACGTCCTGCGGGATAGTGATGGAATGAATAACATCCCTGATCTGATCCATCACGACCTTTTCCGGTATCCAGACCTTTTTGGCCGTGTCCTTCGGGTCGCGGGTGATGAGATAGACGTATTTACCCTTTTTCAGATCACAGGATACGCGGCGGCCCGTCAGGGCGCATGAAATCAGCCCGTTCAGGGTAAAGGGAAGGTCGCTGGTGGCTGGGGCGGCATTATGGGCGTTCGGCTTGCTGTAGACCCGTTCGCAGGCTTCAAACAGGGCTTTATCGATCAGGGCGGGATAGGCATGGGGGTATAGCTGTTCCTTGACCCGCATCATGCCGTAATAAAATGGGTTGCGGAACATATTGGATAACGTTTGAACGCTGACCGGATGACCCTTTTTCGTCCGTAAGCCCCAGCCCTTGGAACGCCGCGCCAGTTCGTGCAGTGACACTGTGCCGGTCGCATACTCGGTAAACAGCTTCTTGACCAGAAAGGCCCGTTCCTTATCAAGGATAACGGTGTTGTGGCCGGAATCCGCATCTACAGCGTTCAGATAGCCCAGCGGCGCTTGATAGATGCACTCGCCCTTGCTGATCTTGTGCCTGACGCTGCGCTTGACGTTATCCGAAAGCTGGTCGGTGTAAGACTGCGCCATGACAACGCCCATATTCCACATCAGCTTCTGGCTGCTGGTGGCATTTTTGTCCAGAACATTGCCTTCGCGGACAAAATGGATTTCCAGCTTGTCCTCGCGCATCAGGGCATCCAGAACGGGCGTATGGGTAAAGCTGCGCTGCAAACGGTCAACGCAATCGACAATCAAAGCAATGCGCTGGGGCTGCTGGCGGATAAAGTCAATCATCCGTTCAAATTCGGGGCGCTGTCCTTTGGTTGATGACTCAATAATGCGAAAAACCTGAATTACATCAAGGTCTTTACACTGGGCGTAGGTTTGCAAATTGCTAAGCTGGGCTTCCAGCGAAAAGCCGTCTTCCTGTTCTTTACTGGATACGCGGACGAGAATGATGGATTTTTTCATTTTAATAGACCCCATATCAGGTTAATGCCAAAGATGATGTTTGCAAGAATCGACAAGCTGATAATTGCTGGGTGTTCTTGTCGCCAGTGAATAATACCGGTTATGCTTCCGCCGTTTCTATCCCAAAAAGAAGCGTTTGTTTTTAACGTCCCTTCATAAGTTTGATTACATATGCTTGCAACAATATCTACTTTAGATAATGTTGATTGATGGAGGGCGACATAGTCTCGGCTCTGAAATAAATGCGCTTCTTCTTCCCCCGTTTTAAAATTTTTTGTATGTATTTTATTCAGTTCCATCACGCTTTGCAGGCGCGGATGTGATGCATAGTTTCTACCGTAAACGCTTATCAAAATACGCGCCAAATCGAATTTTTTGTCATCTTGAATTACGTGGATTTTTGTTTCATCCAATCCCAAAATTTTTGCCCTTAATTCCAGCGCATGAAATCCGTAATTTTCATCCCTCATATTCCAGTGAAGCCATTTATAATCACGCTTATCGCCTACAAATTTATAAAAACTTTCGAGCATTTCTTTTTCAAGATCATCGTAATGATTTTCTAAATCATTTGCGGCAAGCGATCTTAATTCACCAAATTTGTGAATAGAAAATGATTGGGTTTGTGCTGTTTTTAGATTTCTAACGGCGATTGAGGTAATGCGTGGGGATGACCCATCTGGGCGGTCATAGAAACTTTCGCAGGAATAATGGATGACGCATACCGTTTCAGGATGACTCCATATCTGATCTAGTTCTTGCCGGGCCAGTTTCTGCCGCTGATAGGACTTGCTCATGCGTGGACGCTTTCCTGCATCGTGTGCGGTTTGATCTTGCTGATGTCCTTGCCGACTTCGCGCCGCGCTTCCATCATGTCATAGGTGTTTTGCAGGCGCAGCCAGTATCCTTCGGACAGCTTGAAGAAACGGGCAAGACGCAGATCGGTGTCGGCGGTGATGCCGCGCCGTCCACGAATGATTTCATTGATCCGGTTGGCTGGAACGCCGATAGCCTGCGCCAGCGCGTTCTGGGACAGATCCAGCGGTTCCAGAAATTCCTCTTGCAGGATTTCGCCGGGGTGCGGGTTATTCAAATATTTTGTCATGCTCTACATCCCTCAATGATAATCCACAATCTCCACTTTATGAGCCTCGTTATCCTGCCAGACGAAACAGATGCGCCACTGATCGTTAATCCGTATGCTCATCTGGCCCTTGCGGTTGCCTTTCAGGGCTTCCAGCCGGTTGCCGGGCGGGTTTTTCAGGTCATCCACGGTTTGCGCGGCATCAAGCAGGCGCAGCTTCCGCAAGGCCCGATCCTGTATATCGCCCGGAAAAGCCCGTACTTTCAGGCCATTCCAGACTTTTTCGGTATCCCGGCAGGCAAACGACCTGATCATCACCCTATTCCCAGTATAGCAATTGTATGTATTCCGTACAACATAATTATTTACCCTTTGGCAGAAAGTAGATTTTGTCGATTTCTTTCATAATTTTATCGGTTTCGATCAGGGCAACGATGATGCGCTGTTAATGACGGATGTCGTCGATGGTCAACCTTCTATATCGGGATGACCATTCAGGCGCATTGCTGGAAGGAACTCCGGATTACCAGCGGCCAGAAATTCTAGAGCAATTTATTCCAATGGTTTACAGGCATATAAGGCCGGAGGAAGACAAACAGCATGATGGCGTTTATACGCCCGGTAGTCGCGATAACGCAGAAAGTTTCCGAGGTGCCGTCTTGAAGATGTTGATAGACAGCCCTCACGATGAAGCCTACCACTGCCTTCTACGCCTTCGAGAACAAGCGTTGCCGGATATCACAAAAGACTATCTTCTGCTCCAATCCGAACAGCGCATCGGCAGAGACGGTGACAAGGCTTGGGCTATTGCAAATGTTATGGATTTTGCCAAGGCGCATGAATGCGATCCTATTTCGTCCAATGACCTGTTCGAGATCACGTGCAAACGGCTTGGGGAAATCAAAGATTGGCTAGAGCGAGGAGAGAATACACCGCGAGGGTTGTTTATCGAGAAAACCCATGAGGAAGAATATCAAAAATTCATAGATAGTCATCTACAAAAACTCTCGCGCAATCGTTACAGCGTGGCTCGCGAACCAGAAGTTGGTGATAAGAAGAAACCTGACATCAGAATATACCGACCGGGTCTCTCCCCAAACATCTCCCTTACAATCCCGACCCTCTCTGTTGCGGTTGCTTTGTTGGGATTATCGATAACCCTGAATATCCAATACAAGAGGTTGGCGTTAGATGCAGTCGATATGCCATGTAGATCGTTAAGCGCATCCTCATGCAATTTTAATCTGGCGTGTTCCTCTCGTAGCTTCGATGCTGCGGATCTCGATTTTGCGCTCGACCTTTTGTTGGGCCGGATCAATGTCCTTGAGCAGCAGTTTCTTGATGTCCTCCCGTTTTTCCCGCGCCTCGGCCAGCGTAATCAGCGGGTAATGCCCCAAGGACAGCCGCTTTTCCTTCTGGAGGTAATAGTACTTTTGCCGCCACAGCTTGCTACCGTTTGGCATAACTTCAAGGTATAGCCCGCCACCATCGAACATCTTGTATGCGCAGGCTGCTGGCTTGGCGTTTCTGCATTGTGTATCGGTCAGTTTCATCTTGCCCCTTTTTCCGGGGCTTCTTGCCCCCATGTTTTCATCCTTGCCCCTATAGCTTGCCCCTAAATTGGCTGGCTGCGGGCGGATGTTGTCGGATATGCAAGGACAAAATAACCCATATAAATCAAGGCTCAAAGCCTCTTTTATGAACAATCTCGGATGTGCTTGGAAGTGTGCGGAAAAAGAGATGGAGCGGGTGAAGGGAATCGAACCCTCATAGCCAGCTTGGAAGGCTGGAGCTTTACCACTAAGCTACACCCGCGCTTTCTTATCCCTATAAAGGGTTGCGCGACAAAAATCAACAGGTGACACCGGATACAAAACCAGTCAAATCCGATCATGCCGCATCAACCCATGACTTGATCTCTGTGAAGGCACAACGACCTTGAGAGTCTGGTCTGTCCGAACAAACGATACCACCTCTGGTCACCCGCTCATGCTCTCCCCCTATCCATCAGATCTGCAACAAGACAGATGATAATTCCAGAGAGAAGCAAAAGACCATCACGCATGGCCTCCTTCGTTCCCCATTGGCTCTGAACAATCACCTCTTGCCACAGAGCAGCTGAACCCGTCGTCGCAACGACGATGCCAAACAAATATGACAGGTTTTTAATCATTGAGATTCGCCCCCCTCATGAATGCGAGTCCCAATGCGAGAGCACAAAGATACAAAACCCATGCCCATACGGGCAGAGCCAGAAAAATCGTCGTCATTGGTTTTCTCCCTAAAACCCATTGTTTTTCAGTTGAATTGCCCCAGCACGCTGCCGAGATTATTAACGCTATAAAGGCACTGTGCGTCAGTTCCGGTCATGTCTGAGAAACCCTTGGTTTCAATATGTCCGTTTTTGACGTACATTGCCTCTATGGTAATGTGGAAAATGCCACAGATAAGGGACGAATTATGAGATTTGAAAAAGCAGAGCAATTACTGCAACTTGCCGAACAAATGCAAGCCACGAGCGAGGGTGTCAGCCTTGCCAACATCCAAGATCAATTCGAGGTCGGGCGGCGTACGGCTGAGCGCATGCGCGATGCTGTGATGCGGCTGTTTCCCAATGTGGAGGAGCGCATCCAGGACGATAAAACCAAGCGCTGGCGGCTCCGATCATGCTCCCTTGGGCACTTAACGCGCCTGAGTGCCGATGATCTTTCAGAGTTGAAAACCGCCATAGATCAGATGCGCCGTGAAAACCTTCCTGTGCAGGCCGATAATCTGGAGAGGCTTTGGGTCAAACTCAAAGGCATGGTACGCCCGGAAAGTGCTTCGCGGATTGAAACAGACCTTGAAGCCTTGCTGGAGGCTGAGGGACATGCCATGCGCCCAGGGCCGCGCCCGAAGATCGAGCCGAAGGTTTTATATCTGCTTCGTGATGCGATAAAAGGCTCGCAGAAAGTCCTGATCACGTATCGCGGTCGTTTCAAAGGAGATATTCGGGAGCGCGTTGTTTGCCCTTACGGATTTTTATATGGCGCACGCCATTACCTGATCGCCTGGTGTGACAATGCCCAAGACATTCGTACATTCGCGCTGGCAAATATTCAGGAAATATCCCTGACGGACGATTTCTTCGTAAAGCTTAAGAATTTTGATCTCAAAGCTCACAGCGAGCGTTCATTCGGCGTGTATCAGGAAGACCCATTTAAGGCCGTCTGGAAGTTTGATGCTGACGTTGCCGGCGATGTGCGTGATCATCTCTTTCATCCGACACAGGTACTGGAGGAGCAGTCGGATGGCTCCGTTATTGTCTCTTTCGAGGCCGCGGGCTGGAAAGAGATGTGCTGGCATCTGTTTACATGGGATGGCAGCGTTGAAATTCTGGAACCTATAAAACTCAAGGAGCAATATACGGAATTAACCCGCCGCGTGATGAAACGCCTTGGCATGGAGGCAGGTTCATGACAGAGTCGGAGTCATAAATTCGGACAGTGGATTGAAAACAAAGAATTCTCCAACGATTTCCGTTCATGACAATATTCCTTCGTTCGCCTGTAACCACTACATCTGGGGGCATGGGTGGGGGCAGTGCGAATTTGTGCCGATGATATGTAAATTTTTGAGTGCTTGCCCAGACGTTTTTTTTCTGGCATTGTCCGCGCGGAAAGGCGTTTTTCGTGCTTTTGAATCTGTATGAAGAGATATGGCTCGTGGGCAGTCAATAGGGCCGCGGTCCTGAGAACAGGGAGCCATACTCGAAAAACCTATACCCTGAGCCGTTTTGCGGCGATGGGTGTACTCTGTATCCGCACCATATCCGCAAGATCCGTTTTTGCTGGATTTCGTGCTAAAATCAAGGCATAAGGTTGCCTTGTCATGTAGGGGTGTAGCTCAGCTGGTAGAGCGGTGGTCTCCAAAACCACAGGTCGCAGGTTCGACCCCTGTCGCCCCTGCCATTTCAAAGGGTTACGCCTGATTTTCCATCACTGAAATGTCTTTCGCAAGGCATCTGACAAAACAGACCCACAGAGCTGGCGCCATAATTCGGACAGCAGGTTAAACTACGATCTGTGACCGAAGGAGGGTCATGGATGATGAGCAGAACGAGGAAGAATTCCCCGGCAAAATTCAAGGCGCAGGTTGCGCTGTCCGCGTTGCGGTTTCCCCTGTTTTCGGATGCACCCAAGCCCTTTCAATATTGAATTGGAAACAGACTTCGGCCTGAACCTGAGACTTTTGCAAGAGGTCCATTCGTTTGTCTTGCTTTTCAGAGCCGTTTGCCCGACAATCCGGAAGTCCGGTATAATCAGAGGTACCTCACCGGATGCAGCGGGGCCGGGAAACCGGGGATAGCATGATTTTTGATATTATCGTTATTCTGGCGCTTGCGGCGTCTGCGGCCATTGCCTATCTGCGTGGGTTTACCCGCGAATTTCTGACCATTCTGGGCATCGTCGGTGGACTTGCGGCAGCGTATATCTTCGGTCCGATGTTCCAGCCTCTGGTGCGCGGGTTCTTCGGCGCGCAAGACGGTCCCGACGCCGCCCGGTTTCTGGACCTGATTCCCTATCCCCTGATTGCAGACGTTCTGACGTATGGGACGATTTTTGTTCTTGTGGTCGTGGTTTTGTCTCTGTTTTCTCACTGGCTGTCCGAGATTATCAGTAATATCGGGCTGGGGTCGGTAGACCGGGTCGCGGGCATAGCCTTTGGCCTTGCGCGCGGAGTGGTCCTGCTTTCTATTTTGTACCTCCCTGTCCACCTCATCATCGAAGACCCGGTTAAGGCCGAATGGTTCAAGGGATCGCGTACACAGGGCTATATTGCCGGAGCCGCCGAGAGCATAGCCTCTGCCGTTCCCGGAATTAAGGATAAGACCGATGCGACGGAGGAAAAAGTCACGCAGACCGCCGCGAAGGCTAAAGAAACCCATGATTTGTTCAATGGGTTTGGCCTGTTTGACTCTGGTGACAAAAAGAAGAAGGAAGAAGGGGAAAATCCCAACGATATTGCGCCCGCCGCAGGTCAGGACCGGAGCGATTCCGGTTATAACGACCGTGAGCGTCGGGGACTGGAAAATCTGATTGAGCAAAAGAGCGGTTTTAACGAATGAGTGATGTGGTGATGGATGCCTCCCCCCTCGATGGATTTCACGAGGAATGCGGGGTTTTTGGTGTTTTCGGGCATACCGATTCGGGGGCTTTGACGGCGCTTGGACTCCACGCGCTCCAGCACCGGGGGCAGGAAGCCTGCGGAATTGTCAGCTTTGACGGAACAGAGTTCTTCTCGCACCGCGCGCTGGGACTTGTTGATGCTGCCTTTGGCGCGGCAGATGTAATCGGTGGACTGAAAGGCCATGCCGCCATTGGACATAATCGGTATGCAACCACGGGCGAAACCCTCGTTCGGAATATCCAGCCCCTTTACGCAGATTTGTCTTTCGGCGGGTTCGCGCTGGCGCATAACGGAAATCTGACCAATGCCCACACGATCCGTCAGGCGCTCGTCCGTCAGGGGTCATTGTTCCAATCGACGACGGACACCGAAATCATCCTGCATTTGATGGCGGTCTCAACCCGGAACGATGTCATCGGGCGGCTTGTTGAGGCCATCGGCCAGATCGAAGGCGCTTACTCCCTTGTGGCCCTGTGGGGCGATCGTCTTGTGGGGCTGCGCGACCCGCACGGGATTCGTCCGCTCGTTCTGGGGCGCTTGGGCGAGAGCTATATTCTGGCGTCCGAGACCTGCGCGCTGGACATTATTGGCGCAACATTTGTGCGCGATATCGGGCCAGGCGAGATGGTTGTCATTGACCGCAAAGGGATTCAAAGCTCCTTTCCCTTTGCGTATAAGGGGGCCGAGTCTCGGTTCTGCGTCTTTGAATATGTCTATTTTGCCCGGCCAGACAGCTTTATGGAAGGCCGTTCGGTCTATGGAATGCGCCGCCGGATCGGGGCGGAACTGGCCCGCGAAGCCCCCGTTGAGGCCGATTATGTCGTGGCCGTGCCCGACAGCGGCGTGCCTTCGGCCATCGGTTATGCCGAGGAGAGCGGCATTCCCTTTGAACTGGGGATTATTCGGAATCACTATATCGGACGGACGTTTATTGAACCCACGAATCAGATCCGCAATCTGGGTGTCAAGCTCAAACACAATGCAAACCGGGCCTTCATCGAAGGAAAGCGTATTGTTCTGATTGACGATTCCATCGTGCGCGGGACGACAAGCAAAAAAATCGTCGAGATGGTGCGGGCGGCAGGCGCAGCACAGGTTCATATGCGAATTTCTTCGCCGCCAACGGCACACAGTTGCTTTTATGGAATTGACACCCCTTCAACGAGCGACCTTCTGGCGCACAAAATGGACGTCGAAGCCATCCGAACCTTTATCGGTGCGGATTCTCTGTCCTACATTTCCATTGATGGGCTCTATCGGGCGTTGCAGGACACCGGACGGGATTCAGGCGGACCGCGTTTCTGCGATGCGTGTTTTACAGGGGACTATCCCGTTCCCCTCACCGATCACGCCAATAACTGCGCCGGGGCAAAAGTCACGGATCTGCGCGAACGCGCAGGAACATAGAAAAACCCTACTAACTCCGTATCCGCCCAAACCACATTCTATAAGCCACAGGAACAAGGATAAGAGTCAGAACCGTTGTGCTGGCCATGCCGCCCAGCATGGGCAAGGCGATTCGGCGCATGACCTCCGCCCCCGGCCCTTCGGTCAGAAATATGGGGAATAAACCCATGATAATGGTAAAAACCGTCATCATCTTGGGGCGCAGGCGCAAAGCCGCCCCCGCCTTGATATTTTCCAGAAAATCGACCTCGCTCCGGGGCGGATGATCCCGCATCTGCTGGTCCAGATAAATCAGCATCACAATCGCCGTTTCCACCGCGATTCCCGACAGAGCAATAAACCCGACCGCCACGGCCACAGACATATGATATCCAGCCAGCCACACCGCCCAGAATCCGCCGACCACGCCAAAGGGCACGGCGGCCAGAACGAGCGCCGTCCGGTCCCACCGCCCGAAATGCAGATAGAGCAGCGTTATAATAATCAAAATCGTAGCAGGAACGGCCACGGCCAGCCTTTGATTGGCCTCCATCATCTGCTCGAACTGGCCCGCGATATGCAGGGAATAGCCGGGCGGAAGGCTTACGCCGGAAAGCGCCGTCTTCAGATCGGCGACATATCCGCCAATATCCCGCCCCTGAATATCCACAAACACCCAGCCATTCAGGCGCGCATCTTCGGACCGGATCATCCCTGGCCCGTCCGCGATTTTAATCTCCGCCAGATCGGCGAGCGGGATCTGCGCCCCCGAAGGGGTCATGACCAGAATATCGTCCAGATCGCCCATCGTCTCGCGGAAAGGCCGATCATACCGGACCATGACGGGAACCCTCGCGCGACCTTCGACGGCTTCGGTCAGCATCATTCCGCCCAGCGCCGTCTGAATCACCGTTTGAACGGCCTCCAGAGACACACCATACCGCGCCAAAGCCCGCCGATCGGGATGGATTTCCACATACTTCCCGCCTGCCACCCGGTCGGCGATGGCCGAGCGCGTCCCCGGAATCCCGCGCGCCAGCCCCTCCACCTCCCCGCCAAGACGTTCAATTTCCTTCAGATCCGGCCCGGCAATCTTGATGCCAACGGGAGTCCGAATGCCGGTTGACAGCATGTCGATGCGAATTTTGACCGGATAGCCCCACCCGGCGCTCAAGCCCGGCAGATGCACGCGCCGGTTCAGTTCGGCCAGAAGTTTTTCAGGCGTCATGCCGGAGCGCCACTGGTCGCGGGGCTTGAGCGTGATCCAGCTCTCCAGCATCTCCATCGGCGCGGGATCCGTGGCCGTATCGGCGCGGCCCGCCTTGCCAAAGACCTGCTCAACCTCCGGCACGGCCATGATCATCCGGTTCGTGACCTGCAAAATCTCCCGCGCTTTGGCGGGTGTCAGACCCGGAACCGTCATCGGCATATAGAGAAGGCTGCCTTCATCAAGATCCGGCATGAATTCAGACCCCATGCGCGCCATCGGAATCGCAGTCGAAAGCATCAGGGCAGCGGCCAGAACAAGTGTCCATTTCGGGCGCGACAGGGCCGCATTTAAAACCGGACGATAGATCCGGAAGAAAAGCCGGTTGACGGGATTATCTTCCTCGCGCCGGATTTTCCCGCGCACGAACCAGAGCATCAGAACGGGCACAAGGGTCACGGACAGAATACTGGCCGCCGCCATGGCATAGGTCTTGGTAAAGGCCAGCGGCGCGAACAGTTTATACGACTGGCCCGTCAGCGCAAAAACCGGCAGAAAGGACACCGTAATAATCAGCAGCGCGAAAAACAGCCCCGGCCCGACTTCCTTTGCGGCGCTTAAAATCGCCTCATGCCGCGTCTTTCCCTCTTCGGTTGATAATTTCCTATGCGCGTTTTCAACCATCACGATCGAAGCATCCACCATCGCGCCGATGGCAATGGCGATCCCCCCCAGAGACAGAATGCTGGCGCTCAAACCCTGGGCCTGCATCACCACGAACGCGCCCAGAATCCCGAGCGGCAGGGTGATAATCGCCACAAGCGCGCTGCGCACATGGAGCAAAAACACAAAGGCCACGAGCGCCACGGCAAGGCTTTCCTCGATCAGCTTGTGCGCAAGATACCTCACGGACCCGGTAATCAGGGCGCTGCGGTCATAGACCGCGCGAATCTCCACGCCTTCGGGAAGTCCCTGCTTTACGGTTTCGAGGCGATCCTTTACAGCATTGATAACGGAAAGCGCATTCGCGCCCGGACGCATAACGACAATTCCGCCGACGACCTCGCCCACGCCATTGAGTTCCGCAACGCCGCGCCGGATGGCCGGGCCTTCCACCACGCGGGCCACGTCGCCGACCGTGACGGGCGTCCCGTTCATGGATTTAAGAGGGGCGTTTTCGATATCGGAAGTTTTTCCAACATACCCAAAAGAGCGCACGACATATTCGGTCTCGCCCATCTCAAGCGTCCGCCCCCCCGTCTCGCCATTGGCCGCGCGGACGGCGTCCGCTACAGCCTCAAGAGAGATGTCATAGGCGCGCAGTTTGAGCGGATCGACGAGAACCTGATATTCACGCACGAACCCGCCCACGGGCGCAATCTCGGCCACGCCCGGAACGGTGAGAAGCTCGAACCGCACGAACCAGTCCTGCAAGCTCCGCAACGCCGCCAGATCGTGCTTTCCCGTCCGGTCGAACAAGGCATATTGAAACACCCACCCCACGCCCGTTGCATCGGGGCCGAGTTGGGGATCTGCGCCATCGGGCAGTTTCCCGCGCACCTGCGAAAGCGCCTCCAGAACGCGACTGCGCGCCCAATATAAATCCGTTCCGTCCTCAAAAATCACATACAGAAACGAATCCCCGAACATCGAAACCCCGCGCGCCACCTTGACCTTTGGCAGACCCAGCATCTGCGTGGCCAGAGGATAGGTCACCTGATCTTCCATCACCTGCGGGGCCTGACCGGGCCATTCGGTGCGGATGATGACCTGGGTATCGGACAGATCCGGAATGGCATCGAGCGGAATCCGCGACACGGAAAGCGTCCCCGCAGCAAACAGAACCAGCGCACAGAGAATGATAAAAAACCGATTACCAACGGACCAGTCAATAATTCTAGCGGCAAGGGAATGTTGCGGATCATGCAAGTGTTCAATGGACATGAGCGCCTCCCGACTTGCCCTGATCCGGCCCGCTCATCTGCATGGACCCGCCGCGCAGGGTGCTTTCGGCATCAATCAGAAACTGCCCCGTCACGACCACCTGATCCGCGTGCGAAAGACCGGAGAGAATCTCGGTGTATCCATCACCGGAAGCGCCCGTTTTGATCGCAGCAAGGGAAAAATATCCATCCCCCAGCGCCTTGATCACATGTGCGCCCCGAGCATCGTACAAAATCGCCCCGGTCGGCACAGAGAGACGCTTTTTCGGATCGATGGTAAAAACAACATCCAGATACTGCCCCGGACGCAAAGCCCCGTCGGTGTTCTCCAGGACCAGACGCACCGTTCCCGTTCTGGTGGCCTCGTCCAGTTCCGGCGAGACGAAGTCAACGCGCGCCGAGCGCGCCGCGCCGGTCTGGGGATTTTGAACCGTTGCGGGATCCATAGGCTTGACCGCGCCCATGTCTTTGGCCGGAAGCTGCGCTTCAACCCACACCCGCGAAAAATCCTGAATCTTTAGAACGGTATCACCTTCCTCGACGGAAGAGCCTTCCCGAACATTCAACTCTGTCACGATTCCATCGGACTGAGCATGAAACGGCACGTCATAAAGGATTTTCTTTTCACGGTCGAGCTGGGCGATGGCTGTCTCGTCCATGCCCAGAATGCGCAGGCGATGCGCGCCGGACGTGGCACGAGAGAGGTAATCTTGCTGGGCAACCACAAGCTCCGAACTATAGAGGGTAAACAGAAAATCGCCGCGCTTCACAGAGTCCCCGATAGCAGCAGTTTTCAACGCGCGGACAAGGCCGCCTGCCCGGACAGACACCGTATATTCCCCTCGCGTGCTGGGCGTGATGCGGCCAAAAGCTCGGATTTTTGTCCCGAATGTCCGGTGGGCGACCTCGCCCGTCCTGACCCCCAGCGCCTGAACATAAACCGGGTCGATATGCAGCGCGCCTTGCGTTTCCGTTTTTTTCTCCTCCGGCTTTCTGGTTGGCTCCTCCTCCTGCCCTGGATCTGATACTTTGGGAACAAGAGTCATTCCGCAAATCGGGCAATGGTCGCCTTTCTTCCCTGTGATGTGCGGATGCATGGGGCAGATATAAACCTGCTCCTCCTGAGATGGAGCCGCATGCCCCTGTGCCCATGCTCCGGGCGTAAAAACGAACAGCATCAGAAAAATAACGAAAATACGCATGGCTTGATCCTTTCCGGAAAATCTCGCGAAAAACGGCGAATCGGGAAAGGACGGCCTAGATCAGAAGGCGGGTCGTAGAGACGAAAAAGGAAGAGGAAGAAACAGGTCGATCCGGCGGCGGCCCCCGGATGTCCGCATGCGACAGATCGACATGAGAAGGCGCAAAGACATTTACAAAAGCCGGGAAAACCACCGCAACGGGCAAGAAATCCGGAATTTTGAGGACATGCGTACCGTCCCCGGCGAACAGATCCACGCCCATGCAGTCCAGCACAAACATGAGGCCTTTTGCCTTTTCAGGCTTTGCCTGATGGCAGGGCGGCGGAGCAGTCTTGATAGCGGCCTGAGTGCTTTGAATCGGGCAAAAGGCCATCCCGCACACCAAAGACGGGGTGAGCAGGGACAGAGCGATCAAAACGGCGGCAAAGCGTCTCATACCGGGCTATTGTACCCGATTTCAACGCTTTGTACCAGACTCTCGTGAGAAGGCCTTAATAGCGATAATGCTCGCCCTTGAACGGCCCGGATTGCGGCACGCAGATATAATCGGCCTGTTCCTTGCTCAAGGTCGTGAGTTTCACGCCCAGCTTGTCCAGATGCAACCGGGCGACTTTTTCATCCAGAGATTTGGGCAGGACATAGACCCGGCGATCATATTTCGAATAATGATTCCACAACTCGATCTGGGCCAGAACCTGATTACAGAACGAGGTGCTCATGACAAAACTCGGGTGCCCGGTGGCGCAGCCCAGATTGACCAGACGCCCCTCGGCCAGCAGGATAATCCGCTTGCCGTCGGGAAATTCGATCTCGTCCACCTGCGGCTTGACGTTGTGCCATTTGAGATTGCGCAGCGATTCGACCTGAATTTCCGTATCAAAATGGCCAATATTGCACACGATGGCGCGGTGCTTCATCCGGCGCATGTGTTCGAGCGTGATGACGTCCTTGTTCCCCGTGGCGGTCACAAAAATGTCGGCTTTCGGGGCGGCATCTTCCATCGTCACGACGTCATAGCCTTCCATCACGGCCTGAAGCGCGCAGATCGGGTCGATTTCTGTAACCATCACGCGCGCGCCGCCCGCACGCAGCGATTCCGCCGATCCCTTGCCCACATCGCCAAAGCCGCAGACAACCGCGATCTTGCCTGCGATCATGACATCGGTTCCGCGCCGGATGCCGTCCACAAGCGATTCGCGGCAGCCATATTTGTTGTCGAATTTGGACTTCGTCACGCTGTCATTGACGTTAAAGGCCGGAACTTTCAGCGTTCCCGCCTTGGCCATTTCGTGCAGGCGGTGGACGCCGGTTGTGGTTTCCTCGGAAATCCCGCGCACATCTTTTAGCAATTCCGGGTATTTTTCATGCATACGGACGGTCAGGTCGCCGCCGTCATCCAGAATCATGTTGGGCCGCCAGCCGTTCGGTCCTTCGATCGTATCATCAATGGCTTTCCAGAATTCGGCATCATTCATGCCCTTCCACGCAAAGACCGGAACGCCCGTCGCCGCAATGGCCGCCGCCGCCTGATCCTGCGTTGAAAACACGTTACAGGACGACCAGCGGACCTGCGCTCCCAGCGCCGTCAGGGTTTCGATCAAAACGGCGGTCTGGATGGTCATATGGAGACACCCGGCAATCCGCGCGCCCTTGAGCGGCTTTTGCGTCCCGAACTCCGCCCGCAAGGCCATCAAACCCGGCATTTCGGTTTCGGCCAGCGCAATTTCCTTGCGCCCCCATTCGGCCAGACCGATATCCTTGACTTTATAGTCGTTCTCGATGGCTTTCGGGGCAGCGGTCATCTTTGGCACTCCATTTTACGGGTTTTTAACAAAGTCATGCGAAAAATAAGGACATTGCGCGCATAAGGCAAGAGATTTAGGCACCCCTTTCCGGGATAAGAGACAATATGCCCCATACAGACGATTTTCATGACGCAGCGCTCAAGCCCGCCTACACATACCGGCGCAACCCCCATTTTGAGAAATCCTTCCTGATTCTCAGGAAACGGGACGGAGAAGACATGGTTCCGTACGCAACATATACAACGCTGGATACAGAAGAAGATCCGTCTTTAAGCGAACGCAAGGTCATGAATCTGATCTCCATCCTCAACGGGCGCAAGCGGCTTTTGGATCTGGGGAGCGGAACGGGAACGCGCACCTTGCACCATGCCCCGGCGCATCAAAATTCCGAAGAAGGCCGCAAGGTCGTATTCTATACGCTGCGCCCCGAAGGTGTATCGCAGGAAAACGCGATTCTCGTCTTTGATCCCGGCGCGGAAATCTTCTCACAGGAAGGAAGGCAGGGCCATGGATAAGGCTTTGAAACAGATCTGCATCCGGTTTTGCGAAAGCGTCTCGGACCCGGATTTCCAGCCCGCCATTCCGGGCCCGGCGCCCGGTTCTGCCGCGCCGTCGCCACCCGAATCAGGCCTGCCCGGCCCATAGGAAGACTGTCTTTTAGAGCAAACAGCGTTTCTGTTCGGACAGGCGCAAGGAGCGAAATGTACAAATCCGTACATGAGCGACGAAGCAACGCAGCCGAACAGAAACGATGAACGCTCTAGAACGGGAAAATCACGTCATAAAGCTGCTGGCCATAGCGGGGTTGCTGGACGTCGCTGATCTGCCCTTCGCCGCCATAGGCGATTCTGGCTTCGGCGATTTTATCATAGGAAATCGTGTTATCCACAGAAATATCCTCAGGCCGGATCACCCCGTCCAGCCCCAGAATCCGCTTTTCAAAATTCACGCGGATTTCCTGGCGACCATGAAGAACCATATTTCCGTTGGGCAGTTTCTGGGTCACGATCGCAGCCATCTTGAGGGTAATTTTTTCCTCGCGCCCGACGCTGCCTTTCCCGACATGGCTCGAATCGGCATCCAGTGCGGCCAGACTCGTATTATCCACCGCCTCGGGCAGATATTGATTCAGTTTGGTCTCAAGTCCCAGAAGATTGTCCATCCCGGCATTTTCGCTGCTGGCCCGGCTGCGCTTGGATTCGTTGTCCAGTTCGGCCTTGTCCTTGACGTCAATCAGAACCGTGATGATATCGCCCACCTGAGAGGCGCGCTGGTCCTTGAAAAAAGTCTGGCGCGAGCCGTCCCATAGAGAATTGGGCTGTTGAATCGTGGCGTTGGGCGTGGGCATGGGCAGGCTGACGGGTTGATAGTCCTGCTGGGCGACCGGGTTTTCGATTTTTGTCATCTCCGGTTCGCTGCCGATTTTTGAAATTCGGTCCAGCGACCCGCACGCCGACAGGCACAGGGCAGAAGCAGCCAGAAGCATCGCGTTTTTTACAATCATTTCTCAGAGTCCTTCCGTTACTGCACCGTGATTTCGCCGCCATTTGTGACAACGCCCTGAATCGTGCGCGCACTGGCCGCGTTGACAACGCGGATCACTTCGCCTTTCGCTCCGTCCTGAAGCGAGCGCCCTGGAGCCGTCAAGGTCATGGCTCCGTTTTTGAAGATAATCGTCACCGCACTCCCACGCTCAACCATGCGTGGACTTTCAACTTCATTGACCTTCACGGGTTTTCCGGCCGCCAGAATACGCCGGGGCGTCATGCCCGCCAGATCGTCTTCGCGCACAAGATAGTCATTCGACACATCCCGTGCCGGAACCTCGATCCAGACCAGATCATGTGCGTTGATGATATCGCCGCTCCTCAAATCGGTTTTGAGAACCGGCAAACTGACAATCCGCTCGATCTGGCCATTAAGCGTAACCCTGCGCAAGGGAGCCGCCACAGAAGGCGCAGCGATCTCGGCGGTAAATCTGTCCTGAGCCGGATCAATCGACAGGCTGGCGACTTCCACCGTTGCGGGCTGATCCGGCGGCAGGGCGATTCCGCCGGAAAGCCCGGCATAGCTGACATCAAAACGCCCCTCCATTCCTTTATCGCGCAGGGCTTTTTCAAGGGTGGCACGGATGGCGGGCTCGTCCACGATGCTTGCTGCGCGGCGCAAAACGGTCTGATCCATAGACGTTTCGGGCTGCCACGACACATCCAGAGCCAAGGCGATCCGGAGCAGCGTCCGGGCATTGAGCGTCATTTCCTGCCCCGGCGCGGGCGCAGGCCCCAGAACGTGGTCGGCCTTCTCTGAAAGCCCCTCGAACACATCGCCAAGCCGGATCACATTGTCCGTCAAGGTTGTGGCCGGGCGCAGCCGCACGATCCCGGATGCCATCGCCGCCTGCGCGCCTGCAATCAGGAACCCCACACCGACGGTCAAAGTCAGAACCAGAACAACGACCCGAATCCAGAAATCATAGCGATTGAAGAAATCCGCGATCATGTCTTTGCATCCTTTCTATCGAAGCTGCGTGATCGTGCCGAGCATGTCGTCGCTCGTGCTGATAATCTTGGAATTCATTTCATAGGCGCGCTGGGCCGTAATCAGGTTGGTAATTTCCTCGACCACATTGACGTTGGACCCCTCAACCATGCCCTGACGGACGGGGCCGAAATTCTCGCTGTCCGGATTGCCAACCACCGGCGCGGCGGAAGCTTCCGTTTCCATGAATAACGTGTCTCCGACCCCTTCGAGCCCGCCCGGATTGACGAAATTGGCAAGCTGGATCTGTCCCTGATTTTGCATCGCGATCTGTCCGGGCAGCTTGACCAGAACTTCGCCGCTTTGATTGATCGTGATGCTCTCCGCGTCCGTGGGAATTGTAATTCCCGGCAAGAGACGATAGCCTTGCGTCGTCACGATCTCGCCCGTATCACTGAGTTGAAAGGATCCGGACCGGGTGTAAGCCGTGTCGCCACTGGGCAGCTCTATCTGAAAGTACCCATCGCCTGTTACCGCCAGATCCAGAGGGTTGTCCGTGACTTTCAAAGGCCCTTGTTCATGCAGGTGATAGACGGACGAGACCTTGACCCCAAGACCCAGTTGAAGCCCCGAAGGCACAATCGTTCCGGCATCCGAAGATGTCGATCCGGGCCGGACGATGTTCTGATAGATCAGGTCCTGAAACTCCGCCCGTCCGCGCTTGAACCCTGATGTGGTCATGTTCGCGATGTTGTTGGAAATCACGTCCACGTTGGTTTGCTGGGCCAGCATTCCGGTTGCACCGATATCAAGAGATCTCATGGTCTTCAAGCCTTCTTCTGTTCTGTTTTGTTTTATGTCCGTTGCGACAGGCGCTGGATGGTTGTACGTTGGCGATCATGCTCTGTCTGGAGCATGCGCTGGACCGCCTGATATTCGCGGGAAATTTCGATCATCCGGGTCATTTCAACCACGGGCTGGACGTTGGACCCTTCGACCATGCCCTGCATGACCTTGGTGTCCGTGGCGGGCCGCCCGGCGTTTTTTGCCTTGTAGGTGTTGTCCCCGGCGGGATCGAGTTCCTGAATATTGTCAAATTCCGTTATCATGAGCTGACCGACCTGCCCCTGATCGGTTGAAACGGTTCCGTCCTCGGCAATTTTGACCTCGCGAACGCCGCGCGGGACGACGATCGCCCCGCCGCCTGAACCCGCCACGGGCAGACCTGCCGCGGTGACCAGTTCACCATTCGCGTTCAGGGCAAAATTTCCCGCGCGCGTGTATTGAAGCCCATCCGGCGTTTGCACACCGAAAAACCCGGGGCCAGAGAGCGCCACGTCCAGCGGATTGCCTGTATTTTTGATGGGGCCGGGGCGGGTGGTCTGATACTGACCGTAATCCAGAACCATAGACAGGGGATCTTTGGGGTTATCGACCTTACCGCGCGGATCGGAAAGATATTCGGAAAACATCATGTTCTGGCCGCGATAACCCGCCGTCGTCATGTTCGCGATGTTGTTGGAGACAATTTCCATGTGTTCTTGCAGCGCGAGCTGGCGCGACAATCCGACATAAATGGTATTTTCCATTATCTTCGCTCCGTTTTCCTGTCGCCGGGGGACGGGGCAAACGCCGCCATAAAACCGTCCTTGCGTAAAGGAGGAATGCGAAAATCGTGCCAACATTCCGGGACACGACAAATGGAAAATATGAGAAGAACCGATTCTCCGCCCGGCAGAAAATTCCCCGTTGTCTTTAATCCTGCCCCGGAAACGCCGCCTTGGCCAACCCCGTGATGGCTGGATAATCGAGCTTTCCGCTCCCCAGAACCGGCATTTTGGGCACGCACAGAATCGCCGCCGGCACGCAAAGAGCCGTCACCCCGACTTTAGCGATGTAGGCGGACAAATCCTCGCGCGCAGCATCAACGTTCGTTGTGACAAGGATCAGACGCTCCCCTTTCCGCGGATCGGGAAGTGCGACGACGGCATTCTGACTTTCGGGCCAGAGCGCATCGGCCAGAGACTCGACCTGCGCCAGAGACACCATTTCCCCAGCGATTTTTGCAAATCTTTTGGCCCGGCCCAGAATTTTCACAAAACCATCCGAATCCACCGAAACGATGTCTCCGGTATCGTGCCATCCTTCTTCGGGCGGCTGGATCACGCCGGGCCTCTCCGCCTTGTAATAGCCCAGCATCACGTTGGGTCCGCGCACGAAAAGACGTCCGCCATCTTCCACACCCTGAACAGCTTCCAGACGATATTCCATGCCCGAGAGAAACCGCCCGACCGTTCCGTCCCGGCGATGCATGGCAGAATTTACGGCAATCACGGGAGATGTTTCCGTCGCACCATATCCTTCGAGAATCTGGACGCCAAATTTGTCCATGTACAGGCGGCGCGTCTCGGCCTTGACCTTTTCCGCACCGGCAAAAATATAGCGCATGCGGAAAAAATCATAGGGATCGGCCATGCGAGCATAGCCCTGCAGGAACGTATCCGTTCCAAACATGATGGTGGCGTTGGCGGAATAAACCATTTCGGGAACGATACGGTAATGAAGGGGACTTGGGTATAAAAATGTCCGGATTCCCGACAGGACAGGCAGCAGCGTCCCGCCCGTCAGACCAAAGGAATGAAACATCGGCAGGCAGTTAAAAACAACATCCTGACGATTGAAATCCACACGAGAGGAAAGCTGGACGATATTGCTCATCAGATTGGCATGACTGAGAACCACACCTTTGGGCTCGCCTTCCGAACCCGATGTGAACAAAACCACTGCCGGGTCGTGCGGCAAAACGCCATGCCCGGCATGAACGCGCGCAGGCGAGGCCAGAACAGCCCGCATTTTATCCATCAGAGTTATACTTTCCTTCAGATCCTCAAGCCAGACGATCTTCACATGAGCCGCGATCTGCTCTGCCGCATCACCCAGCCGCGCCATTTCAACAAACCGCCGCGAGGTCACAACCGTTTTGATCTGAGCGGTCTTGCATGCCGAGATCATGGCCTTTGGCCCGGTTGAGAAATTCAGCATGGCCGGAACCCGCCCGCAGGATTGCAAGGCAAAGAACGTCACCACCGCTCCGGCGGAATTGGGCAGCATCAGGCCAACAGACTCGCCCTTGTGGGTGAAACCCACGATTTTCCGGCCCAGAATCACACTGGCTTGCACCAGTTTCTGAAATGTCATGGGCTTGCGTTCGATATCTTCGAGAATGATAGCCTTATCCCCGTTGACATACCCGGCGCGCAGCAAGGCGTTGTAGAGGGTTTGCTCCCGATCCCCGGTCAGAAACATCATTTCTTCCATCAGATCATATAGCTGGCGTCCGGTAGCGAGGCGGCGCGCACGCCCTTTGATCGATTCGTCAATCCGGAATTTGCGAGGCTCCAGAATGGTCATAGTGATTTTCGGAAAACTTTTCAAAGGCACCTTGCCTTTCAAACGCGCGAATGGCGTATGCTGGACACCGTCCAGACGCACCGGCAGAATCATCGCATCGGTCTTGTCCGCAATCATCCCCGGCCCATCATAGACCTTCATGAGAGCGCCGGTTTCCGTCAGGCGCCCTTCAGGAAAGATCACAACATGCCGGTCGTCCTGAAGCTTGCGGATCAAGCCCTTGACCGAGAATGGATTGGTGGGGTCCAGCGGAAACGCATCGACAATCTTCAAAAAAGGCCGGACCCACCACCAGTTCGCCACAAAACTGTTGACCGCGAACATGGGCCGCCCGGGCAGAAACGCAGCCAGAAGAGGCGGATCAAGCAAGGATACATGGTTTCCCACGATCACGGCCCGCTTGCCTGCTTTCTCGACATTCTCCAGACCGCGAATCTCGACCTTGTAGAGAACCTTGAAAATTCCCTGCAGAATGCTTTTGAACAGATAATCGGGCAACAGGCGGCAGATATAAAGCGCCACGCCCGCATTGGCGATAGCAAAGACCAGAAAGATTCCGCGCACTTCCATCCCTGCGCCGATCAGAATAGCGCTGAACACAGAGGACGCGACGATAAACAAAGCATTGACGATCGCGTTTCCGGCCATGATCCGCGCACGATGATCTTCGCTCGTGCGGTCCTGAATGATGGCGTTGAGCGGAACGGCGAACAGGCCACCGCATATCGCAATCATGGCGATGTCAAAGGCCACGCGAAGAGGCAAATGGCCCGGGATTCCGCCGCTGGCGAAATACAGATCTATCGAAAATCCGGTGATGCCCAGAATGGCGGCAGGCACAAAGACGGCTTCGACCCGTCCACGCAAAAGACGATTGTTAAGCAACCCCCCAGCAGCGATCCCGACGGAAAAAACAATCAACAAAATTGTCAGAATATACTCGTCCGCGCCGAGAGTCTCTTTTACAAAATTAGGCAGTTGAGCCATGAACGTCCCGCCCATGAACCAGAACCACGAAATGCCCAGAATGGCCAGAGTGACCCCTTTCGGCTGAGTCAGGGCATAGCGCACCACGTCCCGCGTCTCGCGCAGGGGATTGAGATCAATCTTCAGATCAGCGGCTTTGGGCGGGGCCGTTGGAACAAACCGACAGGACAAATACCCCGCAATCGCACAAATCATCATCATGCCGCTGACGAGGGTTTTTCCGCCGGGAAGAGTCACCAGACTCGTTCCCGCAATGGTGCCGATCAGAATCGCCAGAAACGTCCCGGTATTGAGCAGGGCGTTCCCTCCGATCAGCTCGCGGGTTTCCAGATGCTGGGGCAAGATCGAATATTTGCTCGGCCCGAAAAAGGCCGACTGCGTGCCCAGCGCAAACAGGGTCACGAAAGACACCACGACCGACCCGCCCAGCAGCGAGGCCGCACCAAGCCCGGCGATTCCAATCTCGGCAAGTTTAACAATCCGGATGACTTTTTCTTTCGGATACTTGTCGGCCAGTTGTCCACCCATCGCCGAAAACAAAACAAACGGCAGGATAAACAGCCCGGCGGCCAGCGTGGTCAAAAGCCGGGGGTCCGCCCCGTTTTCCGCCGCTTTTGCCGCCGTGTCGAACAACAGCACAACCACAAAGGCGTTCTTGAACAGATTGTCATGAAAGGCCCCCAGAAACTGGGTGACGAACAAAGGCAGAAATCGCCGCGATGTAAGCAGAGAAAACTGGCTGTCATTTCTCATGTGTAAACACTCCGTTTTTCAAAAATCCGGACACCAGATCGTGCGTGTCCTTGCGGTCCATAATAAAAGTATGTGTTGCATCAATCGTGATATGGTCTTTCATTCCGTCGATCTTTGTCTTTTCGACGGACACGCGCCCGTCCCCCGGACCCTGCACGACAAAAGACGCCACAGGATAGGGCCATGTCTTGTTTCCTGCAATAATCCCAAGCTCGTACCACAGATCGTGCGCGTCCTTTGCCCGCGCGGCAGTTGTCAGCTCCTGCCCCGCCGGGCCGTAGATCCACTGATACGCAGGCAGAGCGCTGAGGAAATCGGCCACTTCGCTGCCGCCATTGGGCGGCGCCAGCATGACCACGCGGCCCATTTTTTCCGGTGAGATGTCAGCCCTGTAGCGGTCCAGATATTTTTGTGCGACCAGTCCGCCCATGCTGTGTGTGACAAAATGAACTTTCTGCGCCGTGCCCCAGAATTCCGGATTCAGATCTCCCCTGCCCAGAGTCTCCGCGATGGCCTCAAGATCCTCTGTCGTGGACGGATACGTCACGGCAAGCGTCCGGTATCCCTGAGCCTGTAAAGCCGCCTCAAGCGTTCGAAGACTCTTGCCCGTTCGGGCAATTCCGTGCAGCAGAACAACCGTTTCACCCTGTATCTCAGAGGCTCGCGCAGGGCTGGGCCCGAGAAAGGTCGCGACCACCGGAAATATCGCCATCAAACCGACCAGAAAAGACATGAAAACAGCTCCGTGACCAAAGATGCAGAATGATTATATACACCGTTCAATTCACATCATGCCATAATTATGAACGATGTGCAATAAAATATTGAACGATGTTTATAATTCAATGGTCAGAGGACGGCATTCTCTGCTATTCGTTGATTGAGACTGTTTCCACTCTGACAATGCATCATCCCGGATGAGGGCAAGGCCCAAATCGCCACAGGAAGACCGCATCTGTCCCACGAGCCTGTTTTCAATACGAATATCGGTTCCGGACACGGGACAAACCCCGCCTGCACAACGCACGGGAACAATGTGCTTTTTCGCAAGCCCACGGTGATGCATACGAGAGGTCAACTCCTGTCCGACATAGCATCCCTTGGTAAACGACACGCCATGCAGCCGATCCAGTCCGCTTTCGATCAAGGTTGAGCTTTCCGGAACCATATCCCGACTGCCATCCGGTATCCCCAACAGGATTCGCCGCCGGTCCCATTGTTCAAAATCCTGATCCGCCGTTGCTTCCGACGCCTCATCCGGAAAGATCGCACGCGCGCCCATGTCCGGATGGCGCGGATCGGGTGTGAAACCGGGCGGGACCTCGCTCTTCCCTTCGGAGGGAAGAAAAGCCTCAACCCGAACGGATGTCTTCAGATCAATCGAAACAGAAGCGCGCAAGCGATAGCGCTCCAGCCGCCGAGCCAGATCCTCGGCGCGTGCCCCGCCTTCACATTCGAGAATCAGGTCGCCTTCATTTCTCGTTATAAAAAAATCGTGCAGGAATTTCCCCTGAGGCGTCAAAAGGCACGCATACAGACAAGGCTGGATACCGAGAAGGGCAAGATCATTGGTGAACAAATTCTGGGCAAAGGCAAGACCATCCGCTCCGGAAATCTTCACCATCCCCCGACCGGGCAGAGACACGCAAAGACCGATTGCCGCGCTCAAGGTCTGGCTCAATGGACGATGGAACCCGGGCGCAAACTCAAGGCGCGCGGCTCGTCTCCATGACGACGAATAATGGCGATGAGTTCCTCGGTGGCCTTTTCGAGTTGATCTTCCTCGGTTGAACGTAAAACGACGCTTAACCCGAGCGTTCCGCCCCGGAAATGTGGATAACTGCCGATTTCGATATCCGGATACTGATTTTGAAGTTTCTCCAGATCCTCGGCCAGCGCGCTTTCGGGGGTCATGCAGGCGACCGTATTGGACAAAACGGTTTTTCCAACACGCAACGTGTCGGTCACATGATCGAGCATGGCGTGCATGACGCGGGGCACACCGGCCATGACATAGACATTTTCCAGAATAAAACCCGGCGCAGCAGAAACAGGATTGGGTATAAGACGCGCTCCAATGGGTATTTTAGCCATCTTTGCGCGCGGCGGCGTCAGATTTTCGAGCCCGTAATGCTGTTCCAGCATCCGGAACGCCTCTTCATTTTGCTCCATCCCGACACCGAAGGCCTTTGCAACACATTCGGCGGTCACATCGTCATGCGTAGGGCCAATCCCCCCCGTCGTAAAAACATAATCGAATTTCTGGCGCAGGGTAGAAACGGCGGTAATAATGGCCTCTTCCTCATCGGGCAAAATACGAACCTCGCGGATCACAATACCGCGCTGGGTGAGACGCTCGGCGATCCAGGATGTGTTGGTGTCCTGAGTCCGGCCCGAAAGGATCTCGTTGCCGATAACGATCACGGCAGCGGTCAAAACATCGGAACTTTTCTTTTCGGCCATAGCGATCTTCCGTACTCAAAAAAAGAGCCCATGTCGGTTGAAACCAAACAAAGGGGGCTGTTCAAACCAGCTTTACATCTATATCAGGTAAGAGGACTCTGTACAATTACGCCGAAGCCCTTTGGAAAACATACGCGAACGAAACGAAAAACGCCATGGATGAAAATGAAAATCTCCAAAAAACGGACCGAATCGTGATTCACGACGAATCTGCATTCGCGTGTATGCGTCGAGCCGGGGCACTGGCAGCACAGGTCCTTGATTTTATTACGCCGCACGTGGTTCCGGGCGTTTCTACAGGCGAGTTGGATCGGCTGTGTCATGGTTATATCGTGGAACAAGGCGCCATTCCTGCACCTCTGAACTATCGGGGGTTTCCGAAATCCATCTGCACATCCATCAATCATGTTGTCTGCCACGGCATTCCGGGCGAGAAAAAGCTGATTAACGGCGACATTATCAATATTGACGTGACGGTTATTCTGGACGGGTGGCACGGAGATACAAGCCGCATGTATCTGGTGGGCGACAAGGTTCCCGTCAAGGCACAACGGCTGGTGGATGTGACCTATGATGCCATGATGGCAGGGATCAGGACCGTCAGACCCGGCATGCGGCTGGGCGATGTTGGCGCGGCTATTCAAAACCTGGCCGAAAACGCCCGTTTTTCGGTGGTGCGCGATTTCTGTGGCCATGGAATCGGGAAAATCTTTCATACGGAGCCCTCCGTCCTGCATTACGGCGTACCGGGGACCGGGGTTTTGCTGCGCCCAGGCATGTTTTTCACGGTCGAGCCGATGATTAACGCAGGCCACTGGGCGACCAAGGTTCTGGCGGATGGCTGGACGGCTGTCACGCGTGATCGATCCTTGTCGGCGCAGTTCGAACATACGATCGGCGTTACAGAAACGGGGTACGAGATCTTTACTCTCTCGCCCAAGGGCTGGACGAAGCCGCCATACGAATGAGCCCTTACGGCTCCGTCAGCCATTCCGGAGAGAAACAGCAGAATTCCTAACGAACGGTTTCGGAAGAAGCCCCCTCCGCCTGAGCAACTTTCAGACCATCGCCGGAAAGGGCAGCATAGGATTTGCGGATATCCGCCACCTGCGCCTTGAACCGGGCGAGGTCTTTTCCGCGCAGGGCGTCGCTCTCGGCCATTTTGATCTTCGCAGGATTCATCTGCTTGTTGTCAACAATGACTTCGTAATGCAGATGTGGACCAGTCGAACGTCCCGTGGTTCCTACATATCCGATAACCTGACCCTGACGAACCCTGGCACCGGGCTTCAGACCGCGAGCAAACCCGTTCAGATGCGCATAAGCCGTCCTGGTCGTAGAGTTGTGGCGCAGACGCACATAATTCCCGTAAGATCCATTCCGCCCGGCTTTTTCGACCGTTCCCGCGCCCGCCGCATAAACGGGCGTCCCGCGCGGCGCCCCAAAATCCATGCCTTTGTGCATCTTGCTGTAACCCAGAAGAGGATGCCTCCGCATTCCAAACCCGGAGGTGATTCGCGCTCCGTCCACAGGCGTGCGGAGCAAGGATTTACGAATGCTTTTCCCGTCCGGGCCGTAATATTCGGCATCGCCATCCTTGCTCTGATAGCGATAAATCGGAATGGCGCGCCCGCCGACATTCAGACTGGCATACAGGACCTTGCCCTGCCGCGCGACATTTCCATCTTCCGTGACATAGGCGTCATAAAGAACGTCCAGACGGTCCCCCTGCTGGATATCACGTTGAAAGTCAACATCATAGGAATAAAGGCGGATCGCCTCTGCAATCACAGGAGCGGGAATACCAGCCTGGGTTGCGGACTGATAAATCGAACTAGACACCGTCGCGCGCCCCGCAAACAGTTTTCGCTCCACGTCTTTTTCGTTCACGGCCACGCCGAAATCGTCCCGGTCCTCGTCGCGGCTGACCACGATCGAACGGACCGAATCGAGAAAAACCTCCATCTTGGACAGGGTGTAGCCCTGATCGTCATCGGGATCAAACCGCAGACTCACCGTCTGACCTGGGCGGATATCCCGGGGATCAACTTGATCGGCCATAGCGGTAACAGCCTGATATGTCTCGGAAACCGACAATCCCGCGCGGTGCAAAAGGCCCGTGAGCGTATCGCCCTTTCCGACAAGGATGCTGGCCTCTTTCGGGCCGGAGGCGGGCGCGGTGGTGGCCACATCGAAGGGTGCCGCGCCCGCGCCCTCATCCTGACCACCCCCCTGACCGACCAGAACACCAGGCGCGGGGACAACCGTCTGCTCTTTCAAAACATAGGCAAAACGGGCGCCGACATCTTCCTCTGCAGCCTCGGCATTATAGACGAGCGCAGATTCGCCCGTAACAAAGGGGACCGGCGTACTGAATGACATCCCCGGCACAGTGGCCAGAAGTGCCAAGAAACACGCTGCGCCCGGCAGAGCAACATAGCGAAACCGCAGGCGACCGCGAGTCGTAAACAGATGTCGCGTACGAATTCCGGCCAAACGACAGACAGACAGGAAAGCCTTACGGGAAACGGCCCCGGCGAGAGAAGAAAAGTACTCCTGCGCTTTATGTCCTCGCAGCACGATGGCCATGCGAAACGCTCCGGCTTTTTCCAAACATGCAGCGAAAGATTCAATCCCTTTCGCTTTCCACCCTTGCGAATCGGCAGGGCTCAAAACATGGTTCTGGGTAGCACAAACCCGTCGACCTTCCAAGCGGGATCCAGAAGGAAAAGAGGCCTGTTCCACAGGAAAAACAGCCATCTGACGACATAACTCCGGCACCATGTGCGCGCGGGCATAACAGAACCACGCGCCCAGAGGGCTGTCGTCCGAAGAACAATTCTGCCCCTGATCGGCCTGATCCCGACTCGGATCAGCGCACGGCGCATTCGCGAGAGATGCTTTCATAAGCCTTTGACGAGCCTTTCAGGCTGAACGTGTCGGTCGTGAGTGTGCCGCGGGCCGACGTGCCGGTGACCACCATCCGCGACCCTGCGCGAATCGCCCGCGCAATAGCAGAATCGGTGCCCGAATCATCCGCCCAGGCGGTTTCTCCATCGGTGAACAGATCGAACGAACGGCCATCAATTTTCAAGGTTACACGAGAGTCTTTTTTGTAACTATATCCGGCCAGATAGCTGAAAACATCTTTCACGCCATTGGCAGGGCGGTGGGTGATATGGGCGAAAACCTCGCCTCGCCGTTGATAATCGCCTTTCTCCGTCTTGGGCTGGGCGGCCATATAGCAGACCTTGCCGCCATTTTCCTCAAACAGGTAGGCGGACCATTCGCCATGCGTGGCAATTGGACGCGGCTCTCCGGCCTCCGCGGACGCGGCAAAAACCATCACCGCCACGGCCAGAACGGAAAGAAAGACGGGAAGGAATCGACTGGAAACGCTCATGAGTCCGGAATCCTGCTAGAAAAACGCCCTGGAAACCTGATGAAGGCGAGACATGGAACACTAAAGACAAACCAAGGCTGCGCGCAAGAGGCACAAGCCTAATGTCTACACTAGCCGATCTGCCGCCCGCCTCCAAGAAAAATATCACCATTATTTGAGTTATGTCTATATAAAGGGCGAACAAGCCACGCTTCACCAGAATCGACAGATCCAAAAAGAAACCTTATGATACACGGGAGAAACATCCCGGAGCTCCCGTCATGTCCCCTTCTTCCCGTTCCGTTGCCTTGTGGCTGTTTTCTTGCGCAGGACTTGTTTTTCTTATGACGATCGTAGGAGCCATAACGCGCCTGACGGGATCGGGCCTGTCCATCGTGGTCTGGCAACCCCTGATCGGAACCCTTCCCCCGATGAGCGAATCGGCATGGAACGCCATGTTTGCCCTGTACAAACAATCGCCTGAATTCATAAAGAAGAATTCATGGATGGAACTGACCGATTTCAAAGCCATTTTCTTCTGGGAATGGTTTCATCGGCTTTTGGGACGAATCATCGGTCTGGCCTACGCCCTGCCCCTGATCTGGCTTTGGGTTTGCGGACGGATTCCGCAGGGCAAAGCCCCGATGTTACTGCTCATTCTCGCGCTCGGCGGCGCGCAAGGCGTAATGGGTTGGTATATGGTCTCCAGTGGCCTCGTGGATCACCCGGAAGTCAGCCATTTTCGTCTGGCGGCGCATCTGGGGCTCGCGGTAATTTTGTACGCGCTCATGATCTGGATCGGACTGGAGATGTGGACTAACGAGGGACCACCGCGCCGCCTGCCCGAAAATTTACGGGTTCACGGATGGATAGGACTCTACGCCGTTGGTCTGACCATGATCTGGGGAGCGTTCACGGCGGGACTGGATGCGGGGTTGGTCTATAACAGCTTTCCCCTGATGGGCAGCGGATTGATCCCGCCCGAGATCGGCGCGATGAATCCGGGATGGATTAATTTTTTCCACAATCCGGTGGCAGTTCAGTTCGTTCATCGCTGGATGGGCGTGACGACGACCCTGATTTTACTGGCATATGGCCTGCGCGCGTGGAAGGCGGGAGTGTTTGATTCCGGTGTGTGCACATTGAGTCTGATGGCGATCTTTCAGGCCACTCTGGGAATCCTGACACTTCTTCTGGGTGTCCCGGTCTGGCTGGCCGCCACGCACCAAGGCGGCGCGCTTTTGCTTCTGGCCCTGCTTTTGCTGTGCCTCAGACGAACGGGATAGCGCACTTATTTCGGCTGCGGCTCATCCGGACCATCGACGTAATCAAGCGCGACGACAGGACCCAACTCACCGGAGAAAGGCTGGACCGCTTTTTCGTCTTCAAGTGTCTTCCTGCGTAAGGGGCCACAGACGGCCTCTTCCAGAATTCTTTTCAGACGCTCGCGATCAAACCAGTTCTGCTTCGGAAGGCACCCGGCCAGTTTTTCAAAAACCCGCGCAATATTCGAAACGGCGATCATGGCCTCTACCCCTGTTGTCAGTGTCCCCGCAGCCTATCCGATTTTTCGAAAAAAGTCAAGGCCCGGCCGGAGTGGAAGGTGCAGGAGAAACAGTCTCCGGAACAGGAGTCGCCGGGGTCTCCGGCGCAGCCACAGGCGCTTCGGCTGGAGCTTCTGCCGCGATATCGGCGGCGGAGGGCAAGGGCGCGGACGAATCGGCCAAGGTGCGCAGCCACGCAATCACGGCGGCCCGGTCCTCGGGCTTTTTCAGGCCCGCAAAGGTCATTTTCGTGCCCGGAACGAGATCCTTGGGCTTCCACAGAAAGTGATTTAAATCGGCATAGGTCCATTTTCCGCCTTTTTCGGCCATGGCGCTCGAATAGGAAAACCCGGCATGATGGGCTTTTTCCGCATTCACAACGCCCCACAGATTGGGGCCGACCCGGTTCGCGCCGCCCTTGTCAAAGGCATGACACGCCGCGCAGGCCTTGGCCAGTTTCTGGCCTTGCTCGACATTCGCGGCAGCGATCAGGGCCAGAACAGGCTCCGGCCCCGCAGGCTTGGCGGCAGTTGCCCCGTCTCCGGCGGCGACGTCCATGGCTTCGATGGGATAGGCTTCCTTGTCCAGCGGGTCGACATGCACAAATTGATTTGCGATAAATCCACTCAGCATCGCCACAATTCCGGCAACCAGAACAGCGGCGAAAATCTTGTTGAATTCCATGACGAACCCCTGAAAAACGGCGAAAGCCCAAAAAGAACGATGAAAACTCCGGCGCAAGACTTGCAGCGCGATCCCATCCCATGCTTTTATAGCGCGAAAGCGCGCGCGCGCCAAGAGGATCAAATGCCGCAGGAGCCGAAAAACAGGATTTCTTTTCAGGGCGCGCCGGGAGCGTATTCGCACCGAGCCTGTCTGGCCGTTTATCCGGATCTTGATCCCCTGCCCTGCCTGTCGTTCGACGATGCCTTTGCCGCTGCCACGGACGGACGGGCAGATCTGGCCATGATTCCGGTTGAAAATTCTCTGGCCGGGCGGGTGGCGGATGTTCACCGTCTTTTGCCCGGAAGCGGCCTGAACATCATCGCCGAACATTTCGAGCCGGTCCATCATGCCTTGCTGGGCGTACGCGGCGTGAAGATCGGGGACGTCCGGCACGTCCACAGCCATATCCACGCCCTGCCCCAGTGCCGCAACATCATCGCAGAGTTGGGCCTGACCCCCCATGTTCACGCCGACACAGCGGGCGCGGCGGAAATGATTGCCGAAAACGGCGACCCGGCCCATGCCGCCATTGCCTCGCCCCTGGCCGCGCAGATTTACGGGCTGGATATCCTGCGGGAAAATATTGAAGACGATCCGACCAATGCGACCCGCTTTGTCGTTTTGTCGCGCACGGGGGCGATGCCCGATTTTTGCGAAGGCCCGGTTTTTCTGACAAGCCTTTTGTTCCGCGTGCGCAATATCCCGGCAGCGCTGTACAAGGCGCTGGGCGGATTTGCAACCAACGGCATAAACCTGACCCGACTGGAATCCTATGTGGACGAAACGTTTCAGGCCGCTCAGTTCTTCTGTGACGTGGAAGGTCATCCGGACACGCCGCGCTTTGCTCTGGCATTGGATGAGCTGCGTTTTTTTGCCGACAGCGTCTCATTGATCGGCACCTACCCGGCGCATTCCTACCGGACCCATTTTGCCCTTCCTTCTTCTCCATCCCTTCAGAAAGGAAACCACCGCGTATGACGATGACCCATGCCATCCTTGCCGCGCGTTTGCTGCGCGACGCCGCCGCCTTTTTCAGGTCTCTGGGGGAACAGAACCCGCCTTTGAAAGAACAGATGGACGAGAACGCCGGAATTTTCTCCGAAGTCGCCGATCTGGTCGAAAAAGACCCGAACGGCGTGTTGAAAGAAGAATCCGGCGGATGACAGGCGGGGCCTTGTTCCCTGCGCCGAGCCCGTTGGGCGGCGCGCTCTGGCGCACAAAACGCGTCGGGATTCTGGGCGGGTCGTTCAATCCACCGCATATCGGACATCGCCATATCAGCCTGATCGCCCTGCGTCGCCTGAATCTGGACGCGGTGTGGTGGTTGGTAAGCCCGTGCAATCCCCTGAAATCACCAGATAATTTGCCTTCGATCAAGGAGCGGATGGAGAAATGCCGCGCCGTATCCCGCCACCCCCGCATCGTCGTAAGCGGACTGGAAGCCGACTTCGGCACACGTCGCACATGCGATACTCTGAATGTTTTGCACCGAAGATTTCCGGAAACGGATTTCCTGTGGATCTGCGGATTCGACAACGCCGTGATTTTTCACAAATGGGAAGGATGGCGGGATTTGCTGCGCAAGGATCGCTTTGCCTTTATCGCCCGCCCGCCCGCCGAAACCCTCGTCCGGCGCGTTCCGGCCAGTCGCGCCCCGGGGCAAACGGTCTGGATTCGGGACGTGCCAACTCTGTCGATTTCCTCCAGCGACCTGCGCCGCCGCGCGGATGGATGAGGAACGTGCGTTACAAAGGAGACTTCCGGATAGCCTCCGGAGCGATGCTCCTTCGCTTTCCCTCTCCCCCACGGGGGAGAGGGATCAAGCGAGAGGGGAAAGGGAGAGAAACATCTATCCCCTTTTGTCCACCGGGACATAGGGACGCATGGCCGGGCCGGTGTAAAGCTGGCGCGGGCGACCGATGCGCAGTTGCGGTTCCTCGATCATTTCCTTCCACTGGGAAATCCAGCCCACCGTACGCGCCACGGCGAACAGGACCGTGAACATGCTGGTCGGGAAACCCATGGCTTTGAGAATGATGCCGGAGTAGAAATCCACATTCGGGAACAATTTGCGCGAAACGAAATACTCGTCCTCCAGCGCAATGCGCTCCAGTTCCATCGCCAGAGCCAGCATCGGATCGTTCCGCACGCCCAGCGCGTCCAGAACCTCGTTGCAGGACTCGCGCAGCACCGTCGCGCGCGGATCATGATTCTTGTAGACCCGGTGGCCGAATCCCATCAGGCGGGTATTGTCGGACTTGTCCTTGACCCGTTTGATAAAGTCCGGGATGTTATCCTTGGTGCCAATCTCGCGCAGCATTTCCAGCACAGCCTGATTGGCGCCGCCATGCGCGGGACCCCACAGACACGCAATCCCCGCCGCGATGCACGCGAACGGATTGGCCTGCGACGATCCCGCCAGACGCACGGTCGAGGTCGAGGCGTTTTGCTCATGATCCGCGTGCAGGATGAAAATGCGGTCCATCGCACGGGCGCAGATCGGGTTGACCTTGTAATCCTCCGCCGGAACCGCAAAGCACATATGCAGGAAATTTTCCGAATAAGACAGGTCGTTGCGCGGATAGACAAAGGGCTGGCCCACAGAATACTTATACGCCATCGCGGCCAGAGTCGGCATTTTGGCGATCAGGCGGTGCGCGGAGATCTCGCGCTGGCGCGGATCCCAGATATCCAGAGAGTCATGATAGAACGCCGACAGGGCTCCCACAACGCCGCACATGATCGCCATCGGGTGCGCGTCGCGGCGGAATCCACGAAAGAAATTATGGACCTGTTCATGCACCATCGTGTGATGTGTAATCGTCTTGCGGAAGGTTTCCATCTCGGCGGATTTGGGAAGTTCGCCGTTCAGGAGAAGGTAACAGACCTCCAGAAACGAGCTTTTGCTGGCCAGCTCCTTGATATCGTACCCGCGATGCATCAAAATGCCCTTGTCGCCGTCGATGAAGGTCAGGCCGGACTTGCAGCTTCCCGTCGAGGTAAAGCTGGGATCGTATGTAAAATAATCGGTTTCGTCATACAGCTTGCGGACGTCAATGACCGATGGCCCCGCCGTGCTGTCCAGAACCGGCAGGTCCCAGCTTTCGCCGGTCATGTTGCTGGTCAGGGTAAAGCTCTTTTCCGGCGTTGTTCCGGGGGCAGTTTTCGCATTGGCCATGGTGCGCTCGCTTTCTGTAAATAAACAGGCTTTCTTGCACTGCACCACAGTAAATCACCTTATGGTTAAGATCAATTTAAGACGGAATCCTCCTCCCTTTCTCTCCGGTCCCGGAGGTAAAATTTGCGCACAGTCAGAATTTGCTATAATGTCTCGTTTGAAGCCTTCTGTTGTTAGGAGAGTCTCTATGGCAGGACAGAATGACGATGTCGTTTTACCCCGGACACCAGATGAAGAGGCGCAAGGTCTCTATGTTGAGGAAGGTTCCGGTTCCGTGATAGCTTACCTAGCCGAGCGGGGCGAGGGCCTTAGCCTGCGCAAGGACCCTCCCGGGACGTCCTTTTCTCTGTGTTTACCGGACGGAACGTTCGTAGCCGGAGATGTAAAAAGCCCCGGCAGCCGCCTTGATGCCGTTCGGGAGGCTGCGAAGGAAGCCTTCAAGGGTGCGTCCTTTAATCCCCTTAACGGTGGAGACAGAAATCGTGTTCAGGAGAACCTGTCCGCGGCATTAGGTGACCAGAATGCCGATTTCTCTGGCATTATGACCATTTCCAGCGATCCGCGATGCACCAAAGCGCCCCTGTCTCCATCCAGGTAAGGCAGAGATCGTGGGCGATGTGTCCGGTCCCTCGCAGAAATGAAGGCGCGTGCTGCTTTTTGGATGATGCGCCGTGACCAAAGCACCGTGTGGTTAAGATCAGTTTTCAGTTTAATGCAGGGTGAATCCGGGGTAAAAACTTGACTTTCGTGAACAGAATATGGTTATATCGGGGGGACTTCTCGTATTCAGGATAGGGCCTTGGTATGTCCGGAAACCCGCCACATCTGACCCCTGCCTTTGAGGCACAAATCGCCCGCAAAGGCGTGAATTTGGCGCTTGAGCATCTTGCCGAACGCAAGACGGCGTGGGATGGCGTTCGCACCGGCTGGACCGCCCGGCGCGATAGTCTTCAGGCGTATCGGGACGAGGTCGAACGGCTTTTGTACAAAAACGATGACGTCCCCGTCACCAAAGGACGCCGTTTTGCAGACGAGGCCAAACGGGTTTTGACTCTTGGAAAGGTGCGTCGTACGGCGCTGGATTCCGATATCCGGGATCTGCACGTGGTTGAAGATATCCTCAAGAATTCCGTTCCACCGGCTCTGGCGCGCAAGGCACAGGCCCTCGGCTTGCCCACCGATCCGGTTGCGCTTTATCAGAAAAAAATCGAATTAACAGAGTCCCTGAACGATTTCTCCGGCTTGATGGCGCTTGATTCCCTCACGCGCAACAGTCGGCGAATGAGGAGCTATATCAAGGCCCTTGAATCCGGAAACTATACCAAGGCCATAAGACTGGCTAACAAGGAACCGCCTCTTCTGGTGCGCTGTCAATTCTGGGCACCATGGAAGGCGCAGGCCATGCGCAATGATCGCGCTGCTCTTTTGGCCGGGATCGACACCTACCGCAGAACAAAAGAATCCATCAAAGCCGCTGAAAAACTCTCAAACAAGATAGAAACATCAACAGCAAATGCGATTCGCAAGGCGCTGCACAGCGATGCCTGGGGACGCCTTCATACCCGCAAGGACGTTATCGGGGCACTCGCGGGAAATCCGGCTCTGGCCATTTTGACGAAATACAGTCCCGCTGAAAATAAAGAGCAAGGGCTCATCCGCCGGATGTTCGCCGGAAAACCGACAAAGACCGAAATCATGGCCGATCTGCTTGATGCCCGAATGACCGGAGTTGCGGGAGGGAAAAGACCTCCATCGGGTCTGGATATGGCACGCCCCCTTGCCGATCTGGCAAAACAATACGAAGCGGCACGCACCACGTTGAAACAGCAGAACAAGGCCCTCGGGGTCGAACTGGCCAAATGCAACCGTATCCTGAAATACAATGCCCGTCAGGAAAAGGCAGAAATATCAAAAATCGAATCAGAAACAGACGCTCTCAAAAAGGCCCATAAGGCTGTCGGACGGGCAGCAATGGAAGGATCTCCCGAAGATCGGGAAAGATACCGAGCCAACCGCGCCGCGCTTTTTGCCTTTGAAAAGGCCACTTCGAAAGCAGAAAAACAGACCATTCCCGCAGGCCGCCGCAAACGGATCGAGGATGCCGCAATCGCCGCCGCCGAGGGAAAGCCCATCCCGAAAAACACGCCGGGCCTGTCTCCCCTGCGCCAAGCCTTTTCAGAAGCCGCGTCCGGAATCATGGAGGCAACCCCTGTTCGGTTGAGTCAGGTCTGGAACTTCCTGAAAAACATTACGACAAAGACAGAGCCCGTTCACAAGGAGCGGATCGAGCCGGTTTTTGCCTGAAGGCCTGGTCGTGCAAGCCTGATGTTTTTCGCCTTTCTTTTGCCGCATGGGGCGGCTAACGTGTTTTCCATGATGATTCGCCCTGCCGTTACGGCTTTTCTGTTTGCGGTTTTCCTTTTGCGCGCGCCGGGTGATGGCCACGCCGCGGACGCGGTAACGCTTTCCCCGCCTCAGGCAACCGCGGCGACGGCTCAAGCACAAACCTATCTCTCGGCCCTGGGCACCGCCCGCGCCCGGTTTCTCCAGACCGCCCCCGACGGATCCGAAAGCACCGGCACGTTTTACCTGAGTCGTCCGGGCCGCCTGAGATTTGAATACGATCCTCCTGCGCGGGATTTCGTCGTGGCCGATGGATTTCTGATTTATTTCTACGATGGCGAACTCGGTGAACAGACCAACGCGCCCATCGGCCAGACTCTGGCGGATTTCCTTCTGCGCGCCGATCTGCGCCTGTCCGGAGACGTTCAGGTGACACAGGTCCGGCGTGGCGGCGATTTGCTTCAGATTACCCTGATCCAGACCGCAGACCCGCAAGCCGGATCCCTGACGCTCGGCTTTTCGGAAAATCCTCTTGCCCTGAAAAAATGGCGCGTGATTGATTCGCAAGGCCTCATCACCGAAGTTGAACTGTTTAATCTCGAAACCGGTATCGCTCTGGCGCCCGGTCTGTTTGTTTACCGGAATCCGGATGCAGATATCCGGCGGTTCAACCCCTGAAAAATCCTGTGATCCATTGCGATTTTTCCTGCGCTGTGCATAGTGTTTTTATGCGTTCGGCCCCGTGGCGAAACCGGTAGACGCAAGCGACTTAAAATCGCTCGCCCGCAAGGGAATGGGGGTTCGAGTCCCCCCGGGGCCACCAGTGTTTACAGAGCGCAGCCATCTGAAAACGGACAGATCAATCGAAACACTCCGCCCAGGTCTTTGTCCCGCCTTCGGGTTTATAGGCTCCCTTAATCAGGACTTCGCCCTTGTCCATTCTCGTCATGCAGCTGAAAATCGGGACCAGCGTACGCAAGGTCAATTCATGCTTGAGGCCGGGATAAAATGGCCCTCTGGAACAGATCTCGGTCTTCTCATCGGGTTTAAGGCGAAAATTGATGCGGTGATGCGCTTTGACGCCGTTGGGCGCAGTGAAAGACTGACTGGCCAGACTGCCCGTTACACTCCACGGCGCAACATTATGAATCGTTAGACAGATCGGAGAGGCCAGAACTTCCTGCGCTCGAACCGGGGCTCCATACAGACAAAAGAAAATCAAGGCGAAGAATACAAATGACCGTTTCATCACACACCCCTTTCGTTGTGCGGCGCAGCAATTCTGGGCGGGCCTTACCTGCTCATTATACCGGAATTTGCGCCTGATCGGGAGGATTTTGAACAGGTCAGGAGCCGACAGAGATTTTCTTCCACACCGGATCGGTCAGACGTTCAAGCAAGGCCGCATGGGCAGCATTTTCCTGATCGGAAGGCGCATGAGGCCGCGCCGGACGAAAAGGGCGTTCGCGAATCGGCGCGCCTCCGGAAAACAGCGTGGCACCATCAAGCTTGGCCTCCCCCAGAGACAGTCCTTGTTGACGCCCGCCCATGAGCGCCAGATAAACTTCGGCCAGAAGGAGAGAATCGAGCAAAGCCCCGTGAAAATTCCGCCCGGTATTATCCACGGAAAACCGCTTGCAGAGCGCATCAAGACTGGACGGCGCACCGGGGAATTTCTCCCGCGCGATCTGGAGCGTATCAATCACCCGTTTGCCTGACAGACCGGGGTGGCCGACTTTCTTCAGTTCGGCGTTCAGAAACTTCATGTCGAACGAGGCATTGTGAATGACAAGGAAGGAGTCGTGTTCGATAAAATCCAGAAATTCAGGAAACGCCTGCGCAAAAACCGGCTTGTCGGATAGAAATTCGGCGCTCAGTCCATGAACAGCGACCACCTCGGGCGGCACATCGCGCTCGGGGTTCAGATAGGTCTGCCACGTCCGGCCTGTCGGGATGTGGTTGACAAGCTCAACGCAGCCAATTTCAACGATCCGGTGCCCCTGTGCCGGATCCAGTCCGGTGGTTTCCGTGTCCAGAACGATCTCGCGGGTCATGGCTTTTTCTTTCGCCGAACGGATTGAATATCGTGCAGGAATCTCCGCAGCGCGGCAAAGGTGGCGGCGCGGCCAAGTCCTGTGCGGATGACGCGGGTGGCTCGCCTGCGTTTTTGAGCGTCGGTTTTCTGCGCCGATAGAATCCCTTTGAGAGTTGCATTACTCATCCCCGGACGCGCCAGAACCCGCGCCCTCTGAACGAAGGGCGGCGCGCTCACGCACAGCACAGCATCACAGCGAGTCTGCGCACCCGTTTCAAACAAAAGAGGAATATCCAGAACCACTGTGCGCACCCCCGTCCGCCGGGCGCGGAGCAGGAATTTTTTCTGCGCCTGCCATACCAGCGGATGGACAATCGACTCAAGAACAGCGCGCCGGGCGGGATTCCCGAAAACGATCGCGCTCAGCCGCGCTCGGTCTATCGTTCCCCTGCGCGAGTCGAAAGCCTCGGGAAATTCCTGTGCAACCGCAAGAAAGGCTTCTCCGTCCGGCTCCAACGCCCCGCGCGCGCAGGCGTCCGAATCAAAAATCGGCAACCCCATCTGGCGCAGCATGCTGGCGGCCAGACTCTTTCCCATGCCGATGGAGCCGGTCAGGCCGATGACTTTCAGTCCACCGATCATGAATGTTCTCCGCATACGGACAAAAGCTCTGTGCAGAGTTCCTCCGTCACATCCGGAAACGTCCCAAACCACGCCGAGAAAGCCGGGCGCGCCTGATGAATCAGCATCCCGAGGCCCGTCACAATTTTATGCCCGCGCGATTGAGCCCGGATCAGTAAATCCGTCATAAGCGGTGCATAGACAATATCGTTGACGACGGCTTCGCAGGGCAGGGCGCTCAAATCCAGATCCAGCGGCGACGTGCCACGCATCCCCAGCGTTGTTGTGTTGACGAGAAGCGCCGCTCCCGAAAGCGCCGCATGCCGATCCTCCCATGACGAAACGCGCACCCGCGAAGGAAAGCTGGCGGTTTGCGCAAGGGCATTCGCATGAGTCATTGTGCGGTTGAGCAGACGGATTTCCGCCACACCCGAATCGATCAGGGATTCCACAACCGCCCGCGCCGCGCCGCCTGCGCCAAGAACCACCGCCGGACCGCTGGCCGGATTAAATTCGGGTGCGCCGCGCCGAAGATTTTCCCGGAAACCAAACAGATCGGTGTTGGATCCATGAAGCTTTCCACGCACATCCACCACCACCGTATTCACTGCGCCCACCCGGCGCGCCGTATCGTCCAGTTCGGCGCACAAACCCATGACAGCGCGCTTGTGCGGAACCGTCACGTTGAACCCGCGCCATCCACGGCGGATCAGAGCAGACAGCATACCTTCAAGGGATTCAGGCGGAATATCGGCAGCCTGGTACGATCCCGAAAGCCCATAGCGTTTGATCCAGTAAGAATGAATGCGCGGGGACAGGCTGTGAGAGACCGGATGACCGATAACTCCGGCGCGAACAAAAGGGGTGCTGGCCACCTGTCCCGTCACAGCCCAAACCCCTGTTTCATCAGAAAGTTCAAAAGGGGCACAAGGGGCAACCCTTGAATCGTAAACCCGTCGCCTTGCGTTTTTTCAAACAGCCATGCCCCCGGACCTTCATATTCGTACCCTCCGACGCAACGCAGCGCTGCATCACCGATCTTGTCCACATACCGTCGGGCAAAGGACTCGTCAAAGTTCCGCATCGTCATAGTGGCGGAATCGGCATGTTCCCAGAGGAGTTTTCCGTCCCGCGCGGCACAGACGCACGAGGTCAATCTGTGTTCCCGGCCCCGAAGCGCCATCAGCGTCGCCACGGCGACTTCCGGCGTGGGTGATTTGAACCGCACCGCCCGGTCGTCATAGAGCATCTGATCCGCACCGATCACCAGGGCGTCCGTGTGTTTCCGTGAAACTTCAAGCGCCTTGGCGCGGGCCAAAGCCGCGCAGATCACATCTGGCGAATCGCCGCGACGCATACCATCGGCGGCAAGGGATTCCTCGTCAATATCCGCGGGAAAAACCTCAAACGCCAGTCCGGCATTTTCAAGAAGTTTTTTCCGGTAGATGCTGCCAGAAGCAAGAATCAGGTTCACGCCGTGCCGTCCTTGCGCTTTTCCCGAAGCGCCTGAAGAAGGGATTGAATCTCGGCGGCGGTTTCCTCAATCGAACGGCGAGAGACATCAATCACAGGCCAGCCATGGCGGCTGAAAATCCGTCTGGCATCCCGAATCTCGTCGGTCACGGCGTCGATATCCAGATAGGCATTCCCCTCCAGCTCCTTCACCCCGTCGGCGTGAAGCCTGCTGCGCCGCAGGTGCACCAGATGCTGCGGAGACTGGATCAGACCAACGAACAAAGGATGCTCGTAAGAGGCGACGTGATCGGGAAACGGGACAAGAGGAACAAGCGGAATGTTTGCGGCGCGGATGCCCTGCTTGGCCAGAAAGAAACAGGTGGGTGTTTTGGAGGTCCGCGAGACGCCGACCAGAATCACATCGGCCTCGCCGATCCCTTCCAGATTGCGCCCGTCATCGTAAGACAGGGCGAAATCCACCGCTTCCATCCGATCGAAGTACGCGTCATCCATCGCGTGCTGAAGCCCGGGAACGCCATGAGGCGCAAGGCCCAGATAAGACGAAAATCCCTTCAGAACCGGATCCAGAATGGCCATTGCCGGGATACCCAGATCGTGACAGTGCTTTTGCAGGATGCGGCGCAGATTTTCGTCGATGATGGTGAACAAAACCGGGCCGGGCGCGGCGGAAATGCGCTCCAGAACCCGTGTCAGCTGCTCCTCCGTCCGAATCATCGGCCAGATTTTATGCTCCGGCTCGATATCGTCGAACTGCGCCAGACAGGCACGGGCAAGGCCCTGAATCGTCGTACCCGTAGAATCGGAAACGAGATGTAAAATGAAATGGCGTCTGGTCGAAATATTATCCTGTATCATGGCCTGTGCATCGTAGCGCCCGGCGCACGGTTTGGAAAGGGGAGACAGGTCCATACCCCCGAAAAAACCGGCTCTTAGAAGAATCTCAGATGTAACTCGGCAGACGATTCAGATCGTCGTCCTCTAATTCGTCGTCATCCCCATCGCCTCCGGAATCCAAAGCCCCGTCGCTCCCTGCCGCGCGATGCGGGGGCCGTAGGTGTCTTCGCGCACCGGACGCACGCCGCCAGGATAGGCGCGCTGGATATCCGGGGCCAGCATCTCCAAATCCAGAAAATGGTCGGCTTGACGACGCAGCTCGTCCGCCACCATGGGCGGAGAGGATTTGATCGTACTGACGACCGTAACGCGCACGCCTTTGCGCTGGACAGCTTCAATCAGGCGGCGGAAATCTCCGTCACCCGAAAACAGGATAATATGATCCAGATTTTCAGCCATTTCCATGACGTCGATGGCCAGTTCGATGTCCATATTTCCCTTGATCTTGCGGCGCCCCTGGGAATCCACGAATTCCTTTGTGGGCTTGGTTACCATCGTATAGCCGTTATAGTCCAGCCAGTCCACGAGGGGCCGAATCGGGGAATACTCCTGATCCTCGACCAGCGCCGTATAGTAAAAGGCGCGTACAAGGCGGCCATGGCTCGCCCCCCATTGAAGCAAAAGGCGGTAGTCAATGTCGAAATTCAAGGCGCGCGCGGCGGCGTACAGGTTCGAACCATCAATGAAAATCGCGACTTTTTCTTCGGGGTAAAAAGGGAAAGGAATGCCGGATTTTTCATTTTTTCTGGAAGACATCATCGAAGTCCTTTTCTGAAAGCTTGTTGTTAAAAGGGCTATTTCTCTCCGAAACAAAAGATTTAGGCAAAAACACACCGGGCTTCAAATCGACGCATAAACCTGTGACCTTTTAAAGCCCTTGAACCGGGGCGTACATTAGTAACGATTGATATAGATTTTTTCAATGCTTTTCCACATCCTCGGGACAAAAAACGAAAAAAGCGCCAAAGGCTTGCTTTTTGCGAACGAACCCCTTATAAACGGCCCTTGACTGGACCCTAAGCCACACCGGAAGGCAGACCATGGCCCGCGTTACCGTTGAAGATTGCGTTGAGATCGTTCCAAACCGTTTCGAACTTGTCATGCTGGCAGCGCAGCGCGCGCGGCGAATCGGCTCCGGTACCCAGATTCTGGTGGAGCGTGACAATGACAAGAACCCCGTCGTTTCCCTGAGAGAGATTGCAGATGGTGCGGTCTCGACCGACGATCTTCGGGAGGATCTGGTTCGTAGTCACCAGCGCGTCTATCGCGCCGAGGAAGAGGAAGAGGAAATCATCGACCTCATGGAAGGTGAAGACGACTGGAATGCTCTTTCAGACGGGGATCGTCCTCTTGACGATGAAGACGCCGACGACGACCTGTTGGGCGAGGACTCTGACCCGACTCTTGAAGACATCGCGGGCACCCCTGTCGACGACAAGTGAGGCGGAGGGTGAAGCCCCTTTTGCTTTATCTTGTTCCAAACGATGCCTATTTTTATTCTCACCGCATGCCGATGGCCCGAGCAGCGCAGATGGCCGGATTTGACGTTGCGCTGGTCACAGGATCATCCACCTGCCGCGCCCGAATCGAAGAGGTCGGCATTCGCCTCATCCCCTGCCGGATCGGGCAGGGCGGACTCAATCCCCTTCGGGAAATTCGTGCCCTTTTCGACCTGATCCGGATTTATCGCCGAGAATCTCCGGCCCTCGTTCACCATATCACCGTCAAAGCCATTTTGTGGGGCGCTCTGGCGGCGTGGCTGTGCCGCGTCCCTCGATCGATCAATGCGTTTGCCGGGCTGGGGTATATTTTTACGGCAGACGATTTTCGCGCGCGCTGTCTGCGAGGCATTCTCCGGCCTGTTTTGGGATTTTTGCTGCACAGGCCCGGATCTATTACGCTTGTCCAGAATCCGGACGACCGGACGCGCCTGAGCACACTGAAGATCTCTCCTCTTGAAAACATTGCCCTGATCCCGGGTTCAGGCGTTGATACGAACCATTTTGCGCCGCTGCCTTTGCCGGAAAAGACAGATGAAATCGTCTGTGTTTTTGCAGGCCGCATGATCGGAATCAAGGGCCTGACCATCTTGCGGACGGCCTTTGAACAGCTTCAGACCCGCGCGCCGACCCTGCGTCTGTGGCTGTGCGGCGCACCGGATCTGAACAATCCGGGCAGCTGGACGGCTCAGGACATTCAGGACTGGCAGGCGGCCACGTCCAACGTCGTCTGGAAACGTCATCAGGGCGACATGCGGGAGATCTGGACGCAGGCCCATCTGGCTGTGCAGCCGTCTTTGGGCGGGGAGGGCATTCCCAAATCTTTGCTGGAAGCTGCCGCCTGCGGACGCGGGATTGTAGCGAGCGATGTGCCGGGATGCCGTGAGGTCGTGGAGCCGAAGCGCAACGGAATTCTGGTTCCGCCGGGCGATGTGTTGGCGCTGGTCGAAGCGTTGGAGTCCGTGGCCCGCGATCCAGAGCTTTTGCGCAGATGGTCTGCCGCCAGTCCCTCCATCGTGCTTGAAAAAGATTTTTCCGCGCAAGCCGTTACACGCGCCGCCCGCACCCTTTACGAAGGGCTCATTTCAGGGTATGAGTCATGTGGCCCCTTAAGTTAGAAATTGCACAGGGTGGGGAGTCTGGTTTTTTACCACGAAGACACGGAGTTTTAGCTCTTTTATCAGGCTCTTCGTGTCTTTGTGCCTTCGTGGTTTGCTATCAGGCGGAACGCCAGATCTGTATGATTTTCAGGCCGATGACTGTTAAAGAATGAGCAGCCCCGAGACCCATAATCCCGATAAAACCATTGAAAAGGAAACACTTTCATGACCCGTTCGTCCGCGCAGACCCTTCCGGCTTTCGATGCTCCGGCGCAAGGAATTGCCGTATTCATACAGAGGCTTCCCCATGGCGCTGATCTGCCTTTGCCCGGTTATGCGAGCGCGCATGCGGCGGGGATGGACCTTATGGCCGCGCTGGATACGCCCGTGGTTCTCGAACCGGGCGCGAAGGCCCTGATCTCTACAGGAATTGCCATTGCTTTGCCCCCCGGTTACGAAGCACAGATCCGTCCGCGATCGGGCCTTGCCGCCAAAAACGCCGTTACAGTTCTGAACGCGCCCGGGACCATCGACGCCGATTACCGGGGTGAAATCAAGGTGATTCTGGTTAATCATGGGAAAGAGGGCTTCCTCATTGAGCGCGGCATGCGAATCGCCCAGATGATCGTTGCACCCGTCACCCGCGTTTCATGGACCGAGACAAACAATCTGGATGAGACCGCGCGCGGCGCGGGTGGATTTGGCTCCACCGGCACGCGATAAGGCCCTTGTTTGCCCGGCGTTGTCTAATGGAGGCGGAAAGAGTAGAAAGGGTCCTCTGTTTTTTTTACCATATCGCGCCGCATCGGTCAGGTTAACCAGATGCCTGATGTCTTCCGGGAAAGCCCGGAGAGTGTAGCACTGCCCGTTCGATGGCTCCACACTGCCCAGAAAAAACACGACCAGATCGACGTAATCTGAAAAACGTGCAGCGGAAACAACCTGATGCTCTTTTGAGACCACGATGCCGGAAACAGGCAGTTCATCACTGACGACCGATAGAACATTGAAAAATTCACGCAGGCGGCCTGCTGTCTGAAAATCACTCGGATAATACGTCTCAAAAGCAAAAGAACGGGGAAAATCTCCATTAACATGGGCATAACACGCACTTACGGGGCGATAATACAGGGAATAAAACAGGTCACAAAGAACCGCCCCGATCATTTCGATCGCTTCCCACTCCTCGCGTCCGGGCGGGGAATCCGCCGCGCAAAACAGCGAGGAGTGATCCTCAAGCGTAAAAAGTTCAATCCGTTCTTTTGAAGACATGTTGGCCCCGTTCTCCCGCCGAATATTTTTCATACTCAGAGCATGCCAAGCCGCGTCCGTCAAGGTCTATCCCGCTTTTTTCCGGAGGTGCATCTCTCCGCGCTGCGGCGCATTTTCCGGGAGACGCAGCGCATGGCCAATCAGGGTTAATTCAGACGACAGGGCGCCAATGAGTTGACGCGCGCTGCCTGAAAGGACGCTGTCCAGTCCCAGATCGGGTGGCTCGCACAGATACATAAGCGCATGCAGGTGTGCAACATAGTTCTGGCAACGTTCGACCGCCAGTCTGCTGACAACAAGATGATTGACAGAATCCGCCATGATTTTCCTCCACACTGTGTTTTTTATCCACGCCTTGAGTTTTTTATTATGTTTCAGAGAGATAATTTATTATTACGTCAACATCAAGCTTTTTCTTACGTATAATACCAATGCGCCTGGACTCTCACCAAAAGGATAGGGCTGAAGCACGAAAAAGGCCCCTTTCGGGGCCTTTTACACATCAGAAAAGGTAAAAAGCATCAGAACTTGTATCCAAACCCGACCCCAACAATCCACGGATCAATATCGACATCGGCATCAACATTGCCAACAACAGTCCGAAAATGCGCATCGGTGCTCAGCCACAGGCGCTTGACATCCACGTTCAGGAAAAAATTCCCATTCAGGGGAACATCCATCCCGGCCTGAAGCGCATAGCCGAAACTGTTGTCAAACGCAGAGTGGGTCACAACATCGCCCGGCGTATCTTCACGGTGGAAGATCGTATAGTTGATCCCGGCGCCGAAATACGGGCTGAATTTCCACTCCGTTATCGGATCAAAGTGATACTGAAGGGTCAAGGTCGGCGGGATCAGCCAGACATGCCCCAGATCGACGTCGCCCACCGTGGTTCCCAGAGCTTTCGCATCATGAGGCGTCGTCGCCAGAATCAGCTCCAGCGCCAGATGGTTTGTCAGAAAATACGAAAAATCCAGTTCAGGGACGAAAGAATTGTTGATACTGACATCCCCGCCAATCGGGCGGATCCTCGCGTCTTCGGACGGTGCAACCATGATTCCGCGCCCGCGAACCAACCAGTCGCCTTCCTGTTTCCAGGGCTCTGCATGCACAGAAGGGGCGCAAACGCCAGACAGACCGACAGCAAAAGCCCCGGCCAGAAAAAACCGATTCGCGTTCATGGGACAGGATCTCCGAAAAAAAGGGGGCAGACGAGGAACTCACGGGGAATACGGTATCAAACGGGGCGAATCGCCTCCATGCGTCAAAGTGTCGCAGAGATTTTTGACGGCGTCAACCGCCGCCCACGATCCGATCCGCCAGCATCTTCGTGAATTCAACCAGAAGCGCCGTCATCATCGGAAAGAAGAAAAACAAAGCCAGAAAAATCGCCAGAATCTTTGGCACAAAGACAAGGGTAACTTCCTGAATCTGTGTCAATGCCTGAACAAGCGCAATCGACACCCCGACCACAAGCCCCACGATCATCACGGGCGCACTGACCTTGATGGTCAGCAAAATCGCCTCACGCACCAGATCGATGATTTCGGTTTCATTCATGAAAAACGCCCCTTCGGGCCACGAAGAGAAAAGGCACTCGTGGCATTGTAAGGATTTGACAGGAAAAAGACAGGGGTTTCGTATCATTCACGACATTCCGGAAAACATACATGGCACCTTTCTTGCATCCTCGTTTCCGTGACCCGTAAAACCCCTGTTTTGAGGATAGTGAAACGTCATGGCGGTTGGCTCTCTTGATTCCGCGCTCACCGGGCTTCGCATCGCCCAGCAGCAGATTAACACCATCGCCACGAACGTCTCGAACGTGGGCACACCGGGCTATACCCGGAAAATATTGCCGCAATCGACCGTGGCCATCGACGGCACAGCCGTCGGGGTGCGTGCGGACACCCTGATTCGCAAGGTGGACATGAATCTGTCCCGCGACTTGTGGACGCAGATCAGCGGCACGTCCTCCCTGTCCGTGAAGGCCGACTACCTCAACCAGATCCAGCAATTCCACGGCGCGCCGGAGAAAGAGTTATCCGTGGCCTCGGAAGTCGCCCGACTCAAGGACTCCTTTTCCAGCCTGTCGGACGACCCCGGAAACGGGTTCCTGCTCAAGGCCGGAGTCGACGAAGCCGTCAAGGTCGCCGACAAGATCAATGACTTTGCGGACTTGATTTCCCAGATGCGCAATGACACACAGACACAGATTTCGGTGGCCGTAGGCGAGATCAACAGCTCTCTGACCCTGATTGCGGATCTCAACCAGCAGATCAAATCCAACCTGCGCCTTGGTAAAAGCATTGCGGCGCTCGAAGACAGCCGGGACGAGACCGTCAAAACCCTTTCGCAGCAAATTGAAATAACGTTTTTTACCCGTGGTGATGGCGTTCTGGTCGTCCAGACGTCGCAGGGCCAGCAACTGGCGGACGAAAATCCGGAGGAGTTGTTCTTCAGTTCAACCCCTCTCTCGGCGACCAGTTCCTATCCGGCCACGGCAGCGGGGCTTTATCTGGGCGGAGACCCCGCCCACAATCCCAATGCGGTCGACATTACCCAGACGAATCTGGGTGGGACCGTGGGTGGATTGTTCGAGCTTCGGGATCAGATCCTGCCGACCTATCAGGCCCAGCTTGACGAAATGGCGCACAAAATGGCGCTACGGTTCGAGGCGCAGGGGCTGCGCCTGTTCACCGATTCAAATGGCTCGGTCCCCGGCAACGCCGATGCGGTGCCGGACCTGATTACGCCGCCCGGAACGCCCGTTTCCTATGTCGGGTTTTCAAACGAGATTCGGGTCAACGACAACATCCTGGCCGATTATTCCCTGCTGCGGACCGGGACCGTTTCCACGGATCTTCCGGTGGCGAGCGGATCGAACGAAGTCATCCGCCGGGTGGTCGAATTCGCTTTCGGAGCCGTGGACCATCAGGAGGCTGTGGGAACCGTCGATGTGCGATCCAACGCCACAGGCGCAACCACGCTGCAAAACTGGCTGGGGCTTTATTCCGAAAACACCGTCAAGGGCCGGACGGACATGACCCTGTATTCGGATATCAACGCCATTATTTCAGCGGGCGGAAATGTCTTTACGCCGCCTGCGGCCCCCGTACGTGACCAGTTCCAGATAACCTTTCAGGAATCCCGGACTGCAACAGGCCCCGTCACCATCACAATCGACCTGTCAGACGCGCAGGCCAATTTCCCGCTCGGGCCGGGCATCACGAATTCCGGCGACCAGATCGCAGCGGAGATTAACAGTCAGATCGCGCTGGCGGGCGTTCCCGCCTCTCTGGCCGCCGTGGCAAGCGTCAGCCCCTATGGACAGATCGTCATCCAGTCGCGCGGCCAGATCGTCATTGATGCTTCGTCGTTCGTCGGCGGGATGAGAGACGAGGGACTGGAGTTCCTGGGACTGGAGGAAGGCACGTACGAGACAACGGACCCGTGGTTCGATGTTCGGGTGGGCAACGCAAACTCTGTGCGTGTAACGATCGAGCCGCAAGATACCGAAACCCAGCTGATCGACAAACTCGAATGGGACGCGGCGACCCGCACCGGCGTTCCGGGGCTGTATGTGGATGTGGACGGCGCGACCGGCGCTTTGACCCTGCGGCCCGGGAACGACGACAGCAACGGCGGTCCGGTTTTCGGTGGAGACATCACCCTTACAGGCGGTCCGTTTGAAACGCTTGCGCCCGCAAACCCGCAGCTGGGCGCTGCGTTCCCGCCCGCCGGGACCGGGATCGGCGTGGTCACGGCCCTGTTCGGTGCCGCCGACCCGATTTCGGACATCGCACATCCGGCTTTCAAGGAAACCAATCTGGGGCCGGATTTGAGCGTTTCTCTGGGCATTACAGGATCCAGCACCCTGATCGATATCGGCCAGAAAATCGTCAATCGACACGCCGAGGAGGTCAATCTCGTCGAGGCGCAGTACACCGACGAGCTCTCTTTTCAGGATTTGCTGCAAAGACAGCTTTCGGACGAGTCCGGCGTCAATCTGGACGAGGAAATGGCGCATCTGATCGTGGTCCAGACAGCCTTTGCGGCTGCGGCGCGGACGGTCACGGCCATAGACGACATGTTCAAGGAGCTTTTGAACGCGATCTAGGCAAAGACGGTTTGAGTAAGACATTTTACAGGGAGCAATCGGTATGACATCCATTTCCACCATGGGACAGGCCATCGACCAGATGGAGCGAATCAAAAAGGTCCAGACCCTTTTTGCCGATTATCAGGCCCAGATCACCACAGGAAAGAAAACACCCCTGTTCAAGGGACTGGGGACGGACGTCATCACGTCCGAACGCGCGCGCGCGGATTCCCAGTCCATTGAGATCTACAAGCGCAATATCGACATCGCCGACCGACGTATCAAGCTCATGACCAACGCGATCGAGGAAATGAAGGCGCAGGCGATCAACGTCCAGAACGCCCTTACCGCACAGACGGCGGAAGGAGAAATCGAGTTGACCACAATCAACGACATTGCGGCAAATGTTCAGACCTTTCTGATTGATCTGGTTAACTCCAAGGACGGCGACCGATTTTTGTTTTCGGGCTCGGACACCCAGACCAAACCCATTACGACCAGCACCATGATGACAACGTACATGACCACCCGGATCAGCGAATGGGTCGGCGGGACCATCGACACGGACACCCTGATTAACAGCTATACGGACAATACGGCGCTCGTGGACTCCACAGTCGGCTATTCCGCGACCATCACGGGAGCAGGAAAGGTTTTCGTTCGGGCAGACGACACCAAGGACATTGACTATACCGTTCTGGGGAATGATCCGGCCATTCGCGACCTGATTGTGACGATCGGAATGGTGTCGAATTTGACCGGATCGCTGGACAAGATCACGCTGGATCCGTCCGATCCGGTTGGAACCGTCACGGCCCCCGGTGCGACAAAAGCAGACCAGAGTGACAATTTCTATCAGGTCTTCAACCAGCTCGCCGCGGAGATCAACAGCGCCATCGACAATCTGGACACAATCCGTTATCGCCTCAGCGGCGTTCAGGCCCAGATCGACGGCGTTCGCCAGAATCATCTGGAAGACCAGAATAATCTTGCCTCCATCATCTCAGGCGTAGAAGACGCGGACACGACCGAAGCCGCCCTGAAGATCAAGATGTTGAGCACCCAGCTTGATGCTTCTTTCCGCATCACGGCGCTTCTGGGCGACCTGACCCTGACGAATTATCTGGGATAGTTCTGCTTTCTGCCCTCGTTTCCTTCTCCGTTTGCTGCACCTGAGGAAAGGGTAGAAGAAAAAATGCTGCACCCCATTATTTTCCGTATTGCAGCAACGATGCAGCATAAAAACGCGTGCGATTCCTATGTTATTCCCATAACTTATGCTATAATCAGGGTATGAGTGAGGATGCGGAATCTCTCCGCAGCAAATGAAAAGGAGGATCGTACTATGTTCTCAAAAGTCACAGATGTCGGCCATGTCCGGTCGATCACCGAGGCGATCGGGTTTTTTCTGGTCTATACGGTGGTTCTGGTCGGGTTGTCCACCTTCCTTGGGCATTATCTCGGTGTTCTGGGTCTCATTGATGGCGGCACAATCGGAAGTTTCTTCGATGGCGGCCATGTTCACACCCTGATCGGCACCGGATGGGTTCTGATGATCTCGGGTCTGATCCTGAGCAGCAGAAAACTGACCGGAGACCTTATGTCGGTTCTGATCGCTCTGGCGGGCGTTTACCTGTCCTATACCGTGAGCGTGATGGTCGGCATGATTCTGGTGTCTTACCTGACGACCCTGCCCCGCAGCAAATAAGAAGGGTCGCAGACGACTATCCGAGCGAGCCGGGATGGGCCCATCCCGGCTTTGTTCGTTTCCACGCCCTTCTCAAGCCGCGTCCCGGCCTTCCAGAAAGTAGCGCCTGGCCCGTTTTCCGTTCTCGTATTCAAACACCAGGGGCGCGCCCGTGGGCAGTTCGGCGGCGTTGATGGACTCGGGCGTTTCCGCCCCGATGATAATCAGCAAGGCCCGCAGGGAATTCCCGTGCGCCGCAACCAGAACGTTCTTGCCCGCTTCGACCATAGGCTTGATATGGGCCTCGTAATAAGGACGAACGCGCTTTTCCACCACATCCTGAAGGCTCTCGCCGCCCGGCGGGTTGACGTCATAGGACCGGCGCCAGATATGCACCTGTTCGTCGCCGTATTTCTTTGCCGTCTCGGCCTTGTTCAGGCCCGTCAGATCACCATAATCACGCTCGCGCAGGTCGTCATGACGAACCATCTTTCCGGCCAGATCGCCCTGTCCGGCCATCTCCAGCGCGATTTCCGCCGTGTGATAGGCGCGTTGCAGCGTGCTGGTGAACACCGCGTCGAAACGGATGCCGCTGGCTTTGAGGCACCGCCCGGCCTGCGCGGCTTCCTCGCGCCCCTGATCGGTGATGTCGATATCGTGAAACCCGGTGAAGCGATTTTCGAGATTCCACTGGCTCTGGCCGTGGCGCATCAAAACAAGATAATTGGGCATGGGAATTTCCTTTTTTAAGGCTTTTCTGATCTTCCATGGTCTTAAAGATCGCCCCGAAAAAGTCAAGAGCAGAGACAAAACCCCACCCCTTGAAAAACGCTCCGGATCGTGTCAGGAATGGTCCGGCATGGATCCTGATCTTTTCCGTCTGGCCGTTCCCCTCCTGCTCAGCTTCGGCCTGAGCGCTCTGGCGACACCTTTTGTGCGGCGCATGGCGAAGGCTCGTGGCTTTCTGGACCGTCCCGGCGGGCGCAAGGATCATGCCCGAAACGTGCCGCCCGTTGGGGGGCTTGTGATTTTCCCCATTGCCCTGATGGTGGCGACCTTGACGGGCGGGATTGATCTGGTCCGGGACTGGCCTTTGGTTCTGGGGCTTCTCTTGCTTCTGGGGCTGGGCGCGGTGGACGATGCGCGGGGGCTGGGTCCGAAATTCAAATTCGCCTTTCAAACAGGCGCCGCTTGCCTGATCGTCCTGCCCGGCGTGGCGGTTATCATGAACATGGGCGACCTGTTCGGCTTGGGAGATGTTCTGACCGGACGGTTTGCGATTCCCCTGACGATTTTCTGTGTGGTGCTGCTCATCAACGCCATGAACATGATCGACGGGCTGGACGGGCTGGCGGGTGGAATGGCGATGATTGCCCTGTTCTGGCTGGCTGTTGGAGCCGGGTGGGGTGGAGATTCCGGCTTTGCTCTGGCCCTTGCAGGCGGGGTGGCCGGGTTTCTGGTCTACAACATGCGCAACCCGCTGCGGCGCAAAGCCTGCGTTTTTCTGGGCGACTCAGGCAGTATGGCGCTCGGCCTTGCATTGGCATGGCTGTATATAAGAGTCTCTCAAGGAAGCGATGCGCCTCTGTCCCCCGTTTCGGTGGCGTGGATTCTGGGCGTTCCGGTCATGGACGCCTTTGCCTTGTTCGTCACCCGCCTGAGCCGGGGACGTCATCCGTTTGACGCCGACCGACGGCATTTTCACCACCATCTTATCCATGCGGGGATGGCGCCGGGGCGAGCGAGCCTGCTTATTCTGGGCATCGGAATGACTTTTGGCGGAATCGGCATTTTCGGAATCCAGGCCGGGATTCCAGAGCCGATCCTGATGATTCCATGGATCGCTTTTCTTGGAATCAACACCGCGATCTGTTTCAGGCCGGAGCGATTCATCCGTCTTGTGGCCCAGCTGCGCGGATCACAGATCCTGGATCCAGCCAACGACGCCAACAAGCCCGTTGTCGATGCCCATGGACAAAACGGTGATAAAGACGCCAAGCTCAAGCGGAACCCGTAAGACCGCCGCCGTCATAAACGCCATCATCGCATAAGTGTAGAACATCATGGCCGTGATAAAGACCTGAATTTCCTCGGGCGAGCGGTACCCTTCCGCCCCCATCCACAATGCAGGCAAAAGCACCACCGCCGCCGGAACGAACAACCAGTTATAAGCCGTCACAAACTGGCGGAAATGCTCGCCGCGTCCGATCTCTCGCGAAAAAAAGGACACGGCCCACAAAAAAAGCCCGATTGAGGCCCACCCTTGAATCACGTACAACAGGGGCGTCTGGGCGTTTGCCCCCTCGCGCATCCCCGGATGAAATCCAAACATCATCAGAAAGAGAGACAGAACAATGGCCGGGATAAAGAAAGACCGGGTCATTTCCGCGCGGCTTTTGCCGAATCTGCGCGCTGCCACAGGCATGAACAGAGCAATTTCCAGACATCCCAAAAGGCTGCGGCGAATCTGGGCACTGGCGCTTTCCAAGGGAATATCCGTATCTTTCCCGGCTGACAGAATGCGCGGAGAAGGTGCAGACGAATCTTTCATGGGAGCTCCTTCGTCGCAAAGATCAAAAGACCAACCTCTTCAGAATACCGAAAAATCTCTCAAAAAGACAAATTTCAACCTTTCCACCCTGAAAAACGGCCCTTTTTACAACGCCTTCCCCTGTGGACAAAGGCAGAAAAACATGGCGGCATCTCTTGACGGACGTGAAAGGAGAACGATACCCTTGGCACTGGCTTTGTGTCCGCAAAAGACGTTCAGGCGGTTTTTCCCATCATGTCTCATCCCATGATCTTGTCTCCCCGCTCTTTCCGGATTTCCGGTCTTGTTGCCCTGTTTACGGCGTTTTCGGTGCTGACCGGATGCTCGGATCGGGATACGTCCATGGATGTTTCCGCGCAGACGCCCGCCCCGCCGCCCATGAGCGCGGCAAAGCCTTCCATGACCCCCGAATCCATCGCGCCCGGCCCCGCACCGGGCCTTCAGGGCATGAAAAACCCGGCTCCCCTGTCACCGGGCGAGCGTGGAGGCGAGCATCTGTCCATTGACCGCTATGCCGATGCGGCGTTCAAGGCCGAGACGGGTCCGGCGACGAAGCCTCCTGCTGCTCTGGGCGGCGCGTCTTCCGGTGATATGACGGGTGCGCTTGAGTCCTCTCAAAGCACTGATGAGCGCCTTGATTCTCTTGAAGAATCTGTGGCCAGTCTGCGCAGCGAGTTTGATACGCTTCTCCCGGCGATTCGCGAATTGATCGAGGCCGGAAAGGCCGCGCGAATCTCCGTGGCATCCGGAACACCGACCCCGTCGGATCCTGTTGCTGCGCCCAAGGCCACAACGCAGGCCGCCACCCTTTCTTCTCCTGCCGCTTCGAAAACGCCTCCCGTTGCGGTCCAGACTCCGGTTCCTGCGGCTTCCACCGAGGTCTCAAACGTGACAGGTGTACGCATCGGGATTCACCCGGACCGCACACGAATTGTTCTGGACCTGTCCGGCCCGGCTAAATTCCAGACGGATCTTGACAATATGGAAAAAATTCTTCTGGTGGATTTGCCGGAAACGCTCTGGAAGGCCTCCGGGACTCAAACCGCTCCGGGAAAATCCCTTCTGTCTTCGTGGTCCACGCAGAGCGCGCACGAAGGCAAGGGGTCGACGGCTGTTTTTCAACTGAACGGCCCGGTGAAGATTCTTTCGACCTCCGCCCTCCGCCCCGAAGGAAAATCGGGACACCGGATCGTGATCGACATCGGCCCGGAGGGAACGTAGGCTCCCGTCTCAATGAAGAAGGGTCTGTTCAAACCCCACGGCGCGATACTGTCCGGGGGTGATGAGGGGGTGGCTGGCCACGTAGACGGAATGAAGTTTGCCCTCGATTTCCCGGTCCCAGAAGTCCAGAAACCGGCGGAGTTCCGGAAATTTCGGGGCGATATCGTATTCCTGCCATAAATACGTTTGGAGGAAATCCGGAAAATCCGGCATGTGATACAGAATTTTTGCCGTTGTCAGACGATAGTCTTTTACAATTTGCGGATACAGTTCCGCCATGAGCGCTCCTCCCATCCTTGGGGGTTTCCCAGCTTTCAGGATAGCTCAAAAATGATTAAAATGCACTTTATCGTATGAAAAAAGCACTTTTCAGGCGCTCTCTGGCTCTATTCGTCTCGATCACGGCGCAGGAGAATCTCGCGCTTTCCAACCGCGTTGGCGGGGCTGACCATGCCCTGACGTTCCATTTCCTCGATGATGCGGGCGGCGCGGTTGTACCCGATCTGGAAATAGCGCTGGATGAAACTGGTCGAGGCCTTGCCCTCGCGCGCGACCAGGGCCACGGCCTGATCGAAAAATTCGTCGATTGCCGCACCGCCCCCGTCCTCGCCAAACAGGGCCGCCATCACATCGCTTCCTTCCGACAGATCCGAACCGTCGGTGATATCGTCGATATAGGCGGGCTCGGCCTGCGCCTTCAGGTGCGTGACCACATTTTCCACGTCGCGATCCGAGGCAAAAGGCCCATGCACCCGCATCACCCGCCCACCCGGCGCCATATAAAGCATGTCCCCCATGCCCAGAAGCTGCTCGGCCCCCGATTCGCCCAGAATCGTCCGGGAGTCGATCTTGGAGGTCACCTGAAAACTGATTCGCGTCGGGAAGTTGGCTTTGATGACCCCGGTAATCACGTCCACCGAAGGACGCTGTGTGGCCATAATCAGATGAAGCCCCGCTGCGCGCGCCATCTGGGCCAGACGCTGCACCGCGCTTTCCACGTCCTTTCCGGCCACGAGCATCAGATCGGCAAACTCGTCCACGATGATGACGATATAGGGCAGTTCCGTCAGGTCCAGAGGCTGCTCCTCATAAACCGGTTTTCCAGTATCGGGATCAAATCCGGTCTGAACCTTGCGCATCAAAACCTCGCCCTTGCGGCGGGCTTCTTTCAAGCGCGCATTATACCCGTCGATATTGCGCACGCCCAGTTTCGACATGGCGCGATAGCGGTCTTCCATTTCGCGCACCGCCCATTTGAGCGCCACGACGGCCTTGCCCGGCTCGGTCACCACGGGCGAGAGCAAATGCGGAATCCCGTCATAGACGGACAGCTCCAGCATCTTGGGGTCGATCATGATAAAACGGCATTTTTCCGGCGGCAAAGCATAGAGCAAAGACAAAATCATCGTGTTGATGGCCACCGACTTGCCCGATCCCGTCGTCCCGGCGACAAGAAGATGCGGCATGCGCGACAGGTCGGCAATCACGGGTGCGCCGCCGATATCCTTGCCCAGAATAAGCGGGAGTCTGGCCTGGGTTTTCTCGTAATCGCGCGAAACAAGAATTTCGCGCATATAGACCGTCTGGCGCTTGCGGTTGGGCAGTTCGATGCCAATCACGCTGCGTCCCGGCACAACGGCGCAGCGCACAGACACCGCAGACATGGACCGCGCGATATCGTCACTTAACGATATCACCCGCGAAGACTTGGTTCCCGGCGCGGGCTCCAGCTCGTACAACGTCACCACCGGGCCGGGGTGGATGGTCTCGATCTCGCCGCGCACATTAAAGTCGCTCAAAACCGTCTGGAGCATTTCCGCATTGCGGCGCAACGCATTTTCATCCAGATGCGTATCCCATTCCTGCACAGGGGGCTCCTGCAGCAAATCGACGGCAGGCAAAATCCATTCACCGGACTCGGGCAGAGGGAATCGGCCTTGCTGCGGCGAGGACGCTGCTTTTCTCCCGCGCGCGGGCGGGGTAACAACCTTGATGGCCGAAGCGGAGCGGCGGCGAGAAGACGGTTTTTCCTCTTCTTCCTCGACATCTTCTTCCTCTTCTTCGGCATCCTCCTGTACCGCCGCGCGAGCGCGTCCTCGGGGTACGGGCTTTTCGTCTCCGTCAAAATCCCCGCTTTCTCTGGCTGACCCGAAGCCATAGGCCGCGACCCATTCGCGGGCATAATCCGCACCGGACAGACAGGCATGAACTGCAAAAAGACCCAGATCGACCGCACGGGCAAAGGCTGCCCGAACATCGTGAAGCGAAGTAGCAGCAGCAAACAGCAAGGCGCCCGATCCCGCCGCGCCGCAAAATCCGACCGCAAGTCCGCCGCTCCATCCCGGTACAAGCAGGGCCAGCGCCTGAGAAAGCCGCTCCAGAAGAAGCGTCCCACCGCTGCCCCCCAGATAGGGATGAACGATCCACCCTCCCGCCGGGAGACGCGCAAAAGCCGCAGATAAAAGCAAAGCCGCCAGAATGCCCGCTGCCGCGCGCAGGGCCATTGAGCCGATAGGGCGACGTGTCAAAATCCGCCAGCCCCACAGGGCCGGAACCAGCCCGAAGACCAGTCCGCCCGCACCGAGAGTCTGGAGGAAGAGATCCGAAATCCATGCGCCCGGTGCGCCCATCCAGTTATGAATCCGTGCACCAGAAGTGGCCGTATTCAAGGACGGATCGGCGGGGTCATAGCTGATGAGCGCCGCCAGAATGGCAAGTCCTGTCAGGACAAGAGCCGCGCCGACGCCATCCACGATCCGCCGCGCACAGAAAACCCGGAGCGATTCGCCCAGACTTTCGCGCGTGGCGGGATGCTTCGTTGCAATGCGGCGGGCCATGAAATCTCGTCGATCGCGCGTTTGAGGTTGACAGAATGGACGCTCTGAAAAGCCGTTTCCAGCCCCGATGATATCAGACGGTACAGAAGAGCGGAGTTTACCCGTTTCTGGTCATAAAAACAAGGCATGCCAAGACTGCACGCAAAGAACGAAGAAAGAGTTAAGAAACAAGAGGCCGATACGAAAGACCCGTTCCCCGGATAAACAGGCTTAACGCTTTTTCTTTTCTGAACCAAGCCCGTCCCGGAGACGCTGATCGTGGCCCTGAAGCCGCTCGCGGTGTTTTTTGTCCTGCTGGCGGAATTCCTTTGTGAACGGTGCGCCGCGCTTGGGGTCCAAAGGTGCGCGCCACTCCCGCGGCTTGTAGGGCCAGACGATTCTGCGGTATTCACTACGCCGTTCGACGTTTTTGACCATTTGCTCGCGGACTCTGCGACTGATGGCCTCGCGCCCTTGCGCAAAGGCCAGACGGGCTTTCATCTGGCTGATTTTTTCCCGCGGCCAGGCGTTTGCCGGACGGGGCACCGACCCTCTTTTCAGGAACGTTCCGGCGCCCTGCGGCACGCGGACACTTCCCGATTCACCATTGAACAAAACCTCTCCATTTTCAACGAAGACGCCAAATCCGTCATCGACCGGACCGCCCCAGACCGTCGTCCCCCGGATTCCGATGGACCCATAAGATGTTTTAAGCGTTACATCCGGCGGGCTGCGTTTGGCAAGCATCCCGCTGACATACACGAACGCGCCGCGCAGAAAGGAAAATCGGCCTTTGTTTTCCTGAGGGTCGCCGGGATCAAACACATATTCGTCAAGACTCAGTTCTGCGTTTTCCCCGAGGGTTATTTCCGTATCATCAATCAGCAGAATCAGCGCGCGCGACTGTGGTCCTGTCTTGATGGTTGCGTAGGGATAAATATTGTCCTGAGGCCTGGCCGCAGACGTGCCATTCGTCCCGGAAAACGTCACGGACCCTTCGGTTTCGACCACCGAGCCGATGGGCTGGGGCGCTTGTGCAAAAGCAGAACCGGTCAGGATCGCACCGGAAAGAAAAACAAAAACGCCAAAAAAGCGGAGGCGAGGCAAGAACATCAGACGAATCCTTTTCGTGAACGATCCCCGTGCAAGTGTGCCAGACCCGTCCGCCGTGTCAATCGACAAATTCAGGTATGAAGAGAAGGCCTATTTATTTGCGCTCTCCTTGTGGTTTATACTTGCCCTCAAATGAATCCTCTTCTCCACACCGACATCGTCGAAAAAAAATGGATTGCGCGACTTCCTGTCCGCGTGCGGCCCTTTGCGGTTCTGGCGCGGCTGGACCGCCCGGTCGGGGTGTGGCTTTTGTTTTTGCCCGGTGCGTGGAGCCTCGTTCTGGCCGCCGGGGGCGTGCGCGGCATGGACGGGGCCGCGTGGAGGGCTTTGGTCCTGTTCGGTCTTGGGGCGGTAGTGATGCGCGCCGCCGGATGCGTGGTCAACGATTTGTGGGACAAGGATCTGGACGCAAAAGTCACCCGCACGCGCCTGCGCCCCCTGGCATCGGGCGTTATATCGCCCCGCGCGGCGCTGGTCTTTCTGGCCGGGCTTTTGGGGGTGGGTCTGGTGATTTTACTGCATTTCAATACGCCGACGATCGTTCTGGGCGTGGCGAGCCTGCCCTTGATCGCGCTGTATCCGCTCATGAAGCGCTGGACGTGGTGGCCGCAGGCGTTTTTGGGCCTGACCTTCAACTTTGGCGCGTTGATGGGCTGGGCGGCGCTGCGCGGGACGATTGATTTTCCGGCGATCACCTTATATATAGCCGGGATATTCTGGACGCTCGGATACGATACCATTTACGCGCATCAGGACCGCGAAGACGATGCGCTCGCCGGAATTCGCTCCACCGCCCTGCGCCTTGGCGCGCACAGCCGGAGATGGATCTGCGGGTTTTACGGCGCGGCGCTGGCCTTGTTGTGTCTGGCCGGAACGACGCAGAACAGCGCCTTCCTCCTGTTTCTGACTCCGGCGCTCGCTCACGCCTTCTGGCAAATGAAGATCTGGAACCCGGACGATCCCGCTTCGTCCCTGCATGTTTTCCGGTCGAATATTGTCTTTGGTTTGCTCGTTCTGGGCGCTGTGGCGGCGACATAATCACGATTTCCAGCCCAAAAACGTACGAAATTGCGTGAAAATGTGATTTTTCTATCGACAAAGCCGCGCTTCTGTATTGTACTGAGCCTCTGGCGGCGTGGGGCGCCCCGGTCTTTTGCGATGAACGCAAGCCGGGTTTTGGATTTTGCTTCCGCCGATGGATGAACGCCAACGAAACATAGAGAGCTGACACACCATGGCTACTGCAACGCAACCGACCGTGACCCTGAAGCAAATTTCGGCAGAGCTTGCCGAAATGCACGAGATGCCAAAGAAGCAAGCCAACGCGATGATGGACGATCTGATCGCCCAACTCGTCAAGAACCTCAAGAAAGGTAACCGTATCCGCATGGCGGGTCTGGGCATTCTTCAGGTCAGCAACCGGGCCGCCCGCATGGGCCGCAACCCGGCGACCGGCGAGCAAATCAAGATCCCGGCCAAGAAGAAAATCGCTTTCCGCGCCGCGAAGGAACTGAAAGACGCCGTCGGCGGCTAGGATTCAGGCACGCACAGAACTTTTGAGAGCCCCTTTTTTCTGCAAGAAAAGAGGGGCTCTTGTTTTGTTCGGAGTTTTACTCCAGCGTTTTCAAAAACGCCTCGATCTGTTCGGGAGTGTCCACGCTGTCCACTGCAATATCGCGGTCGATGCGGCGGATCAGGCCGGACAGAACTTTCCCGGAGCCGATTTCCGTCATGGCGCCAATACCTTGATCCCGCATCCACAAAACGGACTCGCGCCAGCGCACCCGACCCGTAACCTGAGCGACCAGAAGATCCCGGATCGCGTCCGGGTCCGAAACGGACTGCGCCGAAACATTGGCCACGAGCAGCGGGCGCGGGGCCATGATCTCCACCCGTTCGAGCGCCTCACGCATGGCCCGGGCCGCCGGTTCCATCATAGCCGAATGCGCGGGGACACTGACGGCAAGAAGGATGGATTTCTTCGCGCCCTTTTCTGCTGCCAGAGTCATCGCCGCATCCACAGCGGCGCGCGCACCCACGATCACGACCTGACCGGGAGAGTTATCGTTGGCGATCTGGCACAGGCCCTGTCCGGCGACGGCGTCCACGACGGCCTGAACATCGTCCAGATCAAGCCCCAGAATCGCGGCCATGGCTCCGGACCCGCCCGGCGCGGCGTCCTGCATGGCTCTGCCGCGCAGGCGGAGCAAGCGCGCACAGGTGGCCAGATCAAAAGCCCCGGCCGCCGTAAGGGCCGAATATTCTCCCAGAGAATGCCCCGCAACAAAAACGCAGCTCTTCTCAGGCGTGATCCCGCCCTGTTTCTCAAGAACGCGCAAAACCGCCATGGACACAGCCATCAGGGCGGGCTGGGTATTTTCGGTCATCCCCAGATCGGGCTCCGGCCCCTCGAACATCAGGCGCGAAAGATTTTGAGCCAGCGCCTCGTCGACCTCGCCGAACACGTCGCGGGCTTCGGCAAAGGACTGAGCAAGCGCCTTTCCCATTCCGACGGACTGGGAACCTTGACCCGGAAACACAAAAGCGCGGCGCGGTTTTTCCATGGCGGAATTCTCCTTGAAGATACAACGAAAACTTTCAAATCATCGCCATGCCGCCATTGACGTGCAGGGTCTGCCCGGTCACATAGGCCGCCTCGTCACTGGCCAGATAGAGAGCCGCCGCCGCGATATCGTCAGGGCCGCCCATGCGACCGGCGGGGATGCGAGAGAGAATCGCGCCTTTCTGGTCGTCTTTCAGCTCTTCGGTCATGGCGGTCGCGATAAAGCCGGGCGCAATACAGTTTACGGTCACACCGCGTGTGGCGACTTCTGCGGCCATAGCCTTTGACCATCCGATCATTCCGGCCTTGGACGCGCAGTAATTGGCCTGACCCGGATTGCCCGTTACGCCGACAATAGAGGAAATATTCACAATCCGTCCATAGCGCCTTTTCATCATGCCGCGCAATGTCGCGCGCGCGAGTCGAAACGGCGCGGTCAGGTTGACATCCAGAATCATATTCCACTCTTCGTCTCTCATCCGCACGGCCAGCGTATCGCGTGTAAAACCAGCGTTGTTAATCAGAATGTCCACGCTGGACAGGGCGCTTTCAACATCTTTGACAAGGGCGTCCGCCGCCGTCGGGTCGGACAGATCGGCGGTGAAAATACGGGTCCGTTCGCCCATCGACTTTGAAAGCTCGTCCAGCTTGATCGCATTGCGGCCCGTGAGCGCCACAACCGCCCCGGCGCCGTGGAGCGCCCGCGCGATGGCCTCGCCGATTCCGCCCGTGGCTCCGGTCACAAGCGCCGTTTTTCCCTCAAGGGTGAACATGGGTTTTTTCCTTTCGATCCGGTTCATCGCCGCATTTTTACACATCTCCCGTTCGTTTTCACCGCAAAGACGGGGCAAAGGCAAGCAAAATCGTGACGTGTTGTCTGTTGGCCCCTGCGCTGCTATAGCCATTTAAGTTAAAAATCACACAGGTTTTGCGCTCCTCCTGACTTTTTCACCACGAAGGCGCAAAGACACGAAGAGACTGACAGGACGATCAAAACTTTGAGTCTTCGTGTCTTCGTGGTAAAAAAACCGAACGCTCCGCTCTGTACAATTTTCAATTCAAGGAGCTATATTATTGGAAAAATCCGGGATTTTTTAAGGAAGAAACCCCCATGGCCTTGACCGAAGACGATCTTTCCCCTGTAAAAAAGCCGGCTGCTCTGCGCCCGCTTGACAAAATGTCGATCGACGAGCTGCGCGCCTATATCGAAGAGATGAAAATCGAAATCCGCCGGGTAGAAGCCGAAATCGCCCGCAAGGAAAGCCACCGGGCTGCTGCGGATTCTTTCTTCAGGAAAACATAGGCCTGCCCTGTGAAGGAGGACGCAAGGCACAGAATGCTTGCGGCGAGGCGGGGTTCGCTGTATGGTGTCCCTTCCCGATTTCAGGATAAGCCCCAGGCAGAAAGACAAAAGAGCCTCTCTATGGACGAAATTGAAAAAAGACTCCGCGACACGGCGGACGAATGCATCCGGAGCTATGAGGTCTGGTCGAAGAACCGCCACGATGGCGAAACCCGCGAAAACATGCAGGAAGCCATTCATGCGCTGCGCAAAGTGGCCTCGCGCCTTGAGGTCGAACTGGCCATCAGCGAGCGGGAAGAACTGGCCCAGCGCCCCATTCCGATTCCGCCTCATCGCGCCGCGCGCGGACGGGTCCAACAGGCGCCGCAGCAAGACGATGATACCGGAAACCGGGCACCGCCTGTGGCGTCTTCGGGATCCCCTGCTCCCGGGGGTGTCACGGTCAGCCGTATCCAGCGTCGCCGCCGCCCTGACACCGAAAGCGCCCCGCAGGAATAGGGGGCGTTCATGTCGTCTCTGGCGGAAAAACTGACGTCCATCGTCTCGGTGCATTTCCGGGCGGCGGGTCTGGATGAGTCCTTTGGAACCGTCCGGATGTCGGACCGGCCCGATCTGTGCCAGTTTCAGTGCAACGGAGCGCTGGCCGCCGCCAAAGCCCTCAAACGTCCTCCGCGTGAAGTGGCGCAGGACATCGCGGACCGCCTGAAGGCCGAGCCGATCTTTGCAAAAATTGATCTGGCCGGACCGGGCTTCATCAATCTGGACGTGACGGATGCGGCGCTGGCGGACCATCTGGCCGCGCTGGTTGCCGACGAACAACTGGGCGTTGCGGACAAGGGCGCAGGCAAAACGATCGTTCTGGATTACGGCGGGCCGAACGTGGCCAAGCCCATGCATGTCGGGCATCTGCGCGCCGGAATTATCGGCGATTCCCTGCGCCGAATGTATCTGTTCTCGGGATACAGAACCATTGGCGACATTCACATGGGCGACTGGGGCCTTCAGATGGGTCAGGTCATCAGCGAGTGCGCGCGCCGTCACCCCGAATGGCCCTATTTCGACGCGATTTTTTCCGGGCCGTATCCGAAGGAGCCGCCCTTTACCTTCGAAGCGCTGGAGGAAATCTATCCGACGGCCTCCAAGGCTTGCAAAGCCGATCCGGCCCGTATGGAACTGGCCCGCCACGCGACGGTGGAGCTTCAATCGGGCCGCCCCGGATACCGCGCTTTGTGGCGGCACATTGTGGATGTGTCCGTTGAGGGCATGAAGAAAAATTTCGGCGCTCTGAATGTTTTCTTCGATCTGTGGAAAGGCGAATCTGACGTTCACGACCGCATCGGCCCGATGGTCCGGGATCTGCGCGCTGGCGGATGGGCGCTGGAGAGCGAAGGCGCTCTGGTCATTCCCGTTGCGCGCAACGACGACAAAAAAGAGATGCCGCCTTTGATGCTGTACAAGACAGACGGCGCGGTGATGTACGGCACGACGGACCTTGCGACCGTGGCCGAACGGGTGGAGCGTTATGCCCCGGACCGGATTTTGTATGTGGTGGACCAGCGCCAGTCCTTGCATTTCGAGCAGGTTTTCCGTGCGGCGCGTCTGTCTCGCATTGCGCCTGAAAACATGGATCTGACCCATGCCGGTTTCGGCACGATGAACGGGACGGACGGCAAGCCCTTCAAGACCCGCGAGGGCGGGATCATGAAGCTCGAAGACCTCATCGCCATGGGGCTTGAGAAGGCTCGTGCGCGGATTGCCGAGGCTGAAATTGGCCGGGACATGGACGCGGACGAAGTGGAGGACATCGCACACAAGGTCGCCGTGGCCGCCATCAAATTCGCCGATCTGCACAATAACCGAACCGCCGATTATGTTTTTGATCTGGACCGCATGACACGGTTCGAGGGCAAGACCGGGCCTTATCTGCTCTATCAGGCGGTGCGGATCAAGTCCTTGCTGCGTAAAGCGGCGGAGCGCGGATTCGCGCCGTCCGGAAATTTTGTGCTGCACGACCCGGACCGGGCGCTGGCTTTTGTTCTGGCGGATTTCCCGGATGCGTTCGAGGCTGGACTGCGCCACGACGCGCCGCATCATCTGTGCGATTACGCCTGGCGTCTGGCCCAGCAGTTCAGCGGATTTTACGCCGCTTGTCCGATTTTGCCGGAGCCGGATGAGTCCTTGCGCGCCAGTCGTCTGGCCTTGTGCGCCCTGACCTGCCGCACACTGGAAAAGACGCTGGACCTTTTGGGGATCGGCGTGCCGGAGCGGATGTAGGCCGTTCCTACCGCGCGTTCAAAACCATATAGAAATGATACCCCGGCTGGCCCGCGCCGCCATCGAAGCATCCTGCTGAAAGCCCGTCCATATTATCAGGCATCTCGTCATCCGCAAAGGCACCCACGAACTTCGTGACGGAATATCCGCCGCCCGCATTGACGGGAATCCCGGAAATTCCCAGACGCGTATTGATCTCTGTGCAGACTTCAGGTTTGACGTTCGGCAAGATCGCGATCAATTCTTCGTTTGACACACCATCGCTTTCGCACCCGGCGCCACCCTGCCCGATATCCGCAACGCAAGTCCCTCCGGTGAACAGCCATTCAGAGCCGTCGTTTGCATCTTCGGGCGGAGATTGCCACGACACTGCGCCGCCCTGTGGATCAAACACCTTGCAGTCCGCGCTGGAACAGCCTGCATAATTATACCCGGCGACACGCGGATTTTCGAAACTGATGTTGTTTTCCGACACGCCATGCGAGAGCAGGCGGCTGACCGCGCGCTCAAGTTTCTGGGCATAGGATAAAACATCTGCAGCAATGATACGCGCGCGCTTGTCCGAAATGGACTGGGGACTCTCATTTACTCCCCGCGAAACAATAAACATCAACGCCCCGAACAAAACCACTCCGAGCATGATGATGACGAAGACATTTCCGGCTTGAGCGTTCTTACTCTTTCCCATCGGGCGGGTCCTTTTGAGGAGAGATCTTGCCGCGCAGATCGTCTCCGGCCTTGCGCAGCAACGCGTCGATGGCCGGGGGCAGACCACTGGCAGGGGGCGCAGAAGCCGGAGACTTTGGCTCTTCCGGCGTAGCCGGAGGCACAACCGCCTGAGCCTCTTCCGCCGCTGCGGTACTGACGATGTCGGACCACGAGACCGGAGGCTTTGCAGGGGCTGGCACAGGCGTGGTCGAAGGCGTTTCGGCGGGGACAACAGACGCAGGCACCGGAGCCACAGGCGCCGAGAAAATTGCAGGAACCACCGAAGCAGGCGGAGGTGCCGATGGAGGCGCTGACGGGGGAGGCGCTGACGGGGGAGGCGGAGATTGCACAGAAACAGGCGGGGTGGAAACCGGGGGGACGGGAGCCACAGAAGGTGCCTCGCCCCCTTTCGTAAAGAAAGACAGAGGATTGCGAGGACCCACTACCGGCGGGGGCGCAGGCAAAGGCTCGGCAGGGGCAGACGTTTCGGAACTTGCGGACTCCGGCTTGCCTCCAAAAATCGACGGAACGCTTCCCGGCGGCGAAGCGGAAGGTGTGGCGGACGGAGCGGCCACCAAAGACGGGGACACGGAGTCGCTTCCGCTGGACGATGTTCCTGCGCTCGCCTCAATCGGACTGGAGAGAGCATAAACACTTGTGACCGCGAAGATCCCCGCATCAATACCCTCTGCACCGGTCCGCGCCGCCGTCTTCAACCCATCGGCAAGGGCGCGAATCTCGGTTTCCGTCTCAAGCGCGACATCCGCCTTGGCCACGGTCCAGGATTTATGGACCATCAAATCGCGCAGACGGGTAATTTTCGACGCATGGGCAATCAGATTTTTATCCGGTGGCGGCAAGGCCAGATAGCGCGTGACCCGCATGGCTTTGGCATGGCCGGGATTGCAGTAAAAAACGGCCCCATCGACCACACGCTCGCCGAACGTGACCACGGCCTCGCCTTCCTTGAGGGCCCGCAGCCCGTCATAGCTCGCCCTGGAACGGGTTTGAATGGAGCCTTGCCCGGTGTCCTGCAGAAATCCGGTTGTGTCCCCCCCGGTGTATTTAAAGCCGGACGCCTCAACCACCAGCGCGCTGCCCACTGTCTTTTCAAAAAACTCCCTTGTCTGGGTCGGGTCCTGAAGTTTCCCGAAGATTTTAATGTTACAGTTGGCGGTGATGGACCGCGCCTCTTCCTTCACCCTTTTTTCCATGGCCTGAAGGTCCTGCGCAGCAAAGACGAGAGAGAATCCTAAAGAACGCGCCTGAGCGGCCATCACCGCCATGCCTTGCGCGGTGTAATATCCGACCTCGTCAAAGACGGTCATGAAAGGCGTGGAGGAGAAGGTTGGTTTGTTCTCGATCACGCTGGCCGAATCCCTTCGACCGTTGCACCGAGCGTGGAGCCCATCATCCCCTTGATGGTCGCGGCGACGATCTTCCGGATTTGCGATTTCATCTCCGGATTTTTCAAGCGCGGGGATAAGCACAACAAGAACGCGCCGGTTCAGGACAATATCCACCATATCGACATCGGCATCCTGAGCGTCAAAAATATAGCCGTAATCATCCCCGAGAGATTGCAGTGCGCGTGTAAACTGCATGGTCAGGTAACCGTGCTGCTGGCGCACCGTTGTCGTGTCGATGGGCGGGCCGTCCGGGCCGCCGGGCTTGTCGCGCCCTTCGTCGTCGAACGCCGCGTCCACATAGCCGGGAAGGGTATCAAGATAACTCTTGATCCCTTTACGAATTTCTTCCGGAATGGCCTGTTCCCGTGCCAGCTTGACCACAGCCGGAAGCGTCATGAAATCCCGGATTGTCGAAACCGACATCGGAATTTCCTGATTGTCCCTTTTCCAGGTAAGGGCCGGCATCAGGGAGTTGAGCAAGGATACCGCCCGCTCTTTCCACATCGCGTTGTCCCCTTCGGCTTCCGGCATGAGAGATACCAGCATGTTGGCCAGATAAGAGGACGAACCGCTGGAAAACGGGTTCATGGTGTTGGAGGGCGCGCGTTCGTCCGAGTTTCCCGTCATATAGTTCAGAACCAGAAGATCGTCGTCCCGTCCGAACCGGCGGACAAGGGAAGAGATGGAAGACCATAAATCCGTATCGGCCTTACCGTCGACATATACAAAGCCCGACCCCCATGTCAGGGCGTTTGTGACCATGGATTTGAGGCCCTCGGTCTTTCCCGCGCCGGTGGTCCCCAGATAAAGAATATGCGTCCGCGCATCGGAATTGGTGAACCAGATTTCCTGATTCGTTTTCTTCATGTTACCGACATAGAGGATTCCCTCGGGTTTTCCGCTGCGCCCCGGCCCTTCGTTGTTTTTATCTTTCCAGCGCGCGCCCATGGGCAGCTTGAACACGATGCTGCGATCGCGCTTGACCAGCCACCAGAAATACAGCGCTGAAACCACGAACAGAAAATCGGCTACGGCCAGACCGAAGGGCGCATGCCAGATCACAAAAGCCGCAATCAAAATCAGCGCGCCGCCATGCGTTCCCTCTCCCAGCCAGTCATAAACCCGCGCTGCATAGGGCCGGGTGTCGCGGAGCAGATCGTCTGTTTTCTTCTCTTTATTAAAATCAATGGTCGCCATGCGGCCTCCGCAAAGACAAAAAGGCGGAATCCGGATCCCGCAGCCCTGCGGGGCTGCGTTTCATTCCTTGATATATGCTATTGTGCGCGAAGGAAATCATCTGCGGATACGGGCTCTCCGGTTGTTTCTTGAGGGGACCTGAATCCCTGGGATTCGGATGAGGACGGGGCCACCGTGGCAATCGAGGACGGCGGGCGCGGCGAAAGGGACCAGAGCATATTGAGCAAAATCGCCAGAATCACAAGCCCGGCAAGACCGCCAATCCATTTCATCGCGGTCTGGTGGGCATCGGCTTTTCCCTGCCATCCCGGTACATATCCACTCGGAGGCGCAACATTTCCCGTTCCGTCCGGCGCAGGCAAAACAGGCCGGATCTGGCCATGTGCCCGACTGAGAGCGTTGCGAACCGTGACGAGGGCCTCCAGCGCCGCATCCCGCGTGGAAAACAGGGCGATATCCTGAACCTCGCCCTTGGGCGCGCGCAGGACCAGGCCGAATTGCCCGGCTTCGGGCCCGTCGACCATCTCCAGCGCCGAGGTTTTCACGGACGTCAAATCCATCTGCCACAAAACAGGCCGGATCGCATCCGTAAAAGACAGGACCAGCTTTCCATCAATAACATCGGCGGTGGAGCCATATCCACCCTTCAGACAAGCCGCCAATCTGCGCATCGGTCTTTTATCCTCTTCCTGACAGAAAAATCAAAACGCCGCCGACCGGTTTTTTCAAGCCGGACGAGCGGGAACCTTTGGTTTCTTGATGGCGCGCCCCCTTGATTTCCCGTAATCCATTTGCGGGATTGGACGCGCCTTATAAGACTTCATGTATTCTACGATGCTCTGAACCGCGCCGTCTACCTTGGGATACGGGATCGGTCTTTGGGAAATTTTTTCAGCCTTGTAATGGCACAGCGCGCCCATGGCCTCGGGGTGATAGGACTGACGCCCCAGATTGTTGAGAGGATACCACAAGGCCCGGTCGTATCCGCGCAGCCAGACAAACTGAGCCGGGGCCAAAACCCCGCCCTCCTCGCGCGCCGTGGCCAGACCGCGCAAAAGAGCCGTGGTCTGGAACGCATGCTGGTTACATTTTGCAAGCGTCCTGGAAGAAATATCCTTGTTGCGCAGAACCTTGCGGGCCTCGGCCAGAAGCTTTCGGTCCATGCGCAGACCTTTTTCCTTTGTCCAGCACAGAGCCATTCGCCCAAGCAAATCGTCGGATTCTCCACGTTTTCTGGCTGCTTTCAGACAAAACGACGCCAGAAGAACCTGCATATGAGGCGGCAGGGCCAGCGGGCCGCGCCACGGGCCGCCGAGCTGTTTTGCGAACGCAACGCGGGCATCGTCCACGACGATATTCCCATCCCGGTCCGGAATATCGTTAAAAGCCAGCCATTCCTCCGGCCCCAGCGCCTCGGCAAACAAAGGCAGATCCACCGGAACGGGCGTCCCGGGCGGACGAGGAGGCTGCTTCGAAGGATTAAATGTCCGGAACGGGTTGATAATGGGAAAGATTTTCGACTGATGCTTGATCAGTTCTTCCAGATTGAGCTTGCGCTTATATTGCGTCCCCGGCCCCCACAAAGCGGCCCAAAGGCCCATGATGGCCAAAAGCCCGATCACGATCCACTTGATCGGCTGCATGACCAGAGCGTTCAAAACCCCCATCGTGTTCGCGTCGAGCTGCGATTTCGCCAGTCTGGGAGTGGCCTCCATCCATTGGTAAAAATTCACGGGCTGGCCGTTCCACAGAATGTGGTAATCTTCATCCAGAAACAGGGACAAGGCCCGCATCTCGCCCCAGCGCAGCCACCGGATCGCGCTCAAAATCGAATCCCCGTACTGAATCCAGAGGAAGGCACAAAAAAAGATCACCGTAACAGCGATGATCGACCATCCCATGGTGTTGTCGTAGGGCGTCTGTTCCTTGTCAGCCACGTTTTACTCCGGAGATTCCTGCCGAACGAAAACCCGCCCGCCCTCTGGACAAGGCAGGCCACTTCGCAACTATAACAGAATGGCCGCGCCTGCGCCAACAGACAATCCACCAATCCATAAGGAAAAGCCTTTTCCTGCACGCCCCCGCGCGCTCCAAATCCGGATCAAGGGGGAAGACAAATTCTTTGCCAGACATTAAACTTTCGGGTATAAAGCGGGGAAAATCCGGGCATTGACACGAAAAATCTTGATTTTTCCGTCTTTTTATTTTACAAAATAATACTTCTGTCAAAAGCCTGAGACCTTTGGACATATTGGTAATTTCCTGTAAACAGGATTAAAATCGGAGCATATTCATCATGAAGCGGATTGTTGTCACCGGCGGAGCCGGGTTCATCGGGTCCCATATCGTCGATCATTTTTGCGAGGCGTTTCCGGATGCGACGGTTGTCGTTCTGGATAAAATGACCTATGCGGCGGACATTCGTAACATTCTGCACGGCATCGAAAGCCGCCGGGTGGAGCTGGTCGTTGGCGATATCTGCCATCTCGAATCCTGCCTGCGCGCCGTTCGCGGGGCGGATCTGGTGATTCATGCCGCTGCCGAAAGCCATGTGTGCAATTCGTTCGACAATTCATTCGAGTTTACCCGCACGAACGTTCTTGGCACGCACTGCCTGATGGAAGCGGCGCGGCAGGCAGGCGTTCCAAAGATCATTCACGTCAGCACCGACGAAGTTTACGGAGAAGTGGTGGAAGGTTCCGCCCACGAAGACTCGCCCCTGCGCCCCACATCTCCTTATTCGGCGTCCAAGGCCGGGGCGGAAATGATTATTTCCGGCTATCTCAAATCCTTCCGTCTGCCCGTTGTGACGGTCCGGGCGAACAACATTTTCGGCACGCGCCAGTTTCCCGAGAAAATCATACCGAAATTCACGCTGGCTCTTTTGACTGGCAAATCCCTGACCCTGCATGGCAGCGGCCAGAATCGCCGTCACTATCTGTGCGCCCGCGACTTTGCCCGCGCCCTTGAAATTCTGGCGACAAAGGGAGAAATTGGCGGAATTTACAACATCGGAACGGTTGAGGAATATACCAACATCGAAATGGCCGGGTTGCTGTGCGGCTTGTTCGGGCTTGACGCAAACGAGGTTATCACCTTTGTGGACGACCGCCCGTTCAACGATTTCCGATACGCCGTGGACTGGTCGAAGATTTCTGCGCTGGGCTGGGAGCCGCGCCGTTCGCTGCGCCGAGCCTTGCCTGAAGTCGTGCAGTGGTATGCCGATAACTTCTTCCGCTACGGACCTGCCTCCTCAATGGTGCGCCGTCCGATTTCCGGCTTAACAGAGGAAACGATGTCCTCGGTTCGTGCCGCAGGATAAGACGTTTGTCTGTCGTTGCCCGGCGCGGAGATGACAAGGAAATGACCAGAAAAGAAAGGGCCCGTTGAAAGACCATGGATATCATTCCCCTTTCAATTCCCGAAGTGGTTCTCGTGCGTCCGAAGAAATTCGAGGACACGCGCGGTTTTTTCGCCGAAACATTTAACGCGAAGAAACTGGCCGCCACCCTGCCGCTGGCCTTCGTTCAGGATAATCTGTCCCTGTCCAGACCCGTCGGCACGCTGCGCGGCCTGCATTTCCAGACGCCCCCGCATGCGCAGGGCAAGCTCGTCCGCTGTGTGCGCGGAAGGATTTTCGACGTCGCCGTGGATATCCGCACCGGTTCACCGACCTTCGGCCAGCATGTGTCGGTGGAACTTTCGGGCGATACGCTGGACCAGCTTTACGTCCCGCCCGGCTTTGCGCATGGCTTCTGCACGCTGGAGCCCGACACGGAAGTATCCTATAAAGTCACCGATTACTATGCGCCCGAGTGCGACGGCGGAATTCTCTGGAACGATCCGGACATCGGGATAAAATGGCCCCTGCCGCCCTCCGGCCCCGTCCTGTCGGACAAGGACACGAAGCATCCGGGGCTGCGCGCGATCGGGGAAACCTTCCGGTATTCGGAAAAGGACAGCGCCCTGAGGTCCGCATGATGAAAGCCGCGCCGGAACAGGACAATTTCTTGCGCAGGAAAGGGAGCGCCCCCCCTGCTCTTCTTCTGGTCTCCTTTGTTTTCTGGGGCGTAGGGTTTATTGCCTCCTGTCTGGGGCTCTACCTGATGGCCAGCTATTACCTGTCTTCCTTTGACTCAGGCGATGGCGCGATCTTTCTGGCCGTGTCTGCACCTTTTTGTTTCCTTGTGGCGGCCATAACGGGCGCCCTTTTGAAAGACAGAATCAAACCGGCCCTGCTGCGGTTTCTGGTCTGGCCCGTTTTTCTTGTCTGCGGATTTCTGATCCTTTTTGTTGCCGCATCTTTCTTGTGGCTTGTTTTTACATCTCTGGGCATCACGTAGAAGGACGCCATGAAAACCGTTTTTGTCACCGGCGGCGCCGGGTTTATCGGATCGGCGCTGTGCCGCCACCTCATTGCACAAACAGACTGGCGCGTTGTCAATATCGACGCCCTGACCTATGCCGCGAGCCTTGACTCCCTGCGTTCAATACAAGACAACCCGCGCTATTGCTTTGAAAAGGCAGATATCGCCGACGACGACGCCATGAAGCGAATTTTCGAAACCCACAAGCCGGACGGAGTCTTTCACCTCGCCGCCGAATCGCATGTGGATCGGTCCATCGAAGGGCCGGGCGCGTTTATCCAGACGAACATCATCGGCACTTATACGCTGCTGGGTGCAGCGCGGGAGTACTGGCAGACTCTGGACGATGCGCACAAAAACGCGTTCCGGTTTTTGCATGTCAGCACGGACGAGGTTTACGGCACGCTGGGCGCGGAAGGTCTGTTCACGGAAAGTACGCCCTATGCCCCCAATTCCCCCTATTCGGCCTCAAAAGCCGCCTCCGACCATCTGGCGCGAGCGTGGTTTCATACCTATGGCCTGCCCACGATCACGACCAACTGTTCGAACAATTACGGCCCGCATCACTTCCCGGAAAAGCTCATTCCCTTAACCATCCTCAATGCGATGGAGGGAAAACCCCTGCCCGTCTATGGCACCGGCGAGAATATCCGCGACTGGCTGTATGTCGAGGATCACGCCCGCGCTTTGACCTGCGCCTTTGAAAAGGGCACGCCGGGGCAGACCTATAACGTCGGCGGGCGCAACGAGCGGCGCAATATCGACGTGGTCAAAACGATCTGTGACGGGCTGGACCGGCGGCTTGGGCCTTTGGCCGATGGAAAGCCGCGCCAGAGCCTGATTGCTTTTGTCACCGACCGCCCCGGACACGATGCGCGCTATGCGATCGACGCCACGAAAATCGAGAACGAACTGGGCTGGAAAGCGCAGGAGAATTTCAACACCGGCATTGAAAAAACCATCGACTGGTATCTTGAAAACCGCTGGTGGTGGGAGCCGTTGCGCGAGAAAGTCTATGGTGGCCAGCGGCTTGGGTTGAAGCAAAAGAGCGGATAGATCATGACATCCCTTCGCCTTCTCATCTTTGGAAAAACCGGTCAGGTCGCGCGCGCTCTGGCCGAACGATCCGACATTTCCGCGCGGTTTCTGGACCGCGAGCAAGCCGATCTGTCAAGGCCGGAGACCCTTGAGTCCCTCATCGAGAACGCAGATTGCGACGTCGTCGTCAACGCCGCCGCCTATACGGCCGTGGACAAGGCCGAGAGCGAGCCGGAGCTTGCGCGGGCGATCAACGCTCTGGCCCCTGGCGCGATGGCGCGGGCGTGCGCGGCGAAAAACATCCCCTTCATCCACATTTCCACCGACTATGTTTTTGATGGAACCAAAAACGGCCCGTATCTTGAAACCGATCCCGTTCATCCGCTTGGCATCTATGGCGCGACCAAGGAAGAAGGCGAGCGCGCAGTCATGGCGGCGGGGGGCCGCGCCGTGATTTTACGCACTTCGTGGGTGTTTTCTCCGTGGGGAAATAATTTCGTCAAGACCATGCTGCGCCTCGGGGCCGAGCGCGAAGAACTCAAGATCGTCGCCGACCAGACGGGCGCGCCGACCTCGGCGATCGACATTGCGGATGGTATTGTGACGGTTGCACGCAAGCTTGCCGCCGGGCAGGGAACTTCCGGAATTTATCACATGAGCGCAGGCGGCGAGACGACATGGCATGGATTCGCCCGCGCCATTTTCGCGCATGCCCTGCAACACGGGCTGAAAACCCCGGCCCGCGTTTTGCCGATTCCCTCGTCCAATTATCCAACCCCGGCGAAAAGACCGATGAATTCGCGCCTCGATTGCAGTAAAATCGCGCGGGAGTTCGGCGTATCTCTCCCCGGCTGGGAAGACGGCCTTGCGCGCGCGTTGGGACAACTTCTCGATACGGAAGGAAAGAAATCATGAAAGGCATTATTCTCGCGGGCGGATCGGGCACGCGGCTGTATCCCGTGACCAAGGGGATCAGCAAGCAGCTTTTGCCCGTCTATGACAAGCCAATGATTTACTATCCGCTTTCGACGCTGATGCTCGCGGGGATTCGCGATATCCTGATTATCACCACGCCGCATGACGCACCGATGTTCCATGCGCTGCTCGGCGACGGAACGCAGTGGGGCATAAATCTGACCTATGCGGTCCAGCCCTCGCCCGACGGCCTTGCCCAGGCCTTCATCATCGGGAAGGATTTCGTCGGCGCGGATCGCGTCGCGCTTGTCCTTGGTGACAATATCTTTTTCGGCCACGGCTTGAGCGAACTTCTGGCGCAGGCCGCCGCGCGTGAAAGCGGCGCCAGCGTCTTTGCGTATGAGGTCACGGACCCCGAGCGTTACGGCGTTGTGGCGTTCGATGCGGACGGAAAAGCCACGAGCATTGAAGAAAAACCCGTAAAACCGAAATCGCACTGGGCAGTTACAGGTTTGTATTTCTATGATAATTCTGTTTTGGACATTGCCGCGGGCCTGAAGCCGTCCCCGCGCGGAGAGTTGGAGATAACCGATTTGAACCGCGTCTATATGGAGCGCGGGGCGTTGAACGTCCAGCGGATGGGCCGGGGCTTTGCCTGGCTCGATACCGGCACGCATGAAAGTCTTCTGGAGGCAGGAAACTTCATCCAGACGCTCGAAAAACGTCAGGGGCTTCAGATCGCCTGCCTTGAGGAAATCGCGTTCTCAAAGGGCTGGATCGACGCCGCCGCGCTTGAAACCCTTGCCCGGCCTTTGGCCAAAAACGCCTATGGGCAGTACCTGCTGCGTCTGATCGGGCACGGCGTCTAGCCCTCCATGAACTACCGCCATATTTACCACGCTGGAAATTTCGCGGATGTGTTCAAGCACGCGATTCTCCTTGCCGCTTTGGATCATCTGCGGTCCAAGGACAAGCCGTTTTTCGTGTTGGACACGCATGCGGGGACAGGGCTGTATCCACTGGACGCGCCGCAGGCTCGCAAGACCGCAGAAAGTGCAGGCGGCATTGAGAAAATCGTGGCGGCGATGCCGCGTTCAGATATTCTGCGTTCTTACCGCGAACACGTTCTGGCCATGCCGGGAAACGAGGAGTCCCTGCGGGTCTATCCGGGTTCGCCGTCCCTGATTCGAGCGCGGCTGCGTCCAGACGACCGGGCCGTGTTCAACGAACGTCATCCGGAGGATTTCGAGACGCTCCGGGCCGGATTCGCGCGCGACCGCCGGGTGCGCGTGGAGTCCCGGGACGGATACGGATGCGTACGCGCTTTTCTGCCCCCGCCCCAGAGGCGCGGCCTCGTCCTGATCGATCCGCCGTTTGAAATCCCGGACGAATTTTCGCGCATGGTCCGGGCGCTCGGCGAGGGGTTGAAACGGTTTTCCACGGGAACCTATCTGCTCTGGCATCCGGTCAAAAGCCCGGCGGCGATCCGGGATTTTCATTCGGCGCTGTCGGCCTTGCCGTTGCCGGAGACTCTGTCCGTGACGTTTTTCCTGCGCCCCCCAGACGATCCGAAAGCGTTCAACGGGACCGGCCTTGTCATTGTCAATCCGCCCTGGACTCTGGCGGAGTCGCTTAAGGATTTCCTGCCTGAACTGGTCGCTTTCCTCGCGCCGGAGACGGGGCGATGGTCTGTTGAAAGACTGGGCGGTGCGCTTTCATAAAAAACACATGACAGATGCCCTCATGTTCCTGTAACGTTCTGCCCATGCCCAGCCTGTTTGATTCGCAGCCCGCACCCGAAGATTCCCCCGCCCGTCCCTTGCCGGACCGGATGCGGCCCGAGACGCTCGACGATGTGGTGGGGCAGGATCATCTGACCGGGCCGGACGGCCCCTTGCGCCGGATGATCGAAGGCGCGGCCCTGTCCAGCATGATTTTGTGGGGGCCGCCGGGGTGCGGAAAGACCACGCTGGCGCGGATCGTGGCGCGGGAATCCGGCCTTCATTTCGAGCAGATCTCCGCGATTTTTTCCGGCGTGGCGGATCTGAAGAAAATTTTTGACTCGGCGAAAATGCGCCGGAGCAACGGGCGGGTGACGTTGTTGTTCGTCGATGAAATTCACCGCTTTAACAAATCCCAGCAGGACGCGTTCCTGCCGGTGGTAGAGGACGGCACGATCCGGCTCATCGGCGCCACGACCGAAAACCCATCCTTTGAGATCAACGGGGCGTTGCTTTCGCGCTGTCAGGTCTTTGTGCTTCAGCGTCTTGACGACCGGGCGATTGAAACCCTGCTGGCCCGCGCCGAAGCGCGCGCCGGAAAGTCCCTGCCTTTGACGGCGGAAGCGCGCGCGGCCCTCAAGGCCATGGCGGACGGGGACGGACGCTATGCCCTCTCGATGGCGGAACAGCTTTTCCCGCAAGGCGATATTCTGGACCCGGCGGGCCTGATGCGCCATGTCCAGCGTCGCGCGCCGCTCTACGACAAGGCCGACGAGGGACATTACAATCTCATCAGCGCCCTGCACAAATCGGTGCGCGGATCGGACGTGGACGCGGCGCTGTACTGGTTTTGCCGGATGCTGGAGGGGGGCGAGGATCCGCGCTACATCGCCCGGCGCTTGACCCGCATGGCGGTGGAGGATATCGGTCTGGCCGAGCCGCAAGCCTTTCTCCAGACCATGGCGGCGTGGGAAGCATACGAGCGCATGGGAAGCCCGGAGGGCGAACTGGCTTTGGCGCAAGCCCTCGTGTTTCTGGCCACGGCCCCGAAATCCAACGCGGCGTACAAGGCTTACGGCGCGGCGCGAAAGGCGGCCAGGGAGTCCGGGTCGCTCATGCCGCCCGCGCACATCCTGAACGCGCCGACGAAATTGATGAAGGATATCGGCTATGGCGCGGGATACGTGTACGATCCCGACACGGCGGAAGGGTTTTCCGGCCAGAATTATTTTCCAGACGGCATGACGCGCCCGGAATTCTATCGACCCGTAGAGCGCGGATTCGAACGCGAAATTCGCAAACGGCTGGACTATTGGGAAAAACTGCGGCGAGAGAAATAAGATCGCGCCGCGCCGGATAGTTAGCAGGGTCTGGCCTTGTAGTCTGGAGTCACCGAGTTTGTCTGCGGCAGGGCGGCCACTCGATCAAGGCCCCGATCCGGCAGGTTATTAACCAGAAGACACCGGATACTCAAAAACTCTGCTTTGATCTGTCCGCCATGTGCCGCAAATATGGGGGCCAGCGCGCCCTTAAACTTGCCCAAATCCCCATCGGTTCCAATCAGGAATGACTCCGGCTTTGCTTTTCCTGCGGCGATGGTGTCCTTGATGCGCGTCAGGTCTTCAGACGAAATACTCATATTCTTCCTCAATCGTTGAGTGTGTCTTCTACGGAATCAGCAGGGCGAGCCGAGAAAATAACTTGGTTTTATGTCTTTCGTTTCAGGCAGAGCCGCGATGGCCTTCAAGGCCGGAATGGAAACATCCGTGACCAGAAGGGAATTGACCCCCGGCATTTGGGCCAGTACCCACCCCCCATGTTCGGCAAAAACGGGCCGAAGCGCCGCCCTGAGTCCGTCCAGCGTTCCAGCCGTCCTGACCTCGACCTGATGATCCACCGCTGCGCCGCTGGCCACCGCCTTTCCGACGGAGGCCAGAACCTCTTTACAAACCGCCATACTCTTCCTCGCCTCTTTTCGGGTGAGTTTTCTTCAAAAAAATGTGCCGAATTTTACGCCGCCGCGCTTTTCTGTCCGCGGGCGCTGGTGTCCAGAGCGGACAAATCCACGGGCTTCCCGTCCGGTGCGGTATAGCGGACGATGTCCGTCTCGCGCAGGGCAGGACCGTGCTGGATTTCCTTCAATTCCAGAACCTCGGTATGGAGGTTCGCCAGAGCATGAATCATGCCTTGGGGAATTTCGATGGACTCGCCCGCGGAAAGCTCATAGCGCGTCAGTCTGTCCAGCGCCGGGCCCAGATAGACCACGGCTTTTCCGCTCATGACTTCCCATGTCTCGGCGCGGCCATCATGGCTCTGGATGGAGAGCATCCGATCCGGCATGACGGTGATGAGTTTTTCACAGAAAGCCTCTTCGCCCGAAATCCAGACGCGCTTGACTTCCCATTTGCCCCAGGGGCGAGAATCCTGTTCACCTTCTTTGTAGTCGACAACCGCCATGGCACTTCCCTCCGGATTCTGGTTGCATTCAAATTTCCCGCGTTCGCTTAGGCTTCAATTGTGGCAACTTTGTGGCAAACCAACGATCAAAACCACATGGAGACGAACACATACTTGATATGGAAACATAGGGGCAAAGCTCAAAAATTGCAAGAAAAAGGTGCTGCGCTGCAAAGGTTTCAGGAGACTTTTCCACTGGATCTGTGACAAAATGGACCCTGCGAGACTAGAAATGACACAAAAAGATAAAAAACCCGTAAAGAAAGCAATATCCGAACCCCCTGTTTCCGGACCCCTTTTGCCCGCAGTGCCGGAGGAGGAAGACGACGAGGACGAGTCGGGGTTTTGCTGTGGCAATCCGTCGCACCATAAACGATAGAGATATTCGGGAAAAGCTACCCTCTGACCCGTTCGATCACCGCGCCGCACCCGGCGAGTTTCTCAACGATGCGCTCGTACCCGCGATCAAGGTGATAGATTCTGTTGACGGTGGTTGTCCCTTCCGCGACGAGTCCGGCCAGAACCAGAGACACGCTCGCGCGCAGGTCGGTGGCCATGACCTCGGCGCCTTTGAGCCTCTCTACCCCGCGCACGAGCGCCGAAGACCCGTGCACCGTGATATCCGCGCCCATGCGCCGCAGCTCCGGCACATGCATGAATCGATTTTCAAAGATGGTTTCCGTGACGAGTCCCGCGCCTTCGCACAGGGTCAGCATCGTCATCATCTGGGCCTGAAGGTCGGTCGGGAATCCGGGATAGGCTTCTGTCATAATGTCGATTCCACGACAACGCCCGTTCGTGCGGGTGGCAAGAATATCTCCGTTTTCTTCCCTGATTTCGACGCCTGAACATCCCAAAGGCCCGAGCAACGCGCCCAGATGCGCCAGAGAGGCGTTCTTCAGGCGCAGCGCCCCGCCCGTCAGCCCCACGGCGATCATCCAGGTTCCTGTCTCGATCCGGTCGGGCAGGACGGGGTGAATCGCGCCGCCAAGCGCCGGGACACCCTCAATCGTGATGCGGCTGGTCCCGTGGCCGGAGATTTTCGCGCCCATGGCAATCAGGCATTCGGCCAGATTTGACACTTCCGGCTCGCGCGCGGCGTTGTCCAGAATGGTTTCCCCATTCGCCAGAGTGGCCGCCATCATCAGGTTTTCGGTCCCTGTGTGGCTGATTTTCGGAAAAGCATACCGCGCGCCGCGCAGGCCCCCGACAGGGGCGCGGGCCTTGATGTATCCGTCTTCGAGGACGATGTCCGCCCCCATCGCGCGCAGCCCCTCGATATGGAAATCAACGGGCCGCGTGCCGAGCGCGCAGCCCCCCGGCAGGGAGACTTCAGCGTAATGGTTGCGGGCGAGCAACGGCCCGAGCACAAGGATGCTGGCACGCATCATGCGCACGAGGTCATAGGGCGCGATGGGTGTTTTTATCTCTGGCGTGTGGAAAATCGCCACGCCGTCCGCGCGCAGAGCCGCCGTTGTGCCGATATGGGAAAGAACCCCTGCGAGCGTACGCAGATCGCCGAGCGTCACCGGCATGTTGGACAGCTGCAACGGCTGGTCGGTGAGCAGCGTCGCGCACATAAGCTTGAGCGCGGCATTTTTCGCACCGCTGATGGAAATCGTGCCATTCAGGCTTTGCCCGCCGCGGATGCGAATCGCTTCCAGCCCCGAATTCCTCGGCGAGACGGGAGAGATGAGGGCGTGGTTTTGTTGCCCCTCTCCCTTACTCCCTCTCCCCTGAAGGGGAGAGGGAAGCACAGTCTGACCGGCATCGGACATTTCCCTCTCCCCTTCAGGGGAGAGGGACTGAGGGGAAGCGGTTTCTTTCATTGCATTCATGACCGTCTCTAAAATGATACTGGCAAACCGTTTATCTGCTTTTTACCCAAACACGAAAACACGGGGAGAAGGCCTCAGAAGTTTCCAGTCCCCGCCCCCCGATAGTCTTTCCAATTGCCCGCAGCCTTGCCGAGATTGATTATTACGGCGCATGAATTCCTCTCTCAGAAAGTGAAAGAGCGCATCAGGTTTAAGAGGCGAAGAAAGGTCTGCTTCATCTCCTTCACGGAAAGATTCAGAAAAAAAGGACTTACAACGCGACGGCGGTCCCTCATACACCACACTTTCAAAAACAAGAGGCCCACTCTGTGAAGGTTGGACCGAAGCTCTCACTACATATTCATCGTCTCTCAAGACCGTAAAAGCCCCGTTTTCAAACTCAGGCAAACAAGAAAGCTCCCTGAAAAGAAAAGTACACCCTCCCCCCGGTTCTTTGGCCCGAAAAAATTTTTCATGATCGAATGAAGCAATTTCGATTTTCATCTCACAACCTCGGCAAAGTCACACCCCGTTGTCCCTGATATTTTCCGGCGCGGTCGGCATAGGTGACCTCGCACGCATCGGAGCCCTTGAAGAACAAAAATTGTGAAATCCCCTCGTTCGCATAGACTTTGGCGGGCAGGGGCGTGGTGTTGGAGACCTCAAGCGTCACATGCCCTTCCCATCCCGGCTCCAGCGGCGTGACATTGACGATGAGGCCGCAGCGGGCATAGGTGGACTTGCCCAGACACACGACCAGAACGTCCTTTGGAATGCGGAAATATTCGACCGTGCGCGAGAGGACAAAGGAATTGGGCGGGATGATGCACACATCGGTCTTGCGCTCGACGAAGCTTTTCGAGGAAAAATTCTTTGGATCGACGACGGCGCTGTCCACATTGGTAAAGATCATGAATTCGTCGGAAATCCGCGCGTCATAGCCGTAGGACGACAGGCCATAGGAAATCATCCCTTCGCGCTTTTGCGTCTCGACAAACGGCTCGATCATGCCTTCGCGTCGGGCCAGATCGCGAATCTGGCGATCGCACAGAACGCCGGGAGCAAAGGGAGCGGCGTCGTTGGCCATGGGTTTGGTCTGTGTCTGAGGGGTCATGTCTTGTCCTTTTTTTGCTCTCGCGGGGCGGGACCGCCTGCCTTGTCGCGGGCCTTGCGACGCAGCAGGTTGGCGCGCAAAGCCGCGGCTTCGCGATCTTGTCTGATAGTTTTCCTGTCTGTTTCTTTTTTCTGGTCCACGATCTTTTCTAGGCGTTCCGGCTTGTAAGGACAAGAGGTTTTCCATCATATGATTATGACAACAATAAAGCGCTACGACTCCAGATGGGTTTTCGCCCGGATGGGTCCCGCGCCGGGGCGCCAGTCGTGGCGGCGGAAGGTGGAGCCAACCCGCTCGATTCGTACGGGCTGAAGGGACAGGGCACCGGCCAGAGCGTCCAGCCCGTCGTCATGCCCCTTTGCCAGACCGGGCCGCCATTGCCTCATTTCCTCCATCAGGGGCGAGGCCATGGCCGCGCGATGCACATGGATCCGCCGCGCCGCCATGGGGGCGTCGAAGGCCTCCAGAATCCTTAAGTCTTTCGGGCGGCGGCTGGAGATTTCCAGCACCGCGCAGTTTGACCGTGCAAGCCCCATTTCGCGCCGCAAAATCGCGGGCAGGAATTTTCCCAGACCGTTGATTTCGACGGCGACGGCGGGCAGGTACAGGTCGCGCGCGAGTCTGGCCACGATGCGGCATTGCGCGGTGGCTTCGTCTTCGTTCACGGCCTCGTCCTCGCGGGGCGGATCGTTCCGGGAGTTCTGCCGGGCGACCTTTATGTATTCCATTCTCTGGACGCGATAATCGCCGGAATCGTCCATGAAGACGCAGGCCAGAACGCTGTTGTCGCCCCTGGCCGCGCCGAAAGCCGGGTCCCACCAGGCGCTCGCCCCCACCAGTCTGCGCCCGTCCACATACAGCCCCCCGATCTCGCGGTTCCAGAACAGCTCGCCCTCATAGACGCGCAGCAGATCGGGGTTCAGGCGCCCTTGCGCGATGTTGGCGGGGCGCAGCATCATCTGGCTGGCGAATTTGTTGGGGCCGGACCGGGCGCGGATGGCCTCGATCTGTTCGACCGGGAATTTTTCGGGCCATGCGCTTTCGTTTGCGGCATTTAAGACGGGAATTTCCAGCCGCGCAAAGCCCGCCGTGGTGCTATCGCCGTAAATCGTCTCGAACGTGTGGGGCGTGCCGATGGTCAGGACGCCGCCGCCGGGGCTTAGAATATAGTCGATTTCCGACAGGCGCGTGCGCAGGGACTCGCGCTTTTCCGCGCTCTCGCAGGTGTTGGGAACCTCCACATCGTCGCACAGGATCAAATCGGCGCGGCTGCCCGTCACGTTGGCGGAAATTCCGGCGGCGCGCATGGACGGGTCGCGCAGCTCCGCCCCGCGCGCGACGGTAAAGCGGTCGGCGGCCCACTGATCGGCTTTTTCAGGTTTGAGGTGCGGGGTCAAGGGGTGGCGCTCAATGATCCGGCGCACGGTGCGCACCATGCGGGCGGCGAGCGTGTCATCCGCGGCCAGAACCAGAATCCGGATATCGGGGTTGCGGTACAGGCTCCAGGCACAGAACAGCCCCGTCACGGTGCTTTTCCCCGCGCCGCGAAAAGCCATGAGCAACCCGCGCGCGTTGCCCCGCGCCATCGTCGATTCGATCCACCGCGCCATGGTCAGGTGAATTGCAGGCGTGGCGCGTCCTTCCCGCCGGTTCCACATTACGAGGAACACGGGAAACGAAATCGGATCGGTCATGGCGGGGGGAGTCCTTGCGTTTGAAGGGGGAAACAAAGAGCCGGAGAGGCGTTAGAACCCCTCTTCCTATCCGGAGCTTTGCTCCTCCTTTCCCTCTCCCCTGTGGGGGAGAGGGATTAAGGGAGAGGGTGGGGAAGGTTTTTGAACTACGGCGAACACGGTGCGCACGACGAGAGCCGGGAATAGATATCCTCTTTGCGAACGCCGGGATCGGACATATGTTTCGACAGACCCCGCCTCCCGCTTGCGCGGGAATGACGGGGGGAGGGGAATCCCGCCGTTTCCGTTGTGATCGTCGTGGTTCAGAAGAGGGCGATCACCTTTTCGGGAAAGATTCCATCACCCATACGTTCTGCATGGCCGCGTCACGCCGCCCGCATGAGCTTGCAGATGGTCCGTAATGTCGGCGCGCGCCACATGGTCAGATGGAATATCTTCCATGATTTTTTTGGCAAATTCGTCCCCCGCATTGCATGTCCAATGACTTTGCAGACGGTCAAGGTCTTTGGGATCGACTCCGGCCTTAAGAATGAATGGTTTTAAGCCAGGAAGTGGTTTTTTTCTAGGTGTTCCAAACATAAGGTTTCTCCCCGTTTTTGTTTGTTGGCCAATATGGTGCAAACCCTGAAAAAGCAGGACCTGTATTGGTCATAATAAAAAAACACGAGGAAAGTCAAGCTCCTTCTGATAAAAACGTCTTTGAACTACGGCGAACACGGTGCGCACGACGAGAGTCAAGAATAGATATCCTCTTTGCGAACGCCGGGATCGGACACGTGTTTTTACGGCGAAGATTCTTTGGCTTCTGTGGTGGACAGGGCGATTTCTACCTCCAGAGCAGTTCTGCGGGCTTCGGCAGCTCTTGCCTCGTCCTCCAGATCGGCCCAGCGGGCAAGTTTGATGAGCAGTTCGATATGGGCGATGGCGACCTTGCAGGCATTGTGGTGAGCGGTAAAGTCTTTTGCCTCTTCGCCCGGCGCGTTGTTTTCGGCAAAAGCGGCATAGGACAAAAGCGCCCTGTCCAGAATGTCGGGCAGGAAAGCGGCAATGCTTTGCCGGGTTTTTTCTTCGATGCGGGTCATGCGGGCCTCGTGGAAAGGAAGGGAGGAGCACAAAATAAAACCCCCGCCAAAGACAGGGGCATCTGGAATGACGGAAGCTCAAGGTTGGCGGCTATAGCGTCCCACCCGACATGGTCATCGTGTTTCTTCTTTTCGGATCGCCATCTCCGGCGTGGGTTTTTCGATGCAGTCCCGCAGATGATTTACTGCCGATCTGTTCCAGAGAAAGCGCAAAAATTTTCCTGATAATCCCATCGTCCGCCGCGATTCAGACAGGTGTCGATGGCAAAAAACCACGGATCAAAAACGGCAAAAGCGGCCAAGACGATGAGGGCAAATGTCACAGACAGGGTAATCATTCAGGTGACTATAAGGGACAAGGATTCGGAGCGTTCTTTGTTGTGGAATCGCGGTCCAGAATTTGTTCGCCTTCATATCGGGCGATACATCTCCACAGAGATTGATCTCCTATCTCGTGGATCTGTACATTTTCTCCTGATGCTGCCTGCAGATTTCCCAAAAAGGCATATTCGGATCTGTGGAACCCTTTATCTGCCTGGCATATCGCCGACCTCTCGCATCCTTAATTGTCCCTCTTTAGGGTTTTGAAAACCTCCGGCTTGCCAGCCGGTTAAACAAAAAAAGGCTTTCCATTCTTGATAAACGATACAGGGTTGCCAGTGTTTTTAACGTGAAACAGAACGCTGTGATGAGAGGTCTGCAGAGGTCAGACAGAGACGCAACCCGGCTTCTCCGTGCCTTCTCTGTGGGGCGACTCTGTGTCCTCTGTGGAAAGCTCTTTTTCATTTGAGCAGCAACCTTTGTGTTTTTTAAAGGCTTCACGAGGGGTTTTCAGGGGGCAGCCTTTTTCGTTGATCGCGTGCAAGATCGTACCTACGGGCTTCAGCCGGTCCGGGCAGTGGTTCAGGTTTCGTTTCTCATTTAAAGCTCAGTACTTCGACACCACGAACCAGTTCGCACCGTTGGACACAACCGTGATGGCCTTATATTGAGACGACAGGCTCTGGGATGAATTGTCCGGCCCCGGCCCGCCCTGTTCGGTCACGGTCACCGCGTTTCCAGACACGTCGGTTTTCTTGAGCGTGATGGTGCGCCCGATGGCTTTGGCGGCGTTGGCGGGAGGCAGCCGCGCGGTCAAGGCTCCGGAAAACGCCGAGAGCATATAGGTATCCACCGTCATGTCGATGTCGTATGTTCCCGTGCCATCATGATAGCGCGTGTTGCCTGCAATGCGGTTGGAGGCCACAATAAACCACGATGCGCCGTTGGAAATCACGGTCACAAAGTCGTATTGCGTGCCGAGCAAAATAGACCGCCCATCCGGCCCCGGCCCGGCGCTTTGTTCGCCGACCGTGACGATGTTGGACGAGGAGTCGATTTTCTTGATCGTCATCATGACTCCGGCGGCGGTGGAGGCCAAAGGCAGGTTGACGGTGAGCGCCCCGCCATAGGAAGACACCAGATGCACGCTGTGCGACAGGTCAAGATCAACCGTCCCGGTTGAGTCGATATACTCGGTGTCAAACCGCGCCAGAGTGGCTTTCAGGTCCGTCACCACGCTGCGGCGCAGGCGGTTTTTCTCCGGATATCCGGCGTTATAGGCGTCGTAATTCCCGCCGGAAAAATCGTAAATCGCCGAGCCGTCGCTCATCGCGTGCAGATTGACGATCGAGGTTTCCTGTGACCCGGCATCGAGCCGGACATTGGGAACCGTGTTCGTGGACTCGGTGTACAGATTGACCAGCAACGTCTTGTTCGATGCGGCCCCAACGCGGAAACAGGCCTGCGCCGTCGGGCCGTTCACATTGGCCTCGCAATCGGTAAAGATATTCGCGTGCGCGCCCTGCTCCACATAAAATCCGTGGCCCGAGGTCGGCGCGCCCTTGGAATAGACCCGCACCCGGGAAAACACATTCGCATTCGGCGTGTCGCCCGCGCCGGTCCTGACCAGATGCACGCCGTTGACGGTGGGCTGTTCAATCAGGATGCGGTTAAAGCTGTTCCAGTAACAGGGCTTGTTCGTGTCGGTGTATCCGTCGAGCAGCAATCCCGTCTTTGGCCCCACGATGTGCAGATCGGTCAGGTGATTTTCCACGCATTCGGAATCGCGGCCAAAGAGTTTTACTGCGGCATCTCCACCTTCGATCCGCAGGTTGCTGACGGTCGTATATCCATTCGGAATCTCCAGCGCGTTGAATGTGTCGGACTGGCAGAGAATCACGCTCTTGTTCCCGTTACCGAGCAGCATCCGGCGGGCAGGCACTGTGATAGTGGCGGTAATCAGATACGTCCCCGTCGGCACGACGACGCAGTTGCGCGAGGCCAGGGCATTGATAAAGGCATTCGTATCATCCGTGATTCCATCGCCCACCGCGCCGAAATCTTTCACGGAGGCATATTCGTTCAGGCGGCCCGAGACGGTGCGCCCGACCGCGCCCGTCCCGCTGGCCACGAAAATCGGCGAGGATTGGGTGAGGCCATAAGGCACCACGGTCGGATTGCCGTCCGAGTCAAAGCCCAGTGCCTTGTCGGCCCGCGCGGCGCGTCCGGGCAGTTCGATCGGCCCCGGAATTTCCGTGTCGGGATAGCGGATCATGGAATCCTGCGCGCGGCTGACCTGCTGGAGCGCGGCGACGAGACTGTCCAGTTCGGTGTTCAGGGCGCGGGCGGAAAACTCTCCGCCTTCCAGAAAATCACTCACCCGCGCAATGGGAAGTTCACGCGCCAGAGTCACCACGACTCCGCTGGCGGGCGGGGCCGAAAACGTCACCGCGCCGCCCTCCGTTTCGCCCGCGCCGGTGATGGAAAACCCGCTGGCCTGCGCCGCGCCGTCAAGGGAAACAACCAGATCAGAGTCGTTGAAAATCGGAAACGGATAGGTGAAAACACTCTGCGCCCCGCTCGCCGTATAGCGCACAATCGGGGTCACGGCAGGCATTTTGATGTGATCTGTGGTCATGGGGGACTCCCTGGGGGTTTTTGAGGGTGTTTCTGAAAAAATCATCTTCCTCCCGTCATCCCCGCACATGCGGAGACCGGAGAGGAGGTTTTAAGTTCGTTTTTCACCACGAAGACACGAAGAATTTTTTCAAAATCTCTATCCATCTTTGGTCTGAAAGCCTTCTATCCTGAACCGCAGAGCACGCAGAGAAAAACAGAAGGAGGGTTTTTAAGGATTGATGGCGTTGTGTCCGCCGTGGTTTTAGAAAACAGATTTTCCCCTCTCGCTGGCTTCGGAGCGGCGCTCCTTCGCTTTCCCTCTCCCCCATGGGGGAGAGGGATTAAGGGAGAGGGGGAAGAAAACAGACTCGCATATCTACCCGGTCCCCGCATGCGCGGGGATGACGGGGAGCTTAAAGACAAAAACCCCCGCCGGGTCGGGCGAGGGTTTTTGAGGGAACGGGAGGGGGCTGAAAAAGACTATTGCGGGCCATCCGGCGTTTTCGGATGCAAAACCGACCAGTCGCAGGAGAGGCCAGCATATCCTCTGTAGGGATAGGATTCTTTCATCGCAAGACACGGAATGATTGTCCCGGGTTTTCCACCGAAGGCTTCCGCCGGAACATCAAGACGATAGGCGCCGTTCGAGAGGGCCGAAAAGAAATCGCCCTCCTGAATTGGCGTCACCGAAAATCCGGTCGGCGATTTGCTGATAGGGGGCGATTTCGGGGCATCATAGGGGGAGTCAGAGTCGCATCCGCTCACCGCTGTCAAGGCCCCGACCAAAGCCACTGCCGCGCCAAAAGGCGCCCTTACGATATTCGACATAATTTTCTCCTCAAAAAGTGTTTTCGTCCGGCAGAGAGTATAACGGGCTTGTCTTTATGTCAATAAATTTCGGAAACTCCCGTTTCCCGCAGCGGATTTCGGATGGATTCGGGGTGTGTATGGCCTGACTATGCCACAAGCAAAGAAAGAGGTGTCCAGATAAGCAGAACCTGCTTCTGAACACCTGTATCTCGCTCTATATTATCAAGGAAGGCAAATCACAGATGGTTTTTTGTTTTCACCCCGAAAACCCGCCATACAGACTGCCACGGGTTCTTCTCTACCTTTCCCTGCTGCATAAATCCCGTATATACGTTGAAGAGAATTAAGCTGACAACCAAGATCTGAATCCGAGACGCATCCCGTCACCGCGCCGTTGTCCGGTTGTTTCCAGCGCTCCTGAGAAAGCGCGCTCGTATCTCCAAAATCCTTAATACGTAACGTCGATGTTCTCTCGACCGAATCATCGGTCAAAGAAGGGGTTCCAAACATCAAAACCCCGATCAGGGCCGCCGCTACTCCAAACTGATTCGTTGTACATTTTTTCATAATTCATGCCCCTCCCAAAGTTGTTGTCCGAAGGGAGAATATAGATAAGAAATAGTTATGTCAATAAATTTCGGAAACTCTTGTTTCCCGCAGCGGATTTCGGACGGATTCGGGGCGTGTATGGCCTGACTATGCCACGACCGGGCGGGGGAGTCAAGGACTTTATTCCTAATTTTGTTCGAAGGAGGAAGGGCAGCAGGTCTGCGCTCTGTTATCACCCGGTCCCCGCTTTCGCGGGGATGACAATGGAAACGGGGATGACACGGGGCGTGGAGATGAAGGGGGTTTCCGTTTCCGGCCCCGGTCTGGTATGACGTGTCTTATGTCTGCGCCGCCCCGACCCGAAACGCCCGATGATGCCGCCCGGCCCGTGAGTGCGCTCACGCGCCTGTCCGTGTCGCGATTCCGAAGCCACGAAGCCGTACGTCTGGACGATCTGCATGCGGGATCGGTGGTGCTGACCGGCCCCAACGGAGCGGGAAAAACCAATGTGCTGGAGGCGGTTTCGATGCTCGCGCCCGGACGGGGGCTGCGCGGCGCGCGCCTGTGCGATATCCAGAGCAACGCCCATCCCGGCGGACCCGGATGGGCCGTCGCGGCAGACCTGATCGGACCATTTGGCCCGGTGAAGCTGGCCTCGGGGTGGGATGCGGCGGAAGACCGGCGCGTGTTCCGCATCAACAACGCCCCCGCCCGCACGCAGGCGCAGGTCGGAGATTTTCTGTCGATCGTCTGGCTCACGCCCCAGATGGACGGGCTGTTTCTGGGCAGCGCCTCGGCGCGGCGGCGATTTCTGGACCGGCTCGTCTTCGGGTTCGACCCCGGCCATGCCGGGCGTGTGTCGCGGTACGAAAACGCCCTGTCGCAACGCGCAAAGCTCCTGCGCGAAGGCGGCGCTCAAGCGGCCTGGTTCGATGCGCTGGAAATCCAGATGGCCGCCACAGGCGTTGCGATTGCCGCCGCGCGGCTGGACTTTGCGGCGCGGCTCGGGCGGGCGGCGGGTGTGGATTTTTCAGGCGGGGTTTTTCCCACCGCGCGACTGGCGGTGGAGGGCGGCGTGGAAAGCGCCTTGAGAACCCGCCCGGCGCTGGAGGTCGAGGAAGATTTCGCCAAAGCCCTGCGCGCCGGACGGCAGGAAGACCAGCGCAGCGGCGGCGCATCCATGGGGCCGCACCGCAGCGATCTGGCCGTCACCCACGCCGGAAAATCCATGCCCGCCGATCAATGCTCGACCGGAGAGCAAAAGGCGCTCCTCATCGGCCTTATTCTGGCGCATGCGCGCCTGATCCGCGCGGAACGCGCCGCGCCGCCCCTGATTTTGCTCGACGAAGTGGCCGCGCATCTGGACGCCGCGCGCCGGGGAGCTTTGTTCGATATCCTTGCAACACTTGGCGCGCAAGTCTGGATGAGCGGCGCAGACCGATCCCTGTTTTCGGACCTGAAGAACCCAGCCCTGTTCGAGATTCGCGAGGGAATCGTGGCGCGGGTCTGATATCTTTCCTGTTGCGTCCGAAGATCGACGCGGCTAGGCTTGGCGCATGAAAACAGATGCACCAAAAACCGTCCACCTCAAGGATTACCGAAAATTTGGATGGCAGATTGAAGCCGTCGATCTGGATTTCCACCTGTTCGAAAGCCACACGATCGTCCGCGCCCGGACGCGTTTCCGGCGCGATGGTGGCACCGGGCCGATTTTCCTGCATGGCGAGGGGCTGGAGCTGGAGTCCGTGGCTCTGGACGGGCGGATCTTGAGCGAAGGAACGGACTTCACCCTGACCGAGACGGGTCTAACCCTGCCCGATCCCGCGCGCGAGGAGTTTACGATCGAGGTGCAAACGCGCCTGTATCCACAGAACAATACGCGGCTTGAGGGGCTGTATGTCTCCGGCGGAAATTATTGCACCCAGTGCGAAGCCGAAGGATTTCGCCGGATCACTTATTATCCCGATCGCCCCGATGTAATGAGCGTCTTTACGGTGCGGATCGAAGCCGACAAGGCGTCATATCCCGTTTTGCTGTCCAACGGAAACCGTATTGCGCAGGGCAATCTGGAAGGCGGGCGGCATTTTGCGGTCTGGGCCGATCCGTTTCCAAAGCCCTGTTACCTGTTCGCGCTTGTAGCCGGGGATCTGCACCGGATCAGTGACACATTTATAACCCGCTCCGGCCGCGCGGTCGATCTGAATATCTATGTCCGCGCGGGCGACGAAGCCCAGTGCGCGCACGCCATGGCGTCTTTAAAAAAATCCATGACGTGGGACGAGGAGACGTACGGTCTGGAATATGATCTGAATATTTTTAACATCGTGGCGGTCAGCGATTTCAACATGGGCGCGATGGAAAACAAGTCGCTCAATATTTTTAATACGAAGCTGGTTCTGGCCCATCCGGATACCGCCACGGACGCCGATTTTCTGGCCGTCGAAAGCGTGATCGCGCACGAATATTTTCACAACTGGTCCGGAAACCGCGTGACCTGTCGCGACTGGTTCCAGCTTTCCCTGAAAGAAGGCTTGACCGTCTTTCGCGATCAGGAATTTTCCGCCGATCTGAACGCCCGCGCGGTGCAGAGAATCGACGATGTGCGCCAGCTCCGCCAGTTCCAGTTCCCCGAGGATGCCGGGCCGATGGCCCACCCCGTCCGGCCTGAATCCTACATGGAAATCAATAATTTCTATACGATGACGGTCTATGAGAAAGGTGCCGAGATCATCCGCATGATGCGGACCCTGATGGGGCCGGAGCTTTACCGCAAGGGCACGGATCTGTATTTCTCGCGGCATGATGGACAGGCGGTGACGTGCGACGATTTCGCGGCGTGCATGGCGCAGGCCTGCGGGCTTGATCTGGATCAGTTCAAACTCTGGTATTCCCAGTCGGGAACGCCCGAGATTACGGCCCACGGCGTGTATGACGCGCAGGCAAAAACCTATACGCTGGATCTGGCCCAGAGCATTCCCGCCACGCCCGGCCAGCCGCATAAAAAGCCGATGCATATTCCGGTCGCCGTGGGGCTTGTGGGACCGGACGGCGCGGACATACCGCTAAAGGACGGTGCAACCACGCAGATCCTCAATCTCCGGGAAGAAAAGCAGCGCTTTGTCTTTACCGACATTCCGCGCGCGCCCGTTCCCTCTATCCTGCGGAATTTTTCCGCGCCGGTGCGCCTGAAAACGGATCTGGACGATGCGGCCCTGAGATTCCTGATGGTGCATGACTCCGACGGATTCAACCGGTGGGAGGCCGGGCAGACCATCGCCCTGCGCCTGATCGGGCGGATGCTGGACGGGCTGGAGCAAGGAGGCGAGCCGGAAACGGATCCGGCGTTTGTGGATTCGATTGCCGCGCTGCTGGATCAGGCCGCAAGACCCGGCGCGGATCTGGCCTTGATTGCGCGCATGCTGGCCCTGCCCGATTTTTCTGTCATCGGGGCCGAGCGGCGGCATATCGACCCGGCGGCCATCCACGCCGTCCGCCAGAAAATCATACAAGACGTCGTATCCACCTGTCGTGCGCGGCTGATGGCCGTATATGACTCCGCGCGCGCCTCCGGACCCCATGAAATCACGCCGCAGGCCATGGCGCGCCGAGCCCTCCGCAACGCCGCGCTGGCGATTTTGGCGTTCGATCCGGAAAGCACGCCGCTGGATCTGATTCGCGCGCAATACGACAACGCATCCTGTATGACAGACCGCGTGGGCGCTCTGGCCCTGCTCGCCCATCTGGATGGTCCCCAGGCCGATGCCGCGTTTGACGATTTTCACGCGCGCTTCAAAAATTATCCCCTCGTTATTGATAAATGGTTTGCACTTCAGACCCTGGGCGTGCGGGACGATGCCCTCTCACGCGTGCGGGCTCTGCGGGAACATGCCGATTTTTCCATCCGCAACCCCAACCGCGTCCGGGCACTGTACGCTTCTTTCGCCATGGGCAATCCGGTGTGTTTTCATGATCCATCCGGTCTGGGATATCGGTTTCTGGGCGATGCCATTGCCGAGCTTAACGTGCTTAATCCCCAGATTGCCTCGCGCATTCTCACACCTTTGCGCGAATGGCGGCGCTATACGCCGGATCGTCAGGATAAAATGCGCGCGGTTCTGGAAGACATCGCCGCCCGGCCCGATCTGTCGCCCGATGTTTACGAGATCGTCACCAAAACGCTGCAAGGATAGCCGAACGATGATTGTCTCGGCAATCAAACAAGGATCCAACGCCTGGCGCGATGCGCGGTGCGGCGTGGTGACGGCCTCGAACTTCAGGGCCATTCTCACGCGCGGCGGCGGCAAGACGCGAAACGCCTATATGCGCCGCCTGATCGAGGAAATCATCACGGGCCGAGCGGCAGAATCGTCTTTCCACAGCGAGGCCATGAGCCGGGGTGTCGATCTGGAACCCCGCGCCCGGCGCGCCTATGAGGTCCACACAGGCCATTGCGTAAAGGAAATCGGACTGGCCTGGCTGGATGAAAAACGCCGCGTGGCGGCCTCGCCCGACGGCCTGATCGGCGAAGACGGCGGGCTGGAGATCAAATGCCCCCTGTCGCACACCCATGAAAAATACATCTCCGGCGCGTGCGTGCCGTCTGTGTATATGCCGCAGGTGCAGGGGAATTTATGGGTAACAGGCCGGAAATGGTGGGATTTCGTAAGCTTCGCCCCCGAATTCAACGAGAAAAAACGGATGATGATCTGCCGCGTGCATCGGGATGAATCCTACATCGCAGCCCTGCGCGTCGAAGTATCACGGTTTATCGAAGAACTGGACGGCCTCGTCGCCCGGCAAAAAGGACGGTGGAGGGGTTAAACCCCTAAATGCATCCCGACCTCGAACACGCGGTCGTGTGGCAAACGATAATAATCCGACGCCGTTGCCGCCGTTTTGGCCAGAAGGATATAAATCGGCTCCTGCCACGAAGGCAAGCCATGGCCCGTGTGGCGAACGATCGTCCGGTGTCCGACAAAATACAGGGCCTGAGTTTCGTCGATGTCCAGCCCCTGACGCCGCGCCAACGCCAGAGCGCGCGGAACGTCAGGAGATTCCATGAATCCATAACTGACTATCACCAGAGACAGAAACGAGGAGAGATGCTCAATCGTAATCCTCTGCCCATCCGGAATCCGGGGCATCTGGGCTGTAACAATCGTCAAAACAACGCTTTTTTCATGCAAAACCTTGTTAAAGTGGACATTGCGCGTCAAGGCCACCGGCGCAACGGATGGATCGCTGGTCAGAAAAACTGCCGTTCCCCCCACACGCAAGGGCGGCGCACGATCCAGCGTTTCGACAAAATCGGACAGATAAACCGTTTTCTTTTTCGCCTGTTTGAAAAGATACCGCGACCCGGCCACCCACGTCTGCATAAACAAAATCAAAATTCCGGCGAAAAGCAGTGGCACAAAACCACCCTGAAAGACCTTAAGCATGTTCGCGCCCATAAAGACGATCTCAATGGCAAGAAACGGCATCACGACGGTACACGCCAGAAGCCACCCCTTGTGCCAGACCTTTGAAATCGCAGCCATGGACATCAGGGAACTGACGATCATCGTCCCCGTCACGGCAATCCCATAGGCCGAAGCCAATGTGCTGGAATCCCGGAACATGAAGCACAAAAACAAAACGCCAAGAAGAAGAAACCAGTTGACCTTTGGGATATAGATCTGCCCGGCTTCGGTTTCCGATGTGTGGCGAATTTCCATGCGCGGGAAAAGATTCATCTGGATCGCCTGGCGGGTCAGGGAATACGCCCCTGTGATAACGGCTTGTGAGGCAATGATGGTCGCGGCGGTGGCCAGCAGGACCATGGGCAAAAGACCGCCTTGCGGAACCATCAGGTAAAACGGATTTTCGATGGTCTGTGGATCATTCAGGACCAGCGCCCCCTGTCCCAGATAATTCAGCATCAGACAGGGAAACACCAGCCCGAGCCATGCGGTCTGGATCGGCTTGCGCCCGAAATGGCCCAGATCGGCATAAAGCGCCTCCGCCCCCGTGACCGCGAGCAAGACCGCACCGATGACCACGAGACTGAGAATTCCGTGATGCGTCGTAAAGAAAATGGCGTAGTAAGGATTAAAAGACAACAAAACTTCAGGAACCCGCACAATCCAGAATACACCCAGACCGCCGATCACCAGAAACCAGATCAGCATCACAGGGCCAAAAAGAAGCGAAACGCTGGCTGTCCCATGTCTTTGCGCCATGAAAAGAAAGGTCAGAATCAACGCCGAAAGAGGCAACACTGCATGTTCAAGCGCCGGAGTAACGAGGCCCAAACCCTCCACCGCCGAGAGAACCGAAATTGCCGGGGTAATGATCGAATCCCCATAAAACAGGGCAGCGCCCACCATGCCCAGAGCCATCAACAACAAAGGATGTTTCAACCCGCCTTTTTGAACCAGAGCCATCAGGGACAAAATCCCCCCCTCGCCCCGGTTGTCGGCGCGCAGCAGGAACAAAACGTATTTGAACGTCACAATGATAGTCAAAGACCACAGGATCATGGATAAAATACCCAGAATCTCGACCCGTGTCACGGTCCCGTTCGTCGCGGCCTGCAATGCCGCCTCGCGGAAGGCATAAAGAGGACTGGTCCCGATATCCCCATAAACAACCCCGATACAGCCCAGCATCAAAATCCAGAAACGGTGGCGGCGATCTTCGGACTCATGAGAGTCTCCCGGCAAGTCGGAAAGCGAGGCTTTTGAAAGCATGGAAGTCCCCGGTCGGGAAGGAAGAAAACGCACCCCTGGATGATATCCTCGCACGCCCTGCCGCGCAAGGCGAACATGCAAGGAAATATAGCGAAAAATCAAGCCATCGCGGCTTCAATGGCGGCCACGGCGTCATTGGCCGCCGCGCCGTCCGGTCCGCCGGCCTGCGCCATGTCGGGCCGTCCGCCGCCGCCCTGTCCGCCCAGCGCCGCCGCGCCGATTTTGACCAGATCCACGGCGCTGAACCGCCCTGTCAGATCGGACGTTACGCCCACGACGAGCGAGGCTTTGCCCTCATATGTGGACACCAGCGCCACGACGCCGGAACCCATCTTCCCTTTGAAATCGTCGGCCAGCGGCTTGAGGTCGCGCGGCGGCAGATCCACCACCCGCCCGATGAATTTCACGCCGCCAATGTCCTTGATATCCGGCCCGGACGCGCCGCCGCCGCCCGAGGCCATCTGGCGACGCAGATCGGCGACCTGCTTTTCAAGATGCCTGCGGTCTTCGGCCAGCGTCCGCACACGCTCGGGCACATCCGCGGGCGCTGTGTTGAGAAGCGTCGCAAGGGCGCGCAGTTTTTCGTCCTGATCCCGCAGATAGGCAAAAGCGCCCGTCCCGGTCAGGCCTTCAATCCGCCGTACGCCCGCCGACAGGGCGCTGTCGGACACAAGGCGGAACAGGCCGATATCGCCCGTGCGCCGCGCGTGCGTGCCGCCGCACAATTCAACGGAAAAGGGCCGCGCCGCGCCGGGCGGAGTCGTGCCCATGCTCAAGACCCGGACTTCTTCGTCGTATTTTTCGCCGAACAGGGCCATGGCCCCGGCCTCCATCGCGTCTTCCACGGGCATCAGGCGCGTGCAGATTTCGGTGTTGGCCAGAATCTGGCGGTTGACGGTTCGCTCGATTTTTTCGATCTGGTCCGGCGTCAGAGGCGCATTCAGACTGACGTCGAAACGCAGGCGGTGTTCATCGACCGAGGATCCTTTCTGCGTCACATGCGCGCCGACATGTTCGTGCAGCGCGGCGTGCAGCAAATGGGTGGCGGAGTGGTTGGCGCGAATGGCGGCGCGGCGCACGCCGTCCACGCGCATCTCGACGCCTTCGCCGGTCTTCAGGGAGCCTTTTGTCACCCGCCCCTGATGGACCCAGAGTTTCCCGAGCATTTTCTTTGTGTCCAGAACTTCGAACGCATCGCCCTGCGCGGTCAGGAAAAGACCGGTATCGCCGACCTGTCCGCCCGATTCGGCGTAAAAAGGCGTCTGGTTGGTGATGAGGGAGACGCTCTCGCCCTGCGCTGCCGACTCCACGCGCTTTCCATCCTTGAGGATCAGGCGGATCTGGCCTTCCGCCGTTTCGGTGTCGTATCCCAGAAACTCGCTCGCGCCCGCCTCTTCCAGAACGTCGAACCAGAGCGTATCCGTGGCCGCCTCGCCGGATCCGGCCCAGCTTTTGCGCGCCGTCTCGCGTTGTTTTTTCATGGCGGACTCAAATCCGGACATATCGACGCCAAGCCCCTTGCCCCGCAGCGCATCCGCCGTCAGATCGACCGGAAAACCGTATGTATCATACAGTTTGAACGCGATATCTCCGGAAAGCGTTCCGCCTGCGCCGAGTTTCCCGGATTCTTCGTCGAGAATCTTAAGGCCTGTCTCCAGCGTGCGGCGGAACCGCGTTTCCTCGATCCGCAGCGTCTCGGTAACGAGCGCCTGCGCCCGGCGCAGCTCCGGATAGGCCTCTCCCATCATCCCCAAAAGCGTGGGGAACAGCGCGCACATGAGCGGATCTTTGGCTCCCAGAAGATGCGCATGCCGCATGCCGCGCCGCATGATCCGGCGCAGGACATAGCCCCGGCCTTCGTTCGAGGGCATGACTCCATCGGCCATCAGGAAGGCGCTGGCGCGCAGGTGATCGGCGATAACGCGGTGGCTCGCGGCCTGCGGCCCGTCGGGCGAGACCCCCGTCAGATCGGCGCACTGTTCAATGATGGCGCGCAGCAAATCCACATCATAGTTCGAATATTTCCCCTGCAGGATCGCCGCCGTGCGCTCCAGCCCCATCCCGGTGTCAATGGCGGGCTTGGGCAAAGGTTTCCGGATATATCCGCCTTTGCCGTCCGGTTCCTGCTCGAACTGCATGAACACCAGATTCCAGAATTCAAGGAACCGGTCGCCGTCCTGATCCGGACTTCCCGGAGGCCCGCCCGCCAGCCTGTCGCCCTGATCGATGAAAATTTCAGAACACGGCCCGCACGGCCCGGTGTCGCCCATCATCCAGAAATTGTCGTTCGTGTCGATGCGCAGGATTCGATCATCCGAAAATCCTGCGACTTTCCGCCAGATCGCGGCGGCTTCCTCGTCGCTCGAATGGACCGTGACGAGGAGCTTTTCGCGCGGCAGGTCCAGATGTTTCGTGACCAGTTCCCACGCAAAGGCGATCGCATCGTCCTTGAAATAATCCCCGAAGGAAAAATTCCCCATCATCTCGAAAAACGTGTGGTGCCGGGCCGTGTATCCCACATTGTCGAGGTCGTTGTGCTTGCCCCCGGCCCGCACGCATTTCTGGGCGGTGGCGGCGCGGGTATAGGGGCGTTTTTCCGCGCCGAGAAAACAATTCTTGAACTGAACCATCCCCGAATTGGTAAACATCAAAGTCGGGTCGTTGTGCGGCACGAGCGGAGAAGAAGCCACAATCTCATGACCCTTACCCTTAAAGAAATCCAGAAACGTACTGCGAATGTCGTTGATCGTTTTCATCGGCTGCCATCCTCATCTTCCCTTTACATTCTTAAAACAGAAAATCATGCTTTTTCCAAGAGGATTAAGAGCGGCTGCGCAAGACTCCGGCTTGACGCCGCGCTTGAGGAGTGCTTTCCTGTCCGGTGCTGAAAAGGGAGGAATCGTTATGTATAAAACAAAGCCAGCCATTCTGATCCTGTGCATCTGCTTGATCCCCGCCTTGTGGGCATGCAGCGGCACACTTCCGACCCAGCAAAAACCGGATCTGACCCTTGCCGGGCTGCCGCCCATGGCGGTCAATGTCGGGTTGATCGAGGTTATCAACCGCTATGACCCGTCCGCCGATCCGCAGGACGTCTCCAGCAGCTTTCCCACCCCGCCCGATATCGCGCTGCGCCGCTATGGCGAGGCCCGTCTGAAGGCCGCAGGCGTGTCCGGGCGGCTTCAGTTCATCATCGAGAATGCCCGCGTTCACCAGCTCGTCAAGGATCCGGACAGCAAGATTCAACGCTGGATGCAGGTCAATCGACGGGAGCAATATGACATTCTGGCCACGGTTCGCCTGATCCTTCTGGACGAAGCCGGAACGGAGCGTCAGGGAACCGTCCTGACGGCGCGCAGGACGCTGGAACTGCCCGCGAGCCTGTCCGTCGCCAGTCGCGAGGAAAAGCAGGTCGAGTCTCTGGAAGCCCTCATCAAGGATATGGACGTAGCGCTGGTCAACGGCGTGTACAACACTCTGGGCCTGTCGGCGGGCGTTCCCGTCGCACCCCTCGGTGAGATCGGACCGTCTTTCTCAGACCCGAAGCGGGACGGGTCCGGAGCCACCCAGAGATGGCGCTGAAGGGCTTTGCATCCGCCACATCCGGGCCAGATCGTAAAGGGCGCGGACCTCGGGGCGGAACAGATGGACAATCACATCACCCGCATCCACGATGACCCAGTCTCCAACGGCTGCGCCTTCGACCCGGACATCGGAAAGGCCCTGAGTTTTCAGCTTCTGCGCAAGTTTCTGGGCGGTGGAAACAATCTGGGTGGAAGAGCGGCCCGAAGCAATCGTCATGTAATCGGCGATGCTGGTCTGGCCACGCAGATCAATGGTTTCAATGTCGATCGCCTTATCGGCGTCGAGGGCGCTTTCAATAAAAGTCTTGAGCGCCAAGGGGTCGGTCAAACGCGACCCGCCGTAGATGGATGTCAGAATGGGGCAGCCTCCTTCATGGTTTTTACGGGTTGCGGGCCGGACAAAACACAAAGGCCCACTCCAAGGAAGCGGGCCTGATTGACTATATCCGGAACGGAGAACATGGAACCGACAGGACGCCTTGCGACGATTCGTCTCACGCTGCCTCCCGATCTGAGCCTTTTTTTGCTCTCATCCTGCCTCCGTCCCCTTCATTTTAACCGAAACCCGAACAAATTTCCATGTTTTTCGCACAAAAAGCGCTTCAGCCAGCCATTGACAAAAGGATCAAAAACACGCCATATAACCTCCGATGAAGGGGCGTGAGCCCCGTTTTCGCCGTTATCCGGCTTTGCGGAGCAGCGAAATCCCGTTCATTTCTCAGATGTGGCTGAGTAGCTCAGCGGTAGAGCAGGGGAATCATAATCCCTTGGTCGGGGGTTCAAATCCCTCCTCAGCCACCATTCCCCTGTTACAACCATCCTTTTGGATCGGCCATGCGATATCCCCGCCCGGCCCGGAGAAAGCCGCGCAAGGTCCGATAAAAAAAGTAGGCAAATCCCGGACCGACGGTCAGAAGGCTCGCGCCCAGAATCAACCTGAAATTCGTCAGGAAATAATCTTTTCCCGCCGCCGCCAGCACAGTTTCCGAGGGCGCGGACCCGTTCATGATCTCGTTTGCAAGGCGGTCTATGGCGCTGTGGTCGCCCCCTTGAAGAACCCACATCCCCGCCAGAGCAACGCCCACGATCAGAAGAAAAGAGCTGATCCAGAGCGTGCGTGACAGGTAAATCATGTGATTGTGCGCAAGACCTTCGGGCTTTGAGCGCCGCCGGACAATCCCGCAGGCTACCCATGCTCCGAACAAAATCAGCGTGCCGATTCCCTGCGCCACAACCATCGGCATGGATTGCAAAATCACCGAAGCCACAATGGCGGCATAAATCCGCATCACGGTTTTTTGTTCCGGGTCCGGGGTGGGGGGCGTCATATCGCGCATGGCGTCCTACTTTCTGCCGAAAAGGCGTTCGATGTCCGGTAATCCTAGCGCAATCCAGGTCGGTCTGCCATGGTTGCATTGCCCCGAAAGCGGCGTTTCTTCCATCTGGCGCAGCAGGGCGTTCATTTCCTCCACACTCATCCGCCGCCCGGCGCGAACCGATCCGTGACAGGCCATGGTCGACAGGACCGCGTTCAATCTAGCCTCCAGAGTCTCGGTTGTTCCCGTATCGGTCGCCTCGCGCGCCAGATCGCGCACCAGTCCCGCAATGTCCGCGCCGCGCCCCAGAAGGGCCGGAACCGCCCGCACCGCCACTGCGCCGGGGCCGAATGGCTCGATATCCAGCCCCAGCGCCGCAAGATCCCCGGCCCGGTCCAGAAGCGATTCGGCCTGAACATCGTCCATCTCGACGATCTCGGGACTGAGCAGCCCCTGTTTTTCAATTCCCGCCTGTTCGCGCTGGGCCTTGAGGCGTTCATAGACAAGACGCTCGTGCGCCGCGTGCTGGTCCACGATCACCACGCCCGCGCGCGTCTGGGAAAGAATATAGGTTTCATGGAACTGCGCCCGCGCAACCCCTAAGGGAAAATCTTCCGACGGATCGTCTTCCCGCGCGGAATCCGAAAAACCGGAGGGAGGAGAGATATCGACCTCGGCCTGCGCCGGAGCAAACCCGCTCAAGGCCATCCGGGCCGCCGGAGCGGAAAATCGCGGGAAGGACGCCGTCGGGCGGGCGCTCCATGACGGCGGCGGCGCGGCAAAAGACAGTTGCGCGGGCTCTGGCGCACGAAAAGACTCCAGCGTCCGCGCGCTCATGGGGGACGACGCCCCGCCCCCGGACGATCCGGCGTGATCCAGCAGGGCATGGCGAATGGCCGAGACGATCAGCCCCCGGACAAACGCCGCATCCCGGAACCGGACTTCGGCCTTGGCGGGGTGGACGTTCACATCGACTTCGGCGGGCGGCAGGGTCAGGAACAGCGCCGCCGCCGGATACCGGTCATGTGCCAGAACATCCGCATAAGCCCCGCGCAGCGCCCCGCCAAACAGGCGATCGCGCACCGGGCGGCCATTGACGAACAGGTACTGGTCCTGCGCCGTGCGCGCATGGAATGTGGGCAGACAAGCCCGGCCACTTAAGGTTATGCCTTCGCGCACGGCGTGAACGGGCATGGAGGCCGCGCCAAACTCGGGCCCCAGAATCGCCGCGATGCGCGCCGCAACGTCCGGCGCGGCGGGCAGAGTCAACGTCACGGCCCCGTTGTGGGCCAGGCGGAACGCGACGCCCGGCCAGCCCAGCGCAATCCGGCACACCACATCTTTCACAGCGGCGTATTCGGCCCGGTCGGTCTTGAGGAATTTCAGGCGCGCGGGCGTGCAGAAAAACAGATCCCGGACCTCTACGCATGTGCCGAGCGGATGGGCGGAAGGAACGGGCGTCTCCTTGCGTCCGCCTTCGGCGGCAATTTCCCATCCCGCATCGGAACCGGACAGGCGGCTGGAGATTTTCAGACGGCTCACCGATGCGATGGAGGGCAGCGCCTCGCCGCGAAACCCGAGATGGCGGATATCCACAAGGTCGTCGTCGGGAAGCTTGGAGGTGGCGTGCCGATCAAGCGCGGCGCTCAATTCGGGCGCATCCATGCCGCCGCCATCGTCGCGCACCGAGATCAGACTCTTGCCCCCGGCGCGAATGTCGATTTCAATGCGCGTCGCGCCCGCATCAATGGCATTGTCCACAAGCTCGCGCACGGCGGCCGCCGGGCGTTCGATCACTTCGCCCGCTGCGATCTGGTTGACGAGCGTTTCCGGAAGATGCCGTATTCTCATGGGCCCGAATGATAAAGACGGATCGGCGCAGGAGCAAGGGGTATGCGTTCGGGGCTTTTACGACATTAAACCGCCGCGCAGACGGTCTTTAACCACGCGAGGTCTTCGGCGCCCAGCGCGTCCCGATAGAGCGCGAAAATCTCCGCGTGATAGGCATTGATCCAGCCGCGCTCCTGTGCGTTCAGGCGCTCGGACAAAATCAGGCGGCGGTCGATGGGAACCGTTGTGATCGTCTTAAAGCCCAGGGCACGGCGGCCATCCTCGAACGCCCGCCCGGCATCCTGTACCAGAACCAGATTTTCGATGCGGATGCCGTACGCGTCTTCCCTGTAATATCCCGGTTCGTTCGAAATAATCATGCCGGGGCGGAACGCCTCGTTTTCCCGCGTGCTGATGCTTGCGGCGTCTTCGTGCACGCCCAGATAGATCCCGACGCCGTGGCCGGTCCCGTGGAGATAGTCCAGCCCCTCCGCCCACAGGGGCGCGCGCGCCAGACCGTCTATCTGCGTGCCTGTCGCGCCCTCCGGAAAGACCGCCGTCGCCACGGCGATATGCCCTTTGAGAACCAGCGTATTGCGGATTTTCATCTCCATGGACGGCGCGCCGATGGCGATCGTGCGCGTGATGTCGGTCGTCCCGGCAAAATCCGGAGCCAGATACTGCCCGCCGCTGTCGATGAGCAGAATGCCATTTCCCTGTACCGACAGACTCGATTCCACGCTGACGCGATAATGCGGCAGAGCGGCATTCGGACCAAAGGCCACAATCGGCCTGAAACTCACTCCGCGAAATCCAGAGATTTCCGAACGCAGGGCAATGGATCGTTCGCTGATCGACCACTCATCCAGCCTCCCCGAGGGTGCCTCTCGATCAATCCAGGCCAGAAGGCGAATCATGGCCAGACCGTCGCGCCGATGCGCCTCGATCATGGCGCTTTGTTCGGACGGCGTCTTGCAGGCTTTTGGCAGAACACATGGGTCTTTCATAACTTTTACATTTGCATCCGCGCGATTCAGATGGTCAGAAATCCAGAACGGCGTCCGGGCCTCATCCAGAAGAACGGTTTTTCCATTCAAATCCCCAAGCGCGGCGGCCAGAGACCCGGGCGAGCGCAGGGTTACATCGGGCCCCAGAACCGCCGCCACGTCCGCGCCCACGCGCGCCGGATTGATAAACCACTCCACCGGGCCCGCGTTATGCAATAGCGCAAAAGACAAGGCCACGGGCGTTTCCGGAACGTCCCGGCCCCGGATGTTCAGCAGCCATGCAATGGAATCGGGCGCGGCGATCAGGGCAGCGTGCGCGCCCTGATCCTGCAAGGTCTTGCCGATTTTCTCCCGTTTTTCCGCGCTCGTCTGACCAGCCAGGGAATCAGGAAAAATCTCCACCACGGATTCGGGCGAAGCCGGACGATCAAGCCACAGCGCATCCACCGGGTTTGGCTCCACAGGCCGCAGTGCGATCCCGCAAGGCTCAAGCGTCTGCGTCATAAGGCGGATCTGCGGGGCTGTATAAAGCCACGGATCGTATCCGATGACCGCCCCGCGCGGCGCATGGGTTGCCAGCCACGCGGCGGGCGGAGTTTTGACGATGTCGCCAATCTCGAACAGATCCGGATCGACCTGACGGCGAATCTGGAGCGTGTAAAGAGAGTGGGTCAAAGCCGTCGCCTGATTTTCAAGAATCACCAGCGCGCCGCCGGACCCCGTAAATCCGCTCAACCAAGCCACCCGCTCGGCGCAAGCACGGACGAATTCGCCCGGCCAGGCATCCATGCGCGGCAAAATAAACCCGTCCAGCCCAAGGGTTTTCAGGGAATTTCGTAAAGACTCGAGCCTTTGACGATGGATACGATCGTGTGTCATGATGGAGATCCCGGTGGTTTAATCCATCCTATCGGTATTTTGTCCTTTTGACACTCCGTTTTTTTCTTTATTCTGGACATCATGGCCGCGCTTATGGCTCACGATAACAAGACAGACAAACCTTCTGCGCCCGCGCCGTCCGGGTCCGGGCGCGCTTGCGTTATCGTGTTCGGGAACGAAAAAGGCGGATCCGGGAAATCCACCAGCGCCATGCATGTCGCCATCGCCCTGCTGCGCCTTGGCTATCGCGTGGGCACCATGGATCTGGATGCGCGGCAGGCGACCTTGACCCGGTACATGAAAAACCGCTTTGACTTCATCGTACGCACGCGCGGGGAAATCCCGATGCCCGAACATCTGGCCATCGAAAAAAGTGAAGCCTCGACAGTCGAACGACAACAGGAAGAAGACCGGACCTTCTTTCATCTGGCTCTGGCCGAAATGTGCATGGTGTGCGATTTCATCATCGTGGACACGCCCGGCGCAGATGGTTTTTTAAGTCGGCTGGCGCATTCCCATGCCGATATTCTGGTTACACCCATGAACGATTCGCATATCGACCTTGATCTTCTGGGCGACGTAGACCCGGAAACGCATGCCGTACGCGGCCCGTCCGTCTATACGAAGATGGTGGCGGAGCAACGGGCCCTGCGCGCCGCGCGCGACGGAGGAACCATCGACTGGATCGTGACGCGCAATCGCCTTGGCCATGTGATTTCGCGCAGTCGCCGGGATATCGGCGCATTGCTGGAAGATATGGCCGCGCGCTTTGATTTTCGGCTTGCGCCGGGCTTTGGCGAACGGGTGATTTTCCGGGACTTGTTTTTGAAGGGCCTGACGTTGCTGGATCTGCGCGAAGACAAGGATAACCCGTTGACCCTGTCCCAGATCGCAGCAAGGCAGGAAGTCCGCCAGCTCGTCCGCGCCATCGCACCCGAAAAAATCCGGGGACATCGCAGGCCTGCGGCGGTGTGTTAGAATGTGTTGAAAGAAGGTCCCTGAAGAAATGCCCTATGTCCTCGCCGGTCTGGCTGCCCTGTTTGGCCTGATTTTCCTGTTCCGCCTGATTCGCGAAAGCGCGCGGCGGGCCGATGGGGGGATCTCGCCGCTCTATGTCACCGGGCTGGTAGCCGGTCTGGGCGTGGCGGGATTGCTGGCCATGATGGGGCGGCTTCCAGCGGCGCTGTTTACCCTGATTGTCGTTGCCGGATTTTCATGGGCGGATCGGTTTGCGCGCCGAATCCGCCCGCGCGCCGACACCGGGCCGGACGCCGCACAAACCACCATGACCCGTGCCGAGGCGCTGGAGATTCTCGGTCTGTCGGAAGGCGCGACGGATCAGGAAATTCAGGACGCCTATCGACGCCTGATGTCCAAAATCCATCCTGATCTGGAGGGCTCCGGATGGATGGCCGCCAAGCTCAATCAGGCGCGGGATGCGTTGCAGAGTAAAGCGCCGTAAACTCTCATCTCACAAATCCGCAAAAACATGCGTTTCGGCTTTGGCGCCGGGGTGGGTAACCGCGCCGTCCCGCGCCGGACCGACAAGCTGGGCATATTTCCACAGCGCGCCGGACTGGTAATTATGCGTGCGGGACGTCCAGCCCTTGCGCCGCTCGGCCAGATCGGCATCGGACAGCGCCACGTCCAGCGTTCCCGTCACCGCGTCGATCCGCACGATATCGCCGTCGCGGATCAGGGCGATTGGCCCGCCCAGCGCCGCCTCGGGCCCCACATGGCCGATGCAGAAGCCGCGCGTGCCGCCCGAAAACCGCCCATCGGTGATGAGCGCGACCTTGCCGCCCGTCCCCTGCCCGTACAGCGCCGCCGTGGTCGAAAGCATCTCGCGCATGCCGGGGCCGCCCCTTGGCCCTTCGTACCGGATGACAAGAACCTCGCCTTCCTTGTACTGACGGTTCTGCACCGCGTTGAAACAGGATTCTTCGGAGTCAAAACACCGCGCCGGACCTTCAAAGACCAGATCCTTGAGCCCCGCGATTTTCACAATCGCCCCTTCCGGCGCAAGATTTCCGCGCAAGGCCACAACGCCGCCCGTGGGATGGATCGGATTTTCGAGTGGGCGGATCACGTCCTGATCTTTCCGCAACGTCACGCCAGCCAGATTTTCGGCCAGAGTTTTCCCCGTGACGGTCAGGCAATCGCCATGCAGATACCCGCCGCGCAGCAGCTCAGCCAGAACGACCGACACGCCGCCCGCCTCAAACAGGTCTTTTGCCACATATTTTCCGCCCGGTTTCAGGTCGGCGATCAAGGGCGTGCGCTTGAAGACCTCGCCGACCGCGAACAGATCGAAGTCGATCCCGGCTTCATGCGCAATGGCGGGCAGGTGCAGCGCCGCATTCGTCGAGCCGCCCGTTGCCGCAACCACAGCGGCGGCGTTCTCAAGGCTCTTGCGCGTCACGATATCGCGCGGACGGATGTTGCGGCGGATCAACTCGACCACGGCGCGCCCCGACGCCTGCGCATACTCGTCCCGGCTTTCGTACGGCGCGGGCGCACCCGCAGAGCCGGGAAGGGCGAGGCCAATTGCCTCGGACACGCAGGCCATGGTGTTGGCGGTGAACTGCCCGCCACAGGCCCCCGCGCCGGGGCAGGCGCAGCATTCCATTTCTTTAAGGTCGGAATCAGAAAACTCGCCGGTTGCGTGCTTGCCAACGCCCTCGAACACGTCGATGACGGTCACGTCCTTTCCACGAAATTTTCCGGGCAGAATCGATCCGCCATACATGAACACGCTCGGCACATTCAGACGCACCATGACCATCATCATGCCGGGCAGGGATTTGTCGCAGCCCGCAAGCCCGACGAGCGCATCGTAACAATGCCCGCGCATGGTCAGTTCCACCGAATCCGCAATCACGTCGCGCGAGACGAGGGAACTGCGCATGCCCTCATGCCCCATCGCGATCCCGTCGGTAACGGTGATGGTGGTAAACTCGCGCGGGGTCGCGTGGTTTTCCGAGACACCGCGCTTGACGGACTGCGCCTGACGCTGGAGGGCGATGTTGCAGGGCGCGGCCTCGTTCCAGCAGGTAGCAACGCCGACGAGCGGCTGGTGGATTTCCTCTTCGCTCAGCCCCATGGCGTAATAATAAGACCGGTGCGGCGCGCTTTTCGGCCCTTCGGTCACATAGCGACTAACCAGCTTCGATTTGTCCCATTTTTCTTTGGTTTGATTGCTCATCAGGCCATGCCTTTATGTTGTCAGGATCAGTACAGAAAGCGATAGCAAATCCGAAGCGGCAGGAAAAGGCCTCTTACCCTTTAAGACCCTCATTTTTTGATCCGTTAACCTTTTTTATGTATTATATATGCAGGTTTTTGACAAAGGGGATCGGTGATGGATTCTCCAAATCCAACAGAAACGGATATATCCGGGAGAAGATTTCCTGCACTAGCCCAACAGGTGGTCGAGTCTTCGGCCAAAGGCCATGTCCTTCTGGGTGAGCCTCACGCGGACGGCATGGCGCTTCGAAGTTACCAGTTTCTAGCCGGAAATCCGCAGATGTTTCAGGATGCCGCAAAAAACGGGGTCAAACACCTTGCTTTGGAAATGCCGCAGGCTCTTCAGGGGAAAGTCGATGACTATGTGTCAGGAAAGATAGACCGGGCACAGCTTGAAAGAACCCTTTACCATGAATTTCAGACGCCATGGGCTGAAGGTTCTGACAAAAAAGAGTTTGGACGCCTGGTCGTGGATACCATCGACAACGCCAAAAGCGCAGGAATGAAAGTTCACATGGCCGATGTCAGTTGGTCGGACATCTCACTGACTCGAGGACCGTCCGGCCTCAATCCGTCGACGGTCCGTGAAATTGAGAGTCTCGAAAAAGAGATTTCGAAGGCTCACGCGGAGTCAGGGTCAAAAGAATCCCTTCAGGCTTTTTCAAAAACGTACGTGGACTCTCTTTCCGAAGACCGAAAAGCGCAAATATCGCACCTCTCCGATTCAATCTGGGCCCAGAAAGAATGGGAACGAATGAATGACGAGGAGCAGTACGCCCATCTTCGCAAAGAAATTCCTGCAAACGAAAAAATGATGATGGTGGTCGGAGTGAAACATATTTCCGGAGTTTCTGTCACCCTTCCCGAATCCGACCCGCGGAGTGGAACGGACCCGAAAGGCATAGACAGGTTTCTCAAGGAAGAGGAGGGCCATACAGTGACAACGATTGGCCTGTGGACATCCGACGATCAGAAAAAATCTCTGACGGCGAGTGATCCTGAGAACAAAACCGGGAGTGTTACATGGAAAGGAACCGATTATTCGGCGTCCTTCGACTCCGGGAAGGTCTCCTCCGAAGATAAAAAACCTTCACAGACTGCTGCCTTGCCCCAATCTTCGCCCGAACCGACATTTGGATTTGGCGGATAAGTCGGTACGTGGCCCGCTTTATCATGCCGCCACAACATTGACGATTTTTCCGGGAACGACTATGACTTTACGGATCTGAAGGCCTTCGATGGCGCGCTGGACGCCCGGCTCCGACAAAGCGGTGGCTTCCGCAGCCTTCGGATCCGCATCGACCGGCAGGGTGATCGTGGCCCGCAGCTTTCCATTCACCTGAACGCCGATGGTGACGGTGTCTTGAACCAAAAGCGCCGGGTCCGCCTTTGGCCAGGGCGTCTGCGTCAAGGACTCCGTATGCCCCAGATGCGCCCACAGGCTTTCCGCGATATGGGGAATCATCGGGTTCATGAGGCGGACCAGAATCTCGCAGGACTCGCGAAACGCCCAGTCATCCCCCGGCGCCGCGCCCGAAAACGCCCCCATGGCGTTGGACAGCTCGCGGATCCGCGCCACGGCCTTGTTGAGCGCAAAGGACTCGATATCGGCGCTCACGCCCACGATGGCCCGGTGCGCCTGACGACGCAGCGCCAGCGCCCCGTCCGAAAATTGGGCGGGCGCAGGCGCGTCTTTCCCGCACAAGGCCACTGGCGGCTCGGTCACCAGACGCCACAGGCGGTTGATATACCGCGATGCGCCTTCGATTCCGGCTTCGGTCCATTCCAGATCCCGCTCCGGCGGAGAATCCGACAGGATAAACAGCCGCGCCGCATCCGCGCCATACATGTTCAGAATGGTTTCCGGATCGACGACGTTCTTTTTCGATTTGGACATTTTTTCGATCCGGCCAACGGTTGCGGGTCGTCCGCCCGAGCCGATAAATCCGCCTTTGCCATCGGGCGTCACATCCGCCGGATAGAGCCATTTTCCATCCGCATCCTTGTACGTCGCATGCGTGACCATGCCTTGCGTGAAGAGGCCCGTGAAAGGCTCGGCCAGCGGCGCGCTGCCCGAGAAATACCCGCAATCGCGCAAGGCTCGTGTGAAGAACCGGGAATAGAGCAGGTGCAAAACCGCATGTTCGACCCCGCCGATATACTGGTCGACAGGCAGCCAGTGCGCCGCCGCATCCTTTGAAAACGCCGCCGACTCGTTGCGCGCATCGCAATACCGGGCGAAATACCAGCTGGATTCAAAGAACGTATCCAGCGTGTCTGTCTCTCTGTGCGCATCCTGCCCGCAAGTGGGGCATTTGACGTGTTTCCAGGTCGGATGGCGCGCCAGAGGGTTGCCGGGCGTGTCGAAATCAACGTCGCGGGGCAGTTCAACGGGAAGCTGATCCGCCGGAACGGGAACAATGCCGCAGGAGGGACAATGGACGACTGGAATCGGACAGCCCCAGTACCGCTGGCGGCTCACGCCCCAGTCGCGCAGACGATATTGCGTCATGCCAAAGCCGGTTTTGTTTTCCTCGCATTTTTGAATGACAAGCGCCTTGGCCTCCGATACGGACAGCCCGTCCAGAAAACCCGAATTGGCGAGTCTTCCGGGACCGGTATAGGCTTCTTTTTCGGTGCGAAACGCCGCCGGATTTTCCCCTTCTGGAATGACAACCGGGCGAATCGGAAGGCTGTATTTCCTTGCAAATTCAAAGTCCCGCTGGTCGTGCGCGGGCACACCGAACACCGCGCCGGTCCCGTAATCCATCAGGACGAAATTGGCGACATAGACCGGAACCTCCCGCCCCAGAAGGGGATGCGTGGCCGTAAACCCGGTATCAAAGCCGATTTTTTCGGCCTGTTCAATCGCCGCCTCGGAGGTTCCGGACGCCTGACATTTCTGAACGAAAGCCGAAAAATCCGGCTTGTTCGCGCACAATTTCTGCGCCATCGGATGATCCGGAGCCAGCGCCAGAAACGCCGCGCCGAACAACGTGTCCGGACGGGTGGTGAAAACCTCGATCTCGCCCGCCCCGCCCGAGACGGCCCAGCGGAACTGCAACCCCTGAGACTTCCCGATCCAGTTTTCCTGCATGATCCGGACTTTCTCCGGCCAGCGGTCCAGCGTCTCCAGTCCTTCAAGCAATTCGTCCGCATAGTGCGTAATGTTCAAAAACCACTGGCTGAGCTTGCGCCTCTCAACCGGCGCGCCGGTCCGCCATCCCTTGCCGTCGATCACCTGTTCGTTGGCCAGAACGGTGTTGTCGATCGGGTCCCAGTTGACGACGGACTCCTTGCGATAGACCAGACCCTTGGCCAGAAAATCCAGAAACATTTTCTGTTCGTGGCGGTAATAACCGGGATGGCAGGTGGCGACTTCTCGGGACCAGTCGAATGAAAAACCGAGCGATTTAAGCTGTTCGCGCATCGCGTCAATATTGGCATAAGTCCAGTCCGCCGGATGCGCGCCGCGCTCAATGGCCGCATTTTCCGCCGGAAGGCCGAACGCATCCCATCCCATCGGGTGCAGGACGTTATAGCCCAAAGCCCGCCGCCACCGCGCGACCACGTCGCCGAGTGTATAATTGCGCACATGTCCCATATGGATCCGGCCCGAGGGGTAGGGAAACATCTCCAGCACGTAATATTTGGGTCTCGCAGGGTCTTCCGTAACGGTAAACACCCCGCGCCGGTCCCATTCCGCGCGCCAGAAAGTCTCGGTTTTCGTAGAGTCATAAGCGGACATGACGAAGATGCTCCTGCCATTGTTTTCTTTCGAAATTCGCCTTTGTAAAGACGATTTATAACCGTCCCGCCGGACAAGTCACGCGAAAAAACAGGAAAGGATAAAAAATGCTGACTTTTTCCGCGTTTCCCGTTATGTCCTTATTCCATGAGCAAAGATCAGACCCATATCCGGAACTTCGCGATCATCGCGCATATTGACCACGGCAAGTCCACGCTGGCGGATCGGTTGATCCAGACCTGCGGCGGGCTGGAAGAGCGCGAGATGAAGGAGCAGGTCCTCGATTCCATGGAGATCGAGCGCGAACGCGGCATCACCATCAAGGCCCAGACCGTCCGTCTGGCCTACACCGCCAAAGACGGGATCGAATACCAGCTTAACCTGATGGACACGCCGGGCCATGTGGACTTTTCCTATGAGGTCAGCCGGTCTTTGGCCTCGTGCGAAGGCTCGCTTCTGGTCGTGGACTCCACGCAAGGGGTGGAGGCCCAGACGCTCGCCAATGTCTATCAGGCCATCGACAACAGCCACGAAATCATTCCGGTCATCAACAAGATCGACCTGCCTGCCTCGGACATCGAACGCACGCGCGAACAGATTCAGGACGTGATCGGGCTGGATGCCTCCGACGCCGTGTGCGTGTCCGGAAAGTCCGGAATCAATATCGACCAGTTGCTGGAGGCCATCGTCACGCGCCTTCCGCCCCCCCGCGGAAATCCGGACGCGCCGCTCAAGGCCCTGCTGGTCGATTCCTGGTACGACGCCTATCTGGGCGTTGTGGTTCTGGTGCGGGTCGTGGACGGAAAAATCCGCAAAGGGGAAAAAATCCGCTTCATGGGGGCAGGTGCCGTGCGCGAGGTGGACCGCGTGGGGATGTTTACGCCAAAGCGGGTGCTTCTGGACGAACTGACCGCCGGAGAGATGGGCTTTATCACCGCCGCCGTCAAGGATATCAGCGAAACGAAAGTCGGCGACACCATCACCTCGGACCGCGCCGGGGCGTCCGCGGCCCTGCCGGGATTCAAGCCGTCGATTCCGATGGTGTTTTGCTCTTTGTTTCCGGCGGATGCGAGCGAGTTTGAAAAGCTGCGCGAGTCCCTCGGGAAACTGGCCCTGAACGATTCCAGCCTTCACTACGAACCGGAAAACTCTCAGGCGCTGGGCATGGGATTTCGCTGCGGGTTTCTGGGCCTGCTGCATATGGAAATCATTCAGGAGCGGCTGGAGCGCGAGTTTGATCTGGACCTCATCCCCACCGCGCCGAGCGTGGTCTATAAGGTTCATCTGACCAACGGGGATGTGCTGGATCTGTACAACCCCGTGGACATGCCCGATGTGGTGCGGATCGAAAAAATTGACGAGCCGTGGATTGCCGCAACCATCCTCACCCCGCCCGAATATCTTGGCGGATTGCTGCAACTGTGTCAGGAACGTCGGGGCGTCCAGAAAGACATGCAGCATGCGGGAAACCGCGTGGTTTTGCATTATCGCTTGCCCTTGAATGAAATCGTGTTTGATTTCTATGACCGGCTCAAATCCATCAGCCGGGGATATGCGAGTTTCGATTACCATCTGGACGGGTACGAAGAAGGCGATCTGGTCCGCATGGAAATTCTGGTCAATGCCGAGCGGGTGGACGCGCTGGCCATGATTACGCATCGCGGCCAGGCCGAGCGGCGCGGGCGGCAGCTATGCGAACGACTGAAAGATCTGATTCCCCGCCAGATGTTCAAAATCGCCATTCAGGCCGCCATCGGCGGAAAGATCGTCGCGCGCGAGGATGTCAGCGCCTTTCGTAAGGACGTGACGGCCAAATGCTATGGCGGCGACATTTCGCGGAAACGAAAACTGCTCGACAAACAAAAAGAGGGCAAGAAGAAAATGCGCCAGTATGGCAATGTTGAAATCCCCCAGAGCGCCTTCATCTCCGCCCTGAAAATGGGGGATGAGAAGTAAGGCAGAATCGGTTTTTTACCATTTCTCAAGAATAACCACGGTGCCACCCCGATTGATATTTTGACTGTTCCGACCGGAATCTTACGGCTTAAACTTCCCGAGACGGATTTCGGTGCCTCCCCGATTGATATAGACGCCTTTATTCGGACTGCTCTTCTTAATCTTTACGATTTCCGACCCGTCGGGGAGCAGATCCCCGACATAAAGCGTGAAAACATCGCCCGGATTGGCGGTATCCAGAATTTTGGCCTTATCGCACAATTCCTCCCATTTCAAAAACGAAACCTTCACCCAATCACAACTCTGCATCTGGGTCCACTTATATGTCGGCACCACAGACTTTGTCACATCGAACGCCGCATTCTTGATCACCACCGGATCGGTTGTGTTCAGATCGCCCTCGATCTTCAGGTCGCGGTCAATCATCGTGTCGATGGCCTCGATTGTATCCGCGGTCACGGAATCGGTCAGAAGATGGTCCGTGGACAGTGTATCTTTGACAACCAGATTCCCAATATGAGACGTCCCCGTGATCTCGAAACTTCCCTTGACGTTCTGGAGGCTGGCCAGCGCGATGCTGTTTGCAGAAATGGAACCTGCGGCGCTGTCCTGAAAGAAATCCTTGATCTTCACGGTACCGCTGATGGTCTGATCGGCCCCCGCATAAACAGTCGCAACGGGACCATCGACAAGAAAGTTTCCGGAAACGGGCAGTTCGGATTCGTCAATTTTCGCCGGATCGGAAACAAAGCTGCGAGACACTGTGATCGTTCCGGCGAAAACGCTCCCGTCAACCACCATTTCACTTGTTCCCAGATCTCCGGCCAGATTGGCATGACCCTGAGCAGACAGGCTCTCCCTAACGGTTAAATCGCCCCCGACGAAAACATTGTCCGCGCCGACGATGCTGCTCCCGGCCATATCCATGGGAATATACATCCTGTTGGCGTCCGCATTTCCAGGGATCTGCGTGCGATACAAATAATCTCCCTCAACCTCGTCTTCGGAAATATGCCGATAGACGACCAGATAGGCCCCATCCGTTATCGAAGGCGGCGCGGCAGAAACCTGGCCTTCCCATGCCGTTCCGGCGAACACATTGATGTCCGTCTGCCACTCACCAAAGGCGCTCTGAATCGTCTGCGTGCAGGCAGAAACACAGGTGCCATTAGCCGGAGGAACCGCGCTGACATATCCCCCTCCCCCTCCGACAAGACTGGCGGCCTTGCGAACGATATTCTCCGGCGCCCTCCCGGTCGAAACCAGAGCGGCATGAAGTACCCGCTCTCCGGGCGTTCCGGCGCGCGCAACCACAAGAGTCATCGTGTCTTTAAGGGGGTTCATTGCCGCTGACACTCTGGCCAGAGCCGGAGACCCGGGAATGGTTCCACTGGCTCCGGCAGCCGCCTTGATTCCGTACATTACCGAAATCGGCGCCATGGCATTGTTCGTATAAACAGGGATCTGGACCGCACCGCCGTTGATATCCGCAAGACTGTACAAAACTTCAAAATTTCTGGGCCCCTTGAACATATCCTCAATCGCAGATCCAACTGTCTTCATGTAATTTGCAGTGGCGGCAGCTTTCTCGGACTGCGCCCACCCTTTCATGGCATGAACACCCACCAGCGCAATGGAGCCGGCGATGGCAAGACTGAGGACAACCTCCATCAGGGTAAACCCGGGGGACGACTTGCCTTCCATTTTCTGTTTGTGCCGTATCATGATTCAAGCCTTTTTATGGTGCGCAATCGTACGAGCCTACAAAAACGAGTTCTCCGAATTCGTTATAGGCGATGTCGGACGTGCAAGACGCCATCGTATCGACAAAGTAATTCGGGATATCTCCACCGACCAGAACTTTTCCGGAAGCATTCAGTGTATTTGTCTTAAGCTCCTGAACATTCACAGCCTTGGACTCAAACATTCCAATTTCCAGATGGTCTGCCGTAAAGGAGTCAACCGTATTCGCAGTGCCCGCGGTCGCCGTCACTGTCAAATTACTGACGGACGCGTTACCCGAGAGAGTCAACGTATTCGCATTGATCTGCAAAGCACTGATCCCCGTCAGGGTGTTGGTCTGAACAGTGGCGGCCGTCACCGTTCCGGTCCCGAACTGTGAGGCAATCACATCCCCGGCCATGAGCAAATTCTGCGCAGCAGGATTGCTGTTGGTTGCCGGAATAAGAACATTTTCAACATTGAGCGGCGGCGTCGTTCCAGACAGATTCCGGCCATTGATAACCATATATCCACCGCTGGCTGTACAGGGACCGGTGGCCGCGGGATCAAGTGTCGCCGCGCCGGACAGAGGATCGGTAAAGCGGCACGAATCTCCCGCCCCGCCATCAAGCGCGACATTGATAACATTCCGGGCCCCTTGCGCGCGCAGAACACCATCTATTGTAACGCTTGCCGTATCCGCAACCAGGTTCCCTTCCACGCGCAGATTGTCCGCCGTCAGGTAACGTACGCCCTGAATATCAAGATTGTTCATATCCAGATTGGCTTCCATCCGGTTCAATTCCGGACGGCCGGGGATGGCGACTTTATAGAGAACATCCGATTTCATGGCATCTTCGTAAAAGACCGTTCCGACGGCGGCAACATAGCCACCGACCCCCGCCTGGGGCACAACGACACCATCGCACAAGCCGCCACCAGTCAGATCCGCGGCCTGAAACGTCCATCCCCCATAAACACTCTTTATCTCACCATTGGTGCAAACATCGCCGACCACATTGATCGCGGAAAAAACACCCCCCTTGTCACCGACGAAGCGAGCAATATCCTGAAGCCTTTCTTCAGGAAGAGGCCGGGCACCCGGCTCGAGAACATCAGCCTGTGCGATGGTAATAACATCAATGGCTCTCTTGCCCTGAACGTACCCGGCTTCCCGCGCAAAGACCCGGATACTCTGATTAAATGCATTTTTATCCGGGAAGCTGGCAGAAAGCGCACCGCTGGAGTCCTTTAGGAACCAGGGTGAAACTCCGTCATCATCAAGGGGAATAACGATGTAAGGCAACGGATTGTTCAACGGATCCATTTCGTTGACCTCGCCATCACCATTAACATCCAGCGTATTCTCACCAAATCCGGCAGGGTTTGCCCAGATATCTGCAAAATTGGCCTGCACATAGGTTTCCGCAGCAGCATGTGCTGTGGAAAGATGCCGGGCGATCGACTCATTCCGGGCGGTTTCACGCCAGTCCTGCGCCATATAGGACAGGCCCATGACCGAAACTCCACCGATTCCCACGACCAGAAGAAGTTCCAGAAGCGAGAGACCTCTCTCTCTTTGTCGTTCCGTGTGTCTGGTTTTGTGCTCTATCCTCATTATTTAAACTCCAGCTATGGCAGCAGCATCGGCGGCGGCAGCGGCAGCATCGGCAGCAGCAGTAGCGGCATCGATAGCGGCTTCGGCGGCGGCAGCAGCGGCAACAGCAGCGTCACCAGCAATAGCAGCATTTGTAACGGTGGCAGCAGCAGCGGTGGCAGCAGCGGTAGCAGCAGCAGCAGCGTCGGCGGCAGCAGCAGCAGCAGCGTCGGCAGCAGCATCAGCAGCAGCAGCAGCAGCGGCAACATCTGCGGCAACATCTGCGGCAGCGGCAGCAGCGGCAGCAGCGGCATCAGCGGCATCAGCGGCAGCAGCAGCATCAACAGCAGCGGCAGCAACCGCAGCAGCGACAGCATCGGCGGCGGCGGCGGCAGCAGCAGTAGTAGCATCGGCAGCAACAGCAGCAGCATCGGTAGCAGCAGCGGCGGCAACAGCAGCAGCGGCAGCAGCAACGCTATCGGTCACATCAGCAGCAGCAACAACAGCAGCGGCAACAGCAGCAGCATCGGCGGCGGCAGCCGCATCGGCAGCATCGGCAGCAACAGAAGCGGCCTCAGCGGCAGCGTCAGCGGCGGCGGCGGCAGCAGCATCGGCGACAGCAGCTGCATCAGCAGCAGCGATGGCGGCGGCGGCAGAAGAAGAGGCAGCAGCAGCAGCAGAAGAAGAAGAGGCAGCTGTAGCGGCGGCAGCTGTAGCAGCGTCGGCAGCAGCAACAGCAGAAGCGGCGGCGGCGGCAGAAGAAGAGGCAGCAGCAGCAGCATCGGCCTCGGCGGCGGCGACAGCGGCAGCGATTGCATCCGGATAACTGCTTGGATCCCCGATTGTGTAAATTTCCGGGCACACGCCATCGCACTTTGTCCAGTCGAGCTTAAGCGATGCAGGATTGTAAAAATCCGGATTGGCGATTGAAGCTGCGTTGACCGTCTTGACCTGAACCGGATCAACCCAGTTGCCCGGATCGGGATCGGACGGCAAGCCCGTCGATCCAACAACAAACGTATCCGCCCCGAAATAGCTTCCGCTCAGGTCTCCCGTCTGCAAAACGTCAATCTGGGCGTTCGTAACCGTAACTGTTTGTCCTGTTGTCAAAGAACCTGCCTGAATCATAACCCCCTCGTCGAAAACAGACTCGTCGTCGACCTGAAGGTTACTGAACAGACTCACATCCGACTCCGCAGACAACGTATCCATGTTATCAATTTTCAGCCTTTCTGATACAACCTTTCCGACCCAGACATCATCAGCAGGATTCGCCGTTCCCTTATCATCGATCATTCTGGCGGCAACCACCGTGGGCATGCCGTTTGCCGACAGATTTCGGGCAAAGACGTTTTCTGAAACGTCCAGATCTCCCGGGGTGACACCATCCGGCCTTATAAACAGAACAGAAGCCGGAGCCGTCGTCGCAATCTTGCCGCTTGATCGAAGGGTTCGTGTCTGCGTAGTCCCACCGACAGAAAGCGTCTCGATCGTCGTCAGATCAATCCCGGTACTCAGGCCGGAGGCAATATCGTCTCCGTCATCGTTACGAGAGATAACGCCCGTTCCCGTGTCAAGAATGCGCCGGATTTCCGCCGCCCCCTGAGGCCGGGCCACAACACGATCCGTAGACAGAGCGCTCACATTCAAAATATCCACCCGTCTGTCAGCCAACATCCCCGCCAAACCGGGCGCATCGGGCAGAACGTCGCACAGCCCTGTTTCCCGCTCGGTATAGGTTACGCCATTTGCATCCGGCTCTGACATGACGATCGGGTTCTGACAGACCCCGCTACCGTCAACATCCGCTGCGCCAAACGCGATGTTTGTCACAATCCGTGCAGGCTCCGGATTTTCAGGCTGTTCGTAGCGCATGACGGCCCGGGGGTCATGAGACATGGACCGCCAGGCTGGCGCAAGAAGCGCACCGGGCGCAAAAGGAACGCCGCCGGTCAGAGCCATAAACTGCGCATTATTCAGACACCCCGTATCCCACAGGGCCACATCGGGGATTCCATCACCCTGACAATCTTCCGTCGGGATTCCTGTATTATCCAGGGTTGGTGCCAGAACCGGCAGACCATTTTCGCGCGCCGAACTGGCCAGAACCTGCATCAGCATGGGGGTCGAAATCGCGCTCGGATCCAGTTGAACATAGGCCGTCGCCGCCGTGCCCGGAAGAGACGGATCGCCACCCAAAGGATAGTTGGCGGCAATGACATGAACGGTCTGATCCAGAGCATTCCTGTTGGAAAATCCAGCCGGAAGCAACCCTGCCGCGACCAGATCCGCAACCGGAATCTCCTGTGGTCCTGAAACATCAAGCGCCGTTTTGACAAACAGATCATCCGGGACGCCGTCACCATTGTTGTCCAGACCACCAGCCATCGGCAGCGAATTATTCCGGACATAAAGCCGCGCTGCGCGGGACACTTCCGCCAGATGCCATCCGGCAGCACGCGCCTGTTCCGTACGAGATTCACCGCTGCTGTAGAGGGCCGCCGTAGACAAGGCCCCACCAAGAGCAACAACGGCGATAATCATCGCAAAAAGCGAAAATCCGGACTCGGCGTTTTCGCCCTCCGGCTTCCACATAAGCTGTTTACGCCCCATTATTTTCATGTCGTATGTCCAACCCCGTTTTCCGGATAGATTCTCCCTTGAAAACCAGTGTACGGGCAGATTACATAAAATTTTATTAAAAATCTGGAAAGGAGTCTCATACCCCTCAAAGCCTTAACAAAGTATCGTATCAAACCTTTGTTAAAATTTGATTTTCCTAACAGGTTGCACCCGCAAATGAACAGGTCGCCCCTTCACTTCTTAACGATTTATTGATCAAAATTTGACGAGATCCTTAAAAAACACTTAACATAAGATGTAAAGTTAAAGGAGGCAGCCATGCAAAACATATCCCGGCACGAAACAAAATCCGTTCTGTTTCTTTCTTCTGCGGCAGGCGCGGCCCCCTTGGACGCCGCCGCGTTCGGGACACGTATTTTCAAGCACCAGCCCCGGCACGAAGCCCCGGCAGCCTTCATTGCCGCGCCGGCCTTCGTCTGGAACGGCATGGTTCCGGGGCGAACGGGTTCTTCTTCCAAAGGTAGCACCTATACGGTTCTGGGGGTTTACAGTGTGGATGACCGGACTCTGAACATCTGGCGCGCCCGCGGCCTGATTCGAGGCGATGTGCGCGTTTTCGACCATCCGGCGCAGGCCGTTTCTTTCGCCGAACACCGCAACCATGAAACGGCCCGGCAGTATTTTGAGGACCTCAAGAGCGGCGCACTGACTCATGTCGGCCAATGGAAAGCCGTGGCCGTCGAGGCCTTCCGGGTCCTGCCCGTCATTATGGACTCGCCGTCCGGATCGGCTCTGGCGTCCTGAAATCCTGTAACGCGCTTCGGAATCAATCGGATAGATTGTTTATGCCGTTGTGCAGCAGCGTGACTCCTTGCCGCCTGCCTTCGGGACAGGTACAATGAGAGGATGAACACAACATCCCCGGAAACATCAGACATCACTCAGGATCTTCTGGCCCGCGCAAAGCAGGTCTTTCTGAACACCTACCCGCTCTGGCCCATTGTGCCGGACCGCGGCGAAGGGTGTTACCTGTTCGATATCGAGGGACGGAAATATCTTGATTTTGCCGCCGGGATTGCGGTGGCCTCGCTCGGGCACGCCCACCCGGCCATCATTCAGGCCAGCGCCGAACAGATGGAAAAATTCATCATCTGTCCGGCGACCTACGTGACGCGCCCCCGTGTGGAGTGTGCCGAATTTCTAGCCGATCGTTGTCATCTGGATCAGGTTTTCTTCTGCAATTCCGGCGCAGAAGCCGTGGAAGGCGCGATGAAGCTGGCGCGCAAGGCGGCCTATGACCGCAAGGGTCCGCAGGCCCATGAGATCATCTGTTTCCGCCAGAGCTTTCACGGGCGGACATACGGCGCCCTGAGCCTGACAGAAAAACGCCTGCACCATCCGTTTTTTGAGCCCTATCTGCCCGGCATTCATTTTGCCATCTTCAACGATCTGGATTCGGTCAGGGCGCTTATTTCTGACAAGACCGCCGCGATTTTCATCGAGCCGGTGCAGGGCGAGGGCGGCGTGCGCCCCGCCGATCCCGATTTTCTCAAAGGGCTGCGCGCACTGGCCGACGAGCATGGCGCGATGCTGGTCTTTGACGAGGTTCAGGTCGGCATGGGCCGCATGGGAACCCTGTTCGCCTATGAACATTTCGGGGTGGAGCCGGACATCATCTGTCTTGCCAAGGGGCTGGGCGGCGGTTTTCCGGTCGGCGCGTTTCTGGCCCGCCGCGATGTGGCCGCGCATTTTACTGAAGGAACGCACGGCACGACGTTCGGCGGCAATCCTCTGGCCACGCATGTCGCGCACGCCGTGTTGCGCGAGCTGACTCGCCCCGGATTTCTGGATCATGTTCAGGAGATGGCAAAATTGCTGCGCGAGGGTCTGGAAACCTTGCGTCATGAAACAAATGAAATCGTGGATGTTCGGGGTGTAGGGCTTCTGATAGGAATCGAAACCGTTTACGACATCAGGGACTTGCTCACCACAGCCCAGAAAAACGGTCTTCTGGCCACGCAGGCCGGGTCCGGTCAGACATTTCGTCTAACCCCGCCCTTGATCGTCGGCCCTGCCGAGATTGCAGAATCTCTGGACATTCTGCGCCGGACATTTGCGGAACTGCGCGCGAGGGGATAAAGCTTTTCTTTCTATTTCTTAACCGTACTCCTCCGGCACGCCTCAAGAAATTTTTCTCCCTGAGCCTTGTCAATCCGCCCAAATGCACTTTGCGCGCGGGCCAGATCGTGCCCGGTCGTCACGCCGCTGTTACTGCGGAGTCGCTGGGTCAGACGAAAGATCCCCAGAAAATCCGCCCGGTCGATTCCCATGCCCCGGCACAATCCGGCCAGACGGTCGCCGGAAGACTGTTCCAGAATGCTGAGCGTCACTTCCGGCGCAATCCCAACATAAGCGGACATCAACGCCACAAAACTGGCCATCTGGCCCCGGCCCAGTGTTTCCAACATAACCGGAAGCGTAATCAGATCTTTCTCTTTCGCACTGTATGCCATGTCCATCATGGCCTTGGTCGGATGCCCGGAGGCTCCTGTATCTCCCGAGAATTCCTTGAGGATACCGTCCAGAGAACCCATGACCACGGACTCAGGCAGATCGAATTTGCGCATCACATGATCTTGAATCCCCTCGCTGACCAGTTTGTACAAAGCTCCGGCAAGATCGGCGGGAACTTCGGGACGAAGAAGAAGCGGTCCAGCCAGTTTGGCTGATCTCCGGGCCAGGGTTCCGAAAACATCAACTGCGTGCCCCGTCAGGTGAATGCTCTTGTTCTCGACAAGGATCTGAGCCGTGGGCAGGTCGCACGTATCGGCCAGAGCGTCCAGCGCATTTCCTCCTAAATCCTCGCGCCGGGCAATCGCGCGCCAGTATTCCGCGCTTTTTGATTTGATAATGTAGATCAGGTCGCTTTCACTCAGGACCGGGCTGCGTTCCAGAACCGGGCGCGCCACATCAATTTCATCCATGGCCAGTTGCAGGATCACCCGCAAGGGCGCCGCGTCAAGCATTGCAAGGCGATCGGCCAGAGCGCACCGCAAATCCCGCTCTGCCTGACGGATCAGATCGATCAGGATATCGGCGACAAGCTCGCTCTCCCGCGGGGCAAGCTCATTGCCCAGAAGATCAACGACAAGCTGGGCCAGCGCATTGCGCGCCGACGGCGTCCGGTCCCGCGCCAGGGCATAAAGACGATGCGTATCGTAGAGTTGAACCAGTATTGGTGTTACATGCGACATTTCACGCGTCATTTCCATGACACTTATCCCCCGGTTTTATTGTTTACCTCCCTGCTGCATCCGCCAAATACATAATGACTTTTCTTAAAGGATCCGAAAGACAAAACCCCGGATTTTTTCTTTTTTTTCACGCTCACCCTTGCTCTTCTACAGGGAAAAGATTTACAGTGGGTTAAAGTTCGGCTTTTAAGGCAAATTTTCTGTATTCATCCCTTCTTAAATATTTCCGTTTACCCTTGAGGGGTGTTCGGACTTCTGGTTGTGTCCGACGTGGTTACCCTTTTCTCGTTCCGGGAGCTTTGTACATGGTCAGTCCTCTTTCAGGTGGTCTTCAGCAGCCCTTTGGAACGCTTTACCAGCCGGGAGGGCCGGAAAAGACCGACTCCCGCGTGGAAGACCGCAAGCCGCAGCGGCGCGAAGAGCCCGGAAAACCCGAGTCTGGCCGCGATATCGCCCCGGCTCCGCGTGCGGAGAGGTCTGAATCTTCTGAAAAATCAACCTCCGTGTCCTATGCGAAGAATGCAGGCGCATCCAGCCGGGAATCGGGCGAAAGCCAGCGCGGCGAGCTTTTGGACATTACGGTTTAGATCTCAAAAACCCCGCTTTTCTTTTTTATTCCCGTTTCTTATAGAAACTCTGTATAGTGCGCGTCTGGTTTTCCGTTTGACCGGGATAAGGAGCGCGGCCCCAGATGAGCCGAACAGGACCGAAAACGCGCGTCAAAACCGCCAGAGGACGAAAAACCTCTTCAAAACAGTGGCTGGAGCGTCAACTCAACGACCCCTATGTCCGCCGGGCGCAGGCGGACGGGATGCGTTCCCGCGCGGCCTATAAGCTCCTTGAAATCGACCAGAAAACGTCTCTTCTACGCCCCGGCCTGCGCGTCGTGGATCTGGGCGCGGCGCCGGGCGGATGGTCGCAGGTGGCCGCCGCCAGAGGATGCCGGATCGTCGCCATCGACCTTCTGGCCATGGACCCTCTGCCAGGCGTGGACTTTATTCAGATGGATTTCATGGAGGAAAGCGCGCCGGAGGTCCTGTCGGCGGCGCTGGGCGGACCGGCCGATCTCGTATTAAGCGATATGGCCCCCAACACCACGGGACACAAGGCTACGGACCATTTGCGCATCATGGCGCTGGTGGAGGCTGCCGCAGATTTCGCGGGGCAGGTTCTGGCGCCGGGCGGCGCGTTCGTGGCCAAAGTGTTTCAGGGCGGCGCGGAACATACGCTTCTGGCCGATCTCAAACGCGCTTTTGCAAAGGTCCAGCACATCAAACCCCCCGCAAGCCGCAAGGAAAGCGCCGAACAATATCTGGTCGCCACGGGATTTCGCGGCATGCCAAAGACATAAACAAAGGCCGGGGAATCCACCCCGGCCTCTTGAATCTCTGGTCTTTCTTAGACCCTTATCAGGCCAGATCGAGGCTCGGCCCCTGAATACCCGGCCCGACGGGCACGGACCGCGTCGTCGGATCAAAGTTGGATGCCCCGGTCAAGGCAGCGCAATTGCGCCCGTTCGGAAGAAGTCCCTCATTTGCCAAAAAGCTCTTCAGCGCATCACCCGTCATTTTTTCTCCCTCCGCGTTTGACACAATCCCGATCTCCGTTTTTCAGCTCCGATGGACGATCAGCGGATAATACTGACCAGCCTTGGGCTCACCCGCTTCGTCCAGAAGGACCATCAGAACCTGATGGGCGTTCTGCATATTCTTTGCCAGATGCCCTGGCACCGGCGCCCCGAAATCCCGCGCATCGCCGTCATCCATGATGAACGCCATGCGCCGGGTCTCCAGATCGAATTCAAGCCACGCAAGTTTCTTGCGAAAGGGCCTGCTGTGGTAAACGGCAACCTTGCCGATGTCGCTGACCACAATATCGACCTTGAAGGTGGGATCGCCAACTTCGGTTTCCAGCTGGGTCGACAGCATCGTTTCCGATTCGTCTGCCAGCACGTCTGCCGAACGGTTTTCCCGGACTCCCGGGTCTTCTGGATTTTGGGGCATGGGATTCAAACCTTTCTGTCCACGCCCTTCAATCTATGCCTTCATCTTAGCCGATTGCGCAAGCCCCTTGCAAACTTGGCAAGGATATTCATCAAAAAATCATTTTCTATCATGGCGTTGCCCTGTGTTCAAATGAAGCACAGGAGCAATGGTTTCACTCAAAATCCGCCGGTTTTCGGTCCGGGAGAGCATGATTTCAGAGGCAGATTCGACCGCCCCGCGGACCAGAGACTGGATTTTAACCCCCAGATCCATCTTTCGTCCGTCTGCAAAACACACAATCACGCTGTGATCCGCATGGTCGTATTCGAGCCCTTCCACCGCACCCGGCAGCTCTCCGGCATGGTAAAAATAGACCTCCCCGGCCTTTTTGCTGGCAACAATGTCGATATCATCGGGTTTGAACAGAACGGGCAGGCGCGGGGCAGAATTCCACCCTTTGCGGAGAAGGTCGGCGTCCGTTTTCGAAGAAGTCTCGTCCATCGCTTTCATCCTAACACAACTCGTTCGTACAAGGGTAAAAAGGGGTTAATTCTCCGCCGGACCACCCGCTGCCGCCCAGGATTTAAGCGCCGTCCGGGCGCATGCGCACGCCTCCGGCAAACGCGCGATCAAAGGCGCGGCGGCCTCAAGATCGCCTGCACGTCCCGCTTTTTCAATGTCGGTAGACAAACGGCTCAGCTCTGTCAGGCCAAAATTCCCGGCCATGCCCTTGAGTTCATGCCCGCGCGCCCCGACCGATGCAGCGCTTTTGTCTTCCAGAGACTGTTCCAGCCCTCCGATGATTTCCAACGCCTTTTCGATGACACCGTCTAAAAGCTCGTTGATCTGGTTTGGTCCCAGAGCCGAGCGCAGATTCCGGAGTTGGGAATCATCAAAAACAGGGACGCCCTGATGCGTGGGTCTTTGAGCATTCTCCATCTCTTCTCTCTCCATGTGCGCGGCGGCATGGGCAAAACTGTCTTCGCTTAAATCCTCTTCGGTCAAAGGATCACCTTGCATTGGCGCGGCCACGCGCACCGGATTGTCGAAAATTCCCTTCTGGGCGTTCTGGAGTACTTTATCCAAAGTCGCAGGGTCGATGGGTTTGGCCAGAAATCCGTTCATGTTTGCCTCGTAATATCGTTTGACGTCTTCGTCCCGCACGTTTCCGGTCAAGGCAATAACAGGCGTTGCCGAAACTTTCGGATCCGGCAAAATGCGCAAGGCCTGCACCGCAGCATCCCCGGTCATCCCCGGCATTTCAATATCCATCAGGATCAGATCATAGCGCCTCTCGGCCGCCTTGTGCAGAGCTTCTTCTCCATCCGATGCGGATTCGGTACGGTGCCCCGCCCGTTCGACCAAGCCGGTCAGAACTTTTCGGTTGATGACATTGTCGTCAACGATCAGGACTCGCAGAACGCGCTCCGGTTTGCCGACAGAGGATGCCTTATCGTCCGGATCTGTCCGATCTGCGATATTTCCTTGCGAAAGCGCCGCCGTAAAATAAAATGTGCTGCCCTCGCGCAAGGTGCTGGACACGCCGATCGTGCCGCCCATGGCCTGAACCAGCCGCTTGCAGATCGCAAGGCCAAGCCCCGTCCCGCCATATTTGCGCGCGATGCTGGAATCGGCCTGAGAGAACGGATTGAACAGATTTTTCTGCGCCTCCGGTGAAATCCCGATTCCGGTATCCTGCACATCGAAATACAAGGTATGACGCACTCCACCACCCGGCAAATATTCTATGCCCGAGCGTCGAACATGAATGGTGACCCCTCCTTTGGGCGTAAATTTGATAGCGTTGTTGACCAGATTCAAAATGACCTGACGCAGGCGTGTGGGGTCGCCGCGCAGGACGTCCGGCACATCGTCGGCAATTTCCGCTTTCAGAAAGATACCCTTTTCGCCGACATGGCCAGACATAAGGGTTGTAATGCTGTTTATCAGGCGGCGCAGTTCGAAATCGACAATTTCCAATTCCATCCGCCCGGATTCTATTTTCTCGAAATCCAGAATGTCATTCAGCAAGGCCAGCATCGTATTGCCCGAATCCTGAATGGTGCGGGCATATTCGTCCTGCTCCTTCGAAAGGGGCGTTTCCAGCAAAAACCGGATCATGCCCATGACGCCCGTCATGGGCGTGCGAATCTCGTGACTGACGACCGCCAGAAAAGCCGATTTTGCGCGATTGGCCTCGTCTGCGGCTTCCTTTGCCTGACGCATTTCCTCGCCGCGCTGCGCCTCGCGCTTGCGCAGTTCTGTCATGATTTCCCGTTCGCGCTCAATAACCCGAAGCAGGTGCGCCTGATCCGCCGAGTCCTTGATCTGCTGTTGACGCAGGCGGGTTTCAAGGTCGCGTTTTTCTCTGGACACACTTTCCCGGCCTTCGTGTTCCTGCCACCTGAACTTGCGCAAGGACGCAATGGCAAAGGCAAAAGCCTGCGGAATGCTGCCAACCAGAAATCCATTCAGCGTCCACGCAGAAGCATGCGCAATTCCCGCCACGGCGGCTATCGTCACGGCAACCCCCAAAGAGACCGATAACCACCCGACGGCATAAAAATATCCGCCCGCTTTTCCGGCGGCGGCCTGAGAGAAGGAAACGATCAAAATCACGCACAACCCGATAATCGGCGGGAAATACCGGAAGGCAGGCAGGATCATCGAAAGATCAGGCAACAAAACCGCCGACACGGCGCCGCACAGAATCAATGTCGCCGCCGTAACGACACACACGGCATAGGGCATCAGATCGTTCTGGTCAATGTCCAGAAACAGCAGGGTTGCAATCAAACCGAGAACCACCCCGAGCGTGAATAAAAACGCCAGAATATCCGCCAGAATCGGATCGGGAAGAACCAGAACCATTCCCGGGAAAAGGGTCAGAGCTGTCTTGATAATGAAACAGGCAGCAAAAATGCCGTAGACCGGGTCTTTGCGAATCAGACTGAGCGCCACGAAAAAACCTGCCACGGCTGTAAAAAACAGGATCAGAGATGAATCCATCGGCAGGACCACGCCTGCTTTTTCCGGAGCGGCGTCGCGCGGACCAAGCCTTAACGCCAACGTCCCCGGAATTCCCGGCTCCGGAATGTAACGCAGGACAAACAGGGCCTCATGGCCTGCATCAATCGACAGAGGCACGATGCTAAGCGCAGACGGGCTTAAAACCGGAGAGTTCCCCTCTTTCCCGGCGTCGAGCAGAACCCGTCCGGACAAAGCCTCGGTCAAACGAACGTGCCGCGCCAGTCCCAGCCGCCCTTCCTCTCTGGCCCCGAAGGACAGCGTCCAGTTTTGCGTTTTTCCTGCATTTTCAACACCGAAGACAAGCCATACGGGCGAAGGATCAAGTCCAAGATTCAAAATATTACCCGGAACGCGGCGCCCGCGCAGATTGCCCAGATGCCGCCGCGCGACTTCCTGTGCATCCAGATCGCCACCGGGATCGGATGTGATAAAGACATAGGGTGTAATCGGCGTTGAAGGCATGTCATCGGTCAGGACGATCACAGACGGATCGCTTGCGGCGTCCAGAGACGGGGCGCCAGTAACCTGGGCGCGGGCGAGTCCTGAAAGCACAAAAAGCATCAGAAAAAACACAGACAAACCACGCATCGCGCCCAAGCGGCGAAATAAAATCAGGCTCTTCAAGAATCCGGAAATCGGAAAACGCATGCGACTCCTCAAGCGGGAACCGGCGGTCTGGCCCTTCCCCTCCGGTTATCCTGACAGGGAAAGTTTAGGGAAATGTGAAAGATATTAATATGTTAAATGAAAATCCCGCGCGGGTCCTTCTGTCAAAAAAGCAGGAATCCATTGATTTCCGAGGGCGTTTCAGGGCAGGATCAAACCCCTCGCCTTTCGTCTGATTCCGGAAGGATTGGGGACACTGGACAATCCGCAGGTTCTCTTGTTACGGGCTTGCCATAATAGGTTTTGTCTTTCATGGGAAAAGAGAACCTCACGCGTTTGCGACCCGTTCCCCGAGGGCTTGTAGCCTTGCGGATCGGGAAGAGTTTCCGAAAGCGGCCCGTTTTGCGCGATGTGACGGTAGGGCTGGCCCCCGGCGAAGCGGTGGCTTTGCTGGGACCTAACGGGGCCGGCAAAACCACGTGTTTCTATATTATGACGGGCCTCATCCGCCCGGATTCAGGCCAGATCCTCATTGACGGGCGCGACGTGACGGCTTTGCCCATGTACCGCCGGGCACGGCTGGGCGTTGGCTATCTGCCTCAGGAATCGTCGATTTTTCGGGGACTGGACGTTGAAAACAACATCCGCGCGGTTCTGGAAGCGCAGGATATTACACGAGAAGAGCAGGATCATCTGCTCGAAGCTCTTCTGGCAGAGTTTTCGATCGCGCATTTGCGCCGGACCCCGGCTCCGGCCCTGTCGGGCGGAGAGCGGCGGCGGGTGGAAATCGCGCGCGCGCTGGCCTCTCGCCCGCGTTTTATTTTACTGGACGAGCCTCTGGCCGGAATCGACCCGATTGCCGTTTCGGAAATCCGCGACCTGATCGCCCACCTCAAAGACCGGGGGATCGGCGTTCTGATTACCGACCATAATGTGCGCGATACCTTGAGCATTGTGGATCGTGCCTATATTCTGCATGATGGCCACGTTCTTATGGAAGGTCCGCCCGATGCCATCGTCGCCCACGAAGACGTCCGCCGCATTTACCTCGGCGAAGGGTTTTCGATGTAGAATTCTCGAAGATTTTCGAAAATTGTGCTCACAGGATGACGCCGGGCATGCAGAAAAAGAAGCTTTCAGACAAGCCCGTGATCGGTGCAGGGGTTAATCCGGCTGGACTCTTCCTTGCTTTTCTGGCGATGAGCCTTTTCCTCTGGATCGGCGTTTTTGTCCTGTCCTCCGCGTTTCGTTCCGATCGCCCCGCGTCCTCTGCTCACTCTGCCAAGGCAGAAATTAAAGACCCAGTAGAAGCATCGACCTATACCACGGGAGAATCCCAAATCGATATCCAGCCATTCGACGTCTACTGCAAGAAAGCGCTCGCTCGCGCCCCCGGAGAGGGGACCCCATTACCCCACATTGACTTACCCGGAATGGTTCAATCAATCTATGACAGGAAGTTCTCTTTCCTTGAGTTAGCCTTCGTCGATTGCCAGAAAGCATACGAAGATGGGCGTATAACAGACCATGAGATAGACCATGCACATCAAATTTTTACCAACTCGGACCCCCGTATTGATTCCTTGTTAAGCGAATGGATAGGCCTTTATCCCGATACGCCCTTTTCCTGGCTGGCGCGGGCAAGGCACAGACGGTCCTTGGCCGAATATGCACGAGGAGGGAAGTGGGCAAGGGATACTCCGGAAAGTAACTTCCGAAAAATGAACTACCTCCTGACCATGGCCCAGCAGGACTACGCCCAGGCCATAGACCTCAACCCACGCATATCCTTTGCCTATACAGGAATGATGTATGCTGCCGGGAACACTTCCGATCAAGGGTTTGTCCATGCTCTTTTTGCAAAGGGACTTCAGAATAACCCGGACAGTATCAATTTGTGGCATACCCTGCTTCATGAGGCGCAGCCCAAATGGGGCGGAAGTCTGGAGGAAATGGACAAGGTTCTGGCTGGGGCATCCCGGACTTTGAAAAACCCGGATGATCTGCGTGGACTTAAGGTAAACTATTACAAATACAAGGGGGATCATGCCGCACAAATTGAAAAAGACGAAACGGCGGCAGACGTTTTCTACAAGCTGATGTTTGAACACATGGGGCCGTTCGCTCAGTACCGATATCTCGCAGGAAAGGAAAAAACATGGAAAAGCTCCTTTCCGTATTACAAAAAAGCTCTTGCTCTTGAACCTTTTGATGTTAAAGCCCTTCGCGGAGTTTCTCGTGGATTTCTGGTCATGGGAGAGCCCGAGAAAGCGCTCATTTACGCCGATGTCGCTGTCTTCCTTGATGCCATGGCCCCGGATTCTCTTAGACTCCGTGGAGAAATACATGAAAACATGCGGAATTTTGATGCGGCCATCGCGGATTATAAAAACTCTTTGATCTACGATCCCGAGCATTATTTTGCGAACATGCATCTGGGGCATCTGCTTGATGCCATAAAGGGACGCCCAGAGGAAGCCGCACCCTACCTGATGCAGGCCCTGCTGAGCGACCCGGAAAACGCTTCCGCGATTTATATACTGGGCCTGAACGAAGAAACCCGGAAAGATTGCAATGCCTTGAAAAGCGCGGCGGCACTTCTCCATGCTTGCACTCGCCTGAGCAAGGATAAGGCCTGCGCACCCCATAGCCTGAATTGGGCCCGGACGGTTGGAAAAAGAATGAGATCTGCCGGATTATGTCCTCAAAAATAGCGCCATTCTTCTCCCTTGTCACGGTCACACGAAACAATCTTCCCGGATTGCAGAAAACACTTGGATCGGTTCAGGTGCAAACGGACCAGAACTTTCAATGGATCGTAGTCGATGGCGCATCGACGGACGGAACGCTTGATTTTCTTGAGGATGTTGCAAAGAGCAGGCGCAGCCATTTTCCCTGCACATTCCTGTCCGAACCAGACCGGGGCATTTACGACGCCATGAACAAGGGGATAGGCCGCGCGTGCGGGGATTATGTCCTGTTCCTGAATGCCGGAGATCAACTCGCCGGACCGGATGTTCTGAAAACCATCCGCGAAGCGGCGGGAAAGACTCCTTTCGACATAATCTACGGCGATGCGCTGGAGGAGCGGGAAAAACCGGACCTTCCCCCCTCTTTGAAGCCCGCACGATCTCACCGGACTCTTGCACGCGGGCTTTTTACACACCACCAGGCGATTTTTTACCATTCAAGGGCGCTGAAAAGCACTCGATACAATCTGAGCTATCACATTGCTTCGGATTACGACCTCACGGCGCGACTCCTGATGCGGGGAGGGCCTGTCCTTTATGTTCCCCGCCCGATCTGTTTGTTTGAGCGTGGAGGCTTGTCTCAACGGGCGCTTCACGTCGGCCGGCGGGAGCAATTTCACAGCCGCGCCGCCTTGGGGCTCGTTTCTCCCCTCGCCAACAGATTGATTTACGGAACTCAACTGGCGGCCAGCCTTCTCAAATCCGCTGCGCCGGGTCTTTACTGGGCTTTTCGGGCGCGGCGCTCCTCGCGGGCAATGGCCCGATAATATCCGGCACGGGCACAGGCAAAATCAAAACCGGCCCATCCATCCACAAACCCTCTCTTCCACACATATCCATGGATAAAAGACACCACGCCGCGCCCCGGAAGTTTCCGAAATATTGTCTTCAGGCCATTCCGCACCGGAACCGGATCTTTCGGCCATGTCCGACGATGATTCATGCCCGCCTCCCATCGTGCATAGCGTTCGTGCCGGGCAATCCACGCCTTGCGGTCCACGCAGGCCCGGTGAAGGATCGGCGCGCGCAGCCGTCCGATGGTTCCGATCGGGGTTTTTGGAACAGGCTGGTAATGACCTTCCATCTCGCCCATGCCGGGGATGTCCAGATCGTCCACAACCGGAAAGGCCATCTGTCGACGATCCAGCAGAGCGATTTTTGCATTATGCAGGCCATAACGCAGAATTTTCTCTTTCCATACATAAAGCCCCGTGACAAAGTAGCCGACATGGGACGGCGAGCCGTTCTCAAACAAAACCGCTATCTCGGCGCGCAAATCCGGAGTGATGACCTCATCCGCATCCACAAAGAAAACCCAATCATGGCGGAGGGTTAAAGTATCCAGACACCATTGTCGTTTCTTGGGATAACGCCCGTTCCATGCAAACGGAACCACGAGCGCGCCCTGTCTTTCGGAAATAACGGCCGTCTCATCCGCACTGAACGAGTCTACAACCACGATCTCATCGAACCCCGCCAGGGCACATAGACACGCACCAATCGCCGCCGCTTCGTTTTTTGTCGTTACGATGACGCTGACCGGAATTGTCATGAAGCCCCTTCCCTCCCTGCATCCAAAAGGATAGACTCAAATCAAAGACAAAGAAAAAACTTTCCGTGGTCTTTCCAGCCTGTTTCAGGGTAAAACAAACCTCATGATGGTTTTCACGCACAACGAAGAAGAAACAACGGCTCTGGCCGGGCGGGTGGCCGGGCGGATTCAGAAGGGAGATGTCCTGCTCCTGTCCGGAGATCTGGGGACAGGAAAAACCGTTTTTGCACGGGGCATTATCCGATCCCTGAGCGGCGATCCGGCCTTGACCGTACCAAGCCCCACCTATACGCTCGTGCAATCGTACAACACACCGCGCGGAATCGTATGGCATTTTGATCTGTACCGAATCGAAGGACCAGAGGAAATCTGTGAAATCGGATGGGATGCCGCGCGGGAAAATGGCGGCATCGCTTTGGTCGAATGGCCCGAAAAAATGGGTCTTTTCGTGCCCGCCAACGCTTTGCGCCTGTCCTTTGGCACAAAAGATGGACACCGTTTCGTGGACGGACCGGAGAGTCTTTTATCATGAAGAAAGGCCCTGTTGAACGCGCCTTTATCCTGGCCGCAGGAAGGGGAACGCGACTGCGCCCTTTCACGGACCGGATTCCCAAACCCATGGTCCGCATCGCCGGAAAACCGATTATTGATTACGCACTGGATGCGCTGGACGCTGCCGGGGTGCAAGATGTTGTGGTCAACCTGAATTATAAAGGTGAAGTTCTGGACTCTCACCTGAAAAGCCGAAAGAAGCCAAAAATCATATTATCATGGGAAAAAAGCCTTCTTGATACAGGGGGCGGAGTACGAAAAACGCTTGATTTTTTCCAGAATACCCCATTTTATATCCTCAATGGCGATGCGCTGTGGCAGGACGGCCCCGATGTTTCTGCTTTAGAACGTCTGGCAGGGACATGGGATCCGGTGCGAATGGATATTTTGCTCCTCCTCCATCCTGCGGCACGGATTCCGGACGGATCAGGCGATTATGACCTGTTGGATGACGGACAGGCGCGGCGGTCTTCTGACAAAACAGGAGCCCTCATGTTTGCCGGTATCCGGATCGCGCACCCGCGCGTTTTTGAAGGCTCGCCCGAAGGCGCATTTTCATTTCTGACTCTCATGGACCGGGCGCAGGAAAATGGCCGTTTGTATGGCCTGATCCACGATGGGTTATGGCATCACATCAGCACACCGGGCGATCTGGCGCGCACCGATGCGGCATTTCGATCCGTGACCACAACGGCGCAGGACGTTCCATGAACCGGCCCGCGAACCTGCCCATGACCCATCAGACTCTGCGGGTTAACCCCTGCGTTTACACAATTCCCTCGGGAGTCCCCTTTGCTCTGGCTCTGGTGCGCGGGGTCATGACGCGTCATGGCGCGTCACCGGAGAGCCTTTCCGCGTGCCGGATTCTCCTTCCCACACGCCGGGCCTGCCGGATCGTCCGCGATGCATTTTTGCGCCACACCGGAGGGGCGCCGCTCCTTCTGCCACGCCTTCAGCCCATTGGCGATATTGACGCGGATGAAATTGCCATCCAGCTTGCCACACAAGCCACTTTTGAACTTCCTGCAGGGCTTTCCCCGCTGCGGCGCCAGATTTTGTTGACGCGGGTCATTCTGGCCCAGCCCGATGGTCTGGCCAAAAGCACAGAGCAGGCCGTTGCACTCGCAGGCGCGCTCGGCGATCTGATGGATCGCATCCAGACAGAAGGGCTTGATATCAAAACCCTTTCGAGTCTTGCGAGCGAAGATTTTGCAACGCACTGGCAGATCACGCTCGATTTTCTGAAAATATTGAGCGAACACTGGCCCGCGATCCTGTCCACCGAAAATGTCATGGATCCTGCCGCGCGGCGCGATGCCCTGACCCGGGCGATGACCCACCTGTGGCGCGATGACCCACCAATGGGCCCCATTATCGCCGCAGGGTCAACCGGCTCCATCCCGGCAACGGGCGCTTTTCTGGAAACAATCGCCCGCCTGCCGCAAGGCTGCGTGATTCTCCCCGGTCTGGATCAGGATATGGACGAAGCATCATGGGATGGGCTCGACGACACCCACCCGCAAGCAGCCCTGAAAGATTTGCTGACCCGCATGAGTCTCAAACGGGCCGACGTGGCCCTGTGGGATGGCGCAAATGACCCGACAGGAAACGAAACACTGGCGGCCCGGCGGCATCTGGCCACAGAAATCATGCGTCCGGCGGCAACATCGGGGCTTTGGCAAACCCTGGGTCATGACCCGCAGAAAAAGACGGGTGTTCATAAGGCGCTGGAGTCCGTCTTCCGACACGACTGCGATACGCCTCAGGAAGAAGCCGCCGTCATCGCCGCCATTTTTCGTGAGGCATTGGACCCCGTGCATGGCCCGAATGGACCGGGTCATGACCCAAACCAGCGGCGCACTGCGGCACTTATCACGCCGGACCGGATTCTGGCGCGGCGGGTGGCGGCTCTGTGCCGCCGATGGGGGATCGTTGTGGACGATTCCGCAGGAGAACCGCTGGCAGGAAGTTCGCCCGCCACGATGCTGCGCCTGACACTGGATGCAGCCCTCACTCATCTGGCCCCCGCTTCTCTTCTGGCCCTGCTTCGCCACGATCTGTGCGCCGCAGGAATGGAAGGGGCCGATTTCCGACACAGCGTCAGAACGCTGGATCGCCTTCTTTTACGCGGCCTGCGCCCGGCGCCCGGATGTGCAGGATTGCGCGCACGTCTGGATCAGAAACGGGCGGAGTTTCCAAAACTTTGCGGGGCTCTGGACCGGGTTGAGCGACTCATGACCCAAATTGAGTCGGCTCTTGACCCGCTTTTGACCCTTGTGGATGGCGCGACGCATCCCTTCGCGCTCTGGCTTGAAACGCATCTCGTAACGACAGAAACCCTGAGCGCAACCGAGCAGGAAAGCGGGTCGCAGCGCCTGTGGTCCGGTGAGGCCGGCGCTCAAGCGGCTGCGTTCCTGTCCGAATTGCAGGTCTCTGCCAGGCTTTTTCCTGATGTCACGGGGGAAGCCTATTTGGGGATTCTGGAAATTCTTATGCAAGGCATCACGGTCCGATCTCTGTGGGGAACACATCCGCGCCTTGCGATTCTGGGGCAGATTGAGGCTCGTATGGCCGGAGCGGATATCGTGGTTCTCGGCGGATTGAACGAAGGAATCTGGCCCGGTGACCCGGGTCATGATCCGTGGATGTCCCGGCCCATGCGCACGAATTTTGGCCTGCCCAGTCCAGAACGCACAATTGGTCTGGCGGCACATGACTTCGTTCAGGGATTTTGTGCCCCGACGGTCCACCTGACCCGCTCTGTGCGCATGGATGGCGCGCCGACCGTTCCTGCGCGGTGGCTTCAGCGCCTTGATGTCGTGATGCAGGGAATGGGTCATGACCCGAAACACATCCAGACGAACCGTTATAAATCCTTGATGAAAAAAGCAGACAGACCAGACTCTGTCCGGCCCGTGAGTCGACCCGCACCCTGCCCCCCCGTTGAGAAGCGGCCGCACCGGATTTCCGTTACGAAAATAGACACGCTCCTGCTTGACCCCTATTCGGTTTATGCAAATTACATCCTGCGCCTGCGGCCTCTGGATCCGATCGACAAAATTCCGGATGAAGCCGACCGGGGCATGATTCTGCACGCCGTTCTTGACAGATTCACGCGCGATCATCCGGGCGCCCTTCCCCCGGATGCCGTTGAGCGATTCATGACCTTCGCACGAGACGAAATGAACCGACGCAGCACCGACCCGGCCATCTGGAGCGTCTGGATGCGGCGTATGGAACGAATAGCCGAGTCTTTTGTGACCACCGAACGAACGCGCCGCCCTGACATTTCTCCGCTGCGCACTGAAATCCGGGGCGAAAGCATTTTCCGGATTCTGGGCCGAGACGTGACCCTTTCAGCCATCGCGGACCGGATCGACCGGACGCGGGCGGGGAAACTGATTCTGATTGACTATAAATCGGGTGGAGCGTGGTCTGCCAACAAGATCAAAAACGGGGCGCTGTCCCAACTTCCTCTTGAGTCGCTCCTCGTGCATCAGGGAGGATTCGAGGGTATATCGGGCGCGGTTACGGAACTGGCTTATTGGAAACTCACGGGCCGGGAGACAGAGCCGATTGAGATCATCTGTGTTTCGGAAAACACAGGTACATCGATCGAAGCTTTGGCCACGCAGGCCCGAGAAGGATTTGAAGCCCTGATGGCCACCTTCATGGACCCGGCCACGCCGTATTACAGCCTGCCGCGTCTGGACCGCATCCCGCGATACAACGACTATGAACATCTGGCACGCGTGCGGGAGTGGGCCGCACCGGGCGAATCCGAGGAGGCGGCCTGACCCATGACCCAGAGCATGACCCGGCCCACGCAGGCTCATATTCCGGAAAACAGCAGCGCGGACACGCTGCAACGTCGGGCCGCAAACCCGGCCAGCAGCGCATGGGTCGGAGCCTCCGCCGGAACCGGCAAGACCAAGGTTCTGACCGACCGGGTCTTGCGCCTCCTCCTTCCGCGTCCGGATGGCACGCCGGGAACGCCACCGCATAAGATCCTTTGCCTGACCTACACCAAGGCCGCTGCGGGAGAGATGGCGCTGCGGATCTCCGCAACCCTTGGAAAATGGGCTGTTTTGCCCGATGGGGCGCTGGATCAAGCCCTGACGGCTTTACTGGGTCATGAACCGGGTCAAGCCGTTCATGATGCGGCCCGTCGTCTGTTTGCGGGGGTCGTGGATGCGCCCGGCGGATTAAAGATTCTGACCATCCATTCTTTCTGTAAATCTGTATTGAGTCGCTTTCCGGTCGAAGCCGGAGTCCTTCCCGGTTTCCGGATTCTGGCAGATGGAGAAGCGGATATCCTCTTTTCGCAGTCCCTTGAGTCTGTCCTGCGCCGGGCAGAGGAAGAAAAAACAGGCCCTCTGGCCGAATCCCTGAACGATCTGGCAACGGCGCAGGATGAAACAACGCTCCGGTCCACGCTGCGCGCCCTGTGCGCCGAACGGCACCAGCTTACAGACGCCCTGACCCGACATTTCGGGGTTGAGGGGGTCTATACCACCCTGTGTCATGAACTGGGTCATGAACCGGGCCAGCGCCCTGCCGACATTATGGATCTAGCCTGCCGTGACGTTGCCTTTGACGGGCCGGGGCTTCGCGCCGCCGCGCTTGCCCTGAGCAGACTCAAGGGCGTTGAAGCCCTAAAGACGGCAGCGCATCTGGCCACGTGGTGCGCTGCACCCGAAGGCGCGCGGACGGGTCATTTTGCCGATCATGAGCGTGTGTTTTTTACACATGAAGGCCATCAGAGAAAGAGAATATACCCGAAAGAAATTGAACGAAACCAACCGGATATCGCCAGAATTCTGGATGCGGAGGCCCAGCGGGTCGGAGCGGTCCGCGAAGCCCTCCGTGCGGCCCGCTGCGCCATGATGACCCGCGCCTTGCTGCATCTGGGCTGCACAGTTCTGGACGGATATAACACCCTAAAAGCCGGGCGGGCCGCACTGGACTACGAGGATCTGGTCTTGCGCACCCTCGGTCTTTTGGACGGAAAAAGCGCAAACATGACCCGCGCCGCGATGATTCCGTGGGTGATGTACAAGCTGGATCAAGGGCTTGACCATATCCTGATCGACGAAGCGCAGGACACAAACCCGGAGCAATGGCGCATTATCGAAGCGCTGGCCGATGATTTTTTCTCCGGGTCCGGCGCACGAGACGATCTGCCCCGCACTTTGTTCACCGTCGGAGACGAAAAACAGTCGATTTTCAGCTTTCAACGCGCCGCACCAGACCGTTTTGCCGCCATGCGCCGGGCATTTTCCGAAAAAATAAAGGGTGCGGGCGCACGCATGGAATCCATAGCGCTTGACTTGTCTTTTCGTTCCACGCCGAGCGTTCTGCGTCTTGTAGACAGCGTCTTTTCTGATCCGCAAACGCGCGCCGGACTCGGAAGCGAGGGTGAAATCCTCCACCGGGCGCATCGCGCGGGTCAGGCCGGTCTTGCCGAATTGTGGCCCTTGTACACGCCTCCGGACAAAGATACGGAAAACGAAGACCCCTGGGCGCCCCCCTTGACCCTGCGCGATGCACCTACGGGCGCGGCCCGGGCGGCGGAAGGCGTTGCAACGCAAATTCGCGACTGGCTGGATCGTGGCGAAAACCTCCCCTCTCACAGCCGACCTGTTGAGCCGGGAGATATTCTGATTCTGGTCCGCACCCGCACCCGCTTTGTTGGCCAGCTTGTCCGGGCCCTGAAAGTCCGGGGCATTCCCGTAACCGGCGTAGACCGGATGGTTCTGACCGACCAGATTGCTGTCGAAGACCTCTTGTCCGCCAGTCGCTTCGCACTGCTGCCCGAGGACGATCTGACCTTGGCATGTCTTTTGAAATCCCCTTTGATCGGATGGAACGAGGAGGCACTGTATGACCTCGCACAAGGCCGGTCGGGCAGCCTTTGGGACACTCTGAAGGAAAAAGAATCAAATAAATCAGCCAACTCCCCTCTTCTGTCCTGGCTGCGCGACCTGATTCGCCGGGCGGGTCAGGATCGCCCCTACGAATTTCTGGCCCGGATATTACAGGAGCCTTGCCCCGCCGACCCGCAAGGCAGCGGCCTGCGCGCCATCCATGCCCGCTTGGGCGAAGACGTGGCAGACCCGCTGGACGAGCTTTTGAATGCGGCTTTATCCCATGAAAATGTGGAAATTCCCTCTCTTCAAGGCTTTGTTCACTGGATTGAGCGAGATGCACCCGAAATCAAACGTGAACTGGACGAGGCGCGGGGCCGCGTGCGCATCATGACCGTTCATGGATCAAAAGGTCTTCAGGCTCCCATTGTCATCCTGCCCGATACGGTGCGGACCAATCCGGCGAGACGAAACCGGATTCTCTGGCCCGACAAATCAGGCCTGCCGGTTCCGGTCTGGTCCGCGCGTAAGGACGATGATCCCTCACCGTACCGGCGCGCGATGGAGCGGATTGTCGTCCGCGAAGAAGAAGAATACCGACGTCTTCTTTATGTCGCCCTGACCCGCGCCGAAGATCGTCTTTATATCACGGGGTATCGGGGTGCGCGCACGCCGTCTGCGGACGGCTGGCATGATATGATCGCACGCGGATTTGAGTCTCTTCCCGATGTTGAAAAAGAAGAGCGCGAAGACGGAACAATTCTGCGCCTGACCAATCCCCAGACCGCTCCACCCGACCGTCTGCCCAGGCCCAGAGAGGAGGAGGAAGAGGATGTCGCCGCGCCAGACTGGCTGTTCACGCCGCCGCCGCCCGAACCGGACCCGCCCCGGCCTCTGGTCCCCACACGTCCGTCCGGAGTGGAGCCTGCCGCCGCCTCTCCGCTTTCGCCGGGTGATGCCCATCGGTTCCAACGCGGAATTCTGACGCACCGCCTGCTGCAACTTTTGCCCGATCTGGCGCAAAATGCACAGGAAAAGGCCTGTCACACCTATCTTGAACGCCAGAAAGGAGACCTTCCGGACTCCGTCTGCCGGGATATTGCGCGCGAAGTTCTGGCTATTCTCCGGCATCCCGATCATGCCGCTCTGTTCGGGACGGGCTCGATGGCAGAGGTTCCCGTAACGGGACTCGTCGGCGGAAGAATCATCAGCGGCCAGATCGACCGGCTTCTGGTCACCCAGCAGGAGATCCGGATCATTGATTTCAAAACCAACCGCCCGCCCCCGCTGGACGAGCGCGATATTCCGAAAATTTACCGGGACCAGATGCGCGCCTATCGGGACGCCTTGACTCTCGTCTGGCCAGATCGACCGATTCGCTGCGCCCTGCTGTGGACAGACGGCCCCCGTATTATGGAGATCAAGACATTCTGAACAGGTCTGAAAAAAAATCTAGGGCGTGCGGACAATTGAAGGATTTTGCGGCGAAAATGGCGTCTTTCGAGAACCGTACCGCAGAATACATGAGACGTATTTGAGGAACGGAAGCGCAGAAAGACGCCGTTTGCAGACCAAAAGACAATAATTGTCCGCGCGCCCTAACCCGCTTGAGTCCGCGCGGTCAAGGCCAGAGCAATCGTTCCGTCATCAAGATAATCCAGTTCGCCGCCCACCGGAACGCCGTGAGACAGGCGCGAGATCCGAACCCCCGTCTCGCGCAACATATCCGCAACATAATGCGCCGTAGCCTGTCCCTCCACCGTGGCCCCCAGAGCCAGAATGACTTCTTCGATGGCGCAGGCCCGAACTCTTGAAACAAGGGCCTCCAGCTTCAAATCCTCCGGCCCCGTTCCGCCGAGCGCCGAAAGCACCCCGCCCAGAACATGATACCTCCCGCGATAGGATTTCGTTCGCTCCACCGCCCACAGATCGGCCACGCTTGCCACCACGCAGATCACCGGGCGGCGGTGAGTGTCGCGACAAAGACGACAAGGCGAAAGCGTATCCAGATTCCCGCATTCGGGGCAAGCGTGCGTTGTCCGGGCAACCTCCTCAAGGGAGCGAACGAGAATCTCCAGCGCGCTGTCCCGGCGGGAGAGCAGATGCAAAACCGCCCGACGCGCAGAACGCGGTCCCAGACCGGGCAGGGCCGAAAGCTGGCGAATCAGGTGATCGATGGGACCGTCAGACATAAGTCTTTTCCAAATGTGTTACGGAACGTCCTGAACATCCACATGAGCTTCAGGCACATCAGGTGCGGCTCCGGCAGGCCGAAGCACCGCATAGCGCCGTTTATACTGCGTTGGTGTCGTGTAGAGAACAGTGTAGGGCGCGATCTGTTCCGGGCGACGATAGCGCATGACGGCGATTCCATCCGGATGATCCTCGAACCAGCTTGGCAGATCTTCATGCTCTATGTCCTCAAGAGGCTCTGTCAGACTGGCCACGAAACCCATCTCTCCGTGATAATTTCGAACCCAGGCCAAAGGTCGCCCGCCTTCACGATCCAGAACCTCTGCCACCGGGACCAGATCGAACTGACGGAACAGGGTGAGGCCGCCCACAGCCTGCCCAAAAATCATCAGAACCACTGTTCCGGCAGAAATCTGCTGCATCCGGCGCAGGGGGAAAGAATCCGATGCTCGCACGATCATGGCTCCGGCGGCAATCCACAGCGCCGGAGCAAGAGGAATCAGATAGTGAACCTGCTTGCCGCTGATGAGCGAAAAAGACACCAGAACAGGTATCGTCCAGCACAGTAAAAACCGCCCCGGCGCACCCTGAACGGCTACGCCTGCCCCCCGCGCGCGCTTAATAAAACCGGGCCAGAAAATCCAGGGCGCAAAAAACAGAGGCACAAAGGGCAGATACCACCACACGGGCCGATTGTGGTCAAAGGACTGAACCATCCGCCCCGCTGTCTGGCCCCACAGAATCATGTCCCGATATTCCTCCCCGCCGCGCAACGCCGCCGGAATGGCCCAGGCCAGAGCAATGCCCGCCCCGAGAATAACACCGCCCCCGAGAAATCCGGCATACCAGCGCAGCCATCCATACCCTCGGGCCTTCCGGTCCGCCCCCCACCAGGGCGCAAGCAAAACAGGAAAAGCCAGATACAAAAGCATCACCGGACCTTTGGCCAAAACCCCAAGCCCCAGAGCCAGACCAAAGAGGAGGACATAGCGCCACCCCGGCGTCCGGTACCGGGCCCAAACCGCCATCAGACCGATCAGGACGAAAACGCCGATCATATGGTCAAACATCATCAAGGAGCCATAGACGAGCAAAGGCAGGCTTCCGGCCATCAGGATCATGGCAGCGGCGGCGATTCTGTCCCGCGCAGGATCATCGCACAAAAGCATCCGCGCGAAATATCCCGTAAGGACGATACCCAATCCAGCGAACAGAACCGGCACCATCGCCGCCACAAAGCGCGAGACGCCAAAAAGATCCCAGAACAGATTGACCAGCCAGAACATCATCGGCGGCTTGTGGTGATAAGGCAGAAAATTGAGCGTAGGCAAAATCCAGTCCCCGCTCAGATGCATCTCCCACGCCACGGTCAGATAACGGGTCTCATCGACCGGGAAGGGAGGACGCAGCAGGACGCTGGCAATGCCGAACACCACCCACAGACCTAAAGCCCAAAAGAGCGATTTCCGAAATCCGTATGTCTCTGGGTGGCTGCTCATTGCGACTCGGCCTGCCTGGGTTCGGGGTCGGGTTTGCGGCGGATAAAGTAAAGGTTGCGCGTATAAATCAACAGGCCCGTTGCCTGTCCCATAATGAAAACAGGGTCCTGACGATACAGGGAGTAAATCAAAAGAACCGTTCCGCCCACGAGACTGAAATACCAGAACGCATTGGGAATCACACTTTTGCGCTCTTTCTCCGAAGCCAGCCACTGAACAAAGAACCGCATGAAAAAAAGGCCCTGACCCAGGAACCCGAGTCCAAGCCATAAATGCTCCGGATCAAGCCACGGCGGCATGTTTTTTGTCCTGTTGCGCAGATGTTTCAGGGTGTACGTCTGTTCTTCTGGCTTCGATTTCCCGGACGCCGCGGACACTCGCCGGGCGGCGCAAAAGCCACAAAACCCCCGTCAGATCGGCCACGGCCACGCTCAAGCGATCCCAGACCCCGTATTTCGAGATGCCCTGCGTCCGGGCGCGATGCCCGACGGGTACAAGGACAACATGCCCGCCCTCACGCACGTACAGGGCGGGAAGATAGCGGTGCATGTGGTTGAAGGCCGGGAGATTCAGGAAATCCGCGCGGGCAAAAAGCTTCAGACCACACCCCGTGTCGGCCACTCCGTCACCCAGAAGACTCGCGCGAACAAGGTTGGCAATACGCGAAGACAGGCGGCGGATGACATTGTCCCGCCGGATAGCGCGCTGTCCGGCGACCAGAACGGGGCCCGACTCGGGCCGGGCGGACAAAAAGGCGGCGTAGAGCTTTGCAATATCGGCCGGATCGTTCTGCCCGTCGCCATCCAGCGTGGCGACCAGATCCCCTCTGGCGGCACGTACACCTGTGACAATTCCGGCGCTCTGGCCGGACTGACGGGAATGAACGAGGATTCTAAGCTTTGGAAAGCCGACTTGAACCGCCGCAAGCCGGGCGCTTGTGTCGTCCGTGCTGCCGTCATCCACGCACAGAATCTCGACCAAGGGCAGATTCGCGCTCGCCGCCGCGATTTCCGCGACGAGCCCGGCGGCGCAGGCGGCTTCATTGTGCATCGGCACAACAACGGAAAGAGTCGGATTTTCGGTCATTGGCAGCCTTTGCTCCACGGTACGGCCCCGACTTTCGGAGATTTTGGCGGCTTTGGCAAGAAAATTTATAGAGGGGGCAATTATCTTACGCCGATCTCGGGATAACTGTTTTGAGAGGTCAGGAAAGGGGTAACGATTGTTGGCAGGGGGCTATGACTCATCATCGTCTTTGCTATCTTCGTTGCGATTGTTGAACTCTCCAAGATTAAGCTTTGCAATCAAGACAATGACAAACCCCGCAAATGTAACAGCCAGATAGGTGCCAAACATCCTCTTATAGAGAAGTATGCAGTAAAACGCAGACGAAAACCTGGATCCGCATCCAAAAAATGAGAGGGTCATACAGCCTCCGGCCAGAAAAACAAGGATTCCGACCCATCTGATTTTTTCCCAAAGCTCTTGGTTATTCATCATCCCACACTTCCTTCGAGACTGACGCCGAGGAGTTTTTGCGCCTCGACCGCAAATTCCATGGGCAGGTGCTGCATGACGTCCCGGCAAAATCCGTTGACGATGAGCGAGACGGCTTCCTCGGTCCCAATCCCCCGCTGACGGCAGTAAAACAACTGGTCTTCCGAGATTTTTGCGCTTGTGGCTTCGTGTTCGAGCTGCGCGCTCGGGTTGCGGCTTTCGATATAGGGCACCGTATGCGCGCCGCAGTTTTTGCCGATCAGAAGGCTGTCGCATTGCGTAAAATTCCGCGCGCCGTCGGCGCTGGGCATGACCTTGACCAGCCCCCTGTACGTGTTTTGCGAATGCCCGGCGGAAATGCCTTTCGAGATGATCCGGCTTTTCGTATTGCGCCCGATATGAATCATCTTGGTTCCGGTGTCGGCCTGCTGGAAATGGTTGGTCATGGCCACGGAATAAAATTCACCCACAGAGTGATCCCCTTTGAGGACACAGGAGGGGTATTTCCACGTGATCGCCGATCCCGTTTCGACCTGGGTCCATGAAATATGGGAATTTTTGCCTTCGCACAGACCGCGTTTGGTCACGAAGTTGTAAATCCCGCCCCGGCCCTGCGCATCGCCCGGATACCAGTTCTGGACGGTTGAATATTTAATTTCGGCGTCTTCGTGGGCAATCAGTTCGACGACGGCGGCATGCATCTGGTTTTCATCCCGCATGGGAGCCGTACACCCCTCCAGATACGACACATACGCCCCTTTGTCGGCGATAATCAGGGTCCGTTCAAACTGTCCGGTGTTCAGCTCGTTAATCCGGAAATAGGTGGACAGCTCCATGGGGCAGCGTACGCCTGGCGGCACGTACACGAACGAACCGTCTGTGAACACAGCTGAATTCAGGCAGGCATGCTTGTTGTCGGAATAGGGGACCACGGTGCCGAGATATTTTCTGACAAGGTCCGGGTGCAGACGTACGGCCTCGGAAATCGAGCAGAAAATCACGCCCGCGCGGGCCAGTTCCTCGCGGAATGTCGTGGCGACCGAGACACTGTCAAACACCATGTCCACCGCGACGCCTGCCAGAATCGCCCGCTCGCGAACCGGAATCCCGAGTTTTTCGTACGTCTCCAGCAATTTTGGATCGACCTCGTCCAGAGATTTCGGACGGTCTTTCATGGACTTGGGCGCGGAATAATAGTACGCGTCCTGATAGTCGATCTCCGGGTGATGCACCTTCGCCCATCGGGGCTCAGGCATTTTAAGCCATCGGGCGTACGCCTTGAGCCGCCAGTCAAGCAGCCATTGCGGTTCGCCCTTTTTCTCGGAAATAAAACGGACGATGTCTTCGTTTAAGCCCTTGGGGGCTTTATCCGATTCAATGTCCGTCACGAATCCGGCGCTGTACGCGCCCGGCGGGGACAGGGGGCTATTTCCAGATGATTTCATAGAGCCAAAGCCTTTCGTCAGGCTTTTTTCTGGACCTTTTCCGTCCCGGATTCAAGAAGTTCCGCCAAAGTCATGGCCTCCAGCGCCGATTTGATAAGGGCGTTAACGCCGTTCCAGCGTCCTTTCAGGGAACAGGTTTCACGAACGGCGCAGGAGTCCTCCACCCCATCAGCACAGGCCGTCAGGCAGATCGGGCCGTCAAGGGCTGTGATAATCGCGGCAACCGGAATCTGGTCTGCGGTTTTCTGAAGCAGATACCCTCCGTTGACCCCCCGCGCCGAACGCAGGATGCCCGCGCCCGTGAGGGTTTTGAGGATTTTTGCAACCGTCGGCTCCGGCAGTCCCGTCGTATCGGAAAGCCCCGAAGCCGTCCGCAGCGCCTCGGGCTCTCTGGCCAGTTCCGCCAGAATCAAAACACCGTAATCAGCCATCCGGGAAATTTTAATCATGAGGCATTCTCCTGATCTTTTTCTCTTTATTTTATTGGAGGGGCACTACATAAAGCCCTTTATAGTACTAAATAAGTTCTATTTAGTCCGCGAAGGCTATCGGAAATCCCCCGGGAAAGCAAGGCAGCACGAGGAAAAGAAACAAGATCCCGCTTTTAGACCATCCAGTCCGAAACCCGATCTCTCTTGTTGGGTCACATGGAGCGGAGAGCCATAGCCCTCACGTCGCAGTATAAACCAGCCATCCGGTATAGCTCGCGTACAGGCCCAGCATGGCGGCGCCCTCCCATCGGTGGATCGTCCATCCGGTGATCGTAAAGACAAACAGGGACGCCGTCGCAACCAGCATGATCCAGATATCCTGCCCGGCGATTTCCGGGGGAACCATCAGGGGATGCACCAGCGCCGTCCCGCCCACGATCCCCAGAATATTATAGAGGTTGCTGCCGATGATGTTGCCAAAACTCATGGCGGCCTGCCCCCGGATCGCAGCCATGACCGAGGCCACCAGTTCCGGCATGGACGTGCCGATGGCCACAACGGTCAGACCGATGACCGTATCGGAAATCCCCAGATGGCTTGCAAAGGCGATGCTGCCCCGAACCAGATACTGCGCGCCCAGAAGAGTGAGCCCCAGTCCGCCCGCAAAAATCAGGAAATCGAACACAAAAACCTGCCAGAAAGGCTTTCCTGCCGGGATGGGGGACCCGCCGACATCCGGCACACTCACCGGGCGACCCTGCCCTTTTTCCTGCCGATAAACCAGTCCGATATACCCCCCCAGAGCCAGAAGAAACCCCGCACCCGCCAGACGTCCCATCTCTCCGGACAAAACCACGGCCAGCATCGCAAGCGTAGCCAGCGCAAGCACCAAACCATCGCGCCGAAAGGCCAGACGATCTACCGGGATGATGCTGATGGACGCAGTCACGCCCAAAATCAAAAGGATGTTTGCGATATTACTCCCCACCACATTTCCCACCGCGATCCCGGGCGAATCTTCAAAGGCGGCGATAAGACTCGTCACCAGTTCCGGCGTCGATGTCGCAAATCCGACCAGAACCAGACCGATCAGAAGCGGCGACACATGAAACAGGTTCGCCAGACGCACCGCGCCGCGCACCAGAAGCTCGCCTCCCGCCACGAGCAGGACCAGACCACCGAGAATGGAAACCAGAACGAGCATAGTGTTTCTTTCCTTCTTTTCCCTGTTATCCCCGCGCCCCTCTATGTCATCCCCGCGAAAGCGGGGACCGGGGGGGCATAGGAGCCTGTTTTCTTACCACGAAGACACGACGGAGTCTTCACCATCCGTGTTCCTCTGTATTCCTCTGTGGTTCTTGAACTTTTTCTTTCACCACAAATGAAGGCAGATTGACACAGATAGGCCAGACCTGTCATCCCCGCGAAAGCGGGGATCGGGGAATAGTTTTGAAACAAAGACTTTTCAACGCGAAGGCGCGAAGATACGAAGAGGTCTTCAAAATCTGCGCTCACCTGTGGTTTGTAAACATCTTTTTTGGGAGGGAGAGGGGAGAAAACCCCGGATTTTTCCACCGGTTCTTCTGCAAAAAAAATCCTTCTTGACAAAAGAACAAAATAAGAACATTATAGGGTCATTCCCGCCATGACTCCGTCTTTTTTCACCCTTCTCAATAAGGAGACTTTTCTATGACCTCTCTTCCCAAAGACAGCGACAACAACGCCATTCCCGCCCTGCGTTTGCGCTCTGGCGGCGCGCACGCCATTGCGGTGACGGGCACCTCGGCGCGCAACGCCACGCCCTTTACAAGCTTTTGCCGGGTGGTGAGTCTGTATGCCACCGGTCCGGTTTTCATCCGCTTTGGCAGCTCCAGCGTCACGGCGGCCACGACGGATCATTATTTCCCGGCGGGCGTGTATTACGACTTTGCAATTCAGGGATCGAAAACGGCCCAGAACAACTATGTCGCAGCCATCCGGGCCGAGGGCGACTGTACGCTGTATGTGTCCGAGAAAGAGTAAGCCGTCAGAACATTTCGCCCCTCTCCCTTCTGCGGGAGAGGGAGGGTTATGCGTACTTTACCCTCATCAGGCTCAGTCCCTGCGCCGGAGCGGTCGGGCCGCCCTGCGCACGGTCGCGAAGCTCCAGAACGCGCCTGACGTCTTCCGGCATCCACTTGCCTTTGCCGACCAGAACGAGAGTCCCGATGATGTTACGCACCTGATGGTGCAGAAAGGATCGCCCTTGAACATGCATCAGAATCTTCATTCCTCCGCACCCATCGGAGGGCACGCATTCGAACTCCAGCCGGTCCAGCGTGCGTACCGGCGAATTCGCTTGACAGTCCGCTGCGCGAAAGGTGGTGAAATCATGCTTGCCGATCAGGTGCGCCGCGCCCGCGCGCATGGCGTCCACGTCCAAAGGATGGAAAATATGCCAGCATTGATGACGATCCATCGCAGGCGGAGCGGAGCGATTAAGAATCGTATAGGTATAAAGTTTTTCCGTGGCTCCGAACCGTGCGTGAAAATCGGGCGGGGCGATTTCGGCCTGCAAGATGGAAACAGGGTGCGGGCGCAGGCAGGCATTCAGCCCTTTGACGATCTCGAACGGCGCATAAGTCCGCCTGCCAAAATCCAGATCCACATGGGCGACCTGTCCGCGCGCGTGGACGCCCGCATCGGTACGCCCGGCAACGTGCAACGTCGCTTCGTTCCGGCAAAACATCCGAATGGCGTCTTCGATGGTTTGTTGGACGGAAGGGATTCCGCTTTCCTGCCTCTGCCATCCCGCAAAGGGCGTGCCGTCATATTCAATGGTCAGTTTCCAGCGTTGCATGGCGGGTTATCGGGCCATTCCAAAAGTTTCTCCAACCGCCGCATATCCGCCGTTGATCGCTGCGGATGCGTCCATCGCCCTTGCGCTTTCGGGCTGGACGCGTATCAGGCGCAGGATCCCCCCCTCGCCGCAGGCCACGCGCCCGGCCCGGTCGATCAAGGTTCCGGGCGGGGCGTCATAAGTCTCTTCTTCCGGCTGAGCCTCCAGAATTTTCAAGGTTTTTCCCGCCGTGGTGACCGTCCACGCGCCAGGCCAGGGCGTAAAGGCCCGGATAATCCGATCAATCTGCATTGCCTGCGCGCTCCAGTCGATCCGGCCTTCCTCTTTTCTCAAAAGAGGCGCATAGGTAGATAGAGTCTCATCCTGCGGCTCGGCCTCCAGCCGCCCGTCCTGCTCCAGCCTGCGCAGCGTCTCCACGATCATCGCCGCCCCCAGCGCGGCCAAAGCGTCATGCAGGGACTCAGCTGTGGTTTTATCCCGGATCGGCAGAGCGCGCCGGGCAATCATCGGCCCGGTGTCGAGTCCTTCATCCATCTGCATGATGGTGATCCCCGTTTGCAAATCACCCGCCGCGATGGCCCGCTGGATCGGTGATGCCCCGCGCCAGCGGGGAAGCAGGGAGGCGTGAATGTTCAAACATCCGTATTTCGGTGCGTCCAGAATGGCGCGCGGCAGGATCAGGCCATAGGCCGCGACGATTCCCACATCGGCGTTCAGATCGACAAAGTCCTTTTGCGCCTGAGGGTTCTTCAGACTGCGCGGATGACGAATCTCGATGGCATGATTTTGTGCATAGTCATGAATGGGCGAAAACGTCAGTTTCTGTCCCCGGCCCTTTGGTTTCGGCGCGCGGGTATAGACGCACGCCACATCATGCCCATCGGCAACCAGAGCCTCCAGCGCGGCCAGAGAAAAATTCGGCGTTCCCATGAAAACAATGCGCATGAGTGTCTCTCCATCTGATTCCAGATACCCCTTCTTCCTTGATCCCTCTCCCCCACGGGGGAGAGGGAAAGAACGCACTTCGGCGTTCAGGGAGAGGGGATTTTTTATTCAGACCGGGTCCGCAGGGTCTTGCCCGCCGCATCCAGAACCGCGTTGACCAGAGCAGTTTCATTGCCATCGTAAAACGCGCGCGTGACGTGCAAATATTCCGAGACGATCACAGCAAGGTCCGTATCCGTCCGGACCAGAATTTCATACAGGCCGCACAGCAAAATGGCGCGCAGCAAAGGATCCATCCGGCGTCTGGATTCGTCTTCCTCCTGCTGCGGCCCGGTCAGGTGTCCGTCCAGAAGTCCCTGAAGATCCGCGACCCTCTCCGATACGCCCCGCACGATTTTTGTGTACAGCACACGGTCCGGATCGGCCAGTTTTTCCCCGTCCACATCCATCCCGGCAAAACGGTCCAGATAAATCCGCGCCGCATCATCGACCGTGCAGTCAGAGGCCATCATCTGATACAGGGTCTGAACGGCGGCCAGACGGGCGGCTCCGGCCTGCGTGCGGCGCGACGATCCGGTGGCAGAAGAAAGATTTTCATCCGGCATGGCTGGCTCCTGATCTGTGTTGAACACCGCGCAGGCTCTCGGCCAGCGCATAGAGAGACAGAGCAGCCTTCGCCGCGCCGCCGCCCTTGTCGAGCTGTTCCGGGTCCGCGCGCTCGATTGCCTGAGTCATCGTCTCGACCGTCAGAATGCCGTTTCCAATCAGAAATCCATGGCGGATCGTCAAGTCCATCAAACCGCGATTGCTTTCTCCGGCCACGATATCATAGTGCGTCGTCTCGCCACGGATAACACAGCCCAGCGCGACATAGGCGTCAAACCGCGCCGCGCCGGATGCGTCCAGAGTGAGACGCATCGCAGCAGGAATTTCCAGCGCGCCGGGAACGGAGAAAACCTCATAGGTGGCATCCGCGCCATCCAGAGCGCGAATCGCGCCGCTGAGCAGCATCGTGGCGACATCGCGGTAAAAGGGCGCGGTGACGATCATCACATGCGGCGCGCGCGCAAAGGAAAACGGCGCGTCGTGGTCCTGTGTTTCATCGAGGGGCGGAACGATTTTCATCAAGGCGGCTCCTTAAAATTTTGTCATTAAGGACATGTCGCGGCGCAGACGGATCAAATCCGCAATAGCGCCGATTTTCAATCCCGCATGGCGGGCATACTTCACCAGATCCGCCCCGCGCAGCATCGTGCCATCCGGCCCCATGATTTCGCAGATGACTCCGGCGGGGGCAAGTCCCGCCAGACGGGCCAGATCGACGGCGGCTTCGGTATGTCCGGCCCGCTCCAGAACGCCGCCATCCCGCGCGCGCAGGGGAAAGACATGGCCGGGCGTAGAGATGTCCCCGGGCGTAGAGCGCGGATCAATGGCGGTCAAGATGGTATGGGCCCGGTCGGCGGCGGAAATTCCGGTGGTCACGCCGCGCCGCGCCTCAATCGGGTCCAGAAAGGCGGTGCCGAACCGGCTGGCATGCCGCGCGGGCAGGGGCTTGAGGTCCAGACGATCCGCCATCGCACCGCTCAAGGCCAGACAGATCAACCCGCGCCCTTGATCCGCCATAAAGGCAATCGAGGCGGGCGTCACATGCGCGGCGGCCATGACCAGATCGCCCTCGTTTTCACGCGATTCCTCGTCGACCAAAATCACCATGCGTCCGGCGGCGATGTCCGCAACCAGATCTTCTGCCAAAGAAAAATCTGCCGATGTTTCTTCCGCGCGGGCAAGATTCATGCGCCGACCCCCAGAATCCGGGCGGCATAGCGCGCCATCAGATCGACCTCCAGATTTAATTCCTCCCCGATGGCGCGGTCGCTCAGGGTCGTATGGGTCCACGTATAGGGAATGATATTGACGCCGAACCGCGCGCCGTCCACCTCGTTGACGGTCAGGGAAATGCCGTCAAGCGCCACGGACCCCTTGGGCGCGATGAATTTCGCCAGATCGTCCGGAACGCGGATCGTCAGGCGGCGGGAGTCCCCGTCGGGGCGGATCTCTTCCAGTTTCGCCAGACCGTCTACATGGCCGGTCAAAAGATGCCCGCCCAGCTCGTCGCCCATTTTCAAGGCGCGCTCAAGGTTGATCCGCGTTCCCGGCGCCCATGTCCCGATGGTGGTTTTTGTCAGGCTTTCGGCGGACACATCCACCGAGAAAACCGACCCCTTGAGCGCAACAACGGTCAGGCAGCACCCGGCGCAGGCGATCGACGCGCCCATATCCTGCGAACTCAAGGGAAAGCCCGTCTCAATGTCAAGGCGCACCCCGCCCGGGCCGCCCTGCGCCGCCCGGATCAAACCGATATCCCGGATGATTCCTGTAAACATGCCGGGACTTTAGGACGTTGCCGCGCAAAATGCCAGAGTTTCGTTACGGGAGTCACACGAAAGACTCTTCAAAATCCGGAGACATACTATATTGTCCTGAAAGATTGTTCTGAAAGAGGCGCGCCCCTTTAAAAAACGGAGAAACCCCATGGTCGCCATACCCAAAGAGATCGAAACGCTGCATTTCATTGGAATCGGCGGAATCGGCATGAGCGGAATTGCCGAGATTCTGCATACGCTGGGGTACACGGTTCAAGGATCCGACCGGGCCGAAGGCGGCAATGTCGCCCGGCTGCGCGCCGCCGGAGTGCGGGTTCTGACAGGGCATGATGCGAACAATATTCTGGACGCGCAGGGAAAACTGCCCGGCGCCGTGGTGTATTCTTCTGCCATTCAGCCCGACAATCCCGAGTTCGCCGCCGCGCGCGCGCGCAAAATCCCGCTCGTCCGCCGGGCGGAAATGCTGGCCGAACTGATGCGCATGAAATCCGCCGTGGCGGTCGCCGGGACGCACGGCAAGACCACCACAACATCCATGGTCGGCGCGATGCTGGAGGCCGGAGGATTTGATCCGACCGTTATCAATGGCGGAATCGTGCATTCCTATGGCACCAACGTCCGGCTGGGCCAAAGCCCGTGGATGGTGGTGGAGGCCGACGAGAGCGACGGAACCTTTACGCGCCTGCCCGCAACAGTCGCCGTTGTCACCAACATTGACCCCGAACACATGGACCATTACCGGGACTTTGACGGGGTGCGCGCGGCGTTCCGGCGGTTCGTGGACAATGTGCCTTTTTACGGCTATGCCGTTTTGTGCGCGGATCATCCGGAGGTCCAGACTCTCATCGCCGGAATTTCGGACCGGAGGGTGGTCACGTACGGATTTTCTCCGCAAGCCGACATTCGCGCCGTCAATGTCGAAAGCACCCCGCGCGGCAGCACCTATGACGTGATCTGCCGCGACTCAGACCCCATTGAGCGGCTTTATCTGCCCATGCTGGGAAGCCATAACGTCCTCAATTCGCTCGCCGCCGTGGCCATCGCGCGCCAGATGAACATGACGGCGGAGACGATCCGCGCGGCACTGGGCGCCTTTACGGGCGTGAAGCGACGCTTTACCTGTACGGGCGTGTGGAACGGGGTGAGCATCATCGACGATTACGGCCATCATCCGGTGGAAATTTCTGCGGTTCTCAAGGCCGCCCGCATGGCGGTATCCGAAAGCGGCGGGCGCGTGATCGCGCTGGTCCAGCCGCACCGCTATACCCGTCTGGCCAGTCTGTTCGAGGGATTTTGCACCTGTTTCCACGAGGCCGACTCGGTCATCGTCGCCGACGTGTACCCGGCGGGCGAGCCTCCGATTGACGGGATGGACAAGGCCGCTCTGGCCGAGGGCATCCGCCGCCACGGACACCGGGATGTGCAGATTTTGTCCGGCCCGGACGCTCTGGCCCCGATGATCGCAGATCTGGCCCGGCCCGGAGATTTCGTGATCTGCCTCGGCGCGGGCGATATCACGAAATGGGCGAACGCGTTGCCGGAAAACCTTGAGGCTTTGCCCCGGACGATAGAGAAAACGGCTTAACTCCCGATCCCCGCGTGCGCGGGGATAACAGGGTGAGATTTTCCTACACGTCCCCATCAGACGGAATATTCAAAACGGCGCCGCAATGCTTGCAGTGGATCGCATCGTTTTCGTGCAGGACAAGACCGCAGGCCGGACAGGGAAAGCGCACTTTCGACGGACGAAAAATCGTCTGGACCAGACGCAGGAACAAGGACACACCGAAAATCATGATGATGATCGAGATCAGGCGACCGCTCTGGCCCTGAAGCGTCACGTCTCCGAACCCCGTGGTGGTCAGGGCCGCGATGGTGAAATACATCGCGTCGAGGAAATTCGTAACTTCCGGGTTTCGATCAACCTGTGTCACGAAGACCAGCTCCGTCATCAGAAAGATGAAAATAAAGAGGTTCGTAGCGCTCAGGATAATGGCTTCGTTGCGACTGAAGAACAAGACGTCCGCCCGCAGACGATTCAAAACACGGTAAGAGCGCAGCAATCTCAAAACCCGCAGCGCCCGCAGAAAAGACAGATTGGCCCCCAGCAAAGGCAACAGAAAAGACACCGTCGCCACCAGATCTGCAATGTTCAAAGGACTGAGAACAAAGGACACCTTGGCCGGAGCAATCCACATCCGCGCCGCATAATCGAGCGCAATATAAAGCCCCAGAACAATCCCGATCCATTCAACCCATGGATTGCCATAGATAAACGTGGCCGCGACCAGAAAAAGGATCGTTCCAAAATCCACGGCCAAAAGCCCGTAACGGAATCGATGTGCCGTCCCGGTTTCGCCTTCGTACAAAAAGGTGATCTGATCCTTGAGCGTCTGCTGGGAAGCCATGAAAGGAAACTTTCATCCGGTCTGGAAAACGTCGGCTGATTTTTCCAGACTCTGGCCGTTCTGTAAAGGTCTTTCCGTCCCCTGTCATCCGCTCATACCCTTATCAGGAGGCCCCCATGTCCGATCTCGTCCCCGTCGATCTGCCCCGCACGTCAAAAGACGGCGCGACCGCCGCCGCCGCGCACCGCGCGCGCGAAGCCGATATTCTGGCCCGCACGATCTGGGGCGAGGCGCGCGGCGAAGGCACCGCCGGGATGCAGGCCGTGGCCGCCGTGATCCTCAACCGTGTCAAAATCGCGCAGGAAAAAGGCGGCATGTGGTGGGGCGATACGGTCGTCGCCGTGTGCCTGAAACCGTGGCAGTTTTCCTGCTGGAACCGCTCTGACCCCAATTACCGGATTTTAAGCGCCGTGGGGCCGGAAGACCCGTATTTCCGCAACGCCCTTCTGGTCGCCCGCGCCGCACTCGCCGGACGCACGCCAGACCCCACGGGCGGGGCCACGCATTACCACGCCGCCGGGTTTTCCCCCGACTGGTCCCGCCGCGCAAAACCAACTGCTGTCATCGGACGGCATGTGTTTTATGCGGGGGTGTGATGTTTTCCCCTCTCCCTTTGATCCCTCTCCCCCATGGGGGAGAGGGAAAGGAGGAGCGAAGCTCCGGATAGGGAGAGGGGTATTTTATCTCACACATCAATAGCCATCTTAAAGAAAAGGAACCCCCGCTATGCCTGCTCCGTTGCTTGCCCAGATTGGAATCCCTGTGCTTGTGCGCATTCTGTCCGATGCGCTGGGCGCCATCGACAACCCGCTTGCCAAGGGCGCGGCCAGGGCGCTGGGGGAGGTGGATACCGCCCTGCGATCCGGTGAAATCGACCCGGCCCAGATCGAATCCGCCCGCGCCCATGTCGAAAAAATGGCGCAGATGGAGCATGACGAATTCACGGCCAGCCTGTCCGAAGCCAACCAAAATCTGCGCGCCGAAATCGCATCGGACGACCCGTATGTGCGCCGGATGCGCCCGACTTTCGGTTATCTGATGGCCCTGACCTGGGCCGCGCAGATGTTCGCTCTGGCCTATGTCATCGTGTTCCAGACCGGCAAAGCCGGGGCGGTTCTGGAGGCCATGGGGTCCTTGAGCGCCATCTGGGCCGTTGGCCTGTCGGTTCTGGGGATTTATGTCTATAAGCGCAGCGAGGATAAAAAACGCATCACCCGCCTGTCGGATGGACGAACCATCGCATGGGAAGGACAAAGGCAGGAATAGGGAAAAGTTTATATTGACATAAATTATCCTCTCTTGGTACGGTGCGCCCCGATACGGGTTCTACCTTCATAAGAGGAAAAAACATGTCCGGTGAAATCCTGCCCTCAGGTCTTATTGTTTTGTTGACAGCGTTTACGAGCGTTGCCTGCCCGAATCAAAGCCCCTATGACTTGCGGTTTGCCGATGGACGGGAATTCAGGGAAAATATCGGTCTTCGGGCTTGTCTGGACGCATTTAACGCGCATGCCGAAATAAAAACGGGCGGTTATGAAGCCGTGTGTATTTCCGGACCGAACGACCGGATTCTGCGGATCCGCCCCATCGAAATGACCCCTCTCGGCGACCGTCCGGATTTCAGGAAAGGTGAACCTTTGAGTGGAAAATTGGCAACACAGAGCGTAGACTGGGGCTCCCTGCCCTCTTGGGCGCGAGGACCGTTTTATTCCATGAGGGCTGCATCATTATGATTTCAGGTTCCCGCGTCCCCGTCGCAGCTTTGTGTCTGGTCGCAGCGTTTGCCGGTGCGGCGCAGGCCATGGACGAGGAGATCGAGGATCTCCCCCCCTCGGCTCAGGCGGTTCTTGACGAGGAATCGCAGAAACAGGACACTTGCTTCGCCTTTTCCGAAACATACAGAATGGAGATCGAGCGCTCGTGGCCCCGGACGCCGGAACGGAATTCCAGCCCCTGCGTATCCGGATCAGGACGAAAGGTTGTCATGACCTGCGGACCGTCGGGAGCGTGGAAAGAACGCCTCGAAGGACATCGTCCCGTGGTCGAAGTGACAGAAGAGTCAGGCGAGACGGCAGAATATTTTTGCAAGACGGCCCCGATCACCGGGTTTTGAAATTCCCTGCCATCCTTGTCCTCTCCCCTGCAGGGAAGAGGAATCAGGAGAGAGGAGGGCTTTAAAACTCCGCACACTCTGCGCTTCAAAACAAAGAAGGATCGATTCTACGTCCCCGGTTTTTTCGGGGTCCAGCCATGAAGGAGCGTAACGATTTCATCTTCAGGCAGGGGCCTGGCGAAGTAATACCCTTGCGCCATATCGCAGCCCATCTCGCGCAGCAAAACAGCTTCCTCAAGCTGTTCGACGCCTTCGGCGATGACCTTCATTTTCAGGTTTTTTCCGAGCATGACGATGGATCGGACCAACTCCCGGCTGCTTTCCTTTTCCACCATGTCCTTGACAAAGGACCGGTCGATCTTGAGCGTGTCGATCGGGAAATAATGCAGGTAACTCAAGGACGAATACCCTGTGCCGAAATCGTCGATGGCAATCCCCATCCCGGCCTTGCGGCACATGAGAAGCGTATCGCGCGCGGTTTCGGGCTGCTGCATCAGGATCCGCTCGGTGATTTCCAGATGGATCTGACGCGCCGGAACGTCCGTGGCGCTTAAAATGTTATAGAGCGTTTCCACAAAATTTTCCGATGCGAAATCGGTGCTGGAGAAATTCACGCTCATGAACAAGGATCGGTTGTATCCCCGAATGCTTTCGATGCGTTTGAGCGCCTGACAGGATTCGCGCAGCGCCCAGCCGCTGGCCGAGACAATCAACCCCGTTTCCTCGGCCACCGGAATGAAAATGGCAGGCGAGATATAGCCGCGCTCCGGGTGTTTCCAGCGCATCAGGGCTTCAAATCCCGCGATCTGGCCGTTTCCGAGATCCACGATGGGCTGATAGTGCAGGGAGAGCTGGTTTTTCTCCATCGCCTCCTGAAATTCATTGGCGATTTTGATGGTTTCCACGGCGTCGGTCTGTTCGACATAGCCGCGTTCGACCTGCTCAGGCGGGGGGAAAGTTCCGGTCTCGCCCAGAATTTCGGCGCGGGTGAGTGTGTCGCGATACCGGGTCAGGATGACCTGAGTAATAATCTGTAAAACGGGGTCGGACGCATTCAGACGCCGCGCAAAATCGTCCTGAGTGATTTCCAGCATCCGGCAATCTTCAACCGCCCGAACGGTGGCCACGCGCGGGCCGTTATCCACGATAGCCATTTCGCCGATAATCGCGCCATTCCCCCGCGTGCCCACGCGGTGGACAGAGCCGTCGGGCCGCTCCATCAGGATTTCAACCTTGCCGCTTTCGATAAAATAGGCGCAGGTGCCAACCTCGCCCTGACGAAGAATGATATCTCCGGCCCTGAACGTGCGTTTTTCCTGTGTCTGCGGAACCTGGACCATTTTTCTGAAAAATACCCCCGGACACTCTTTAAGTTTCCGCCCCTATCATGCAGACTTAAGGTTACGTATTTGTTAAGGAATGAGCTCTCCTTTTTCTTTTTTTTGGGCTTTGATCCCTTGGCGCAGAGATTTTTTGAAAAAACTCTGCGTCCTCTGATGCTCTGCGGTTCAGAGAAGAATCGTTTATGGCCAGATTCATCAATATTTCCCCTCTCCCTGCCGGAGCGTTGCTCCGTCTTTCCCTCTCCCCCGTGGGGGAGAGGGATAAAGGGAGAGGGGGGTGAACCATGGCAAAATGTCGCAGGAATGGGCCATTTTTGGCCCTTCGCATTTCCGGGGGCAGGGTGTATGGTCCGGGGGTGTTTTTTTGAGGAAAACGCACCAATACGGGGGCGTCCGTTCAAAAGGGAGCGCGTTATGACATTTTCCGGACTCACATCTCTTCTGTCCCGCGAACGGACCATTGCACCTGAGAATTTTAACCGCTGGCGCGTGCCGCCGGCCTCGATCGCCATCCATCTGTGCATCGGATCGGTGTATTCGTGGAGCGTTCTCAACCCGGCCCTGACCCGGGCGCTGGGGGTTGTGGCCCCGGCCCCGGACGACTGGAGCCTGTCTTCGGTCGTGTGGGTCTTTTCGGTGGCGATTTTCTGTCTGGGTCTGTCGGCGGCCTTTGCCGGAAAATGGCTCGAACGGGTCGGCCCCCGGATGGTCGGATGCGTGGCGGCGGCCTGCTGGGGCGGCGGGTTTCTGGTCGGCGGAATGGGCATTCTCACTCATCAATTGTGGCTTTTATACATTGGATATGGGGTTTTGGGCGGGTGCGGGCTGGGGCTGGCCTATGTCTCGCCCCTGACGACCCTTATCCGCTGGTTCCCGGACCGGCGCGGAATGGCCAGTGGCATGGCCATCATGGGATTTGGCGGCGGGGCGATGCTGGCCGTTCCGTTCAAGGAATGGCTGATCGGCCTGTATTACAAGGCGCCTGTCTGGCTTGGCGCTTTGGCGGATGTGCCGCTTGTGACGGAAAACGGGCGGCGCTTTGCCCAGACGGCGCAAGGACTGAAAGAAGTCGTGGTGGTGGGGGCGAGCGATGTCCCCAATATGACCGTTCCCGGTCCGGAAGGGGTCTATCTCCTCGGGACCGGCGATGCAGGGATCATGGGTGCGTTTTTTACCCTCGGCGCGGTGTATTTTGTCGTTATGATGGCCGCGGCCTTTGCGTTTCGCATTCCCCGCGCCGGGTGGGCGCCCGCCGGGTGGGTGCCACCAAGCCAAGCCGAGATGGCAAAGAAGATGATGACCACCCGGCATGTCAATGCGGATCAGGCGCTGCGCACCCCCCAATTTTATCTTCTCTGGCTGGTCCTGTGCCTGAACGTGACGGCGGGGATCTGCGTTTTAAGCGTTGCCAAGACCATGATTCACGAGATTTTCGGCTCGGCCCTGCCCTTGATCGTCACGGGCAGTTTCGCGGCGACTTATGTAATGGCTATCAGCCTGTTTAACATGGGGGGGCGGTTTTTCTGGGCGACCGCTTCGGACTGGATCGGCCGCAAGCGGACCTATGGAATTTTTCTGGGCGCGGGAATCGCGCTGTACCTGTCCATCCCCTTTGCCGCCACGCAAGTATCCTCAACCCATGCCGCCTTGTGGCTCGTGGTGTTTTATGCCGCGACGATGGTGATTTTCACCATGTACGGCGGGTCTTTCGCCACCATGCCCGCTTATTTGTCGGATATTTTCGGCACGAAACATCTGGGCGGCATTCAGGGGCGTCTTTTGACGGCGTGGGGAACGGCCGGAATCATCGGCCCTGCGGCGGTGATGGCCCTGCGCGATCATGCGGTGAGCCGGGCTCTGCACGATCTGGCCACAAAAGTCGATCCGGCGGCGTTTCAGGCCCGCTTCGGCGCGGCGCTGGATCAGATCGACGGGCTGATCGCGGCAAAGACCGTGACCATCGGAAGCCTGCTGGAACTGGCCCCGCCCGGCACAATCGACCCCACGGGAACGCTGTATAATTCGACCATGTACATCATGGCCGGACTTCTCGCGCTGGCCTTTATCGCCAATGCCTGCGTCCGCCCGGTGTCCGAGCATCATTTCGCGGACGAAAACGATGCGCCGGAAACAGGGACTCCGTCTGAAACGATTGCGCGCAAAAACGCGGCGTAAAGGACAGGATCGGTTACCGTACCAAGGCTCCCCTGACAGCGGGAGGAGTGGAAATATCCTCACCCAGAACCTCGCCGAGACGCGCGTCGATAGCCTCTTTGGCCAGAGGCTTCTGGACGATCACACCGATCCAGCCCAGCCCGTCATACTCCTCATACCCCAGTGTTTTCGCATAGGCCACCGTGTTGCCCTTGTCGTCGGAGTAATAACCCTTTTGTCCTTCGGCATCAAGTGGATAGGTCTGATAAATATCCTTGTCGTCCGAGGCCGCGATGGCTCAAGGCGCATCCAATATCGACAGCGGCGATACCTCATGGATGCTGGTATCCTCGCTTCTGGTTCTCATGATGACAGTGCCGGGTCTGGCCCTGTTTTACGGCGGCCTTGTAAAAAAAGACAATGTTCTGGCAACCCTTATGCAGTCCGTGGCGGTCATGGCCCTCATCAGCATCGTCTGGCCGATGATCGGCTATACGCTGGCCTTTACCGAGGGCAACGGGTTCGTCGGAGGGCTGGACAAGATCATGCTCAAGGACATTCTGCCCGAAACCGAAAGTGGAACCATTCCCGAAACGGTGTTCGTGATGTTCCAGATGACCTTTGCGGCCATCACCACGGCGCTTCTTCTGGGCTCTATCGCGGACCGGATCAAATTCACGGCGGTTCTTTTGTTCGCACCGTTGTGGATGATCTTCGTCTATGCACCCGTGGCGCACTGGGTCTGGGGGACAGGCGGATTTCTGGGCGGCGTAGGCATGTCCGATTACGCCGGTTTTCTGGGCTTTGGCACCGCGCTGGACTTTGCAGGCGGAACAGTCGTTCATGTCAATTCCGGGATTGCGGGGCTTGTCGCCGCGCTGGTTCTGGGGCGCAGCATTGATTTCGGCAACAAGGAATCCTCTTCCAACAACCTTGTCATGTCGGTCATCGGAACGGGCCTGCTGTGGGTGGGGTGGTTCGGCTTTAATGCCGGGTCGGCCCTGACGGCGGGGACGAGCGCAGGTATGGCGATGCTGGTTACCAACACGGCGGCTGCGGTTGCCTGCGTGACCTGGATCGCGATGGAACTGGCACACAAAGGCAAAGCCAGCGTGGCCGGGGCTTGTTCCGGTGTCGTCGCAGGTCTTGTCGCCATCACTCCGGCCTCGGGTTTCGTGGATTTTCAATCCTCGCTCCTGATCGGGATTGCTGCGGGCGGCCTGTGCTATTGGGCCTGCACGTTCCTGAAGGCCAGATTCAAGTACGACGACTCCCTTGATGTGTTCGGCATTCACGGGATCGGCGGGATCGTCGGCGCTCTTCTGACCGGGGTTCTGGCCAGCTCGGCCATCAACCCGGCGGGCGTGGGGCTTCTGGAAGGCAACACAAACCAGCTTGTCGCACAGATTCTCGCGGTGGTCGTCACCATGATCTATTCGGGGATCGGGACGTTCGTCCTGCTCAAGATCGTCGGCGCGACGGTGGGCTTGCGTGTGACGCCCGAGATCGAAAAGAGCGGTCTGGACGTTGCACTTCATGGCGAAAGCCTGCCCTGGGCCACGGCGACGAAATAATCGCTCTCCCTCAAAAAAATATCGACCAAAAAGCGCCGGGCGAAATCCCGGCGCTTTTTTCATGAGGCGGATTTTGTGGACGGAGAATCATAATCGTTAATTCTTTGTTAAAGGCAGCATCGGCGCACGCATGGGTGCCCCCGGAACTTTGCATAACACATACGAGGACAGATGAGGTATCCTGAAGAAGTGGGCGGGCTTTGAATCAAGAATAAGGGAGACCATAAAATGATCCAGCAACAAAACGTGGAAACCGATCAGACCAATCTTTTTCTCGTCTGGCGCATTGAAGCCATGAAACATCGCGAAACGCAGGCACATCTGTACCGCGAAGCCATTTTCCAGCGTCATATTACGGTTCAATAAAGCTTTCGTCGTTTTTGTTCATCTGGCGCGTTGCGTTGTCGTGTCTGCCCGGGCAAAGGGGCTGCTTGCTCTCAAATCCGAAAACCGAGGGAAAGAAGGAGGGAATCAACCCGTCTCTTTTTCCTGCGCCAGAACATCCTTACGCGAGAGTTTTCCGATCAAGGTCCGGGGAAGAGGTTTGTCCCGAAACTCCACCACACGCGGAATCTCGATGGGCGAAAGCTTGTCCATCAGAAATTCCCGCAAGTCTTCGGCGGTCATTTTCCGCCCGGCTTTCAGCTTGATCCATACCTTGACGATTTCGCCCCGCGCCGGGTCGGGCAGCCCCGCCACGATGCATTCCTCGATTCCCGGGTGCATGTAAATGGCTTCCTCGACATTGCGCGGATAGACGTTGTACCCGTTCGTGATGACCATGTCCTTGAGGCGATCCACGATGAACACATATCCGTCCGCGTCCATCGTCGCAATGTCCCCGGTGTGAAGCCATCCGTCGATGAGGACCCTGGCGGTCTCGTCCGGACGGTTCCAGTATCCGGCCATGACCTGCGGGCCGCGCACGCACAACTCTCCGCGTTCTCCCTGCGCCACCGGAGTCCGCCCATCCGTAATAGACACGAGACGCAAATCCGTGTAAGGCAACGGCAGACCAATCGAACCGGGCCGATTGGCGGCGCCCACCGGATTGACGCACACAACGGGCGAAGCCTCGGTCAGTCCGTAGCCTTCCACGATGGGGCAACCGGTTTTCTTCTCGAACGCCTTGCGAATTTCCTGAGGCAGGGACGCCCCGCCCGATACGCCATAGCGCAGGGAAGACAGGTCATATCGCGCAAGATCCGGATGGTTGTTGATCGCGTTGAAAATTGCAGGAACCGCCGGAAAGTAATGCGGCTTTTTCGATGCAATGGCCCGCAGCATCTCGGTCAGGTCGAATTTGGGCAGGGCGATGATCTCAAGTCCCTTGCGTACGCTCAAATTCATCACTGCCGTCATGGCGAAGACGTGAAAGAAGGGCAGGACGCCCAGCATCCGTTCCGCACCGGGTTTTGCATCCGCAAACCATGTCTCGCACTGAACCGCATTCGAGACAATATTGCGATGGGTCAGCATCGCACCTTTTGGAATACCGGTCGTCCCTCCGGTGTATTGCAGCAAGGCCACGTCCCTGTCCGGATCGACAGGCACAGGCCGGGGCTCCCCCTCGTTATCCGTGATGTCGGAAAACCGGACCGTTCGGTCGTCATGAAAATTCCGCGCAATCTCGTCGCCCCTGAACAGACGGAAGAGAATATTTTTCGGGAAAGGCAAAATGTCCGTAAAGGTACACAAAACGATCTTCTCAAGACAGGTCGTGTGCAGCATTTTATCAAGCTTTTCGCACAAAATTGTCAGATCAAGCGTAATGACAAATCTCGTGCCGCTGTCTTCAATCTGGTGCGCCAGTTCGCGCTCGGCATAAAGAGGGTTGTAATTGACAATGATCCCGCCAATCCGCGAAATCGCAAAATAGGCAATCAGATAATAGGGCGTGTTGGGCAAAAACAGCCCCACCCGGTCCCCCTTTTGAATCCCCATGGACTGAAGCCCCTGCGCCATGCGATCCGAAAGATCCGCGACTTGCGCCCATGTCCATTTCTTCCCGAGGAAATCAAGGGCAGGACGATCCCCGTAACTCTGGCGGGCCTGATCCAGCATGGCGTGCAGCGGGACCGATTCGAGAGTTTTTCGGCTTTCGTATGCTGCGCCCTGATCCAATTCGCCCCTCACTCGCGTTTCCATGCATAATATTGAATTTCTTCCCTGTTTCCAGTGTAGCGGATTTTACAGGTTTTTGTCACCCCTTCGCTCTTGTGCGTTGCGCTACAGGTCAGCCCGCCTCTCCCTTGATTTTCACCCGGTCTGAACCGGAATTCTTCTCAATCGTTCCGATGGAAAAGACCGTCTCGCCCCGAGATTCAAGAAAGGCCTGCACCTCCGGTTGCTGCGCGGGCGCACACACCAAAGCCATCCCGATCCCGCAATTGAATGTTCGCGCCATGTCATCCGCGCTGATGCGGCCCGCCGCGCGCAGCCACTGGAAGACTGGCGGCAAAGGCCAGCGCGCCGCGTCCAGCACCGCGCCCAGACCTTCGGGCAGAACGCGCGGAATATTTTCAAGAAGCCCCCCGCCCGTGATGTGCGCCATCCCCTTGATCTCAAAGCGCTGGATTGCTGCAAGCAAGGGCCGCACATAAATTCGTGTCGGAGTCAAAAACGCCGCTCCCAAAGATCCATCAGGAGCAAACGGAGCCGGATCCGCCCACGACAATCCGGCATCGGCCACGATCCTGCGCACGAGGGAAAATCCGTTGGAGTGTACTCCGCTTGAGGACAGTCCCAGAATGACATCGCCCGGCGCGATCGTCTCGCCCGTAATCAGGCGCGACCTTTCGACCGCACCGACGGTAAATCCGGCCAGATCGTAATCCCCCGGCGCGTACATCCCCGGCATCTCGGCAGTCTCCCCGCCGATCAACGCGCAATCAGCCTGCGCGCACCCGCTGGAAATTCCCGACACAACGGCGGCGGCAATATCAACGTCCAGTTTTCCCGTTGCAAAATAATCCAGAAAGAACAAAGGCGCGGCGCCCTGCACCACCAGATCGTTGACGCACATGGCCACCAGATCGACGCCAACCGTGTCGTGAATTCCGGCCTCGATGGCAATTTTGAGCTTTGTCCCCACGCCGTCGGTGGACGAGACCAGAATCGGGTCCGAGAAACCGGCGGCTTTCAGATCAAACAGCGCTCCGAATCCACCCAGCCCCCCCATCACGCCGGGCCGGGTCGTGGCCCTGGCAAAAGGCTTGATTTTCTCGACCAGCGCAGCCCCGGCGTCAATGTCGACGCCCGCCCGGCCATAAGCCGTTTCGTTTCTCAATGACGATTTCGGGAAGGAGGAGCTTTCTTTCATGGCCGGTTCCGTTTATAAATGAAGCATGAAACTGGTTTATAAACCATTCCTCGCCGTTCTGATAGTCCTTGCCGCAGGGCTGGCCCTGTCTGGCCGCGCCCGTGCGCAAACGGATGCAACCTTTACCATCGAGGGCGTGCATGCGGACGCCAGCGCCGAAAGTGCGACAAAAGCCCGCGAAGCGGCCTTTGGCCAGGCACAGAGCGCAGCCTTTGCGATGCTTGCCGGACGGTTGCTCTCGCCCACAGATCTGCTCCGATTCAAAACCCCGGATATAACCGCCATCGGCCCCATGATTCAGGATTTCGAGATCGTAAACGAGCGTATTTCCCCGGTTCGCTATATCGGTACCTATACCTTCCGGTTCGATCCGGCATCCGTCCGGACTTTTCTGGGCGGGCAGGGATTCGCCATTTCGGAGTCTTCCGGATACACGGCGACATCGGTTCTGGTTTTACCTTTCTTCCAGTCCGGAAACGAAACCATCCTGTGGGGCGGAAACAATCCCTGGCGCGCAGCGTGGGAGAGGATGCAAGGCGCGGCCTCGTCCGTTCTCGTGCCGCTCGGCGATCTTCAGGATGTTCAGGATATGCCCGACGACCGCGCGCTCACCTATGACCGCGCGGCTCTGGACGCCATGCTCGCCCGATATGGCGCAGCGCAAGCCATCATCGCTATCGCCCGGCCCCTGCCGGACTCTGCGGGCGGAGGGTCGGGAGGACTGGAAATCTATCTCTACCGAAGCGGGACGGGTGGCCCGGCCTATCTTGAGACCGTGACGGTTTCGGCCCTTCCCGATGCGGACATCTACGGGCAGGCCGTCCGCCAGGTTTCAGATGTGCTGCGCGACCTGTCCCGGGCAGAAAACGGCACGCCCCGGACCAGAGGTCAGACCCTGACCCTGTATCTGACGTTTTCGGGAAGCGAGGAATGGATGGAAACCCGCAAGGCGCTGGAATCGCTTCCGGGCCTGAGCGATCTTGGAATCGAAAGCCTCACCCCCCGCGCGGCCACCCTGAGCGCAGCATTTTCAGGAGATGGGCCGCGCTTTCTGACTCTGGCGCAAGCACAGGGTCTGGCGGTTACGGCCACGCCCACGCCAGACGCTTACGAAGTTTGTCTCACAACCCATTGCGGACCAAGGATGGAAATCCCATGAGCCCCTCGCGCGTCGCATTATTCTGGGCCTTTATCGCGGCCCTGTTTTTCGTGGTGATCCGGGTTCTGGGCGATATCCTGTTTCCGTTCGTTCTGGGTATTGTTATTGCCTATCTGTTTGATCCGGTCGCAAATCGTCTGGTCTTGCGGGGCGTGCCCCGCTGGGGAGCAGCGTCCATCATCATGGGCGTTTTCTTCTTTGTCCTCGCAGGAGCCGCCGCCTTTATCGGACCAATGCTCTTTCATGAGGCAGTCCGTTTTATCGAAGATTTTCCAGAGCTTGTTGATCGCGCACAGACGGCGCTGATCCCCTATGCCGAAAAAGTAAAGGCCCTGACCGGCGCGCCGGACGCACAGAAAATCCGGGATACGCTCGGCAACCATGCAGGCGGGGCGCTGGCTCTGGGCGGAAATGTTCTGGCGGGGATTCAGGCCGGCGGGCAGGCCGTGGCGGGCTTCGTTTCGGTTCTGGTCGTGGCCCCGGTCGTGGCGTTTTTCATGATCCGGGAATGGCCTGACATCAAAAACCGGGTGCAGAATTTACTACCCCGGCGTCATGAAGCCACGATCTTAAAACTTCTGGGACAAATCGACGTCCGGCTGGCCGGGTTCATCCGGGGCCAGTTGATGGTCTGCGCGGTGCTGGGTATCCTGTACGGCGTTGCCCTTTCGATTGCGGGACTGGAATACGGTCTGGTCATCGGCCTGGGCGCGGGGATTTTGTCGATCATTCCTCTGGTCGGCTCCACCGCCGGGCTTCTGACCGGAGTGATCGTCGCATGGGTTCAAAGCGGCGAGATTTCCTATGTCGCTCTCATCGCAGGCATTTTTGCGGCAGGTCAGTTCGTGGAGGGAAATTTCCTGACGCCCCGCCTTGTGGGGCAAAGCGTAGGACTGCACCCCTTGTGGATCCTGCTCGCCTTAATGGCGGGCGGAAGTCTGCTTGGCCTGACAGGCATGTTGATTGCGGTTCCGGTCGCAGTGATTGTCGCCGTTCTGGCCGGATTTGCTCTGGACCTGTACAAGGACAGCGCCTTTTATGCAGCGCCGGGGGCGGAACGGGAAAACCGCACCGAAGATATTCCATGAAAACATCCACCCAGATTCCCCTTGATCTGGGTTTCCGGGTCGCGCAGGGCCGTGAGGATTTTTTTGTCGCCCCAAGCAATCTGGACGCCGTGTCGTGGATTGATCGTTGGCCGGACTGGCCCGCGCCGGTTCTGGTTCTGGAAGGACCGCCGGGATGCGGAAAAACCCATCTGGCGCGTGTGTGGGCCGCCCGAACAGGAGCCGCATGTCAGGATAAAGAGGGCCAGAGCGCAGAAACGCTCTCGGCAGGCGGCACGCATCTGGTCATCGACCCGATGGACCCGTGGATTGGCGCCATCGAGTCGGAGACGATTTTATTTCACCTTTATAATATCCTCAAGGAATCCGGGCGGACCGCTCTTGTGACCATGCAGACACCGCCTGCCGCCGCACCGTTCGTCCTGCCCGATCTGGCTTCGCGCCTGCGCGCCGCGCCTTTGGCATCCATCCGCGCACCGGACGATACCCTTCTGGCCGCCATTCTGGTCAAGCTGTTTTCAGATCGTCAGATCAAGGTAGGACAGGACGTTCTGGCCTATATCCTTCCCCGGATGGAGCGATCTTTTGAGGCGGCGCACGCGCTGGCCCACGCAGCGGACAGGGCATCGCTCGTACAAAAACGACCTGTTTCAGTGCCACTGATTCGGGAGATTCTGGCAAGCACGTCAGGCAATCAGGCAGACGAGAGCGCCGAAGACATCTCGACAGAAGACACCGCGGCCGGATGATCCGCAGGAGCAATCAAGGTGCGCATAATGTTGCGGCCAGACACAATATCGCTCCAGCTTTCGACCGGACAATCCAGAACGGCCAGCGTTCCCGGCGGATACCCCTCGCGCAGCCGACTTGAAAGAGCCTTGTTTTCTCCGTTTTCCAAAGATCGGGCCAAAAGATAAATCCCCGGATTATGCGCCACCAGCAAAACCGCGCTGTGGCGCTCGTCCATGGCCCGCACCGCATCAAACAGCGTATCGGACGGCGCGTTATAAAGAGCTTCGGAATAGGATACACCGTGACGAGGCAAAAACTCGCGCAGGATCTGACACGTCTCACGGGTACGTCGCGCGCCGGAACACAGAGCAAAATCAGGTAAATAGCCGGACTGTCTCATCAGACGACCAAGCGATTCCGCTTCGTGATACCCTCGTCGGGCCAGACTTCGGTCGCGATCGGCGCCGGAGGTTTGGTTTTCGGCCTCGGCATGGCGCAAAAGATACAATCTTTTCATACGGCAACATCCTGCTGTGACACTGTTTCAAGTCTCGACCCATTGAGTGTAAGTGTTTTTTTGGTTGCAAAACAAGGGGGCAGGTGTGCAGGTGCGAAGACAGAGCCAGATTGCGTTATGGGAATTTTTGGGTGGTCAGAGATCCCCGATCTTCATAAAAGTCTTTGACAATCCGCCCGTATCCATTGAAAATCGTTCGCCGGACTTGTGTCCCCCACTGCTTTCAGAGGCCCATTTCAGGAGGCCATTTCATGTCGTCTGTCTCGCATCACACCGATTCCCATTCTTCCGACGGGCATGCCCATGCGCCAGGATTTGTTGCGCGCTGGCTGTTTTCGACGAACCATAAGGATATCGGCACGCTCTACATTATTTTTTCAATCTTTGCGGGGCTGATCGGCGGAATAGCCTCATGGATCATGCGGCTGGAGCTTCAGGAGCCAGGCGTGCAATACCTCCTCGACAGCGCAGGCAACCCGGACGGGCATCTGTGGAACGTCCTGATCTCTGCGCACGGCCTTATCATGGTGTTTTTCGTGGTCATGCCGGGATTGATCGGCGGCTTTGGAAACTGGTTCGTTCCCATCATGATCGGGGCGCCGGACATGGCGTTTCCCCGCCTGAACAATATTTCTTTCTGGCTCATTGTTCCCGCGTTCCTGCTGCTCATGGGATCGGCCTTTGTCGGCGGCGTGGGAACGGGCTGGACAATCTATCCGCCCTTGTCCAGCGTTCTCGGCCATCCCGGCGCAGGCGTGGATATGGCGATTTTCGCCCTCCATCTGGCAGGAGCCAGCTCCATTCTGGGCGCGGCGAATTTCATCACCACCATTTTCAACATGCGCGCACCGGGCATGAGTCTGCACAAAATGCCCCTGTTCGTCTGGTCGATGCTGGTCACGGCGTTTTTGCTGGTCCTGTCCCTGCCGGTTCTGGGCGGCGCGATCACCATGCTGCTGACGGACCGGAATTTCGGCACGGCGTTTTTCCGTCCCGAAGGCGGGGGCGACCCTTTGCTGTTCCAGCATCTGTTCTGGTTCTTTGGTCATCCGGAAGTCTACATCATGATTCTTCCGGCCTTTGGAATCATCAGCCATATCGTGGCGACCTTCTCGAAAAAGCCGATTTTCGGTTATCTGGGGATGGCCTATGCGATGGTCTCGATCGGCGTGGTCGGGTTCGTCGTCTGGGCGCACCACATGTACACCACGGGACTGGACGTCGACACCCGCGCCTACTTCACGGCGGCAACCATGATTATCGCGGTCCCCACAGGAATCAAGATTTTCTCGTGGATCGCGACCATGTGGGGCGGGTCCATCACCTTCAAGACGCCCATGCTCTTTGCCATCGGATTTATCTTTCTCTTCACGCTGGGCGGTGTGACGGGCGTGGTCTTGTCCAATGCGGGCATGGATGTGCGCCTCCATGACACCTATTACGTCGTGGCGCATTTCCACTATGTTCTGTCTCTGGGCGCGGTGTTCGCCCTGTTTGCCGGGTTTTATTACTGGATCGGGAAGATGTCGGGTCGCCAGTATCCGGAATGGGCCGGGCAGTTTCATTTCTGGACGACCTTTGTCGGCGTCAATATCCTGTTTTTCCCGATGCATTTTCTGGGACTGGCCGGGATGCCGCGTCGGTATATCGACTATCCCGATGCCTATGCGAACTGGAACGAGATCGCGTCCTATGGTGGCTATATCGCAGCCGCCAGTACGGTCTGGTTTTTCTGTGTCGCCCTTTATACCGTCCTTTTCGGGAAAAAAGCCGAAGGAAATTACTGGCATGTGGAGCCTCAAGTCATGACGCTCGAGTGGACCTTGCCGTCGCCGCCCCCGTTTCACCAATTTGAAATTCAGCCGCAAATGAAATAGAATTCATCCTTTGGGCCTCGTGTATTTCCGAAGTCTCCTGTCAAGAGTGAAGACGCGCCCCTATGGCCAAGAATATATTTCAAATCCTGATCGCGGAATACAGGGTCAACCGTTTTCATGCAACGGTATGCCTTCTGATTTTGTTGGGCGGAGTTTTGTTCGGCCTGTGGAGCGCATGGGTGTTTCGAGGAACATTGTCCTTTACAGACAATCTGGTGGCCATGACGTTCGGATACAGCATTCCGGGCGGAATCGTGATCGGAATCATTCATAACGCTTCGTCACGTTATACCTCTGCGGCTCTGGAGCTGCTCAACGCCGTTTTGTTGTGCGTTATTTTCTGCATTCTGATGCAGTGGTTTTTCTTTAAATTCGGATTCGCAACTTTCGGCGCAGCGGATGTTCGCCGGGCCCAGGCCCTGTGCGAGCGGTCCGAGGACTGGGCGACATCGCACACGGACGATCTGCGTCTGGGCGGAGAGAACATTGAAACACAAGTCCCTGATGCCCGGAACGTGGTTCTCGGAAACATCCGAATCCCCCGCATTTCCCAGCTTCAACGCCGCTATTTCACCATTAACGAGAAGGGCGAGGAAGACGAACATATCGAAAGCTGGCTTTTGTGCCGTTTCCGCGACCCACGATACTCTGAATGGAACGATAACAATCTGCACACCTACGACTATAAAAACCATCTCTGGGCGCGCGGTCCCTACAGCCCGCATTAACCTCTGTACGCCTCCCGCCGGATCGTGATAAAAGGGTTTCATGCAAGGCTCTCAGGTCATACAGCATTCCGCAGAAGCCACGGTTTCCGACTATATCGGGCTTCTCAAGCCGCGCGTGATGAGTCTGGTCGTCTTCACGGGATTTGCAGGCATGTGGGTGGCCCCCGGTTTTGACCGGACGCATCCGTTTCTGGTTTTTGTCGCTGTTTTGTGTCTTGCGCTCGGTGCGGGGGCGGCAGGCGCCATCAACATGTGGTATGACCGGGATATCGACGCACTCATGCGCCGGACCTGCGCCCGGCCTTTGCCCGCAGGGCGCATGGCTCCCGATGAAGCGCTGGCCTTTGCTCTGGTCTTGAGCCTGTTTTCCGTCATGACGATGGGGCTTGCGATCAACGCGGCGGCAGCGGGCCTTCTGGCCTTTGCCAGTTTTTTCTATGCGGTGATCTATACGATGGGCCTGAAGCGCCGGACGCCGGAAAACATCGTGATCGGCGGCGCGGCAGGAGCCTTTCCCCCGATGATCGGCTGGGTCGCCACAACGGGTGACGTGTCATGGGAGAGCGTCGCTCTGTTTGCCATTATCTTTCTGTGGACGCCGCCGCATTTCTGGGCGCTCTCCCTGTTCGCAGGACAGGACTACGAGCGTGCGAACATTCCGATGATGCCTGTCGTCAAAGGCTCGCACCCCACGCGGGTCCGGATGTTTCTTTATACGCTCCTCCTCGTTCCGGCGGCGCTGGCCCCTTGGGCCATGGGGCTTTGCGGCACGTTCTATGCGGGAGCGGCGATGCTTTTGAGTCTGTTTTTCGTCTTTACGGCGTGGCAGGTCTTGCGCGAGAACGCCCCGGAAAAAATCACCGCAAAGGCCCGGCGGATGTTCGGTTATTCTATTTTTTATCTCTTTGCACTGTTCGGAGCCTTGATGATCGATGTCCACGGAACCTGACCCGTCTGGCGATGTCCGCCGCCGCCGCGCCAAAAACCGCGCGCTTTTGTCCGCGATTCTGGCTTTCGTGGTCCTGATCTGGATCGTCTCCATGATTCGCATGGGCGGCGGCGGGTAGGGCGGAACCTTTATATCCACCGAAGTGGCGCTGACTCTATTTCGCGGCCTCCGCCCGTTCCACGGCGTTGAGAATATCGCGCGCGCGGATGCGCTCGCGGCTGTTTTCTGGCAAGTCCGCCAAAGCCTGTTCCGCCAGTTTCCGCGCATCGGAAATCCGGCGTTGCAGCAAGGCTTCCTCGGCCAGATAAAGCCGGGCAACGGGCTCGTTCCCCTGTTTGCCCCAGGCCGTGGCCAAAAGACGCTGGATCAGGGGCGAGCGATCCTCTCCGCGCGCGGCGCGTTCAAGGTGCGCGATGGCCTGCGCCAGAATTTTTGGATCGTCACCCGAGGTTTCAATCATCACGCGGGCCAGATCCACCCGGATCAAATCCGCATCAGGCAAAAGCTCCAGCGCCCGGCGATAGAGGGGAACGGCCTGACGGACGCGGCCAAATTCCGTGAGCATCTGGGCCTTGACCTCAAGGAAATACGGGTTATCCGGCTCGGCGGACAACAGATCGTCCGCCCCGCGCAGGGCAGCATCGACGTGGTTCATCTGCCAGTCGGCGATGGTCCGGGCATAACGCGCAACAATCGAACGATCCCGATCATCATACGTCCAGGCCACCTGTTCAGGAGAAATAAATCCGATCAGCTTGGCTTTCATCCGGGCGTGGGCCTGCCGCCGCGAATCAGGGTCGGATTTATCTTTCCACGCGGAAGACTGCACACCCTGGCGCAAAGCATCCACCCGATTGCGGGTCAATGGGTGGGTGCGGATATATTCGCTTTGCGCCTCGGTCGGCAGAAGTTCCTCGGACTCCAGACGCCCCAGAAAATCGAGCAATCCCGTCGGGTTGATCTGCGCGCGCTGCATAAAGGACAGGGCGGCCTGATCGGCGCTGGATTCCTGTACGCGGCTGTGAGAGAGAAAATTGCGCAGAGCCATACTTTGAGATCCGGCGGAGATGGCCGCGCCTGCCTGCCCCTGCCCGGTCAGAACCGCCGCCCCGATCCCCAGAATCGTCCCCAGCATGGACTCGTACGATGCCCGTTCCATAGCCGCGCGCCCGCGAATCAGGTGACCGCCTGCGATATGGCCCAGCTCGTGCGCCAGAACGCCGACCACTTCATCGGCGCTGAGCGATTTTTCGAGCAGGCCGGTATAGACGAAGATATTCGGCCCCCCGGCCACAAACGCATTCACCGCCGGGTCGCGCACCAGAATGATATGGACGTTGGCGGGATCGAGCCCGGCGGCGCGAATCACCGGATCGGCCCATTCCTTTAAGGTGGTTTCAATCTCGGTGTCGCGAATGATGGTCATGGGCGGACCGCCGCCCGCCGCCAAGGCCGGGAACGCCGCGCCCCACAGCACCGCCAGAAGACAGAGCATCCGGCCCAGAAGCTTTTTTAATGGTGAAGACCGGCGCATCATGGGATATTATGCCCTTGCTTGAGTGAGGGATAATGTAGAATGCAATACGCCTTTGTGCAATGGCTGGATTTTCTGTGGCTTCCCGTCGCGTTTCTGGCCCCGCACGGAAACCAGAAGTATTACGCCTCGGCCCTGACCCTGTCGTGTCTGGTCAGCCTGCGCCTTCAGACCGAGTTGCTCACCTGGGCGGGAATCGGAGTGACGGGGGCGACCGGTTATTTCTCCATGCCGCCGATGATGCGGGGCATGATGACCTATGCCGTTCTTCTGGGGCTGTTTTTTATTTTATCATACTATTCCCCGAACACACGCGGGGTGATTTACATGGCGGCGTGCCTGAGCGTCTACGTCATTTCATTTTGCATATCATTTTTGATGATGACGATTTGAAGGACTCGTCTTTTTCCGAAGACATGAGGGGTTGACCCAGGGGCTCCGGCGCGCCATATCATGAGATGTTGGTTTTTTGTTTCTTTGGAGAAAGCGCCCCATGCCCCATAAAGTTACGGATCAGACGTTCGAATCTGAAGTTCTCAAGGCCTCTGGCCCCGTTGTGGTCGATTTCTGGGCGGAATGGTGCGGACCGTGCCGGATGCTTGCGCCCGTTCTGGACGAGGTGGCCGAGGAGCTTCGCGGGCGTGTCAAAGTCGTCAAGGTCAATATTGATGAGAGCCCTGAAACCCCTACAAAATACGGCGTCCGGGGCATTCCGACCTTGATGCTGTTCCGGGACGGCCAGCTTGTCGATACCCGCGTGGGCGGCATGCCAAAGGGGCAGTTGTCCTCGTGGATTGAATCGGCAACGGCCTGAATTTCATTTTTTACAAGACATTACCAGCCCCCTCTCCCTTGATCCCTCTCCCCCGTGGGGGGAGAGGGAAGGGAGAAGCGAGGCTCCGCGAAGAGAGAGGGGAGAAAACTTTCTCCCTTTTTACCCGTTTTTTTCGCGGCGGCGTTGAACGGAAGAGGGGATTTTGAGGGACTCCCGGTATTTGGCCACGGTGCGCCGGGCGATATCGACTCCTTCTTTTTTCAAGATATCCACGATCGAATCATCTGACAGAACCGCCGCCGGGTCTTCGGCATCCACCAGCGCCCGAATGCGCGCACGCACCGATTCGGCCGAATGGCTCGACCCGTCCGCCCCGGCAATCGCCGTGGTGAAGAAATATTTCAGTTCGAATATCCCGCGCGGCGTTCCGATATATTTTCCGGCGGTGACGCGGCTGACGGTGCTTTCATGCACGCCGGTCTTTTCCGCGACCTCGCGCAGGGTCAGGGGTGTAAGACACTCGATCCCATAGAGGAAAAAAGCGTTCTGCGCCTCCACGATCTCGCCTGCGACCTTCAGGATCGTCTGGGCCCGCTGGTCCAGCGCGCGGACGATCCAGCTGGCCGAGGCCACCTGATTTTCAATATAGGCCCGGTCCGCCCGGTCTCTGGCGCGCCCGGCGACATCCGTATAATAATCGCGATTGACCAGAACGCGGGGCAGGGTCTGGGCGTTGAGTTCCACCCGCCATCCTCCGCCCAGATGCCGGGGCAGGGTTTTCATCAGCACATCCGGAATGACCGTCTGCACGACAAAGGACTCGAAATCGGCGGCGGGCTTGGGGTTAAGGGCGCGGATCTCGGCGACCATGTCTTTCAGGTACGTCTCGTTGACGCCGCACAGGGCGCCCAGCGTCTTGAAATCCCGCGCGCCAAGGCGGTCCAGATTGGCCAGCAGAATTTTCATCGGACCGTCGAGCTTGCCCTGATCGGCCAGCTGGATCGCCAGACATTCGGCCAGATCCCGCGCAAAAACGCCCGGCGGGTCAAAGCCCTTCATCCGGTCGAGCAGCGCGCCGAGGCGTTCAATGGGACAGTTCAGCCGCGCGGCCAGATCGGCCCGGTCGATGCGCAGATAGCCGGATTCATCGAGCAGATCAATCAGCATCGCACCCAAAAGCCGGTCCCGCGAGTCGGAGGCCTCCATATGAAGCTGCTCCAGAAGATGTTCGCGCAAAGTTCGGGGACGAGTCAGACCAACCTCAAACCCCTCCTCGGCCCCGTCGAAACTCATCGCGCCGCCGCGCCCGACAGTGGACTGGCCGGGATCGAAATCCCCCGGCGCGGGGGCGGAGCTGCTGCTCTCCCAGACTTGCGCGAAATCGGACTCGACATCCCCGCCATCCAGACCCTGCGCGCCGTCCCCCTCTCCGGGCGGGCTTTCCTCGCCCTCCGGCCCGGCTTTTTCCAGCAAGGGGTTGGCCGCCATTTCCTCCTCCAGAAAGGCGTTCAATTCGGCATTGTTCATCTGCAACAGGCGGATGGCCTGCTGCAACTGGGGGGTCATGACAAGACCCTGAGACTGGCGGAGGTCAAGATTCTGGGACGACTTCGACATGCCTTATTCTAACATGCCTGTCGCCCGGTTTCAGTAAAAACCGGGCAAGACTGAAGATCATATACGCCCTACAAACCCAACGCCTCTTTTACCAACGCAAACAAAGCCGCCTCATCTTCGTTGCCACGTGTCAGGAAAGTTGTATCAGGCGTTTTTATCCTACCGTCATAAAACTCAACAACATCAAAGTGATCTGAACCATGGATCGTCATCCGGACATATTCAACAGCGGGAGTGAAGCTGATAAACATATCACCCTTCGGCGGGATCCTCTCTAAAGCGCCCAGAATTTCCCCAATTGCTTCCTGAAGAGTTAATTTAACCTGCTTCGCAGGCTTGGGATCGGAAGCGTGGTCATACTTCTCTATCGTAATCCCCTCACAGGGATCGCACGTGTACCAAACAGACTCGGCCATAGTTGAAGTCTCCCGCGGAGGTGGGTCAGAGCTTTCGGCCCGTGACAGAACGGAAAAGGATATCAAACACAAAAGGACGCTCAGAAACAGTCTCATCATAATGGAATGGAACTCCTTTTCGACTCTCCCCGTACAAAGAGGATGTAAACGGACTCAATCCTTTCCTCCTAGCACATGAAAAACCTTCGAGCAAACTCAAGAGTCGTTTCCCTCCTTTCTCTGTTAACACTTCCTTGAGACATTGGGTATTAACATAAGGCTGAAGGTGGAACATGTCCACGCCCTGCCCCTTTTTCAAAACGAGGGGACTTTCACGGTCAAATCCGTGAAAAGGCTTTGAAAAAAGCGGGGCGAAAACGGACATGTTTTTTTGTGCCCGGAAAAAAGAACGGATTTAAATAAAATGGGTTATTTTACAAAGCGTTGGAAAAAAGAAACCGCCGGGACAACGGCCATCGAGTTCAGTCTGGTCGCCATTCCCTTTATCACAATGATGCTCGGCATTGTTGAAATTGCGCTCATGTACACGGCGGGCAGTCTGCTTGAGGGCTCCACCGCCGCCGCCGCCCGAATGATCCGGACCGGCCAGCTTCAGGTCCTCAATCCGGCAGACCCCGAGGCCGTCTTCCGCGAGGCGCTGTGCGCCAATATCAAGGCGCTGGTCAACTGCAACAACATCCAGATCGAAGTCGTCCAGCTTCCCGATGGATTTATGGACGCCGGAGACTATGCGCCCCAGTTCGACGAAGACGGAAACCTCATCACCCGCGCCTTTACCATGGGCGGGTCGAGCGACGTGGTCCTGATCCGCACCGCGTACCGCTATCCGTTCATGACGCCGCTTCTGACCCCCATTCTGGGCGGCGCGTCCGGGTCGCGCCTGTTGATGTCGACGGTCGTTCTGGAAACAGAACCTTATGAATTCGAAGGCGAGGAGGGCGCATGATGAACGCAGGATGCATGATCGCCATAGCGCGTCTTCTGAAGGCCGGAATCCGCACAAAACGCTTTTTCTGCCGCGAAGACGGCTCCGCCGCCATCGAAGCCGCGCTTTTGTTTCCCATCCTGATGACGTTGCTCATGGGCATGGTCGATATTGGCGACGCCATCCTGACCAACCAGAAAGTCATCTCCGGATCTCAGGTCAGCGCCGATCTGCTCGCGCGTAAATCCACGGCCAGCAGTTCCGAGATTGACAGTGCCGTGGAGGCCGCACGTCTGGCGCTTATGCCCTTTCCAACGGACAGTTTTGGAATCGATATCGCCAGCATCCAGTTCGACAGCTCCGGCGCGCCCGTGATTCTGTGGCGCGAGACGCGCAACATGTCCCCGAACGATGTGGCGGTCGACAGCACTTCGGCCATCGGCGCGCCGGGCGAAGGCGTTCTGGTCGTCACCGTTCAATACAGATTCGAACCGATGTTCAGCGGGCGTGTAATCGGTTCTTTCACCATGCAGGAAGTCGCGTTCGTACGGGGAAGAAAATCCCCCACGATCACACGGGTATAACCGGAGATGAAGGCGGAAAAACCGCCGGACACATAAAAGAAAAAGGTGGGCGATATGATCGGAATGAAAGATATGTTCGGGGGCTATCTGAAAGATCGTCGGGGCGCAACGGCCATTTTATTTGCCGTGGCCATTCCCGTCATCGTGGGATCGGTCGGCATGGCCGTGGATATCTCTCGCGCCTATCTGGTCAAAACCCGTCTGAGCCATGCGCTTGACGCCGCCGCTCTGGCCTCTGTTGCCTCTCAGAGCACTGAAGCCGACATCAACGCAAAGCTCCAGCAGTTTTTTCAAATCAACTATCCTCCCGAGAAAATCGGCGTGACCTATGATATCGAAGCACACATGGTCGGCGACGAAGTCACTGTCACGGCGCATGCGTCTTATTACACAACCTTCCTGAAAGTCCTGGGCGTCGACGATATCGGCGTGTCCGCAGAAACCATCGTTCAACGCGAAGTCAAGGGCGTTGAGGTCGCCATGGTTCTGGATGTCACCGGATCCATGTCCAGCAACAACAATATCGCAACGCTGCGCACGGCGGCCACGAATTTCGTGAATATCATGTTTGAGCGCGCAGATGACAGGTTTGTAAAAATCGGACTTGTCCCCTTTGCGACCTCGGTCAATGTGGGCCCCTATGGCCTCGGAGAAAACCCCGATGGATCAACCTATGGCGATGGGTCGTCCTTCGTGAACAACCGCCACGGCTTGAGCTATACAACCTCCAGCAGTTCTACCCAGTGGCGTGGATGCATTCTGGAAGGCGCTTACCCAAGCGATGTGGAAGACCACGAAGGACCATGGGAGATGTATCGCTATTGCCGCTATGTGAACACGGATGCCGGGGCAAGCGGGAACGGATGTTCTCTGGACAGTCGTGGTCGCCCCAGATCCAACCCGAACAATATCTGCCCCTCCAGCCCCGTTGTGCCCATGACCAACGATCAGGACAAGCTCCTGACTGCGATCTCGGGGCTTCAGGCCAACGGAAACACGCAGGGCAATACCGGAATGGTCTGGGGATACCGATTGATCTCGCCGGAATATCCCTTTACCGAAGGCGCGGCGTGGGACAGCGAGTTCTGGCGCAAGGCCATCATCGTCATGACGGACGGGGCGAATACAATCAACACCACTTATTCGGGGTACGGGCTCAGTTCAAGCCTGACCACAACCGACCTGAACAACCGTTTTGCCGAAGTATGCGAAACGCTTAAAGAAAAAGACGTCATCGTCTATACCATCGTCTTTACAAGCGGAATCAGCCAATCCACCAAGGACCTGTTCCGGGAGTGCGCCACCGACGACACCAAATATTTCTATGCGCCGTCGCAGTCGGACCTTTTGAACACGTTCGAGACGATCGGGCGTGAGCTGAGCAACCTGCATATCAAGGGATAAGTGTCCAGGCGTAAGGACTTGACTTTCCGGGGCCGGTTTCCTATAGAAGAGGCCTCGCGGCGGAATTTTGCCCGTCCGGGCGCATAGCTCAGTTGGTAGAGCAGCTGACTCTTAATCAGCGGGTCCCAGGTTCGAGCCCTGGTGCGCCCACCATTAGAATAAAGATCATCTGATCTGGCCCTTTCTTCTTTTCCCGATTTCCATTAGTCTGGGCTTATGAGTCTTGAGTCTTTCCTCGCGGACCGGGCCGAAACCCGCTCATTCCCACCCGGCGCCTCCATCATCACCGAGGGCGTACAGGCACAAGCCGCTTATATGGTAAAAGACGGCTTCGTCACCGTCTTCCGGGAAATGGATGGAAAGGACTGCGTTCTGGCCCGCCTCGGCCCCGGAAGCGTCTTCGGAGAAATGGCGCTCCTGCGGTATGACTGCCACACCCTGTCCGTACGTGCGGAGACACAGGCCGAGCTGTACGTCATCCCGGCGGCCCTTCTGGCCGAACAGATCCGCCAGACCCCGCCGCTGGTCCGCGCAATTCTGGATATGCTGCTCGACCGGGTGAACGAGACGAATGAAGCCCTGATCGACCTTGATTCTCTTGTTTCCAAATAAAAAGACGCCCGTTATTCCCTGAGCGCCGGAATATCACTGTAAAGAGCCAGAGCCTCCGGATTGGCCAGGGACTCGACATTGCGGACCGTCCGTCCGTGAATCACATCCCGAACGGCCAGTTCGGTAATCTTGCCGCTTTTGGTGCGGGGAATATCGGAAACAGCAATGATTTTGGCCGGAACATGCCGGGGCGAGGCCCCATCCCGAATGCGTTTCCTGATATCAGCGATCAAGCCTTCCGAAAGCGTACAACCGGGCTTTAACCGCACAAACAAAATGACCCGTACGTCCGACTGCCAGTCCTGCCCTACTGCGATGCTTTCCAGAATATCCGGGATTTGTTCAACCTGACGATAGATCTCCGCCGTTCCGATCCGTACGCCTCCCGGATTGAGCGTCGCGTCAGAGCGCCCGTGAATGATGTACCCGCCATGAACCGTTCGCTCAATCCAGTCGCCATGACACCAGACATTTTCAAACCTCTCGAAATAGGCGGCATGATAGCGCTTGCCATCCGGATCGTTCCAGAAACTCACCGGCATGGCCGGAAAGGGACGCGTACAGACCAGTTCCCCGCTGCCTGCGCCGGAAGGAATGGGCGCGCCGGACTCGTCGAAAACGGATACCGCCATCCCCAGACCCGCCCCTTGAATCTCGCCGCGCCAGACCGGCGAGATGGGATTTCCCAGCACGAAACACGATACGATATCGGTTCCGCCCGAAATAGAGGCCAGATGGATATCCCGTTTTATGGCATCGTACACATAATCAAAGCTTTCATGAACAAGGGGCGATCCGGTCGAGGCGAGGGTCCGGATGGTCGAAAGATCATGCGAATCACGCGGGCGCAGGCCATGGGCTTTTAATGTATCAATGTACTTGGCCGATGTGCCAAAGAACGTACACCCCCGCCGCGCCGCAAAATCCCACAAAACATTTCCATCCGGATGAAAAGGCGATCCGTCATAAAGAAGCAGCGTTGCCTGACTGGCCAGCGCACTCGCCAGCCAGTTCCACATCATCCAGCCGCAGGTCGTAAAATAGAAAACCCGGTCATTGGGACGGATATCGCACTGAAGCCGATGCTCTTTCAGGTGCTGGAGCAATGTCCCGCCGTGACCATGCACGATGCATTTTGGAACGCCTGTCGTGCCGGAAGAATACATAATGAAAAGCGGATGCGTAAACGCCACCGGCTCAAACACAACCGGACCGGGCACGTACGGGGCGATAAAATCAGGCGCGCAGACCGTTTTGGACAGGCCCGAAAGATCGGGCGCGACGGACACGTACGGCACAATAACCGTTTTCACAAGGGTCGGCAAACGCGGCTGAATCTCGCGGATTTTTGCAAGACAGTCTATCGTCTTGCCGCCATAATAATACCCATCCACGGCGACGAGAATCTTCGGCTCGATCTGGCCGAATCGGTCAATCACCCCTTGAACTCCGAAATCCGGCGAGGCCGAAGACCACACCGCCCCCAAAGACGCCGCCGCCAGCATGGCAATGATCGTCTCGGGCGCGTTGGGCATAAACCCGGCCACGCGGTCGCCTTTTTCAACCCCGGCAGCGCGCAAGGCCTGCGCCCACTGACTCACCTGTGCATACAGCTCCGAAAAAGAAAGCGTACGCTCCGGACCTGCTTCCGTTTTGAAAATGATCGCAGGGGCCTCATCCCGTCGGCGCAAAAGATTTTCTGCATAATTAAGCCGCGCATCGGGGAAAAATTGCGCCCCCGGCATCCGGTCCCCGTCCACCAGTGTACGTGTCCCCTTTTCCCCGATAACGCTGCAAAAATCCCAGACCTGCGCCCAGAAACGCTCCGGGTTAGACACGGACCATTCCCAAACATCTTGATAATCCGCCAGATGCGCAGAAGCATCATGCATGAAATGCATGATCTGGCTGCGAACCACATCGGACGTATGCGGACGCCAGAGGGGAACATCGACCATGGGAAACGGCTCCTCGACCCTTGCCTTGAGAAAAACAGCCCCTCAGTCTAAACCCGAAAACGCCTCGAAGAAAGGCGTTTTCGAATCTTTGCCTTGCACACCGGAGCCGATCGTCTAGAATGCCCTTTTTATCATCCCGTCCGCGCCGACGCCGAAAGACGTACAGCAGAGACGTACACCCTGTCAAAAGGCCGATTTCATGGGTGAAACCCGGTTTTACCATCTCAGCGCAGGAAATATCGTCGAGGCGTTGGCGCGCCTGTGCGGCAAAGCCCTGTCACAGGGGCGGCGCGTGGTGATCCGCCTGCCGGACGAAGCCGCCGCCGAAAAGATCACCCAATCCCTGTGGAACTTTTCGGCAGACAGCTTCCTGCCCCATGGAAACGCCGCCGATGGCGAGGCCGACCGCCAGCCCGTCTGGATCACGCACCGGGATGAAAACCCGAACGGCGCGGATGTCCTGATTGCCATGCAGGGCGCGGAGTTTTCCGAAAGCCCGGACGCATTTGCCTTGATCTGCGCCCTGTTCGATGGACGGGACGACGCCGACCTGAGCGCCGCGCGCGCACGATGGAAAGCCTGCCGAAACCAGAGCGAAGCCCCGGACGCCCCCGGCGCGCCAACCCTGACATACTGGCAACAGGCCCCGACGGGCGAATGGGAAAAGAAAGCCTGAAATGCCGAATACTCCTTGACAAAACAGACGCATTACGGCAAATTTCTCTGTCCAGACAAAAACCGGGAATTGCGATAATTTCCGCCTTCTAGATCACCACTGTGAAAGCCTGAGTTTGATGTTCCTGCGCCTGCCCAAATCCAACCTTCTGCCGCCGGGCGGGGATCGATCAGCTTCCCAATCGCCTGTGGCCGTTCATCTGGTTTTTCCTGAAACAAGCCAAGGGCGCATTTTTCCGCTATGTCCTGCTCAATGGTCTTGCCGGAACCATTGACGCCCCGGTGCCGTGGTTCGTCGGCAAAATCATCGACGATATTTCCCGGGGAGATCCGTCCACCATCTGGCCCCAGAATCGGCGGCACAGCGGCCTTGATCGGATTTTTGTATCTGATCGTCAGTCCGGCTCTGGGGCGATCGGCGCAAGCGCTTCTGGCACAGACCAATCCCGGATTTACGAACATGATCCGGCGTCAACTGGCCCTGTATATGCACGGGCACAGTTACGAATACTTCCAGTCGGATTTCGCAGGGCGCCTGTCCAGCAAGGTCGTCGAGACCCCTTCCGCAGTCCGGGATACCATCAACACCCTGATTGGCCCTTTTCTGCTTGCTTTAACAACTTTTTGCGTTTCCGTGGTTTTGTTTCTGTCCGTCCACTGGGTTTTCGGAGCCATCGCCCTGATCTGGCTGGGTGGGTATTATGTTTTGCTGCGCGCCTATATCCCGCGCATTCACGATGCCTCGAAAGAGGCCTCGGACCGGGCCAGCATTATCCGGGGACGATTCGTGGACTCGCTGTCCAACGTCCTCTCGGTCAAGCTGTTCGCCCGCCGGAACCACGAAGACCTGTATCTTCTGGACTCCCTGAACGCCATGGCTCGCGCCGGACAGCGCCTGATGCATACCGTCAACGCCAAGTTCATCCGCCTTGAGATCGGCGTGATCTGGATCATTGCGGCCAGCTTTGTCGCGGCCATCACCCTGTGGTCGCATGGCATGATTTCCGTCGGAGACGTGGCCATGGTCATACCCATGGCCATGCGCCTGTCCCAGATGTCCTGGTGGATTTCGGAAACCTGCGCCGGATTTTATGAACGGCTGGGGCAGGTCTCCGAAGGCATGGAGACCATCACCAAGGTCCATCAAGTCACGGACCGAACGGATGCGCCGCCGCTTCGTATAGAGCGCGGCGGGATTTCCTATGACCATGTCTGCTTCGCCTATGGGCGCGGCGCGGTGTTTTCCGATCTGGACATCACGATTGCTCCGGGCCAGAAAGTCGGGCTGGTGGGCCCCAGCGGCGCGGGCAAAAGCACCTTTGTGAATCTGTTGCTGCGTCTGTACGATATTCAGAGAGGGAAAATCCTGATCGACGGACAGGATATCGCCGCCGGGGCTCAAGACTCCCTGCGCGCCCAGATCGCCGTTATCCCGCAAAGCGCCGATTTGCTGCACCGCTCTATCCGGGACAATATCGCCTATGGACGGCTGGATGCCAGCGAGGATGAAATCATCGACGCCGCGAAAAAAGCCAACGCGCATGAGTTTATTCTGGGTCTTGAGGACTCGCGCGGACGAAAAGGCTATGACGCCCATGTGGGCGAACGGGGCGTCAAGCTTTCGGGCGGCCAGCGCCAGAGAATCGGCGTGGCCCGCGCCATATTGAAAGACGCCCGCATTCTGGTTCTGGACGAGGCAACGTCTTCTCTGGACAGCGAATCGGAAGCCGCCATTCAAAAAGCGCTCAAACCCCTTATGGAAGGACGCACCGTCATCGCCATCGCGCACCGCCTGTCCACCATCGCGCATCTGGACCGACTTCTGGTCATGGAAGACGGGCGCATTATCGAAGATGGAACACACAGCGAGCTTCTCGCACGCGGCGGGCTGTATGCGCGACTGTGGGCGATGCAATCGGGCGGGTTTCTGGGCGATACGGGCCGGATGGACCGGGCGGCAGAACCGATACGCTCGGTTTCCTGATGTTTTTCTCCTTTGTTTCCCGGCGCGAGAGTGCTAAAAAGGGAGCAACCAGGGAGTAAAACCGCATGGCCCCCGACGCTTTTCTTGCCGATTATCTGCCGATTGTCCTGTTTCTCGGAATCGCCGGGGTAATGTCCGCTTTGATGATCGGGGCATCAATGCTGGTCGGGAAGAGTCGCCCTGATTCGGAAAAGCTTTCGGCCTATGAGTGCGGATTCCCTCCCTTCGCCGATGCACGCAGCAAGTTCGACGTGCGGTTTTATCTGGTAGCAATCCTGTTTATTATCTTTGATCTCGAGGTTGCGTTTCTGTTTCCATGGGCCGTTTCTCTGGGCGCGCTGGGTGCCTTCGGTTTCTGGTCGATGGTAGCTTTTCTGGGCGTCCTGAGCGTCGGCTTCATCTATGAATGGAAAAAAGGCGCGCTGGACTGGGAGTAGACCGATGAAAACCGACATCTGGATTCTGGAATACCTCAAGACAGCCTCAAAAGCGTCTCACGAGTCGGTCGCCCTGATTGAGAATGAGTTGCGCGCGCGGGGAGAAAATCCGGTTCTGATTGATCTGGACGATCTGGATGTTCTCGTATCTCCGGCGGAAACTGTTTTCTACCACAAGGGTCAGGCCCTGGCCCTCCCCGCCTGCGCCATTCCGCGTACCGGCAGCGCGACCGATCATCGCGCCGTTTTGCTTTTCAAAACCCTTGTCCAGCAGGGCGTGATTCTCCTCAACCAACCAGAGGCCATCGAAACCGCCGCCGACAAAGCCGCGACCATGGCTCTTCTGGCAGCAGCAGGGATCCCCGTCCCCAAAACCATCCTTCCGGCCCGGCCCTGTCGCCCGGATGTCATTTTAGAGCAACTCGGAATGCCAATCGTCGTCAAGCGTCCCTCATCAAGCGGCGGAGCGGGCGTTTTTCTCTTCACAACACCAGATGATTTCCGAAATTTTATGAATTACGCCGGGTCTGACGGGTCGCCTGGCCTGATCTTTCAGGAATTCATCGGGGCCAGCGCCGGACGCGACATGAGGGTTATCGTCATCAACGGCAAGGCCGTCCGCGCCCTGATCCGCACCGCTGCGCACAAAGGCGAATTTCGCGCCAATCTGGGACTGGGCGGATCGGCCACATTCGTTGAAACCATACCGCCAGAAATCGCAGCCCTGTGCGTCAAAGCCGCCGCCGTGGCCGGTCTGGACATGGTCGGCGTGGATGTGCTTTTCGGCACGCAGGGACAAAGCTTGATTTGCGAGATCAATTCGGCCTTTCATATCAACTCGAAAATTCAAACGGATGAGCGGTACGGCGTCCCTGTCCACAAACTCATTGCCGATTTTGCCCTGTCTTCCGTTGAAAAAATTTTTCCCGCCCGGACCGGCGCCCGCGCCTGAGGAGACACACCCGTTATGACCCATGATCGTCACTTGTTCGTCGCACCGCCCGCGCCACTGGAGACCATCCCTGCCCCCTTGCCCGCAGAAGTGCAGGACGTTGTCCCGGCGGCCATTTCCCGGACGCTGAGCGACAAAGGGTTCCTGCTCACCTCTGCCGACCGCCTGTTCGACTGGGCGCGAACAGGGTCCATGTGGCCGATGACATTTGGCCTGGCCTGCTGCGCCGTGGAAATGATCCATGCCTATATGAGTCGGTACGATCTGGATCGGTTTGGCATGATTCCGCGTCCCAGCCCACGTCAATCTGATGTCATGATCGTGGCCGGAACCCTGACCAACAAGATGGCCCCGGCCCTGCGCAAGGTTTACGACCAGATGCCTGAGCCCCGATGGGTGATTTCGATGGGAAGCTGCGCCAATGGCGGAGGATATTACCACTATTCCTATTCTGTTGTGCGCGGGTGCGACCGGATCGTGCCCGTGGATATCTACGTGCCGGGCTGCCCGCCGACGGCAGAAGCGCTCGTCTATGGACTGCTCCAGCTCCAGAAAAAAATCCGCAGCGAAGACACCCGGATTGCGCGTTAGGCTTCGTTTTCTGTACATCGCCTTCCGAGAAACGCTCCATGCCAAAACCGACTCAAAAGAAACGGACAGAAAAGAAAACGCTCAATCTGGCGCTTCAGGGCGGCGGCGCGCACGGAGCGTTTACGTGGGGGGTTGTCGACGCCCTGCTCGAAGACGGACGATTTGCGTTTGAGGGAATCACGGCCACATCCGCCGGTTCTATGAACGCCGTTGTTCTGACCGACGGCTTTATGAAAGGCGGAGTGCAGGGCGCCCGCGCAGCGCTTGAAAATTTCTGGCGCGAGATTTCAAATGCAGGCGCCGTCTGGGGGGTCATGCGCCCGTCAACGTGGGATGCGTTTGAGTGCTGGATGCCGTTCCTGAAGTTTCTTGAGATTGACGATCTGAACGACTCCTTTGCGCTGGGGATGGGCGAGGCAATGAACTGGACGTTCTCGCCATATCAAACCAATCCGCTGAATCTCAATCCGCTGCGGGATATCCTCAATAAAACAATCGATTTTGATGCTGTAAACAGGTGCAGAACCCACTGTCTGTTTATCAGCGCAACCAATGTGCGAACAGGATCAGGGAAAGTCTTTCGGACAGGGGAAATCATGGTCGAGACACTTCTGGCCTCGGCAGCACTGCCCAACATGTTTCAGGCCGTGGAGATCGGGGGAGAGTCTTACTGGGACGGAGGATATGTGGGGAATCCTTCGCTCTGGCCTCTGTTTTATGAATCAGCCTGCCGGGATATCCTGCTGGTTCACATCAACCCGATCGTGCGCCCCGAGATTCCAAGACGCGGCTATGCGATTCAAAACCGCCTGAATGAAATTACATTTAATGCTTCGCTGCTTAAGGAACTGCGCGCCATCGCCTTTGTCAGGAAACTGGTCACGGATGATATGCTGCGCCCCGAGCATAAGAAAAAATATCGGGATATCCTGATGCACGCCATTCGGACGGATACCGTCATGAACGACCTGTCGATTGCGAGTAAATATGATACGAGCTGGAATTTTCTAACCACCTTGCGGGACCTTGGACGCAAACAGGCGCAAGAATGGGTCCGGAAAAATTACACTGCCATCAATGTCCGCCCGACCGTAAATCTGCACGAAGATTATCTGAACGCGTAAAGATCAACAGACATTCATCCTCTTTTAACCGATCAAGGATAAGCTTTCGCCGCGGAGGGAGAGGGCTGTTTTTTCCCTCTTTTTGCCTGATTTATGGTACCGTTCGGGTTTGAGTGGCTTAAATCCAGGCCTTCAAAGAGACAGTAAAAACAGGATAAAAATTCAAGGCATGCCAGAAGTCTCCGAACTCGTTGCGCAGATCTGCGCCCACAATCCCGATCTGGACCCCGCGCCGATCGAGAGGGCCGTTGATTTCGCGCGGCGCATGCACGGGGACCAGATGCGCGCCTCGGGGGAGCCCTATTATACGCATCCGGTCGAGGTCGCCATCATTCTGGCTGAAATGCATATGGATGTGGCAACAATCCTGACGGCTATTTTGCATGACACGCTTGAGGACACCAAAGCCACATACGAAGACCTGAAAAAAGAATTCGGAAAAGACGTGGCCGATCTGGTCAATGGCGTGAGCAAGCTGACCCGGATCGAAAGCCAGACCGTCGAGGGCAAACAGGCCGAGAATTTCCGCAAGCTCGTTCTGGCCATGTCCGAGGATATCCGCGTGCTTCTGGTCAAGCTTGCGGATCGCCTGCACAATATGCGCACACTGCACCACATCGCCAAACCCGAAAAACGACGCCGGATCGCCGTTGAAACAATCGAGATTTTTGCACCGCTGGCCGAGCGCATCGGGATTCACAAGATCAAGGAGGAGATCGAGG